>DATEFW010000044.1:0-280956 GCA_035280425.1 Bryobacteraceae bacterium | reverse complement strand
ACCACGGCTCTTACATCGTGCACGACTTCGCTTATGCGGATCTCGGTTTTGACGGTTACAAACCGCCCAGTATTCTTCAGGTCGAAGGCGCAAAGGATGTCGCCGTCGAAATCTTCTCGATGTCGAAGAGCTACAACATGGCGGGCTGGCGCGTCGGCTTTTGTCTCGGCAATCCCAAGATGATTGCGGCCCTCGCGCGCATCAAAAGCTACCTGGATTACGGAGTCTTCCAGCCGATCCAGATCGCTTCCATCATTGCTCTCCGCGAATGCGAAGAAGATACCGGAAAAATTTGCGCGCTCTACCAGCAGCGGCGCGATGTCCTGGTCGAAGGCCTCCGCCGCGCCGGTTGGACAGTCGAGTCGCCGCGCGGATCCATGTTCGTCTGGGCGCCGCTCCCCGAAGCCTACCGCGACGAGGGCTCGCTCGAATTCGCCAAGCTGCTCATGAAAGAAGCGCTGGTGGCCGTGTCACCCGGTATCGGTTTCGGCCCTTTGGGCGAGGGTTTCGTGCGCTTCGCACTCGTGGAAAATGAGCACCGCATCCGCCAGGCCACGCGTTCCATCAAGCAGTTCCTCGCCCGCAAACCGGTGCTGGCCGAAAAAGTAAGATAATAAACCAAACTTCGATAAGGAGGAACATTTCATGCGGGGATTTATCTTCGCAGTCACCATCATTTTTTCCGTGCTGCTGGTTTCCTGCTCGAAAAGCAATATGGCGGTGGGCCCGCACGCTACCGTCTACCTGCGCGATGGCAGTACGTACGCAGGAACCGTCACCGGTTCATCCCCAGCCGAGGTCACGGTTCAGGGAGACGACAAAACTACCCGCACCATCGCGATGAAGGACGTGAAGTCCATCGAGTATGACGAAACATCCGCGCCGGCCTCTGAAACCGCTGCCGCCAAGCCCTCATCCGCACGCGAGCTCAGCCATGAGCGCCATCGCCACCCCGATGAGTCCGCCATCAAAACAAAAACGTACAGCCTTCAGGCAGGAACCGACCTCTCCGTGCGCACCGAAGAAACCATCGATTCCGACAAAGCTGCCGAGGGCCAGACCTATCCCGCTGAAGTCACCAAAGACGTGCTCGATGCCAACGGCGATGTGGTGATTCCCAGCGGAGCCAACGCGATAATCGTGATTCGCTCGGCTTCGAAAGGCGGGCGCTTCCGCGGCACATCGGATCTCGTTCTGGATCTCGCGTCAGTTGCGATCGGCGGCCGCCAATATCGCCTCAGTACCGAGAACCTCGTCAGGAAGGGCAAGACCGGATTCGGCGGCAACAAGCGAACCGCGGAATACACCGGCGGTGGCGCTGCTATCGGGGCCATCATCGGCGCGATCGCCGGCCACGGAAAAGGCGCCGCCATCGGCGCTGCCTCAGGCGCCGGCGCCGGCGCCATCACTCAAGTTGTGACCAAAGGCGGCTCGATCAAAGTGCCCGCGGAAACGATTCTGACGTTCAAGCTCGATCAGCCGCTACAGGTAGTCGCAGCCCGCTAACGGCGACCGCGCACTGCGCCGCTATTGAATCTCGACCGGCAGCTTCACTTCCACCGTTTTCGGTGGAAAGCACATCGTGTTGTTGCACGCCTGGTAGTGGAGTTTGCCGAGCAGAATGTTAAAGCCGCCGGTCGCGTTCGCCGGCACCTTGAATTTTGTGGTGATTTCGAAATTTCCGGTGAATACCGAGAGCGGCTGCTCGGAAAACTGATACTTCTCGTCGTGCGCTTTGGGGTAGTTCACGCTTTCCACGGTAAGCGGCGCCGGTGTCCAGGTAAGGCGCAAGGGAATCAGGTAAGATTCGTGCGGCTGGTTGCTGTTGACGTGATAGCCCGCGCCGAGCGCGACCGCAATCTTCGCCGCCACCTCGGAGTTCCTCTTTCCCACCACTTTTTGCGGCGGCTGAACGGTTAGAATCGGGTTACTTTGAGCGAACAAGCACGGCAGGAACAGAAGGGCCGGAAGCTTGCAGAAGTGTTTCAATCCCATCCTCGAAATCTCGTTTGCTCGCGAGTCCAATGTGGACCGAAGCGATTTTCCCTTCTCGATCAATCAGAAATGTCGTGGGCAGAGCTTCCACATCGCCGTGCAGTTCAGGAACGGCTTTGCCGTACTGCTCGGCCAGCTTTTCGTCGCCAAGCACCAGCCGGTAATTAATGCCGATGTAGGAGGCAAACGGCTTCACCACGTCCCAGCCTTCCTCGTCCATGGCCACACCGATTACCGCAAATCCCTTGTCCTTATTCTGGCGCTCGAATTCTTTAAACCACGGTATCTCGATCTTACACGGACCGCACCAGGTCGCCCAGAAATCCAGCAGCACCACCTTGCCGCGATAATCGGCCAGGCGAACCACATGCCCGTTAACGTCCTTCAACGCGAACTCGGGCGCGGGGCTGCGCTCCTGATTCGGCCGCACCGACGCCGCGCGGACAGTTTTCGACGAGGAACAACCGCTCATCAGCACGACCGCTGCGACGACAGCCAGGCTCCAGTGACGTACAGCCACACCTACTCCTTAAAGAGGACTCAATTCAATTATAGCTTTAGACGCAGATTCGCGCGAACTGGTAGCGCTTGCATGTCCAGCGGCGTCGCTAAATCGCAACCCCACCGTCCACCCCGGCGTTTGTGAACCACTTCCGCCGCGCGTCCCGCGCCGGCCGCGCCAGCGTAAATTCTTCGTGCGGCGGAATGCCTGCATAAAGCCACGCCGCCGTATCGCAAAAGCTCTCGCAACAGTATTCCCGCCATTTGCGCGTCCGCTGCACCCGGTCACGCGAGGCCAGCTTCTTCTTGCGCCGCTCCGCCGACCACCCCAGTTCACCCTTGGCGCCGCGCCGGATCTCTCCCGCCACTAATCGCTCGTACGACCGGCGCCGCGCGTTGCCCAATCGCAGCCACGCAAAGTGAAACAGTTCGTGCACAAATATCCGCGCGAACTCGTTCGGATCGGCCATCAGTGCCGCCTCGATCACCATCCGCCGCTGCCGCATGAAAGTCGCGGCGTGCGCCTCACCGCCCGCGCCGTCCGGAACCGTGGTGCGAAATTCGATGCGCACCGGCCGGCCCGACACCGGCGGTATCGTCGCCGGCCACGGACTCCCGCTACTGGCGCAGTTGGGCCAGTACACTCTTGGATACCTTGGCTGCCACATTCACCTGCGGGTCCACAATTTCGGCGATGTCGTACCGCATCGAAGTGCCGAGCACCATCGCTACCTCGGCGGCATTCAGCTTGTAATCGTGCTCCAGCCACTGCGCCAGGTTCGTCGTCGCGCCTTGCAGCGCGTCCGGAAGCGAGTTGCCCACCCCCATCGCCATCACGTACTCGTTGTTCTCCGCGCGCGGGTTGTCGATTGATTCCCCCTCGACCACGTCCACCGAGAACTCTACGTCCATCGAGGTCTCGAGCGCATCGCCCGTCAGTTCGCCATCGCCTTCCGCCGCGTGCCCGTCACCGACGTACAGCAGCGCGCCCGGATGATACACCGGCAGGTACAACGTCACGCCCTCGCGAATCTGGTTGTAGTCCATGTTCCCGCCGTAGCTGCCAAGGTGCCCGGATTGAAATGCGTTCCGCCCAGGCGGCGCTACCCCCACGCATCCCAACATTGGCGCCAGTTTGATCGAGAAATTCTTCAGCTTTTCTGTCGGATTCTTCAGCACCGCAATGCCTTTTTCGCGATCCAGCCGCCAGGTGCTGTCGAACTTCTCCACCGGCTTCAGATCTTTGAAGTAGTACGGGTCGAAAGCGCTCGCCACAATTCCATCGCCCGATCCCGCGGAATCCCGGTTCAGCCGGATGCGCTTGAAATGCACCACCAGCGTGTCTCCCGGCCACGCGTTCTCGATGTAAAACGGCCCGGTAAGCGGGTTGCCTCCAAGCGAGCGCGGCTTTTCGCTCGCATCCCGGCCGCCCGCATCCACCGTCGCGGTGGTCACGCTGTCCCCGGGAAAGATGTGCATCACGGGCGGCGTGGCGCCCGAAAATTCGCGATGAAACGTGCGCGCGAAAAAGCGGTGTTCCTTCCGTGCTCCCACAGGCCGCTCCGCCGGACGCTGCGCCGTCCACGTTGCTGGCTGGTCGCCGAATAGCGTTGCCGTCCCCACCAGCACACCTTCCAGCAGCGTCCCTTTGAATTCCCCGAACGGCTTCCCGTCTTTGAATTTGGCCGCAAACGCCACGCTATCGCCGTTCGCCGTCCCTTCGATCGTCACCTCGCCGGACTTCCCGGTCAACTTATCGCCCGAAGTCTCGAGTGTCGCGCGCCGGTAAAACGGCTCTCCGAAACGCGTAAACGTAAATTCCCAAACACCGTTGAGCGTGGCGGCTGAAACCGTGCCCGCGACCAAAAGAACTGCGCACAATCCTGAGATTCGCATGGATGCCATTTTCCGTCATTTTCATCGGCCGCAGAAGGGGCCTTCTGAAATAGACGCGATAGAATCTTAGCGGCTCTGCGGCTCGCCGCCTGCCGTCTGACAGCGATTGTAGAGAAACCCTGCCACCGCTCCGAGCATCAACCAGTGGAGTCCGCTCGTAGCGAGCGAGGCAGCGACAAACTCATGCACCAGTGAGGCCGGGACGATCGTCTCTCCCGTTGCTACCGGCGCGCCCACGGCGTGCGGCACCACCAGACATACAACTCCTCCCAGTCGCAGCAGCCAGGATCGCGATCGCCCGCAAATCAGATACAAACCGGCCGCCGTCGCAAGCACCGCTGCCACCCACCAGATTTGACGAGCGCCCAGTTCTGCCGCGGCGACACCCGGCGGCTCCGGAGGCAAACCCAGCGCCGGGGCCAGTCCCACGCACGCGAACGCAGCCAATCCCAATAATGCCCCGCGCCTGGTATCCAGACGCCACTCTCCTAGGAATGCCAGCCCGACCAGCACCGACGCAAAGCCGATACTGATCAGTACCGTGGCCACGCCAGTGAGAGAATTTCGCTTCCAGCCTCTGCCAGTCTCTGCCGCCTCGGCATGCTGATGAGCATCGCCCCGCGCCGCCTCATATCGTTCGGCAGCCTCGATCAGCGGAATTACCGTGACGTACTGCAACCCGAACCAGACGAGACCCGACAGCACACCCGACGCCAGGGCGATCAGGATCAATTTGCGAAAGACAACCACAGCGAATCAATGGCAGGGAAATCCGCTGGCGTGCCGCGTGTCGTGCGTCGCGTTATGCGCCTGCGGCAAACTCGAAAGACCGACGAGGTAAACAACAACGATTCCACATAACACCACCGCCAGAGCCGGCAACCGCCCGGCGATCGCCCACGTCCGCACTCCTGCGTGCGTCAACGCCTGAATTTTCTGCATATCCCCTCCGTAATCAATTCCAGCAACTGGGATTTACTTTGCGCCTTCCGCCAAAACATCCTTGCGCAACACTACCGGCTTCCCGTGCGGCGTGTGCCGGTATGCATCCGCCCACGCTTCTTTCCGCTCCGCCAGCGCCGCCCAGTTCGTCAAGCCTTTGGCCGCCACCAGCCGCTCCAGCGCCGCCAGCCAGTGTTCGTAATAATGCGTGCCGTCATCCGGCTCGCCGCGGTCTGCCGCGGCTTTCAGTTCCTCCGCCAGCGCCGACGCCCATTCTTTCCAAGTAAAGTGGCCTTGCGATGAAAGCCGCACCGCCAGCGCGAACGCCTGCGCCTGCCACGGCTCGGCAAACACCGGTCCGCCCTCATCCCGCGGCAATGACGGGATCGCATCCGCCCGCTCCAGATCGCTCGTTAAATCAGGCGCGCTCAAGGTAGCTGTCCCACATATCGATATAAACCGAATCCCGTGCCGAAGCGCTGTCTCCCCACAACTCGCGCATCGCAAAACGCACCGAGTACAAATGCTGCGGCTGCTCGCCCTGAAAATGCGCGTTCGTATCCGGAAAAACGAAGATCCCGTAGTGCCGTGCGATCACGCCTTCTCTTCCCCTTGCGTAGCGCGGCAGCCGCGTATGGCCCGCCGGATTCATCTTCCGCGCCCGCACCCGCTCCCCAACCTTGAATCGCGCCGGCGTTTTCGACTGCGGCCTCGTGTAACCGTCACGATTAGGCGCCATCGCCGCCACAGCAGCGGCCCTCAACGGTGGATCGAGCTTCTCGGATCCCGCTGCCGCTTTCCCGTTCCCGATCTCCTCGTGCGTCACCATGCCGCGCTCTTCGAGCAGCGTGATATTCCGCTCGAGCCACCGCTCGTAATAGCTCATCCGCAAATAATCCGCCGGCGGAATCCGCTCGATCGCGTGCCGACTCGCATCGATGTTCCACTTGCCCCACGCGCCCAGCGCCCGCGTCATCGCGTACACGCGCCCTTCCCATGTTTGATGAAACACCGGCTCGTTTTCTTCACGCCGGATTGGCCCCATGCCGTGCATCCCGCCCATATCGTGGATTCCGTTCACGCCTTCGCTCCCTTGGGCGCCGCAACCTTGGCCGTTCCGATCATCGCGTCCCGCGTGACCAGCGCTGCCAGTTCCTCTTCCGTCATCTTCTCCGTTCCCGCCGGCCTCTCCGGCAGCACCAGATACCGGACCTCCGCAGTGCTGTCCCAAACCCGCACCTCGACGTCTTCCGCCAGCTCCAGCCCGAATTCCCGCAGCACGCCCCGCGGATCGATCACCGCACGCGAACGATACGCCGCCGACTTGTACCACACCGGCGGCAGCCCCAGCACCGGCCACGGATAGCACGAGCACAGCGTGCACACCACCATGTTGTGCACTTTCGCACTGTTTTCCAGCACTACGATGTGTTCGCCCTGCGCTCGCGTAAACCCGAATTCCGCAATCGCCTCGCCGCCGTCTTCCAGCAGCCGCTTCCTGTACGCCGGATCGCTCCACGCCCGCGCCACCACACGCGCCCCGTTGCGCGGACCGATCTTGTGCTCGTACGCATCCACCAGCGCATCCAGCGCCGCCGGATCCACCAGCCCTTTTTCCACCAGCAGTGATTCGAGCGCCTTCGTCCTCAGCGCCGCATCCGACGGCACCGCCTGGTGTTGGTGACCATGTTCGTGTTCTTGCCCTTGCATAGAAGTTGGAACGACCGCTACCGCGGCTCGCTGTAAAAACCCCCGCCGCCCGAGAGATTTCTGTTCGTCCGCCATCGGCGCCCCTCCGCACCCCGGCTGAGTTTAGTTGACCAGTATATAACCGGAGCGGCCCATCGGCGCTGCACCCGCACAAAACGGTTCACCCACCTTCCCGCAACCCCGCCCTTTTTGGTATTCCTTAGCAAATATGCGCCGCCTGCGAGGTCAGGTCGTCAGCGGTCTCGGCAATTTCGGCCAATGGATCGAGCGCCTGAACAGTTTCTACAAGCAGAAAACCGGCGTCCAACTCTATCCCGGCACGCTCAATCTCGCGCTGCCGTCGGAATATTCGCTTCCCTCGAATGTAATCCGGCTCGAGGCTCATGAATACGGCGGCACCGTGTCGGTCAGCATCGTTCCTTGTCGCATCTTCAATCGCCAGGCGTTTCTCTTGCGCACCGATCCGAACGAAAACGGCGCCCGACACCATCCGAGAAATATCATCGAGATTGCCTGCGACGTGCGCCTGCGCGACGCCTACCAGCTCGAAGACGGAGACTGGGTCGAAGTCGAGCTGCCCTAACGGCCCCGGCTATGCCGGATTCGCCTACCTCGGAGCCGAACGCGAAGCCGGTGGAATCTCCACTGACCCCAATCACACGCGCGCCCCGCTCGCCGTACTCTACAGCGACAACCTGGAGGCAAGCGAGCAGAAAGTGCGCTCCGCCGGTGGCAAGATCGTCAAGCCTATCTTCTCGTTTCCCGGCGGCCGCCGTTTCCACTTCACTGACCCTAACGGAAACGAGCTGGCACTATGGTCCGATAAATAGTCCCGTGCAATCGGATTTTCGTAGTGCATTGGCTTTTCGGGGCCGCCATCGCGCGGGACTGGCTCAACCAACTCCATCAGAAGTCTCCGCGAATCACTATCTTTTGGCATTTCTCCCCATCTGCCCTACAATGGATGTATGGCGAGAGGCTGGGAAAGTAAATCGGTCGAAGCCCAGATCGAGTCCGCCGCCGCAAAGAATAACTCTAAGCACCCCGAACTGAGCCCCAAACAGGTGGAAATGTTGCGCGCCAGGGAAAACCTGGAACTATCGCGCACGCGTGTCAAACGAGAGCTCGAAACAAGCACCAACCCCCGGTATCAGGTTATTCTGCGCAAAGCGCTGGCGGATCTCGAAGCGAAACTCATTCAATTCGACCCGGCAACAAGAGCGGCAGCAGCGGCTAGCGGCCGTTAATGCCTGGCGGCGGGAGGCGCGATGGCGTCCGCCGTGACAAAAATCGGTTCGATGTCGGTAGGGATGTCCTTCAGCCTGCCCAGTGCGGCGGTAAGCTGTGGCCTGAGCACTCCCAGTTCGTCCAGCATCTTCTTGGCGCCCGTATAATCCCCTGTTGCTTCGAGCGTCAGCAGTTCGTGATCCAGATCCCGCACCGCGGTCTTCATCTTCGCGAAATCCACCTGGTAAGTTCCGTCCCGGTTCGCTAAAAACGCGCCTTTATCCGCCAGATAATTGAACTGCACCGCCATTCCCTTCCCGTGCGCTTCTTTTAAACCGAATCGCAGCGTGCGAAAGGACGACGCCAGAAATGTCGTATAGAGCCGCCGCTCGTCCTGCTCGCCTCCGGGTAACATCCCGTGGTCGAAAAGATATTGCAGCATGTAAAGGCCCGTCACGTCGGCTTTGGCTTCTTCGATCGCGCTGTAAAGCTCTTTCAATTCCTGCCGCGGCGTCGTGTCGCGCCCCGCCACGCGGATCCGGTGCGGCCCGATTCCGTGCGTCATCTCGTGCGCCAGAATATGCGTAAAAAACGAATCGAAGCTGAGGTCCGCCTGCGCCCCCGCCGGCAGCATGTGCTTGGAAATCGGGACGAGCGTGCTCTTGAACTTCGCCTCCTGGATGTTCTTCAGCATCACGCGCTTCGAGCCTTTCTGCTCCACCACGCGTTCATCGTTCGGCAGGTTGTAAGCCGCGGTCTGCACTCCGTGATTGCCGTCGCCCGCTGAAAAAATTTCGTTCACCACGCGAATTGGCGACGCCGCCCCGATCTTCGGGTTCCGGTATTGCGCATCGATCGGAAGGTTGTTTTCGATCTCCTGCATGTGACCGGCAAAAAACTTAAGCTTGGCAGTCTCCTTTTCATCGCGCAGATTGATATACGCTTCAAACGCCGCCTTGTAGCCGAAGATCTCATCGTTATAGGTTTCGTACGGGCCGATCGTGATATCGAGCGGCGCATCCAGATCCATCCAGGCCACGTCGCTCGCATAATAATCGTTCGAATGAAACGCCAGCGCGCGAAGCGTCAGGAATTTTTTTAGGCTCTCGTCATCCGACGAGCCCGCCGCCTCGCGCAGCAGCCGCGCCGCTTTGGCTAAATCCCCCGCATAAGCCTGGCTGTAAGGCTCGATCTTGAGATGCTTCGAGCCATCCCGCAAGATCACCGTGAAAAATCCCTCCGCCTCCCGACGCTCTGCCTCCGGCAGTTTCTTTATCCACGCTTCGCATTCCTCGCGCGTCATGTCAGGCGGATAAAAATTGGCGCCCGCTGGTTTCTTGGCGGGCACTCCGGGCAAAAACGCCGTATGCCCATCCAGATCCGACCAGGGCCCTTTGTTGATCCAAAAATAGTGCAGCCGCTCCTGACCGAGCGGCGTTTTGTCCGCTTCGAGTTGCTTCAGCAGGTCGTGGCTGCCGCTCCAGAGCTGCGTGAGAAAAATGTCGTTGATGACTCGCCCGGCCTCGATCAGTTTTTCGAGCGCCTTTCGGTCGCCCGCCGAAAGCTCCGACGTGTCCACTTTAATTTCCGTCGGCGCAAATCGCGCGATCATGCGCTTCAGCTCCGCCACCCCCGGCGTGCGCACCGTCTCCGCTCCCGGCAAAAGAACTGCGGCCAGCAGCATGACTCCCGCAAGGAGCAACATTTTTTCCATCACTCCATTATGCCTGCCCTGTCGGCGATGTTGGCTGCATGTGCCCGGCGGGATCTGGACCGGTAGATCGCAAAGCGGCGTAATACCTCGCCTTTATTGACCCATCCTGTGTGTGTAGCCGCCCGTACGCCGCGGGGCCGGAAAAGCACGACATTGCTCTGCGTTACAGAGTACTCTGGTAAAGACCTGTTAAGGAGGCCCCCATGACCGTCCCCCAAAAAGAAGCAGCCGACGCCCTGGAGCATGTCGCAAATGCCGGCCAGCGCAGCGCCACCGCTTACCGGTACCAGAAATTCTCGCCCTATCTCTTCCTGTGGGGCGCGATCTGGATCGTCGGCTTCACGGTTTCTTACCTCCTCCCCGCAGCCTGGCAGGTCTGGCTGGCGCTCGTCCCTGCCGGTATCCTCGCCAGCATCTGGATCGATAAGCGTTCCCGGAGCTCCCGCGGCTGGAAGTATGGCGTGGAATGCCTGGCGATTTTCCTTTTTATTTTCGCTGTTTACACGATTCTTCCACCTAGATCGGCGGCACAGGGCTCCGCATTGTTTCCGCTTGTCGTTGCGCTGCTGTACGTGCTCTTCGGGGTCTCGATGCGCGCCGCGCGCATCACCGTGCTTGGCTTCGTGCTCGGGGCATTGACGGTCGGCGGATTCCTTTGGCTGCCGCAGTATTTTCTCCTGTGGATGGCCGCGGTGGGCGGCGGCACTTTGATCTTAGGAGGCTCCTGGCTGAGGACGGTTTGAACGATGGACCAGCCTGACCCGATCATCCATCAGCCCGCGCGTCTGAAAATCATGGCTGCCTTGAAGGCCCTGCCTCCCCGCGAACAGCTCGAATTCATGCGGCTGAAGACGATCGTGGCCACGACCGACGGCAATCTCGGCGCGCACATCGTCACGCTCGAACAGGCCGGCTATTTGGAAGTCGAAAAGGACTTCGTAGGAAAGAAGCCGCGCACGCGTGTGCGCCTGACGAAATCCGGTCGCCGCGCATTTGAAAACTATCTCGACTTCCTGCGCGACATTGTGGGCAAGGATGAGTAATGGGTCCTTTTGACCTCGATGGCGATTGAGCAGTTCCTGCGGCACCGCGGAAAACCAAGACACTTCATGCGCTTGGTTCTCCAACTCGCGAGCCGGATCTCACGTAACCGAGGTTATAGCGTCAAATCGACGCGAAACCGTATCAAAATTTGGTTATGAGACGGCCAATGGCTGGATTCGGTACTCGAAAGCTCACTATGGCGACGTCGAGAGCGGTCTTTCGGTGAAGATTCAACGCACGCTCGACAGCGGCGAGAATCCACTCGAGAGGATTCCCAAACGCACCGCCTCCTACTGTAGTCAAGTAGACGGTTCCCACGCCAGAAGCTTGAGCGTTCAAAACGCCGGCGTAGAGCGTTGCTTCGTATAGAGCTTCCAATATGAGTCGCGCGAAACGTTCCCAAAGAGATGGAGCAAGGCGGCTGTAGGCAACGGGCAGGGCCGAACAATATGCTTGCGAGACCAGATGGCTACATCCCGCGAGCGTCACCTGGGTGTTCCATTGAATACCGATTCGCAAACGGCCCCTCAATTCCTCCAGTTGCGCATCACTCGACGCCTCTAGCCGCTGTGAAATCTCGGCCAATCCGGATTCGGTAGCGAGAGCGTACCCGTTTCTCATCTTCCAGAGGCGACCGGCGTCATTGCCAAGCGCGGCGCCAAGGTCAGCCAGGCAGTCAATTTGATTCTCAGCGGTCTGTCCGATTCGGCCGTTGACGATCGCAAAATAGTTTCGGTAAATGCTTCCCGCACCCGCGGCGATCGCACAGGCGGGTCCTTGTGTGTGATCGTTCTCGTAAATGCCGATGCCCATCTCCGGAGTTGCAGACGGGGACGCCATTTCGAGCAAATTGAATTGGGAAGCTACTTGAAACAAGGATCCGGCTGCGGACTCTTCAAGATGTAACTGTCGAACGTCCCCCACCACTTCTCGTACGCTCAATACGCCCCGCCGGCTTCCTGATTGTTCCAGGGCACGTATTCTCAGCTCCTCAACTGAAGGTGTTTCCAATCGGCCACAAACCATCGACTTTTTGTTCGGCCGAAAGACGAGAACTCCATCCTCATGCGAAATGTTGCTATGAACGTATGCGCGAGACGCTTCAGCGAATCCAGTAAGTTGCTCAAACCACGTTGCCACATGTACATTCTAAGCGCCCCGGGGACGTGACGAGGTGGCGCAAGTGCCTGCTCCGTCTTGCTGCTTGACATGACCGGATGGTGTGCCTTCGTTGCCCAAAGTCCACTCGGGGAAATTTGTCCGGCGCGCACATCGTCACGCTCGAACAGGCCGGCTATGTGGAAGTCGAAAAAGACTTCGTGGGAAAGAAGCCGCGCACGCGTGTGCGCCTGACGAAATCCGGTCGCCGCGCATTTGAAAACTATCTCGACTTCTTGCGCGACATTGTGGGCAAGGATGAGTAACTGACACATCCTGTGTGTACAGCCGCCACACCCGTTTCCTAAACACGCGAAGGAAAGTGCTGGGCTGCATAACAATCTAATTGGCATCACGGTTGCTGGCCGCCAGACTGGACCCAATCCACATGAAGTGGCTCCAGCTCTCCGGGGTCGTGTTCGCGGCAACCGCAGCCGCCCTCGCGCAGCCCGGTTGTCCCGCGGTCAATTTCCAGACCGCCGTCCCGGTAAATTCGCCGAGCGGCTACACCCAACTGGTTCTGCTACGCCAGAACGACGGCTCCTCGACCGCCTACGAAATCATGAAGGCCTCGCCGTTCCGCGTGATCCGCACCACTCCGAACTTCCAGAAACAGTTGACCGCCTGCCTTCCCGGTCACCCCTCGCTGCCCCCGCTTCCCCCGCCAACCGGCACGGGTAACACCGCCGGGGAGCCCTCTCAGCCGCAGGCCGTCGCGCGCTTGAGTTCGGGCGATTACCTTTTCGTCATGTTCAGCGATAATACCGGCAACGTGGTCGCGCGATTTGATCCGGAGATGAATCTGATCTCCCAGACCCGATTGCCGGTGCTCGTCACATCGCCGGTCCTGGTGGACCTCAACGGAGACGGCAATCTGGATATCGCCGGTCTCGCCATCACATTCGATGCCAAACAACTGCACGGCGCCATCACCCTCGAGATCCTCCTGGGCAACCCGGATGGCAGCTTCCATCTCGCATCAACTGATCAGCTTGGAGGAAACGGTTTCTATTCGGCCAATTTGGCTGTAGCGGATTTGAACGGCGACCACATTCCCGATATCGTCGTCGCCGGCCAAATGCTTTTCAATGGCGGCGGTCAGCTATCGGTCTTTCTGGGCAAGGGTGACGGCACGTTTCAGCCTGAACGAGTGATTTATTCGCAGGTTAATGGCACTCTTCCCGCGGTCGCCATCGCGGATTTGAATGGCGATGGCAAAGCGGATCTGGCTTTCACAAAGGCAGGCGATCCAGTCAATACCTTTTTTCTCGGAGTTATGTTGGGTCATGGCGATGGGACCTTCGCCGCCCCCGACACCTACCCGATCGCCAGCGCTTTCACTCTCGCGATCGCCGACCTCAATGGCGATGGCATTCCGGACATCGTCACCAGCGGCATTGCCATCTTCTTCGGTGACGGAACGGGAAAATTTCCGAAACGCCAGGACTATCTGGTGCCCGACGCCGGCGGCGGAATTATCCTGGCGGATATCGACGGCGACGGCGGCTTGGACATCGTCGAAGGCTCCGGCAATGCGCTCGTGCTGTCGGCTGACTCGATCTTGTTCGACGGCGGTGACGGCACGTACCTCGGTCCCAGAGTTAGCCTCGGGGCCGGATCCCAGATGCTAGCTGCTGCCGATTTCAATCACGATGGTTTCCCCGATCTGGTGTCGCTCGATCCAACAGGAGCCACCGTAATGGCCGGCGATGGCGACGGCGGTTTCAGCTCGACATTTCGTTACGATTTCCCACCAGGAAGCAGTATCGCGTCTGTCGCGGTTGCAGACATCAATAACGACGGCAAAACAGACTTCGTAATCGAATATCAGCTGGCGCCGGACTCCGGAACTTTGGCGGTCTTCCTCGGCCGCGGCGACGGAACATTTCAACCGCCCGTAAACACTGTGGTGCCCTCGGGCGTCGTGTCGTTGGTGACCGGTGACTTCAACGCCGACGGCAAGCCGGATGTCGCTCTGGTCACGAGGACAGGCATTGGCTCTTCCCAGGACGCCATTCTGATCCTGCTGGGCAACGGCGAAGGCACATTCTCCGCACCCGTTTCCTATCCGGTTGCTGCTAGCTCGTTGCTCGTCGGCGATTTCAATAATGACGGAAAGCCGGACCTGCTTGTCATGAACACTCTTGGAGGAGGCGGAGATCCTTCGGCGAGCATCGGTTTTCTGTTAGGGAAAGGTGATGGCTCGTTCACTGCGGGAACGGCAATCGCCATCCCTAATCTGTACAGCGTCGCTCTTGGAGACTTCAACCGCGACGGAAAACTCGATCTGGCGGCCTGGGCGGCTTCCAGCGTGTTGATTCTGTTAGGCCGCGGTGACGGCACATTTTCTCAGGCCGGGACTTACCCGGTTTTTGGCTATCCCGTCGTCGCAGATTTCAACGGAGATGGCCTGCTCGATGTGATCGCAGGCCCATCCTACCTCCTCGGCAATGGGGATGGCACGTTTCAGCCGCCGGCGCCCCTGAACCCCGCTGCCTTCGGGATTCCAGGCCATCTCGCAGTTGCTGCGGATCCGGCCGACGTCAATCGGGACGGGCGGATCGACCTGGTTAGCCTCACGCTGTTCGGTGCCGTGAGCTTCTTGAACATTTCCCAGCCGCAGCCCGCCGTCGCCATCGTTTCCGCGGCATCTATGGCCATCGGGCCGGTAGCACCGGATTCCTGGGCAACGGCATTTGGGAACGGCCTCGCGCAAGGGATCTTCACGGCGCCCTCGGGCCAGCCGCTTCCTACCATGCTGGGCGAGACCACCGTCGCCGTTCGCGATTCGGCCGGGACTTCCCGGCTCGCCAGGTTGCTCTACGTTTCACCCGGACAGATCAACTTTCTCGTCCCGCCGTCCACGGCCACCGGCACGGCGGTCGTCACGATCACCACCCAGACGCTAGCCGTCAATATCGTGCACACCGCCCAAATTCAAATCGCGCCTGTAGCGCCTTCGCTCTTTACCTTGAACCTCGCCGGTCTCGCCGCCGCCTACATTACGCGCGTTCGCCCGGGCCAGCCGCAGTCCTTCGAACCGGTCTTCACCCTCCAAAACGGCGATCTGGTCGGTAAGCCCATCGATCTCGGCCCCGCCGGCGACCAGGTCTATTTGATCTTGTACGGCACAGGCCTTCGTAGCGCAGGCACCGCGGGGGTTACCGCGAAGGTCGAAGGCATCAGCGCGCCGGTCGGCTACGCCGGGCCGCAGAATCAATTCGCAGGCCTCGACCAGATCAACGTTCTGCTGCCGCGTTCGCTCGCCGGTACGGGCGACGCGAGCATCGTCGTCACCGCCGCCGGAATTGACGCCAACACCGTTCACCTCACGATCCAGTGATCGCCGGTGACAATCGTTCGATTTTTTTATTTGTCTGTCTTTTCATGCGCATTGCGGCTTCGAGCCGCCCGGCCGCCAACTCGGCGCCGTTAGCATGGAGACGCGATGGACCGCAACGCCCCGACTCACGAACATGAGTCCGATTTCGACTTCGACCAGCGGCTGGGCAAGCAACAGAAACTGGAAATGCTCGGCGCGCTCGCCGGCTTCATCGCCCACGATTTGAACAACGAGCTGACGGTAATTCTTGGGAACGTCGGTCTCGCTCTCGATTCGCTCGATTCCGACCATTCGCTCTACGAAGGCCTCGTCGAGGCGCAGCAGGCTGCGCACCGATCGGTCGAAATGACGCGCGCCCTGCTGAATTTGGGGCAAACCGTCAAGCCGGAACTGAAACCGGTTTCGCTCGATCAGCTTTTCAAAGGCACCGAGCGCATTTTGCGCAAAGTGCTTCCATCCACTCATCCTGCGAAATTTACCCGCCACGCGCACTTGCCGACCGTAATGGCCGACGCCAGCCAGATCCAGCAGGTCATCATGAACCTGGCCGCCAATGCCAGCCGGTCGATGCCCGAAGAATGCCTGCTCGAGGTGCAGGCCAAAAACGGGCCGAAATTCGTCACCATCACCATCGCGGTTTCGAGCGTGCGGCATATGGCCGAAGCCAGGCGCCTCTTTCAGCCTCTTTCCGGCGGAACTCTCAGCCGCGACTCCGGCACTTTCGGCTTGAGCCGGGATGTCGAAATTGTTCGCGCTCACGGCGGATCGATCGACATGGCGCGCGACGTGGATTCCATCACGTTTCGGATTTCGCTGCCGTCGATGAGCCGCTCGGACCAGACGACCGGCCGTGCGCGGTCGCTCACCGAAGGCTCGGCGTGCGTGCTGATCGCCGACGACGAAGGCCCGGTGCGGCGCGCGGCCGTGCAAATCCTGCTGCGCAAGGGTTACAACGTCATGGAAGCAAGCGATGGCGAAGAAGCCGTTCGTGTTTTCCAGGAAAACATGAATGCCATCGACCTGGTTTTTCTCGATATGACCATGCCGGGGCTTTCCGGCCTGGAAGCGCTCGAAGAAATGCGCAAAATCCGTCCGAAACTGAAGGCGCTGGTGGCGAGCGGATATCCGCTGGACCTCGCGCCGGCGCATTTTCTGGCCAAACCGTATTCGCCGCTCGACCTGGTGCGCCGCATCCAGGAAGTGCTCAACGCCAGCGACGAAAGCGAAGCCGAACCCGCCTGAGCGCATAATGAAGTGTGGCGCGCATTCTCGGGATCGAGTCCTCATGCGATGAGACCGCGGCCAGCGTGGTCGAGGACGGGGTCTCGATTCTCTCCTCAGTAGTTGCCTCACAACTCAAGACGCACGCGCCGTATGGCGGCGTAGTGCCGGAACTGGCGTCGCGGGAACATTTGCGCGCGATCGTTCCGGTGGTGCGGCTCGCGCTCGACGAAGCGCATTCCAATTATTCCGATCTATCTGCCATTGCCGCGACGGTAGGGCCGGGACTGGCAGGCTCGCTGCTGGTCGGGCTCACTTTCGCGAAATCTCTCTCGTTTGTCCGCGGTCGTCCTCTCATTGGCGTAAATCATATTGAAGGGCATGTGCATTCGGTGGTTATGGAAGCGAAGCAGCGGGGCACACCCGTGGAATTTCCGGCGCTGGCGCTGGTTGTGAGCGGCGGGCACACGCATCTTTTCGACGTGAGCGAGAATTTTTCGTACCGGTTACTCGGAAAGACGCGGGACGACGCGGCGGGTGAGGCATTCGACAAGGTCGCGAAGCTGCTGGGGTTCGGATATCCGGGCGGGCCGGTGATCGACATGCTCGCGCCCTATGGCGATGCGCGCGCGGTGCCGTTCACGCTCGCGAAGATGAAGGGGAACGCGCTCGATTTCAGCTTCAGCGGGTTGAAGACGGCGGTGCTGCGGTGGACCGAAGCGCACGATTTGGCGGCGGAGATTCAGGCGCGCAAAGAACTCCTGAAGGCGCACGCGCGGCCCACGCGCGAGCAGTGGCTTGCGGTGACGCCGCAGGGCACGCGCGATTTACTCGCGTCTTTCCAGGGCACGGTGATTCAAGAGCTATTGCGAAGGGCGGCGAAGGCGGCGGAAACGATGGCGGCGCGGTCGCTGATCATTTCGGGCGGCGTGGCGTGCAACACGGGGCTGCGGCATGCGGCGCGCGAAGCCAGGCTTCCGGCGCGGGTTCACTTCCCTTCTCCGGAGCTATCGACCGACAATGCCGCCATGATCGCGGCGGCCGCATTCCCCAAGCTTGCGCGCGGCGAATTCGCCGGCTGGGGTGTGGCAGCGGACCCGAATCTGAGCCTGGTTTAATGCACTTCAGCGCGTTGCCGCCTGCGTCCGTCCCCAGGCGCGTGCTGTCCAGCGGGTCTGCCGTCAGATATTCGAGCCCGCGCGCCGGCGCTTGCATGCTGTACTCCGCCGCGAACTGGCCGAAGGCGTCGTATACGTACGTGGCGATCATGCCGCCCATCGACTTCTGCGCCCGCTTCCCTTCGCCATCATACACGTAACTGATGAACGGCACGTTGGGTTCGGTGGCGGCGATCAGGCGGTTCTCGGCGTCATAGGTGCGGTTGTCGCGCCTGGGAGCGCGGCGCGATTTCGTGGCAAAAAGGGGCGGACGCTGGATTGTGCATCAGCGGCAACGGATTAGGAAACGGGCGGACTGTCCCTGGGTTATTCTGGGTTATTGTCCCTGGGTTATTCTGGGTTATTCTGGGTTATTCTAGGAAACGGGCGGACTGTCCCTGGGTTATCCTGGGTTATTCCTGGGTTATTCCTGGGTTATTCCTGGGTTATTTGGATTGTGCATCACCGGCAACGGATTAGGAAACGGGCGGACTGGCCCTGGGTTATTCTCTGGGTTATTGGCCTATGGAGTAGGAAACGGGCGGACTGGCCCTGGGTTATTGGCCCTGGGTTATTTCTTGACCATACGGGAAGCGTAGTGAAGGACATCATTGCGTAGAGTGACGGTAATTGGATTCCCGCCAGCGCTAGCCTTAGGTAGGCGCCCTTGCGCCGTGTACGCCGGCGGCCACTGTTATCGCCGCGTTCCCTTCGTTTCTCTATATTCGCCGTCTGGTCAGATGCGTTGATGTTCGGGGTGTGCGCAGCCCGGAAATTCCTGAAGCGCAGTATTTCCCTTGTAGCCGAGATATTCCTTCATCCCGATCTCCGACAGCGCGAAGGCATCCAGGCTCATCTGCTTCAAGACCGGGAAGAAACGTTCGAGTTCTGTCGAAGAATCTTTCTCCTGGGTCGCTTGTCCTCGCGCTATCCGGGGCTGCGGCGCGCCGGTCTCGGCGCGCGCCATTAAAGCGACCACGCGCTCTTTATCGGCGGCGCCGCAATCCGCAAAACCTTTCCCGAACTGCTCGCGCGCCGCGTCTTCTACGGCCGCGAGGCCGTCGCGCCAGTGTTGTTGAACATCCGGAGCAGAATAATGCAGCACCGTATCGATGTAGAACCGCACTCCCGCCGCATGCGCGCCCGGTGACTGCTCGTCAGTGGGAATGATGATCTCGGTCAGCTCGTCGATTACCCTGTACTGCTGCTCGGAGAAGAAACGCGGTCTATAACTCGCGACGTCGATAGCGGCGGCGCTGGCACGATGGACATGCTGGGCTGTTCCTTCTCGCGTCGCCGCCAGCGTCGCTCCGATGATTCTAAAAAGCTCACGACGGTCGATCACGCAAGCTCACCTTTCTTTGCCATCTCCGCCAGATGTTCGCTCATGCGCCAGGAAAGAGCAATGTTTGTAAGGGTCGGATTTTTCTCCGGGTATGCGGCGAACACCGATGAATCGCCGACGAACAGGTTTGGCACATCGTGCGACTGTCCAAACGTATCTACGACGGAACGCTTCGGGTCCGAGCCCATTCGCATGGTTCCAACCCAGTGGTTGTAATCGATGCCCAAGGTATCGGCCGTGACCTCGCGAGGCCGGGAGTAGACCTCTCCGCCCGCGGCGGTGACGATTTCCACGCACGTTTCAACCATGTCCTTCGCCATCGCGATGTCGTTCGGGCCATATCTGAGATGAACGCGCGGCAGCGGCAGGCCGTTGCGGTCCTTCCGCTCCGGATCGAGGTCCACGAAATTATCGGGCGACGGGGCAAGCGAGCCCTGCATGTCCATGGTCGTGTGGCACACGTTCAAGTACCGGATGGCGCGCTTGAATGCCGAACCATAACCCGCAGCGCCGCGAATAGCCAGCCCCTTCGGATTGAGACCGGCGCCGCACTGCACCTGGTACGTCATATCGAAATTCGGATTTGGCTTTTCCCAGTACAGGTTCGTCAGGAGGCTGTGGAAGTAATCCGTTCCGTCGTCATTCGAAGCGTCGCGGTTCCTCAGCTCCGGAAAAATCGCGACCACATCGGTTCCGAAATGGCTCACCAGGTTCTTGCCGATTTGTCCGCTCCTGTTGCCGATGTTGGCGATAAGCATGTGACGGGCGGTTTCCACCGTGCTGCACGCAAGCACGAGCGCTTTGCATCGGATCGGCGAAGCTTTCCCTTTGTTGTCGACGTATTCGATGCCGGTCACCCGGCGGCGGTCTTTGTCCATGACAATACGCGTCATTGTGGATTCCGTAAAAAGCGTGAGGTTGCGGGTGCGGAGCGCCAGCGGAATCGGCGTATTCGCGGATGTGTACTTGGAATCGATGTCGCAGCCGCTCATGCATTGGCCGCAGTAATGGCATGTGGGCCGGCGATTCCAGCCGTGGTCGGTCGGGATGGCCTTGCGCTGGGTAACAAAATCCATCGCTCGCCCCTTAGCCTTCAGCCGCTGAACGCCGCGCTTCAGCAGCATTTCGGGACACCGCATAGGCACGGTTTTTTGAAAGATACCGTCCGGCATGTTCCAGAGCCCGTCCCGACTGCCGTACACGCCCATGAGCGTTTCGGCGCGGTCGTAATACGGCGCGACTTCTTCGTACGAGATCGGCCAGCGCCGAAAATCTCCCGGACCGAAGCGCAAGCTATGGCCCGCCCAGCACAGCGAACGCCCGCCCAACGCTTTCAATAGCCCGTGCCCCGGACGGTCGCCGACGGCGGTGAAATGGTCGCGTTCGGAGAAATCGAGAACGCTCGGAAATGCCGTCTTATGGCCGGCTTTGAGGCGGTCTTCGATTTGAGCGTACGCGGAGCCGTGACCGTTGTAATCGATGCCGGCGCGGAGCCGTCGTCCAGCTTCGACCAGAGCCACTTTCAGCCCGGCGCGGGTCAGGACGTAGGTCGCGATACCGCCGCCCGGACCACTACCAACAACACAAACATCGAACACACGTTCCACATTGGATCCTTCGACTCTGGTCATTATGCATCAAAGTGCATGCTCTCTTCTCGCAATAGCGGCGGAATCGTATCGGGGTAGCTGGCAGTCGCTGGATCGGCCAGCGACGTGCCCTGGTGCCCTGGTCTTCGGATTTCAACGCCGATTGTGGTCTCAAATATTTCCACAGTCAAAGGTGTGCGCATGGTGGTTTACGTCGCCGGCATTAAAGCAACCGTGTTTGCTTTGGATGCGGAAACGGGGAGGAACTGTGGGCCCACACGTTTCGTTCGGTCATTCTTCCGGGTAAGGGTGGATATCAGGGTACGTTCTCTGTCCGAACCGCATTACCGCGACTCCCGTTGCTGACTGGGCCACGGGAAACTTCTTCACCTCGGCCGACTTCTTGCCGCCGGCCTTTTCGACGTACTCGCGCGTGCGAATCTCACCTTCGACCTGCAGGTGCGCACCCTTGGTCAGGCCGGCAGCATAATCGCCCAGCCTTCCCCGGGCGATGATTCGATGCCAGGTGGTTTCGGACTGCCGTTCTCCGGTGTCGCGGTTCTTCCAGCTCCGCTTGGTCGCGAGTGAAAGCACGGTGAAGGATGGGTTGTTGCGGGTGGTTTTGACTTCGGCGTCCTTGCCAAGAAAGCCGGTGAGGGATACTCGATTTGCGTACATGTTTCTGGTCTCCATTTCTGCTCCCGATGTCTGTCGGGGCACACATCCCGGAGGGCGCGAGGCGCGCTGCTCCCAAGGCCAGGGCTGCATTTACTGGAAGGGGACCCGAGCTTGTCTTGGGGGAGGAGTCCGGGAAAAGCAGAAGCCCGCCGTCCGCCGGGCGCAGCTACTGCGCCGAAGCGGTGCCCGAGAGATAGAGGGGCAGAAGATGCGAGATCGGGGGAATGTTAAATCGAGTTGCGCTCAGTCGGATACCTGACAAGAACGCGAGGAGAAACCAGGAAGCAAGCGCTACCTTCCCTGGTTTGGCGGGCTACCTGCTGTTCGGCACCGCCACTGCAAAACCAGACACGTACTCGTTGACGGTGAAATCTGCTTGGCAAAGGCAGGCACACCGGGCGCCGAGGCGCGTGAAGGGTAACTGCAGCCGCGCACGTAAGTCGTTGCTGGGCGGGTCGCGGTGGGGAAAGGAAGTCCCACACTTGAAACAGGATTCAGTAACACTGAACTCGACCGAAGGTTTCGACGCGAATCTTTCGTTGATTCGCTGTCGGAGAGCGGATACCGTCATGCCTGCACCTGCCCGTGCAAAGGAACGGCCCAAGGAGACGCTGTCCCTAGAGGAACGTCACTAAGAGGGGGAATGAATCTGAACGCTTGGTGGCCGTCTCGCGAGTACGAATTTCGCTTCGCTGACGTGTGACGTCTCTCGGAGAGGCTCGACCGGCGTGAACCGGGTTTTCCAAAACGAATTCTCAGGTGTCATCTGAACGCAGTTCGACTCTCCTCTAAGCCGTTCGTAGCGGGAACCAGCCCACGGCTTTAATTGCCGTTGATTGCGTGGATCAAAAACACGATTGGGCTATGGAGGCGCGGGTGACAGCCTCAGGACGCAATAAGACGGCGAGATCTCCGAAGGTATAAAGGCCGAATTCGGTATAATCAGGAGCCGGGCCGATCATCGTTCGCCATGTTGGCCTATGGCTCGGCATGAGCGATAGAGCACCCCTCCGATTCTTCCGATTCACTGAGCTGTTTGTGGGTTCGCGCATGCATGCATGCCGGCATTGGTTCGCAAATCAGTCCCGTCTAGTCGTTCTGCTAGCAGTGGCTCTCGTTATAGCGGCTATCTCGATTCCCGCTCAAACGCGTAGTTCGCTCGAAGAACTTATTACACTTGCCGACATCCAGCGGGAGGAATTCGAGCCGGCGATCGGCGAACAGATTCGATCGGCTTACGAGGAAGCGGCCCGACGGCCGGATGACGCGGAGGCCACCGGTCGGCTGGGGATGATTTTTCAGTGCTACGGGAAGTACGAATGGGCTGCAATCTGTTACCGGCGCGCACAGACGCTGGCGCCGCGATCCGCGCGGTGGTCTTATTATTTGGGCAATGTCGAGGCGTGGCTGGGAAAAGATCATGAAGCGGCCGGACACCTGCGCCAAGCGCTAAAACTGGATGCCAGGTACACTCCGGGGCTGGTTCGTCTGGGCCAGTTCCTGTTTGAGTCGGGTGATCTGGACGAGAGCAGGTTGTTGTTTGAGGAAGCTATCCGCCAGCAGCCGCGCTTTGCCGCCGCGCATCTGGGGCTCGGGCGTGTGCTGGCCTCGCGCGGCGAATGGGCGGCGGCGATTGCGTCGTGCATTCGGGCGTGCGACATCTTCCCTAATTACGCGGCTGCTCGTTACGCGCTGGCGATGGCGTATCGCAAAACCGGCCAGGAGGCGAAGGCGCGCGAACAGCTCGATCTCTACACGCGTGCCAAAGGAGCTTCTCAGCCGGCCGAGGATCCGTGGATGGATGCGGTGAACGCACTGTATCGCGGAGGAATGACGCATTTCGCCAAAGGCTCTGCGCTGGCGCAGCAAGGCAGGCCGAAGGAGGCCGCGGCGCAGTTTGAATCGGCCCTGGAAGTAAATCCCCGGCTTATGATGGCACACGTAAACCTGATTGCGATGTACGGCCAGATGGGTTTGATGGACAAAGCCGAAAAGCATTTTCAAGCAGCGGTGAGCCAGGATCCGGGCTGGGCAGAGATTTACTACAACTGGGGCTTAGTGTTGGCGCGCCAGCATAAGAGTTCGGAAGCCGCCGAACAGTTTCGCAAAGCCATCGAGGCCAACCCGAACTATGCCGAAGCTCACATGGAATTGGGCCAGGTGCTGGAGGAAGGCGGCCGGATCGGCGAAGCTCAACATCATTTCCGGCTGGCGGTGGAAAATGCACCCTCAAGCCGGCAAGCGCGTTATCTGTTGGGGCGAAGCCTGATTCGCACCGGGCCCTTAGACGAAGCCATCGCGGAACTGCGCGAAACGATCCAAGTGGAAGATGACAAGACGCCGGTATGCATGCAAGCGCTGGCGGCGGCGTACCAGCGCGCCGGCAATCTGCGCATGGCCCTACATTACGCGCAGGAGGCGCGGCAACGGTGTTTGGCGCGAAGGATGGATGCGCTGGCGGCAGAGCTTCAACTGGATATCGATCGGCTGTCGGCTGAGACCAAAGCTCGATGACCGCCTTGCGGCGAGCCATATTCACTTGTTGCGGCGTCCTTGTGGCGGCGGCTTGGTTCCTGGCGCCGGATTCCAGCGCTCGCCCCGCTGGGAGCAGCGCCATTTTTGAGGACGCGGCGGCGTCTACCGGGCTGGAGTTTCACCATTTCATCGGTGCAACCGGATCGTATTTTCCGCCGGAGATTATGGGTTCGGGTGTTGCGCTGGTGGACTATGACGGGGACGGTGACCTTGACGTTTATCTGCTCCAAGGGGCCGTTCTGGACAAGACAAAATCGCTGAAGGATGCGCTGTTCCCACCTCCACGGAACCACTGGCCCGGCAACCGTCTGTTTCGAAACGAGCTGATACCCACGGGCAGGCTGCGCTTCGTAGATGTCACCGAACAGGCCGGCGTCGCGGGATATGGTGCCTACGGCATGGGCGTCGCCGTCGGCGACTACGACAATGACGGCTACCCCGATATCTTCGTGACTAACTTCGGCCGCAACATTCTGTATCACAACAACGGCAACGGCACCTTCACGGATGTAACTAAAACCGCAGGGCTCGGCGAGGAGTCTTTTTATGCCAGCGCGGCCTTCCTGGATTACGATCGCGACGGGTATCTGGACTTATTTGTCACACGCTACAACGCATTTACCATTCAAGGCAATAAGAAATGTTATAACTATGCGGGCGGGCGTGAGTACTGCGGCCCAAACGACTATCCTTCGCTTTCGTCGCGGCTGTATCGCAACGACGGGCACGGGCACTTCGCAGACGTAACGCAAAAGGCAGGGATCGCCGGAGCCGCCGGCAACGGTCTGGGCGTTGTTTGCGCCGACTTCAACAACGATGGTTGGACGGATATCTACGTAGCCAATGACAAGACGCCGAACCAGTTGTGGATCAACCAGCGCGACGGCACCTTTCGCGACACGGCGCTCATCGCCGGGGCCGCTTACAGCGCCGATGGCAAAGCCCTTTCGGGGATGGGCGTTACCGCCGGCGATTTCGACAATGATGGCGACGAAGACATCTTTGTCACAAACCTGACCGGCGAACCGGACAGCCTGTACCGGAACGACGGTACGGGTAATTTTGAAGATGCCACCAACTTATACCGCCTGGGCCATACTACTTTTAACTTTACCGGTTTCGGCACTCAGTGGTTCGACTACGATAACGACGGCCGCCTGGATCTGTTCATGACCAACGGCGAGGTTCGGGTGATCGATTCCCAGCGGGGTAAACCATTTCCCTACAGACAGACTCCTCAATTGTTCCACAACGAGGGAAAGTTATTCCGCGAAGTGACCGCCGAGGCCGGTCCTGTATTTCAGATTCCGGCGGTCGGCCGCGGCGCTGCTTTTGGGGATATCGATAACGACGGCGCGGTAGATATCGTCGTGACAAACGCCAACGGTCCGGTGCGGCTGCTGTTGAATCAGGTTGGTTCGCGAAATCACTGGCTGGAGGCGCGTCTCGAAGCGAAACATGCCAATCGCGATGCGCATGGCGCGAAAGTCGTGCTTTACCGCAAGGGCCGTCCTGCGCTGTGGCGGCGTTTGGGTACCGACGGCAGTTATCTGAGCGCGCACGATCCCCGCGTTCATTTCGGTCTTGGGACGGACGCCGAGCTTAAGGATGCTCCGATGGAGAAGATTGTCGTCACCTGGCCCGAAGGTTACCAGGAGTCATTCGACGTGAGCAGGCCCGATCAACTAATCAGCATTATCGAGGGTGAGGGCCACGCGATCCTACCGAGCCGGCGCTAGCTTCCAGGTGTGCTCTCCCGTGCCCGGGGGAATCTCGATCATAAGGGGCTGCGTACCGAGCGCCGACGTGCTGACACGCGCGGGAGGCCGGCGGTCCAACGTGACCGTAACCGCAGGCACGCTGCGGATTCTCTCTAAAAGCGGATCGGCCAGCACCAGCCGCCAGTTGGACGCATGCGTGGCGAAATACGCGCCGTAGGGATCTACGATTCGAAACTGGAACTGCCAGCCCTCGCCGTCTTGCGCCGCGATGGCGGTGTGCAGGATTCCGATGTACTGGTTCATGCTGACGAACGACATCTCTGCCGGTATGGCAGCGAGAAAACGCTCGACAAAATCGTGCTGGAGCGAGATGTCGCGATCGTGGAAGACGATGACCATCGGCCCGTCGGGATGCGGCGGCCACTGCTCGAGCCGGAGCTGGCGGTCGTAGGCGTGCGTCTTGCCTGTCGAGATCCCCGCCATGTCCAGCGTGAGGTCGTGGTCCAAGTAAAAGTACCGTTCATTAATGTCGAACAGCCCGAAGCCCGCCTGTGCGGCGATCCTGGCGCTGTGGTTGGCGTACGACTTGGACCATGCGCCGCCGCCGATAATCACCGAAAGCGGCCGCGCGCCGAAATCTTCGCGCAGATAATCGAGCGACCGCTTCAGAATAAAGAGCTGCGCGACCGCCGGCGCCTCGGTTCCGCGCCGCGTATCGCCGAACTCCTCATACCATCCCCCGGCCGAGGCTTCCCCATCCAGATCAGCCGTCCACCAGGGGCCGGGCGGAGAATCCAGATCCGGCTGCATGTGCGTCCAGCCGTGGCTCTCGATCTCCAGAACGCCCGCGGCTTCAGCCGCCTTGAGCGCACGCCGCGTGGACGTGTAGTCCTGCAACACCCCGTAGGCGTCGGTGAATTTCTGCGTCCAGGGTGAAATGACGCGCTGCGTTTTGCGGTCGACGAAGCCTGTAACGACGTTGGCCGAGACGACCGCCTTCCGTCGCGCCAGCGCCGGGATGACTTTCTCGCGCATCAGTTCTTCGGTCACCGTCTGGTAGCGCCAATAAGAGAGAAACGATTTGTCGGCAGCGCCCCAGTCGTCGCACATCAGCAGGATGCGATGGGCGTAATCCTGATCGGGCTGAACCAGGTAGCCCAAACCCCACAATAGCGACCGGTAGAAGATGCCGCGCCAGTACGGAGAGTCGCGCAGGGCGGCGAAACTCGGCGCCGCCATCCAGACCGCAGCTGTGTCCGGCCGCGGCTGGCGCACCGTCAGCATGGGATGGCGTCCCTGGCGGAGCAAAACCTGTGCGCCTTGCAGCTCAACCCATAAGCGCGCGCCGAACTCCCAGTTCGCGCTTCTCTCGCGCGCGATCTCCCGCGTGATAAAGTGCGCCTCTCCAATCTCGAGCGGGTCGGTGGCGCTGTAGGCTTCCTTGAATTTCAGTCCTACGATTTGTTCGAGCGCCGGGTCGCGCACGCGCGATGCGACAGCGATGAGGCTCGAGCCCGCGGCAGACGCTTCGGCCAGCCGCGCCACGTTTTTGTTGGGATACGAATCCGCATCCGCCAGCCACACAACCGTTCCGTAACGGGGGCGGCCGGACCGTTCAAACAGATACCCGACGCTGAACGCCTGCTGATCCAGCCGAAGGATGTCGAAAGGCACCGACCAGGCCTTCAGCAGCGCAGCGACCGGCTGAAACGAGTCCTTATCGGAGGCGATGACCTGGCTGGCCGGGTCTGCCCAACGGTCAACGACCAGCAGTACGCGGTAGGGCTTAAGCGACCACGAGCTGTCGACGGGTTGTGCGCCGAGCGAGAGACAGACCAGCAGCCCGCAGCAAGTTCGCTCGAACCAGTGTGCCGCCCGGCGCGCCGTCAGTTGCGAAGCTCCGTCAAAACTCGATACGGCCCCGCACTTCCATCATGCGCGGGCCCGCTCTTTCTCCAGCGAACAATCCGTACACCGAATTGATCACGCCGGCGCCTCCCGGTACGGAGATGTCAGCAGCCGGAGCCAGGAAGTTGGGATGGTTAAAAATGTTTCCGACCAGCGCCATCAGGTCAAAATGCAGTTTCTCAGTGATCTGGAACCGCTTTAGCAGCGTAGCGTTGTGAACGTGCATTCCTGGCCCTTCCAGAATGTTGACGCCGCTATTGCCGAACCTCCCTGCAGGTGGATTCACGAAGCAGGAGGTATCGAACCAGTGGTTGACAGTACGCTGCCCGGTCGGCAGATTGCCGTTACAGATGCGGTCAGGCATGCCGCCAAAGGTGTTCGTGTTGGATGGGTCGGCGTTGTCAAAAAATGGGGAGAAGTATTGACCGGTCATCAGATAGGTGACCCAAACTAATCGCCATCCCCCCAGAACCTCATCTACTGCTCGGGACGCGTTGTTCATGAACCGTCGCCCCTTTCCGAAGGGAAGCTCCCAAACAGAGTTGAACACCACGCGGTGCCGGGCTATCAAGTCGCGGTTCCAGTGGTTCGTGCTGTACGGATTGTCCAGATTCAGGTAATCGGCCATGGAGTTCGCCCAGGTCCAATGCGCGTCGAACGTCACCCATCCCACACGGCGTTCGGCGTTGAAGCTCAGCGAATCGTAGTTTGCCCGGCCATTCGATTTCGGGTAATACGTGCTGACGAATTGGGGCAGCAGGCGGCGGCTGTCGGTAAACGGGATCAAGCTGGGCATCGGCCGGTTAATGTCGAGACTATCGTCTCCATAATTCATCCCACGGTTCCGCGATCCGATGTAGGACAGCCGGAAGCCAATGTCTTTCACCTGGCGCTCGAGAGTCACGTTGAACTGGTGGATCTTGCCATTGCTGGTGTGCAAAGGATAGCCGCTGGCGTTCTGTGAAGGCACATCTGCTGAGACCAGCGAGGATGGAAAGGGATTTGGCATCTGAAACAGTGGCACGCCGTTAGTGATGCCGTTGAAGTACGTTTCGCTCACCGCGAAAGGTCCGCCACCCTGGACACGCGCAAATTGACCGAGAAACTCGTTGAAGATACCATAGCCTCCACGAACGACGGTCTTCTCGTTGAGCCGGTAAGCCACGCCGAAGCGCGGAACAAAATTCCGGAGGCTGGGGCTGGGGACCGGGTTTCCGGCGACGATATTGATGCTTTTCGGGTACAGAGGGCTGATTTTCGATATCGCCTTTTGAGGCACGATGAGGTTGCCGGTCTTGGGGTCCCAGTTGGACATCAAACCATCTTCGAAGGTAGTGGAGCTGAAACGGTCCCAGCGTAGGCCATAGTCAAAAGTCAGCTTGGGTGTCACTTTAAACGTGTCGGTGATGAACATCCCCAACTCTTTTTGCGAGTGTCTTCTGTTGATGAGCGGATTCAGCCGGGTGCTACTGTGCGGCAGCCCAAGCATGAAGTCCGCATAAGCGTTGCCGCTGAGCGAGCCGTTGTAGGTGAATTGTCCGTAGTTCGAATTGTCGACCTGTCCGTTAAAGTCACCGTAAGTTCTCAACTCCCCGCCGTACTTCAGGATGTGTTTGCCGAACGCCCAGGTCATGGAATCCGCATAAGTGAAGTTCTTGTTGGCTATGAAGGTGCCGCCCGGTTGCACGTAAATATCGCTGTATCCGTCGATGGAGAAAACCGGAGAACCGCCCGGCGTTTTTATGCCCTGCTGGTTCACACCTTGAAGTCCGATCAGATCCACGATAGCCGAAGCGGCACCCGGCTGATGACCGTCTACGTTTCCATCGTCCTGGATCCCATCCCGGTTGCCTCCGAAGGTGAATGTATTCAGAAGACCAGGCGTAAAAACATGCGTGTCAGTGAAGGCCCAGGCCTGACTCGACCGGGTGCGGGTCCAACCCATTGTGGGGTAGTTCCCCGGCAGAACATACTTGGGCAGGTAAATCTGAATCCTTCCATAGAACGAGTTTTTGTCACTCAGCTTATGGTCGACTCGAATGGAGTACACATCGGCGTGGAATTGGTCCTGAGGGTAAGAGTGCACCCACTCCAGGTTGTTCACCAGAGCATCCGAACCGCCACGATTCGGAAGAGGGAAGAAACGATCCTGGGTCTTCTGGGCCACGCTGCTGAGGCGGTTTGGGGGAATGATGTTTCCCTGAAAAGGCTGGCCATTCAGCGGATCAACGATTGTGATCGGGCTGTCCAGCGACAACAGTTGAGAGAAGTCGCCGTTCCGCATTTGCGTGGTCGGCACGTTGCTCAGATAGAAGGAGTGCGAGGGAACACGCTCAGCATTCCATAGTGCGTAGATGAAGGTTTTGTTCTTGATGATTGGACCCGAGCCGCTGAGGTTGAAGGTGTGGTAGATGACTTTGGTCTTCTGGTCTTCGAAAAATCCACGTGCGCCCAGAGCTGAGTTTCGGTGATAGTAGGAGGCTTCACCGTGAAATTGGTTGGTACCGCTCTTGTTGATGGTGTCGAAGTAACCAACTCGGGCATACTCGGCGGAGTTGTTCACGTACACCGCTTTTACCTCAGCGACCGACTCCATATTGACGGTTTGGCTGTTCAGAGTTTCCTCTTTAATCCCGTCCTGGCCCTCGTGGACCTGGTTGCCTCCCTGCCCTGCGAATCTCGGGCTGCCCCATTCGCCCGGCTCACGCTGGACGTCCGGCAAAACGGCCAAAACTGCATAGGTTCCTGAAAAGGCATTGCCCGGGATGGGCAGGTCCCAGTACCGTTTGGCCGCATTGAAGTCGGCGCCGACCGTCGCTGACTCAGTCTGAATGACCGTCGCGGCCGCGCTCACTGCCACTTCGGTGGCTACCTCGCCGACCTCGAGCGTGACGTCGACACGCCTGACGACATTACTCTCTAGCTGAACATCGTCGACCACCGACTTCTTGAAGCCGGTAAGCGAAGCGGTCACCTGATATCTTCCGGTCTTCAAGCCGGGCATTTCGTAGTTGCCTTGAGAATCGGTCGTTACCGTGCGCGCCACGACGTTGGTGAGCACTTCGCGCGCGGCAATGCTGGCGCCCGGAACGACGGCCCCGCTCTTGTCGGTGACGGTTCCACGTAAAGTCGACAGGCCCTCCTGTGCGAAGGCCACAGCGCTATAGAGCAGCGCGGTCACCGCGATAAAAACGGCTACCAAAGCGTTTCGTTTCAAGCGCCCGGTGATGATACCCATTTTCCCCCCTTGGCCAGCAGCAGAGCTGACTCCTGAGACGTATATCACAGACAGGCATTTTCGTTCAATGGTGGGGTCGCTTTTCGGGCGCCTGCTTCAGGACCTCGAACGGCGAGGCATGTTGAAGGACACGCTCGAGATGTGGGGCGGAGAATTCGGCCCCGCATGCCGACTGCCTAGCTCGGCGGGAATATCAAGGGAGTCCGGCCGCGATCACAACCCACGCGGCTTCTCTCTTGGGGCCCGCATTATCCGGGAGATTATCGCGTAGTCGGCTCGTGCCCGGCCATAGATTTCCACCGATTCGGCTAATTGAACTTACTAAGCATCGAGATTCCCGGGGAAAAACAGCGCCGATTCGCACGGAAGTTAGCCTTCTAGCTGCCTGCCCGCAGGTTATATTCGGGCAGAGAGCTGTGGCTCCAGTTTAGAATCGATCCCCTACGCCCAAGCAACGCGAGCTTTCGAGTTTTTGTCAGCCAGATTCGTCGACCTCTACTTTCTTGCTAGAGCCTCTGTTCCTCGCTGCCTATACCCTGCCCCGAAGCCGCGCAAGCTCTCGGCGGTCGCGTTTCGAAGGTCTGCCACTGCGGGATGTTTCAAAATGCGGCATCAGCTTCCGCTGCTCTGCCGCCTGGAGCCTTAACTCCCGGCTTGTCTCGGTCTCATGGTACAGCGTTTGAGCCATCGCAGCCGGGCCGCGCATCTCGCTCAGCGCAAGAACTTCCACCTGGAACTCGCCACTCTCGTTCTTCACGCTTAACAGATCGCCGATGGTAACCTGGCGCGCCGCTTTCGCCGGCTGGCCGCGATATTGAATCCTGCCAAGTTCACACGCCTTCGCCGCGAGCGTGCGCGTCTTGAAGAACCGGGCGGCCCAGAGCCATTTGTCGATTCTCACGCCTGACATGATCCTATTCTCGTACCCATACAGGGCTCCAGGCTGCCGTCAGTACATCATCAAATCAGAAAGCTTCGAGAGCCCGACCAAAATCGTTGGAAGCCCACCTGAGTCTCGTAACCACTGCTGATCCCAACCGCCGCCAGTAACAGTGCCACAATGAAACCATTCAAGAGCGCGAACAAATCGTCCGCATCGCTGCGGACTCGGTCGAACTGGAAGGCAGTCTGATCATTCCGCCGCGCGCTGCGGGCGTTGTGCTGTTCGCGCATGGCAGCGGCAGCAGCCGGCATAGTCCGCGCAATCAATACGTAGCCGGAATCTTGCGCCAGGCCGGGCTGGCCACGCTTCTCACCGATCTTCTAACCGCGGACGAAGAACGCGAAGACGCCCGTACCGCGCGCCTGCGCTTTGATATCGAGTTGCTTGCGGAACGTGTTGCCGGCGCAACGGACTGGCTTTCGCAGAACCGCACGACCAGTCGCCTGCCAATCGGTTATTTCGGAGCAAGCACCGGCGCCGCAGCGGCGCTCATCGCCGCAGCCAAGCGTCCGGACTCGGCAGGCGCGGTCGTCTCCCGCGGCGGCCGGCCCGATCTCGCCATCCCGTTTCTCGCCCGCGTGAAGGCGCCCACCCTGCTCATCGTGGGCGGCCGCGACGATCAGGTCATCGAAATGAACCAGGAGGCCCTCACACATCTCCCGGCGGAAAAGAAGCTGGAGATAGTCCCCGGCGCAACCCATCTGTTCGAAGAACCCGGCACTCTCGAAATGGTGGCCCGGCTGGCCCAAGCATGGTTCCAGCGCTATTTGTTTCCCGCCGGACCAGCCGAGACATCCGAATCCCACTGAAAGCAAGCCAGATGCGTGGTCGGTGTTGTCGGGAATTCTCCGGATTTACTGCGATGTCTTCTCCCCGGAAAATGATCAAAGGACGGGCACTTAACACAAATGTCGTTGATTTGGATGGGCGAGGCGGCTATCGAGCCGGCACAAGAGGAACGCAGAGCAGCCAATCGAACGCCGGTTCGCTGCCCGCTCCGGCTTGAGTTCCAGGATCTACATGGAAAAGACCACCTGGTTCGCGTACGCGCATTGAACGTCAGCCAGTGCGGCACCATGATTCAATCCCTTCGCCCAATTCCGGTGGGCACGCCGGTGCGTGTCGTCCGCGGCAACGGCGCACCGCTCGGAAACACGCGCGTGCGCCACTGTTCCTGGCGCGGATGGGGATTCAAAATCGGCCTCGAGTTCGCCACTTACTTCGTCGGTCAGATCTGACTCTGCGTCGACTCGACATCCCGGCCCCGGGGACCACCGCCGGCGCACTCGCGAAAATCCCCACATTCACTTGAGTGCGTTCTCCAGGAATCCTGCGACGTCCCGCTTTAGCTTCTCGAGCGACTTCACGTCGATGTATACCATGTGCCCCGCTTCATATTGACCGGTGCTGATGTTGTGTCTGAGGCTCGGGTCGAGCCCCAGATGCGCCAGCGTGTACTCGGTCGCGAAGTAGGGCGTGGCCAGGTCGAAATACCCAGAGGCGACGTACAGCTTCATGTAAGGATTCTTGGCAAACGCGCTGCGCAGCGCGTCGCTGGTGTCGGGAAACCCCTGCCGGCTGCTGGACGGCCCCCACTCCCACGGACTGTTGATGCCTTCGCCCAGAATGTAATACTCCAGATCTGTCTTGTAGCCCAGCTCTCCACGTACGTAATTATTGAAAGTCGTCGTATACGGCGGGCGAATCGCTGCGATGCTGGGATCGAACTCCGGATGATCGGTCGCGGCGGATTCATCCATGCCTTTGAACCGGCTGTCGATCCTGCCCACGGTGCGCTTCTGGTCGCGCAGCAGCTCTTTTGTGAAGCGGAAAATCGGCACCCGAAGATTGCTGTTATCGATGTACCGCTTGTCGAGACCTGTGTAACGGGACAGGCGATCGATGGCCGCTTGCCGCTCCGCCGCCGTCAGCCGGTCGCCCTTGGCCAGCGCTTCGGCGTAACCCGTGTCCGCCCACCGCTCGACTTCACCCAGCGTCTTTTTCAGATCGCGTTCCAGCTCCGGCGCGAGCTTCTTGTGATACCACGCCGTTGCTGTGTACGTCGGCAGGTAGAGAATATACGGCAGATCGTTGCCTTTCGCAAAATCCGCTGTTTGGAAATTCAGAATCGAGGACACCAGCACGATCCCGTTGAACGCGATGCCGCGCTCGATCAGGTGCCCGGCCAGCCCCGCCGCGCGTGTCGTACCGTAACTTTCGCCGACAAGAAACAGTGGTGAGGTCCATCGCTCGTACCGCGTCAGGTACATCCGGATGAATTCGCCGACCGATTCGATATCGCCCCGCAGATTCCAGAAATTTTTCCCTAGCTCCGGCTTCGCGGGACGGCTGTAACCCGTTCCTACAGGATCGATAAAAACCAGATCGGTCTGATCCAGCCACGTGTATTCGTTGTCCACCAGATGGAATGGCGGCGCGGGCATCTGGCCGTCGGGAAGCATCACCACGCGTTTGGGCCCGAGCGCTCCCAAATGCAGCCACACCGATGCCGATCCCGGCCCGCCGTTAAATGAAAACATCAGCGGGCGCCGGCTCCGGTCGCTTACGCCGTCCAGCGTGTACGCCATGAAGAACATCTGCCCTTCGATATCTCCCTTGGCGTTGCGAATGGGCATCATCCCCGTAGTCGCTGTGTATTTCAGCGCTTTTCCGCCTACGTGGATTTCGTGATGCGTGACCACCGGCGGCTCTTCTGGCGGCTCCTTGGCTTTTTCCGGCGCTTTTTCCGCCGCCTTTGCCTCCGGTTTGGGAGCTTGTGCAGCCTGTGGCGAGCCGTTCAGCAGCAGCGCGAGCAAAATGGTCAAAAACATGAACTCGATTATCCACTATTGCGCGCGCCCGCCGCACTCAATACAATTGCCGCCATGAACCGACGAAATTTTCTCCAATCCCTCGCCGCTCTTTCGCTTCCCCTGTCTGCCGCCGCACAATCCGCCGAGAGCCGCGCGCCGCGCAATCTGAAAATCACCGATCTCGAAGTTCTCGTCACCAATCCCGGCCGTAACGCGCTTGGCAACTACGTGCTCGTCAAGATCGTGACCAACCAGCCGGGCCTCTACGGCTGGGGCGACTCCACCTGCTCGGGCAGCGAGCTCGGCGTCGCCAAATTTCTCGAAGAAAACATGAAGCCCGGCATCCTCGGCCGCAATCCCATGCGCCTCGAAGATATCTGGCAGACCCTGTTCTTCCTTCCCTATTACCGCTCCGGCTCCGTGCACATGTCCGCCATCAGCGGCATCGATATGGCGCTCTGGGATATCAAGGGAAAAATCGCCGGCCTGCCGGTCTACGAGCTGCTGGGCGGCCGCACGCGCCGGCGCCTCCTCACCTACGCCAGCGTCAGCGGCCACAATTTCGAGGAAGTCGAGCAGCACGCCCGCGGCCTCATGGAGCGCGGATACAAAGTCATCAAGACCCAGGTGCTCACGCCCGGCATGGAAAGCGGTTACGGCGCGCCGCAGTCCGAGCGCCAGAAAGAATCCACTGCCAAAGCTTATTCAGAAGGGATCGCGCCATCCGAGACCTGGGAGCCCGAGCCTTACGTCCGCACCATCCCGAAACTCTTCGAGCATCTCCGCAAAACGCTCGGCGAAGAAATCGACCTGCTCCACGACGTCCACGAGCGCGTCACTCCCAACCAGGCGGTCGCTCTCGCCAAGGCCGTCGAGCCCTATCGCCTCTTCTACCTCGAAGATCCTCTGCGTCCCGAACACATGGATACCTTCCGACTCATCCGCCAGCAGTCCGCCACGCCTATCTCGATGGGCGAAATCTACACCGGCCAGTGGGAAGGCATCGAGCTAGTCGATCAGCACCTCATCGATTACGTCCGCCACGATCTGGTCCACTGCGGCGGCATCTCGACCGGCAAAAAAGTCGCGGCCATCTGCGAGCCGCACGGCATCCTGAGCGCCTGGCATGGCCCCGGCAATATTTCGCCCATCGCCCACATGGCCAACGCGCACGTCGACCTTGCCATTCCCAACTTCGGGATTCAGGAATTCGATACCGGCTGGCCCGCCGCTACCCGCGAAGTTTTCTCTGCAACCCCGACTTACGCTGATGGCTACATCGACATCCACGACCAACCCGGCCTCGGCATCGACGTCAACGAAGCCGCGGCGAAAAAATATCCGTATATCCGGCGCCTGCGCCCCACCATCCGCCGCGCCGACGATTCCGCCTGGCCGTACTAACGCTTCTCCGGCACAAACCGCCGCGGAATTTTGAGCGCCATTGTGCCCTGCACCGTGACGACGTCGTACTTCGCGAGCGACCCCACCAGCACGTGCGCCGCCCATGGCTCGAGGCCGTAATCCTTCACCAGCCACTCGACCATATCGGTCGTCGCCAGTTCGAGCGCGCGGTTCAGCGAGCTTTCAAATTCCGGCTGCGCGCCCACGCTGATCAGATACTCCGCCGTCTCGACGCGCGGCCCGGAAAGACTGTACTTCTTCCGCAGCTCCACCGAAAACTCCACGTCCATCGACGTCTCCACGCCCGATCCCGTCGGTTCCCCATCCGGCATCAGCGCGTGCCCGTCCCCGATGTACAGCAGCGCGCCCGGATGATAAACCGGCAGCACGACCGTCGCGCCTTCGCCGATTTCGTTATAGTCCAGATTCCCACCCCACGATCCCGCCGGTCCCGAAGTCGGCGCAAAATCTCCCGCCGCTGCCACGCCCACGCACCCCAGCATCGGCCGCGCCGGAAATTCCATCGTGGTCCTTTCACTGTGAGGCTCGCGCAGCCGCACCGTCTGCCGCGCGAGATCGATGTCCCACGGAACCAGGTTGTCGCGCCCCTTGCGCACCAGGTCCATCTTGTATTTATCGGAGTAAATTCTTTGAACGTACTCCGGATTGAGCGCCACCAAGCCGAGCCGCCAACCCGAATATCCCCAATTCCGGTTCAGCCGCACTTTGCGGAAATGCACCGCCAGCGCATCCCCCGCCTCCGCGCCTTCGATATAAAACGGCCCCGTCAGCGGATTGCCCACCTCCGACCGGTGCTCGGCTTTTTCATCCTGCCCGCCTGAATCGAGCGTGCGCGTCGAGATCACCTCTCCCGGCTTGATCCGCTCGAGCACCGCATTGGTGTGCGAAAACGTGTGCCAGTACTCGCGCGCCAAAATCTGTCGCGTCGGCGCGCCCAACGACGCGGACCCGGCCAACAGCACCGCCGCGCTAAGCCATCTGCTTCGCATATTCATGTTGAATGTAATCGCACGCCCGAACCGTAATCGCCATCATCGTGAGCGTCGGATTCTGGCAGCCGCTCGAAACCCAGCACGCACCGTCGGTAACAAAAATATTTGGCACCTCGTGCGCCTGGCAATACCGGTTCACCACGCTCGACTTCGGATCGTTCCCCATGCGCGCCGTCCCGGTCTCGTGAATGCAGAAGCCCGGCACCGAGTATTCGCCGTGCGTCCGGACGTTCTTCGCTCCGGCGGCTTCCACCATCTCCGCCGCCTGTTGTTTGGAATCGTCGAAAAGTTTTTTATCGTTGTCGCCGTACTCCACGTGAATCTTCAATATCGGGATTCCCCAGGCGTCCACTCGCTCCCGGTCGATCTCCACGTAATTCTCCTTGCGCGCCAAACACTCACACCACGCGGAGATCCCGATGTGCCACTCGCCCTGATCGCGCAGCGCCTTTTTGTAAGCCGCCCCGAACCCTTTCGCGCCCCAGTTGAATGACGGCTCGCTGCCCCCTTGATATCCGTACCCGCGAATGAACCCGCCGGTCGATTTCTCCTTCACATTGCGGAATCGCGGAACATAAATTCCGTTCGGCCGGCTCGGCGGCCCCGCCCACGGCCTGGCTTCGAGCTGCGGCAGCCTCCCGCCCGCCCCACCGCCGTAAATATGATCCATCACATAATGCCCCAGCGCGTCGTTCGCATTGCAGATATTCGAATTCATCAGCAGGCGCGTCGATTCAAGCGTCGAAGCGCACAGCACCACGATCTTCCCCCGCACTTCTTTTGGCTCCCGCGTCTCACGGTCGATAAACGCCACCCCCGCCGCCTTGCCGTCTTTCATCACGATATGGCTTGCTACCGCATCCGTCACCAGCGTCAGCCGCCCCGTCTTCTGCGCGTCAGCAATCGTCGTCCATGGGCTGCTGAAATAAGAAAACGTGCTGCATCCCTGCTCGCACGGGCCGCAGTAATGGCACGCCGCGCGTCCGTTGAGCTGCCGCGTCAAGATCGCCACGCGCCCTATAGTCACCACCCGCCCGAACTTTTTCTTCACCGCGTCTTTGAGAATCTCTTCGCCGCACGTCATCTCCATGCCCGGCTGAAATATGCTGTCCGGCAGTTGCGGCAATCCTTCCGCGGTCCCGCTGATCCCCACGTATCGTTCCACTTCTTCGTAATACGGCGTCATCTCGTCGTACGAAATCGGCCAATCGTCGCCGTAGCCATCGTGCGTCGCGGCTTTGAAGTCCAGATCGCTCATGCGATAACTTTGCCGCCCCCAGCTCATCGAGCGCCCGCCCAGCACACGCTGCCGGATCCAGTGAAACGGCTTTTCCTGCGTGTAGGGATTTTCTCGGTCGTTCACGAACCAGTCGTAGTTGTATTCGCGGCAGGCGTAACACAGGCTCTGAATCGGCCGCTCTTCCTGGATCTTGGGCGAAAGCCCCAGGTACGGCAACTGCCACGGCGGCATGTGCTCGGTGAAATTTTTCGGAGTGATTTTCTTTCCCGCTTCAAGCAGCGCCACCCGCATGCCCGCCGCCGTCAGCTTCTTCGCCGCCCACCCGCCGGTCGCGCCCGACCCCACCACGACCGCATCAAACGGATCTTTGGGAGAAATAATTTGCAGCATCAAGCGCAGTATATCGCGCCGCGTGTTGGCCGCCGGTGCGGCAACCAGATCAGTAACGAGCCTGTCGCCCGCTTCTAGCTTTGAATCAGCCCCGGCGCAAGCCCCACGCGCCCCGCCCTCTGCTGCACAACGTGCGTCAGCTCGTGACCCAGCATTTCCTGGCCTGTTGACGAATGCGGATCGTATTGCCCTGGGGCAAAATGAATGTGCTCTCCGCGCGTGAATGCGCTCGCTCCCAACAGCGTCGCCTCCTGGCCATGATGCACGCGAACTGAGGAAAAGTCCGCGCCGAACGATGTCTCCATCTGATGGCGGATGGTTTCCGGCAGCGGCTGGCCGCCGCTCAGCACCGGTGGCGCCGGTTGCACTCTGGTTTCTGCTTTTTCCAATTTAGCCAATGGAATCTCCTCCCTGCCCTTCGAACTCCTTCATCATAAACTGCCGCGAGGCGCCCTGAGTTCCGCACCCGCCCCATTCACTTCCACCCCATCCGCTCCCGCAGCCCCATAATGTGCGCCACGTGATGCCGCCCGTGCCACGCATAAAGCGACAGGTTCATGTCCAGGCTCACTTCGCCCAGCTCCGGATGCCGGAATTTTTTCGCGAAATCCGCCGGCTCGAGTGTGCGCAGAAACAAAACCCACCGCCGGTGCAGCGCCTCAAGCAGCGCGAGCGAAATCTCCGCCGGCGCCGTGCGCGAATCGCTCAGCTCTGCCCAGCGCGTCTGATCGTACGGCTTAATCGTCGGCTCATCCTCGGTAATCGCCAGCCGAAAACGGATGTAGCTGTTCATGTGGCTTTCCGGAACGTGATGCACCACCTGCCGCACCGTCCATCCACCGGGCCGGTAGGGCGTATCGAGCTGATTCTCCGAAAGCCCCGCAACCGCCGCGCGCATTTTCAACGGGGCATCTTCAATTTGGTGGATCAGAACTTGCCGCTCCGCGTCCGAATTCTTCCCGCTCCACGCAAACTTCCCAATCGGATATTGCAGGTCCATCGGTTCATATTCGCACGCTCCGCGCGCACCCGGCCCTCCGCCGCTATAATTTACGGTAACTGCTATGTCGTTCGCGGGCCTGAAAGTCATCTCGTTTGAAAGCCGCCGCGGCGCCGAAATGGCCGCTCTCATCCGCAAGCAGCAGGGCGAGCCCATCGTCGTCCCTTCCATGCGCGAAGCCCCCATCGAGCGCAACGAAGAGGCTTGGCGCTTCGCCGAGCGCCTCTTCGCCGGCGAGTTCGACATGATGATCTTTCTCACCGGAGTCGGCACGCGCATCCTCAACCAGGCGATCGCCGCGAAATTTCCGCCTGACCGGTTCCCCGAAGCTCTGCGCCGCATCGCCGTCGTCGCGCGCGGCTCGAAACCTATCGCCGTCCTCCGGGAAATGAACGTGCCTGTCACCATCCAGGTTCCGGAACCCAACACCTGGCGCGAGATTCTGTCCGCGACCGAAAACCGCCCCGAGCGCCGCATCGCCGTGCAGGAGTATGGCCGCCCCAGCGCCGAACTCCTCGCCGGCCTGCGCAAGCGCGGCGCCGAAGTCACTCCCGTCCGCGTCTATCAGTGGGAACTCCCCGAGGACACCGCCCCTCTCCGCGAAGCCGCCGAGCGCATCGCCGCGGAAGAAATCGACGTGGCTCTCTTCACCACCTCGGTCCAGATCGATCATCTCCTCCGCGTGGCCTCCGAAAAAGGCCTCGAAGATTACGTCCGCACCGCGCTTTCCAAAATGATCGTGGCATCGGTCGGCCCCGCCACCACCGAAGCCCTCGAAGACAACGGCATCCGCGTCGATTTCGAGCCGAGCCATCCTAAGATGGGCTTCCTCGTCCAGGAAGCCGCCGAGCGCGCGCACGCCCTGCTCAAGGCAAAACAATGGCATGCGTCGTCGTGATCGCGCACCGCAACCGCGGCCAGTCCCGCTGACCCGCCATGAAAAAAAATTTCACCACCACCGTCGGTGAGTACACCTCGCTCGCATTCCTTTTACCTGCGACCACCTTCGTCGGCTACGCCGCCGGCTATCTTCTCGATAAAGCCTTCGGCACGCACTATCTTTACGTGGTCTTCCTCATCCTGGGAATTGCCGCCGGTTTCGTGGAGCTCATCCGCCGCTTGATGCGGAGCGTAAACGACGATGGACCCTCATGAGTTGTTCTTCCAGCGCGCGCTCCGCCGCATTCACCTCTGGATTCTCATCTTGAGCGGAGCAGGCCTGGTCGCCGCCGCGATCTACGGCGGACGGCCCTGGGCCGCCGGGTATTCTCTGGGAACCGCAGCCGGCTGGCTGAATTTCCGCTGGTTGAAACAACTGGTGACCTCGCTCGGCGAAGCCGCCGCCGGCAAGCCGCCCAAGGCGCGCGTGGCCGTCATGCTCGGCCTTCGTTACCTGCTTTTGGGCGCAGGAGCCTATGTTATAGTGAAGTTCACCGCGCTGTCTGTGGCGGCTGCGCTGATCGGCTTGTTTGTGCCTACAGCCGCCGTCATTCTGGAGATTCTTTTCGAATTAATTTATGCCGGAACATGAAATCTGGCTGACCAGACTGTTTAACGCGCGCCTGGCCGGGTTGGGCAATTCCCTGCTCTCGCTCTTTCACGTCCACGCTGCTGACCCCGCCCACCCCTGGACCAATTTCATCACCATGCAGCTCGTGGTCGCGCTCATCATCGTGGTCCTGTTCGCCATGCTGCGGCCCAGACTGTCCATGGACCGTCCCGGCGCCCTCCAGCACATGTTCGAGATTGTTTATGACTTCCTGCACGGCGAAACCCACGACAACATTGGCCACGAAGGTCCCCGCTTCCTGCCTTTTCTGGGCACGCTATTCATTTTTATCCTATTTAGTAATCTGATCGGGATCATTCCCGGCTTCGAGTCCCCCACCATGAGCCCGCCTGTGCCTGCCGGCTGCGCCCTGCTGGTCTTTTGCTACTACAATTTCATGGGATTTAAGCAGCAGGGAATTTTTAAATACCTGGCGCATTTCGCCGGACCCATCTGGTGGCTCGCACCGCTCATGCTTCCAATCGAGTTGGTCAGCCACATGGCCCGGCCCCTGTCGCTCACCATTCGTCTGTTCGCCAATATGCTGGCCGGCGAAAAAGTGACCACGGTGTTTCTAGGACTCACCTATCTGGTCGCACCCGCGGTGTTCATGGGACTTCATGTTTTTGTTTCGTTCCTGCAAGCTTATATTTTCGTGCTCCTGGCGATGATCTATTTATCCGAGACCGTGCCGCACGAGCAGCATTAATTCCGGCTTTATGCAGCTTCCAGTGTGAGACCGGCTGCAAGAGGATGACGGGAACCACCTCCTGGAAGCAATTCTTACGAAGGAGTATCAAACAATGAAAGTCAAGATGTTCTGGCTGCTGCTCGCGCTGTTCGTCTTCGCCAGCCCGATCTTCGCCGCCGAATCGACGCCCGAGGCCAACTACCACTGGGTAGCCATCACCTCCGGCTTTTCCATGGCCATCGCTTCCGGTCTCTGCGGTCTCGCGCAGGCCAAAGCCACCGCCGCCGCTGCCGAAGGCATGGGACGCAACCCGGGCGCATCGGCTGCCATCCGCTTCGCGCTGCTGATCGGCCTCGTGCTGATCGAGTCGCTGGCGCTGTACACACTGGTCATCATCGCGGTCAAAGTGAAGTAAATTCGAGGGTTTGGCGGGCGGCCCCAACGCCGCCCGTTTACCCTGGTACCATAACCTGTTTGTTATCAGAACTATTGACCGCCGCACCTAAAGCGAATAACCTAGGTCACGGTGGTCGAACAGCGCAAAAACCAGCGTTTCGAGCTTGCGCTCCCGCTTCGCGTCCTGCGAATCGGCGCCGGCCAGGTTGTCTATTCAGCAACCACTCGCAATATCAGCTCCTGCGGCGTTTTGTTCGAATGCGATAGAGAAATTGCCGTCGGCGGCACTATCGAATATGTAGTAGCCCTGACCGATGCCAACGGCATCAAAGTCGATCTCCGCTGCACCGGCAAAGTCGTTCGCCTCGAGAAGGCACTGGATTTCGGCCCGCACCGCATCGCCGCCACGCTCGACCGCTACGAATTCATCCGCCGCGCCGCCGCTTAAATTCTTCGCCTCTTGTTCTCCTCTGAGCTTTCGTGTACTCTTGGCAAAGAAAAGGCGAAGTATGCTTTCACTTGCTATCAAAAACGAACCCGGCTTGGTCGCTGTGATTCGCGATTTCGAAAAATTGCAGAACGAACCCAATTCGCCCATCCGCGCCATCCATCATCAGCCGGCGAGTTCGGGAACGTTTGAGGACATTCCGCACGCCGTAGACGCCCGTCTGCGCGCCGCGCTCGGCGTCGAGCGGCTGTATGTTCATCAGGCGGAAGCATTTAAGCTTGCCGAGTCCGGAAAGAACGTCGTGGCCGTGACGCCTACCGCGAGCGGTAAGACATTGTGCTACAACCTGCCTGTTTTCAATCGCTTGCTTGCGGATCCGGAAGCCCGCGCCATATACCTGTTCCCGACCAAAGCCCTCGCCGAAGATCAACTCCATTCATTTCAATCGATTGCAGACAATCTCGGCGCCGAGATCCGCGCGTTCACCTACGATGGCGACACCCCGCAGGACGCCCGCAAGGCCATACGCAGCCGCGCCAACGTCGTTTTCACCAACCCGGATATGCTGCACACCGGCATTCTGCCGCATCACACGCGGTGGGCGAAGCTGTTCGAAAATCTGCGGTATATCGTCATCGACGAGCTGCATTACTACCGCGGCGTTTACGGCAGCCATCTGGCGAACATTTTGCGGCGGCTGAAGCGCATCGCGGCATTCTATGGCGCGGCGCCGCAATTCATCTGCTCGTCGGCGACGATTGCGAATCCACGGGAACTGGCGGAGGCGCTCGCGGAGATGCCGTTTGAGTTGGTCGAGCGGAACGGCGCGCCGTCGGGCGAGAAGTTTTTCATCTTCTATAATCCGCCGGTGGTGAACCGGCACCTGGGGATTCGCAGAAGCTACATCCACGAGACGCGGCGGGTGGCGCTCGAGTTGATCGAGCGCGGGCAGCAGACGCTGGTGTTTGCGAACAACCGGCTGGCCACGGAGATTCTGGTGACCTATCTCAAAGACGCCTGCGCGCGGCGGCCGTTCGGCGAGGAAACCATTCGCGGCTATCGCGGCGGGTATTTACCGCGGGAGCGTCGCGACACGGAGCGGCGGCTGCGCGAGGGGGAAATCCGGGCGGTGGTGGCGACGAATGCGCTGGAGCTCGGCGTCGACATCGGGTCGCTCGATGCGGTGGTGATGGCGGGATATCCGGGCACGATCGCCTCGACGTGGCAGAGGGCGGGACGGGCGGGGCGGCGGCAGGACGCTTCGGCGGCGGTGCTGGTTGCCTCGAGCGCGCCGGTCGATCAGTTCATCATCGAGCACCCGGAATATTTTTTCGGTCAGTCGCCCGAGCACGCGTCGATCAACGCCGACAATCTCGAAATCCTGCTGGCGCACATGAAGTGCGCGGCGTTCGAGCTGCCGCTAGCGGAACGGGAAAAATTCGGGCCGCACGAGATCACGGACCTGTGCCGGTTTCTGGAGGACACGGGATTTCTGCACCATTCGGCTGGAGCGTGGCACTGGACTTCGGAGAGCTATCCGGCGGATGCCATCAGCCTGCGCGCGGTGACCAGCGACAATTTCGTGGTGGTGGACATCACGGGTGAGCCGGCGGTGATCGCGGAAGTCGCGTTTCCGGCGGCGCTGACCACGCTGCACGAAAAGGCGATTTACCTGCACGAAGCGCGGCAGTATCACGTGGAGCGGTTCGATTACGAGGAGCGCAAGGCGTACGTGCGGCGCGTCGAGTGCGATTATTTCACCGACGCGATCGACTACACGAAAGTCAAAGTGCTGAAGGAAACGGAGCGCGCGGCGATCGGCGAGGGCGCGGATGCGGCGCAGCGCTTACATGGCGATGTGCGGGTGAACCGGCAGATCGTGGGGTTCAAGAAGATCAAGTTTTACACGCTCGAAAACGTGGGCGCGGGAAAACTTTCGATGCCGGAGCAGGAGATGCACACGACGGCGTTCTGGCTGCACTTCCCCGCCCCGTTTCTCGCGCGCTTTGCGGATTTCACGCCGACCGAAATACAGAACGGCCTCGCGGGGCTGGGCAATGCGCTGCGCAGCGTGGCGTCGCTGCTGCTGATGTGCGATCCGCGGGACCTGGGAGTGGCGCTGGGAACCGAGTCGCTCTCGTCTGCGTTCGAGCCGAATCTTTATCTCTACGACAATTATCCGGGCGGCGTGGGACAGAGCGCGCCGCTTTACCAGATGACGGGACGCCTGCTGCGCGACACGGCGGAACTGCTTGCGCGGTGCCCGTGCGGCGATGGGTGTCCGTCATGCGTTGGTCCGGTGGGCGAAGTAGGCGAGCGCGGGAAGCAGGCGGCGATGGAGATTTTGGCGGGGTTGTGCGGGGAGGGCGGGGGCGGGGGTGATTAGGTAGGCCGATTCTATCGCACGCTAGGCGAAACGAGGATGTGGCGTTGAATCTCCCCGGTCAGTGGAAGAAGGGGTTTGGCGGCAGGCGGGGCAAGCAAACTGAAATAGCGATAGTCTAGGTTGGGACCGTTCTGCAACGATGCCAAAGAAGAGAACCGTCCGGCCACTGTCGAAGAACTGGCGGAACGCCGCTCGTGGCAATATCAAGCGTTACCTTGAGGGTATTCCAGCCAGCGACTTGGTGAGGCTGTCCTATGACCTTGGAAATTTCACAAACTGGTGGATCGGCGAGCCCTCTGAGCAGCGCATAGAAGAACTGCGAAATTCGATCCCTCGTCTGAACGACATAGTCGACTTCAATGTTGTTCGTAGGCGACTCGCGCAGATCCACCCAAGCACACACAGCAGTTTTGGTGTTCCAGTCAGCGCGTTTTTCCCGGAGTTAATTGAAATCAACAAGCATGCCATCGGGCTAATTCACAAACTGCCTAATAGTGTTGAAAAGGCTGAGCTATTTTTGCGGCCGATTGCCGAGGATTGTGGTGCGGACGCCGACGTGGAAGCAGCCGTTTATCTTGCCAGTCGAGGGAAGCTCCCAGCCATTGGCGCTGATGAAGTCAGGGCGCGATGGTATGCAGCGATCTGTGAGGATATTCCGCACCACGGTGTAGGCAAGTCGGCATCGAGGGATGCGGTCGCTCGAGCGAAGGCTGGCACTATTTCGTTGGCAGAAGCGGCAGAAATCCTGCTGAATGGTTTGAACGACAGATTCTTTTCGTTCCGTGATGAAGAGGAGGATTTCATAGATGCTGCTCTTTTTCGAGCTGTCGAGTGGCTCGACATTACCGGGTTCGAGCCGTGGCTGAGAGGGCTTATCGAACCCCTCTCTGTCGGTCCGAAGTACGGAGTTGGAGAAGGTGCCGGATGGTGGTTGTTCTTTCTATCCCGATCTGACCTCGCGCTGCAAATGGCCGGGCAGCAAGGGCCGGAGGCTTGGCTCTGGGCGCTCCTGAATGGCGACGTCAAGCGCGACTCGCCTTGGCGAGTTTTCTGGGGTGGAGAACAAGGCCGCGTTCGTGATTATCTCCCGTTGGCGGGAATAATTCCCTTCGTTTGGACGCGGATCAATCCAAAAGCGCTAAAGCAAGACCCGATCGAGCGAGCGAACGAACTGCTCTTCCAGACCCAACTGAAATCTGGCGCGTGGCCACTTTTTAAGGATAGCTCCGAACCGTGTCTTATTTCGACTTGTTTTGCCGTTCACGGATTGGCCTTGAGCCAGCCTTCGGGATGGCAGCGCCCAGCCTCAAGAGCGGCAGAGTGGATTCAGTCGCAGCAGGGGCATGACGGACTCTGGCATGTCCAGGGTGGCCCCGCTGTCATGCTAACTGTGCTGGCCTTGGATTCGTTGGAGTTGGCTAGAGGCGGCACGCGAGTTACATTTGGGCTGCACGACGATCAGGGACATCGGGCACCTAAGCTGCCGACTTCTGGTATGGTGACGCCCGCGAGGGGCGCAATCGGCGACTATTCAAAAGCCAATTGGTTTGATCCCAAACTGCCGCCCCTGAAATCTCTCCCTCGTCAAAGGGCTCGTAAGGACGTCAAGGTGAGTTTGTTAATTATAGTCGCCACGGAGACGGAGCTTAGGCAGGTTCTCCGGGTACTGAGCCCAATACGAAAGCAGCAGAAGATCTGGAAGGTCGCGGATGGACACGATACGTTTTACCTCGGTCGTTTTGGGGCCTTCACTGCGGCAGTTGTCCTCTCCGGAATGGGATCACAAGGTGTTACCGGGGCGACGCTTACCGTGGGATCGGCAATTGACAGTTGGCGCCCGATCGCAGTGTTGCTTGTGGGGATTGCATTCGGGTCCTCCAGGGCTAAACAAGCTCCGGCAGACGTCCTTGTCGGAGATTATCTAATCCCGTATGAGCAGCAGCGCGTCGGCGAGAAACTCCATTTTCGAAATCCTGTTCCACCCTCGAGCGAGATTCTCCTCAATCGCTTCCGAAACGCGTTGCAGTGGAGCTTTGAACGTCCCGATGGGTCGAAGTGTCGCTTACACGTTGGACCTCTGCTCTCTGGCGAAAAGCTGATTGATGATATCCAGTTCAAGAGCGCTCTTCTTGAGCAGTTCCCTAATGCGGTTGGGGGCGAGATGGAGGGGACGGGGCTGTGGTCTGCGGCGGCCCGCGCTCGGAAGGAGTGGATTGTTGTCAAGGGCGTTTGCGACTGGGCGGACGGGCAGAAAAATGACAATTATCAGTGCATGGCTGCTGCTGCAGCGGTTTCGCTTTGCCATCACGTCTTCTCAGATGGGCACGCACTCGACGGTATCTAGCGGCAGACGCTTGCCGTCTTGGCGTTCGGGCGCAAAGAGATGCTGCTTCACGGCTGCCACTACGGAGTTGTCGATATCGTGGTTCAGGCCTCGACAACGGCGCGTAATCCGCCGCAACGACATGGACCATAGAACCGACTACAAAATTCGTGCCGAAGGCCAGCAGGCGGCCGTCGCAATCCTTCACCACGAACTCTCGCGAGTGCCGGGGCACGTTGGCGAGTTCGCGGGTGACGCCGACGCCGTTGGCGGCGTAATGCGCGCCGGCATCTTCCACGATGAGATATGCGTCGAGCAGTTCGTCGGCATATTTGTCCGGATTGGATGTGGGCGGTTTGGCGCAGCGGCGATTGAAGAGTGCGGGATACGTGCGATCCCGCAGCGCCCTTGTGTGCTAATTCTCCGTTTCCATGCGCGATGCTCTCTGATACGCGGGGACGCGCGCGACCATGTATGCGGCGAAGGCGAGGTCCACCGCCAGGCAGGCAATGACGTACCAGTCCGGGATGTAAGTCGAGTTCCGGTAGTGCCAGCTATCCCAGGTTAAGCCGTGGAGCGCCATTCCGATGGCAAGGAACCAGGGCGAGCGCTTCACACCGAGCACGGCAAGAGCGACAAAAATGGCTGTGCCCAGAATCTCTACCCAAAGCCAGTAGCTCGGCGCACTGCTGGCGGAGGCGAACAGGTAACGCGCCACGTAGACAAGCGGCATGGCCACGAGGAACCCTGCGAGCAAATTTCGTTCAAAGATCGCCAATCCCCGCCATCGCGTCAGCCACAGGCAGGTGACAACCACCCCTGAACCAGCCGCGGCAATCACGCATGGGTCGGCGGACACTTGCCATGGAACGCGGTAAAGCGCCAGCCACGTACCGACGAAAGTAACGATGACCAGAAGCGCTGTCTGAACGGTCTCCTGTGTGCTTTTTAGTCCGGCACGCGCATCCGGCGTCGCTTTCATACTGGGATTGTCCGCCTTTTGCGCCTGGATGTAAATTGAGATCGCGATGCTCGGATGTGGCATGGCCGAGCGGATCGTCCGTAAGAAATCAACGCACGTTCGTGCCGAAGGCCAGCAGGCGGCCGTCGCAATCCTTCACCACGAACTCGCGCGTCTGCCAGGGCGTGTCGGCGAGTTCGCGGGTGAACTCGACGCCGTTAGCGGCATACTCGGCATAAAGGGCGCCGGCATCTTCGACCATGAGATATGCGTCGAGCAGTTCGTCGGCATATTTGTCGGGATTGGATGTAGGCGGAGGGGCGCAGCGGAAGTGAATGCGATGCTGGTCGCGGGCCACGATGGCGTATTGCGGCGGATCCTGCCACGTACCGAGACATTCGAAGCCGAGCTTGTTTTTGTAATAGGCGAGCGTGCCGGGAATGTCGGTGGTAAAGAACTGCGGCGCGATCTGACGGATCATGGAGCGCGTATGGATGTTCTGCGGGTCAGTGCGCCGTGCGGAAGGCATTTCCCACGTCAGATACCAAAGTTGCGCCAGGGCGACTTCTGTGGCGTTTCCGCGTGTACTTCGGGCTGGCGGCGGGGCGCCCTGCGGGCACTGACGCGTTGGGAGTCGGCGAGCGCTTTGGCATCGGCGTAGGCGCGCACATCGTCATCGGTCAGTTGGTGATCGCCCTCCCAGCCTCGTTCCAGGTCGGTGCTCAATTTTTTGGCGGAAAGGACGGGGCCTTCCTGAATGCCGACGCTATGGTTGCGGAAAACTGCCATGTCCGCCGTGATCGAGACTTCCTTCGTCGTCCCTCCGCCAGCGCGGACATCGAACCGATACACGCGACAGTTCTGTGTCTGGTCAAAGCCGACATACCGGATCTCCACGAAATCTCCCTTCCGGGCGATCGAGGATCGCCTCAACCTACGGTCGATAGAAGTGCTGCGGGGTCAGATTCCGCAGCGCTTTCGGTTGTTGTGGTGCGGCCGTCCCGGATGGACGACCGCTGCCTGGAAGCGTTTTTACCAGCGCGGCTCGCGCCGTTGACGCGCGTAACCGCCACCGTTCCCGCGGCCGCCGCTGCCGCGGCCGCCGCCCTGGGGCTTGGGGCGAGCTTCATTGACGTTCATTGCGCGGCCTTCGAAATCCGCGCCGTTCAGGCCGGCGATGGCCCGATCGGCCTCTTCGGTATTGCTCATTTCGACAAACGCAAAGCCGCGGAAGCGGCCGGTATCGCGATCCGTCACCATATTGACGCGATCCACGGTTCCATACCGCTCGAACATGGCACGAAGCGACGAATCGGTAGCTCCGAAATCCAGATTGCCTACAAAAATATTCTTCACTTTTAAACTCTTTCTGTCTTTCAATTGTGCGGGCAAGACGAGGCAGATCAGGACAGCCAAGCTCTGGCGGGACTATCAAAAGGCACTTCAAGTGTAGCACGAATTCAGAGCCCGAACCAGGTGCCGTGCACGGTGACACTGACTCCGTCAATTTGCTGCAGAACGGGCGGATGCGCGGGTATGATATGGCCGCCGGCCCGGCCGGAGTTCGGGTGAGTTTATTGGGAAGGCGGGTGGAGCCACGATTAAAAATCTCTTGTACAATCACCGTGACGGGGGGCTGCCATGTCGACCGAAACTACGAGGCGCGTTTTTCTTGGAGCCGCCGGTGCGGCGGCAGCAACGAGATCGGAGGGGGCGGATATGGAAAAGGTGACCGGCATTGGAGGTCTTTTCTTCAGGGCGAAGGAGCCAAAAATTCTCGCCAAGTGGTACGCGGATCATCTTGGCGTGGGTCTTGTTCCCTCGGGCGCCGGCGATTTGCCATGGCGGCAAGAGGCCGGCACGTGCGCGTTTCAGCCGTTTCCGGAGAAGACCACCTACTTTGGCAACGCCGCCAAGCAGTGGATGGTGAATTTTCGCGTTCGAAACCTGGATGCGATGGTGGCGCAGTTACGCGCGGCCGGGATCGCAGTTGAGGTCGACCAGAAAGATTATCCATACGGCCGATTCGCTCACCTGTCGGACCCTGAGGGCAATCCCCTAGAGCTTTGGGAAGAGAAAGCACGCGATGCGCACTAGTCCCATTCCATGACGCGGCGGACGCTGTTCCGAAAAAGGCTTTGATCGCGAAAGGACCTCCGCCAATCGAGATTGTGGTTCTGGCGGGGCCTCAGGGGACAGTTGCACGGCAGCGCGGATTACATCGAGTGGAATTGGATTTCGATTTGCACGCGGACGGCTACGGGCTTGCCGTCTTTGCGTGCGGGCGCGAAGAGCCACTGTTTCACCGCCGCCACCACGGCGGCGTCGATATCGTGATCGAGGCCGCGGACCACACGGGTGTTTCGCGGGGCGCCGTGCGAGCTGACGACGGTCTCGACCAGGACCGAACCTTTGATGCGGAGCCCGCGGCTGCCGGGAGAATACTGAGGGTCGACCTGGCGGGTTACGCGGGGCGGTGTGATATCGCGGGAGAGAGAGTAAACCGGCTCGTCGTCATCGGCGTGCTCGTTCTTGTTTTCCGCGCTATGCAGATACACCGGCGCGGCGAGCAGCGTGACGAGCAGAAAAGTCAGGCTCTGCTTCAGTCTTGTTTTGGCGCGCGCGGCGATACCGGTTCCTCCAGGAGAGGCTTAAGACGCGAGCGGCGTGAAGTTGGTTACGTGGGCGCGTTGTGCGGGGAAGCGGCGGAAGCGGGCGGCGTACCTTTACAATCAAGACATGCCCGAATTTGATGTCGTGGGCGTGGGGCTGAACGCCACCGACACGCTGCTGCTGGTGCCGCATTTTCCTGCGTACGCGGGGAAGGCGCCGTATCAGGAAGAGATGCTGAGTCCGGGCGGGCAGGTGGCGAGCGCCATGGTCACGTGCGCGCGCCTGGGGTTGCGCACGAAATACATCGGCACGGTGGGGGACGACGAGCGCGGACGCATCCAGATGGAGAGCCTGCGGGCGGCGAAGATCAATCTGGATCACGTGCAGGTGAGGCGGGGGTGCGCGAACCAGTCGGCTTACATTCTGATTGACCGTGCGACGGGCGAGCGCACGGTACTGTGGCGGCGTCCGGAGGGATTGCGGATTGCGCCGGAGGAGATTACGCCGGAACAGATCACGTGCGCGCGGCTGCTGCACATCGACGGGCACGACACGCCGGCGGTGGAGCGTGCGGCGGCGATCGCGCGCAAGGCGGGGATGCCGGTGACGGTGGACGTGGACACGATCTATCACGGGTTCGACCGTGTACTGCCGTACGTGGATTACCTGGTGGCGAGCTCGGAATTTCCCGTGCAGTGGACCAACGAGAGCGATCCGTTCAAGGCACTGGAGATGATCCAGAAAGAATACAAGATGCGCGTGGCGGCCATGACCCTGGGGGCACACGGGGCGCTGGCGCTAGTGGAGGGCCGGTTTCTCTACTCGCCGGCGTTCGTTGTGAACTGCACTGACACCACGGGTGCAGGCGACGTTTTTCACGGAGCCTTCTGTTATGCTGTGTTGCAAAGCATGCCGATGCGGGAGGCACTTGAATTTTCGAACGCCATGGCGGCGCTTAACTGCATGGCGCTGGGCGCGCGCGGCGGCATTCGCGGCCTGGAAGAAGCCCGGGCGCTGATGGCGCGGGCCGAGCGGCGATCGCACCCCGACTTTGAAACCCGCAGCGCGAGCGCACTACGAGCCAACTAGATGTTTCCAATCCGGGACACGCAGCCCAGCTACTCGCGTCCGGTCGTCACGATCCTGATCATTATCGTGAACGTGATCGTGTTCCTGCACGAATTTACGCTCGATGGTTACTCGCGCAATTACTTCATAGCGCATTACGGGCTGATTCCGGCGCGGCTGCACGCCTCGGCATTCCTTACGTCAATGTTTTTGCACGGCGGCTGGCTGCATATCATCGGGAACATGTGGTTTCTATGGATTTTCGGCGACAACGTGGAAGACGTGCTGGGGCACGCGAAATACCTGGTGTTTTACATCCTGTGCGGCCTGGCGGCGGCCGCGACCCAGGTGCTGTTCAACTTTGACTCGCGGCTTCCGATGGTGGGAGCGAGCGGCGCGATTGCGGGGGTGATGGGCGCGTATCTGATCAAGTTTCCGCATGCGCGCATCGTGACCCTGGTGTTCATCCTGTTCTTCATCACCACGGTGGATGTTCCGGCGGTCCTGATGCTGCTCTACTGGTTTTTCATCCAGCTTTTCAGCGGTGTCGGCACGATTGGCTACTCGCATGTTTCGCAGGGAGGGACGGCGTTTTTCGCGCATGTCGGCGGATTCATCGCGGGGATGATTCTGGTGGTCATCATGGGGACGCGGCAGAAATATCAAAGCCGGCGCGATCTTAGCTGGTAATGACTGCGGTTCCGAAGGTGACGCTGTATACGCGCAGAGGCTGCTGCCTGTGCGACGAGGCCAAGCGGGTGATTGAAGCCGCGCGCCGGCGGGCGAATTTTGATCTCGAAGAATCCGATATCGATGCCGATGCCAATTTGCGGGCGCTCTACAACGAAGAGGTGCCGGTGATCGCGATCAACGGGCGGAAGGCGTTCAAGTACCGGGTGAATCTCGATGAGCTGTTGAAGAAGCTGGCGGCGCGCGCATGAACCTCGACATTCTGGCGATCGCCGCGCATCCGGACGACGTGGAGCAGACCTGCGGCGGCACGCTCATCAAGATGGCGGAAAAGGGCTACCGCACCGGAGTGCTCGATTTGACGGCGGGCGACATGGGGACGCGCGGAACGCCGGAGAAACGGATCGAGGAGGCTGCGGAAGCGGCGTGCGTGATGCTGGCCGGGCATCGCGAGAACATGCGGTTCCCGGATGCGCGGTTAGAGAATACGATTGCGGCGCGGATGTCGCTGGCGGTAAAGATTCGCGAGCTGCGGCCGCGCGTGGTAATTCTGCCGTACTGGGAAGGGCGGCATCCGGATCATTACCGCGCTGCGGAGCTGGGCTACGAAGCATGCTTTCTGGCGGGGCTCAAGAAGCTCGACGATTATTCGGAACCGCACCGGCCGGACAAGATTCTTTACGCTTCGATATACGCCAACGTGACGCCGTCATTCGTGGTGGACATTTCACAGCAGTTCGAGCGGCGCATGAAGGCGCTGCTGAGTTATCGTTCGCAGTACGGCGCGGTTGAGGAAGGCCGCGAGCTGTTTCCGGAGGAGCAGGAGATTCGCGAGCGGCTAGGCGCGGTCGCGCGGTTTTACGGAAACCTGGTGGGAGTGAAATACGGCGAGCCGTTTGTGGTGAAAGAGACGATGCTGGTGGAAGACGTGGTGGCGCTGGGAGGACGGAGTATTTGAGGACTTTCCGGGTGCAATTCACGTTTAAACGAGAAGCGGTTTTTTTTCAGTGTTGCTTTCGCTGCCGCTTTTCATGGTGCTGTTTGCAATCGTGCTGCACCTGTTTCATCGCATGTGATGCATCGGATAGGCCGCCGTTTGTTATCGCGTCGCGCGGCCTTCGGGCGTGTGGAAACGGGAGCGGACGAGCGAGAGCGCCTCGTCGCGCGTTTGGATCTTACCTTCGAGCTGCGCGTCTTCGACGGCGGCGAGAATTTCCGAAAATTGTGGGCCGGGCCGGTAACCGTCGGCGATTAAGTCATCGCCGGTGAGGAGGGGCGTGGGTTTCAACGCGGCGGGAGGCATTTCTTCCAACTTGCGCTGCATCAGCTCATAATTTTCGAGGTTGCCGTGGCTCGAGAGGCAATCGATCCGGTGCAATTCGAGATGCTCCGGGAATTTCTCGAGGCGCAAAAAACGCTTCAGCGTGCTCTCGCGCATCTGCGGCGCGTCTTTGAAGCGCATGTGATTGGCGATCAGGGCGAGGACCTGGCGGATCTGGTCGCTCGAGAAGCGCAGGCGCGTTAGAATGCCCGTCGCCATCGCGACGCCTTTTTCGACGTGGCCATCGAAGCGGATGCGTTCGGCGATGCGGAAAGTGGGGGGCTTGCCGACGTCGTGGAGCAGCGCGCCGAGCGCGAGAGTAACGGAGGGCGAATCGAGTTTTTCGAGCAGCAGCAGCGTGTGGGTCCAGACGTCGCCTTCGGGGTGAAATTCGGGCGGCTGCGCGACACCTTTCATGGCAGCGACCTCAGGTAGGATTTCGGCCAGCAAGCCGGTTTCATCCAGAAGCTCGAAACCGCGGCGGGCGCTGCCTTCGGTGAGGATGCGCGCAAGCTCGTCGCGAATGCGCTCGGCCGAGACGGTGGCGATTAGCGCGTGCAGGCGCTGGATGGCTTGCAGGGTGGCGGGCTCGATTTGGTAGCGGAAGCGCGCGGCGAAACGCACGGCGCGCAACAGGCGGAGGTGGTCTTCGCGGAAGCGCTTTTCGGGATCGCCGATGGCGCGGACAATGCCGTTTTTGAGATCGTCGCGGCCGCCGACGAAATCGAGTACCTCGCCGCGATCGGGATCAAGCAGCAGCGCGTTGATGGTGAAATCGCGGCGGAGGACGTCCTGGCGCGGATCGGTTTCGAAATGCACGCCGGCGGGACGGCGGCCATCGACATAGGCGTGGTCGCTGCGGAAGGTGGCGACCTCGACCTGCGCGCCGTCCTGGCGGACGAGCACGACGCCGAAATGGGCGCCGACGAGGCCGGAATCGGGAAAGAGCGCGGTGATTTCTTCGGGACGGGCGTCGGTCGAGACGTCGTAATCTTTAGGAGCGAGGCCAAGCAGAAGATCGCGCACGCAGCCTCCGACGAAATAGGCCTGGCGGCCTTTGGACTTCAGGGTGGCGACAATATGACGTGCGAGTTCGGAGGGTTGCATTCGGGCGCCCGCTAATCCAGGAGTACCATAGCGCGGCCGGGAATCGTTCGGATAAGCTGAAGGCACAAATGCTTGCGCGGCTGTTTTTCTTGATCCCGGTTTTGCTTTTTCAGCCGAGCGATCCATTCGCCGGGGCGCGCGAGCGGATGGTTGCGGAGCAGATCGAAGGGCGCGGCGTTGCGAATCCGGATGTGCTGCGCGCGATGCGGGCGGTTCCGCGGCACCTTTTTGTGCCTGAGGATCGCCGGGCCTACGCGTATGCAGATACGCCGTTGCCGATCGGGCACGGGCAGACGATTTCGCAGCCGTACATCGTGGCGTTCATGACGGAACTCGTGGAGCCGGCGAAGGGGCAGCGCGTGCTCGAGATCGGAGCGGGATCGGGATATCAGGCGGCGGTGCTTTCGGAGCTGGCGGGCGAAGTTTTCACGATCGAGATTGTGCCCGAGCTGGCGCGGTCAGCCGCAGAGCGGCTGGCATCGCTGGGTTACCGGAATGTAACGGTGAGGCAGGGCGACGGATACCTGGGCTGGCCGGAGCGCGCGCCGTTCGACCGCATTATCCTGACGGCCGCGCCGCCGGAGATTCCGCATGCGCTGATCGATCAATTGAAGCCAGGTGGCAGGCTCGTGGCCCCGGTGGGCGAGAATGCCGGGGAACAGAAGCTGGTGGTGGTGGATAAAGGGCGCGATGGGAAACTGCGCCGAAGGTCTGTCCTGGCGGTGGCGTTCGTGCCGATGGTGCGGGAAAAGAAGCCGTAATTCGGGGGCGCAGGCGCGAGGGATCGGATAGAATGGCTATTTCCCATTTATGCGACCTGCAACCATACTCTTGCTGTGCTCGGCGGCGGCCTGGGGCCAGAGCGCGAATGACCTCGCCGACGGCAAGACCACATTTCGCAGCAACTGCGGATTCTGTCACGGGCTGACGGGCGGTGGCGGGCGCGGTCCGGCGCTGGCGTCGGGGCGGTTTCTGCACGGCTCGACCGATGAAGATCTGAAGAACGTAATCCTCAACGGCGTTCCGGGCACGACGATGCCGTCGTTCGAATTCGAAAAGGACGAGCTCGCGCGGCTGATCGCGTACATTCGCAGTCTATCGACCGGTGCGGTGAAAGCCGAGCCGGTTCCCGGCGATGCAGTGAAAGGCAGCGCGGTTTACGAGCGCAGCGGGTGCGCGGGATGCCACCAGATCGGGTTAGAGGGCAGCGTATTCGGTCCGGATTTGACGCGCATCGGCGCGGGGCGATCGGCGGAATACATTCGCGAATCGCTCATTAATCCCTCCGCGGATATTCCGGATGAATTTAACGGCGTGACGGTGGTGACGCGGGACGGCAAGCGGATTACCGGGATCCGGATCAACGAAGATACGTTCACGGTGCAGTTGCGCGATGCGTCGCAGAAATTTCGCATGTTTGAGAAGGATGAAGTGAAATCCGTGACGCATGAGACGAAATCGTTGATGCCGGCTTATAGTTCCCTGCCCAACGACGATTTGCAGAATCTGCTGGCGTACCTGGATAGCCTGCGCGGCGATTTGAACGCGGGAGCGGGCGTGCAGAAAGTGGGGAAAAAGCGGTGAGACGAGCGATCGCGATTGGTTTCGGCTTTCTGGGGCTGGCGCTTTCGTGCGGTGCGCAGCCGGTGAGTTACGAGCGGCTGGTCAATGCGCTCAAGGAACAACAGAACTGGCTGACGTATTGGGGCGATTATTCCGCGATCCGGCACAGAGATCTCAACCAGATCAACGCCAGCAACGTGAAGAATCTTCGGGCGGATTGGATTTTTCAAACCGGGCAGCCGGGCGGTGCGTTCGAGACCATGCCGCTGGTGGTCGATGGCGTGATGTATTTCACGGGAGGCAACGGTTACGCATACGCCGTGGATGCGCGCAGCGGACGGCAGTTGTGGATGTACAAGCACGCATTTCCGCAGGGAATCAAGGGCAACGGACAGAACCGCGGTTTCGCGATTCTGGGCGACCGGCTGTACATGGTGACGATCGACGCGAAAGTGGTGGCGCTCAATGCGCGCACGGGCCGCTTGATCTGGCAGACGGAGATAGCGCCGTATAACAAAGGCCAGTACACCGCGACGCTTGCGCCGCTCGCGCTCAAGGACAAGATCATTGTGGGCATCTCGGGCGCGGAGCTGGGAATTCGCGGATTCATCGACGCCTACGACGCCGCGACCGGCAAGCGGCTCTGGCGCTTCTGGACGATTCCGGCGAAGGACGAGCCGGGCGGCGACACCTGGCTCGCGGATTCCTGGGTGCGCGGCGGCGGATCGACCTGGATGACCGGCACGTACGATCCGCAGTTGAACACGCTTTACTGGGGCATCGGGAATCCGGGGCCGGATCTCTACGGGGAATCGCGCAAGGGCGACAACCTGTACACCGATTCGCTGGTGGCGCTCGATCCGGACACGGGCAAGCTCAAATGGCATTTCCAGTTCACGCCACACGACACGCACGACTGGGACGCAGAAGAGACAGCTGTGCTGATCGATTTGAACTGGAAGGGCAGGAATCGCAAAGTGGCAATCGAGGCGAACCGGAACGCATTTTTCTATGTGCTCGATCGCGAGACGGGTGAGTTTCTGATGGGCAAGCCGTTTGCGCGGCAGGACTGGGCGACGGAACTCGACCGCAAGGGCCGGCCGATTCTGAAACAGCACACCGATCCCAGTTCCGAGGGCGTTCGGCTGTGCCCGGGCATGGCGGGGGCGGCCAACTGGATGGCGCCTTCGTACAATCCCGAAACGAAGCTGTTTTATTTTCCCGTGCGCGAGCAGTGCGACGTGTATTATTCGGAGCCGCCCGTCTACATTAAGGGACGAGGATATGAGGGCAGCGTGGCGCGCGCCGTAACCGAAGAGCCCGAATATGGATTGCTCAAGGCCCTCGACCCGCTGACCGGCGAAACCAAGTGGGATTTCCGCTATTTTCACGCCCCATGGGCCGGGACGCTATCCACCTCCGGCGGCCTGATTTTCTCGGCGGATGAGGACGGCTACCTGATGGCTTTCGACGCCAGGACGGGCAAAAATCTTTGGCGGTTTTACACCGGCACCCGCATCGTGGCTTCGCCGATCACCTATATGGTGAACGGCAAACAATTCGTGACGATCCCATCGGGCTCGGCGGTGATTTCGTTCGCGCTGCCGGAATAAGGCTCTGGTTTTTCGCATTTCTCTCAGCCATGAGCGGCTACGGCAAGATTCTTTATTCGGCGGACCAGGGCATCGCGCGCATCAAGCTCAACCGGCCGGATAAGCGGAACGCGCTCGATGAAGAGCTGGTCACGGAACTGCGCGATGCGCTCGGTCGCTCGGCGCGCGACGAAGCAGTGCGCGTGGTGCTCGTAGGGGGAGCCGGCAAAGACTTTTGCGCGGGCGCCGATCTGGCCGCTCTGGAAAAGATCAGCCAGGCGAGCGTCGCGGAAAATTTCGAGGACGCGCGGCATCTCGGCGATTTATTTCTCGAAATGCGTCGGCATCCGCGGCCGATCGTTGCTGCCGTGCGCGGGCGCGCGCTGGCCGGAGGGTGCGGGTTGGCAACGGCCGCGGACATCACGCTGGCGGCGGAATCCGCGCAGTTCGGCTATCCCGAAGTCAAGATTGGCTTCGTGCCGGCGATGGTGATGGCGATCGTGCGCCGTTCCGTTCCCGAAAAGCGTGCATTCGAGCTGCTGGCAAGCGGCGCGGCCATTTCCGCGCGCGACGCGCTCGAGCTGGGTCTCGTTAACCGCGTTTTTGCGGACGCCTCGTTCGAAACGGATGTGGAAGCGTACGTCGCCGAGCTTGCCGGTAAGTCCGCATCAGCGATCGCGCTCACCAAGAGCCTGCTCTATCAGATCGACGCCATGCCGTTTGAAGCGGCGCTGAGCGCGGGCGTGAACGTGAATACGCTGGCGCGGCTGACCGACGATTGCCGCCGCGGAATCGAACGCTTTCTGAAGAAATCCTGAATCGGGCGCTACGGATTCTTGGTTTCCGCGTACTTCTCATACTCGCCGGCGATGTTGGCGGACTGGTAGTCGCCCGGATGAATGATTACGCGATAGCGGAACTGGAGCTGATTGCCGGGCAGAATCGTCAGGCCGCCGTGGGCGTTCTTGGTGTTCAGGAAATCGTGCAGGCCGAAGATGTTCGCGGCGAACAGCCCATAGGCGCGCGCATGCCAGTAAGTCGGATGGCGCGGGTTGGATGGATGATCGAGAATCGCGATGCCGACTTTTTCGCCGTCCACTTTGCCGGAGTAGTCCACCCAGTTGGCGCGATGGCCCCACACCTGCGCTTCGCCGCGACCGCCCTCGGAGCTGACCATCGTCCCGGTATTTCGCTCCTCCAGGCTCGCGGCCAGACGAACGGCGAACGTGCCTTCTTTGGTGTCGCCGAACGTGACGCGTCCCTCGGGTTTCAGCGTGATGGTGAAATCCATGATGCGGCGGGCAGGATCGGCATAGAAGGTGATCTGTTTGGCTTCGGTGAGAAGGATCTTGCCTTCCGGATCGACCCAATTGAAGTCGGCCTCCAGAGTTCCGGATTTCTCTCCGCTCGTCAGCTTGCCGATCTTTGCCAGCACGATTTTCGCGTTTTTCCCGTTGTGCTGCGAGGGCTCGTTAGCCCAGAAATCGAAGCCGTTGACATCGCCGTGGCTGAACCACATGCCGCGCTGATGCGGATGGTCGTGCGTCTCGCCGGGAAAATCTTCCATGGGATAGTGCCGCGTGACAATTTTGCCGGAGGCCGAGCGTAACGGATACAGATAGGGTTTGGAGGTGTCCGTCCCGCAGTAGAGGTTAGTGAACGGCTGGTTATCGATAGTAACGGAAATTAACCCGTCGCCATGTTCAACCTTAACCTGCGCTGCTAACGGCAAAACCAGCATTAAAAACCAGTAGGAGTATTTCATAGATCGAACTACATTATAGAAAGATGTGGATCGGCGAAGAAGGCAAGGTCTATTCCGACCGCGCCATAACGGCCAAGCGCGGCCTGCTGAGGCAATTCGTCGAATGGATCGAGGGGCGTAACCGGACGCCCGAAGAACTGCTGTCTATCTGCCTGGAGCGCATCCAGGCGCGGGACGAGCAGTTGCGAGCATGGGTGGAAGTCCGGCCGCAGCCGGCGTTGGCGGAAGGCCCGCTTTCCGGAATCCCGTTCGGCGCCAAGGACATTTTCGAAACACGCGATCTGGCCACCGAGTACGGCTCGCCGATTTATGCCGGCCGGAAAGGAGCGACGGACGCTGGTCTGGTGACGCAGCTTCGCCGCCGCGGCGCAATTCTGATGGGAAAAACGCAAACGACTGCGTTCGCCTATTTCGACGCCGCACCGACGCACAATCCGCACGATCTATCGCGAACGCCTGGAGGGAGCTCGAGCGGGTCGGCAGTAGCCGTCGCGGCCGGAATGGTGCCGTTCGCCCTCGGAACGCAGACGCAGGGCTCGGTGCTGCGCCCGGCTTCGTATTGCGGTGTAGTTGGATTCAAGCCGAGTCCGGGCATTCTGCCGCTCGACGGCGTGCTGGGCTTCGCGCCATCGCTCGATACCGCCGGCCTGTTCACGCAGACCGCGGATGACATGCAGTTGCTCTGGACGCGCATGGGCAAAGCGGAGGGGACGCCCAAACGCAGCCTGGGAATTCCATCGCTGATGCCGTCGGTCGATGGTGCGATGGAAGATGCGTTCCGCGCGGCGGCGAAGCGCCTTGCCGATGCTTATCTGATGAACGTGGTCGAGATGCCCGCGCGATTTTCTGAACTGGGGGACGCCGCCAGGCTGGTTAATGCATACGAAGGCGCGCGCACGCATCAGGAGCGGTGGCGGCAGCACGGAAAGCGCATCGGCGAAAAGCTCGCGAATCTTGTCGAACAGGGCCTCGGCATCTCAGTCGAGGATTACCGCGCGGCGCTGACCACCATCGTGGAAGTCAAACGCGACCTGAGCCGCCAGTTCACGCAATATCCGGTTCTGGTTACTCCGGCCGCCGCCGGCGCGGCTCCTGTGGGACTCGAATCCACCGGCGATCCGGTCATGAACACGCCATGGACCGCGTTGGGTGTGCCTGCGATTTCGATCCCAATGCCTTCGGCAAACGGCCTGCCGCTCGGTTTGCAGCTCGTTTCGAATTCCGGTACGGATGCCTCGCTGATCGCGCTGGCCGTAGAGGTGGAAGCGCTTCTCCAATGATGCGCGCGCTGGCCGGGCGTTTGGAGCGCTATTTCGAATTTCAAGCGCTCGGCACCGGCTGGAAGACCGAAATCCTCGCAGGCGCAACCACGTTCATGACCATGGCGTATATCGTGTTCGTGAACCCATCGATCCTGCATGAAGCCGGCATGCCGCTCGCTGCTGTGACCGCGGCGACGTGCCTTTCAGCCGCGTTCGGCAGCATCCTCATGGGCCTGATTGCGCGATATCCTTTGGCGCTCGCGCCGGGCATGGGGCTCAACGCTTACTTTACTTACTCAGTGGTGAAGGGCATGAGCATCGCCTGGCCGGTGGCGCTCGGCGCGGTGTTTTTGTCAGGCGTCAGCTTCCTGGTTCTTACACTGATCGGCATACGGCGGCTGATCGTCTCGGCGATTCCTCACGAGCTGTACGCGGCGGTCGCGGCGGGAGTCGGGCTGTTTATCGCGCTGATCGGTTTCCGAAATTCCGGGATCATCGTGCCGAACGCCGCCACAACCGTGTCGATGGGAAACTTGGGCGATCCAGGCACTCAACTGGCGATCGGCGGGCTGCTGCTGACGGCTGCACTGCTGGCCTGGGGTGTGCGGGCTGCGATCCTGATCGGCGTGCTCGCGACGACCGCGGCCGGCGCTCTGGTTGGCCTGGTGAGCTGGCATCCGCGCAGTTACGGCATCTCCGACCTGGCGGCAACGGCTTTTCAACTGGACGTGCGCGCGGCCCTGGGGATCGGCCTCGTCGAGATCGTCTTCGCGTTCCTTTTTGTCGATCTGTTCGATAATGTCGGGACCCTGGTGGCGGTCGGGCAAAAGGCCGGGTTGTTCAATCGCGCGCATGAGATCCCGCGGATTAACCGGATTCTGCTGGCCGATGCCACAGCCACGATTGCCGGATCGCTTGCCGGAACTTCAACTGTGGTCAGTTATATCGAAAGTTCCGCAGGCGTTGCCGCAGGCGGGCGAACAGGAGTGACCGCGATTGTCACCGGTCTGCTGTTTCTCGCTGCCCTCTGGCTGGCGCCGCTGGTCGGCGCGATTCCGGCAGCCGCCACTGCGCCCGCGCTCATCATTGTGGGCAGCATGATGATGACCACGGTGGCGGAAATCCGCTGGACCGATCCGATGGTGGCGATTCCGGCCTTTCTCACGATGCTCGCCATTCCGCTGACGTTCAGCATTGCCAACGGGCTGGCGTTCGGCTTCACCGCTTACACACTGCTCAAAATCCTTCGCGGACAGTTCCGGGAAGTGAACTGGCTCGTGTATGCCCTGACGCTGCTGTTCATCGTGCGATTCGTCTATTTGGCGCGGGGAATGTAGCGGTTGCTGCGTAGAACGGATTTATAATCGCACGGATGATCACCCTGCCCCGGAAGCTGCCGATGAAACCCGCAGCCCTCGGTTTTCGCGCGCATTCCGGATGGGCGGTGCTGATCGCGGTGTCGGGTGACAGGCACCTGCCGGATGTGATCGCACGCCGGCGGCTTGACCTCGTGGACAGCAATGCGCCGGGCGCCAGGCAGCCGTATCACGCGGCGGCCGAAATGGACTTCGCCAGAGCCGAAAAATTCATCGCGCGCTCGATTGAAAGGACCAGTGAGATCGCTCGCGAGGCTCTGCTGCCGGCGATAGACGGTCTGCGCGGCAAAGATTATCAGCCCGTGACCTGCGGAATTCTCCTCGCGTCCGGGCGGCCCTTACCGGATCTTAAATCCACGCTGGCGTCGCACCCGCTGATTCATACCGCCGAGGGTGAACTGTTTCGCAATGCGCTGATGCGGGCGAGCGAAGCAAGCGGTCTTCAGGTAACCAGGTTCAAAGAGCGCGAGGTGTTCGATCGAGCCGCTGCCGCGTTGCATCTTTCTTCCACGGAAATCACGCGGCGGCTCGGCGAACTGGGCCGCGCGATGGGGCCTCCGTGGCGCCTGGACGAGAAACTCGCCACCGTGGCGGCGTGGATCGCGCTGGCGTCTCTAAAAGCCACCGGCTAGCGGCGGCTGGCCGGCGGAACGATGCCGTTCATGCGGGCATAAACCACCATTTGCCCGTAATGGTCGAACGTGTGCCAGACGGTTGTGGTCGCCAAAGAAACGCGCGGCACTTTATCCTCGCCGAAAGGCGACCGGACGAGTTCCAGCAGGTTGCTTTCGGTGAGCGCGTTCATGGCCTTGTGACTGTAGGCGATGGCGTCTTTCAGATATTTGACGATGTCATCCTTCGTCTTCAGAGATGCCGGGCCGTTTTCGTCCGCTCCGCCCGGATTCTTCTCGCCGAGCGCGCTTGAAGACACCAGGTACATGACTGCCGCAATATGCGAGATCTGCTGGCCGAATGTGCGGACGCCTTTGAACTCGCCATGGGTCGGCGCAAAATTGTACTTGTCGGCGGGCATGGCCTCCGCCAGGGGAACCAGTTCGTGCTCGACCATGGTCAGTTGCTGATCGAAGGTCCTGGCGGCGGGTGATGCCGGGCCTTCGGCCCCAAAAGTGATCGCGGCCGAAAGGCCAGTGAGAAGCAGAGCAAAAGCAGTTCGATTCATCAGGACATTATACGTACGTCCCGCAGATTCGTATCAAAGGTTCTTGCCGTAAACCGGAATCACCGCGCCGGTGACCTGCGACGCCGCATCCGAGGATAGCCAGACTGCGAGGTCCGCCACCTGCCGGGGATCCACCCATTTCGAAAAATCGGCGCCCGGGTCGGCGGCGCGGTTCGCCGGTGTGTCCATGGTGCCAGGGAGAATCACGTTGGCGGTGATGCCGCGATCCTGGTTTTCCATAGCGATCGTCCGCACAAGCGAAACCAGCGCGGCTTTGGAGGCGCTGTAGGCCGCGATGCCGGGCTGCGGCTCGACCGCCGCACGGCTGCCGATCGCCACGATGCGTCCGGCGCCAGAGGCACGCATGACCGGCAAAACGGCGCGCGCCATATAGAAAGCGGAGCGCAGGTTGAGATCGAGCATCCGCTCGAGCGTTGCATCATCGGTCTCGGACACCGGCTTGCCGCCGGCGAAGCCGCCGACGAGGTGTATAAGAATGTCGATTTTCCGGAAGCGCTCTATGATTTTCTCGACCAGCGCGCCGGCCGATGCGCCGGTCGCGAGCTCGGCGGGAAATGCAGCAAACCGCGCATCGGGAAAATCGGCCTGTGCGATCGATCGCGAAACGCCCGCAACATTGGCGCCCGCTGTGAGGAAGACCTTGGTCGTGAAATTTCCCAGTCCTCCCTTTGCACCGGTGATCACTGCGATTTTTCCGTCCAGATCGATCATCGAATGAGCCTCCTCTGCGAAGCCGCGGATAGATGTTGACACGGGGCGGCGCCTTTGATGATATATTCTGCAATCTTGACAAGGGAGAAGCCGTGAACAAGCGCGATTTGATCAAGAAGATGGCCGAGGATGCGCGCCTCAACAACCTGCAGGCGGCGCGAGCGCTCGATGCGTTTCTGGAAAACGTGCAGTCCACCCTGGCCAAAGGCGACCGGGTCACGCTGGTGGGTTTCGGCACCTTCGCCGTCTCTCAGCGGAAAGCGCGTACGGTGCGCGATCCGCGCTTCGGAGGAACCATGGAGATCGCCGCGCGGCGCGTGGCGCGCTTCGCTCCCGGACTCAGCCTCCGGCTCGCTATTCAAAACTCGGCGAAAGCGAGCCGGCTGCCCTCGTGAAAAAACACATCCTGGCAATTCACGCACATCCCGACGATGTCGAGATCCTGGCGGCAGGCACGCTCGCGCAATTGACGCGCGCCGGGCACGCCGTCACCATCGTCACCATGACCCCGGGCGATTGCGGATCGAGCGATCATCCTCCCGAAGAGATCGCCGCCATCCGCCGCAAGGAGGCGGCACGCTCGGCCGCCCGCATCGGCGCCGATTACCGCTGCGCGGAGTTTCGCGATCTCAGTATTTTCAACGACGATGCCTCGCGCCGCCGCGTGGTCGAGATCCTGAGGCAGGTTGCGCCCGAGCTTGTGCTCACCTCATCGCCTATCGATTATCTCTGCGACCACGAAGCCACCAGCCAGTTGGTGCGGGATGCCTGCTTTGCTGCTCCCGCGCCGAATTATGCGACCGGGGCGAATCCGGCCGCGTCCCCGCTCCATGCGATTCCCCATCTCTACTTCATGGACCCCATCAGCGGCGTGGATCGGGACGGCTGCCGCGTACTGCCGGATTTCTTCGTAAAGGTCGGCTCCGAGATGGACGTCAAGACCGCGATGCTGGCCGAACATGCCAGCCAGCGTACCTGGCTGTTGAAGCACCACGGAGTGGACAATTACCTGGACGCCATGCGCGACTGGAGCCAACAAAACGGCAAGCTGGCGGGTGTCGATTTCGCCGAGGGATTCCGGCATTATAAGGGCCACCCTTACCCGCAGTCGCCGTTTTTAGAAGAGTTGCTGGGCGCCACCGTCCTGGCACGCCGGACGTCGTGATTCCTAAGCACTTGCGGGAACGTTACAGCCGGATGGCAAGCGTTACGGGCGGGGTATCGAAAGATGCTGTTTCGAAAAAACCGCTCAGCCAAAAGATTGCTTGCGGGCAAGGCTTAGTTGGCGCAAATTAGTTCCTAACAGCATGGGTTTGCTCCGATATTGAGGAGGCCCCCGACACAGGGAAGGGGGCCTTCCCCAAAACCCACCGCCGAAAAATCTCCTTTTTAAACTGGCTGATCGACAATCTGCTGGGTCTTCGGGTCCCAATATAGCTTCTTGCCCTCGCGGTATGCCCGGGCGGCCATAATCACCGCTACGGAGTGGGCAAAGCCGTTTAAAACCGTCGCATTGGGCTGTTTCCGGCTCCTGAGACACTCAAACCAGTTGGTCATGTGGGAAAGGTCTTCATCGCCGATGAACGTCGGCGGGAGCTTGTTCAGGTCGTGCCCGGGCAACAAAACGTATTTTTCCTCACGCCGGATGTAGGGGTTATCTTCGTGGTTACCCCTCTCCTCAACCCATTTCCAGCGCGGGCTTCCCTCGCCCCCGATATTAACCATGGTGCCTTTCTTGCCCATGATCCGGCTGAAGCTGTCGGAATCGTTGCCGAAGCTCGTCGAAAAGCTGACCAGAAAACCTTTGGGGTACTCGAGCAGCGTCTGAAAGGTATCAGGGTTTTCGCGCCCGTCCGGCCAGGCGAACACGCCTCCATTGGCCACGACCGACTTCGGAAAATTGTCGTCCAGAAAATAGTGGATCAGATCGATTCCATGGCTCAACCACTGATCGGCAATGCCGCTCGAGAAGTCCTTATATAGCCGGAACTCGAAATACGCCCGCGGATCGAACGGCCGGTACGGTTTGGCCAGCAGCCACTTTCGCCAGTCGGTGTCCTCTTCGCGGATCTGGTCGACCTCCGGACGCCCGCGCCAGCGCGGCCCATGGTAGTTCCAGACGATTTCCACTTTGGACACGTCGCCGAGCATGCCGGAGTCGATCCACTTCTTGGTTTCGATCTGATAGGGCTCGCTGCGGTGCTGGGTTCCGATCTGCACGATCCGATTTCGCTCGATGACGGCATCGCGCGCAGCCTTGGCCTCCTCGAGCACGTTGCCCATGGGCTTTTCGCAGTAAGCGTCTTTGCCGGCTTCGGCCACAAGCTTCAGGATGGGCGAATGCTGAAAATCCCCGGTCGAGACAATGACGGCATCGAGGTCTTTCGACGCCAGCATTTCGTCCATGTATTGATAGGCGCGCGGCGCGCGGCCATAAACGTTCTGGGCGCGAGCAGCGCCCTTTTCCCGATTGACTTTCCAGAGATCGCAGACCGCGGCCATCTCGACGTTGTGCTTGTCTTTGAGGCGCGAAACGATCCAAGCCAGCTCGGACCCGCGGTTCCCCACACCGATGTGGCCAAGCAGGATGCGGTCGTTGGCGCCCTTGATCCGGCCATAGGAAAATGCGGGCGCCGCGAGCGCGCCCGCACCGGCGATTACGGCGGCTGCCTGGTTGAGGAACGATCTTCGGTCAATCTTGGAATCGTTGTGGGAGGACTCGCTCATAGTTTCAATCAGTGTATCCCACTTAGCGCGGTCACGCGCCGGCGCCTCGAAAGTACGGACCGCCGCTCAAAGCAGGAACGCGTGGAACATCAAAGAGCGATCGAGAAACTAACGGGTGGATAACCGTGCGGTTCAGGCGCCGATCGCCAGTACCTGCTGCTTCATTTCCTGGACGAAAACGTAGAATCCGAACAGAGGCTTGTTCTGGCCTTTGCCCCAGCGCTGAGCGGCCCATTTCACCCGCAGAAACTTCACATCCGCATGGCGAGTCAGATCCAGCAGAATCTGATAGGTGCCGCAATAAAACTTTTGCGGGAAACTGACCAGCGGCTTTGCGCCCCATTCGTTGCCGTCCGCCGAGCCCCAAATAGAAACGTCCAGGCTTTCCTGTTCGATGATGCGGGTAATGCCCAGCGTCAGCAGAACCACATTACCCCGCCCTTCGCCCAACTCGAGCCCGGCACCGTTACCGGCTTCGCGAATGGTCGTTTCCGGCAGCAAAAAACCTGGCAGCATCGACAACCCTCCGGCCGGGTAAACTTCTCGCTATCTGGATGCAGCGAGTGTCAACAATTTCTTTCCGGCTGCTTCCAGCGTCTCATATTTCTTACAAAAACAAAAGCGAATTTGTTGTGCACCATCGCCCGGATCTTGATAAAAACTTGACCCCGGAACCGCAGCTACGCCGACATTCTGGATTAAATACCGAATAAAGCTAACGTCGTCAACAAAACCGAATTTAGAGATATCCGTGATTGCGTAATACGCGCCATGCGGCAGGTAAACACGAAAACCTGATGTAGTTAGTATGTCCAAGATCAGATCGCGGCGTTTCGCGTATTCCCTTTGTAGATCATGGTAATAGTCATCAGTAAAGGTTAGTGCTATCGCACTCGCTTCCTGCAGCGGGGCCGCTGCGCCGACAGTTAGAAAGTCGTGCACTTTTCGTATGGAATTAGACAGATCTGCCGCGGCCACCACCCAGCCCACCCGCCAGCCGGTCACGGCAAACGTTTTGCTCATACTGTTGACCAGGATCGAACGCCGGCGCATTCCTGGCAGCGTCATCATTGGGATGTGCGGCCGTCCATCGTAAGTAATGTGTTCATAAATTTCATCGGTGATGGCGAGCGTGTCGAATTCTTCGCAAAGGTTCGCAATCAGCTCGAGCTCCGGCCGCGAAAAAACCTTGCCGGTTGGATTGTTGGGTGAATTCAGGATAATTGCCTTGGTTCTTGCCGAGAAAGCCCGGCGCAATTCATCGGGATCGAAGTTCCAGTCGGGCGGCCGCAGCTTCACAAAGCGCGGCGATGCTCCGCAAAGCTTCGTGTCCGGTCCGTAATTCTCATAAAAAGGCTCGAAGATAACGACCTCGTCTCCTGGATTGGTCACGGCGGTGAGGGAGGCGATCATGCCTTCAGTCGACCCGCAGCAGACCGTAATTTCGGTTTCCGGATCGACGTCCAGCGCGTAACTCCGCCGGTATTTTGCGGCGATGGCGTTGCGCAGGCTTTTCGCGCCCCAGGTAATGGCGTACTGGTTGAAGTCTTGGCTGATGGCATCGCGCGCCGCCTGCTTCAGCGCTTCGGGCGCGCTGAAATCCGGGAAGCCCTGCGCCAGGTTGATCGCGCCGTGGCGTTGCGCGAGGCGCGTCATCTCGCGGATGACGGACTCAGTGAAGTTCCGGGTGCGAAGACTACGAAACCGATCGCGTGCGCTTTCGGTTGGCGGAGCCGCGAGCGGTTCTTGCTTTTCGGGGTTCGCGGGACGAGGAGAGGCCATGGGTTGAGGTTACCCCGGCATTCGTGGTTCCGTAAAGCCGCTTATAAATGGCGGCATTGCGCAGCACCGCCTGCACATAATCGCGGGTTTCGGTAAACGGGATGGTTTCGACAAACTCGGCCGGCTCCTGAAACGAGTCCCAGCCCGACCACTCGAGGACGCGGTTCTTGCCGGCATTGTAGGATGCCAGCGTCTGCTCCCATTTGCCTCCCCACTGATCCAGCATGGAACGCAGATAGCGCGAGCCCAGCTTCAAATTCGTTGACGGCCGGAACAACATGGACGATCGGAAACGGCGCACGCCGTCGCGCCGCGCCAGTTGGCGTCCCGTCGCGGGCATGATCTGGGTCAGACCGTAAGCGCTCTTATGCGAGATGGCCCCCGGATTGAATTCGGACTCTTGCCGGATCAACGCGGCAACCATATACGGATCGAGATTCTGGAGCCTGGCGTTTCGCACCAGGTCATTCTGGTAGGGCAGAGGGAACAGCAGCTCCCAGAACCGGCGGGGCATCCGGTCGATAGGTGTCGCCAGGTAGTCGGGCGCGAAGCTTTTCATGTAGTGCAGGCTCATGTAAGGCGAACCCGCCGTGCGCGCCAGCTCCATGGCGAGCAGCTGCGGCTGGCCGTCGTTGCGGGCACCGAAACGCAGCTCGCCTTCGGCCAGATCCTGCAGGCCCGCCGAGAGCAACAGGCGGGCGCGCTCGATACGCACTCGCGTTGTGGCCGACGGCTCGAGCCCGGCGGGCACTCTTCGCTCGGGAAACGAAACCGTGTTCAGATATTCGACGACTTTAGCACCGGGCTGGGCGGCGACCAGCTTGGTATCCGCCAGGCGCTCGCGCGCCAGGTTCGCATAGTAGTAGTTGGGGAAAATCGCGATGATTTTGTCGTAGTAAGCGCGCGCGGCCCCATAATCTTTATCGGCTTCGCTCAATCGCCCCAGAAAATAGAGTGCAGCGCCCACACGCGGGTCCGAAGGATACCGATCCACTTGTTCCCGCAGCTTGTCCCGTGCATCGCTGTGCCGCTGGATGTATGCCGCCCATGCCACTTTCCAGTGGCAGTAGGCTGCCAGGGCATCGTCTGGAAAACTTTCGAATACGGCCTGGTAAAGCGGCACGTAGATGTCGGGACGGTTGACGACCAGATAATGATTGGCTGCTGAAAACAGCGCTTTCAACCGCCAGGGTGACTGCGGATACTGCTTGCTCAAGCGCTGGACCGTATCCATCCGGTCGTCGTCCGCATTCATCGCCCGATGGCATTCGGCCAGATAATACAGGCGCTCGGCATCCGCTTCCCCGTGCGCGGGTTCGAGAGACTGCAGATAACGGTACGCGGCCGCGGTCTGCCCTTCCATGTAATCGGCAACACCGGCGCGCACCATGGCCAGGTCGCGGTCGGCGCCGTTGAGCTGACCGGCAATCGACAGGAATTCCTGGCGAGCCCGCGGATAATCGCGCGCCGCCAGCCATCTGTCGCCGCGTTCGAGCATCTCTGCTGCGGTTGCCGGCGGATAAGCGGCGCCCATCGATTCGCGTAACAGCAACAGCGCGGCCGAGGCTTGCGCCGCCGCATCGGTGTCCGGATGGCGGAAATAGACGTACTGATAATAAGCCGCCGCATTGGCGTGGTCGCCGAGCGCTTCATAAGCGGTGGCGAGCGTAAAATCGGCGTCCGGTTGGGGCAGATCCGCGTACCGTTCGCGCAAAGTGCGAATGGCCTCGGCCGGGTTCTTCAGATCGACCAGGGCTTTGGCGCGCAGCACCGTCGCGCGGGCGGCAAGCGGCGACGTAATCGGCACGCCCTGCCCCCGATCCAGATCTTTCGGTACGGCGGCCTCTTGTTTGGCTGCCAGCTCGGCGGACGCCAGGTAATAAGCGGCGTAGTCCGCGAGCTGGGGCAGCCGCGCGCCCGCGGCTTTCAGATTGGAGATGGCGCGCTGGTCATCTTTCTGCTCGAACGAAGTGATTCCCAGCGCCAGCCGGGCAAGCGCTCCGCTTTGATCCTTGGAGTGAGCGGCGGCATATCGCTCGATCCGCAAACGGCGCGCAACCGAAGGATTTTCGCGATAGGCCTTGACTTGCGATGCCAGATCCTGAGCGCATAAAGAAGGCCCGAGCGCCGGCGCCAGCGCCAGAAGGCGAGCGAACTTACGCCAGCGGGCCGGGATAGTTCGGACCGAGCACATTCGCATCGTCGTCAGCCAGGCTGCGCACCATCTCCAGGTGCAGATAATCCACCATCGTGGAAGACACGGACGTGAATTGCGCGCGAAACTTCTCCCGCGCCGCGTCCATGGATTCTCTTAGCGCCGTATAAATGTCACGCTGCTCGCGTCCGGAGCGTAATGCCTCCGGATGCGCCAGCCGCATCTCCGCCACCTGCACTCTGGCGAAGCGCTGCGCCGCCAGATGCTTTTGTTGTTCGTCGCGGGATAGGCCCCGCCATTCGCGGTGTTCTTTTAGCCCCGAGCCCGCATCCGTCTCCGGCTGCTTCCACAGCGACCCCGCAATCGTGAACGGATGCGCCGCCGGTGCTCTCTCCGGAACGGTAGACGCGCCCGGCGCTGCCGCGGTTGCCACACGCAGCGGCTCGGCCTTCGGCGCTTCCATCACATCCGCCGGTTTCGCTGTCAGCGTTTCCAGACATAGCGCGGCGGTTTCCGCGAGCAGCTCGAGCGCCGGCGCCTGTACGCCGCGCGCGGCATACAGCACACCAGCGGTTTCGCCCCGCACCACCAGGGGGAACAGGTATACCTTTTCCTCCGGTTCGTTCGCCAGCAGCGCGATCAGCGCCTGCGAAACCTCTGCCGGAGTGCTCATGGCGATAACCGGGTCGCGGGAATCGACTGCCGTCGAGAAAGCGGCCGCATCGGAGACGGCAAAGGTAAACGGCGGCAGGTTTTCGGGAACCTGCGCTTCTCCCGCCTCGACGCTGCCAGGCCGCCGCATCCGTTCCGCGCGCACTTGCTTTCGGTCGATGGAAAATACGATGGCCTGCTCGCAAAACGGAGCCGTTACATCCAACAGTACCGAGTACTCTTCGTCTGCGCTCTTGGCTTGGCGCAGCCGGCGAACCGACTGGTTCAATTCCTCGGCCAGCGCCCGCCGGCTTTCCGTCGAGGCATCTGCTACGGCCCCGCGAACCACCGCATCGATGGCGGCATTGACCCTGGATTCCACTTCGGACTCGACCTGTTGCTCCAAGTCTTCAATCAGACGCGAAGAATATTCTTCGCAAACTTTCCGCCAGGTGGCGGTCGGCGCGGCAGGCGTCATGCTTTCTGTCTCCAGTTTAACAGAGCGCACGCATCATTGAAGCCGCTCGCGCATTCTAATCAAGCGGAAATCACGAGTAAGATCGAACCATGGACAAATTGCTGGCACACAAAGTCGCGGTGGTAACCGGCGGCACACGTGGAATCGGGCGCGCCATTGTAGAACGTCTTCTCGAAGAGGGCGCCTCGGTCGCATTTTGCGGCCGGAAACGTGAGGCCGTCGAGCGGGCCCAGCAGGAATTGGCGCGCAAAACCGGCGGAACCGTCCTCGGTATTCCAGCGGACGTTTCCAATCCTAATAGTGTAGAAACGTTCTTTGAAAGGGTCGATAAGGAACTAGGAGGTTTAGAGATTTTAATCAACAATGCCGGCCTGGGAATATTCCGGCGGACTTCCGAGCTCTCCATCGAGGAGTGGCGCGCAATGATCGAAGTCAACCTGTCGGGCGCGTTCTACTGTTCCCGGCAAGCGTTACATAAATTTAATAACGGTAACGGAGGCTACATCATCAATATAAGTAGCTTGGCTGGTAAGAATCCGTTCAGCGGCGGCGCCGGCTACAACGCGTCGAAGTTCGGGCTGAATGGATTTAGCGAGGCGATGATGCTGGATCACAGGTATGACAACGTTCGCGTGAGTTACATCATGCCGGGCAGTGTGGATACGGAATTCGCTTCCGCGTCCGCATCCGCGGACTGGAAAATTGCTCCGGAAGATGTGGCACAGGTCGTCGTCAGTTTATTGACGATGCCCGCCCGAACCTTGATCAGCCGAGTGGAAATGAGGCCGTTGAAACCGCGGAAGTGATGTTTATGCGGTTGGCATGGTACGTGCTCATAACACGGCGTGAGTCTTTGGGGCCGGGATGTTGACGATGGGAGGTTGAATATGGTGCGGCTGAACAAAAAGCTCGATCCTACTAGAACCGGTCAGGATGCCGAAAAGTTGCACACCGATCTGCTGAAGCGGATCGTCGGGCAGGACACGGCCATCGACCAGATCGTGAACATCTATCAGATGTACCTTGCGGGCATGAACGGCCCCATGCGGCCCATCGGAAACTTTCTGTTCCTCGGGCCTACCGGTTCCGGCAAAACCAGGCTGGTAGAAGCCACCGCGGAAAGCCTGGTCGGCGATGCGCGGGCCATGATCAAAATCGACTGCGCCGAATTTCAGCACAGCCATGAAATCGCCAAATTGATCGGTTCGCCCCCTGGATATTTGGGCCATCGCGAGACGCATCCATTACTGAGCCAGGAAGTGCTCAACCAGTACCACACGGAAAAAATCAAGATCAGCTTCGTGCTGTTCGACGAAATTGAGAAGGCCAGCGACGCGCTGTGGAACCTGCTGCTCGGTATCCTGGACAAGGCCACCCTTACGCTCGGCGACAATCGCCGCGTGGACTTTTCGCGCGCCATGATCTTCATGACCTCCAACCTCGGCGCTGCCGAAATGGGTTCCATTTTGAGACCCAATCTGGGATTTGCGGCCTCCGAGATCGAACGCCAGAACGGAACGGGAGAGCTTGACGAATCCACTACCGACAAGATTTCCCGGGCGGGAGTAGAAGCTGCGCGGCGAAAATTCACTCCGGAATTTATGAACCGGATCGACAAGGTGGTCGTATTCAAGCCGCTGGGCCAGGCCGAACTAAGAAAAGTACTGGGTCTCGAGCTCGGCATTCTCCAGCAAAGGATTCTCAACTCCGCTACCACCACTCCGTTTGTGTTTTCTCTCACGGAGCCGGCCAAAGATTTCCTGTTGCGCGAAGGCACGGATGTCAAATATGGCGCCCGTCACTTGAAGCGCGCCATCGATCGCGCGCTGGTGCACCCCATGTCCAACCTGATCGCCACGCAGCAGGTGCGAACCGGCGATCTGATCAAGGTGGATTTCGACTCCGAAGTCAGCCAGTTGACATTCGCTAAGGAAGCCGAGGACATGCCGGCTTACGCCATGGTCGAAATGATCGAGGCTTCGGCCAGCGTACCCGTCGCGGCACGTGTCGCCACCGCCGCGGTGGATCCTCCGCGTGCTCCGGCGCGTGGACGCCGGACGCCCGCCAACTGACCGCACTCGCCAACCGGATAAAGCAGCCGCCCCAGCAGCAGGCCCGGCGGCTGCTATAATCACGCCTTCGGTTGAAGGCTCCTCGCGAAAAACAAGACACGCGCCTCATGCGCGAGATGTTCGGCCGTATCGCGCCCAGGTACGATTTCATTACTCGTGTCTTTTCTTACGGTATGGATCGCCGCTGGAAGCGCCTGGCAGTCCAGCAGGCCCCGCTGCCCGCCGCCGCCCGGGTTCTGGATTTGGCCTGCGGCACCGGGGATTTTTCCAAGCTGGTCGCCCGGCGCGATCCGGATGCCCAACTGTTCGCTGCGGACCTCACCGAGCGCATGTTGCGGCTGGCAGGCCTCCCCAATTCGGTCAGCGCCGATGCCGGCGCCTTGCCCTTCCGCTGTTCCTCGTTTGACGCGGTATTCGTCGGCTACGGCTTGCGAAATTTTCCGAACCTCGAGCTCACGCTGGCCGAAGTCCGCCGAGTGCTGAAGCCCGGCGGCTCGCTGATCAGCCTGGATTTTTTTCTCCCTTCGCGCCGCTGGCTGCGTCCTGTCTATTTGGCCTATCTTTTCGTCCAAGGTGCGTTCTGGGGCCTCGTATTGCACGGCCGCGCGCGCATTTACACCTACATCCCTGATTCCCTGCGCAGTTTTCTCTCCGCAGGCGAGTACGCGCGCCTCTGTGAACGCGCCGGCTTTACCGAAATAAAGGCTCGCGCATTCATATTGGGCGGCATCGCCGTGCACTGGGCCAAGAGTCGTCCATAAGTTTCGACGAAGCGGCTGAAATGTGTGCCCAGCCCCGTTTCCCGGCGGCCACGCTTCTTAAACCCGGCTATCCTGGAATCAGGAAGGAGCTTCCGCATGTACCCCCTCAAGAAAGGCAAGGTCGCCGCGCAAGCCCACGTCGCGCTGCCCAACGGCACATTCGAGGAAGAGCATGGGCGCAAAGGTTTCTACGGCAAGTCCGCCCACCTTTATCACGCGCACCCGCCCACCGGCTGGATTCGCTTCGAAGGCAAGCTGCGCCCTCACTGCTTCGATCTCAACCAGCTCGCGCCGAGCGACCTCAAAGATCCCCAAGGCGCGCCCGTCGCGTTCCTCGCGAATTCCGACCTCACCCTGTACGTTTCCCGCCGCTCCGCCCCCATGCCCTTCTACTACCGCAACGCCGATGGTGACGAGCTCCTGTTTGTCCACCGCGGCGAAGGCTCCATCGAGACCGACTTCGGCCCGCTCGAATTCGAAAAGGGCGATTACATCAACATCCCCCGCGCCGTCACCTATCGCGTCATCCCGCGCACGCCCGACAACTTCTTCCTGATCTTCCAGTCCAAATCCGAATTCGAGCAGCCCGATAAAGGCCTGATCGGCCAGCACGCGCTCTACGATCCTGCCGTCATCGTCACGCCCGATCCCGCGCCCGTCCTCAATGACGACCGCGAATGGGAGGTCCGCATCAAGGTCGATGACGAGTTTTCGAAAGTCGTCTATCCCTTCAATCCCATGGACGTCGTCGGCTGGAAGGGCGATCTCACCGTCTGGAAAATCAACATGCGCGACATCCGCCCTATCATGAGCCATCGCGCGCACCTGCCGCCCAGCGCCCACACCACCTTCGTCACGCACGGTGCGGTCGTGTGCAGCTTTCTTCCGCGGCCGCTCGAACAAGACGAAGACGCCATGCGCGTCCCGTTCTTCCACCGCAACACCGATTACGACGAGTTCATCTTCTATCACGACGGCGATTTTTTCAGTAAGGACAACATCAAGCCCGGCTTCGCGACCCTGCATCCGCGCGGCATCCATCACGGCCCGCATCCCAAGGCGCTTGCCAATCAGAAAAAGAAAACCCATACCGACGAATACGCCGTTATGCTCGACGGCCTCAATCCCATTCACGTCCTCGCCGCCGGCGAAAAAGTCGAATGGAAAGAATACTGGAAGAGCTGGATCGAGCCGGCAACCGTCGCGCGGTGACGTGTGATCATCAATCCCGCTGAGCACGATTACCGCAATATCTATAAACTCATGGTCGGCGTGATCGTCCCGCGGCCCATCGCCTTTGTCTCGACTGTCAGCCCCGAGGGAGTCCGCAACCTCGCGCCGTTCAGCTTCTTCACCGGCATCAGCGCCAATCCGCCCGTGATCTGTTTTTCTCCGATGATCCGCGGCTCCGACGGTTCCCGCAAAGACACCCTGCGCAACATCGAGGCCGTGAAGGAATTCGTGGTCAACGTGGTTTCTGAAGAATTCGCCGAACAGATGAACATCTGCTCCGCTGAGTTCCCGCCCGAAGTCGACGAGTTCGCACAATCCGGCCTCACGCCCATCGCGAGCGACCTGGTCAAGCCCCCGCGCGTCAAAGAATCCCACATCAACATGGAGTGCCGCCTCGTCCAGATCGTCCACGTCAGCCCGAAGCCCTTGGGCGGCAGCATCGTGCTCGGCGAGGTCCTGCGCTTTCACATCGACGACGCCCTGTTCACCGATTACAAAATCGATCCCGACAAGCTGCACCCCATCGGCCGTATGGGCGGCCCCACCTACACCCGCACCACCGACCGCTTCGACATGCAGCGGCCCCAAACGGGAGAAATAAAGCCCGGCGAACTCAAATGAAGTGGATCTGGGAGCCGTCGCGCGATTGGATCGAGCAGACCAACGTCTGGCGGTTGATGCAGCGGCTCGGCTTCAACGATCGCGAAAAATTTCTCGCCTGGTCGCGCGACCAACCGGAACAGTTCTGGCCCGAGATGCTTCGCGAAGCCGGTATCGATTGGTTCGAGCCTTACGATCGCGTGCTCGACGCTTCCCGCGGCCCCGAATGGTGCCGCTGGTTTCTCGGCGGCAAGCTCAACATCTCCGCCAATTGCCTCGACCGCCACGTCGCCGCCAATCACACCGCCTGTATCTGGGAGGGCGAAGACGGCGCCACTCGCACCGTTACGTTCGCCGGTCTCGCCGCCGACGTGAACCGCCTCGCGAACGCGCTCGCGGCCCTCGGTCTCACTAAAGGCGATCGCGTCGCGCTGGTCATGCCGCTCGTCCCCGAAGTCGTCACCATACTGTACGCCTCGCTCAAGCTCGGCCTGATCGTCGTCCCGATCTTCGCCGGCTTCGGCGCAGGCGCCATTGCCACGCGTCTCGAAAATTCCGGCGCGCGCATCGTTTTCACCGCCGATCACGCCCAGCGCCGCGGAAAAATTCTTCCCCTCAAGGAGAAACTCGATCAGGCGCTCGAAAAATCGACTGCCGTCGAAAAGGTCATCGTCAGTCGCTATAAAAACGCCGAAATTCCCTGGCGCCAATCCCGCGATATCTGGTGGAACGATCTCGCCGGCGATCCCACTCCGCGCTCCTCGCTCCCGCTCGATTCCGAAGATCGCGCCTTCATCCTCTACACCTCGGGCACCACCGGAAAACCAAAAGGCACCGTCCACACCCACGCCGGCTGCCTCGCGCAGATGACCAAGGAAATCTATCTCGGCTTCGACCACAAGCCGCACGACCGCTTCTGGTGGCTCTCCGACATCGGCTGGATGATGGGCCCGTGGACCATCATCGGCAATCACAACTTCGGCGGCACGATCTTCCTCTACGACGGCGCTCCCGATTATCCCGCGCCCGACCGCCTCTGGCAGATGATCGAGCGCCACGCCATCACCACGTTCGGCATCTCCCCCACCGCCATTCGCCTGCTGATGCGCGCCGGACCGCCGAAGCAGCAGATGCCCTCGCTGCGCCTGCTCGGCTCAACCGGCGAGCCTTGGGACGATACGTCTTACCTCTGGTATTTCGAAAACGTCGGACGCCGCCGCTGCCCCATCATCAATATTTCGGGCGGCACCGAAATCGCCGGCAGTTTTCTTTTTCCATTGCCCATCCAGCCGCTGAAGCCCTGCACTTTGGGCGGCCCCGCGCCCGGCATGGCGACCGAAGTCGTCGATGAAGCCGGCCGCCCCGTGCGCGGCGCAAAAGGCTATCTCGTCTGCACCAAACCTTCGCCCTCCATGACGCGCGGCGTCTGGGGCGATTCCGAGCGCTACCTCGAAACCTACTGGTCGCGCTGGCCCGGCTGGTGGTATCACGGCGACTGGGCCAGCGTCGATGAAGACGGCTGCTGGTTCCTTCACGGCCGCGCCGACGAATCCATGAACGTCGCCGGCCGCAAGGTCGGCCCGGCCGAAATCGAAGACGCCCTCATCGAGCACCCCGCCGTCTCCGAAGCGGCAGTCATTGGCGTCCCCGATGAGCTGAAAGGCGAAGCCATCGTGGCCTTTGTCGTCGCCAAGCCCGGCTCGGCCGATGCCGCGAACCTGGCAAGCGACCTCACCGCCCACCTCGTCGATTCCCTCGGCCCCACCTTCAAGCCGCAAGCCATCGTCCCCGTTCGTGAGCTCCCCAAAACCCAAAGCGGCAAAATCGTCCGCCGCCTCCTCCGCCAGAAATACCTCGGCGAGCCCTTGGGCGACCTCTCGACCGTCGAAAATCCGCACGCCCTCGAAAGTTTCTAAGACAACTCAGCCGTGGCCGCACGAACAGCAGGTTCCTCATTCGAGACCTGCCGCCCGCGCAGCTCCGAAGCGCCACGCTATGGCCGCGCTTCGTAAACAATGTTGAACGGCGTTTCCGTGGCCCGGCGAAACTGGCTGAACCCGGCAGACATCACTACTTCCCGAATGCGCGCCTCGCCGGCCTGAGCGCCCAGGCAGAGTCCAACCTCCTGCGAACGTGAGCACGGCGTGCACAGCAGCGTGGAAAAACCGTAGTAGACGCGGCCCACCGGATTCAAATTGTCCTTCAACTGATCGTTGGCAAATGGCTCTACGATCATCCATGTGCCATCTTTGGCCAGCGTCTTGCGCACGTGCGCGGCCGCTCCTGCCGGATCGCCCATATCGTGCAGGCAGTCAAAGACCGCTACCAGGTCATAATTTTGACCCGGAAAATTTTTTGCGTTTGACACATTGAAGCTGACGCGGTCGGCAACTCCGTTTCGGCGGGCAGATTCTTTCGCCGCATCGATCGACTTGTCGTGGTAATCGAATCCGAAAAACTTCGATTGCGGGAACGCTTCCGCCAGCAATATCGTGGAAGCGCCCTTTCCACAGCCGACATCGGCTACTCGCGCCCCGGCCTCGAGTTTTTCCTGAACGCCGCGCAACGCCGGAATCCAGGAATTGACGAGGTTGGCGGCATAACCGGGGCGAAAGAACTTTTCACATCCATGGAACACGCCGTCAACATGTTCATGCCAGCCCATGCCGGCGCCGGTACGAAAGCTCTCTGCGATACGCGGCACCGCGGCGAGCGAACCCAAAGCGAGCTCAAATGCTCCCGGAATATATGCCGGGCTGTCTTCCGTCGCCAGTGTAAAAGCTTGTTCCTCGCTCAGGCTGAACCTGCCGGTGCTTTCGTCGTAACGGATGTAGCCGCCCGCAGCCTGGGAAGCCAGCCACTCGCGAATATATCGTTCATCGGTCCGCGTCTTGGCGGCAAGTTGCGCAGCGGTGACCGGGCCGTCAGCGATTGCCTTGTAGAGGCCCAGTTTCTCCCCGATGACTACCATGCCGGCATGAACCGCCGCGCCCAAATCCGTCACAAACTGACCCATAAAAGCGTTCAGTTTGTTCATATCAAGAGCTGAAACCTGCGTTGTACTCATTCCACCTGCTCCTTTTGCTGGTGCTTATATTTCGCACTGCTCCTATACACGACGACTTCAATTCGAGGAACGGCTCAACGCCAGGCTCGAATTTACATGTGCGTCCACTATCTCGGCGAGACGATAAGTTGGTTCGCCAGCCCACTTATTTTGTTAAGCCCGTGAAATCAATCGCTTCGTTCCGGTTGTCTCGGGAATTCGCTCTTCAGCCCGTTAAGATATTGCCGCCGATCCACTGATCCGGAATGAACATGTCTCAACAGCAGCAGCGTCTAAACCGGTCCTTTGCTATCCATTTCAAGACCTTATGGTGACATCTCGCTTAAAAATCAATTTTGCAGATCAAAGCCAATTCCCAGAACCGGACACTTCGAAACACTAACCTTTTTCAGCATTTTCGACGGTATCTATTCCGGTTTATGATCGGCTCCAGTGATCCGGGGTCCTGCTGAAACGCGAAAGTGTGGCCAAGTTGAGAAAACGCCTGGATGTCAGACAAACCGGTGAGGATGCCGAAAGGCTTCGCGCAGATCTCCACAAACGCATCATCGGCCAGGATGATGCCATCGAGCAGGTCGTCAGCGTCTACCAGACTTTCCTCGCCGGAATGAACAGCCCGGGGCGCCCGGTCGGCAATTTCCTGTTCCTGGGCCCGACCGGCACCGGTAAAACGCGCCTGGTCGAATCCGTCGCCGAGAGCCTGGTCGGCGACGCGCACGCGGTCATCAAAATCGATTGCGCCGAATTCCAGCACAGCCACGAAATCGCCAAGCTGGTCGGCTCCCCTCCCGGCTATCTCGGACATCGCGAAACCCATCCGCTGCTCAGCCAGGAAGTGCTCAATCAGTACCACACCGAGAAAATCAAGATCAGCTTCCTGCTCTTCGATGAAATCGAAAAAGCCAGCGACGCGCTCTGGAACCTGCTGCTCGGCGTGCTCGACAAAGCCGTTCTCACTTTGGGCGATACGCGGCGCGTCGATTTCTCCTCGGCCATGATCTTCATGACCTCGAATCTCGGCGCTTCCGAGATGAATTCCATCCTGCGGCCCAACCTGGGCTTCACGTCTTCCGACGTCGAGCGCGAGCGCCAGTCCGGGCATCTCGACGAAAGCACGGCCGAAAAAATCTCACGCTCCGGCGTCGAAGCCGCGCGCCGCAAATTCACTCCTGAATTCATGAACCGGCTCGATAAGGTTATGGTTTTCCGCCCGCTCGGCGAGATCGAGCTGCGCAAGATCCTCAATCTCGAGCTGGGCCTGCTGCAGCAGCGCATCTTCAACACCGCCACCGCTACTCCGTTCTTCTTCGGTCTGACGAATCCGGCGAAAGCCTTCCTGCTGCGCGAAGGCACGGATCTGAAATACGGCGCCCGTCATCTCAAACGCGCCATCGAACGCGAGCTGGTGAATCCGCTCTCGAACCTCATCGCCAGCGGACAGATTCGCGGCGGCGATCTGGTCAGCGTGGATTTCGACGCCGAATCGAGCCGCATGGCCTTCTTCAAAGAAGGCGAAAACGTTCCCGAGCACGCCGTGTTTAAGCTGATGGAACTCGCCGCCAGCCATCCGGCCAGCCCTCACTGGATCGCGCTCGAATCCGAGATGATCCAATCAACGGTTCCGTTCCTGATGATCGAGCGCAAAGCGCTCACCGCCACCGAGCGCCACTAGCCCGCGCTACTTCGCCCACTCCGGAAACGCTGCGATCGCGTCCATGAAGTTGTGGATCTTGTCCGTGTGCGCGTCTTCCTGCCAGCCGCCGCGCCCCGGACGCAGCGCGTTCTCACGCGGGCAGCCGTCGTCGTTGACGGCATAGAGCACATAGGTGAGATTTTGATACGCCAGCCCCTTATATTCGTTCGATCCCGTCGCCGCCGAATACATCGCCAGCACCGCGCCGAATGTGGACGCAATGCCGCCCCACGGCTCTTTGTCGTAATCCTGCTCGCCACAAATCAGCACGCCGTTGCGCACCACCGTGAAGCGGCGGATCGTGAAATCGATCAGCTCCTTCGCATGCGTCTGCCAGTCCTCGTCGAGCTCGTCCTTCCGCTCGACCAGGTAGCGCGCGAGATTCAGCGGCGCCCACGCCGTGCGGTCGTCGTTCTCCTGATGGTCTTCGAAGAACTGGAACCACAGCCCGCCGTCTTTTGTGGCGCTCGGAATCTGGAAGCCTTCGATCCAATCCCAAAGCTGCTCGCGCGGCGTGGTGAATTCGTTGTGGCCCATTTCCACCAGCCGGTCGAAGAGGCGCAGGATGTAGACCATGTTGCCCGAGACCGGGCCGCGCGCTTCACCCGTGCGATAGTCCGCGCGGAAAGGCCAGGGCGAATGCGTTTCATCGCCGGTCTGCATGTTCGCCACGAGCACGCGCGCGTTTTGCAGCGCCTGCTTCAGGTACCGGTCGTCTTTGGTCTCCTGGTAGAGCAGCAGCAGCGCGTACCCGGCGATGCCGCCTTTGTCCGGCTCGATCTCGTACGGCCGGTCGCCTTGCGATCCCGAATCGGGCGGCTGCGGAAACTTTGCGCGCCAGCCGGTCGAGCGCGTGAAGCGCGGATACTTGCCCGTGTCCGGCGTGAGACTCTCTTTCACCAGGTAATCGCCCATAGCGCGTGCAAATTCGAGGACCTTCGGATTCCGCTTGCTGCTGTATGCGTAGTACTTGAGATACGAGATGACCCCCATGCCGTTCTGCGTGGCGGGAATGAAGTCGGGATGGCGCTGAATGGGATTGTAGTCGCCGTCCATGAACGTCATCCACACGAAGCGCGGATAGCCATGCTCGATCGGGCAGTTAAGATACCACTTCATCTCGCGCTCGATCGCGTCCTGCCACGAGGTCCATGGGACGAGTGCGCCGTGCGCATCGTAAACCGCCTTGTGATTGCCAATGGTTTGCGCCGCGGCGACGGTAGCAATAGCGAAAAGGGCGAATCTCAGAGCGCGCATAGCCCAACACGATACCAAACACGCCGCCCGCAAAGCAGGTGCAGTACTATCGAAAGCGGAGCAGAATTCGCATGACACTCTCGTCCACTCGCCGGCGTTTTCTCGAGGCCACATCCGCGCTGACCGGGCTACTGGCCGGATGCAAGCGCGCGGTGTCGCCTGAGGAAGAAGGCCCGCGCCGAATCGGACGCCCGCTGCGCGGCTATGGAGAGCGGTCGCCTTACGAGAAAGCTCTGCGCGAGCTTCCCACCACCAAGATCATGGAAGTCGGCCAGAGCTACACGCCGCTCGCGGAGCTGTGCGGCATCATCACTCCCTCTGAACTGCATTACGAGCGGCATCACGCCGGCGTTCCCGAGATCGATCCCGCGGAGCACCGGCTGCTCATTCACGGCATGGTCGAGCGTCCTCTGATTTTTACGGTGGACGATCTGAAGCGCCTGCCTTCGGTCTCGCGCATCTGCTTCCTCGAATGCTCCGGCAACAGCCATCTCGGATGGGGCACGCACGAATCGCCCACCGTCCAATTGAGCCATGGCCTGGTGAGTTGCAGCGAATGGACCGGTGTGAGTCTCGCGCTGCTGCTCGGCGAGGTCGGCGTGCAACCGGGCGCGAAGTGGATCCTGGCCGAAGGCGCGGACGCCTGCAAGATGCAGCGCAGCGTTCCGCTCGAGAAAGCTCTCGACGATGCCATGGTGGCCTACGGGCAGAACGGCGAAGCGCTTCGCCCGGAGCAGGGTTATCCCCTGCGCCTGCTGCTTCCCGGTTGGGAAGGCAACTCGAACGTGAAGTGGCTGCGGCGCCTCAAACTGGTCGATCAGCCGCAGATGACGCGCGATGAGACCGCGAAATACACCGACCCGATGCCCGACGGCACCGCGCGCCAGTTCACGTTCGTGATGGAGGCGAAGTCGGTGGTGACGTTTCCATCGGGCGGCCAGAAGCTCGCGGGACCGGGGTTCTACGAAATCACCGGGCTTGCGTGGTCCGGGCGCGGCCGCATCGATCGCGTCGAGGTTTCGACCGACGGCGGCTCGACCTGGACCGACGCGCAGTTGCAGGAACCGCGGCTGAAGATCGCGCTGACGCGCTTCCGGCTTCCATGGCGCTGGGACGGACGCGAAGCCGTTGTCCAATCGCGCGCGACGGATGAAACCGGCTACGTGCAGCCCACGCGCGAGGAGCTCATCGTGGTGCGTGGATTGAACTCCGAGTATCACAACAACACTATCCGGCCGTGGAAAGTGATGGCAGACGGGAGCGTGACGCATGTGGTGGCGTAGATGCGCGATTGCGGCGACCGCATGCGCGGCGATGTTCGCGCAGTCGCCGAAATACGGCGTGGGGCGCACGCCCACGCCCGAAGAGATTCGCGCGCAGGATATCACGATCCCGCCGGATGGCGCCGGATTACCGGAAGGCCGCGGAACGGCAGCGGAGGGCCGCGACATTTACTCGCGCCGCTGCCAGCGCTGTCACGGCGCGAAGGGCGAAGGTGGAGACGAGCCCAAGCAGTCAACGCTCGTGGGCGGCATCGGCAGCCTGAAAACGCCCAAGCCGCTCAAGACCGTCGGCAGCTATTGGCCCTACGCGCCCACGCTGTGGGATTACGTGAACCGCGCGATGCCGCTCGACCGGCCGGGGACCCTCACGCACAACCAGGTCTACGCGCTCGTCGCGTTCGTGCTCCACATGAACGGCATCGTCGGCGAGAACGACGTGCTCGACGCCAAGACGCTGCCGAAAATCCGCATGCCCAACCGCGACGGATTCGTGCGCGATCCGCGGCCGGATGTGGGCAAGAGCGTGAAGAAGAAAGCCGCGGCTAAAACCAGCGGGTCATGATGACCTTCTGCTCGGTGTAGAACGAGATCGCATCGCGCCCGTGTGCGTGCAGATCGCCGAAGAAGGACTGCTTCCATCCGGAGAACGGGAAGAATGCCATCGGCGCGGCGACCCCGACGTTGACGCCGACCATGCCGACCTCGATGCGCGCGGCGTATTCGCGCGCCGATTTGCCGTCGGAGGTGAAGATCGACGTGGTGTTGCCGAACGCCGAGCGGTTCACCAACTCGATGGCTTCATCGAGATCCTTCACGCGGATCACCGACAGCACCGGGCCGAAGATCTCCTCGCGCGCGATGGCCATGTCGGGCGAGACGTTGTCGAAAATCGTGGGCGCGAGGAAATAGCCGTCGCTTTTGGGAGTCTGCGTGCGGCCGTCGCACAGCGGCTTGGCGCCTTCGGCGATGCCCTTCTCGATGTAACCCTCGACGCGCTTGCGGTGCTCGGCGGTGACCAGCGGGCCCATTTGCGTCTGCGGCTCCGCGCCATCGCCGACGTGTAACGCACGCGTCTTTTCGACGAGCAGTTTCAGGAGCGGCTCCGCGACCTTGCCTACCGCCACCAGCACGCTGCCGGCAAGACAGCGCTCGCCTGCCGCGCCGAACGCCGAGCCGATGATAGCTTCCGTCGTCTTGTCGAGATTCGCGTCCGGCATGACGACCAGGTGATTCTTCGCGCCGCCCAGCGCCTGCACGCGCTTGCCGTTTTTCGCGGCGTTTTCATAGACGTACTTGGCGATGGGCGTCGAACCGACAAACGAAACCGCGCGCACGGCCGGATGGCGCAGCAGCGCGTCGACGGCGATTCGATCGCCATGCACCAGGTTGAAGACGCCCGCAGGAAGTCCGGCGCGCTCGAGCAGCTCGGCCATGCGGGTCGGCGTAAGGGGAACTTTTTCCGAAGGCTTCAGCACGAAGCTGTTGCCGCACGCGATGGCGAACGGGTACATCCACGACGGAACCATGCCCGGGAAATTGAACGGCGTGATGCCGGCGCAAACGCCGAGCGGCTGGCGGATGCTCTGGCAATCGATACCGCGCGCCACGTTTTCGAGCGACTGGCCCATCATCAGGCTGGGCATGCCGCAGCTCACCTCGACCATCTGGATGGCGCGGCGCACTTCGGCGCGCGCGTCGTCGAGCGTTTTGCCGTTTTCCGACGTCAGAGTGCGGGCGAGATCTTCGGCGTGTTTTTCGAGCAGGTCTTTGTAGCGATAGAGCACCTGCACGCGGTCCACGACCGGCACGTCGCGCCAGGCGAGAAACGCCTGATGGGCGGCGCGCACCGTACGATCGATGGCTTCGGCACTGGCATAAGGAACGCGCGCGATCACGCGGCCGGTCGCGGGATTGGTGATGTCGTGCAGCTCGTGGCCTGCAGGGATTTCCCATTTCCCATTGACATGGAACTTCACGGTTTCAATCGCGGTCTCGGTTGCAATCATGGCTTTCCTTCTAGCGTAGGACACGCGTTCCAGCGTGTCTATCGCCGCTACTTACCTTGAAACACGGCCTTGCGTTTTTCGCGGAATGCAGTCACGCCTTCCTTGAAATCCCCGGATTGATAGCAGGCCTGCTGCGTGACGGCTTCGTTTTCGAGCGCTTCGGCGAGCGTGTGAGACTCGCCATAGTGGAGCGCCCGCTTGATACCGGCGATAGCCAGAGTCGCGGCAGCGTTGAAGCGCGCGCACCATTCCTCGACCGCTGCATCCAGCTCCTTGAGCGGCAGAACGCAGTTCACCAGACCGAACTCGGCGGACTGCTTGGCGTCGATGATCGCGCCGGTCGCCATCCATTCGAAGGCTCTCGGATAGCCGATCATGCGCGGCAGAAAATAGGTGCTGCCGCCATCGGGAATGAGCCCGATTTTCGAGAACACCTGGCCGAGCTTGGCTTCGGTGGAAGCCAGCCGCATGTCGGCGGCGAGCGCATAGTTGCAGCCGACGCCCACGGCGTGCCCGTGAATGCGGGCGATGACGGGCTTGGGCATCTGTCGCAGCGCGAGAACCGTGGGATTGACCACGCGGCGCAGAAACGAGGTGACGTCGTCGCCGCCGGGCCGGCTGGAGCTCAGATCGGCGCCCGCGCAGAAGGCATCGCCCGCACCGGTGAGGACTACGACTTTCGATTCATCACGCGCCGTTTCTTCGACTACTTCGAGCAGCCGCTCGGACGTGGCGCGATCGACCGCGTTGCGGCGCTCGGGTGCGTTGAAGGTGATGCGCTTGACGCCGTCTTTGAGGGTGACCAGGAGTCTGGGTTCATCTGCCATAGCGCCATCTTACCGGAAGATGGACTTGGGGATCATGGCGTGCACACCTTTGTTGCCGTCGACCAGTTGCGTGATCGAAAGGTCGGCGGCGATGCTCGCGAGCATGTAGGCGTCGTCACGGGTCAGGTGCTTTTGGGTGACCAGGAAGTCGATCATCTCGAGGACGGCAAGGCGCGCGGCTTCGCGCAGGTCTTCGTGAAGGCCCATGGTGATGTAATGCGTGGGCGTCTCGGCGCGCGGCCAGCGCAGATGCAGATCCTTGCGGACGATGAACTGAAACGTGCCGACGAGCGACGTTTCGAGAGCGGTGATATCGACTTCGCCGTTGCCCTGCCCGGCGTGGCCGTCGCCGACTTCAAACAGCGCGCCGCGCGCGTGAACAGGGATGAAGAGCTTCGTGCCCGCGACGAGTTCCTTGTTATCGAGATTGCCCGCATGCATCCATGGCGGAGCGCTGCTGATGCGGCCGGAGGCTTCGGGCGGCGCCACGCCCATGCTGCCGAAAAACGGATGCAGCGGAATTTCGATGCGCTCCGAAAAGCGCGCCACCATGCGGTGCGTATCGAGCGGAATGATCCGGGTGCGCGCGTAGGGGAAATCGTCGGGTAGAAAACCGGAGCCCGGGCGGAAGGCGTTGTATGCGTAAGGAATGGCGAGCCGCACCGACTGGATGCGGACTTCGAGCGTGTCGCCGGGCTCTGCGCCTTCGATGTAGAGCGGGCCGGTGAGGATGTGGCCGCCCGGACCTTTGTCGGCGACTTGTTTGCAAACGGCACGCAGGTTGGGCTCGATATCATTCGGCGAGACGCCGGCGGCTTCGAGGCGCGCGGGGCTGTTGGTGATCAGAGTTTGGATCTCGACCGTGTCGCCGGAACGAATGCGCAACGCCGGCGCAGCCGCGGCCGAGTAGTAACCCCAGACGACGGTCTTGGGCGTAGCGGGAAGTTTGAGGAGGTTCGGCTGCTGGGCTACAGCAGCAACGGCCGCAAGAAAAAGGAGCGCGCGCATGGCGCTCCTCATTCTACATGGCGATGATCGAGGGTTCGGAAGCTTATCGCCTCACTGGACCCCGACGGTCTTGATGTCCAGGCCGAAATAGACGATCAGCCCGTCATCGAGGCCGGTCGCCGAGAACGTGCCCAATCCGCTGCTGGGAACCGCGCCCAAGAGCAGCAATCCAAGGGTCTCCGACGGGTTGGCGGCAATGCTGGGCGGCAGGTTGGCGAGAACCGAAGGCGGCACGGTGAAGCTTCCGGGGCCGAGCGGAACGAAGCAGAAGAACGCTGAGCCGGCGTTGGTCACCTGGTCGATGCTGCCGCCTGCGATCAGGACGAGCTCGGAGGATGCATTACCCCCGGACCAGTTCAACGTGACGCCGGCTGTGCGATCGATGGACGCGATCTGATCGCGGTTGGTCCACTTCACGGGCTGGGGAAGCATGATGCTGGCGGAGAACGGACCGACGTCTTTACCGCCGGGAGCGGACACCTGGTAAGACCCGCCGTTTAAGAACAGGGGCAGCGCGGGCAGGCCGGCCAGCGGGAACGAGCCGCCCAGCAAGCCGAGATACGGGCTGGTCGCGGCATCGGCGTTCTGATAAGGCATGGAAACCGTGTGGCTGTCGGGACCGCGGATGGAAAGCGCGGGCCCGGCATCGAGCGGCGAAGGCAGATAGCCGCTGATAGCGGTCGACGTGCCGCCACCCAGGATCGAACTGAGGTCCAGTTTGCCGGTGAGGGTGCTGCAGGTTCCTACAGGCGGGAACGAGTAGAGAGGGTTGAAACCCAAAGATCCGCTGGGTTGGACTTTCTGGAACAGGCCCATGCCAATGTCGAGCGTGAAATCCGCGGCAGGAGTAGCCGGATCCAGTTGCAGGTCTCCGGCAGCGCGCAGCAGCAGAATGACGCCGTAGTTGCCGCCTTTGGATGCCAGCGGCGCGAGCGGATTCGCCGGATCGGAACAGGCCTGGCCTTTCGGATCGATCGCCATGGTGACGGTATTGCTGTAGCTCGCGTCGCCGGTCTTCACCTGGACCGGGACATAGCAGCCCTGGACGGCGTCGGACGGAACGGTGAACACGATCTGATCGACACCTGCGCAGCAGGGCGCGCGTCCGCTGTAGAGCAGATGCGCGGGCTTGCCGCCGACGAGCACCTGCGCGCTCACCGGAAGATTTCCGGCGGGCGGCGCGACATTGTCGGGCTTGGAAATAGGACCGAGGCCGGTGCCCCAAAGCGTGACGACCTGCCCGGGCCTGGCGGTGCTGGAGCGGGTGTTCAGCGGCTGCTGCGCGGCCGCGATGTAGTTCTGGAAAATACCGGGGCCGCTGCCGCCCGACGTATTGAAGGCGCCGAAATTGGTGTTGGCGACGTGCAAAGCCGCAGGCGCGCTGGTGACGCCGTTATAGGTGACGGTGATCTCGACATCTCCGAGAGGCGCGTTGGACGGCATGATGGCGTTGATCTGTCCGGCGGAAACGTAGAGCGGCAAGGCGTTTACCGAGCCGCCGCCCTGGGTGATCTTCACGACGGCGCCGCCGAGACTGGTGGAAAGCGGGAATGACTTGGCCTGCACTGCGAGGGGCGGCCCGAGATTCGTCCCGAAGATGGAAAACAGCGAGCCTCGCGCGATCGCTCCGCCCGGCAGGGTGGCCGGCATGAAACTCGCGGCGTTGACGACGCCATTGGACGAGATCGCGGGAGCGTCAGTGGTGTTGGCGGCATCCTGGGTCACGGTAAACGTCACGCCGGCGATGGTTAGTGTCCCGCTGCGCGCGGCGCCGGTATTGGGGTCGACGGTATAGCTGACCGAACCGCTGCCGGAGCCGGTCAAGCCGGTTTCGATGGTAATCCAGCTTACGTTGCTCACGGCGGTCCAGGAGCAGCCGGTGTCGGCGCTCACGACGACGCCGTTCGTCCCACCACCGCTCGCGACCGAAGCGCTCGTGGCGCTCAAGGAGTAGCTGCATTGAGAGGAAGCCTGGTTGACGGTGAAAGTTTTCCCGGCGATGGTCATGGTTCCGGTGCGGGATGAGTTGCCGGTGTTGGCGGCGACGGAATAGGTCACGGTTCCGTTGCCTGCGCCGCTGGCGCCGGTGCTGACGGTAATCCAGTCGTCGTTGCTTTGCGCGGTCCAGGCGCAACTTGCACCGACGCTGACCGCGATACTGTCATTGCCGCCGCTTGCAGAGAACGATTGCGAAGAAGGGGTGATCGAATAAGTGCACGCGCCGGGCTGACCGCCGGCCAGGATGAAGGTGGCGGATAGCGAGCCCGCGTTGTCGCTGTAGTAACCGGGATCGCCCTGGAAACCGAAAGCGTCCGCGAATCCGAGAAACAGGCGGGTCGCTCCCGCCGGCACCTGGAACTGCTGGGTAGCTCCTGTGCCATCTCCGGTGAGGCCGTCGCCGATGAAGAAGACCTGGCGGAGCTGAGGCGCAAGCGTCGTGAAGTTCTCGTTGCTGGTGAAATCGAGCGAGGCCGGAGCCGGATCCGCGGGCGTGGAGTCGTCCAGAAATACGCCGGCCAGGAACATCGACTTGTGGCCGTCGACAATACCGGAGATTCCCTGGTACGAGTTGATGCTGGTCGAGCCGCCGGCGCAGGATACCGAGCCATCCGGCCCGTTCATGGGCGCTCCGGTGGTGCAATTGACGGAGCCGGTGACGTTGCTGAACGTGACGACTGCGCCGGAGCCGGCGCTGAACCAGAACGACGGCGGCACGGTGCCGTCGAACGCGGAGTCGCGGCCTGCCGCGAAGATGTTGGCGGTGGCCGGAATCGTGAGGGTCGTGCCCGTGCCGGCGGAACTGGCGATGGTGAAGTTCAGGGTGAACAGCAGCGACCCGTTGTACTTCACGCGCACGGTCCAGACGCCCGGCAGTAACGCGGGGGGCGCGCCCGCGATTTTGAATGGGGCGTCCGTGAAACAGTAGTTGCCACTCGAGGCGAGAGGATCCCAGGCTCCGCCCTCGGTGCCGTCCAGATCGCCAGCCGGCGTGTAGTATTCGCTCGAAACCACATCGCCGTTGTTGGCGCCGGTGACATAGAACCACAGATAGGCTTCCTTGTCGGTGGTGAGGAAGGTGGTCACGGCGGCAGGCGGACTGGACGGAGTGCAGGTCGTCACATCGGTCTTGGTCATCAGGTAGTTCTGGAGAGTGGGGGACGCCTGGCTCAAGCCGGCGAAGGCGGTTACGAGCAGCAGGCAACTCAGGAAGCGAAGCTTGGGTGCGTTCATCGGATACTCCGGTGAACTATCGGACACACGGGTGACAGACGTAACGGTGGTTTCACTGAGATTGGCCGCGAGACTTACTAGGTAACCTGGCTAGAACGGCTTAGTCCGAAATGCGCTTGTATAGAGACGTTCGGCGTTTGCGACAACGTCCATTTACAAGGATCAGGGCTTGTGATAACGTTCCATGAATCTTCATGTCTCTGGCGCGATTTGTTTGCCGTAGTGTATGGCTGCTCCTGGTTATGGGCGCCCTGTGTTTCGGAGAAGATCAAGCCGCAAAATCGTCCGCGGATAAATCCAAAGAACCGAAGGAAGACGGGATTCCCGTGACGAATGGGCTGGTGGTGGAGAAATGCGGCGCATGCCACAAGAAGGACGAGAAAGGCGCGATGACGCGCATCTCGTGGGTGCGCACGACGCCCGAAGGGTGGGAACTGGCGATCAAGCGCATGGTGCGGCTGAACGGGGTGACGCTGACGCCCGAGCAGGCGCGCGCGATTTTGAAGTACCTGAGCACGTATCACGGTCTGGCGCCGGAAGAGGGAAAGCCGGTGATGTACATCGCGGAGCACCGGATCATCGACGAAAAAGAACCCAACGATTACGTGCGCGGCGCATGCATGATCTGCCATGCGCTGGGGCGGGCGATGTCGTGGCGGCGGTCGAAGGAAGAGTGGACGCTGCTGGCGAACATGCACGTGGGTTATTTCCCGGTGGTCGAGTTCCAGGGATTCCGGCGGGAGCCGCCGCAGCCGGATGCGCCGCCTCCGGCGCCAGGCACGGACACGCGCGATCCGGTGGAACGGGCGGCGGAGTATTTCGCGAAAACGTATCCGCTGGAGACTCCGGAATGGGCGGCATGGCGGGCGAGAATGCGCACGCCGAAACTAACGGGGCGCTGGCTGCTTTCGGGAAGAGAGATCGGGCACGGGCGGATTTACGGCGAGATGGTAGTGGAACCGGGCAGCGCGGAGGACGAGTTCACGACCAACATCACGATGCACTATGTAAAGGACGGCAGGACCGAGCAGCGGACAGGGCGCGCGCTGGTGTATACGGGTTATCAATGGCGCGGGCGCTCGCATGCGATCGGCGGGGCGAATCCGGCCGAGGTACGCGAGGTGATGGCGGTATCGGCAGACCAGTCGCAGATCGAGGGCCGGTGGTTTTGGGGAGCGTACGAAGAATTTGGCATCGATGCGACGCTGCGGCGCGCGGGAAACGACGCGGCCGTGCTTGCGACCGACCGGACGGCGCTGCGCTCGGGCGCGACCGGCGAGCGCGTGCGTATTTTCGGCGATAACTTTCCGGCGGGCCTCGCGGCGGCGGATTTCGATTTCGGCTCGGGGGTTGCAGTGAAGCGAGTGGTGGGACAGACGGCGAACGACGCAACGGTTGAAGTGGATGTCTCGAAAGACGCGGTGGTGGGGGCGCGCGATGTGGCGGTGCGGCGCGCGGTGCTCGGGAACGCGTACGCGGTGTTCGACAAGATCGATTACATCAAAGTGATTCCCGAGACACCGATGGCGAGGCTGGGAGGCGGCTCGCACCCGAAGGGATACCAACAGTTCGAGGCGGTGGCGTTCAATCGCGGGCTGGACGGAAAGCCGAACACGGCGGACGATGTCGATCTCGGGCCGGTGGAGGTGGAGTGGTCGATCGAAGAATTTCTCGCGACGTATGGCGATGACGATAAAGATTACGTCGGGACGCTGAGCCCGGCGGGTTTATTTACGCCGGCGCTTGAAGGGCCGAATCCCAAGCGAAAGTTCGGACGCAACAACTACGGCGATGTCTGGGTGGTGGGGACATACAAGCCGAAAGGCGATGAGATCCGCGAACCGAAGGCGGGCGAAACGGCGAAGCCGGTGACCGGGCGGGCATATCTGATTGTTACGGTGCCGCTTTACGTGAAGTGGGATCAGCCTGAGGTGGCGCAATGAGCGAATTCCGGGCCGGCGAGTTTCACGCGTTTGCGGCGGGCGGCAAACAGTTCCTTTACCTGGTGCCGAGCGGCGCGATTTTCGAGCTGGGGAGAGCGGCCGCGGCGGTGATCGACCGGTTGAACGGGAGCAGCGTGAGCCGGGAAGAGCTGGCGGCGCCGGTTGGCGATATCGCTGTGGCGGAAATCGAAGAGGCGATCGAAGAGCTCTACCAGGCGCACGCCATCACGAACGGGCGGGGGTTCGACGAGCCGCCGCAGAAAGCACCGACGCCGTTTCCATTACAGACACTGGTGCTCAACGTGACCAACCAGTGCAATCTTTCGTGCAAGTACTGCTACGAATTCGGTGAGGACCGCGTCGCGACCCCGGAGGGCAAGCCAAAGTTCATGCCGGAGGAGACGGCGCACGCGGCGGTGGATTACCTGATTGAGCAATCGCCGGGGCGGCGGAGCATTCACTTGACATTTTTCGGCGGTGAAACGCTGATGAATTTTCCGGTGGTGCGCGCGACGATCGATTACGCGCGTGAGAAGGCGCACGCGGCGGGAAAGTATGTGGACTTCAGCCTGACCACGAACGCCACGCTGCTGACGCCGGCGATTATCGATTATCTTTCGGAAAACAATGTGGGGGTCACCGTCAGTCTGGACGGCAACCGCGAGCAGAACGATGCGCTGCGGGTATTTTCGAACGGGCGCGGCAGTTACGACATCATCGAGCCGAAGCTGCGGGAGCTGCTGAAGAAGCACCGGTCGCGGCCGATCTGCGCGCGGGTGACATTGACGTCCAACAACGTGGATGTGACCAGGATCTACAAGCATCTGAGCCAGGACCTGGGATTTCACGAAGTCGGGTTCGCGCCGGTGACGACCTCGCCCAACCGGCTTTACGCGATCGGCTCGACGGGGCTGGATCATGTGCTCGCGCAGTTCACCGAACTGGCGCGTGAATACCTGGATTGCGCGCTGCGCGGCGAGCATCACGGGTTTTCGAACGTCAGCGACACCCTCGGCGAGCTGCACGCGGGCATCAGCAAAGCGCATCCGTGCGGTGCGGGATTGGGGCTGATGGGCGTGGGACCTTCGGGCGACATCGCGCCGTGCCACCGCTTCGTCGATTCGGACACGCACCAGCTGGGGCATGTTTCGACGGGCATCGACCGCGCGATGCAGCAGGATTTTCTCGAGCGCGGGCACATCAGCCGGAAGCTCGAGTGCCACATATGCTGGGCGCGACCGGTGTGCTCGGGCGGATGCTATCACGAGGCGTACGTACGGTATCAAGACACAGGCCACGCCAATCTGCATTATTGCGACTGGATTCGCGGCTGGACGGATCTTTGCCTGCACATCTACGGCGAGATCGCGGCGCGGAATCCGCAGTTCCTGGCGCACTTCGAGGAAAGGAGAGCGGAATGAGGCAAATCCGCGCGGTGAATCAGAAGGCGGCGAAGATCGAGGAATATGTCGCGTCGGTGGAAGGCGATGTGTTCGCATTGCAGGAAGGGCAACAGCCGCCGCACAATCGCCCGCATATTCCGATGGGATGCTCGCTGGTGTTCATGCCGGGCTGGGAAGTCGACTCGGCGGGCGGAACAGCGGGACTGTGCCAGCCGGTGGAGCGCGATCTGTACGACTGCTATGTGAGCTGCTTCTGGCCGGCGCAGGTGCCGGACCATCTGAACAACTATCCGGACTGGACCAGCAAGTGCGCCAGCGCGACCAAGGACTGGCGGAATATCGACCTGGTATTTCCATAGATGGGAATGGTTCATCGCGGTACCGCGGAGGTCTTGATCGTATGCTGCCATTGATTCAGCGCAAGGCCAAAGAGAGCCGGAGAAAATCGGTGCGGGCTGTTCTAGTGCTCGGCCTGCTGGCGGCGATTGCCATGCCGGCGGCGGCGCAGGGGCTGCTGTATATCGGCGTCTGGCCCAAACAGATTCTGGTAATCGATGAGGCGCAGCAGAAGGTGATCGACCGTATCGACATGCTGGCGGGCACGCCGCGGCACATCGAGATCTCGAACGATCGCAAAAAACTTTTCGTCAGCAGCATGGAGCATAACGGCATCGACGTGGTGGATCTGGCCACACGGAAGGTGATCAACCATTTTGTGCTCGACGAAGGGAACCGGAAGGTGCGGTTCCGCGGCTTCGTTTCCGATCCGCGGGACAAAGTCCTGTACACGACGATCAGCTCAGCGGTCAAGCAGATCGACCGGTGGGAGATCGAGCCGAGCAAATTTGCAGTGATCGATCTGGCGCAGCAGAAGATCACCAAGACGGCCGACTATCCGAAAGAAGAAGACAACCTTTATTCGCGTTTTGCCGGCCTTCGGGTTTCACCGGATGGCAAGCATCTTTTTCAGTTTCGCGAGAACGTTCTGATCTTCAGCACGGACGATTTCAAGCTGGAGGAGAAGATCGAACTCGCGAAGCCGCAGTATCCCGGCATGGAACGCATCGGGGTTTGGGCCAACAACGATCCGGCCGATGAACCGGGCATCATGCAGACGGTGTTCAACGCAGCGGACCCGGTGGTGCACCGCAGGATTTTCGGGCTGGCGAGAGTCGACCTCGCGCACAGAAGTTTCGATTTCACGCCGGTGGGTCCAGCGGCGACGGGAATGGCGGGATTGCGCGTGACGCCGGATCACAAGACGGGATACACGGTGGCATTTCTGGAAGGAAATCCCGGAAACTTGCGCTGCGAATTCTGGGTGTTCGACATGGCGACGCGCAAGATCGTGAAGCGCGTGGATTTTCCGGCGCGCAATCGGTTCGATTTTACGACGTCCTCGACCGGAAAGCAGATTTATATTTTCACGGCGGGCCCCACGATTGAAGTTTACGACGTAGATTCGCTCGAGCTGCGGAAGACCATCAACCTCGAGGGAGACACGACGACGAATCTACTGGTGGTTCCGGCCAAGAAATCGTGAGCGATGGAATGGTCGGTCCACATTGCGGGCGCGGCGGATCTCGGGGACGCATTTCACCTGGAGAGCTTCGCCCGCCTGGAATCGGGCGGCCGCGTGCCGCGCTTTGCTTCCCGGCTGAATGAGCTCTTCGGCAACATCAACTTCACCCGCTGCGCATTCGGGACGGAGTTCTGCGAGAATCTGCTGCCGGAACCTCAAGCCCTTGCTGCGGCGGTTCAGCGCGCGCGTGGATGCGCGCTTGCGTTCACGCTGCTGACGCCGTACGTATCCGATCGCGGCATCGCGCGACTCAAAGAGCTTTTCCCTCTATTAGCCGAGGGCGATGAGGTCGTGTTCAACGACTGGGGCGTCCTGAATGTGCTGCGGCGCGAGTTCACGTGGCTGGTCCCGGTGCAAGGGCGCCTCTTGAACAAATCTCTGCGCGATCCGCGGGTAATGGGGGTCTACGGAGAAACGAGCGCGCCGAATTCGTCGCTGGTGGTGCTGCAACGGTCGAACCTGGATTGCGCGAGTTACACGGACCTGCTGGCGCGATTAGGCGTTGCGGCGGTTGAGATGGATCACCTGCCGCAGGGGACGGATTTGAGCTTTGCGGACCGCGGCGTGCGCGTCTCAGTTTACTTGCCGTTCGGCTTCATCAGCACGAGCCGGGTCTGCATGGCAGCGGGGCTCCACTACCGTAAGCGGGAGAAATTTCAACCGGGAGCGCCGTGCCGGCACGAGTGCCAGACGCATCTGGTGGAGTACACGTACACGGATTCGCCCTTCGGCAACCGCGACCAGAAGTTTCTGCTGAAAGGCAACACGTACTTCTACGCGCACTCGGACGGCATGCTGCGGCAACTCGCAGACAAGGCGCAGAGCGGACGGATTGCACGCGCGGTTTACCAGCCCAGGCTGCCGATGATGGCGGCGGAAGCGGAGGCCGCGTGAAAGTATTGGCGCCGATCCGCGCGTACGACGAACTCGATATGCTGGCGGCAAGCGGGGCCGAAGAACTCTATTGCGGGATCATGCCGCACGAGTGGACGGAACGCTATCAGGGCTCGGTGTGGCTCAACCGGCGCAGCCCCAAGGGATCGAGCGTCGAAACTTACGAAGAGATGAAGCGGCTTGTCGACGGCGCGCATGCGCTGCGGATGCCGGTGTTTCTGACGTTGAACGCCCCGTATTATTCGGCGGACCAGATTCCACTGGTGATCGCGGTGGCGAAGCGATTATCCGATTTGGGCGTCGATGCGCTGATCGTGACGGACATCAATCTTCTGATGCGGCTGAGCGAGGAACGGCTAGCCGCCGCTCTGCACGTCAGTTCCGTTGCGGCAACGCTTAATACCGAGGCTGTGCGGTTTCTGCTGAATTTCGGGCCGCGGCGGATCATTTTGCCACGCAGCCTGACGCTCGCGGAGATCGGGGAGATGGTGAAGGCCGTTCGGGATCAAGTCGAGGTCGAAGTTTTTGTGTTGAATGACGGCTGCGCGTTCGAGGAAGGATTTTGCGCGACGACGCATCATCACTCGGTGGGCGCATTTTGCACGAATCTTTCAGAGATGCGCGCGGACTTCGAGTGGTCGGGGCGGATGTTTACGTCGCGGCGCGAGCGCTGGCTGCGCGGAAATCTCAGCGATTATCGCGAGTGGGTGTGGTATCTGAACGGCAACGGCTGCGGCGCAACAGCGAAAGGGCTTCCTTACGGCCCTTGCGGCTTGTGCGCGATTCCGGATCTGGCGCGGATGGGAGTGGCGTCACTAAAAATCGTGGGACGCGAAAGTTCGCCATTTAAAAAGATGGCGAGCGTGAAAATGGTGCGGGATATTGTGGACCGCACGCGCGCAGGTACACCGAAGCTGCATGTGATCGAGCGCGCGATCGCGCTGCGGCAGGAGCCGGAGCATTGCCGCTCGGGCTTCATGTGCTACTACAAGGTGGGCGGCGTCAATGCCTGAGACCCGCGTCATTCCGATAGCACAGTATCGCCGGGCGTTAGGTTACATCGCGCCGTACTGGCGGAAGCTCGTTTTCGTCGTCGCGGTGAGCTTGTTCGCAACCGGTATCGGGCTCATCCAGCCGTACATCTCGAAACTGCTGATCGACGAAGCGCTGCTGCGGAAAAATTTTCAGGCGCTGGTACTGATTGCAGCGCTGATGGTCGCGGTCACGGTGGTTGGCTTTGCGTTGAACATTTTCTCGAGTTACCAGTACGTGCGCGTGTCGGCGGATGTGCTGTTCGATATGCGTCTCGCGCTCTACCGGCATCTGCAAAAGCTCTCGCCGCGATTTTACGCGCGCACGCGCACGGGGGAAATCGTTTCGCGAATTAATAACGATATCGCGGAAGTGCAGCGTGTTTCGGCGGACAGCATTCTCTCGTTCGTATCGAATGTGGCGTTTCTGCTTGGCGGGGCGGCGATTATGGCGTGGCTCAACTGGCGCGTGTTTCTGGTGAGCGCCGCGGTGATGCCGCTGAGCCTTTGCGCGCTCTCGCATTATCAGCGGCGGCTTTCGGCCCAGGTGCGGACGCTGCGCGAGCGCAGCGCGGATATCGGCAGCTTTCTGATCGAAACCATCCTGGGGATGAGGCTGGTGGTTGCGACGAACGCCCAGGAGCGTGAGGTCGAGCGGTTTCGCACGCGCAACAGCAGCTTTATCGAGGCGCTGCTGCGCATGCAGCTCACATCCTATCTGGCCGCGGCGATGCCGGGCGCACTGGTGACGCTTTCGACCGCCGCGATTTTTCTCTACGGCGGCAAGATGGTGATCGATGGCGCGCTGACGGTGGGATCGCTGGTGGCATTGATGGCGTACCATCTGCGGCTGCTCGCGCCGGTGCAGGGGATGCTCGGAACATACACGAATCTGGTGGCGGGCGGGGTTTCGCTTTCGCGACTGTTCGAATTGCTGGACATGCCGGTCGAGGTGGAAGATGGCGGCGAGGCGCTCGGGAAACCCGTCCGCGGCGAAATCGAATTCGACAACGTCACGTTCCGGCACGACCGCGACAATCTCGTGCTCGATGGCGTTTCATTCCGGGTGCCGGCCGGCTGCATTTGTGCGATTGCGGGCCCGAGCGGGATCGGCAAGTCGACGATCGCGGATCTGCTCGTGCGGTTCTACGATCCGGACGGCGGAGTGGTGCGGCTGGATGGCCGGGATTTGCGGCAGATCCGCCTCGCCGATTTGCGAGCTTATGTTGCGCTGGTGGATCAATCGGCGTATTTGCTGCACGCTAGCGTGCGGGAAAACATTGCGTACGGCAGGCCGGAGGCAAGCGAATCGGAAATTATCGCGGCAGCCAAGGCGGCGGCAATTCATGACCGCATCATGGAGCTGGCGGACGGTTACGATACGATTGCCGGGGAAAGAGGCCTCGCACTTTCCGCGGGAGAGCGGCATCGCATGACGATTGCGCGCGCGCTGCTGCGCGATCCCGCGGTGCTGGTGCTCGATGAGCCGACGGCGGCGCTCGATGCGGAGACCGAACGCGATCTTGTTTATACGCTGAAGCAGGCGATGAGCGGGCGCACAGCCATCGTGATCACGCACCGCGCGGCGCTGATCGAAGCGGCGGACTGCGTGGTGGAGCTCGCGGGCAACGGCTGCCGGGTAATAGCCGCCGCGTCTCCATGAAGATCGCCATCATCGATAGCGGAGTCAACCCTGGCCATCCGCACGTAGCGGGCATTGCGGGCGGCGTGTCGCTTACCGCGACAGGGGAATCGGCGGATTATCTCGACCGGCTGGGGCACGGCACCGCAGTGGCCGGGGCGATTCGCGAAAAAGCACCGGAGGCCGAAATCTACGCCGTCAAAGTTTTCGACCGGACGCTGGCGTGCAAGATCGACTTGATCATTCGCGCGCTTGAGTGGGCGATGGCCGAGGGAATGGACGTGATCAACCTGAGCCTGGGGACGGCAAATCAAGAGCACCGCACGCGATTCGCAAACGTGCTGAGCAGGTCGCGCGGAGCTGTGGTGGTCAGCGCGTTCGAGCAGCGAGGGCGGCTGCTATTCCCCGGCTCGCTCGCTGGAGTGATCGGCGTGACGCTCGACGCAGGTTGCCCGCGCGAGAAATATCGTGTCGAATGGCGCGACGGCCGGGCGATTTTTTGCGCTTCGGGCTTTCCACGATCGATACCGGGGGTTCCACAGGAACGAAATCTGAACGGCATCAGCTTCGCAGTCGCTAATATGACGGGCTTCGTCGCGCGGGAACTGGCGGGCGGGACATCTCATGAGGCCCTGGTCTCGAAGTTGATCGAGCAGGCCGCAGAGAGTAGAGTGACAAAGGGAGTTTTTCCGTGAGTTTTTCGGCACTGCTGCATTCGGTCAGTTATTCAGGCTCGTGGGGGCAGGCGCATCTTTCGCTCGACCAGTTCATCGAGAAGGCCGCGGATCTGGGTTATGACGGCGTCATGCTCATGGCCAAGCGGCCTCACCTTTCCATTCTCGATTACGGTGAAAAACAGCGCGCACAGTTGCGCAAGCATCTCGAAAAGCACAAGCTGCGCGACCTCTGCATCGCGGGATACAACAACTTCACCGGCGATCTGGAGCACGGCGAAGTGCCGCACCGCGAAATTCAGATCCACTACATCATGGAACTGGCGCGCCTGGCGCACGATCTGGGCGGAACGCTGGTGCGCATTTTCACCGCGTACGAGAATCCGGCGGCAGGCTTTACGCCGCAATGGAACCTGGTGGTGGCGGCGCTTAAAGAATGCGCCAAGCGGGCGAGCGAATTCGGAGTAACTATCGGGGTGCAGAATCATCACGACATAGGCGTGGGTTACGAGAGCCAGCTCGATCTGGTTCAAGCGGTAGGCGAGCCGAATTGCAAAGCGCTGTTCGACGCGTGGGCGCCGGCGCTGCACGGTGAAGACCTGGAAAATGCTGCGCGCAAGATGGCGGCGATCACCGCGCACACTACCATCGCGCAGTACCAGAAACGGCCTCGTTATCATTACGACTCGGCGGTGGTGAATTACACGGCCGTTGCACCCTACGTGCAGGCCGTGCCGATCGACGAAGGGTTTATCGACTACCGCCGGTTTCTGGGCGCACTGCGCGCGGGCGGATTCCGCGGCAGCGTGGCGTACGAGATGTGCTCGCCGTTACTGGGCGGCGGCTCGATCGAAAATCTGGACCGGTACGCGCGGCGGTTCCTGGAATTCATTCACGAGTTCCGGGAGCAGGCGGGATCGGTGGCGGCGGACTAGGATACCAACTTATGAATCGCAGAACTTTTATCCAATCATCAGCCATTGCCATGGCGTCGGGCATGACGGCGCGGGGAGCGAATGACCGCATTAACGTCGGAGTGATCGGCGTGCGCGGGCGCGGGCGCGATCACATCAACTGCTACGCGAAACTCAAGGAGGCGCGTGTGGCCGCGATCTGCGATATCGATCAGGCGCAGATCGAGCGCGCCGTGCAGTTGACCGAGAAAGTCACGGGGGCAAAGCCGCAGAAGACCTACCAGGACCTGCGCAGGCTTTTCGACGATAAAGATATCGACGCGGTTTCGATCGCCACTTGCAACCACTGGCACGCGCTGGCCACAATCTGGGCATGCCAGGCGGGCAAGGATGTCTATGTCGAAAAACCGGCGTGTCACAACATTTTCGAAGGCCGCAAGATGGTGGAAGCCGCGCGCAAATACAACCGCATGGTGCAGGTGGGCATGCAGAGCCGCACCACCGATCACAAAATTCGCGCGATCCAGATGCTGCACGAGGGAGTGATCGGCAAGGTGTACATGGCGCGCGGGCTGTGCTTCAAGCGGCGCAAGTCAATTGGTCATGGCGAGAATGGCCCGGTGCCGCCGGGAGTGGATTACAACACTTGGCTTGGGCCGGCGCCTATGCGGCCTTTCAATCCGAACCGGTTTCACTACAACTGGCACTGGTTCTGGGACACCGGAAATGGCGATATCGGAAACCAGGGCGTGCACGAGATGGACATCGCGCGCTGGGGGCTGAACAAGAAGGCATTGCCGCCGGTTGTGGTTTCCGATGGCGGCAAGTTCATCTACAACGACGATCAGGAAACGCCGAATACCCAGCTCGCCACGTTCCGCTACGACGATAGCGAGCTGGTGTTCGAAGTGCGCGGCATTCTGACCGGCGGCGAGAGCAGCATCGCGTATGACGGATCAAATTTCATCGGCAACCTTTTTTACGGCAGCGACGGCTGGATGTCGCTCGATATGCGCGGCTGCCAGATCTACAAGGGCGAGGACCGCAAGCTGGTGCAAGAGTTCAGCCATACTGAGCCCGAAGAGTGGGACACGACGCCGCACATCCACAATTTCCTGAAAGCCGTGCAAAGCCGGAATCACAAAGACCTGACCTGCGATATCGAGGAAGGATACTTATCGGCCGCGCTGGTCCACATGGCGAATATCAGCTATCGCACCGGACGCAAGCTGCATTTCGATCCGCACACGGAGCGGTTCGTGCACGACGACGAAGCCAACAGCTACATTTCCCGCAAGTACCGCGAGCCGTTCGTGGTGCCGGAAAAAGTTTAGCGGGCGGCGCTACTTCGAGCTCATGGCGATGAGGCGCTCGGCGTGCTTGAGCGCCTCGGAGGTGATTCTCTCGCCGGAAAGCATACGGCCGATCTCGCGGGTGCGGCCGGTGGAATCAAGCTCTTCGATGGCCGTCACCGTGCGGCCCTTCTGCTCGCGCTTTTCGACAAGATAGTGATGGTCAGCGAAGCAAGCGATCTGCGCGAGATGCGTGACGCAGAGCACCTGGTTGACCGCGGCGAGCTTTTTTAGACGACGACCGACGCCTTCCGCTACACCGCCGCCGATGCCGGCGTCGACTTCATCGAACACGAGGGTGCGCGCCGGTCCGCCCGTTTTTGCCGGAGCGGCCAGACAGGTTTTGAGCGCCAGCGCGATACGAGAGATCTCGCCGCCCGACGCGACCTTTTCGATGGGTTTCGGTTCTTCACCTACGTTTGGTGAAACCAGAAACACGACGGCATCAGCGCCGGAAGCTGATGGCTCGGCCGGACGGAGCTCGATTTTGAATGCGGCGTGCTCCATGGCCAGCGAAGCCAGCTCGGCTTCGACGCGTTTCGCCAATTTCGCGGCGGCTTCGCTGCGGCGCGAGGTCAGCTTCGCGGCGAACACGTTATATTCGGCTGAGAGCTTTTTCCGCTCGGCGCGAAGAGCTTCCATGCGCTCGCCGGCGTGCTCTACGGCGTCGATGTTCCGCGTGACTTCTTCGAAAAAACGGAGGATGTCTTCAATGGTCGCGCCATATTTGCGTTTGGCTTTGTCGATGGCGGCGAGGCGAGATTCGATCTCTTCAAGGCGTCCGGGGTTGGCTTCGAGACCGCCGAGATAATCGCGCAGCGCGTAGGACGCCTCCGTGAGCGCCAATTCGGCGGGCTTCAGACTTTCGCGTATTTCGGCGAGCGAGGGATCGATGCGCGTCAACTCTTCCAGTTTCCTGGCAGCGAGCCGGGCGAGAGCGGAGGCGGATTCGGGCGAATCGTAGAGCGCGGCGTAGGCAGCGCCCGCGGCTTCGAGCAGCCGGCCCAGGTTTTGTAGAACGCGCCGTTCGTTTTCGAGGGCTGTGTCTTCACCAGGCTGAAGATGCAAGCCCTCGATCTCGCGACGCTGGAACTGCCAGAGGTCGAGCAGGCGCAGCTTTTCCTGCTCGGAGCGCTCGATTTCGCCGAGCTCCGATTCAACGCCGCGCAGCCGCGCGTAACAATCCGCCACATCCGCCACCAGCTTTTCCGATCCGGCGAAGGCATCCAGCATTTCGCGCTGCGTTTCCGCCGAGAACAGAAGCTGCTGGTCGTGCTGGCCGTGGATGTCGCCGAGATGGGGCGCAAGCTCGCGGAGCAGCGCGGCGGTCGCGGCGCGATTTCCAACGAACGCCCGCGATTTGCCGCCCGCCAACACTTCGCGCTCGATGAGCAGCTCGCCATCTTCAGGCGCAAGACCGGCAGGCTCTAGAACGGCCCGCAGCGCCGGGCTATTCCGCACTTCAAAAATGCCGGCGACGCGTGTGCGGTCCTCGCCCGAGCGAATCATTTCGGCCGAGGCGCGGCCGCCGAGCAGCAGACCCAGCGCGTCCACCACGATAGATTTCCCACTGCCGGTTTCGCCCGTCAGCAGGTTCAAGCCTGTATGAAACCGCACGCGCAGGCGGTCGATCACGGCGTAGTTTTCGACCGTAAGCTCCACGAGCATCGAGCCGATTATACGAGGTTTGGCGGCGGGGCAACCGCAGCCGGCTTATGCCGCGCGACACGCAAACATTTCCGGAAGAAAATGTTCGAAGGAACGTGCGATTTCTCCGATTCGTACGGGTTCTTATGCTACATTTGCAATTGAGGAGAAAGTTTGACGGCTTCTGCGATACCGGCACTATTGCTGCAAGTAGATATATGGGAAATGGTCAACCGGTCGACGCCCCTGACGATGGGCGTGCTGGTGATTTTATTGTTCTTTTCGATCTTCTCCTGGACCATCATTTTCGCTAAGTGGAGCACGTTTCGCCGGGCACGGAGGGCGGATCATCGTTTTCTGCGCGCATTCCGAAAGGCCAACGGGCTGGACGCCGTCATGGTGGCCAGCGAGCAGTTCCGGCCGTCGCCGCTGGTTGCAGTGTTCGACTTCGGCTACGAAGAAGTGGCGCGGCAACTGAAGCAGCGGGGGAAGGTCAGCAACAAAGTGACGCTCGAGCGCACGCTGCAGTTGGGGACGAGCGAGGAACTGGCGAAGCTCGAACGCAACATGGGATGGCTCGCCACCACCGCTTCGGTCAGCCCGTTCATCGGGCTGTTTGGGACGGTGCTGGGCATCATTCGCGCGTTCGAGCAGCTCGGGCAGCAGGGCAGTTCGAGCCTGCGCGCGGTGGGTCCGGGCATCTCGGAGGCGCTGATCGCCACCGCGGTAGGCCTGGCGGCGGCGATTCCCGCGGCCATTTTCTATAACCACTTCGGCAACATCATCAAGGAAATCGGAGCGCGCATGGACGATTTTTCGCTCGAGTTCCTGAATCTGACCGATCGAAGCTACGGAGAGTGAGGGGCCATGGCTATCAGCGTGAACGGCGGCGGTGCGCCGGGAAGGCGGCGTTTTCACGGTGCGCCCGCGCTCTCGGAAATCAACGTCACTCCGTTCGTCGATGTCGTGCTGGTGCTGCTGATCATCTTCATGATGACCGCACACGTGATGGAGTTCGGCATTGAAGTCGATGTACCCAAGGTGAGACAGGTGCGCGACAGCGCCAAGGTACTGCCAGTGATCAACATCACGCGCGACGGCGATCTTTACCTGAACGATAAGGCGGTCAACATCCATGCGCTCGGGGGCATTCTCAAATCGCGTTTCGCCGGGCAGGCCGTTTATCTGCGGGCGGATAAAGGCACCACCTGGGATCCCATCGTGCAGGTCATGAGCGAGCTCAACGAAGCCAAAATTACGGTCAATGTCGTAACGCAGCCGGAGGATTCAGCCGAAAAACGAGGCCGGTGATGGCGTCGAACGTCCACATCCTGGATCAGCCGGATTCGCTCAAGCGGCCCCTGGTAGGGTCGCTCGCGCTGCACGTTTCGGTGTTCGCCGCGATCGTCTGGCTCTCGGTGATGTCGGGGAAGCGCGAATTTTGGGGCGACCGCAATTCGGGAGGGGGCTCCGCCATGGTGGTGAACGTGGTCGGGCAGGTGCCGCTACCCACGCGGGGCGGGATTGTCAACCCGGTAGCTAACGACACCAAATCCGAGGTTCCCGAGCCCAAGCCGGAAAAAGTAGCGAAGCCGGAGGTCAAAGCCCCGGAGCCGAACGCTATTGAAATTCCGAGCCGCACGGCGCCTAAGAAGCCATCGCGCAAGGCCGCGAGCACGAACAAGTATCGCGAAAAGCAAGTGGACCGGCCGAATCAGCTTTACAGCCAGACGGGCCAGGCGCTGGTAAGCCCGCTGATCGGCCAGGCGGGCGCGGGCGGAGTGGGTGTGGGCCCCGGCTCGCCATTCGGCAACCGTTTCGGCTACTACGTCGATCTGATCCGGCAGAAAGTGGCGCAAAAATGGCGTACCGGCGATGTGGACCCGCGCATTCGGAGTGCGCCGCCGGTTGTCGTTACCTTCTCCATTCGCCGCGACGGCTCGGTTACCGGCGTGCGCCTGGCGCAAACCAGTGGGAACCTGGCGCTCGATCTCTCGGCGCAGCGGGCTATCGCCGACGCAGCTCCGTTCCCGCCGTTGCCGGCGGGCTACGAGAGAAGTGACGCCTCGATCGAATTCTCGTTTGAGCTAAAGCGATGAAAAAAATATCTCTGGCAGCACTAATTCTTCTCATCCTATCCGGCCTTCTGGCCGCGCTTTATGGGCAGGATGTCTATATCAAGATCACCGGCGGTCAAGTACCGGTCATTGCCGTGCCGGATTTCCGCGGGTCAGGAGCAACAGCGCCGTTGATGGGCGCTTTCAATGAGACGCTCTTCGGCGATCTGCAGAATTCGGGTTTATTGACCATGGCGCCCAAGGGCATGTACCCGCTCCAGGTGCCGCAGCGGCCCGAAGACTTCCGCCAGCCGTCCAGGCCCGGGACTCCGGCGGGGGGCTTATGGCTTTCCGACTGGTCTTCGCCACCGGTAAATGCGAACTTTCTGACCATCGGGTACACCGCCGAACAGAACGGCGCGCTGGTGCTTTACGGCTGGCTTTACGATGTCGCGCAACCCAATCTCGCAAACGCCCAGATCCTAGGTAAACGCTATTTTGGAACCGTGGATGACGCGGGGGCGCGGAAAGTGGCCCACGAGTTTGCCGCCGATATTCTGGCCCACTGGGGAGGGACGTCCTTATTCGGCAGCCACATTTATTTCGTTTCCGACCGGAGCGGGCACCAGGAACTCTGGTCGATGGATCCGGACGGCTCCAATCAGAAGCAGCTAACCCGGTTTAACTCAATTTCCATCATGCCGGCGGTATCGCCGGACGGCACAAAAATAGCTTTTACTAGCTACGCTAACGGAAATCCTGCTATATTTATACTCTCTACGGAGACTGGGCGGCGCCTGCCGTTCTATAACCAGAAGGCGTCGATGAATGCAACGCCTGATTTCACGCCGGACGGAAAGCAGCTTTTGTATTCTTCGTCCGCCAGCGGGTACGCTCAGATCTACGTTGTGAATTTGGATGGGAGCAATCTCAGGCGGATTTCCTCCTCGCGCGCCATCGAGGTGGAGCCGAAAGTGAACCCTAAAACCGGCAACGATATCGTTTTCGTTTCCGGGCGCTCAGGCCCACAGCAGATTTTCCGGATGAACTTCGACGGGACCGGGGTCGAGCGGCTCACGAATGGGGAGGGTGAGGCTTCCAATCCGTCCTGGAATCCCAACGGCGAGGTGATTGCTTTCGCCTGGACGCGGGGATATGCGACCGGGAATTTCAATATTTTCTTGATGGATGTTGCCACGCGCCGGTTTGATCAGCTGACGCACAGCGAGGGGCGCAACGAAAACCCGAGCTGGGCGCCGGACGGCCGGCACCTGGTGTTCATGTCGACGCGCAGTGGATTGCAACAGATCTGGACCATGCTGGCTAACGGAACTCAGTTGCGCCAGTTGACCACGCAAGGCAAGAACAAAACACCCGTCTGGGGAAAATAACTGGTTCTCGAAAAAAGTTCTGGAGGCAAGGATCATGTTGTTGAAACGGAAATGGAGCGTCATCTGGATCGCAATTGTTCTGGTAGCCTTGGTCGCGTTCGCTTCGGGTTGCAAGAAGAAAGCGCCGCCACCGCCACCACCACCGCCCCCGGCAGTAGCGCCGCCCGAAGCGCCGAAGCCGCCGGCGCCGGTGATCAACGAATTTTCGGCTGAACCGTCTTCGATCGAGCGCGGCCAATCGTCCACGCTAAAGTGGAGCGTGGCCAATGCCGAGCAGATGTCGATCGACAACGGAGTCGGCACAGTGCAGGCCAACGGCAGCCGCAGTGTCTACCCCAACGACACCACAACTTACACCCTGACCGCGTCCGGTCCGGGCGGGAACACTACTAAATCCGTAACGGTGACCGTCGCGGCGCCACCGCCGCCACCACCGGCGCCCAAAGTGACCGAAACACTCGACCAGCGGCTGGCTCGCGAGGTCAAGGATGCGTACTTCGATTATGACAAGAGCGACATCCGCGACGATGCGCGCGCCGTGCTCACCAGCGATGCCGACGCCTTGAAGCGCATTTTCGCCGACTTTCCGAACGCGGTCATCACCATCGAAGGGCATTGCGACGAGCGAGGCTCGGCCGAGTACAACCTCGGACTGGGCGACCGCCGCGCGACCTCGGCCAAGGACTTCCTGGTGCAACTGGGCGTTCCAGGCGACAAGCTGAAGACCATCAGCTACGGCAAGGAACGGCCGGTTTGTACGGAATCCAACGAAGAATGCTGGCAACGCAATCGCCATGCGCACTTCGTAACCGCGCAGTAACGTCAAATCCGTTAGGGCGCCTGTCCGCGGGTGTGCCGAGGCTCATGGACAGCCGCGGGCAGGTGTCCTACTCTCAGAACAGGAGGCACGCATGAAATTCCGCCGCCTTTTATTGCCCGCTGTTTTGGCTTTCCCGGTTTTGTGCCCGGCGGCCAGCAAGGAAATCGTCGAACTGCAACGAGATGTGGCGCAGTTGCAGGACCAGGTGCGCAATCTGCAGCGTTCGTTCGACGAGAGAATGGCCGCTATGCAGGTGCTGGTCCAGCAGGCAGCCGACTCGGCCAGCAAGGCGAGCAATTCGGTAGCCGGGCTGCAGGGCGCCATTCAGGAGCAGCTACGACAGCAAGGCAAGGAAGTCGTTGCTCCCATCGCCAATACCGGCGCTAAAGTCGACCAGATGACTACCGAGTTCACCGAGGTCCGCAATTCCATGGCGGATGTGACAGCGCGGCTGGGCAAACTGGAACAACAAATCATCGATCTCAGCAACGCCGTGCGCACCATGCAAACGCCGGCGGCGCCTCCTCCCGGGAGCACATCGCCGACCGGGTCGGGACCGACCGCATCGAACAGCCCACCGCCGATTTCGGGCGACGTTCTCTATTCCAATGCCAACCGCGACAGGCTGGGCGGCAAAGCCGATCTGGCGCTGCAGGAGTACAGCGACTTCGTCAAGTATTACAGCGATTCGTCGCTGGCTCCGGCTGCGCAGTTCTGGATCGGCGATATTCACTTTTCACAGGGCGAATTCGACAAGGCGCTATCGGCGTTCGACATGGTTCTGGAGAAATATCCCGCCAACAACAAAACGCCCGACGCACTTTATATGAAAGGCCGGACGCTTTTGAAGCTAGACCGGCGCATGGATGGCGCCAAGGAATTTCATGAAGTGATCCGCCGTTATCCCAGCAGCGATGCTGCTACCAAGGCAAAGGCCCAGCTCCGCTCCCTGGGCCTTTCGGCCTCCTCCTCCGCCTCCCGGAAGCGGCGCTAGAACTCCCTCCCGTTGTTTCCTATCCGATCGCGCCCCTTAATGGTTTTGAAGCTGCTGTCTATTTCCGCGGCGGCAATCTGCGCCGTTACGGCGGCGCTCGATGCAGGCGAATTTCCGCGCACGCTCGAGGCGTTTCGCGGCACGACGCCGGTTCTCGATGGCAAGATCTCGCCGGGAGAGTGGGACGACGCTACCGAATTCTTCGGAGTGTCGGACTGGGTTCCGCAGTTCAGCCGCACGACCGATCCGCAAGATCTATCTCTCCGCGGGTATGTGAAGCACGATGGCCGGCGGCTCTACTTCGCCTTCGACGTAACCGACGACGTGCTCTACGGCATCGACACGCCGCGGTGGCTGCCGGATGAGAACCGGCACGCGCACGAGCTGAGCCGCCGCGGTTATCCATGGTTCGGCGATGAAATGGAACTGCTGATCAACGCATCCAACCACTGGGTGGGAGACGAAGAAGCGGCCGGCAATGGCTCATCGTGGCAGATGGTTTGCAACGTGACGAAGTCGCGTAAGGGCGGTGTCGGGACGGGTGGCCTGCTCGAAGGTGAGCCGCGCTCGCGCGCTGCGGCATGGCGCACGTATCAGCGCTGGATTCTCTCCGGAGCGCAGGAAGCGGTCGCAAAACCCAAGCCGGGCGGGAAGGGCTACATTATTGAATGGGCCGTCAGTTTCGATCCTTGTCTCGAAATTGAGCCTGGAAAATTCTATTCGGTCGAGATGGGCGATCGCGCGATGGGCCTGAATATCGCCCTGGGCGACTTGGATGAAAAGGAAAAGGGCGCCGGGAACTTCGGCCACTTCCACCACGAAGACTGGTTCGCCGGAGCTAAAGATATTCGCACGCAATTGAGACAATGGGGAACATTATGGATCAGAACCCGACCGAAGCCAGACCGCCGCTAAAAACCTATCAGGATCTTGCCAAAATGATCGACCACTCGCTGGTGCGGCCCGAGCTCACCGACGAGCAAGTGGCCGCAGGCTGCGAGCTGGCTAACCGTTATCAGGTGGCGGCCGTGAGCGTCCGGCCGTGCGATGTCGAACTCGCAGTCCGGGTGCTTCAGGGATCGGGCGTAAAGGTCGGCAGCCTGGCCGGTTTCCCGCACGGCTCGTCCACGACAGCGGTGAAGCTCTACGAGATTCGCGACGTGCTTCGGCGCGGCGCGCAAGAAGTCGACATGGTGCTCAACATTTCGAAGCTGCTCTCGCGCCAGTTCCAATACGTCGAAATGGAGCTTCTGCAAGCCGCCGAGGAGTGCCATAAACAGGGCGCGCTGCTGAAAGTAATTTTGGAAAATGCGTTTCTTACCGATGAACTGAAGATCGTCGCGTGCCGCATCTGTGCCCGGGCGGAAGTCGATTTCGTCAAGACCTCGACCGCCTTTGCCGAAACCGGGTGCACGGTAGAAGATTTGAAGCTGATGCGGGCCCACTCACCGGAACGGGTCGGTGTTAAAGCTGCGGGCGGCGTGCGCACGCTCGAGAAAGCGCTGGAAGCTTACCAGGCCGGTGCATCGCGCATCGGCGCTACCGCCACTGCGGCCATTCTGGATGCGTGGAAGGCACGGCTTCAGGCAGCCACGACCACGGCAGTTTCGTAACGTTCCCCGCGTGATATTCTAAGTACCTCGCGAAAGGCCATGGCGCAGAAACGGCCGTTCCCTCGCATTTGTATCGCTCTTGGATTGCCGGATGCGTCCACGCTGCTGGAGCATGCGCGCCAGGAAGCGGATCACGGCGAAAGTTTTTTGGAATTCCGGCTGGATTATCTCGATAATCCTGAGGACGGCGTCAAAGTTATCCGTGATTTTTTAAAGCAGCATCCGGAATGCATCGTTCTGGCAACGTGCCGGCGCCATCAGAATCATGGCAAGTTCAACGGCAGCGTAGAGGATCAGTTGCGGATTCTCGATGCCGCGGTGTATGCGGGAGCCGAAGCAGTGGATCTAGAAATTGAAACCGCCGAGGTTGCGGCCGAAAAACTTAGCGCCTTTCGCGGGCGCGCGCAAATCATTATCTCGTACCACAATTTTGAAACCACGCCGCAGCTCGATGCCGTTTGGAAGCGCATGACGCAGTTGCCGGCCGACGCCTATAAGATCGTCAGCGCAGCACGCAAACCCTCGGACAACGCGCGGGTCCTGGCGCTGGCGCGTACGCACCCGCGCACCCCGCTCATCGTTCTGGCCGTGGGTGAGCTGGGTTTTCCGACACGGGTGCTTTCGCCGGCTTTCGGCGGTTTGTATACCTACGCTGCCCCTACTACCGCGAGCGGCACGGCGTCCGGGCAGGTGAGCGCGCGGTTGTTGCGGCATCTCTACCGCATCGAGAAAATTTCCCGGCAAGCAAAAGTGTACGGTGTGATCGCCGATCCGATTCTTCACTCCATTTCGCCCGCCGTTCACAATCGTGGTTTTCAGGCTCGCCGCATTGACGCCGTCTATTTGCCTTTCCTGGTGTCGCCGCTGCACCTGCGGGATTTTTTCACCCTTGCCGATAAAGTGCCGGTCTCCGGGTTCAGCGTAACCATTCCGCACAAGCAGAAAGTCATCCGTTATCTGGATGTCGTGGACCCGCAGGCCCGCCGTATCGGCGCGGTGAACACGGTTTGGCGAAAGGCCGGCAAATGGCGGGGCGCCAACACGGACGCAGCATCGGTATTGGCGCCGCTCGCGAAGCACCTGCGGCCGTCGCGGGCTTCGATATTGATCGTCGGCAACGGCGGCGCCGCCCGCGGTGCAGCCTGCGCCTTGATCGATGCCGGAGCCAAGGTATCCATCGTGGGCCGCAATCCCGATCGCGTCCGCGCGCTTTCCCGGCTTTGTGGGGCGGAGCCCCTGCTTCGCGAGCAGATCGAGCAACGTCACTTCGATGCCTTGGTTCACGCGACTCCGCTTGGCATGTTTCCGCATGTCAATGAATGTTTTTTCGACGGCAGGATTCCGGCCGATATCGTGTTCGATATGGTCTACAACCCGGTCGAAACGACGCTCATCCGCCGCGCCCGTGAACAGCGGAAAATAGTGGTGCCGGGTCTGGAAATGTTCGTCGAGCAGGCCGTCCGCCAGTTCGAGATCTGGACGGGAGAATCCGCTCCGCGGGCGGTGATGGAAAAGGCCGCGTGCGAAGCTCTGGAGCAGAAATCATGCAAATGAAAATCACACGGCGCGAGCTGGCGGCAGCGCTCGGCTCAGCCGCTACGCTGCGCAGGCTGCCCGCCGAAAGCCCGCCTGCAGATCTGACCACCGCTGCAAAGGAACAGATCGAGAAGAACGCAGAAGCTCTGGCGAAGGTAGAACTGCCGATGTCTACCGAGCCCGCATTTCAATTTAAGGCCTGAGCCGCCATGGCCGGATTCAACGACGATATCTTCTTCGCTACCATCGCGGAGTTGAATGCCAAACTGGTGGCCAAGGAATTTACCGCGGTGGAGCTGGTGCGCGCCTTTGCGCAGCGGCTGGAGCGGCTGGGCCCGCGCTATAACGCTCTCGCGCTGCCGCTCACCGAGCAGGCCATCCGCCGCGCGCACGAAGTCGATAAGGAGCTGAAGCGCCAGCGCTACCGCGGCCCGCTGCAAGGTATTCCTTTCGGAGCGAAAGATCTGCTGGCCTGGCCCGGCGTACCCACGACTTGGGGCGCCCGTCCCTATGCAGGGCAGGTGTTCGATTACGCAGCCACCGTTCTCGAAAAGCTGAACAAGACCGGCGCCGTTCTTATCGGCAAGCTCGCCATGGTGGAGCTCGCAGGTGGCGGCGGCTACCGCTCTGCGGCGGCGTCGATGTTCGGGCCCGGACTGAATCCCTGGGACCGCGCACGCTGGTCAGGCGGTTCATCGAGCGGATCGGCGAGCGCGGTGGCGGCGGGCCTCGTGCCGTTTGCGATCGGTTCGGAAACCTCCGGCTCGATCATTACGCCGGCCGCATTCTGCGGCGTCACCGGGCTGCGTCCGACATACGGGCTGGTGAGCCGACACGGAGCCATGGCGCTCTCCTGGACCATGGATAAGCTAGGGCCGCTGTGCCATTCGGCGGACGATTGCGGGTTGGCCCTGGCAGAGATGGCCGGCGGCGATTCCAAGGATCCCGGCTCGGCGCACAAGAGCTTCTATTACACCCCGCAGTACTATCGCCAGCCGAAGGACCTTCGCATCGGCTACGCGCCGGTGGATTTTTCTGAACATGCATCGCCGCCTGCGCGGCCCGTTTTCGAGCAGGCGCTTGCCGCGTTTCGCCAAACCGGTGCGCAACTCGTGGAGGTCAAATTGCCTGATATGCCTTACGGCGCGCTGACCGGCACGATCATATCTGCGGAAGGCTCGTCCGTTTTCGAGCCGCTGACCACTAGCGGGAAGGTCGGCGAGCTTGCCGACGCCAAGCAGATTGCGGGTCTTAAAGCCGGGCTCGATATTTCCGCCAAGGATTATCTCAAAGCCATGCGCATCCGCAGGCTGGCGCAGCAGAAGATTCGCGTGCTATTTGCCGGCGTAGACGTCTTGCTCGCTCCCGCCCGCTATGGCACCGCTCCCAAAATCAGCGAACCACTTGACCGGCACACCGCAGATCACCCGGCGCCCAAAGATCCCGGCATGAGCGCCCTGATTCCGGCGGGCAACCTTGCCGGATTGCCGGCGCTTTCGCTGCCATGCGGCTTCGCCGATAGTCTGCCGGTTGGAATTCAGCTCGTAGGCCCGGCCTTCTCGGAAAACACATTGCTGGCAATGGGCAAAGCATTTCAGACCGTTACAGACTGGCATCGCCGGCGCCCCAAGGTGGAGTGAAACGGGCGGGTCCGAGCCGCAGGTTAGAATGAAAATGTGGTGCGTACCGGCATCAACCCCCAGCTCTCGGTCGAGCGCTTCTTCCAGCTTTCGTTATGGGGATTAGTTGCCAGCGGTTATCTGGCGGTAGCCGGGTCCGGCTTTCTCGACGCTCCGACCATCGTTCTTACCGGTTGCGGCCTTATTCTGCGGGCGCTGCTCGTCACCGGAGTGCTGCGGTTCCAGATTTCTGACCGCCTCATCAACATTGTCACTCTCGCGTTTATTGGCTTCTATCCGATCGATTATTTCTTTGTTTCCCACGAATTCTTCGAGCCCACGCTCCACCTGGTGCTTTTTCTGGCGGTCGTAAAGATTCTTACCGCGCGCACGAACCGCGATTATCTCTATACGGCGGTGATCGCGTTTTTGGAAATTCTCGCCGCCGCAATTCTTTCCGCGAGCCTCAGTTTTTTGGTTTTTTTGGGTTTTTATCTGCTTTCTGCAGTTGCCGCCTTCACCAGCGCGGAGATCCGGCGCGCCATGCAGAAACCTCACCAGATCGCCCGTTCGGGTTTGCGGCGGTTTCATCCGCGCCTGGCCGGACTGGCAACGCTGTTGACCTGCGGCATTCTAATCCTCACGGCAGGCTTGTTTTTCCTGCTGCCCCGCAGCCCGAACGCTGTCCTCAGCCGGATGATTTCCCGCCGCATCCATCTACCTGGATTTTCCAGCGAGGTCTCGCTCGATCAGATCGGAACGATTAAAAACGATTCGAGCGCGGTTATGCACATCCGGCCCGTGAATCCAGAGTTCCCCGGAAACCTCAGGTGGCGCGGAATCGCACTAAGCCAGTTCGACGGCAAGCGCTGGACGAACGCTCGCGGCCGCGGCCAGCGGGTGCATTCCGAAAACGAGTGGGTTCAAGTAACCGACAACCGCCGCACGGGCGCCCATTTCGTCTATGAAGTCACGCTCAATGCCGTTGACTCCGATGCAATCTTTGTCGACCGCATGGCCGAACACGTCAGCCTGCCGCCGAAAATTTCCCTGATCCGCGGGCCAAACGATAATCTCCGGCTTGGTTTTGTGCCGCCCGATAACTTTCGCTACTCGGTCTATAGCGTGGCCGAGAATCCGTTGGATTCGAACAGCGCAACACTGTCTCCCGCGGTGCGGGAGCAGGATCTCGAGCTGCCGCCGTCTTTTGATCCGCGCGTCCGGGCGCTCGCAGGAAGTTTAGTTGTAGGCCTGAGCTCGGATGACGAGCGCGCGCGCGCGATCGAAAAGCATCTCCGCACTTCCTACGGCTATACGCTCGAACTTCCGTCGCATGAAGCCAGAGATCCCATCGCCAATTTCTTGTTCGAGCGAAAAAAGGGTCACTGCGAGTATTTCGCCTCGGCGATGACCGTCATGCTGCGCGCTATCGGCATTCCGGCGCGGCTGGTTAATGGCTTTCAAAGCGGCACATTGAATCCCATCACCAAACTCTACGTCGTCCGAGCTTCCGACGCACACAGTTGGGTCGAGGCGTTTCTCAAGGGCCGTGGCTGGACCACGTTTGACCCTACGCCGCCCGATCCCAATCCGCCTGCGAGCGGCCTGATGACCAAACTCGCTATGTGGGCCGACGCCGCCGATACTCTGTGGCAGGACTGGGTGCTGCGCTACGATTTGAACCGCCAGTTGGTGCTCGCCGAGCGCATGCAGAACTCCAGCCGCTACGTCCGTATGCGCTGGCTCGACACCTGGAACGACATGGTCACCGCATGGCGGGCGAGCGCGCACCGCTGGGCGGCTGAATATGGTGCACCTTTAGTCGCCATCGTGCTGCTCTCGATAGCTGGCGCTATGCTCGGACCTCGCGCCTGGCGCGCCCTTCACGTACTCCACCGCGTTCGCCGGGTGCGCGACGGGCGGGCCTCGTCGAGCGATGCCACGCTGCTCTACGCGCGCATGCTCGACATTCTGCGCCGCCGAGGCTTTCAGAAACCGGCGTGGTTTACCCCGCGGGAGTTCGCGGCTTCCCTTCCCGCAGAAACCGGCATGCTGGTGGATCAATTAACCGCCGCCTATAACGAGCTGCGCTTCGGAGGAAGGGTGAACGCTGCATCGCGCCTTACGCTGCTGCTCGAAGAGCTCGAAACCGGCAGAACCGGCATCCCCGCTCTGCTGCCGTAAGGCCTACTTTTCGTTCCAATATATTTTGATGTTCGCGGTTTTGCGTCCTCCCGCTACAATGTCCGGCCGCCCGTCGCCGTTCAAATCCGCCACGGCAAGGTCTTCCGCCGCCATGCCGCCATCATCGACCATCATCTTCGACCACGAGCCGTCACCCGCGCGCTTGTAGACTGCCACTCCGTAATTCTTCTCTCGCCATCCCACCGCCAGCTCATCGTTGCCATCGCCATCGAAATCGCCCCAGCCGATCGCGTGAGCACCCGCGAGCTTGTCTTCAATCACCTGCCGCGGCCACAACTCTGCGTGTTCCTCGTAAATCACGATCGAGTTCCCGTGCCACGGCTCGACCGTCGCTAGGTACCGCTTACCGGCCATGTGCCCCATCTTAATCTCGCCCGGCGCGCCTTCGCCGATCTTTGTTTTGGTCCACTGGCCATTCGGATTTCGCGTCAGAACGTGCACGCCTTCACGGCTGGCGGTGAAGATGTCCTGCTGCCCGTCGCCATCGAAATCCGCGATCAGAAAATTGTGCACGATGTGCAAAGAATCATCGGCGACTTCCATGGGCCACGCATCCTGCGCCGGATCTTTCGGGACGTGAAACACAAGAATACGCGACCCCTGCCCCTCCCACTGCGGACCCTTGTTGCCCCGCCCGTGTAATGGAGCCACAATCAGTTCCGGCTTGCCGTCGCCATCTACATCGCCCCACCCGATCCGGTGCAGGGTCGGCTCCTCTGCAATCGGCGTCAGTTTCCATGGACCATCCGGCGCCGCGCGATCCCGTCCGATCCATTGCAGCGAACCCGCGCTCGTTGTATTCGACGGATGCCAGTCGGCGCCGAGCGCCAGATCCAGCTTGCCGTCACCGTCGATATTCGCCGCTGCCATGCAGACGTTGTCGGGCTTGGTAGCACCGTCGAGAATCACGTGCTTCTGCCAGGTCGGATTCTCAAACCACACCGCCTGCGTCGGATTGATTGCCACAATATCTGGTTTGCCGTCGCCGTTAATATCTGCCACGAGCACCGCGTAAACCACGCCGAAATCACGTTGGATCTCCTGCGCCCGAAAGTGCATAGCGCCGCGCGCGGCGGTCAGTGAAAGCAAAAGCGGTAAAATCGTCCGCATGACGCGGCATTTTATCGCAGTCATCGTGCGGGTGGCTGCCGCGGCATGGCTGGCTATCTCGATTCCGGGCCCGGCTAACGCGCAACCGCCGAAACCTCTCGACAAAACTGCGATTCATTTGTTCCGCACCGAGGACGGCCATAAGGCCACCCTCATCTTTCACGAAAAGACCGGCGTGCTGAATCTCGGCATTGTTCCGAATCCCGCAACCCGGCACGCGCTTCTCTCCATGACCAAGCGCATCGAACTCTGGAAACCGCTCGTCGAGGAGCTTTTTGAGAAATACGGCCGCAGAAAGGACTACCGGCTGACCGTCGGCCTCTATCCGGAACTCGGCGGTCGCATTGCCGCCGCCGCCGCTTGCTCCGGGAAATGGAACCCCAAAACAGGCCAGTCGCTCGAAGGCGCTGCCGGTGCAGCGCTCAAGGATCTGTTTACCAACCATGCGCTCTATCGCGAACTCGACGCATTCTTCGACACTCTGGGCTACCGCGTGTCGCTGGATTCCGCCGAAGCGGTGATGCGCTGCCGGTGGAACCGCGTGAAACCGGAGCCCGTCGATCCTACATGCCATCCCAACGTGCGGCCGCTTTCCTGGGTGCCCTGCGGAGCGTCGCTCGTTTTTCGCCTCGACGCCAAAGAATAACGAAGGAACCATCCATGGCAAAGCTTCACAGCTACTCGGCGCTCTGGGATCAATATCCCGATTACATGAACTACCCGACGACGGATTCCGTCAAGACGCTCATCGGCGGTAACGTCGATGACGACTGGATCGTCAATACCTGCGCCATCCGCATGAGCCGGACCCTGAACTACAATGCGTTCCCCATTCCTGCCAGGTTCGCCGGTCTGCACACCGTGAAGGGCGGCGACGGCAAGCGTTATGCGTTCCGCGTACGAGAGCTGCACGCCTGGCTGGACCACGTGTTGGGCAAGCCCGATTTCGACATGAAGAAAAAGGAAGGCGATTCTTTCGACAAGAGCTCCCTCTCAACGATCAAGGGCATCCTCGGCTTCGATATTCATTTTTCCAATGCCACCGGCCATTTCGATCTCTGGGACGGCACACAGTTTTCCGACGAATACCAGGCCTCGAAAGACTACTGGAGCCTTGCCAAGCGTATTTGGCTGTGGAGAGCCCTTTAGCCCCCTCAATCGCCCTGCGATCAAAACTAAACGCGGTAAAATCGTCCGCATGCGCCGATGGTTGATCCTTGCCCTTTGCCTCGTGTCCGCCGCCCTCGCTGCCGTCGCATGGTCGATCGTGCGCACTCCGGACATTCCCTTTGAAAAGCACACCATCGATCTCGGCGCCAACGAGACCTGCGCTATTGCTGACATTAATCGCGATGGCAAGCTCGACATCGTCTCCGGCGAAAACTGGTATGAGGGCCCGCGCTGGACCAAGCACCACTTCCGCACCATCAGTTACAGCGACAACTACATCGATAATTTCAGCGACCTGCCCATCGACGTCAATGGCGACGGCGCTCCTGACATCGTAAGCTGCTCTTACTTCACAAAAAAACTTTACTGGATGCAAAATCCAGGCCGCGGGATCGGCGACTGGAAAGAGCACCCGATCGAAAACGGCTGGTCGGTCGAGTTCACCTTCCTTGTCGACATCGACAACGACGGCAAGAAACAGGAATTGCTCCCGCAGTTCGGCCAGGCCGAAGCGCCGCTCGCCTGGTACGAGCTGAAAAACCGGTCTTTCATCCGGCACGTCGTCAGCCCGCACAGCTACGGCCACGGCATCGGCGCAGGCGATGTCAACGGCGACGGCCGCACCGATATCCTCACGCCCAAAGGCTGGTTCGAAGCGCCTCCCAATCCGCGTTCAGACGCCTGGAAGTGGCATCCCGATTGGGATCTCGATGCCGTCGGTTTCATGTACGTGCTGGACATTAATGGCGACGGCCGCAACGACGTCGTCTCCTCCAACGCCCACAACTACGGCGTCTTCTGGCTGGAACACGGCCCCGGAAACAAGTGGACCAAGCACCGCATCGACGATAGCTGGTCGCAGGCGCACGCCATGACTATGGTTGATCTCAACGGTGACGGCAAAATGGATTTCCTCACCGGTAAGCGCTTCATGGCGCACAACGGCCACGATCCCGGCGAGCGCGAGCCGCTGGGAATTTACTGGTACGAGTACGTGAAGGACACCGATGGCACGATCGAATGGATCAAGCACGTCATTGACTACAGCACGCGCACCGGCAGCGGCATGCAGATTCCTGTCGTGGATATCGATGGCGATGGCGACCTGGACTTCGCCGTCGGCGGCAAAAGCGGCCTGTTTCTATTCGAAAATCTCACGCGCCGCAAATGACGTTGCCTGAACCAATCCGATCCGCCTTGGCCGCGCGCAATCTGGACCAGGTTCTCCGTTTAACCATGGAACATTTCGGCGCCGATACCGGGACCATCCATCTGCTCGAATCCGATGGCGTGCTGCACTTGAAAGCCGCAAGCGCCGGGATTCCAGAGCCTGTCTTGAAAGCTGTGGAGCTGGTCCCGATCGGCAAAGGCATGGCCGGACTCGCTGTTCAGCGCAAGGAACCGGTGAGCGTCTGTAATCTACAGACCGATTCGAGCGGCAATGCACGCCCCGGCGCCCGCGCCACCGGAATGGAAGGCGCGCTCGTTGTGCCCATTCTTCGTAATGAGGACGCCGTCGGCGCACTCGGCATCGCCAACCGCGCTCCGCGCACGTTCACCGCCGAAGAAACCGCTCTGCTGACCTCGATCGGCCGCGCCATCGCAGCCAACGCCCCGGCCTAACCGTCCAGCCGCTACAATAAAAGTTCCCTTATGACTAACGAAACTCCTACTCGCCGTAATTTTGTCAAAACCTCCGTCGCTCTCGCGGGAAGCGCCGCGTTGCTTTCCGCACAATCGCCTAACGATACCGTCCGCGTCGCCTTCATCGGCGTGGGCAACCGCGGTTCCTATCTGCTCTCGCACATGCTGAAAGTTCCGGGCGTCAAGGTCGTCGCCATTTGCGACATCGATCCTGTAGCGCTCAAAAAAGCCGTGGATGCCGGTACCGCCGCCGACAACTCGCCGGAAGGCTACACCGAGTTCCGCAAGATGCTCGACCGAAAAGATATTGACGCCGTCGTGATCGCCACGCCGGTCGACCTTCACAAGGAAATGGCCATCGCCGCGCTTGAAGTCGGCAAGCACGTATATTGCGAAAAGCCCATGGCGCTGAATCCCGAGCAGTGCCGCATGGTCGTCAACGCCGCCAAAAGCGCCAAAGGAATTTTCCAGGCCGGCTTCCAACTGCGCCACGATCCAAACCGCGCCGCGTCGATGAAATTTATCCACGAGGGCAGCATCGGCAAAGTTCTCTTCCTTCAGGCCTATCGCCACACCGACGATCTGCCGCGCCAGATCCTCTGGTATTTCGATCGCTCGCGCTCCGGCGACAACATCGTCGAACAGGCCTGCCACATTATCGACCTCATGGTCTGGGCCGCGGGTTCCCATCCCCTGCGCGCCTTCGGCTCGGGCGGAATCAATCTGTATAAGGACGTGCCGCCAGGCCGCACCACCATGGATAATTACTGCGTCATCTACGAATTCCCGAATGACATCCGGCTCGTCTTCAGCCACATTTATTTCGATCCGCCGCATTTTTCCGGAATCAAGGAGCGCGTCTACGGCTCGCTCGGGGCCATCGACATCGCCAACGCCATGTTCACCGAACGCGAGAAGGACGCCGCTGCGCGTAAGATCGAAGTCCCCAATGAAGGCCAGGACTCCACGTACCTTTCGCTCGCCTCTTTTATCGATAACGCGCGATCGAAGAAAGTGCCGTTGAATAACGCTGAATCCGCCCGCATCTCGACCCTCACCGCCATGATGGGACGGAAGTCGATCTACGAGCATCGCGTAGTCGAATGGGCCGAAGTGGACGTCTAGAATGTTTCGCCGAGCCGCCGTATATTTCGCCGCCGCCGTGCTGGCCGTGTACGCCGCGGAGCCCGGCTTTACCACGCTGTTCAACGGCAAGGATCTCACCGGCTGGAAGCTGGTCGGTAAAGAAGGCCACGGCTACATCGTCGAGAACGGCCTGCTCGAATGCCCATCCGATGGCGGCGGTAACCTGTTTACCGAAAAGGAATACGCCAACTTCGTCTTCCGTTTCGAATTCAAGCTCGAGCAAGCCGCCAACAACGGCATCGGCATTCGCGCTCCCTACGAAGGCGACGCCGCTTATCAAGGCATGGAGATTCAGATTCTGGACCACGACGCGCCACGTTATCGCGGCAGGCTTCACCCTGCCCAGTATCACGGCTCCATCTACGACGTCGTCCCCGCCAAGACCGGATTTCTGAAACCTGTAGGCGAGTGGAACTCAGAGCAGATCACCGCGCGCGGCCGCCAGATTACCGTAGAGCTCAATGGCCACACCATCGTCGACGCCAATCTCGATTCCATTACCGACCCGGTGGTTCTCAAGAAACACCCGGGCCTCGCCCGCACGACTGGACACATCGGCTTTCTCGGCCACGGCCCCGCGCGCGCCTGGTTCCGCAACGTGCGCGTGAAGGCTCTACCCTAGCCGTCGTTTCTACTTCGCAAATTCAATTTTGGATTCCGACCCGAACCGCTTGTAGTTGCTGTAGTGAATCGTCAGCCGCTCTCTCTGTAAGCCCGTGCGAAACGCCAGCGTGTCGTCGGCGCGCGTGAAAACCGGAAACCAATGCTTGCCGTCAATCGGCTCGCGCACCGTCGTGAAACGTGGAAACAGATTTTCTTGCTTCATGCTGCGAATTTGAGGAACCGCCTGCCCTTCCGACCGTATGATCGCCAGGCTATCTTTTTTGATCCACAGCATCCCGTCAAACAGCCGCTGCCCTGAAAGAATCTGGCGCGGCCTTACTTGCAGAACGTAACAATCCGCGTCGTCGATCGTCTCTTCGCCCTTAAACTTTGTTTCGTAAATGGGCAGCAGTTCTTCCACCAGCACGAACGGCTGAATATCGCGAATATCGGCGAAATCTTCTTCCGTCAGCTTCAGGTTCTTGAGCGTCTCGAAAGGCCGCCCGATGACCTGCTCCGTCCGCTCCCCGTCCGGCGAAAAAATAATGTCGCGCACCTCGTGATATTGACCAACCTGCACGCCACGATCGCTGAGTTCCTCGAGCGTCACCGATTGCCGGTAAGTGTAGTGGCTGCGTGCCTCCTGCGTCTCGGTCTCGATATGCGCCACCTTGCGCACCAGATCCGCCGGCGGCTCTTCGCTGCGCAAAGCCCGTCCAAACACCAGTGCTAGAATGATGCCGATGCACCACAGGCCCGGCGCTTTCCGGGCGGCTTTGCTGACCGGATGGATCGGGTTGAGCGCCGCCGGCTTTCTGTACGCACGCGCAAAACAGATCCCGCTCTGGGCGGCTGTTCCCATCATCGCCGCATTTCTCGTCGAATATTCATTTTATCTGGTGCCCGGATTCGAAACGGTGCGCGAGAAACTACGCACGCGCCTGTCTCGCCGCCGGCTCGCAGTGCTCCTCGCCGCCGCTGCCGTACTGCCCTATCTCATCTATAGCATCCCTACCGGCCAGTTTCGCGCAATTCCTTTCCTCGACCTGGCCGCTCTGGCCGTCGCCCTTTGCTTCTGGTACGTTGCGCTGCGTCCGTCTCCCTTCACCGATTCCCTTTTTCTCGCTTTCGTCGCTGCCGTGGTGTTCAGCCGTGTGCTCGATTCCATTTATCTCTCGCCAATTCATATTCACCTGAATATCCTCGGCAAGCTGATGCTCATTCACACCGGCGCCATGGTCATGCTCGAACTGCGCGGCATCGGCCCGATCGGTTTCGGCTTTCTTCCCACCCAGAGCGAATGGGTCATTGGCGTTCGCTATTTTCTCTACTTCCTGCCTGTGGGCGTGGGGCTCTCCCTCTGGCTGCGCCTTGCGCACTTCAGCTTCGTCCCATTCCTGTTCGGCAAAACGCTGGCGACTTTCTTCGGCGCTCTTTGGGTCGTCGCGTTGTCGGAGGAATTTTTCTTTCGCGGCCTTTTGCAGCAGTGGCTCACGGATTGGACCCATCGCCCTTACTTCGCTCTTGCACTTGCCTCCATCCTGTTTGGCGCGGCCCATCTGCCGTTCCGCGCTTTCCCGAATTGGAGGCTGGCGTTGGTTGCGGCGATTTCCGGCTGGTTTTACGGCATGGCCTACCGAAGAGCCGGCAGCATCCGCGCCGGCATGGTGGCGCATGCTCTCGTTGTCACCGTCTGGCGGACGCTATTCACCTGAACGGCTGACCCATACACCCATATTTGATGACCCATATTTATGGTAACCTGGGATTGTGAAGACCACGGTCGAGATTCCCGATGCGCTCTTCCACCAGGCCAAGAAATACGCCTCCGCGCACGGCCTGACGTTTCGCGAGGTCATCGAAACCTCCCTGCGCCGGACCTTGGACGAGAAACCCAGCAGGAAAAAGCCATTCCGCTTGCGCAATGGGTCGTTCAAAGGCACCGGAATGGCTCCAGGGCTTGACTGGCCCGCCATCCGCGAGCTGATCTACGAAGGCCGTGGCGGTTGATCGCCATCGACACCAACATCCTCGTGTACGCGCATCGAAGGGATTTAACCCAGTGGTACGAACCGGCGAATGCGCGCGTGGCGGAGTTGGCCGAGTCCGGCGCCGCCTGGGCCATTCCTTGGCCCTGCATCAACGAGTTTCTAAGCGTGGTCACAAATCCGCGGATTTTTCCGGTTCCGACACCGCTCACCCAAGCTCTCGAACAGGTCGACTACTGGTTCGAGTGCCCCACCATGCAACTGCTCAGCGAAGCTCCGGGCTATTGGCCCGAGCTCAAGCACCTTGTCCAATCCGCCCGCATCGCCGGTCCTGCCGTCCATGACGCCCGCATCTTCGCCATCTGCCGCCTGCACGGCGTTCGCGAGCTCTGGTCCGCCGACCGCGATTTCAGCCGTTTCAAAGGCGTTCGTGTCGTTAACCCACTAATCTGTTGACCGGCAGCCCCGCATGCGCGCATCCGGAACACCGTAATCCCAAAACCGGCCACCTCCGCATGGAACCTATCCAATCGTTAACTCCGAAGCTGCTTGTACATTGCGAGAAGCACTGTAAGGACTACTGCTGCAAGATTTCCGCCTCGCTTTTCGCCGCCTCAAGCGAAGTCCGGGCTTTACCTCCGCCGCGATGCTCACGCTGGCCCTGGGCATCGGCGCGAATACCACCACCTTCAGCGCTCTGAACCAGCTCATTTTGCGCCCGCTGCCCGACGGCCATCCCTAGCAACTGGTATTCCTGAACAGCCAGAACGGTTCCAGCCTTTCCTACCCCGCCTACAAAGAATTTCGCGACCGCAACCGCTCCCTCGCCAGATTAATCGCTTACCGCATAGCTCCTGTCGGCATGATCCTGCACGGTGCGAGTTCCCAAGTCTGGGGATATGAAGTCTCCGGCAATTATTTCGAAGTCTTGGGCGTTCGTGCGCTCCTCGGCCGCGCCTTAACTCCCGCTGACGACCAGAAAGTCCTCGGCCATCCCGTCGCAGTCATCAGCTACTTGAGCTGCCAGCGCCGGTTTGCAGGCGATCCCGCGGTCCTCGGCACGACCGTCAAAATCAACGGTCTCGATTACACCATCCTCGGCGTCATGCCGCGCGGCTTCTTCGGAACCGAGCTGGATCTGGGTCCCCATGTCGATGGAACCGCAAATTGAACCCGGCAATGCGTGGCTCGATAACTGGAATATCTGGAACTCCTGGCTGATCGGCCGCCTCAAACGCGGCGTGACCCGCGCCCAGGGCCGAGGCCGAGTTCAACACCATCGCCGCCCAACTCGGGCGCGAGCACTCGAACAGCGTCGAAGGCTTGAAAATTCGGCTGTCTCCGCCGGGCCTGATCGGCAACATGCTCCGCGGCGCGGTCATTGGTTTCGCCTCGGTTCTGATGGCCGGTGCCGGCCTGGTCCTGCTGATTGCCTGTACCAACCTCGCCGGCCTTCTTCTCGCCCGTGCCTCCGATCGCCGGAAAGAAATCGCCATCCGCCTCGCTTTAGGTACCGGAAAATGGCGCCTCGTCCGTCAACTGCTTGTGGAAAGCCTGCTACTCTCGATTGCCGGCGCCATTGCCGGACTGCTGCTCGCCGGCTGGCTGACCGACCTGCTCGGCGCCGGGCGTGCGCCCATCGACTTCCCGATCAAAATGGATTTCCGCATCGATCAGCAGGTGCTCGCCTTCACCGCTGCCGCCGGCCTCCTGACGACTCTGCTATTCGGCCTTGCGCCCGCGCTTCCGGCCGCCAAAACCGAGCTCGTCGGTTCGCTCAAAAGCGCTGGGCTCACCGAACGCCTCCGCCGCTGGCAACCGCGCGAGCTTCTGGTCACCGCTCAAATCGGCCTCTCGGTCGTGTTGCTAATCGGAACCGTGCTCGTGGTGCGCAGCCTTCAGCACGCGCTCACCATCAATATCGGATTCAATCCCCAGAACGCCGCCGCTGTCTCCGATCTCGGCCTCAATGGATACAGCGCCGAACGCGGTCACGAATTCCAGCAGCGCCTCGTCGAAAAAGTGAAGTCCTTGCCGGGAATCCGGTCCGCCCCCATCGCCAATTCCCTGCCCTTGGGCCTCGATCAGTCCAACACGCCCTTCTTCGCTAAAGGAAACCAATCCCGAAGCTGTCCGACCGCCGCAGCGTCAACTATTACATGGTCAGCCCCGGCTATTTCGCAACCATGCAGACCTGCTTCCTCGCCGGCCGCGATTTCACTCCGTACGACCGGCAGGGCGTAAAACCAGTTGTGCTCGTCAACCAGACCTTAGCCGCGCGCCTGTTCCCTAATGAAGATACCGTCGGCAAACAAATCTGTCAGGGAATGCGTGGCGATGATCCTTTCGAAATCATCGGTGTTGTCGAAGACGGCAAGTATGTTTCGCTCGGCGACGATCCGAAGCCCGTGATCTTCTGGCCGCTCTACCAGCGTTACAACCCGACCACCACCTCGTCGCGCGCTCTCCCCTTCCGCCCGAGCAGCTTGTGCGCATGATGGAAACCGCCGTCCACGATCTCGATCACGCGCTGCCCTTTTTCCAGCCCGGCAGCATCGACGATCACTTGCGCCTGCCACTTTTGGTCATTTCTTTGTCGGCAGATGCCAGAACGCCGAGAGCGCGAACGGCGTCGTTGCGAACGCCGTCATCCGGATCGCGGGCGGCTTGTACCAGCGCTTGGATCTGGCGTGTCGACTTGCGTGCATAGCCAAGCGTATTCGCAGCCGTCTGGCGCTGTCTGGGATCTGCGGACGATTCGAGCACATGCAACAGTTCGTTCCCGTGCGCGAGAGCGTAGTCGCGCACCTTAAGCTGCAAGGCCCGCAATGCGGGATCCTGCGATAACGCGTAGCCGTTCGAATCGTCTTCTCGTGCGCCGTCTCCTCCCTTGCGCACCGCAGCCTTCCAGGCCTGTTCTACGCGACCCTGGAGGACCGTGATCTCTTCGGAGAGGCGCGCCTCACCTTCGGGCGCAGCGTTGTATGAAAAATTCTTACTCGATGAGCCGGGAAGCCCGATGAAGAGGACGAAGTCTCCGTTCCCGTTGCAACACACGCCTTGGACATCAGTGGGGGCGCGGCCTAACGCGTCGGAAACTGCGTGCCGCACCTTGTTCTTGGTATCGTCGTGGGCGTAAACATCACCTTCGTGGGCTGGAAGGGCTTGGCGGACGGCTGCAACATCGACGCCTTTGTAACCGAAGAATTCGATGTCCCAGACGCGATCGCGTCCGAACGCGGGCAGCGTGAGCAGCATGACGGCAACGCACCGGTCGAATCGCATAGGCGGCGCACAGATCATCCAGCCTGAGTCTAGCGGATTTGAGCGGTGAAGGCTCGCCGGGCTACGCGGCGCACTCGCCGCGGCCGAGCTTGAGCGAGAACTGGGTGTCGTCGCCCCAGTCTATGTACATTTCAGGTGCTATTTCGGGCGGCTTGGCAAGATCGCTGATGGCTTCGCGGAAGAACTCGATCTTGTGCCGCATCACATATTCGCGGAATGTCTCGGCGTCTCGCCGGTGGGCGGCGTAGTGGTCCAGCACGCGTCTGACGGCTTCCGGAGCCAGGCGCGCCGGGATGCTCTGTACCGCGAGGCCGAAACGCATGACGCCTTCGCGATCGTAGCCGCCGCCGAGCAGCATCTGGTAGTACGGAATCTCTTTGCCTTCGATCTTGCGCGCGTTGCCGTAGAAACCAAGATCGGCGATCCAGTGCTGGCCGCATGAATTCGGGCAGCCGCTGATCTTGATAGAAAGCTCGCGCACCGCAGGGTCATCATATTGCCGCGCAACTTCCTGCAGCGCGGCCCCGAGGTTCATGGATTTCGTCAGTCCCAGGTTGCAGGAATACGCGCCCGGGCATGTGGTGACGTCTTCGATCTCGTGCGCACCCGCGCCATTCAGACCCAGTTCCCCGAGCGCAGCATACACCTGCTTCAACCGGCCCAGCGGAATAAAGCCGAGCAGCAGGTTCTGATCGATCATGACGCGAATCAAGCCGTCGCCGGCATCCGCCGCAATCCGCGCCACCCCGCGCATCTGGCCGCTCGTGAGATTACCCTGGTCGACGCGCACCGTCACTGAGGCGTAACCGGTCTGCCGCTGGTTGCGCACGTTCGACTGATACCAGCGGTCGAATTCCGGATTGCCGGCCCCGTTGCCGTTCACTACCGGCAAAAGCGCTCCCTGCCCCAGCGGCTGCGGATTCGACTGATAGCCGCCGAACCCTTCCGGAACCATCTCCGGAGTCGCGATGCCGCCGTTTGCCAGGATGTCGGCGTAAGCTCTATCGATTTCCTCGCGCACCCAATCCCAGCCGCGCTCGCGCAGCACGAATTTCAATCGTGCCTTGAACTTGTTCTGCCGGTTGCCGTACTTGTTGAAGACGCGGAGCACGGCTTCGCAACGGCTCACCAGACGCTCTTCCGGGACGAATTCATCAAGCAGTTGCGCTTCAGAAGGCAGCGGGCCGAGGCCGCCGCCAACAAGCATTCGAAAACCGCGCTTGCCGTCGCGGACCACAGCGCGCAAACCGATATCGTTGATCGCTGCCGCGGTGCAGTCGCGCCGGCACCCGTCGAACGTGATCTTGAACTTGCGGGGCATCGCGTCCGTCAGGGACTTGCGAAGAAACGCATAAGCGACTTTGCGCGCGTAGGGGCGGACGTCGAACACTTCATCGTGCGAAAGTCCCGCGAGCGGGCAGGCCGTAACGTTGCGCACCGTGTTGAAGCAGGCCTCACGGGTGGTTAAGCCGGCGTCCGCCAGCTTGTGCATCAGATCTGGAACGCGCGTGAGCGGCACGAAGTGAAACTGAACGTTCTGCCGCGTGGTCAGGTGCCCTTTGCCGCCGCCAAATTCATCGGCGACCAGCGCCAGTTGTTCCAGTTGGCGCGCTGTGAGCATGCCGCTCGGAATCTTGGTGCGGACCATCTGGACTCCGGCCTGCCGCTGGCCGTAAATGCCAAAGCGCAGCCGGAACGACCGGAACTCGTCATCGGTAATCTGTCCTGCCAGCACCTGCGCCGCCTTGGCGCGGAAGCGCTCGATCTCCTCGCGCACGGTTTTTTCGTGCTGGCGATCGAACTCCTCGCGGACCAGTTGGACTTCGTCAATAACGGCAGACATGGCGGTGCGAAATGTCCTTATTTCCTATAGAGATTATACCAATTGCTGAAGGGATGCAAGGTAGTTTGTAAACCAATTATTCTAAAAGAGTTATTTGTCTTTGCTGAGCCGCTTGAAATATTCGGCGACCGCGTCGGCATAGCCGGGAGGCGCCGGCTGCGAAGCGCCGCTGCGCACACTGCCGCTTTGTTTTTGATCGGCAAGACGGCGCAATTCGAGCTCGATCTGCTCGACTCCGCCGAGCATTTGGCCGATGATTTGATCGATGCGCTCAGGTCGCGTAGAGAGGCGGGTGCTATCGAGATTTCGCAAGTCGCGAAGGGTGTCGAGCATGTCGCGCGCCGTGTCCCTCGGGATCTCGCGATTGCCGCGGAGGAATTGCTCGATTTGCGAGAGGTCGCGGAATCCTTCGCGTAGCGTGCGCTCGGCAACCGCGGGGTCGTAACCCCCGCGAGGCGCGACGCCACTGGAGAACCGGCCGCCACCATTGTTTACGTCCGGTGTCCCGCCTTGCGCGCCGCCGGGACCGGGAGTACCGCTGTTTTCACCAGACATCCTCTGAGACTGGCCACTTTGGCCCTGCCCCGACTGCTGGTCCCGCTGAGCCTGCTGGCCTTGCTGACCTTGTTGGCTGCGTCGCTCGCCCGGTTGTGAGGTCTGACCGTTGCGGTTTTCACCGCGCTGGCGCCCATCGGTATTGTTTCTCAATTGTTCGAGGCTGCGGCGCAACTGCTCAGCACGCGCGAGTGCTGATTCGACATCACTGCCGCTGCCTTGCCCGCGGTGAAATTCGCTCTGCGCTTCGGCGATGCGGTCGCGAAGCTGATCGAGGCCCTGGGTAACCGGCGGCTGCCTCATCAACGCGTAGGGACCCATGCCGCGCCTCATGACCTCCAGGCTCCATTTCATTTTGTAGCGCAGCTCCTGCTTCTGCAGATCGCCCAGCGCATCGCGCAGTTTGCTGGAAGCCGAGCGCTGTCCGCCCGCCATGTCACGCGCGGCCTTCTGCGCTTTTTCTTCGAGATCCGTCAATTCCTTGAGCAGCTTCTCCTGGTCGGCGGACAACTGGCCGGTCTGGTTGCGTCGTGTTCCGGGCTGCAGCAGGCTGGGCTGTGACTCCTCGCCCTGCCCGAATGCCTGGCGCATGCGATTTTCAAACTGCTTCTGCTCTTCAGCGAGTTGCTGCGACTTCCGTGCCAGGTCATCAATCTCCTGGCCGGCCTGATTTCGCTCGATTCCTGCCAGCATCTGTTGGGCTTCGCGCAGACGTTCCGCGGCGCGGCGGGCTTCGGCTTCCGTTTGCGGCGAGCCTTGTCCCTGCGGCGAGCCGGCATTTTGCATATCGCGCAGCGCCTGAGTCAACCGCTCGAGCGCGCGATTGACCGCCGCGGATTGCTGGGCCTGCGACATTTGAAGGGTTTGCTGGCCTTGCTGGTCCTGGCTCTGCTGCGACCCCTGCTGGCCCTGGCTCTGCTGGCTTTGAGACGACTGGTTCTGCGAAGCCTGGCTCCGGGCCAATTGCTCCATTTTGCGCCGCAGCTCTTCAGCTTCGCGGCGCAGCATTTCCTGCTGCCAGCGCTGCTGGTACGCCTGTTGGTTCTGGCGCTGCTGGCCGGCGAGCTCCTGCTGACGCCGGGCGAGTTCCTCCAGCTTGGCGAGCGCTTCTTCGATCTCTTTCTGCCGTTGATCGGGAGAGGCCGAGTTCCGCCCCGTTTCAAACTGATTTTTTTGGCGGTCCAGCTCGAGATCGAAAAGGCCTTCGAGATCTCGCGCGCTGCCGGCGCCATTGCCCTGCCCGAACGCTACCTGAATTTGCCGGAAAAGCGCCTCCGCGCGTTCCAGGTGCTGCAAGGATCTTTGCTCGGAAGGCAGCGCACCCTGCCAGGCACGGGCGCGCAATTTGTCGACAGCCTCGCCCATCGCGTCCACTGCCTGATTCATGTCTTCAGCGAATTTCTGGAACGCCGGATTGGTGCCGGTCAATTCACGGCTCGCCATGCGGCGCGCGAGCGATTTCGCCTGATCCCGCAGTTTGGATTGAATGCCCGAGAGGAGCCGGGCATTTTCTTCCTCAGTGTTTTTTTCCTTCGGCGGAGTCTTAATCTGGTTCCAGGTAGCAGCGATGATCTCTTTCTGGCGCTGCGAGGCCGGAGGCTCGTTCTCTCCGCCGCCCGCGCCGCCCATCTGCTGCGATTGCGAGTACTCGCGCTCGAACGGCTGGGCTTCGATGAAATACATGTCACTGCGGCTGACTGCCAGCGCGTCGCGCGCCGTAGCGTAGACGCTGATCACGTCGCCGGGGACAAGCTTGTAATCTTCCAGGTAAAGTGTGGTAGAATCCTGCGCCGTCTTTCCGCTCGCGCCGCCCAGCGCAACGGTCTTCTCTTTTGCGCCATTGACCGAATAATGCAGGTCGACTCCCTTGAGCGCGAAATCATCCTGGGCTTCAACCGAGATCGTTACCTCTTCAATCGGACTGACCTTAGCATCGCGACCCGGCCGCACGATGCGCAAGGTGGGCGGCGTCGTTTTTTGGACGTCGATGAAGTAATCGTTGCTTAACCGCACCATTTCGCCGTGCTCGGTGGTCGCGACATGGTAGGCGCCGTCTTTTTGCATGGGAATGCGCGCCACGCCGTCGTGCAAATCGAACTTCGAGCCGTCATCGAGCACCAAGGAACCGTTCGAGAGCGGCCGATCGGTTTCCACTTTTACTTCCGCTTCAGTACCCTCGACCGCACGCAGGTCGCCGCCAGGGTCTTCGACTGTGTTTTTGAGCGCGCTCCATGCGGGATAGTGATAGGTCACGCGCAGCTTCTTCACTTCCGGCAAATCGATAACATTGAGCCGGTACTGCGCGGAACGCACGCCTGCCGCTTCTACGTAATAGTCAACCGGCTCCGGCACGCCCGCGAACAAAAATTCGAACCCGGGACCGCCGGCCTGCGGGTGCATCGGTGCTTCTTCCCATTTCGAAGAACTCTGGAATTTGGCAAGAACGCGAACACGCCCGGACTGGAATCCGCGGAGGCGCGCCGTGACCAACTGATCGGATTTGCGGCGGATGGTGTGGTTTCCAGGCTGCACCTGGATTTCATAAAACGGCACCTGGTCGTGAGGAATCGCGCCCCAGAGAAGCTGTGTTCCGTAACCCAGGAACCCTGTTCCCGAAATCCCCAGCCATAACAGCACGGCAGCCGACACAGCGCCTGCTGAGGCGAAACTCAAAATGCGATTTTTGGAAGCAACGCGCTCGGGTTCGGCGTCGCGCGCGACCGAGAGCGTATCGGAAGCGAGCAACTCGAGAAACGGCGCGGGCTGTTCGGCGAGTTCGGCAAATGTCAGGAGGCGCTGGCCAAACTCAGGACATTTTTCTTCGGCTTGCCGCGCGGCCCGGCGGCGATTCAGCTCCATCTGCGGCAAGACCAGCCCAGCGCCAACGGCGGCCGCGAGCGCCAGAAACAGAACTACGCGCGCTGAAAGCACGCTGCCCGGAGAAAACCCAAAGTAATTCGACAGGATCGCGCCCAGTAAAGTGAAAAGCAGCGCGGCGCAGGCGACCATGGCCGCACCACGCGAAGCTGCCAGCAGACGAAGCCGCCGCTCGATGCGATCAAGATATTCGGTCAACCCGTGGAGTGGATTCATGCGGCCTCTTTATCGACCGTCAAATGCTTGTTGCCAACAAACGATTCCGCTACCGCCACTGCCAGCACCAGGAGCATTACGTACCACCAGAAATCCAGAGGCTTCCGCTCGGTTTCGACATTGGCGGCCTGAGCTTTAGACCCCTGCCCGGTATTTTCCCATAGCGCCAGAGTTTCGGGCGGAATCACGTTGAAATCCGATTCGTGACGGTCGGGATTCACGGCCACCAGCTCATTGCGATGGTTCGGCCGGCGCACCTCATAAAAGCCCGATTGGGTGAGCTGGATGTTCTGCGCGCGGGTCGATTCGGCCAGGCTCAACGCACGCGCTCCGGCTGGGTCGAACACTTCGATACCGGCGCCTGCCGGCTCGCGGGCAGCACGAAGTTCAAGGTAAGAACCAACGGCGAAGTTTGCCGTGCCGTCATCCAGCCGCGCGAGGTAGTGGGCCGTCTCATCTACGAACGGCACGAAACCGGCGTGCACGGGGAAATCGCTCGATACGTTGTCGAAAGTAGTAGCGAAAATGAGCACACGACCTTCGCCGGCTTGCTGCTCCATGAGGAGAGGCGTCTGGTCCGACAGCCGGGCAAGCACACGCGACGTCCCTGGATCAACCCTGACTAATCGATAGAATTTCACGCCCGTCCAATTGGCGGCTTGCCGCGTCGCTGGATGCGCCGGATCGATCATGGTGACCGTTTCAAATCGCTCGCCGTCCCGGGATGCGTAGCGGATGTCGCGGACCACGCCGCCGAATCCCGGAATATGTTTTTGGCTTTGCGCGGAAGGTCCAAGAGCGACCAGCAGCGAGCCGCCCGCCCGCAAATAACTCTGCAAGACTTGATCGAAAGCTTTGGGCAGGTTTTGAACATCCGATAGCACGACGAACGCATAGCGCGCGAGGGGCACATTCACCGCCTGATCGGGACTCATGGCGTCGAGCGTAAACGCAGAATCGCGCGATGACTCGAGCGCGGTACGGTAGTAAAGCAGGTCGCGGCCTTCACGCGCGGAGTGCACGAACAGTACAGGCCTTGGATCGGAGCGTTCCACCGAGAAATAAAAATGATCGTCGGCGTTGAACCCATCGCTTGAGTCGATACGGACTTCGCCCCGATTCATTCCGTAGGGCGCATCAAGGCCTGTGAACTCGGCGATCGCCCGCCCGCCCGCGGGGACATCCACTGCCTTCGAAGCCTTCTCGCGCCCGTTAATGAGCAAAGTCACACTCCTGCGGCCGGCGGCGCTTCCGTAGCTGATGATGGTCGCCTGAATGCGCACTTTTTTGGGATCGTAGATGCGCCGCGGCGCCATCACATTTTCGACCGCAAAATTGTTTATGGGCTGTCCAACAGCCGGATGCGGAACCAGGCGGACGCCTTCGCCCAGAGCCAGGTCTGCGAAGTTCGCCGGCAGCGACGTTTTCTGCATGTCTGAGAATAAGTGCGCCTCGACGGGCATGCCCGCCGATTGCCTGAGTGATCGCAGCGTTCGCGCGAGGCCGGCATAAGAACTGCGGTCGTCGGAGGGTTGAATGGCGCGAATCGCAGCACGTAGCGCCGTAGGATCGTTGGTAGGATCGTTCATCAACTGCGCGCCGGAACCAAACGCGATGACCAGCCCGCGATCTTCCGGGCGCAGATTTGTGAGCGCCTGCACAGCATCAGCTTTAGCGCGATCGAGACGCCCGCCCTGGCGCATGCTGAAGGAATGATCGATCGCCAATACGAGCAGCTTGCCACCGCGCGCTGAAGCCACGGCAGTCGAGTTGACGAAGGGGCGCGCAAAGGCGAATGCCAGCATAGCGAGCAGCGCCGTGCGCAACGCAAACAGCACGAGATAGCGCAGCCGCCGGTGTTTGATCGAGCTTTGCGTACGGCGCTCGAAAAACATCAGGGAACTGAACGGCAGCGGCGTGGTTTTGTGCTGTTTGAGCAGATGCAGCCAGACAGGAAGCCCGATGGCCGCCAATCCCGCCAGAAACCATGGCGCCAGGAAGCCCACTACATCCTCCCCTGCCGCACCGCCAGATATTCACGGAGCGCTTCATCGAGAGGGCGGCCCGTATTCATGAGGAAGTAATCCAACCCCGCCGCCCGCGCTTTCGTGCGGAGGCCTTCGATGTGCGCATCGATCTTCTGCCGGTACGCGTGCCGAACGTAATCGGGCGACACCTCGATGCTATCCTTGGTTTCGACGTCGATGAGCAGCAGCGGCTCGCGAAATCCTGGAGCGATCTCTTCGGGATCGAGAACGTGGAACAGGATCACATCGTTGCCGCGAAAACGCAGCGGCTCAATGGTTCTAGCGATGATGTCCGGCTGCTCGTAAAAATCCGATAATACGACGATCATTCCCCGGCGTTTCAAGAAATTCTGGCAATGTACCAATGGTTTGGCGAAATCCGTGCGCGTGCCCGGCTCCGCTTTTTCTATAGCGTGCAGCAGGCGAAACAGCTGCCCCTGCCGCGTGGAGGGCGCGACATAGTTTGCGACGTCCGCGTCGAAAACGATCAGTCCCGCAGCGTCGCGCTGCTCGTTTGCAAGATAGCAGAGCGAGGCCGCCACAAAACGCGCGTAATCCAGTTTATTGACCGGCGCTTTGCCGAACGCCATGGAAGCGGAAGCATCGAGCAGGATCAATAACTGCGTGTTCGTTTCACCGCGGTAGCGCTTCAAATAACAGCGTTCGGTGCGCGCGAAGACGTTCCAATCGATATGCCGCAGATCGTCACCCGGCGTGTAGGCCCGATACTCGGCAAATTCCTGGCTGAAGCCGAAATCGGGCGAGCGGTGCAACCCCGCGACAAAGCCATCCACCACGGTCTTGGCGATCAGATCGAGGCCCGAGAGGCCGGCGAGGGTGGCGGGATCGAGAAATCGCTGGAGCATCTCACTCTCCGGGCGCGGGCTTCCAATCCAGAACCCGCTGCAAGATATCGTCCTGGCGCAGGCGGTCGGATTCTGCGTGAAAATTCAACAGCACGCGGTGGCGCAGAATGGGGATAAACAGCGCACGAATGTCTTCGTACGAAACGTGATAGCGGCCTTTCATCAATGCGCGGGCCTTGCCGCCCAGCACCAGAAATTGCGCGGCCCGGACGCTGGCGCCATAGTTCACGTATTTTTGGACGAAATCGGGCGCCGTTTCGTCACGGCTGCGCGTCGCGCGAACCAGATCGATGGCGTAACGCGCCACCGATTCTCCGATAGGTACCATCCGCACCAGTTGCTGGAATTCCAGAATCTCGGCGGCATTGGTTACCGGGTCGGCTTGCGCCACGTGCGTCGTGGTGGTGAGATCGATCACCTGCATCTCTTCCTGCGGTGTCAGATAGTCGAGCACAGTATTAAAAAGGAAACGATCGAGCTGAGCTTCCGGCAACGGATAGGTGCCTTCGAGCTCGATAGGGTTCTGCGTGGCGAGCACGAAAAAAGGCGCAGGCAATTCGTAATGATTGCCTCGAACCGTGCAAGCCAGTTCCTGCATGGCTTCGAGCAGGGCCGATTGCGTCTTGGGAGGTGTGCGGTTGATCTCGTCGGCCAGCAGGATATTGGCGAAGATAGGCCCTTTGACGAAGGTCCACGTCCGGTGGCCGGTGGCAGCGTCTTCTTCAATGATGTCGGTTCCGGTGATGTCGGCGGGCATCAGGTCCGGCGTGAACTGGATGCGCTTGAACAGCAGTCCCAGCGTCTGGGCCAGCGTGCGCACCAGCAGCGTTTTGGCCGTTCCCGGCAATCCGGTGATCAGGCAATGGCCTCCCACAAAAAGCCCGATCATGACCTGCTCGAGGACCTCCTCCTGGCCGACGATGACACGCCGCACCTGGCGGACGATCTCCGCCTCCACCTCGCGGAACCGCGCCACGCGGCTCTTCAATTCTTCGGAATCCAACTGGGCCATCACTGATGTAGACATGAGTCTTCTATTTTCCTTGTTCCGCCTGCGTTAATTCGAGCAGCATCTTCTGTGCGGGTCGATATCCGGGGGCTGCTTCAAGCGAGAGCAGCAGTTCATCGCGGGCCGCCTCCGGCTGTTTTGCGCCGCGATAGGCTCTGGCCAGATTGTAATGGGAAGCCGCGGGATCGATAGGCTGCGACGCCAACACGGCTCGGTATTCGCGAATCGCGCCCGCCAGGTTGTCCTGCTTGAACCAGAGATCGCCGAGGCGCTGGTGCAGATCCTCGTCTACGGGGTCAATATAGTTGAGCCGGTCGAGCACGCGGGAAGCGTCGGCCGGACGTCCGGCGTCGACCAGGAGTGAAGCGAGTTTTTTGAGAGCTTCCGGGTGGCGGCCGCCGACTTTGGCATAGCGTTCCAGTTCTTCGATCGCCGCAGCCTTGTTATGAAGCGCCACGAAAGCATCCGCGCGAAATTCGTAGACGCTGCCGGCCTCCACGTATTCCGGATAAAGATCGCGAATCGCGCCGCCCTTGTCGATCACCTGCTGATAATCGCCGGCCTTCGCCGCCAGCGCCACTTCGCGAAGTCCTTTACGCCACTCGTCAAAACCTTCGACCGTGGTCTTGGTTTCCGCTTTGACGGTGGACAAAAACTTCCGGTCGAATTCCTCCGGTTTCATTTCGAGTTCTTTTTCGATCACCGCGGCGGTCGAGGTATTCGATGCAAAATCGTGCATCATCGCCAGCAGCTTGCTATAACCCCACTCGCGTGCAATGAAACCGCAAATACGGCCCGCTTGAAAATAAGAGACGATCACCTGGCTCGGATAACTGGGATGCACGAAGCCGCGATCGAGTTCCACGACCGGCAGCAATCTCTGGTGCTTGATCGCGGAAATCACCTGCGGGTCGAGGCGGTCGCCCCATTCGGGCGAGGCGGCAGTCTCTTCGTAAACCGCCATGCCTTCCGTGAACCAGCGCGGCACACGGTGGTTTGTTGCCGCCAATACATAGACATGGCTAAGCTCGTGCCACATGGTGCTGGCCCAATGAAAGCTGCCGGGCGGCCGTCCAGACGGGCTGTCCATCGCAACCACGTAGCCGAACGTTACACCCAGCGCGCCCAGACCAGGCATCCCCATCGTGCGCACGGCGAAATCTTCATGATCGGGATAGACCTCGAGCTGCACCGGGCGATCCAGCTTCAAACCGTATTTCTTCTCATAGACCGCCAAAGCCCGTTCGAACTCCGGCTCGATATAGAGGCGAAGCAGCTCCGCCTCTTTCTTTTGAAGCTTGAGAATCGTTTTGTCGGTGCGAAACGTGACAAAGTTCTTATAACTGTCGAGCAGGCGCAGCGTATTGACGGTCGCAGCGTCGCGGTAGTGATGCGCGTAGCAGTCTTCTAGTTGCTCACGCGCCTCCTGCTCGAGCCCCAGCCGCATCAGGTTGATGCCGAGCTGCGAGCGCGCGTTCCACAGCTCCGGATCGATGGCGATGGCTTTGCGGTAAAACCCGATGCCTTCGTCATAACGCCGGTTCACGATAAAGAAATGGCCGGCCAGCGCGTACGCCTGTCCGTAATGTGGATTTTCTGCAAGAATGCGGCCGATCCAGGGAGTATCGGTGCGGTCGCCGAGCCAGTCGATCGACGCGTGAATCGCCATGGCGTCGAGCGAGTGGGGAGAAATCTCGAGCGCGCGGTCGGCTTCGGTCGAAGCCTTTACCGGATCGTTATCCTCAAGCGCAAGCCGTGCCAGCAGCACGCGCGCTTCCGTCAGGTTCGGATCTGATTGAAGCGCACGCTCGGCGAGCTCAACAGCCTTGCCTTCGAAACCCTCAGCCGCCACGAGTGCAAGTCCGAGCAGCGCGCCGGCGTGGTCCTTCTTGATTTCGAGCGCTTCTTCGAACAAATTGGCAGCTTCTTCGGGATTGAATCGTTCCAGAAACAGGCGTCCCCACTGAACCCGGTAGTCAGGATTTTTTGGATACTCTTTGACTAGCGCGCGGAATTCCTGATTAGCAGCATCGTACTGGTGCACCTTCCACAGGGCTTCGGCCCGCTCCAGCGTTTGCGCGCGAATACCGCTTGAGAAAAGAACAAAAATGCAAAGGCACAACACAAACGTGAGCCGATGCTTCACTGGTCCAGCTCCTGTTGCGTTTTCGCCAGCTCGATGAGCAACCCGGTAAGCGTTTTCTTGTACTGATCCGGCGCCATCATCGACTTGTTGTACTTCAATTCGTCGATCTGCTGCTCGAGCTGTTCCTTTTTAGCCAGCAGCTTCTTTTTTTCGGGATTGTTCGCCAACGATTTCGCGGCTCCCAGGTGAACCAGCGGAAATGCGGCGGCCCGGAGCCCTTCGCGATTCTCGACCGAGGGATCGCGCACGCCCGAGTTCTTCCCCGTATCTTCGAGCAACGCGTGCTCGGTAGCTAACCGCTTCTCGGTCTCGTAATACTCGGCGACTTTGTGCTGCGCATAATGAAAGGCCTCAAGCGCCGATATCGTATCGTTTTTGTCCGTATCGGCTGCCGGATCACGCAGCGCCTCGACAAAGTAACGGGCAAAAACTGTCGCGTTGCGCTCGGTGCCCGCCTTGGTGGCGGTGATCACAACGCGGTTTTCTTTGCGCAACGCGTTCATCGCGCCGCCGCTCGCGCTGGTCATATTCACTACCAGTTGGCGCGTGGTGGGAACGCGATCCAGCAGCGCGGCCAGGTCCGTGCCTGTGAGATCCGGACCGGGCAGATTCATTTTGTAGTCGTAGCCATCATAGCTGCCGTGGCCGATCAGCATCACGACCAGTGCATCGTCCGGTTTCGATTCGCGCGCAATCTTTTCCAGCGCCGCCCGTATATTGGCGCGCGTCGAGGCCGGCGACTTGAGCGTTTCAATTTTGGAATCACCGTAACCCTTGAGAATCGTTTCAATTTCGTCGGCCCACATGGCGAAGCGCTGGTCGTAATCCGGCTCGCCGCCCAGGCCGGCAATGGTGAGATAAAACGTGGCCGCCCGCACTTGAAGTGAACAAAAGAAGAAGATTGCCGGCAGCAGCAATACCCGCAGCCGAGCCGCCGATTCGCCCGGCCGTCCGATCGGGCTCATACAACCCCCCACTTGCGCCGCAGCAACCATTCGGAAGCGCGCAGCAACAGCGCCGCCAAAAACACCACCGGCATATCCCAAAGATCCTTGGTTTCCCGGATTGTAATTCCGGCATCGGAGTATGCGATATCGTCCGTTAGGCGTGAGGCGCGGTTTGCAGGGTAGTAACGGCCTCCGGTTTCCTCCGCCAGCTTTTCGAGCAGCTCGCGATTCTGAGCCAAGTGGAAGTTTTCTGCCACGCCGTCTTCCCTGCGGAACATGACGACGTCATGACCGGCGTCCTGTTGCCCCTGCCGCACGGAGATCTCCGCCATGTACGAACCGGGCTTTTCCGCCGTCCACTCGCCGGTATAGATACCTGCTTCGAGCGGCTGCGGCGCAAGCGAAATCGTATCTGCCGCGCCGCCGGGGCCGACGATGTGCGCCTCCGCGGTGGCGTCGCTCATCGGACGGAACTGCTTGTCGCGCACCTCGACGCGGAAACGTACACGCGTGTCATCCGCCAGAATCTGGCGCGGCGTCGAGGCCGTAACCCGTCCCGGCGTATCGGCGACCAGCCAGCGCAGTAATTGCTGCCAGAACATCTCGTGGGTTTTATCTTCGTGCGGCTGCCTCATCTGCCAGCGCCAGCTTCCGCCCGTTGCAAAAAGCGCCGTTCGGCCGCGTCCGTAGTTCTCGATGACGAGCAGCGGGGAATGGCGCCGACCGGGAATCGTCATCTCAAGAAGCGTCAACGCGCCAGGCTTGGCTTCACCCACCTGTTGGTAGTCGGCTAGGGCAGGCATTTTCTTCCAGCGCTCCGCGTTCGCCGCCGCGTCTTCTTGCAGACGGCAAATAACGTTTTCGCGGCCCTCGGGAGTGAGCTCGGCGGCGACCGAGTCGCGATGAAACGTGCCTTTGACATCCGCAATTCGAACCGGCAGCAGATCCGCCAGCGGCGAATGAGCCCAGCCGCCATCAGAAAGTGAAGCCCGGCCGCCGAGGAACAGCACGCCCGCGCCGCGCCGGTCGACAAACTCGCGGATCAGATCCTGCTGCTGTGGCGTGAAATATCCAGCTTCGACTGTCCCGATAATCAGCCCGTCGTAGCCGAACAGTTCTTCGAGTTTGGAGGGGAAGCCGTCTTCGAGCTCTTTGGGATCGTTAATTCCCTGGCGGTAAATCTTGTTCTGCGTGGTGCGGACCATGGAAGTGAGCTGCAAACTGCGGTCTTCCTCGACGCCACGGCGGATAAACTTATATTCCCACCTCGGCTCGCCTTCGATATAGAGGATACGCGGCTTCGAGGAAGTCACGTTGACGAGGCGCGTCAGCTCGTTGTTTTTCAGATTCTCTTCGCCCGCCAGAGGTTCGATCGAGAACTCAAAAGTCCGCGGTCCGGCTAAGCCGGCATTGAACAGCAACGCCTCAGACTGCGGCGTTTCCTCGTTCTTCAAGACAATGTCGCGAGACGCCAACAGCCGGTTGCCTTCCCGCACGGTCAGGCGGGCCCTCTCGCGCGTGCAACCGAACTGGCGGAACGTAACGACGGCGTTCAAGCGGGAATCCGCCAAGGCCTTCGAAGGCAAAGCCACGTCCGAGATTTCGATATCGCGCGTCAATCTCTCGCGCCCGAAACCGATCGTGTGGACGGGAACATGTGCGCGACGAATATGTGCGATCGCGTCCAGGTCGATCCCGCCCGAATTGTCCGAGCCGTCGCTCAATACGACCACCGCTCCTAGTGGAAGCGTTGCCGATTCGTCCAGCAGTTCATCCAGACTCGCTCCGATGCGCGTGGCAGGCGCGCCGCCGTGCAGTTGGTCGACTTTCGGGATGCGCGCGAGATCTTTGCCGAAATGATAAAGCCGCACCTGAAATTTTTTTTGAAGCGCAGCGAGGAGACCGCCGTCCAAAAGCTTTTCCGCCTGCGCCAGCCGCGTCGTGCCATTTTCCGGAACGGCCATACTTTGCGAGTCGTCCACCAGCACCGCAACCACGTTCTGTTGCGGCCTGAGAGTGGCAATACTGATCGCCGGATGCCACACCAGAAACAGCACCAGCGCCACCAGTGCCGTTTCGAGCACCCAGACGATCGCCGGCCTTACGCCGGAGAGCAATCTACGGTTGCGGGAAACGTGCCAGGCGAGACCGCCCCCCGCGGCGATGATCGCGAGCAGCAGCAGCCACGCCGGCCAAGGCGATAGAAAGACAAACTGCCCCCGCGAAAAAACCGTGACCGGATATTTAAAGAGAAACTCAAACATCGGATTGGAGAGCCGGAACTGACGCTGCTACGGCGTCATCGCATAGTTAATGTGGTTGACCTGATGGCGACCGGTACCGCCTTTCCGACTTTCCATGGACCGCCGGACTGAAGGCACACTGCGACGACACCACCGATTCCTCGATTCCACACGCGTGCGCAGCTGCACTCTTTGTGTCATACGTACAGCCGGGTTCAAAGGTAACGGCCCCGTGGGATGATTTTTCCGCTGTTGGAAAACAACTTGCCGTGCGGAGACGCATTCTGGGGGCCTTCGTCTGTTCCTCAGAATATCACGCGGCGACGAGCGCTCTTAGATTTCGCCCGCAAATAACACTGCCCGCGAGCTTGTCGCCGCCCGGCCCCTGCCAGTGCGTTTCCAGACTGATATAGCCTTTGTAACCATCGGCAACCAGAGCGCTAATTTGCCCTTTCCAGTCGATACCACACTCGCCGAAGGGGCCGAAACTGGGCGTGTGGTCCTGAACAAAACAATCTTTCGCGTGGACGTGAACGATGCGGCCGGGACTGATCCTCCGATACCCGTCGGGGAACGGCTTCTCTCCGGAAACCAGCGCGTTGCAGGGGTCCCAGACGACTTTAAGATTCGGGTGGTCGATCGCCTCGAGCACGCGGGCGGTCTCGGCGCCGGTCGCGATATTGCATGCCTGTTCGTTTTCAAGCCCGATGATCAGACCTTGTCCGGCCGCTTGATCCGCCAGCCGGCGCAGCGCAACGACGACGCGGTCGAAACATTTCTCCGGCTGCACAGTGCGCCAGTAGGAAAACACACGCACAATCCGCGCTCCCATGCGCTTGGCAATCTCGAAGGCTCGGGAGGTGAGCCGCGGCTGATCTTCAAACGTGTGCTTGGAGGCGAAGATGTCCTGCTGGAAGCGCGCATCAATCTCCGGCGCGTCCGGCAGCACGCACTTGAGCAGAGGCGAAGCAATCGAAATGATTTCCAAACCGCGGCCGGCGACAATCTTTTTGGCGCGGTCCAGCTCGCTGTCGGTGAGGTCGATGACATTCCTGTCGAAAATCATGCGGAGCTCGGCGGCCGTCATGCCGATTTCGCTCATGGAGTTGACAGCGGTTTCCAGATCAGGGGAAAACTCGTCCGTGATCGCGGCGATCGGAAAAAGTTGGGGCATGTAATGCGTATTTTATCGCGCTGCTTGGCGGAGCCGATTTATAGCTTCATGCGCTCCAGCTTGCGGTAAAGCGTTTTGCGCTCGATTCCCAAGATCTGGGCGGCCCGGCTTTTGTTGCCGCCCGTGGCCGCGAGCACGCGGCGAATCTGTTCGGTCTCCGCCGCGGCCAGCGTCTCGACGGAGTGGTCACGCGATTCCATGGCTTCGAGCCCATCATGGACCGCCTCGTTGTCGATCCGGTCGTTGGGAGCGAGTATCGTGAGGCGCTCGATCAGGTGCTGCAACTGTCGCACGTTGCCCGGCCACGGCTGCTCCTGCATGGCCTTGACGCCCGATTCCATCAACTTCACGTCGCGACTATACCGTGCGTTATATTTGCCCACGAAGAACCGCGCCAGTAATGGAATATCGCCGCGCCGCGCGCGCAGCGGCGGAATCAGGATGCGCACGACGTTTAAACGGAACCAGAGGTCCTCCCGGAATTTGCCCTCTTCGACCATTTTTTGCAGGTCGCGATTGGTGGCGGCCAGCACACGCACATCCACCTGCTTGGCGCGGGATGCCCCCAGCGGACGTATCTCCCGCTCTTGCAGGAAGCGCAGCAGCTTCAACTGAAATCCCAGTTCGATATCGCCGATCTCATCGAGAAAAACCGTGCCCTTATGCGCCGCCTCAAATACGCCTAAGCGGTCCCGGTCTGCCCCGGTGTAGGCGCCCTTCAAGGCGCCGAACAGTTCACTTTCAAGCAGGGTCGGGGCAATAGAGGCGCAATCCACCGGCACAAAGGATTGAGATGCGCGCGGGCTATTGCGGTGGATCATGCGCGCAACCAGTTCCTTGCCCGTTCCGGTTTCGCCCTCAATCAGCACCGTGGCATCGGTGGGCGCAACGCGCGAAACCGTTTTGTAAATTTCGATCATTCCTGAGGTGCTGCCGATCATCTCGGTTTCGGGCAGTTCTTCCTGCCCCACTTCGTCGGATTCTTGAACCCGTGCGGCTTCCGCACGCCGGATGGTTTCCAGCATGCGGTCGAGATCAAACGGCTTGGCGATGTAATCGAATGCGCCGCCCCGCGTGGCCGCCATAACCGTTTCCATCGTTCCGCGCGCGGTCATCAAAATTACTGAGCACGAGGGATCCGTCCGTTTGGCGGCGTCGAGCACGTCCAGGCCGGTGCGCGAATCGATATAAATATCGGAAATGACGATCGGATAGGCAGCCACCTTCAGCCGCTCCAGAGCTTCATCGGTCGAGGCTACGGCATCCACGGCGTAGCCCTCGAGCTCGAGAAAATTCACGATGGTAGAACGCACGCCGGCGTCATCCTCGACGATCAATAAACGTTCCATGTCAACTCGCCGCTTGTGGCCGTGAAACAACCGGCTGCGCCACAGGCACGGTTAAGGTGAAACAAGACCCCTTACCCGGCGCGCTGGTGACTTCGATTTTTCCACCGTGCTGATGAATGATCTGCTCCACGATCGAAAGCCCGATTCCGGTACCCGCCTCGCCTGACTGCTCGGCCTTCTTGGTGCGGTAAAACTTCTGGAAAATCTTGCCGACTTCTTTCTGATCGATGCCGATACCTTGGTCCTGCACGGCAACGTGAAAAGTCTCTCCATCGCGGCTGCCGTAGACAGTGACTTCCGTTTTTGCGGGTGAATACTTGATCGCGTTTGTCAGCAGATTATAGAAGGCGTATTCCATCAGCTCGCGATCTCCTACCAGCATTTCGTCGGGCAGAGTATCCATGGTGACGCGGATTTGCTTTCGCTGCGCCAGCGGCGCGCAGCGCTCCGCACAAGCGGCCATCAGATTCCTCGCCGGGAACGTCTCTTTTTTCAGTTCGATCTGGCCGGCGGAAAGCCGTTCGACATTCAGAAACATTTCGATCATCCGGCCCAGGCGCTTCGATTCGGAATGGATCAGGCCTGCGATCTGCTTGCGTTTTTCTTCGGTCAGCGCGTAGCGGCTCATCAGCTCGCTGGACCCCTGAATAGCCGTCAAGGGCGTGCGCATCTCGTGCGTAACAAACTGGACGGCGTGTTGGTAGCGATCGCGGTCCGCTTCGGATTTCACCAGGCGCCGGCGTACGAAAACATGCTGCCAGAGCGCCGCGGCGACGATCGAAAGCCATGCAGTCGAAACACCAGGCGAGAACGGGAACACAGTACCGCGAGTAAACGCCCAGTACGGCATGGCATGAGCTACCGCCAGAATCCCCACCGCAACGGTGTTCGCCCGCCATCCCCACAACCAGGCGAAGGTTACACCCGATACTGATGCCAGCAGAATGCAGAAACTAATGACCGCCCAATCCGCCGCCGTCACCAGAAACTGCTGGTGCGCGATCGTGTCGAAGGCATTGGCCAATACCTTTACCCCCGGCATGGGAGTCGGGTCGTAGGGAGTGAGCCAGCGGTCCTTGGTTTCGGTTTGGGCGGTAACGCCGGCAAACACAACTTTTCCCGAGAACTCACTGGCGAGCGCCGGCGTATCGTGCAGCCGCTTGAGGGAAACCACCGGAATCGGGTCGAAATCCGCCGGCCGATAGCGAATGCGCATGGTGCGGCCTTCAGATACAGGCGCCGGAATGGTGATTCCGGCTACCTCGAGGCCTTGCGGTGTTTCCAAAATTGTTGCGCCGCGGCTCACGCGAAACGCCTCGAGCGACAGCGCCCAGCGCCGATCGCGCCGGTACGCCTTTTCGAGCGCCACGGCACGGCCGACACCGTCGAGATCGGGCTCAAGATGCACGTGACCCACGGCCACGGCCCAGCGCCGGAACCGGGGAAGCGGATCGTCCCATCCGCTGCCATCGGTCAGCAAATCGGCGGGCAAAATCAAATTGTGCGTTTTGCTGAAGGCGCTTTCGAGCGCACGGTCCGATTGCAGATCGGCCCTATCAGCGAGGATCGCATCGACCGCTACTGCCTTAGGCGATGCGCCGGCTATAGCAAGCAGCCCATCGGCCAGCGCTTTGCGCAGTCCCATGCGGCCGTTGAACTCTTTGAGCGACGCCTCGTCGATGGCCAGTACGATGGATTCGGTCGGCCAGTGTTTTGGCCGGTACTGATGAAAGCTCCAATCGTACGCCGCATTGTCAAGCTGGGCGCCGACTCGCGTCCAGCTCGCCGCAACCGCCACCACGAAAACACCGGCCAGCATCCCGATATACGCCAGGTTGCGGTTACTCGGGCGAGTCATGCTTACTGCTCCGCTCGGGCGGACCTGCCGTGTCCTGCCAGTTTTTGAATATCGCCGGGATCGCGCGGCAACGCGGCGCTGAGCACGCGGGCGCCCCTGTCCGTGACCAGCACCATGTCCTCGACACGCACGCCGATGTTTTCTTCCGGAATGTATATCCCCGGCTCAATGGTAATCACCATTCCCGGCTCGAGCGCCGCGGTAGGATCCGAGGCATCATGGACATCCAGTCCCACATGATGCCCGATTCCATGATTGAAGTATTTGCCCAATGGCTCACCATGGAGATCTTTGCCGTGAGTGTTGATGTAATCGTAGGCAATTTTGTACAGGCTGTTCGGCGTGGTCTTCGCCAGAGTCATGCCGGGCTTGACGGCGTCGATGGCGGCTTTCTGGGCGCCCAGCACAATATCGTAAATTTCCCGTTGCCGAGGCGTAAAATTACCGCCGACTGGAATGGTCCGGGTTACGTCCGCGGCATAGCCGACGCACTCGGCGCCTACATCCATGAGCAGCACTTCACCTCGATCCATGCGCCGCGAATTCCGCGAGTAGTGGAGATAGACCGAGTTCGGCCCGGAACCGACGATGGGCGCATAGGCGCTCCGCTCGCAGCCTTTCTCGGCGTAAACATCGGTCATGGCCGCCGCCACCTGGTATTCCCACACGCCCGGACCGGCGCGCCGCCAGGCTGCACGATGCGCCTCAATGGTTACATCTGTTGCATGTTCGATGAGCGCTATCTCTTCGGACGACTTGTGCATCCGCAGGTTGGCAATCGCGGGTGCAGCGTTCGCAATGTCACGCAGCGGAGCCAATTGCCGGATGCGCTCCGCGCCGGGCTGGCCCTCCAGCGTGTAGATCCGCGCGTAAGCCTCGAGCGCTCGCTGGAATTCGCCTTCGAACTTCTCGGCGGGCATGACGGCGCTAAACCCCGTTACTTCACGAATATTCTGGTCTTCCGGCCCCAATTTGCGCCCGGTCCATTTTTCGCGTTCCGGATTTCGCTCCGGAAGGAACAGGATTTCCCGGGGAAGAGCGGCTTTGGCGGCGTAGCCGGGAGTTTTTGCGTCATCCGGCAGCGGCGCAAGCACCAGGATGGCTCCCGGCTCTGTCCAGCCGGTCAAGTAATAAAAATTCGATTCCTGAAAGAAACCGGTCCGCAGGTCTTCGTCCCTTTCGGCGCGTCCCATGAGGACCGTAACGCCGTCGGCCAGAGCCTTCCGCAGCGCCGCGCGGCGTGACTGATATTCTCCGGCCAGATGCGGGTCGGCTGTTGGTGCGGGCCCGAAGCCGAAGCATCCGGAGAAACAAAAAATCGCCCCTAAGACGATAACCGGCCGCATTTTTCTCAAGTATAGCGGTATTATGGACGCTTCCTGAAGCCCGCATTGTCCAGGCATTCCGGCTGAATTTTTTCGCGTGTTCTGGTTCTGGTTTTTCGTCGGCCCAGCCATCTCGCTCGCGATCTTCGCTCTTCGCGGAGAGCGCAACCGCGCGCGTTTCGTGGCCGAGCGGCTCGCGACCGATTCCGCGTCGAGCATGCCCCCGGCCTCGGTGATCGTCGCGCTCGACGAGGCAGCGGAGGATTTGGGCGCAAACCTGGCCGCTCTCAGTTCGCTCGACTATCCGGATTACGAGCTGATCATCGCGGCCAATCGGGCCGCCGATATTCCGCCGGGCGTGCTGCCGCGGCGGGTGACGGTCGTGCTTAGCGGAACTAGCGACCCCCTGGGCGCCAAGACGGCCCAGAACTTTCTGGCGGGCGTGCGGGCTACGCGGAAGCGTTCGGAAATTTTCGCATTTGCCGACCCCGGCTGGCTGGTTCGCCCGGCCTGGCTGCGCGCGCTCGTCGAAGCGCTCGCCACTCCCGGCGCCGGCGTCAGCACCGGTTTTCGCTGGTATCTGCCAATGCCGCCCGATTTCTGGTCCCTCATGCGCAGCGTGTGGAACGCGCCGCTTGCCGGGATGCTGGGACCGGGCAATAATCCGCTCGTCTGGCCGGGCGCAATGGCGATTCCCAAAGAGAGCCTCTTCGTCCTGCATATCGATGATTGGTGGCGGCGCGGAGCAAATGTCGCCGGCGCGGTCGCGAAAGCCGTGCACAGAGAAGGGCTGAAGATTGCTTTCGCGCCCGGCGCCATGACTGCCTGCGCGGTGCGGACCGGCGCTCGCGAATTCTTCTCCCAAGCAAGACGCGAGATGGCTGCGGCGCGCACGGATTATCCCCGGCTCTGGTGGAGCGGGCTTGTGTCGCATTTTTTCTATTGCGGAGGTATGGCGGCGGCGATTACGGCGGCAGCCCGCGGCTATCGCGGCGCCGAGTGGGCGCTGGTGGTCCAACTCGGCCTCGGCATGCTCAAAGGGGTTAACCGCGCCGCCATTGCGAAGGCTGAACTCCCTGACCGCGAGCCTTGGTTCAAACGCCACGCCTGGGTGCACGCCTGGTGGACGCCGCTGGCCACCTGGGTGTGGCTGGGGGTACTGGTGGCGTCCATGCTCCCAGCCACCCCTCGTTCGAGCCGACAGAGAGCGCGGCAGCCGGACCCACCGCATGTAAGCTGAGCTGCCGCGATTGCGAATTGCTCCTCGCGGATCGATCTGGCCGTTTTGCGTCAGAAATAGAACCGTGCCGTGAAAAACGTGCCGCCGCAGAGCACCATCACAGGTATAATCTTTAGGCGAAGGGAGAATCATTTATGGCGAAATCTATGGATCGCGGCAGGAAGGAAGCCAAGAAGCCCAAGAAGAACAAAGCCAAGTAGAGGCCGTGAGGCGCAGGCGTCGACCGGCCCAGCGCCGTCACGCCTGCGCTCCGGAAGATTATGATGCGCACCGAGTGGATTCAACAACGCAACGCTGATTCCGTCTGCACCCAGATGCACTATGCCCGCCGAGGCGTAGTGACAGGCGAGATGGAGTATGTGGCGCGGCGCGAAAACGTTTCGCCTGAACTGATCCGGTCGGAAGTGGCGCGCGGGCGCATGATCATTCCGGCCAACATCAATCACGCGAACCTCCAGCCGATGGCCATCGGGGTCGCCTCCACGTGCAAGATCAACGCTAACATCGGGAACTCGGCCGTCACCTCCAACATCGAGGAAGAGCTCGCAAAACTTCGCTATTGCGTGCAATACGGCGCCGACACGGTGATGGACCTTTCAACCGGCGGCGACATCCCGCGCATCCGCCAGGCCATTATCCAGGCATCGCCGGTGCCCATTGGCACAGTGCCGATCTACGAAGCTCTCTCGCGCGTGCGGCGGGTTGAAGATCTCACGGGCGATCTGATGCTCGAAGTGATCGAGGAGCAGGCCCAGCAGGGCGTGGACTATATGACCATCCATGCCGGTGTGCTCGTCCAGTACATTCCGCTCACGACAAAACGCATCACCGGCATCGTGAGCCGGGGCGGCTCGATCCTCGCCGAGTGGATGGTGAAAAACCACCGGCAGAATATGCTGTACGAGCGCTTCACAGACATCTGCAAAATTTTCCAGAAATACGACGTCAGCTTCTCTCTCGGCGATGGTTTGCGGCCGGGCTCGGTTGCCGATGCGAGTGACGAAGCTCAGTTCGCGGAGTTAAACACCCTTGGCGAGCTGACCAGGAAGGCGTGGGAATACGATGTCCAGGTGATGATCGAGGGTCCAGGGCACATCCCCATGGACCAGATCGAGCTGCAGGTTGAAAAGGAAAGACTGGTGTGCCACGAGGCGCCGTTCTACACGCTGGGGCCGTTGGTCACCGATTTCGCTCCTGGGTACGATCACATCACCTCGGCCATCGGGGCCGCGATGATCGGCTGGCACGGCGCATCCATGCTGTGCTACGTGACTCCCAAGGAGCACCTGGGCCTGCCGGCACGCGAAGACGTGAAGGCCGGCATTATCGCTTACAAGATTGCGGCGCACGCCGCCGATATCGCGCGCCACCGGCCCGGCGCTCGCGACCGCGACGATGAACTTTCCCGCGCCCGCTACCGGTTTGACTGGAATCGCCAGTTCGAGCTTTCACTCGACCCGGACACCGCCCGGTCAATGCACGATGAAACGCTCCCCGAGGAAGGGTTCAAGGACGCCCATTTTTGCTCGATGTGCGGCCCGAAATTCTGTTCCATGAACATTTCGGCAAAGGTCGAAACCTTTACAGCCGCTGATGCTGAAGCCGTGCTAAACCGCACCGCTGAAAGCAACACGACAGAATCCGCACTCGTCCAAATTTCAGGCAGCGACTAGCGGGCCTGAGCGGCCCGGTCTGCGAAGGAGGGGTATGAGCCGGTCCCTTTTGATACCAACGTCAGTGTTGTTTGTATTAGTTGCGGTAACCGTTTTTGGCGCCGAAAAACGCGACTCGGCCCGGGGCACAGAGAGAATCGCGCGGGAAGTCCGGCATGAGCTGGTTATGTTGCCTTACTACGGTGTTTTCGACAATCTTGCCTATCGAGTAAACGGTTACGACGTTACGCTGATGGGTCAGGTAACCCGCCCGACTTTGAAGTCCGATGCGGAAAGAGTCGTTCAAAAGATCGAGGGCGTGGAGCACGTCAAGAACGAGATTGAGGTGCTGCCGCTCTCTCCTATGGACGACCGCATTCGGCTGGCAACCTACCGCGCCATTTACAGCCGTCCCGGTCTGGATCGTTATGCTTTGCAGGCCGTGCCGCCAATCCACATCATCGTTAAGAACGGAAACGTGGCACTGGAAGGCGTAGTCGCAAGCCAGGCGGACAAGAATCTGGCCGGCATCCAGGCGAAAGGCGTTTCGGGCGTATTTTCAGTAACGAACAATCTGCGGGTCGAGAAATAGGCCCGCCCAGCACGGCGCACTCATCTATTGTTCCAGGCTCAGGCGTCCGGCCGTGCGCTCGCGCCGCCAGCCCCGGTTCGAGACTTTCACTCGGCCGCTCACAGTTCCGAATGACTCCAAGAGCCGGCAATCGGGTTCCTGCCCAGGCCGTTTAACCGGCTAAACCCTAAAAAAGTGTTGCTCAATTTGTAGTTTCGCAGGACACTGAAGTTTTCAGGAGGTGAATTGGAGAGAAACGGTCGCAAGGGTTCCCTGGTACTCGAGCCCACCGAACGCTGGACGACGCAGGATGGCGCCGATCTTTACGACGTAGCGAGCTGGGGCAAAGGCTATTTCTCAGTCGGCGATAACGGCCATGTTCGGGTGCACCCGGAAAAGGATCCCGCCCGTTCGATTGACCTCAAAGAGCTGGTCGACACCCTTGTCCTGCGCGGCATCGCGCTCCCCATCTTGATCCGCTTCGCCGACATTTTGAAGCACCGCCTGGGCGAGATCGCCTCGGCTTTCCAAGCCGCGATCGCCGAACATCGGTACCAGGGCGGATATTTCTGCGTTTATCCCATTAAGGTCAACCAGCAGCGCCAGGTTGTCGATGAAGTGATGGAGTACGGCCGGCCGTATCGCTTCGGTCTCGAGGCCGGATCGAAACCCGAACTCCTGGCGGTGATGGCCATGGCCGATAATGAGACCCCCATCATCTGCAACGGCTTTAAAGACGACGAATACATCGAAATGGCGATGCTTGCCCAGAAGGTTGGCAGGCATATCATTCCGGTCGTCGAAAAGTACACCGAGCTGGATCTCATCGCCAAGTACTCCGAGCGCGTCGGCGTGCGGCCAATGATTGGACTGCGCGTGAAGCTGGCCAGCCGGGGCGCAGGACGGTGGAAGTCTTCAGCCGGATATCGATCCAAGTTCGGCTTGACCACTGCGGAAGCCGTAAGGGCGCTCGAAGAACTGAAGCAGCGCGGTATGGCCGACTGCCTCCACCTGCTGCATTTTCATCTTGGCAGCCAGATCACCAACATCCGGCATCTCAAAGGCGCGGTCAACGAGGCTGCGCGGATGTATGCCGAGCTGGCCCGCGCCGGCGCAGGGCTGAAATACCTGGACGTCGGCGGCGGGTTGGGTATCGACTACGACGGCTCCCAGACCGATTTCGAATCGAGCGTCAACTATACGTTGCAGGAGTACGCCAACGACGTCGTCTATCACATTCAGAACGTCTGCGATGAGTCCGGCGTTCCCCACCCCACCATCGTCAGCGAAAGCGGCCGCGCCATCACGGCCTACCACAGTGTGCTCGTCTTCAACGTACTGGGCGTGGCAGGATACGGCGAGGACGAGAACCGCGAACTACCGGCCGAACCCGAACAGCCGTTGATCGACTTGCAGGAAACCTCCCGGTCCCTCAGCAGCAAGAACCTGCTTGAGGCGTATCACGATGCCCAGCAGGCGCTCGACCAGGCGCTCAACCTGTTCAGCCTGGGCTACCTGCCGATTGAGCAGCGGTGTCTCGCGGAAAATCTGTTCTGGTCCATCTGCCGGCGCATCCAGAAGATGGCGCGCGATCTCGATTATTTCCCCGAGGAGTTCGAGGGCCTCGACGCCCTGCTCGCCGACACGTATTTCTGCAATTTCTCTCTGTTCCAGAGCATGCCGGACAGTTGGGCCATTAAGCAGTTATTCCCCGTGATGCCGATTCACCGCCTGGAGGAGCGGCCCACCCAATATGCCGTGCTGGGCGATATCACCTGCGACTCCGACGGCAAGGTGGACCAGTTCATCGACCGGCGCGACGTCAAGCGAACCCTGCCGCTCCACCCTTTTAACGGCCAGGACTATTACCTGGGCGCTTTTTTGCTGGGCGCCTACCAGGAGATCCTGGGCGACTTGCACAACTTGTTTGGTGATACCAACGCTGTCCACGTCAAGTTGAACGAGGTAGGCGACGTGATCCTCGATGCGGTGATCAAAGGCGACACCGTTCGTGAGGTTCTCAATTACGTCCAGTTCAATGCGGACACGCTGGTAACTGAACTGCGCAAGGACGTCGAGATGGCCGTTCGAGAGAGCCGGATGAGCTACGAAGAATCCGGCAAGCTGCTCCGGTTTTACGAAGAAGGCCTGCAAGGCTATACGTATCTGGAAAGCTAGGCGATTCGACTCGATCGCCGCTGACCGGCGACCTGCTGGCCACGGTGGTGGCCTTCGTCCCGCCTCGACAGCGCTTCTGAATCGAGTGGAAATTCACACCTCGATGCCTGCGGTCGTGTTCGGAACTGTCATAATCAATATTCCCCGCTGATGATTAAAGTCCTGATGGTTGCCTCTGAAGCCGCGCCTTTCGCCAAGACCGGTGGCCTCGCCGATGTGGTTGGTTCGCTGCCTGGAGCGCTTCGCACAGTTGACTGTGAAGTCGCGGTGCTCCTGCCGCGGTACCGCTCCATCGATCTCGCCGGCGCGCGGCGTGTTTACGACTCGCTTCCCATCTGGCTTGGAGGCACACATTACGACGCCAGCTTGTATCTGGCCGAAACCGGCGCAGCTTTTTATTTCCTGGACTGTCCGCCGCTCTATGATCGTGACGGCCTTTACGGAGATGCAACCGGCGAATTCAAGGACAACGCCTTGCGCTTCGCCGTCCTCTCGCGCGCAGCTCTCAGCGTAGCGCGCCGCGTCTTTCGCCCTCATATTTTGCACTGCCATGATTGGCAGACGGCCCTCGCCCCGGCTTATTTACGAACCATTTTCGCGGGCGATCCGACCTTCATGCGCATGAAGACGTTGTTCACCATCCACAATCTCGGCTACCAGGGACTCTTCCCACCCGACACTCTGGCAAAAATCAGCCTGGACCGGCGCGTGTTTACGATCGACGGCCTCGAGTTTTACGGAAAGGTCGGTTACCTCAAGGCTGGTTTGAATTACAGCGATGCACTTTCCACCGTCAGCCGCCGCTATGCCGAGGAGATTCAGACTCCGGAATACGGCTGCGGCCTGGATGGTGTGCTGCGCGCCCGCAGATCTGTGCTTCACGGCATCCTGAACGGCGTGGATTACGAAAGCTGGAATCCCGAGACCGATCCGCACATTGCGGCGCACTATTCCGCCGGCGACTTGAGCGGCAAGCGCTGCGCGAAACAGGACTTAATCCGCACATTCGGCCTGCCGGAGCGCGCCATGGAGCGGCCGCTTCTGGGCGTCGTTTCGCGCCTGGCTCATCAAAAAGGAGCGGAGCTGGTCATCGAGATCGCACCAAAACTGGCCGACGACGACCTGTACCTGGTGGTGCTCGGTTCGGGCGATGCCGATCTCGAGACGGGCCTCCGGCAGGCTGCCGCCGCCCATCCGGAACACATCGCTATTCAGATTGGCTTCGATAATGCCCTGGCGCACAAGATCGAAGCTGGCGCGGACATGTTCTTGATGCCTAGCCGCTACGAGCCCAGCGGTTTAAACCAACTGTTCAGCTTGCGTTACGGCACCGTGCCGGTTGTTCGCGCGACGGGTGGCCTGGATGATACTATCGATGAAGGTACAGGGTTTAAGTTCCGGGACTACTCGGGTGAGGCTCTCCTGGAGGCCGTCCGGGCCGCTGCCGCCCGCTTTCAAGACCGGGAAAGCTGGGGAGAAATGATGCGCCGCGGCATGCGCAAAGACTTTTCGTGGGGCGCCTCGGCCGCCGAATACCTGGCCTTGTACCGCAAGCTGCTGGACGGATGTTGAATCCTCCAGCCGGGAAACAGATCCAATTAAGAGGAGATAGAAATGGCGGTTAACAACACGTCAGCAGCGGGTCATAACACATTGACTTTTACTGATTCGGCTTTCGATTCAGAGGTTTTGAAGGCGGCAGAGCCTGTATTGGTTGATTTCTGGGCTGAGTGGTGCGGGCCGTGCCGGCAGATGACGCCGACGATAGAGGCCATAGCCGCGGAATACGCCGGCAAAGCCAAGGTCGGGAAACTGAATGTCGACGATAACGGCCAGACGGCCATGCGTTATAACGTTCGGGGAATCCCCACGCTGCTGCTCTTCAAAGGCGGCAAGGTAGTGGACCAGCGGGTGGGGGCCATTGGCAAGGCCGAAGTCCAGAAAATGCTCGATCCTCACGTTTAATCGGGCTGCGCGGGCGTGCGCCGCTCACATGTTTTTCTTCCGCAGCTTCACCCACGCGGGGAAGATCCCCGGATTTTCGAGCCACACCAGCATCCACTCGACCATCTCTTCTTTTTGCGCTCTCTTTTCCGGGGAAGCTTTTGAGTTGCGCGCCGACAGACGCGCATGATCCTTGGCCTGAATCACCACGTTTCGTGAGTATTGCGCGCGTTCGCGATCGCCGGCCTCAACCGCGCGAGTATACGCGCGCTCGAGTTCGACGAGCGATTCCTCCAGTTCTTCGAACGTCTTTTGCCGCACACCGCCGAATGGGGCTTCGACCTTGATTCCAAAATCCGCCAGCAAATGGCGAACGTAGCTCTCCGATACCGGCGCAAGCTGCGCTAAAATCTCGCGCCACTCGTGTTCATTGACTACGCCGGGATTTCTTTCGGTGAGAAACGCGCGCAGGCGCGCTTTTTTCGACTGGCTTCGGCTGGCTGGCACGGCGGTATTGCGCTGTCGCGGTTAGGTGCTGGTCGATAGTCCTGGAAAAATTATGCGCGCCCGATCCATCCGGCCGCAACACGAAATAAAGGTAATCCGTCTCGGCCGGGTGTATAGCTGCCAGAATCGATTCCTTCCCGGGATTATCGATTGGCCCGGGCGGCAGGCCGGCATGCCGATAAGTGTTGTACGGATTGTCGTTCGACAGGTCCGATTGATGAATGGTCCCCTGATAGCGGCCGTCGAGCAGTGCGGCATAAATCGTGGTCGGGTCGCAATCGAGCTTCATCCCCACATTCATGCGGTTGTGAAATACCGACGAGATCAAAGGCCGGTCGGACGGCTGCCGCGCTTCACGCTCGATTAACGAGGCGAGCGTCACGATCTGGTGTGCATGCGCCGGAGCGCCGAGTGACTTCCAAACTTCCCGGAAGCGCGTGGTCATCATCAGGCAAAGCTGCCCCGGCGTTGTGTGGCGGCCCACATGATAGGTGCTGGGAAACAGGTAACCCTCGAGCGTGGGAGCCTGCGGATCGAGATCGCGTATGAGTGAATTGTCGTGAGCCGCCGTCAGAAAATCGGAGGCGGAAAATAGTTTCAACTTGGCTGCCGCGCCGGCTATGTCAAATATGTTTTCGCCTTCCCGCACGGTCAATGTGTAATAAAACAGGTCCCCGCGGGCGATGCGGTCCCAGACTTCAACCACGGTGGCGGGCTGCGAAAAGTGATACTCGCCGGCCTTGAGAGCACGGCCCGGATGCAGATAATGAAGCGCCAGAAACTCCCCCGGGTGCGCGATCACTCCGGCCTTGGCAAGCTGTTGGGCCATTTCCATCGAGCCCGTGCCCTTTGGAAAGTCCACGTAGGTTTCCGTGCCAAAGGCGGCATAATGCCGTGTGAATTCGTAAGTCACACCGACCGCCGCCCCCGCCGCCACCACAAGAGTCAGTACAAGCCATAGCACGTACTTCACTATTGGTGGTCCTCCCGCCGGTATTCCCTCGAATCGAGATAACTTTGCAGCAAAATCACTGCGGAGAGCCGGTCAACCGCGGCCGCTCGCTTCTCGATGCCGATCCCGCTCGCACGCAGCACGCGCGATGCCTCGACCGTGGTCAGCCGCTCATCCCACAGCCGTACCGTAAGTCCGGTATATCTGGCCAGCGCTTCGGCGAACTCTTGCACCCATTCGGCCTGCCGCCCGGCCTTTCCGCTCATGTGGAGGGGGTTACCCATCAGAATTTCAGTGACATTCCGCTCGCGCGCGAGCGCCAGGATGGCCGCCAGGTCGGCTCGCTTGTTCCGGCGCTCAAGCGTTGGAAGTCCTTGCGCCGTCACACCCAGCTCGTCGCTCACCGCGAGCCCGATGCGTTTTTTTCCCAGATCGAGCGCCAGAACACGGGGGGTGGGAATCATCGAGAAAATGCGCTCTGATTTCATTATAGGCAGCCGCGTGGTAGATTCGAGGAAGAAACTCACCGTGGCACTGCTCTCGCGCCCCCTGAAGGCCCAGGAATTACGGGCCGTCGCTAATCCCGTAGTGGCTATAGCGCTGGTGATCGGCCTGCTCTACTGGGCCCGCGTCTTTTTTATCACCTCAATTATCGCGGTGATCATTGCGTTCATCCTGGAACCGTTCGTCGGACTCCTGATGAGAGTCCGTTTTCCACGCAGTGTGGCGAGCTTCGTGGTCTGCAGCATGGCGCTGATGCTTCTGTATTTGGCTGGTTTGGGCGCCTACACACAGATTGCCGGGTTGTGGGAGGAACTGCCGCGTTTTAGCCAGCGCATTAATGACGTTGTGGACGCATTCCGGCACAAAGTGGATGACATGGAGGCCACTACCTACAAGCTGATCGTGCCCGCGCGCCAGCGGCAACAGCAGCAACAGCAGCCGCCGCCTCAGCCGGCGCCCCAGCCTACGCGGCGCAGGCGCAATCCTGAACCGGTGGTGCAGCCTGTCATCACCGCCCCGCCGGGGACCATTCCGGAGGTGCGGATTCACGAAGAGCAGAAGCCGCTATCCGATCTGCTCTATGAGCGCATCGGCTCGCTCTATCAGATCCTGCTGATGTCGTCATTTGTGCCGTTTCTGGTGTATTTCATGCTGAGCTGGCGCGATCACATCCATCGCAGCTTCCTCCAGTTTTTCGAAGGCGAAGACCGCGTGGCCGCCGCGCGCAGCCTGCAAGGCATCGGGGATATGGTCCGTGGATTCGTCGTGGGAAACTTCGTGCTTGGATTGCTCCTCGCCGTTCTGAGCTCGTTGGCGTTCTGGATGATTCACCTGCCGTACCCGCTGCTTGCCGGGCCAACCAGCGGTTTTCTGAGCCTGGTGCCGTATATCGGACTGCCCCTGGCATTGATTCCGCCGGCCGTGGTGGCGATCGCCGGAGGAACCCAGATCACAGGCTTCCTGTTGGTGTTGTTTATCGTCGCCCTGCTGCACCTGGTGGCGCTTAATCTGCTTTACCCCAAAATCGTCGGCTCGCGCGTGCATTTGAATCCTCTGGTGGTGACATTCGCGCTGATGCTTTGGGGATTTTTGTGGGACGCCGCCGGCCTGCTCCTCGCCATCCCCCTCACCGCAGCCATCAAGGCGGTGTGCGATAACGTGAAGGGCCTGCGCCCGTTCGGAAAGTTCCTGGGCGATTGACCCCTACGATGACTGCGCCTGCATCCGCTGCTGCTTTTCTGTCAAATCTTACGGCACGCGCGCGCTCTCTCTCCAAGCGCATTGTCTTTCCTGAAGGCTCTGATCCGCGCGTCCTCGAAGCGGCTGCGCGCCTGGCCCGGGATGGGATCGTGAAGCCGATTTTGCTCGGGCCAAAACCAGCCACCCCGGTGGATGGCGTGAGTTTTCTCGACCCCGCCGCTTCGGATAACGCGCGGAAGTACGGCGCACTCCTCTATGAGCGCCGCCGGTCGCGTGGCATGACCCAGGTGGAAGCGCTGCAAATCGCGCGCCGGCCGCTGTATTTTGCTTCGCTTATGGTGGCAGCCGGAGACGCCGACGGCAGTGTGGGCGGCGTCGCGAACACAACCGCCGATACGGTTCGCGCTGCGCTCCATGCAGTCGGTACGAAACCGGGCGCCAAAGTCGTTTCGAGCGCGTTCATTATGGCCCTCGAAAACCGCGCATTCGGCCATAACGGGCTCATGGTCTTTGCCGACTGCGCCGTGGTGATTGCGCCGTCGGCTGTAGAACTCGCGGAAATCGCCATCGCTTCTGCGGAAACCACGCGGCGCGTCGTCGGTGCGGAGCCGGCAGTGGCCCTGCTGTCGTTTTCGACCAAGGGCAGCGGCCGCCATGCTCAGGTAGACAAAATCGTCGAAGCGTTGCGCATAGTCCGCGAGCGCGCACCGGATCTCCACATCGATGGCGAACTCCAGCTCGATGCCGCGCTCGTGCCTTCCGTAGGGCGGTCGAAAGCCCCCGGTTCGACGGTTGCAGGCCGCGCCAACACTCTGATTTTTCCCGATCTCAACTCCGGCAACATCGGCTACAAACTCGTCGAGCGCTTGGCCGGCGCGACGGTGATCGGTCCGCTGCTGCAAGGCCTCGCGAAACCGGCCAACGATCTTTCGCGCGGCTGTTCGGCCGATGACGTCTACAACGCCGCCGTGCTAACCGCCGTTCAGGCCGAAAGCGCCGGACTTTCCAAGGCGTAAGATGCTGCCGTTTCACCTGGTCTATCACGAGGGTTACGATCTCAATCTCGGACAGCACGTTTTTCCATCGCAAAAATTCCGCCTGATCCGCGAGCGGCTGCTCGAGGAAGGGTTTGCGAAACCCGAGGATTTCGTTCAGCCGGAGGCCGCTCCGGATGAAGATCTGCTGCTCGTTCACGAGCGCGGCTGGATCCAGCGCCTCAAAACCGGCAAGCTCAGCTACGAGGAAATTCTCCAGCTCGAGATTCCCTACTCGCCCGAAATGGTCCGGGCGTTCTGCCTGGCGGCCGGCGGAACAGAGCTGGCATGCCGGCTGGCGCTCAGCGAAGGAGTCGGCTACAACGTCGGCGGCGGGTTCCACCATGCATTTCCGGATCACGGCGAGGGTTTTTGTGCGATCAACGACATTGCCGTCGGCATCCGCAAAATGCAACACGACGGTAAGATCGCGCGCGCCATGGTCGTCGACTGCGATAACCACCACGGCAATGGCACGGCCGCCATTTTCGCCGGCGATGCGTCCGTGTTCACGCTCTCGATTCACCAGTACAACAACTACCCCGGTACCAAACCGCCTTCATCCGTGGATGTGCACTTGAGCGACGGCGTCAGCGATGAGGAATATCTCGAACGATTGGGCGCCGCGTACCGGTTCCCCGTTTCCGGATTTCATCCCGATCTCTTGGTATATGTCGCCGGCGCCGACCCTTATCGCGAAGATCAGCTCGGCGGCCTGTCGTTGACCCTCGAAGGACTCAAGCGGCGCGACCGCCTGGTGATTGAAACCTCGCTGCGGCAGGGCACGCCGGTGGCGATTGTGCTGGCGGGAGGTTACGCGATTCGTGTTGAGGACACCGTAACCATTCACGCCAACACGGCGAAGGTCGCGCGCGAAACACTCGAATCCGTGGGCTGGAAACGTCCGGGAGAGTTAAGCGCCTGAGCGATCAACCCCGCGCAGACGAACTGCGGTTTCCGGAGCGACGCGGCTTGATCTTTCTCGGATCGAGCAGATGCTCCGGCGCAAATTTCGCTTTCGACCACCTGGAATCCGCATCGAATTCGATGTCCACAAAGTACGCGTCGTCCCGAAAGTAACAGGAGCGCACCCGGCCGCGAAATTCCTGCTTCCGGCAATCCAGGCTCACGCGCGTGTTTTCCGCGATTGCGACATCAGACTGCACGCACGCTCCGGAAACTGAGATATTTTCGAGTACGACAACCTGCTCCTGCCCTCGCTCCCGCTTGTCAATCCAGCGAAGCTTCACCAGGTCGGCGCAGAGAAAGCGAACTTCGGACGGTTGCCGGGGAGCCATCAGTACGGCGGAGCCAGGCGCGAAAACTCGAACTGCGTCGGATCGTGCCCGCGGGCTGCCAGTTGCCCGATGCACTCTTCGACCGAGTCGCCAATCGCTTCGATGCGCCGGATCGGCAGAGACTCAGGCGTATAAATTTCGAGCGCAATAAATTTTCCGGCTAGAGCCAGCCGCTCCTCGAGTGTGAGGCGGTCCGGCGAGCGTCCGATAGCTTGCTGCGGGTCATTTGCTGCGGAAACAGGCATGATGGAATGTCGCTGGCAATTATAACCGAAAACGGCGGCGGGGGATCGATTTCGCGTATCATGATTACCTGCATGAAAACTTCGGTTCTCGTCTTTTTGATTCCGGCAATTTCGATGGCTTTCGCGCCCCAGGCGCCGAATGCCAGCCGCGTCGCTGCGGGCCATGAATTATTTCAAAAAACCTGCGGCGCTTGCCACGGCGCGGAAGCCAAGGGCGGCCGCGGCCCCGATCTCACCACCGGCCGCTGGAAATGGGGCTCGACTGATAGCGAAATCCTGCACAACATCCTCGGCGGCATCCCCGGCACGCAGATGCCGGCTTTCGCCATGCCGGAGGATCAGGGCCGCGCGATTGTGGCTTGGCTGCGTTCGCTGCGTTCGACCGGTCCCGAGGAGCAGATCACCGGCGATGCTCGCGCCGGACGCGCTTTATTCTTCGGCGCCGCCGGTTGCAGCCACTGCCATATGTTCGGCGGTCGCGGCGGCAGGCTCGGCCCGGATCTGAGCCGCATCGCTGAAGAAAAACACGTCGGCGAGCTGAAAGAAGCGATCACCAAGCCGGATGACAGCCTGCGCGAAGGCTATGACACCGCCGAAGTCCGCACCGCCGATGGCACCCTGATTCGCGGCGTCGTAAAAAACGAAGACACGTTTTCACTGCAAATGATGGATGAGCAGGAAAAACTGCACATGTTCTCGAAAGCCGCGCTGAAAGAATTTGCCCGTACGCACAAATCGCTCATGCCCGCGCAGCAGCTCAGTCCCGGCGATCTGAACAATCTGATCGCCTTCCTGAAAAAAACCGATCCTTCCGAAATTGGCCCCGGCGCCTGGACGCCCAGTCCAGATCTGAATGTCTCGTTTCATCGCATTCGCAATGCGCGCGAGGAGCCGCAGAACTGGCTGACCTACTGGGGCGATTATCAGGGCACGCATTACAGCCGCTTGCGAACGATCACGGCGGGCAACGTGGCATCGCTCAAAAGCCAGTGGTCTTTCCAGTTCGCCGGTACGAACGTCGAGAACACACCGATTGTCGTCGACGGCATCATGTTCGTTACCGGCGCGCAGAATAATGCCGCGGCGCTCGACGCACGCACCGGACGGCCCATCTGGCGCTACTCCCGCCGCCTCCCGACCGTCCACGCGCAATGCACCGTGATGACCAATCGCGGCTTTGCGATCTTGGGTGACCGCCTCTATATGGCCACGCTCGACGCGCACCTCATCGCGCTGGACGCCAAAACCGGCAGCCTGATCTGGGATACGACTGTCGCCGACTACGAGCGCGGTTACTCCATCACGCTCGCGCCTCTGGCTCTCGACGGTAAAATCATCGTCGGCATCACTTCAGGCGAATGCGCCCTCACGGGCTTCGTGGATGCGTATGACGCCGCCACCGGCAAGCGCCTCTGGCGCACTTATTCCATCGCGCAAAAAGGCGATCCGGCGCGGTCTTCGTGGTCGCCCGACAGCTCTGCGGACGTCGGCGGCGCTCCCACCTGGATGACCGGCACATACGACCCCGAAACCGACACGCTGTTCTGGGCCACCGGCAACCCCGGCGCCGATTACGATGGCCCGCCGCGCCTGGGCGACAATCTCTACGCCTGCAGCGTGCTGGCGCTCGATCCCGCCACCGGAAAGCTGAAGTGGTATTTTCAATTCACGCCGCACGATGTGCACGATTGGGATGCCACCGAAACCCCGGTCCTGATGGACGCCCAGTTCGGCGGACGCCCGCGCAAGCTGCTCATCCAGGCGAATCGCAACGCGTTCTACTACGTGCTCGACCGTGAGACCGGCGAATTTCTGCTCGGCAAACCGTTCGCGCGCCAGACCTGGGCCAAAGGCCTCGATGCCAAAGGCCGCCCGATCGTTCTTCCCAACACCGACCCGACTCCAAAAGGCGCCTATGTCTGCCCCGATGCTTCGGGTGGCACTAACTGGGCCGCGCCGTCGCTCGATCCGATGACCGGACTCTTTTTCGTTCCCGTCCGCGAAGGCTGCGCCACCTACATCAACGAAACCATCACCCCCAAGCCGGGCGACCCCTTCACCGGCGGCGATGCCAAGGAAGATCACAAGACCGGTGCTCCCGGATTTGTCCGCGCCATCAGCCCTCTGACCGGCGACATTCGCTGGAGCTTTCCCATGCATCTCGGTTCGCCTGCCGCGGGCGTGCTCGCGACTGCCGGCGGCCTGGTCTTTGCCTCCGATCCCGAAGGCAGCCTGGTCGCGCTCGATGCCCGCACCGGAACCAAGCTCTGGCATTACCAAACCGGAGCCGAGATCCGCAGCTCTCCGATTTCTTACGCAGTCGATGGCCGCCAGTACGTCGCCATCGCCGGCGACTCGACCCTGTTCGTCTTCGCGCTGCCGTAAAGGCGGCATCAAATCAGGAATTGGGGCGTGGTATGAGTTCTTCGGTCGTTGATGCGAATCCTCGAGCCCGCGAAGTTCAAGTTCAGCCGATGAACTCGTCGTCCTTCTTACCGACGGCCGCACCATCTCCGTTCCCCTGGCTTGGTATCCGCGCTTACGACACGCTTCCCCCGAAGATCGCGCAAAATGGGAGCTCCTCGGAGACGGTGAGGGCATACATTGGCCGCTGATCGATGAAGATCTTAGCGTCGCAGGATTACTACGGGGCGTTTCAGTCGGCCGCCGCTGAGCGATCGTTTCACGCGGGTCTACAGCGCATCACGCCGTTTTCAGTCCATAATATCTAGACATGTCCAATAGAAATGGTGACAAGGCTCGATTCGGCAGACTCCGAAAGCAAAAAATTGCGCGCCGTCTGCGCACGCGTGCATTGCAGCAGGCAGCCGCCGGCAAAACCGAAACCAAGCCTCCGGCCGCCAAGCGTTAACTGCCGCCCAGCGCCGCCGGTTTGCTTCGATTCATTCCGCGCGATAATACCTGAACAAGGAGTCTAACGTCATGCGTGTCTCCATTCCCGTCTACGCCGCCGCCGCTTTGGCCGCCTGCGTCGCCGCAAATTTATCCTGCACCTTCCGCGCATCCGCCGGTTCTAATCTGATCGCCCGCACCATCACCGTCGCCCAATCTGCTCCGGCGGATGTGGTCGGCTCCGATTCCGCGGCGCTCCAGAAAGCTGCCGACATGCTCCGCCCCGGCGACACCCTGGTCATCGGCCCCGGCGCCTACCAGATGAACAACAGCCTGCTCGTGGGCTCCGGCGTCACCGTGCGCGGCACGCCCGGCAAGACTATCCTGCTCAAAAGCGCCGGCGTCGAAAGCGCGCTCACCGAAGACGGCGATTATGGCGAAAGCTATCTCGCCGTCGCCGAGCCCGAAAAATTTCATCCCGGCATGGGAGTGACGGTGCTCGATGACACCTTGAATTCCGGCTGGGACGTCAGCATCTCTTCGGTCGAATCCGTCAACGGCCGCATCCTGCACATCAATCCCATGACGGTTCGCGATTACAATTTCGACCAGAAGCACGCCCGCGTCCGCAACGTCTATCCGATTCTCTGCGCCATGAACGCGGAGAACGTCACCTTCGACGGTCTGACGGTCGACGGCAACAAGGCCCAGAACGCTTATCTCGACGGCTGCCGCGGCGGGGCCATCTATATGTACGACGTCCGCAACATCACCGTGAAAAACTGCGTGGCCCGCAATTATAACGGCGACGGCATCTCGTTTCAGATCTCCGACAACGTGCACGTGTTGAACAGCGAGTCTTACGGGCAGACCGGTTTCGGCATCCATCCCGGAACCGGCAGCGCTCGTGCCCTGGTAGCCAACTGCCGCATGCACAACAACGGCGACATCGGCCTGTTCCTCTGCTGGCGCGTCCGCCATGGCGTGTTCCGCGACAACGTCATCGAGGATAACGGCCACTACGGCATCTCCATCGGCCACAAAGATACCGACAACGAATTCCTCAATAACACCATCGCCCGCAACGGCACGAGCGGCGTCTATTTCCGCAAAGAGACTTACCTGAACAGCGGCCACCGCAACACGTTCCGCAATAACAAAGTGATGGATAACGGCAACGCTCACGCCGGCTACGGTTTTTACATCGAGCCGCAGGCCGGCGACATCGTGATTGCCGGAAATCAAATTTCCGACACCCGCTCCGCCAACGCCACCCAGCGCTATGCGATCTACAAGGTGAAGGGCGCCGGCTCGGTGCGCCTCGAGAGCAACAACATCCAAGGCAAAATTGAAAACGGCGAGCAGCCAGCGGCCGCTGGCGGGCAATAAACGCGCTATTGCACCGAATTCAAATACGCCAGCAAGTCGTCCAGTTGCTCCGGATTATTGAACCGCGGCCACGGAATGTGCGCCTGCTGCATGCGCGAGAGCATTTGCGGGCCGTGACGCCATAGCGCCGAGATGATCGTCACCTCCGAAAACTTTCTTCCCTGCCCCGGCAAAGGCGGCGCCCCGTGCGCTCCCCGAATGTGGCAATCGCCGCAATGCTTGGCGAGAAAGATCTGCCTGCCGCGTTTCTCGCTCGCCGCGGGATAAACGAATTGCCGCATCCACAAATAACTCAGCAACTGCCGCATCTCATCCTGGCTGAGCGCCGGCGGCGGCTGGATCATCCGCGGCGCGTGATTCCACATATCGACCGCAATATCCGTCAAAGTGAGATCGTGCAGCCGCTCTTCGAGCGCCAATTTTCCCGTATGGCACTTGATGCAGCCCTTGGATTGAAAAAGCGCCTCGCCGCCCGTGCCGGATGTGTATGAGAAACGCGAAGCCAGGCTCTGTGTCTCCGGCAGCGTGCGCAGGTACACCAGCATGTCGTTCAGTTCCTGCGTGGTCAATTCCTGCCACGAAATATTTCTTCGCGCAAATGCCTCGCGCATTCGCCCGCTGTGATTCCACATCTGCTCCACCAGGATGATGGGTTGCCCCAGCGATTCCCATCGCGCGACCGGCGGAGCGTTTTCCGCCCTGGACTCGGCAATCCCGTGGCAGTCGCCGCAATGTTTTTCGCCGAACACCTGTTTGCCTCGCGCGGCATCGCCGGGCTTGTCGAAAAACCGTGTGGAGTAGAAGAACGCGAACAGGTCGGCCGCGGCCTCGGGACTTAACCGGGGCTTCTCGATTTTCGCCCCCTCGATCGCCGCCCACATCACGGGCGCGTGATTCCACATCGTGCTGGCCAGTAGCGCCGGCGTAAAGCTGCGGTCGATGCGTTTTCCCAGATCCGGCCCCATCCGGCCGCCCTTGCCGTCGATCGCGTGGCATTGGATGCAGCGCTCGCTTTCAAACAGCCTCGCCCCGTGCTCGGAATCGCCGGGCACCACCGGCAGCATCGCCGCCTGAAGTCCAACCGCTAAAAACGCCGAGAACAGAACCGTTTTCACCATAGAAATGTTCCGAAAAAACCATCGTATCGAAAGCGGCCCTTGACAGCTTCCCTATTCCAGACTATATATAGTCAGGACATGGGACAGCATAGCGAACCCTCGGTCGCGCCGGAGCTCCTGCCGGGCACGCTTTACATGCTGATCCTGCGGACACTTTCCCGTGGGCCTCTGCATGGTTACGCCATCGCCCGCCGCATCAAAGAGTTCTCCGCGGAAACGCTCGAAATTGAGGACGGCTCGCTTTATCCGGCGCTCAACCGCATGCTGGTCAAAGGCTGGCTCGCGGCCGAGTGGGGAATTTCCGAGAACAACCGGAAAGCGCGCTTTTACCGCCTCACGAAGGACGGCCGCCGGCAGCTCGAGCGCGAATCCAAACAATTCGAGCGGCTCGTCGATGCCATCCAGTTGGTCATGCAGCGGGCGTAATCCATGGGACGGATGAAAGAAATCTGGCGGAAAGCCCGCCACTTCTTCCACCAGTCGGGATTCGACCGGGAGATGGCCGACGAGATGCAATTCCACCTGGAAGCGCGCGCCGATGAGCTCGTGAAAACCGGCTTGCCGCGTGCCGATGCGCTTGCCCAGGCCCGCCGCGAGTTCGGTCCCACGCTCCGCATGCAGGAAAATTCGCGCGCTGCCTGGCAGATTCGCTGGCTGGAAGACCTGCTGGCCGACATGCGCTACGCCGGCCGCGCCTTCCGTCGCAACCCGGGCTTCGCGCTGGCGGCGATTTTCTCACTGGCGCTCGGCGCCGGCGCCAACACCACCATGTTCAGCCTGACCATGGAGTTCCTCTTCAGCCAGCCGTCTTGCCGCAACCCCGAAACACTGGCGTCTATGCGGATCGGCGGCAACAGCGATATCGAATTTTCGAAGTACCGGTTCCTGCGCGACGCACACCTGTTCGAGAGTCTCGCAGGCAGCAATGTGGAATCCGAAGCCAACTGGCGCTGGGGCACGGAAACCTATCGTCTCAATGTTATGCGCGTCACCGATAATTTCTTCACCACGGTCGGAGTGCCGGTCGCGATCGGCCGCGGGATCGAACCGGGTGACCGAGACGTCGTGGTGCTCAGTGATCGCTTATGGCGCAGCCGTCTGGCATCGAATCCGGCGATCGTCGGTCGAGTGCTGGTAGTGGATGGCCGGCCGCACACGGTTGTGGGCATTCTGCCACGTGACCATCGCACGGTCCTCGGCTTCGGCTTTTCCCCGGACCTTTACGTGACGGTCTCGCATGAGAACGATCTCGTCGCGCTGATCGCCCGCCTCCCTGAAGGCATGACGCGTCAAGTCGCCCGCGGGCGTCTGGTCTCCGCATCGAAGGAGCTCGACCAGATCGACCGGCACGGCTGGTCGCACAACGTCGAAGTAACCCCGGTAGCCGGCGTGGACCGTTTGCGTTCGCTCGAAATTGCTCCGTTCACGGCATTTTTCGGGATGCTCATGATCGTGGTCGGGCTGGTGCTGCTGATCGCCTGCGCCAACGTATCCAGCCTGCTGCTGGCGCGCGCTTCGTCGCGGCGGCAGGAACTGGCTGTGCGGCTCGCCATCGGCGCGGCGCGCACCAGAATAGTTCGCCAGCTTCTGGCGGAGAGCCTGCTTCTGGCGCTCGCTGGAACGGCTACGGGCCTTCTAATTAATTTTTGGCTCACCGGAGTAATGAATCGCGTCGAGCTCCCGCTGCCGATCCCCATGCAGCTTCTGATCCAGCCGGATTGGCGGCTGCTTCTCTACTCGACGCTGATTGCGACCGGCAGTGCCCTCGCCGCGGGCCTGATGCCTGCTCTCAAAGCCACACGCGGCGTTCTGAATGCGGCGCTGAAGCTCGAAGAGCGCCAGATCGGAAGCCGCTGGGTTCTGCGCAACGCGCTCGTCGTCGGCCAGATCGCGATCACGGTGGTGCTCCTCGCGACCGGTTTTCTGTTCGTCCGCAACATGACCAAGGCCATGACCATGAGCCCCGGTTTCGATGTCCGGCATACCGCCTGGGCCTATATGCGGCTGGTCCCCGACCATTACTCGAACCCCGATAAGATTCGTCGGCTGGTGGTCAATGCCCTGCGTGAGCTGCGCGCCGTGCCGGGTATCGAGGCTGCAAGCATTGCGCGAGCCGTTCCGCTGAACGATCACGTGACGATCGGCACCAGCGTTCTGACGGACCTGAACGACCGTCCGGTTCACGCGGAATTCAACTACAATCGAGTGGCGCCGGATTATTTCCGCACCATGGGAATTCCGATTTTAGACGGCCGCGAGTTCCTGGCGTCGGACCGCGATGGCGCGCCCGCTGTCGCAATCATCAACGAAACCATGGCACGCCGGCTGTTTGGCGATCGAAACCCCGTAGGTCACACGATCCGGACGACTTTTCCGCAACCTGTAACCGTTGTCGGTCTATCGAAAGACAGCAAGTACTTCACACTGGGTGAAGAAAACTCGCTGGCGCTTTATTCGCCTTACTTCCAGACCGGCGACAGCATCGTGAATCTGCACTTCCTGGTCCGGGCCGCGCAACCGCGAAGTGTGCTGAAGTCCGTCAGCGCGGCGCTCGGACGGCTGGATCCATCCGCCGCCGTGGAAGTCAAAACCATGGGCAACTCACTCGCGTTCGCGTTCCTGCCGAGCCGCGTTGGGGCGGCGCTGTTGGGCAGTATGGGGATACTGGGATTGGCACTAGCCTCCATCGGGCTCTATGGCGTGCTGGCCTATGCAGTCAGCCGGAGAATTCGGGAAATCGGATTGCGCATCGCGCTCGGCGCCGGTCAAGCCGACATTGTGCGCATGGTTCTGCGCGAGAGCCTGCTGCTGGTCGCTCTGGGTGTAGGAATTGGCTTGGCCCTGGCAGTGTTCGCAACCAGACCGCTGGCGCTGTTTCTTGTGCCGGACCTGAGCACCACTGATCCTGCAACATTCGGTGCGGTCGTGGCGGTTTTGGCGGGAGTCGCGTTCGCCGCGACCCTCGGACCGGCGCTGCGAGCCTTGCGCGTCGACCCGATGACAGCCCTGCGCTACGAGTGATTCATGGTCTTGGCACAGGCCCAGAACGACGCATGAAACCGATGAGCGATTGGCGTATCGTGCTTGTCAACGGCGGGGCGCGGTAGAGGCCGCGCTACTCTGCCGCCGGCAAGCCCGCATAAGAATATGCCGCGGACGTTGTAGAGGCGCAGCAAGTAGTGGCCTCCGTCTGCATTGATATTTCCGGGTTCCCCGAACGGCTGGAATCGAGGGGCGTTTGACGAAGCCGCTGGCGCGGCGGACGTGCCCCGAAACGGCGCTTCTCATTCCGCAGCGCCCCTTTCGCGTCAATCAGTCCCGCAAAACCTCGCGGTTCGGCCATCCCAGTCCGGTGCGCGCCGCCGTCAAATAGGCCGCATAAAAGTCATCTGCTGTCCGCCACAACCGGCCGTCCAACTGTAATGGGTAGCGAAGCCCGCCGGGCGGTGGAACGATTCGTCGTCTGATCGGTGAAGCTTTCGCCCGGCGCGCCGCTAGCGCATCACCACCGGGACAAACGAAGAATTTCCCAGCCAGAATCCAACTTCGCCGATACCGATTCCGTCCAGCAGACCGTTGGCGTTCATGTCGACGATCCAGTAACCCGAGCGGAATACGCCGACGCAGGATTTTCCCCAGCCGGACCAGTCGCCCACCACGGGAATGTCGCCCGGCTGACCAAAGTAGGCAGCCTGGTCGACGCCCGGAACCCACTGGCCGTCACCGTTGGTATCGAGGTACCAGGTGCCGTTGAGGAACAGGCCGGCCTTGGACGTTCCGGAACCGGACCAGTCGCCCACCACGGGTTTGTAGCTGGAATTGCCGAACCAGAAACCGGTGTCGCCGGTCCCGGCGCCGTCCCACTGGCCGTTGCCGTTGGCATCCAGCATCCAGTAGCCTCCCCGGAACACGCCGATCTTCGCCGTTCCCGTCCCAGTCCAGTCGCCGACCACCGGAATATCGCCTGCCTGGCCGAAGGTATAGAGCCGGTCGCCCCCCGCCGTGCCGTCCCATACCCCATTTCCGTTGTAATCCAGCAGCCATTGGCCGCTGCGGAACACGCCGACTTTGACTGTGCCGGAACCGGACCAGTCGCCCACCACCGGAATATCGCCTGCCTGGCCGAAGCTGAGCGCCTGATCCCCAGCCACCGTTCCGTCATAGCTGCCATTGCGGTTGCGATCGAGATACCACGAGCCATTCAGAAACACGCCCGCCAGCCAGCCTGGTGAGATTTTGGAAATGAACCCTCCGTAGGAACCGCCATTGAAGTTCTGAAATGGAGTCTTGAGTGGAAAGTCGGTGGATTGCGTCATTCCGGCGACGTAGATGCTGCCCGCCGCGTCCACAGCGACCGCATTGGCGGAGTCGCTGCCGGAGCCGCCGAGATAGGTACTCGATAGAATCGCGGTGCCTGCCGGATTGATGGTGGTCACAAACGCATCATACGAGCCTGCATTTCCGGCCTGCAGTGCGCGGAGGCTTAGAAAATCGTATGAGGCGGTGTAGCCGGCGACATAGGCGTTACCCAGAAAATCGACGGCGATGCCGGTGGCGAAATCGAAACTCGAGCCGCCAAGATACGTGGCATACACCAGTGCATTCCCGGCAGGATTCACCTTGGCCGCAAATGCGTCCTCGCCGCCTCCCATGTTCACGGCTTGCAGAGCGCCGGCGGTAACTGGAAAATTCAGCGAACTGGTCGCGCCGGTGACGTAGGCCGCGCCGGCCGAATCCACAGCGATGGCGGTGCCGGCCTCGACCGTGCCGGAAGCGCCGCCTGATCCGCCCAGGTAGCTGCTGTAGACCAGGGTGTTCCCGGACGGGCCCAGCTTGGTAACGAAGGCGTCCTGATTGCCGCCGCTGGCAGGCTGGAAAGCCGAAACGGCAGGGAAATTCGTGGACGTCGTGCCGCCCGTGATGTAAGCATGGCCCGTGCTGTCGACCGCGATGCCGGACGCGCCGTCGGTCCCGTTACCACCCAGGTAAGTGCTGTACACCAGGGCGCCAAATGGATTCAACTTGGATATGAAGGCGTTCTGCTGCCCACGGTTGGAGGTTTGATAAGCGCTCAGCGTCGGGAAATTGTAGGAATACGTGCTGCCGGCGACGTAAGCATTGCCCGCGCTGTCGACGGCGATGCTTGTGCCTGTATCGTTAGCCGAACCCCCGAGATAGGTGCTGTATATTAATGCGTTACCCGAAGAATTGAGCTTGGCCACGAACGCGTCGCGCGAGCCGGACAGCGAGGATTGGACCGGCGCCGCTGTGGGAAACGAGGAAGACGACGTCCAGCCGGTGACGTAGGCATTGCCGGAAGAATCCACAGCCACGCCGAACGCGCGGTCGTCACCGCGGCCGCCGAGATAGGTGCAATAGACCAGAGCGTTGCCGCCGGCATTCAGCTTGGCGACGAATGCGTCCACACCGCCGCCGTTCGCCGGGCGGATGGGGTTCACGGTTGGGAAATCGATCGACGTGGTCCATCCGGCGAGATACGCATTGCCTGCGCCGTCAACCGCGATGGAAGTCACTGCATCCATTCCGCCGCCGCCAAGATACGTGCTGTAAGTGAGAACGGGATCGATGATGAGCGGCTGCGTGCGATCGTAAGTGCCGAGGCGAAACGCCACAGTGCCGTCGCGGAGAATGCGGTAAGCGCCGTCAACCGCCGTGTGCCTGCCGCCATGATCCTGGTAAACAACGGGCTTGTTTTCGCGGAACTGGCCGGATTTGGTGGGCAGCACCAGCACGCCGTCCTGTTCAATGCGTGGCCGATCCACCATTTCATAACTGAGGCGAATAATGCCGGGGTCCGCGCCCGGAGAAACGACAAATTGCGACTTCAAATTTTCGCCGGACCCGGAGTAGACCAGATCGATACCAGGATAAATGTCGCGGTACACGACCGAACCGAACGTAGCGACGTCGGTCTTCCAAAGCGGCTTCGGGCCGATCAGAAAGTTCACCCGGCCGGGTAGCGGATCGACGCCTTCAATGACAGGATACGGGTTGGCGCCGGAGAAACGGAGACGGAAAGCGCTGTCGCCTGCGGCGATACTGACGCCACCGGCCTCAAAAAAAGCCGCAAGTCCAGGGCGCTGAACCATATAGCGGATGTCGCGGTCCGCCTGCCCGCGGTTCTCAATAAAAAATAGCGGCATGTGACCGTAATCGGCCTGGGCCTGCTGAACCAGACAGCCGGAAACCGCGAAAGACAGCATCGCGGTCCAAAAGCGCAGCGTCGCCAACCTGTGTATTGCGGTATTGCACTCGATCATCTCGACTCCTCAGGTGTTTATTCGACGGGAGCCGGGTAAGGCTTTAGCCTGTTGCGCGTTTTGCCGAAACCGCAATTTCCGGGCTATCGTCTATATGCGGCGATCCCCGATGCTCTCCGATGTCCGGCTGGCGCTTCGTATGTTGGGCCGAGCTCAGGCAGTGAGCGCCGTTGCGATCCTGTCGATGGCGATCGGTGTGGGTGCCACCGCGGTTGTCTTCGCGGCATTAAAAACCGTCCTCATCGAGCCGTTTCCCTATTCGCGCGCCGATGAATTAGTCCAGATCCGCACGGATTTTGCGGGCGGAGCGAGCGGGCGCCAGGATTGGGTTTCGTGGAACGACATGGAGGACGTCGAGCGGCAAAACCGGAGCTTCTCGGCTGTCGCGACCTACCATTACGCAGTTTTCAATCTGGCCGGCGATCGGAGAGCACTACCGGAAGCGCTTTACGGATTGCGGGTGTCAGCCGAGATGTTTCCGATGCTCGGCGTCAGCCCCATGCTGGGGAGAAACATTCTGCCGGAAGAAACCCAGCCGGGACGAGAGCGCGAGATGATCCTGAGCTACGGATTATGGGTGCGGCGCTTCCATGCCGATCCTTCAGCCGTCGGCCGCACGGTGCAGGTGAACGGGCACGCCTGCGCGATCATCGGGGTGATGCCGGAAGGCTTCGACTTTCCCATGCGGCTGGCCACCACGGTCACGACGCCATCGCGCCACATGGACTTCTGGGCGCCGGAAGAGATCGATCGCGCGAAAGTCAAGCGGGAGCACGTCGCATACGGAGCGGTGGCGCGCCTGCGGCCGGGCGTATCCCTGAAGCAGGCAAACCAGGATCTGGCAGGAATTGCGGAGCGCCTGGCTCAAATTTATCCGGAGACCAACCGCGGGCGGACGCTGCGCGCGGGATATCTGCGGGACCGGACTCTCGGGTTCGCGCAAACCGGCCTGTTGCTGCTGATGGGCGCGGCGCTGATTTTTCTGCTGATCGGATGCGCCAACGTGACCAACCTGCTGCTGGCCCGCGCGCTAGAGCGGCACAGGGAGATGGCCATTCGTGCGGCGCTGGGGGCGGGGCGCGCGCGCATCATGCGGCAACTGGTCACCGAGAGCGCCGTGCTGGCGCTGGCGGGCGGCTTGGGTGGTTACGCGCTGGCGCTGGTCGCGTGGAAACTTTTGCCCGCCCTCACACCCATGAGCATTCCGCGCCTGGCGGCGGCGCGCGCCGATTGGACTGTGTTCGCGTTTGCGCTCGGGATTTCGATGCTGAACGGCGTGCTCTCAGGAATCGCGCCGGGCTGGCGGGCGGCGGCTCAGGAGCCGGCCAGCGCGCTTCGCGAATCGGGAGCGCGGGGAACGATCGGAGCGGCGGGCAATCGGATGCGGACGGCGCTGCTGGTCGCAGAGATTGCAATCACCGTTGTGCTGGTTGTGATCGGCGGCACGTTGACTGGAAGCTTCGTGCGGCTGATGCGCACCGATCCGGGCTTTGCGGCCGACCGGGTGCTGGCCTCCATCATCGTTCCCGCCGGCGACCGTTATTTGAACCACCCGGAGAAACGCGCGGCGCTTTTCCGCCAGATCCTCGATGCAGTCCGCGCGCTCGCGGGGGTGGAGTCGGCGGGCGCGGTCGACGCGCTGCCGTTCAGCGGCGAAAATACAGGCGGATGGGTCGCGGCTACAGACGCGGCGGTCGCACGGCCCGACACGCAGCCGGTGGCGGAAGTCAATATGGTGACGCCCGGGTATCTGGAAACCATGGGGCTGAAGCTGATCGAGGGCCGCTGGTTCCGCGAAGAAGAAGTGGAGCCCACGCGCGATGTCGCTATCGTCAACGATCTGGCCGCCGGCCGCTTCTGGCCCGCGGGAAAAGTAATTGGCAGCCGGATCTGCATCAACTGCGCGCCGGGCCGGCCGCCAAACTGGAAGCGTGTGATCGGCGTGGTGACGAGCACGCGCCATGCGGCTCTCGATCAGCCGCCGGGAATGCAAGTCTATGTTTCGGAAAACTCGCTTGCCTCCGCGATTTTTCTGGTGGCGCGAAGCCGGAATTCCGGGGGGCTGGCGCGCGAGATCCGGCGCGCGGTAGCGGCGATCGATCCCAACCAGCCGGTTTTTCTGAGCGCTACTATGTCCACGCTGATCGGCGATTCGGTCTCCGACCGGCGGTTCATCATGATGCTGCTCGCGATCACCGGCTTCCTGGCGCTGGCGCTTTCGGCCGCCGGAGTTTATGGAGTGGTCTCGTATGTGACCTCGCGGCGCACACAGGAAATCGGCGTTCGAATGGCGCTCGGAGCCGCACCACGGCAAGTACATGCGCTGGTCTTCCGGCACGGCATGGGGATTGTAAGCCTTGGGATTGTGATCGGTCTGCCGGCGGCACTGGGGCTGACGCGGGTTTTGCAACACGCGCTGGCCGGCGCACAGGCGAACGACCCGGCGCTCATGGCCATGGCCGTTGCACTGGTTGCCTCGACCGCGGCGGTGGCGTGCTGGGTTCCGGCGCGCCGGGCGACGCGCATCGATCCGGCTTCGGCTTTGCGGCAGGACTAGCGCGGATAGCTTCCGGTGACTTTCTTGATGATTCCGTGAACTCGGTGCATGAAGCCGGTGTTCGGGAAGAACATAAACGGGCACTCGCCGGCGACGACACCTATACCATGCGATTCGCAGAACTGGACGGCGCTGGGGCTTACGGCGCCGACTCCTGCGCCGCGGTGCATCCAGACGCGGCGGATACCGGCTTCGGCGCAGTCGCGGACGGCTCGGCCGGTTACGGCGGGGGTGGTCAGTAAAAGGGCTTCTTCGACCGGCGGCGCGATGTCCTGAACCCGCGCGAACGCAGGGCGTCCATCGATTTCGTTCGTGTTCGGGTTTACCGGCACCGCGTCATAACCACGGGCGACAAATTCATGGAAAAGGAGACGGGTGAAATCTTTCGGGTTACGGGAAACGCCAACCACGGCCAGGCGCTTGCGGCTGAGAAAATCGTCGATCTGGGCGCGGGAAGTCATGGGATTTACCTCTGGAACTTAACCACGAGCAAGCAGCTTGCCGCGCCTGTGACGTTTTGTTTTCTTTAATTGCCGGGTATCGCGACTGGGCCGGATGTGGTTAACGGCGCAATCGTGAGTGCGCCATTCAACGCAGCCGCTCAGCAGATGTGCGCGCCGTGGGCTTCGACATAGACGGCGTAGAGCGACTGGCCTGCGGCCATAAACAAACGGTTTCGTTTAGGACCGCCAAAGCACACATTGGCACAGATTTCGGGGAGCAGAATCTGGCCGATGCGCTGGCCCTCGGGCGAGAAGATATGGACGCCATCGTAGCCTGCGCCGACCCAGCCGGCGCCCACCCAGATGTTGCCGTCGGTATCGGCACGGATGCCGTCGGCGAGGCCCGCGCCTTTTCCCGGGAGATCCATCGAAATGTACTGGCGGCCGTTGCGCAGCGTCTTTTCGTCGGCCACGTCGTAGACCTTGATGATCTTGGGCGCGTTGGGATAATGCGTCGCGCCGGTGTCGCAGATGTAGAGCTTTTTGTAATCGGGCGAGAAGCAGAGGCCGTTGGGCTTATAAAGCTCGTCGGTGACCATGGTCATCTGGCCGCCTTTGACGTCGACGCGGTAGACGGCTTCTTTGATGAGCAGCTCGCCTTGATGGCCCTCATAATCGACCAGCGCGCCGTAGCCCGGATCGGTGAACCAGATGGCGCCATCGGGATGCACGACGATGTCGTTCGGAGCGTTCAGGATCTTGCCGTTCCATTTGTCGGCGATCACCGAGACCGAACCGTTCCGTTCGTATCGGACCACGCGCCGGTTGCCGTGCTCGCAGGAAAGCTGGCGGCCCTCGTAATCGAAGGTGTTGCCGTTGCTGTAGCCGGAGGGATGGCGGATGGTGCTGACGTGGCCATCGTCTTCGATCCAGCGCAACTGGCGGTCGTTGGGGATGTCGCTCCAGACCAAGTACCGGCCGACGCTATCCCACGCTGGGCCTTCCGACCATAGCGTGCCGGTATAAAGCCGCTGAATGGGCGTGTTGCCGATTTTGTATTTGTTGAAGCGCTTATCGAGAACGAGGATGTCGGGATCGGGATAACGGACGGGGTTCTTGCCGGACCAGTCGCGGGGGGACTGGGCGGCGGCCGAGGCGGCTAGAGCGCCAAAAGCGCCTGCGGTGAGGAATGAGCGGCGATTGAAAGAAGATGGTTCCGTATTGCGCGATTCGATTTTCATGATGGCGGCACCCCGGAAGAGTGAATTAGAGGAAGTAGTATACAGCAACGGAACCGGGCAGATAGCCGGTCGTGCCGTGAGCAGCTATTCGGCACTTCGTTGGTCGAGCCGGACGCGAAGCTCCAGAATCTGCAACTGAGCCTGCTTCAGTTCTTTGAGGAGCTCGAGGCGGCTTTCGCCGATCAACCAGTGCATCGCCACACCGAGAAAGAAGATGAACCAGAAACAGGCCGAGACAGCGAGGAACGTATCGTTCCGAGATCCCGCGGCCAACATAAGAATCACCGCTGTGACGAGGCACGCGACACCACCGATCCGGTTGGCCAGTGTGCTGCGACGAAACTTTTTCTGGCGACTCTCGAGCATCTGCTCCACCTCGCGCCGGTAATCTTCCAGTTTGCCGGGCTGGGGCAGGTGCCGGCCGAGCAGTTCTTCCCTGATGTTATTTTCGTTTGACATAGCCACCTCGCATTAGAATCTGTTTCAACGTCTGTTTGCCGTAGTGAATGCGCGACTTGACGGTGCCCTCCGGACAGCCTGTCGCCGCCGCTATCTCCGCAATGGAGAGGTCGTCCAGAAAGTGCAGGGTCAGAACATCGCGGTGCTCCGTATCCAGTTCGTTCAAGCCTTCGTGAATGGCAGCAGCGTCTTCGGACTCAAACGAAGGGTTATCGTCGCCCAGAGCTGTGGACTTCGCCTGCGCGTCCTCGCTCCGCTCCCGCGCGAGCTCCTTCCGGATACGATCTACAGCGATACCTCGCGTGATCTTGTAGAGCCAGGGCCGCAACGACGCAGGATCCTTCAGCTTCCGAATGTTGCGGAAGGCGACGAACCACACCTCCTGAAGCACGTCGAGGGCGCCGTCTTCGTTTCGCAGAAGCTTGGTTGCGTAATAGAGAAGAGGGCGCTCCATCAGGCGTACCAGGTCGTCGAACGCCTTCGCTTCGCCGAGCTTGCATCGGAGCGCGATCCATTCATCGAGCGTCCGGGCGGCTCTGTCCATTTACCCCTATAGTCGTAGCGGAGGGGCTTTCGGTTCAATGCCGTGTAGGCCTATTCGGTTCTTAACGCGGTCAAGGGATCGAGGGCGATGGCGGTGCGCGCGGGAAACCAGCAGGCGGCGAAGGCGACGACGGCCATCAGGATAATGGCGAGCGCGTAGGTGGCGGGATCGCGCGGGCTGACGCCGTAAAGGATTCCGGAGAAGAGTGGACCGGCGGCGAGGGTGAGCGCCAGTCCGGCCGCGGTGCCGATGGCGAGGAGCAACGCTATGCGCGCGAGAACGGCGCGGAGCACCTGCCGGGAAGACGCGCCGAGAGCCACGCGAATGCCGATCTCACGGGTGCGGCGCGAAACCGCGTAGGACATGATGCCGTAGACGCCGGTGGCCGCTAAAACCACGGCCAGCAGTCCGAATGCGCCGAGCACGGTGCCGGCGATGCGCGCGGGGAACAGGACCAGGCCGAGGCTGTCGGTGAGGCTGCCGGCGCTGCTGATAGAGACCGTCGGGTCGAGTTCGAGAACGGAGCGCCGCAGCAGGCGGACGAGATCCGGCTCGGGCATCGAGGACCGCGCAACCACGGTGGTCGAGGACTCCCATTCCTGCCACGAGCGGAACACAACCGGGTAGGGCATTTCGCCGAGCGACCGATATTTGCCGTCTTCGACAACTCCGACGATTTCATTCCATTCGCCATCATTCGCGTTATAACGAAACCGCTTGCCGAGGGGATTTTCATTGGGCAGAAACTGGTGCGCGAATGCCTGGTTGACGATCACGACGCGCTTGGATTTGGGTTGATCGCGCTCATCGAAGTCGCGGCCGGCAATGAGGCGGGTCTGGGCGGTGTGGAAGTAGCCGGGGCCAACGGCGTAAATGCCGGCGGTGGGGACGTCGGCGGCGCGCGGGATAGGCTTGCCTTCGATGAATATCGTATTGTTGCTGATGTTCAGGGTCAGGGGGAGGAAATTGATCAGCGCGGCCGACTCGACTCCCGGCAGCGACCGGACCTTTTCCAAAAGACGGCGCTGAAACTCACGGCCGCGGGTTTCATTGTAGCCTTCGAGCGAGAGATCCATCGAAACAGAAGCGGCGTGCCGCGGCTCAAAGCCCAGGTGGAGGTTCAAGGCGTGCTGCAAGCTGCGAACGACCAGGATCGATCCGACCAGCAACACCACCGACAACGCCACTTGCGCGGTTACGAGAACGTCGCGCAGATGAAAGCGGCGCATGCGCTCGACGGGCACGTCGTTCTTGAGCGCGGGGGTGAGGCTGGTGTGGGTCGAGGCGAGCGCGGGAGTCAGGCCGAACAGAAGGCCGGTGGCGAGCGACGCCAAAGCTGCGAACAGCAGCACGGTGCGGTCGATTACCAGGGTGGGAATGACGGGAACATCCACCGGCGGACGCCAGGCGGCGAAGAGTTGGACCAGCCAGACGGCGAGCAGAATGCCCGCGATGCCGCCGGCCAGCGAAAGGACCACGCTTTCGGTGAGCAACTGGCGGATCAACTGGCCCGGACTGGCGCCCAATGCAAGGCGGATGGCGGTTTCTTTGCGGCGATCGACAGCGCGGGCCAGGAGCAGCCCGGCCAGGTTCACGCAGGCGATCAGCAGCACCATGCCGCCGACGGCCACGAGCACTGCGGCGAATCCCAGGGTCGTGCCGCGGAAATAATTTCCGAACAGGCCGGGCGTGGAGAGCGCAATCTTCATGCCTTCGTTGGCCTCGGGGTATTCGTGCCCCAGTTCGGCGGCGATGGCGTTCAAAGCGGCTTCGGCGTGCGGGCGCGTCACGCCTGGTTTCAGGCGGCCGATGACGAAATAGCTCTGGTCGCGGCGCTGATCGAGCGAGTCGCGGCCTGGCTGGATCTGCGGCAGCATGGCCATGGGAACCCAGATATCGGGCGTGTACATCACCTCGGTGCCGTGAAACTCGGGCGGCGCGACGCCGACGATGGTGTACGGCATGCCGTTCAGCCGGACGCGTTTGCCGGCTATATCGGGGTCGTGGCCGAAGCGGCGCTGCCAGCATCCATAACTGATGACGGCGACGGGATGGGCGCCCTTGTTGCGGTCATCTTCCGGGTGAAGGACGCGCCCGCGGAAAGGGCCGACGCCCAGGACGTCGAAATAATTGCCGCTCACCAGATTGGTCCAAACGATGGAGTTGTTTCCGCTGCCCTGGCTCAATGCGGCGGGCGCGATGCCATAAGTGATCAGGCCGGAGAAGACATTGTTGCGGTCGCGGAAATCGCGGTAATTGGGAAGCGACTGCACGGGGTACTCGTCTTTGGCGGTGCGGGTGTTGAGAGCCACGAGCTCGTTCGGCCGCTCGACCGGCAAGGCGCGGAAGACGATGGTGTTGACCGCGGTGAAGATGGTGGTGTTTGCGCCGATGCCGAGCGCGAGAGTCGCAATGGCCGCGGCGGTGAATCCAGGGCTTTGCCGCAGGCGGCGCAGGGAAACGATGAGATCCCGGCGTAACCAGTCCATTTGCTGGTATTACGCGGGACGGGGCGGGTTTGTTCCGGGTTTCGGATCAGCCCACCACTCGCTTACGCTCTCGGCCGGGAAGGGTTATCCAAGCCGGGACCGTGAGGGAGTGGCCGGCGCGTCGCCGTTGAACTCCATTTTTCGTATCCCGTGTTTCAAATGTCTCGATCCATCCCTAGGCGAAGCCCGCGAAGACCTCCTCCCTCCGCCTTTCTGGGGCTGAAGGAGTGCGCAACGTTCGATGCGCCCTTTGGAATTTCTCGATCGCTTTTACTGATTGCAATCGGCGTGCCAGGGCGGTACGGGCTCGGGGGCGATGAAGGCGAAGCTCTATAACTGCTTCTATTTACGGAGGATAGGTGCATGGGCGAATTGGTGCGGCGTAAGGTTGCAGTGCGCTCAATAACGCAGCGCTATCCGATCCGCTGGTTCGGCTATCCGGACGGATAGGGTTACTGCGGTCCGAGCGACTGGTCGAGCCGGTCGAGGCGATCGTTGAGCTCGTTAAGTTTGTTCTGCTCGGCCTGAAGGGTGCTCATGAGCTCGCCTTCGCGGGCGCGCAACTGGACGTCTTCGGCGCTTTGGCGTTCGGCTTGGGACCTGATCGCTCGCAAAGTTTCTTCCAGTTGCTTGCGGCGGTTGGCATCCTGCTCGGCGGCGAGCTGCGCTTCGATCGCGGCCTGTTGACCAACAAACCGGGCGTGGTCGGCAAGCTGCCGGCGAACGTCTTCGAGCGGCCTGGAGAGCTGCTCGATGCGGCGCTGCTGGACCTGCATGCGCTCGAGGGTGATCTGGACGCGCGGCTGGATCGCAATGGCGCGCTCGATAGCGGTCCGCAGTTCGCGCACTTCGGCGAGCAGGGCCTGGATGGTTTGGGCGTCGGGCGAGTCGGGTTTTTGGGCGAAGGCGGGAGGGGCCAGCGCGAGAGCTGCGAGGCAGACGGAAACAATCTGTATGCGAATGTTGCGTGTCATATTTTAGTTCCTTGATTGCTGGATTATGACACGCAGATTATTTCTTAGCGATTCATTTTCCTTCCGGCTGCCAGGCCGGGGTTGCATCCTCCCAACCGTTGTCGGTCAGCGGGCGCTGATCGCTGCCGTCGGCTTTCATGACGAACAACTCGCCGTAGGGCTGCGGGATGCGGTCATAGAGCGGCGCTTCGTCTTTGAAGCCGAAACGGGAGCTGCTGAACAGCAAATACTTGCCGTCAGGCGACCACTCGGCGTGGCCGTCGTTTCCGGGCGCGGTGGTGAGCTGCTTGAGACCCGTGCCGTCGGGGTGAATGGTATAGATGTCGAAATCGTTATTGCGGAAGCTGGTGAACTCGATCAGATCGCCCGAGGGCGACCAGCGCGGGAAATTATCGTAATCATCGGTCAGCTTCGTTACGGAGTTGTCTTCGAGATTCAGAATGCGCAGGCCGTGCTCGTCATCACTCCAGGCGCGATAGACGATGCGCTTGCCGTCGGGCGACCAACTGGGAAAGCCCGTGTTGACGGGGCCGTGGGTGACGGTGCGGGATTCGGAGCCATCGGCGCGCACCATCATGACGCGGGCGGGCTTGCCGCGCGGCACGAAGAACGAGCCGAGGCCGAAGACGATCCACTTGTCATCGGGCGACCATTCGGAGGAAAACGCCATGCTGCCCGCTTCGTGGAAGACCTGCTTCAATCCAGCGCCGTCGGGATTAGCCACCGCGATGGCGGACTCCATGGCTCCGTAGCCAGTGCGGTCGCTGACGGCCAGCGATTTTCCGTCGCGCGAGAAGGCGGGGAAGATTTGCGAATAGACCAGCTCGAACTCGGCGTCGCGGTTAAAGAGCGGCTCGTTCTGCTTGCGGCCGCCGTAGGTGAATTTCTGGTAGACCACCAGCTTACCGTCGGGCGACCAGCAGGGGCTGCGCATGTCGCCCGCGGCTCCGGCATCGCCTGTGGTGAAAGCCAGCCCGTTGTGGCCGCCGGATTTCACCAAATATCCGATGCGGTCCGCGCTCAAAAACTGCGGCGCGACTTTCACGCCTGCGCCTGAGGTGTGCTCGGTGCGCGCGCCGGTCGAGACGTCAATCGAGACGATCTGCGAAACGGCTTTATCGGGCGCGCCAGCACGGGCGTTCCAGGTGTCCTCTGCCGACATTTCGTAAAACACGATGCGCTTGCCATCGGGCGACCACTTGGGCGATCCGGCGACTTTGCCGGCTTCAGTGAGCCGCCGCTGGCCGGAGCCATCGGGGCGGATGACGTAGAGGCTCAACGGGTGCAGCTCTTCCCAACGCCCGGCGGCGTACTGAATTTTCGTGCCGCGATCGGAGGAGAAAGCGATCCAGTTGCCGTCGGGTGACCAGCTTGGGCGGTAATCGCCGCCGGCCGAATCGGTCAGATTGCGCGCGTGGCGCGTGGAGAGATCGAGCACCCAGATATCGTTCGTGCCCGAACCGCGCGAGGAGACGAACGCGATGCGGCTGCCGTCGGGCGAGAACGCGGCCTGGTCGTCATAGGCGGGGTCGTCGGTGAGACGCTCGAGGCCGGAGCCATCCACACGCACGCGGAAGATGTCGGAGGAGCCGCTGCGCTCGCTGGTGAACACGATCCACTTGCCGTCGGGCGAAAACGATGGGTTGTAATCAAACCCGGAGGAGCTGAGCAGCTTGCGCTCGCTTGAGCCATCGGCATTCGCGAGGAAAAGCTCGGCGCCCGAAGGGCCGATGCGGTTCATGAGGATGCGGTGCTTCGCGAAGGCGGGCAGAATGATCAGGCAGGCGAGCAGGAACGCGCGTTTGGGCATGAGGAGCCTCCAAGTGGGAGTTATGTGAGTGTAACGGATTTCCGCCCTTTTCTGCTAAAATCAAATTTACCTCCCCTGAACAGAGCCGAACTATGAAATTTGGTGTCGTGGTGTTTCCGGGCAGCAATTGCGATCACGACGCCTGGTATGCGGTCCGTGAAAATCTGGGCCAGGAAGGCGAATTTATCTGGCACGATTCGGACCGGCTGGGCGATGTGGATGCCGTGATTCTGCCGGGCGGGTTTGCTTACGGCGATTACCTGCGCTGCGGCGCGATCGCCAAATTTTCTCCGGTGATGGGTGCGGTGAAAAAGTTCGCCGCGGACGGCGGCCTGGTGCTGGGGATCTGCAACGGGTTCCAGATTCTGGTCGAAGCCGGCCTGCTGCCGGGCGCGCTGGTGCGCAACCGCGGGCTGAAGTTTGTCTGCCGCGAAGTGCGGCTGCGGACGGAAACTACCGACACGCCGTTCACGGCGGCGGCAACCAAAGGCCAGATTATCCGCATTCCGATCGCGCACGGCGAAGGCTGCTACGTCGCCGACGAGCGCACGCTCGATGAACTCGAGCGAGAGAACCGCGTGGTGTTCCGGTATCTCGATAATCCCAACGGCTCGGCGCGCAACATCGCGGGCATCGTCAACCGCGAGCGCAACGTGATGGGCATGATGCCGCATCCCGAGCGGGCATCGGATCCGCTGATGGGCTCGGCCGACGGGCTGGTGGTTTTCCGCTCCATGGTTTCGGCATTCGCGCACGCATGACCACGATCTCGCCGGAGCTGATCGCGACGCATCAGTTGACGGGCGAGGAGTACGACAAGATCGTCAAAATTCTCGGGCGCGAGCCCACTTACACGGAGCTCGGCATCTTCAGCGTGATGTGGAGCGAGCACTGCTCGTATAAAAGCTCGCGGCTGCATTTGAAGAAACTGCCGACGCGCGGCAAAGCCGTGATCCAGGGGCCGGGCGAGAATGCGGGCATCGTGGACATCGGCTCGGGTTACGTGGCGGCGTTCAAGATCGAATCGCACAATCACCCGAGCTTCATCGAGCCGTTTCAGGGCGCGGCAACGGGCGTGGGCGGCATCCTGCGGGACATCTTTACCATGGGTGCGCGGCCGATCGCGGTGATGGACGCGCTGCGCTTCGGACCGCTCGACGATCCGATGAACGGCGCGCGCAACCGGCGCATTGTTGAAGGCGTGGTTTCGGGGATCGCGCATTACGGCAATTGTTTCGGCGTGCCGACGGTGGGCGGCGAGTGCGTTTTCGAGGCGTGCTACAACGGCAATCCGCTGATCAACGTTTTTGCGCTGGGCGTGGCGAAGCGCGACGAGATTTTTTACGCCAAAGCGGCGGGCGTGGGAAATCCGGTGATTTACGTCGGCGCGAAGACCGGCCGCGACGGCATTCACGGGGCATCGATGGCGTCCGCCGAGTTCACCGAAGAATCGAAGCAGAAGCGGCCGAACGTACAGGTGGGCGATCCGTTCCTCGAAAAACTGCTGCTCGAAGCGTGCCTGGAGGCCATGCGCACCGGCGCGATCGTGGGCATCCAGGATATGGGCGCCGCCGGGCTGACCTGCTCGACTTGCGAGATGGGCAGCCGCGGGGGAACGGGCATCGAGATCGAGCTCGACCGCGTGCCGCAGCGCGAAACTGGCATGACGGCTTACGAGATCATGCTTTCGGAATCGCAGGAGCGCATGCTGCTGGTCGCGGAAAAAGGCCGCGAAGACGAAGTTTTCCGCGTTTTCAAGAAGTGGGGCCTGGACGCAGTCGCCGTCGGGCAGGTGACGGATGACGGCCTGCTGCGCGTCCGCCAGCACGGCGACATCGTGGCCGAGATTCCCAACCAGCAACTGGCGGATAGCGCGCCGCTTTACGACCGGCCGCACACGCTGCCGCTGCGCACGGCGCCGATCGATGGGCTGGAATTTGAGAGCTGCGATCTGAAGCAGGATCTCGAAACGCTGCTCGCTTCAGGCGACGTGTGCTCCAAGCGCTGGATCTGGCAGCAGTACGACTACCAGGTCCGGACGAATACGCTGGCCGGGCCGGGCGCGGATGCAGCGATCCTGCGCGTTAAGGAAACCGGCGCGGCGCTGGCGATGTCGCTCGATGGCAACGCGCGCTACTGCTATCTTTCGCCGCGCGAAGGAACGAAGCTGATCATGGCCGAATGCTGCCGGAATCTCGCGGTCGTGGGCGCGGATCCGATCGGCGCAACCAACAACTTGAATTTCGGCAACCCGGAGCGGCCGGAGATCATGGCGCAACTGGTTGAATCGGTCGAAGGCATGGCCGAAGCCTGCAAGTTTTTCGGTGTGCCGATTACCGGCGGCAATGTCAGCCTCTATAACGAAACGCTGGGCGAAGGCATTTGGCCGACCCCCGTGATGGGCGTGCTTGGGCTGATGAAGACCGGGGCGCCGGCGCCCGCCCGGTTCCAGTCGGTGGATCGCGACGTTCTGCTGATCGGCGGCCTGGGCCGGTGCGATCTTAGGCATTTCGGCGGAACGCAATACGCAAAAGCCGTTTTGCGAGAGCTTTGGGGATTGCCGCCGCAGCTCGATCTCGATTACGAGAAGCGCGTGCAGGATGCCGTGCGCGAGATCGCGCGCGCCGGCCTCGCGGAGTCGTCACACGATTTAAGCGATGGCGGGCTGGCGGTGGCGTTGGCGGAATGTTCGTTCGGCGGCATCGGTGCGAAAATAGAAGCAGCGGGGATGCGTCCGGAATTTCTCCTGTTCCACGAGGGGCCGTCGCGCGTGTTGATTTCTACAGGCAGGCGAGCAGACGCCGAAAAAGTTGCGGCCAAATTCGGAGTGGAAGCCGTGCACATCGGCCATACCACTAAAGATTACTTGCGGATTCAAAGCGGTTCGGCAACACTGATCGAGGCGGAAATTTCACGATTGCGCGAAGTCTGGGAGCATGGCCTTGAAAAACTCTTGGCAGCGGAACATGCGTGACCAAATGAACTTCGACAAATTGCACGAGGAATGCGGTGTATTCGCCATCTACGGGCACCCGGAAGCCTCGAAGCTGACTTATCTCGGGCTGTATGCGCTGCAGCACCGGGGCCAGGAGAGCGCGGGGATCTGCGCGAGCGATGGCGCCGAAGTCCGCTGCGAGAAAGCCATGGGGCACGTGGCGGAAATTTTTACGCCGCAGGTTCTCGATGCGCTGCCGGGGGAACTGGCGATCGGTCACACGCGCTACTCGACCGCAGGCGACACAGCACTGCTTAACGCGCAGCCGTTTTCGGTGGCCTGCAACAAGGGGCGCATCGCGGTGGCGCACAACGGCAACATCACCAACGCCGCGGAGCTGCGGCGCGAGCTGGAGCGGCAGGGATCGATCTTCCAATCCAATAGCGACACCGAAGTGATCCTGCACCTGGTGGCGCACTCGCGCGAGCGGACGCTGGCCGGAGCCCTTCGTGACGCCCTGCTCCAGCTTGAAGGCGCGTTTTCGCTGGTGTTTCTGGCGGAGGACCGCATCATCGTGGCGCGCGACCGGCACGGGTTCCGGCCGCTGGCCGCAGGGCAGATGGAATTCTCGGGCGGCAAGATCGCGCACGTATTTGCGTCGGAAACCTGCGCGTTCGACCTGATCGGCGCGGTGTATCTGAACGATGTCGCGCCCGGCGAGATGGTGATCGTCGGGCCGGAGGGCACTACGCGCGAGCGTTATGCGCCGGAGCAGGCGCCGGCTCACTGCGTATTCGAGCATGTTTATTTTTCGCGGCCCGATTCGGTGGTGTTCGGGCGCCCCGTGCAGGAATCGCGCGAGATGCTGGGCCGGTTGCTGGCGCGCGAGGCTCCGGCGGATGCCGACCTTGTTGTCCCGGTGCCGGATTCGGGCGTCACCGCGGCCATCGGTTACGCCGCCGAATCGGGACTGCCGTTCCGCCAGGCGCTGATCCGCAATCACTACGTCGGCCGCACGTTCATCGAGCCGTCGCAGGCCATTCGCGATTTCGGCGTGAAATTGAAACTGAACCCGGTGCGTGCGCTGCTCGAAGGACAGCGCGCGGTGCTGGTGGACGATTCGATCGTGCGCGGCACGACGTCGCGCAAGATCGTGCGTATGATGCGCCAGGCCGGCGCGCGCGAAGTGCATGTGCGCGTTTCCTGCCCGCCGACCATTTCCCCGTGCTTCTACGGAGTGGACACGCCGACCAAGAACGAGCTGATCGGCGCGAACAATACCGTGGAAGAGATCCGGCGGTTCATTGAAGCCGATTCGCTGGCGTATTTGTCGCTGGCTTCGCTGCGCAAAGCGGTGGAGGACGACCGCAAGCACGAATACTGCTACGCCTGCTACACCGGCGACTATCCGACCGAGCTGGTCAATATCGAAGAGCTGATGGCGGCCAAGAAGCGGGGGTAGCTACAGATTCGTTCTGGAAACCGCTCGGGGAATTTGACGGGGCGAACAAGGTGGCACGGCGAGACAGTGTCATTTACCGGCTGAAAAATGCGAACTCACGTGGCAACGTATGGAATGGATTTATGACCGTGACATGATCGAACTGTTGTCCCGCCTGGAAATCCTCGCTCAACAGATAAGCACAGGAAATCCTCTCGGCCGCTGCCACAATCAGGCTGTCCCAGTACGAAAGTTCAGCTTTGTCCATCCAGTGCCATGCTCTTTGAACCAGCGGCATTCCGGTATCCACGGGTTGCCACTGCGCGAAAGTCTCGACCGTGGCGCGAGCCTTGGGGACCGAAACCTGCATTTTTCTGACCGCATTGACATAAAATTCGTGGAGCACCTGCCAGCTAATCCGCCCAGCCGCGTGCTTCCAGAGAGCGGTCAGCCACAAGGTGGCCGTCTCCCGTTTGGAAGGGTCGGCCGGATCAGCGGCGTAGAGCAGGACGTTAGTATCGACGAAGAAGCGCTCAACGGCGCTCATGGGTCCGGTCCCGGCTTATCCTGTGAGCGGCATCGATTCCTGGCATCGGTCCGATCCTTCGCCAGCGCCGGTACGCTCGCCAGTAATCATCGCTGAGACGCATCCGATCTTCCAGCATTTGACCAACGAGGCGGGAAACGGATGTGTTCTCCTCGGCTGCCTTCTTGCGTGCCCAGCGCGCGACTTCTTCATCGACCGTAATGGTCATGTTGCGTAACACAAAGTCAGTGTAACACGAAAACACTAACAGCGGACTGCTGTCGAACTCGGACGTGTTGGCATTGATCGGGCCGGTCGCTATGCGGCGGCCGGCTGGGCGAGCGCGGTAACGGACTGCAACTGGTCGCGGAGCTGCCGCACCGATTCGGTGAGGCGCGCGGTGTTCACTCCACCCCAATCGTGACGGTAAAGAAACAGCCGGTACTCGACTGAAACCATGGCGGCGGCAAACGTGATTTGCTGTTTCATCAGCACGCGTGCCAGATCCAGCCGGTCCACCGGGGCGCCCACCATCACGAGCTTCACGGCCCTGGTTACGCGCCGGAAATCGGCGGAAAGCTGGCGCAGGTACTCACGGAATATGCGGATGCGGCGGAGACGGAATTGACGCTCCATCGCGCGGCTATGGGTTCGCTCAAAAAACATGTGGCAATCGTGCTCGTCGAGCAGCCGCTCCATCACTTTGTAGCGCTCAGGCGAAAACGGGGCGTCAACATCGGCGCTCAGAGCAGCTTTGGGGGCTCTCGCGGTCAGGCGGGCGAACAGCACACTGAACCCCACGCATAAGACCACGAACGCTGCTGCCGTTGCTAAAGTTAGCGCGTCCACGATTGCTCCTAACCAGGAGATTACGCCTCCTGTAGTTAAAAAGACAATGCTGCCGATAGTAGATAAACGCGGTTTACAGTAAAATTTGCGCCGAAAATAGAGCGTCTTTCTTAGACAAGCCGCGCAAGGATTTCAGCGGGAACCCGTTCACGCAATTGCGGATAATTCTCGATGAGCCGTGCGATGTCAGCCAGATCTTTCTGCCGCTTGCTCGCCCGGCGCTCTGAGTCCATTGCAGCCCAGATCTTGCCTTCGAGGACGTCTTCTACGCGCGCTATGGGAAGCTTCAGGCCCAGCACATCGCGCACCTCGGACCGGCTTACGAATTCGGAATAGCGCGCGTCGGTTTGCAACTGGACTCGCAGATTGGATCCGGCCATCGTGATATTCAAGCTGCGCGGAAATCGCTTGACGGTAAAGCGATCGGCGAACAACCGCTCCACCTTGGCCATATCTTCCACCGCGATGGCGAGGTCAAGGTCCAGGCTGACCACAGGCTCCGCATAAGCATTTACGGCCTGGCCGCCGATCACGCAATAGTTCACACGGTGCTCATTGAGCAGCGCGATGACCCTTTCGAGTAAATTTGCCTGATCCACGGTGACCGCTTTCCAGAACTCGAGCGCCTGCATCCCGATTTTCATTTTACGGCATCGCGCCGATGCGATAATCATTGCTTTAGCTCAAACATCCAAAGGATTCCGATGAACCGACGAACGTTTCTAAAGCAGTCCGCGGTCACAGGCCTCGCAGCCGCGGCAAGGATGCCTGGGGCGCAAAACGCAAAAACCAGCCGCATCGCCATCTCGACCTGGAGTTTTCACAATCTTTATAACTCGACGCGCGACGAGGACGCTCCGCCGCTCACCGGCAGGCCACTCGATGCGCGCGACTTCCCCGACATGATCGCCGACCGCTACCACGTGCACGCCATGGAGATCGTGGCTCCGCATATCTCGACGGAGGCTTCGTATATCCGCGATCTGAAATCGCGTCTCGATCACGCGCACTCACGGCTGGTCAACATTCCTGTGGATATCAAAGAACTGTGGACCGAGGGCGGCCTTTCGGATCCCGATTCGAAAATTCGCGAGGCCGGTGTGGCCGCCTGCCGGAAATGGATCGATGTCGCGCGGGAACTGGGCGCGCAATCGGTGCGCTGCGATCCCGGTAAGATCAATACGAACGATCTCGCGCCGACCATCGCTTCGTATCGCGCGCTCGCCTCCTACGGGGCTTCGAAGAAGATTCACGTGATCATCGAAAACCACGGCGGGGTGGGCTCGGAGCACCCGGAGGAACTGGTCGAGCTCTTCAAAGCCGTCGGCGGCAATCTCGGCGCTCTTCCCGATTTCGGTAATTTCCCTGACGAAGCCACGCGCCAGAGAGGGCTCAAACTCCTGTTCCCGTTCGCGCCCACGGTGTGCCACGCCAAAGGCCTGAAATTCGACGCGCAGGGCAATGAGACGGCCTTCGACTTCCCGCAATGCGTGCAGACTTCGAAGGCCGCGGGATTTCAAGGCGCCTACTCGATCGAGTTCGAAGGCGCAGGAGATCCTTACGCCGGCGTCCAGCACGTGGTGGACGAGCTGAAGCGGTATATATAACTACGCGGCGTTTCCCCATCCTGCCTGGGCCACGGCATATACTTGCTCCTTGAGAGTTCTCCCAAAAACAACCAGGAGCCATGGATGAATCGCCGTCAATTTCTCTCCACAGCCGGCGCGGGCCTCGCGCTGGCCGCCAACCGGTCTTATGCCGCACCGTTCGCCGATCAGAAGCCGCGACGCGTCGGGCTCATCGGCTGCGGCTGGTACGGCAAATGCGACCTGCTGCGCCTGATCCAGGTCGCGCCGGTCGAAGTCGTCTCGCTGTGCGACGTGGACCGCCACATGGTCGCCGAGGCCGCCGAGATCGTGGCGTCGCGCCAGCTCTCGAAAAAGAAACCGCGCACGTATCACGATTATCGCGACATGCTCAAGGAGCGCGATCTCGACATCGTCGAAGTCGCCACGCCTGATCACTGGCACGCCCTGCCCATGATCGCCGCGTGCGAATCGGGCGCCGACATCTATGTCCAGAAGCCCATCAGCGTGGACATCGCCGAGGGCGAGGCCATGCTGGCGGCCGCGCGCAAACATCAGCGCGTCGTGCAGGTGGGCACCCAGCGGCGCAGCACGCCGCACCTGGAAGAGGCCATGAACGAATTCATCAAGCCCGGCAAGCTCGGCAAGATCGCGCTGGTCGAGATTTATTGCTATTACCATATGCGCGCCACCGAGAATCCGCCGGATACCGATCCGCCGCCCTATCTGGACTACGAAATGTGGACCGGCCCGGCGCCCATGCGCCCCTATAACAAGCTGGTGCATCCGCGCGGCTGGCGGGCCTTCATGGAATACGGCAACGGCATCGTGGGCGACATGTGCATCCATATGTTCGACATGGTGCGCTGGATGATGGACCTCGGCTGGCCCACGCGCGTTTCTTCGACCGGCGGCATTTTCGTCGACAAGAAAAGCAAGGCCAACATCTCCGACACCCAGACCGCGACGTTCGATTATCCCGATCTGCGGATCGTCTGGCAGCACCGCACCTGGGGCGATGCGCCCGATCCCAAGTACGCTTGGGGCGCCACGTTCTACGGCGATAAAGGCACCCTCAAGGCCAGCGTCTACAGCTACGATTTCATTCCGGAGGGCGGCAAAGGAAAGCCGGTGCATCGCGACGTCACGTACGAATTCGAAAAATATCCCGAGGACCGGACCGAGAAGGATCTGGAGCGCCACGTCGCCCCCGCCATTCGCCACCACATGCTGAACCTGCTCGCCGCGATCGACTCGCGCGGCAAACCGGTCGCCGATATCGAGCAGGGCCACATCTCGACGGCCAGTTGCATCCTGGCGAATCTCTCGATGAAGCTCGGCCGCTCGCTCACCTGGGACGCAGCATCTCAGCGCGTCCCGGGCGACGAGGAAGCCAACGCGCTGCTCAGGCGGCCGTACCGCGCGCCGTGGGTGCACCCGGAGGTGGGGTAGGTCTAAGAAGGGTTGCTGTTGCACCTTGCCAACCGAATCCCGCCGCCGTCGTCTAAATTGTCCGGAAAGGCGGAGCTATGTCCCTTGCTCGCGATCTGAAGATCGCCGCTCGAACCCTTAGGACGAAACCGGGATTCAGCTTGATGGTAGTCGGGATGCTTGCGCTCGGAATCGGCGGCAATGTCGCCATTTTCAGCATCTTCAACGGCATGTTTTTGCGGCCGCTGCCGTTCGCCGAGCCCGATCGGCTGGTGGATCTCGATGAAACCGCGCCCAACTGGCACCTGAAGTACGTCGGGGTCTCCGTTGCCGATTACCGCGCCTGGCGCAAAGAGAACACCACGTTCGACGGCATGGGATTCTTCAGCAACAACAGCATGAATCTTTCCGGACTTGGCCAGGCGCAGCGTGTTCAAGGCGCCGCCGTCACTTACGATCTGCTCGACGTCCTCAAGCTCAAGCCTGCGCTGGGCCGGAATTTCACTCCCGCCGAAGACCAGCACAGCGGGCCGAAGGCCGTGATGCTCGGCTACAACCTCTGGCTCCGGCAATTTCACGGCGATCCCAACGTGATCGGGCGCGTGCTCAAGCTGGACGACGAGCCGCATCCGATTGTGGGCGTTCTTCCGCGCGAGGCCGTGTTCCCGTCGCAGGCCGATCTGTGGGTGCCGCTGGCCGGCGACGTCACGCGCGGCGGATATTTTTTGAACGGAGTCGGGCGGCTCAAGCACGGCGTTTCCATCGAGCGCGCCCGTGCCAATCTGCTGAGCGTCCACCGCGCGATGAAAAACGACATCACGGCGCCGGTGATCGCGCCTCTTCGCGACCGTTACCTCGGCGATTTCCGTGCGGTCACGAATATCCTGCTCGCCGGTGTTGGTATCGTGTTGCTGATCGCCTGCGTCAACATCGCCGCTCTGATGATGGTGCGCGGGTCTTCGCGATCGCGCGAGGTGGCGATCCGGACGGCGCTCGGTGCGTCGCGCGGCGAGATCGTTCGGTATCTGCTGGCCGAAAGCCTGCTGCTCGCGGCGGCCGGCGCAATTCTGGGAGTGCTCACCGGCGCCGCCGGCCTGCGCGGCATGATCTCGCTGATGCCCGCGGATCAACTGCCGGCCTGGTTGAGTTTTTCGATGGATGCGCGCTTCGCGGTTTTCTGCGTGGCAATCACCGCAGCGGCGGCGGTGCTGTTCGGAGTCGTGCCGGCGCTCCAAACCGCGGCTATCGATACGCGCGCTTCGTTGCAGGAGGCAGGCCCGCGCTCTTCGCTCACACGCGGCCGCCGCGGCGTTCTCGGCGCGCTGGTGGTTTGCGAGATTGCTCTCGCTCTCATGCTGCTGATCAGCGCCGGACTGCTGGCCGGGGCCTTTCGCAAGGTATTAAACGTCGATCCAGGCTTCCGCCCGGAAAACGTGATCACCTGGCGCATTTCCCTTCCCGACGCCGGCTACAGCAAGAACGAACAGAAAACCGCATTCGTCCGGAATCTGCTCGGCAGGCTCCGCGAAGTACGGGGCGTGAAGTCGGCCGGCGCTGCTTCCAACCCTCCCTTCATGGGCCACTCCGGGTGGTTCTTTCGCGCCGAAGGCGGCCGCGAACTCGGTCCCAACGAAGCCGACCCGGTAGTGCTGCAAGTCGTCGCGACGCCTGGATATTTCGATGCCATCGGCATGACATTCCTGGCCGGGCGGCCGTTTGACGAGCGCGACGGCCAGACCGGCCTCGAAGCCGCGATCGTCAACCAGAGTTTTCTCAAACAATACTGGCCGGATGTGCGCAACCCGCAGAGTGTAATCGGCCGGCGCATCCGTTATAGCTGGGAAAAAGACAAATGGATGAAGGTGGTCGGCGTCACACGCGATGTGAAGCATTACGGGCTCGATCAGGAAATGCGCCCGAACGTTTTCGTGCCCTATCCCCAGGTCCCTTGGGACACGATGGCCATCGTGCTGCGGGCGGCCGTGGATCCAGTGAGCCTGGTCGCGCCCGCGCGCGAAATTTTAGGGCAAATGGATCGCGATCTGCCCATGTTCCGTATCCAGACCATGACGGAAACCATCGACCGCTCGCTCTGGGCCCGCCGCGCGTATTCCTGGCTGTTCGGCGCGTTTGCTGTGGTCGCCTTGATCCTGGCCTCCGCGGGAATTTACGGAGTCGTATCGTACGCGGTCAGCCAGCGCACGCACGAGATCGGCATTCGCATGGCGCTGGGCGCACGCCCCGGCCAGGTGTTGCGGCAGGTAGTTGCCGGCGGCATGCTACTGGTATCGATCGCGGTGGCTCTGGGCCTCGGCGCGACCCTCTGGGCCGCCCGCCTGCTCCAGTCGCTTCTATTTGGATTGAGCGCGCGTGATCCAGTCATCTATCTGGCGGTGATCCTGGGAGTCGCGGCCGTGGCGCTCGTCGCGAACCTGGTTCCGGCGCGCCGCGCGGCAGCAGTCGATCCCGTGCGCGCGCTGCGATTCGAATAATCACCGAGCCGCGTTGGCCGCTATCTCCGATATGATGAGGCCATGTCCGCCATCGAAGGCATTCTGCGCCACGTCTGCCCGCGATGCCGCCAGGGACCGATCTATCGGCCATTTACCCCGCGCGGATGGCTCTCTTTGAATGATGCCTGTCCGGTCTGCCATTTGAAATTCGATCGCAACGAACAGGGCTATTTCATCGGAGCGATGTACGTCAGCTACGGGCTCTCGATCCCGCCGGTGCTGGCGCTCGTGCTGATTTTCTGGCGGCTGGCCCACTGGACGCTAGGCGCGGCACTGGCGGGCGCGACGATCGCTTATTTGCCTTTTGTTCCCGTCGTCGTCCGGCTATCGCGTGTGATCTGGATTTATATCGACCGGCACTTCGATCCGAGTTGAAAGCGTTCTACTTCGAGGGTCCGTGCGGGCTGGGTTCGCTCGCGCCCGTCTTTAACGTTCCCTTGGCTTTTGCCACCTCCAGCAGCGTCGGATAGAACTGCACGAACGTGCTGTCAACGGCCCCGTGCTTACCGTGGCAACTGTGGCACATCTCGGCTGGAAACGCTTCGGCAGTCGCGCGGGGTTTCGGACCGCCGAAACTGAAGTAGGCCCATTTTTCCGGGAATCGCGACTCATCTTTCACCGCGGCTTCGACAGAAACCAGGTCGCTCTGAAAATGTCCGCCCTGGTTGATGGAGCCATGCGACGCCGAGGAGCGGACCTCCAGCACGAACATGGTCTTGTCCGGCCACTTTCCGGTCTCGAGGAACGCACGATAAGCCGCGGGCGTCACGAATATATTGTCGAATTCAGGATTGGCGGCCGGCTTCTTTTCGGGGGTATAGCTCATCCCCACTCCGGTGGTGACGTAGATCCATTCGCGGTAGTTGGCCGGCCGGAGCAACTGGTTGTCTTTCGTGAACTGCGGATCCTGGGACGGGCCGCCGGCCAAGGCAATGGCCCCCGCCAGAACCGCGCCGAGCAAAATGGTTCGCTGCAAGTGAGTTCTCCTGTGAATATCTGTTCGGGATGAAGCCACTTCAATATAGCTGATCCACGCGCCTTTGGGCACCCGCCGCCGCCGGCCTATCCTTCGTTAGACGTTCTTCGCTTTCTATCGAAATTAGACGGGAATTAGCAAATATTTACGCCAAAATAGCTGAAAATAAAGAACAATTCGGCGATATAATGGAGTTGCGTCGGAGGCAGGCCAGCACCCGTGCAGTGTCTTTACTGTGAAGCAGAACTGAAAGCGTTCCGAGGACTGTTCGACGAAGACTTCTGTTGTCGCGAACACCGGGAGAAGTATTTCTCGTCGTTTCGCAAAGCGGTCAACAGTCTCCCGGATGCCGTTCTGCCGCCTGCAGCGGAAACGGATGATACGGCTGCTCCGCCCATCGTGATCGACATCGTCACCGATGCCGAAACGCACGTGGCGCAGGAAGTGGTGGATGTGAAAGCTCTCCCGCTGCCTGCTGATCCACGCGTTGCGGATTTCACCAAAACTCAGGTGACGCCGGCGGGCGGCTTGGAAGCCTGGATCAGCGCTCCGCAGTATGGGTTTGCAGCGAGCGCGCTCGAGATTCCGGCACACAGCACACCTCTCGCGGCTGCCGTTGTTACCGAAGAGCGCCCGGCGATGCTGATCGAACCGCTCGCCATGGCCGGAGCGTGTTCACACGGAATCGTCGTCCCGCTCGCGTTCGCGCCGCCGCATCTGGCGCAGATGGAACGGCCGGCGGGCGAGCCGGCTGCACTCGAGATCGCACCGGTAGCGGAAGTCGCCGTTTCCGCCGATAGCCAGGTCCTTAAACATGCCGATGGACCCACGGCCCTGCGCGGCGCGCTTGCAATTCCGGCCTTCCGTGCATCACTCGAATCCGCAGCGGGCATACTCCCCGTCGCCGAAGCCGCGGAGCTACCGCTGAATTCCGTGCAGCTTGCCAGCAGTCCGGTGGCTTGCGGAGAAATCGCCTTCGCGTTTGCAGTCGCCGAGCCCGGTTTCAATGCCTCACGCGAGGCGATGGAGCTCAACGGTCCGATCGCCGTGATCCAGCCTGACCCCGAAGTAGCGCCGGCGGTCGCGCTGAACGCGATTCCTGCGGCCAGTCCCGCTCCTGCGCCCGCTTTGGCCGCCCAGATGCTCCCGCCGGCGCTTGCCTTGCATTCCCAGCAGAACACCGCACCCGCGCAGCCTGCAGGCTTTTCCTCGGCGCTTTCGCCGGTCGCCCCGGCCGGAATTCCCGCGGGCGAAGAAGCCGCAAACCAGCCCGCCGAGCCGCGCACCCATGCGCCCATGCGGGTCGCCTTCGGCAACCTGGTCCGGATCAAGAACTGGCGTCTGAAGATTACGTTCGCCAAGCCCGCCTAAACGCTTCCGCCTTCTTGCGCGCCGCCTGCGCGTTCGTGCACAATGGGCGTTCGCTTGCCCGCCATGCGCATCAGCATTACTTACCTCTACGTGATTTTTCAATACGGCTATCCGCACAGCGTGCCGGACGTGCTGGCGGCGCTGCCGAAGATCCGCAAGCTCGGATTTCACTTTCTTGAAATGGAGGGCTTGGGCCAGGCGCATTTGCGTGCCATGTACGCGCACCGCAAAACTGTGGCAGCCGCGCTGGCCGATTCCGGGCTGCATGTCCATAATTTCTGCGTGGTCGATCCCCAACTGGTTTCGCTCGACCCCGCCAAGCGCTCGCAGGCGCTCGACCGTTTTCGCATCGGTGCGGAACTCGGAGAATTTTTCGGTTCCGAAACGTTGCATCTGGCCAGCTACGCGCCTCCGGTGCGCTATTTGAGCGCCAGGCCCTATCAATTGGGTGGCAAAGGCGGCTACAAATTCGCCGGCCAGACGCGCGTGCGCATCCCCGCCGGCTTCGAATGGCAGAACGTCTGGGATGCTCTGGCCGCCTCCTGCCGCGAATGCGCGGATATCGCCGCCGGCTACGGAAAAACCGTCATCATGGAGCCGCGCGTAGGCGAGGTGATCTGTTCGGTCGATTCCCTGCTCCGGCTGATCGAATACGTCGGCCGGCCGAATTTCCAGGCGAACTTCGATACCGGGCACTTTTCCGCGCAACGCGAGAATGTGGCGCTGGCGCTGGCCAAGCTCAAAGGACGGTTTGCGAACATCCACATTTCCGATAACGCCCCGGTGTCGACGGATCATCTGCCGATCGGCGACGGCGCAATCGACTGGCTGGAATTTTTCCGTGTCTTGAAAACGATGAATTACGAAGGGTACCTGGGCCTCGACCTCGGCATGAGCAAGACGATCGTGCGCGATTATCAAAAATCGCTCGATCGCATCCGCGCCATCGCCCAACGGCTGAAGCTGCGCATCGAAGTGTAACGCTGCCTATTCGAGCAGGCTCTGGATCGCGCTCTCGACCGCAGGCCAGTGGATGGATCGCGGATCGATAACCGCGAAATGATCCGCCCCGCCCAGCACGATCATGCGCGCATCATCTCCCGCGCGGCCCGCCGCCTTTTGATATTCGTTCGACATCTGGATCGGCACAACGGAATCGTCCGTTCCATGCACGAGGCGCACCCGAACACCGATCGGCATAAGCTCCACCGGGGAAGCCGTCCGATAACGCGCAGCCAGCTTATCCGGAGGCCCGCCCATCAGTTGTTCCACAGCGCCATTTCCCAAATGCAGTTTCCACGCGAGCCGCAGATCGACCACTCCGGCCAGCGCAACCGCGCCGCGCAGCTTCAGCGGATTCGCGCTCCACAACGGGTCGCCCGCCGGGATCTTCTGCCGGGCCGCCAGCCAAATCGCCAGTTGCCCGCCCGCCGAGTGCCCCACCGCGACAACTTTCGTGAGATCCAGATGATATTTGGGCGCAATCTCGCGCAAGTAGTCCGCGCCCATTGAGACATCCTGAAACGTGCCGGGCCAGCCGCCGCCGGGATTGCCCACCCGCCGGTATTCCAGGCTCCACGTCGCAATTCCCGCGCGCCGCAGCGCTTCGCACAGATGGCCGATGTGCTCCAGGTTGTATTTCGCGCGCCAGAAGCCGCCATGAATCACGATCGCGACTTTATGCGGCCCCGCGTCTTTCGGCACGCGCAGATCCCCGAACTCGAACGGATCGGGCCCGTAGTGCAAACGCGCGTCGGCAGGCGGTGCGGGCCTGTCCAGAATATCGCGCCCCATGGATTTGCACCCGATCGCCACAATCAACGCGGCCGCCAAAATACCCGGGGCGATCGCGCGACGATCAAAAAATAACCACCGCCATGGCGGCATCGGTGTCGAGATTATCTCCTGTGGCGTTCTGGCTGTGCTTGGGAACTTGCGGCCGCTCGACCAGCTCCAGCGACTTCACCTGGCCGGTAAGCAGCAGGTCGTTCACCACCTTGGCGCGCTCCTTATCGATGTCAGGGTCGATCTTGTGAATGAACGTGCGATTCTGCTCGGAAAAATCGATGCCCGTGTCGTGCGTTGCGCTGCACACCCATACGGGCTTTCCATCAAAAGTGACGGGCCGCCGCCAGATTCGCAAGTGATGGCGCTGGGCGAACGTGTCGTTCTGCTTTTGAAAAACCAGGTCGGGCGGCCGGTCTTCGAGCAGCAGAATCGAAACCGGCGCTTCTTTGTAACCCCGGTCTTCGATGATGGCGCGCGCGGTTTCCATCTTGCTCTTCGCATCCAGCGCCGCAGCGGTCGACCAGCCTGCGGCCTGAAACGCCGCGGTCAGCTGAGCTTCCGTACCGATATACATCACGTTGGTTACATCCGACGGTTTGCGCGGCTGCTCCGCCATCGTCTGAAACGGCTGACCGTTCACCATCGCGACCAGCGCGGCTTCATCCGTCACCGGCGCAAGCTTCGGGCCCTCGATCTTGGAGATCGCCTCTTGCGGAATCTTGAGCGGCGCCGTCAGCTTAAGCGTCAGCTCCACGCCCGGCTCGAAGTCGATATCGCCCGCGGCTGCTTTCACAAAAGCACCCTTGGCAGCCTGGAGGACTTCGGCCAGACCGGAGTATTTCTCCTGAACTTTAGCGATTCCCTGATCGATGCGTCCCGAAATCGTTTCCGACGTGACAATGCCAAGGATCTTGCCGCTGCTGTCGATTATTTCCCGCGCATTATCGACGTCGGAGACTTGGGCGGCAAGCGGAAGTTTCGCCTGGCCGATCACAAGGTCTGTAAACCTGAGATCGAGGAGCGCCTGCTGGCCCGCGGCGGCCGCGCGTATGTCGTGGACCACCCCATCCAGCTTGGCTCCTCCAGGTACAACGATCTGACCGCCCGAAATCACCGGAACGATCACCATAGCCTCAAACGGTTCTTTGGCTTTCGAAGCATTGCTGGCGAGTTTGGTGTTGAGCCGAACGTGCAGTTCGGTCCCGGAAGGCAATGGAACGCCGGAAGCCGCAGCCGCCGCCAGTGCCACAAAACCCCACGCCGCTATCATCGCGACTCCGAGAACTCCAGGGCGTGATGATCGACATCCGTGATCCGCACCGTCAGTGTCTTGCGCGCCTCGAGCTGCGCGAGCGGCATCTCGAAACGCGCCGCGATCATCCGGTCCATGGTCTGCCGGGGATCGATGCGGTCGCGCGCCACCAGCGTGTTGTTGTACTTCTGACCGAGCACCGGGTAATACTGGAACAGCTTCTTCGCGTCCATCTCGGCAACGATCATCCCGTCGGCCACTTTGCCGCTCCGGTCTTCATACGTGACGGTGACATCGCGCACCTCCAGCCGCACGTCGGAATCGTTTACCAGGCGGAAATCGATCACCGCAATCGAGCTGTATTCATCCAGAGCCGCGGTCCGCACCTTGAGAACCTTGCCTTCAGGATGGACGTACGCGCCGCGCTGCATGTATAGGATCCAGCCCACCAGAATGGCAACCGCGACCAGACCCGCGCCGAGCGCCGTCAGAAAACGTTGATTTAGATACTGGCGAATATTACAGCTCCCCGACGATGTGCAGAATTTCGCGCATGGACGCGTGTGCCGCGGCAATCAGCGTGCCGTCGAAGATGTGGGTCTCCAGACCAATCTCGCCGCGGTAGCCGTCGCGATCGAGCGCGCGCAGGATGGATTTCCAATCCAGCCGCTCCGGCCCTTCCAGCACGCCTTTGGCCTTGATCTGCACGTTTTCCATCCGGTTCTTGGGCAGCAGTGCGTAACCTTCCGGAAACGGCGCTTCGCCGGACCCGAACGCGTTCTGCGGGTCCCAGTTGAAGCCGATCCATTTCGACGGAAGAATCTCGAGCAGGGCCGCCAGCTCCGCGCAGGTGGCCACATTGCAGGACGGCTCGTTTTCAACCAGCAGGTGGACCTTCGCTTGTTCCGCCACCACCGCCATCTCGCCGAGCACCTCCGCGACTCGCGGGTACATCGAGCGCGGCTGGGCCACGCGCGAGCCGGTAAACACGCGCAATTTATCGCAGCCCAGGATCTGGCAGGCGCGAAGCGCTTGATCCAGCTCGTCCATGTGCCGCTCGAAACGCTGCGCGCCGCGCGCCAGCCGCTCCGCATGATGGTCCGTGGTTTCGTTCGGCCGCCGGACCGCGCCGCTGGCCGGCCAGGCGTATTTCAGCATCGAGCTATTCATGAAGGAAACGCGCAGCCGGTTGGCGGCGAATTCCGCCGCAGCCGCCTTGAGGTCCGGCTCCGGCATAAACGCGTATTCCTGGTGCCCGCCCGGCACCGAGCGCAGCTCCACCCATTGCAATCCGAACTCTCTGGTGAACGCGATGGATTCAGCCGGCGTGCGCCCGATCTCGTCCGTAATGGCGCTGATATGCGATTTATCAATGTTGTGGTGTTTCGCAGCGAGAACGGAAGCGGCGCTGAGCCCGGCCGCCAGCACCTCTCTCCTGGTCATGCAACGATCATAGCAACTCCCAGTGGACAGTCCCGCGCCCAGATTGACGCTAATCTTGTTATCTAACCTTTTAATTTCGCGCCGTCGGAATCATTTCGATACCGGAACTGGAAATAATGGCAACGTGCCCGGCCCACGGGTAGCCGGCCCGCAGCATAGCGTCTACGAGAGGTTCTAAATTCCGTGGGATTGCCGGAAACGCCCGCCAGAATTTTCATTCAGGCTGGAATCGGATAGGTTCTGTGTTCGTGCGCGAGATAACTCGCGTAGGAAAGGCATACCAGAATATCTTCCGTGGTCAGCCCCGGATAGCTTGCCACGATTTCGCTCTGGGATTGGCCGGCCGCTAGCAGCTCAAGGATGAGTTCCACCGCGATGCGAGTCCCGCAAATCACAGCCTTACCTGCAAGAATTTCTGGATCGGCTGTAATCCGCTCCGGCCATGCCATGAATTCATCCTAGCAACTGGACAGTCCCGCGCGCGTGTCCTACCCTAATGAGAACCGATGAAGCTGCTGCTGCGCCGCCTCGTGTTCATTGCGAGCCTGATCGCGCTCACCATCCTGCTGGGCACCGTGGGTTTCACGCTCATTGAAGGCTACCCCGTATTCGACGCCTTCTATATGACCGTAATCACCGTCTCTACCGTAGGCTATTCCGAAATCCATCCTCTGAGCCACGCCGGCAGAATCTTCAATTCGTTTCTCATCTTTTTCGGCGTCACAACCATATTTTTCGCCATCGGCGCCATGACCCAAAGCATCATCGAGCTGGAATTGGGAGAATATTTTGGAAAACGGCGGACCAGGCGCATGATCGACAAGCTGGAAAATCATTTCATCATCTGCGGCTACGGGCGCGTGGGACGCAACGCCGCGAGCGAGCTGCAACGCTCGCACGTGCCCTTCGTCGTGGTGGACCGGGACCCGGAGCGCACCGAAAAAGCCATGCAGGCCGGACTGCTCGCCGTGGCAGCGGACTCGACCCGCGATGAGACGTTGCGCGCCGTCGGCGTCGAGCGCGCCCGCGGCCTGATCTCGGCGCTGGCTACCGACGCCGACAATCTGTTCGTGATTCTCTCGGCAAAGAATCTGAACCTCAAGCTTTACGTGGCCACCCGTGCGGGCGAAGAGGAAGCTGAAGAGAAGCTGCGCCGCGCAGGCGCCGACGCCGTCTTCGCACCCTACACCACGGCGGGTTTCCGGCTGGCGCAGGCCGTGCTCCGGCCGCATGTCTTTCAGTTCTTCGATGTCGCCACCAAAAGCCTGGGGCTCGACGTCAATATCGAGCAGGTGCGCGTGCCGGAAGAGAGCGAGTTTGTCGCGCGGTCGCTCGGCCAGTCGCAGATCCGCCGCGATCTCGGCGTGATCGTGCTCGCCATTCGCAAAGCCGACGGCCGCATGCTGTTCAATCCCCCGGCCGAAACCATGATCGCCGCCGGCGATCACCTGATCGTCATGGGCGAGCCGGGCAATCTGCATATTTTCGAAGATCATATTTCCGGAGTGCCCCGCGCATGAGCGCCGAAGCCATCGGCCTGATGGTTCATGCCCACGCCGGCCTGGGCGTTCTGCACCGGTTGACCGGCGTGATTGCCGAGCACCAGGGCGATATCACATCCGTCGAAATTCTCGAGAACAGCGAGCGCGACGCCCGCATTTATTTTGAAATCGCGCTGCCCACCGCGGTCGCCGAGCTCGAGCGCGATCTGCGCGCGCTGCCCATCGTGAAAAGCGTCGAGGCCGTCAAATCGCTCCAGCGCATTTACGGCAAGCGCATTATCATCATCGGCGGAGGCGCGCAGGTCGGGCAGGTGGCGATCGGCGCCATCTCCGAAGCCGACCGCCACAACATCCGCGGCGAGCACATCTCGGTGGATACGATTCCCCTGGTCGGCGAGCAGCCCCTGGCCGATGCCGTGCGCGCCGTCGCCCGCCTGCCCCGTGCGAAAGCATTGGTGCTCGCCGGCGCGCTGATGGGGGGCGAAATCGAGCAGGCCGTGCGCCAGGTCCGGCAATCCGGGCTTCTTGTCATCAGCCTCAACATGGCCGGCAGCGTTCCCGAAGCCGCAGACCTCGTGGTCACCGATCCCGTGCAAGCCGGCGTCATGGCCGTGATGGCCGTCGCCGACACGGCCAAATTCAACATAGAGAGATTGAAGCGCCGGGTGTTCTGAGCGCGCCTCTCTCCTCCCCTCTGTTACCCTGAAAAAATGCCCACGCTGCTGCACGAGATCGATCGTCGAGATTCCGAATCACGTACGCGAGCTTCTCTGGCGCTGGAGAAAGACCGTTAGAGAGAGTCCGTCAGCCAGCAGTACTTTCGGTAACAGTCTGTGCCCGGGGCGCAGAACCTCGACGCCCCCAGAAACCGTGACGACACTTACCAACTAAGTGCGCAATAGTAATCCATCCAACATTTCGCGTTTACATTCACTATTTTTTAATTGACTTATGTTAGTTGCACGGGCCCAATGGTAACAAGATTACTGATCGGGATGATCAGTACTCCACCAAGGGGTGCGATCGATTACTTAACTCAAAACCGTTCGCAGAAACCTTGTAAGCAGGCTTCGCACGTAACCAACGGAGATGGTATGAAAGCCCTCACCCTAATTTACGCTGCCACGGTACTCCCGCTGGCGGCTCAATCAGTATCACCCGTTTTGTTCACCGGTCTGCCACCAGGAACAAAGCAAAATATTATTACTCAGGTCAGCGAATCCTGTACACAAACATCACCGTCTCAATGCACGGACTCTATTTCGGGTGATGTTTCGTCATTTTTTGCGGCCTTTGGCGGAAACACGTACGACGGTGCAGGTAACACTTACACGATCTCGACCGATAAGAGGTCAACCGTGGGACTTCAGTCGCTTGTCAAAGTCGATCCAGCGGGCAAAGCCATCGTGATCGGCACCTTGCCGCAGTCGCCAGGTGGCGCAACGGGGACTCCCGCCTGTTCTCAGAACGGAGGCACTGCCACGCTCGATAGCTCTTGGTTTCCGTTGAATGGGAGTGCAAGTGGTATGTTTGGCGGCAGCGCGGACCCTTTTCCCTATTTTCTTGAGATGGTGCCTAAGTTTCCAATTTCTTTCAACCAGGCAAACAACGCTCTGTACCTGTGGATCGGGCGCCGCATTGATTACTATCAAACCGCGGACCCCAGCTTTTGCACCACTGGCAACGGCTCCATCGTAAGTGAGACCGATGTCCTTGCGTTGGTAAAGATCAGCTTCGGGGACTGAGCGTTAGGGAACGTCATAACCAATTATTCCTGCAAGCTCTCCTGTAAAGGCGCACGCGACTTCGAGAGGCATCAGATCAGGTGCGGTGTAACGGCCGCGCTCTGCTAATCTGAGGGAAATGCTGCTGCACGAAATCGATCCCGGCCCGGAAAGCCCCGAAATCGTTCGCATGATCGTCGAGATTCCCAAAAATTCCGGCAACAAGTATGAATACGACCGCACGCTGGGCGTTTTCCGTCTCGACCGCACCCTCTACTCGCCCATGCACTATCCCGGCGATTACGGTTTTATTCCCGGCACCGTGGCCGAAGACGGCGATCCCATGGACGTGCTGGCGCTCGTCGATCAGCCCAGTTTCCCCGGCTGTCTGATCGAAGTCCGCCCCGTCGCGATCCTGAACATGGTCGACAGCCGCGTCGCCGATCAGAAAGTCATCGCCGTGCCCACGCGCAATCCCCGTTACGATCAGATCCACACCATCGATCAGATCTTCGCCCACGTCCGCCGCGAGATCGAGCACTTCTTCAGCATCTATAAAGAACTCGAAGGCCGCGTCACCGAAATGAAAGGCTGGGGCGACCCGCGCGAGGCGCGCAAGGTGATTCAGGACAGCCGCGAAAAATATCTCGCGCTTCGCGAGACCAGCGCGCCGGCAAAAGGCTAATCCATCTCCTCAAACGCGAAGATGAGAAGATTCATCGTCACCGGCGCTCCCGGCGCGGGCAAGACAGCCATCATCCGCCAGTTAGCGCTCGAAGGCTTCAGCGTCGTCGAAGAGGCGGCTACCGACATCATCGCCGCCGCGCAGGCACAGGGAACACCGGAACCCTGGCGAGATCCCGCGTTCATTGACGCCATCGCACACCTGCAAAGGGACCGTCAGATTCGTGCGGCTGCTCAGCCGGATGAAGTTCAGTTTCACGACCGCTGCGTGGTTTGCACCGCAGCGTTGGCAGTCCACCTCGGGTACTCTTTTTCTGCGTTCCTCGCCGGCGAACTCGCGCGCATCAGAAAAGAAGAGATCTTCGAAAAACGCGTCTTCTTCGTTCGCAACCTCGGCTTCATCACGCCGACCGAAGCACGCCGCATCAGCTTTGAAGACGCGCTGCGTTTCGAGAAAACGCACGAAGACACGTACCGGGAGTTCGGCTTCGAACTCGTCTCCACCCCGCCGGCAAACCTGGCCGAACGGGTTAGCATGATTAAAGCGGCAATCCGCCAGTCGAAGTAGTCAGCGCCTATCCGAATCGTTTACGGACTATCGGTTCGGATAGGTAAAGCGCGCCCCTGCTCCAATCGGGCGGCGGCGTATCGAACCCGGAACCTGTTTCGTCCGAATCGGTTGCCGGCGGGCATATCCTTTCGCCCTCTCGCGGCGAACTTTGGCATCCGCAATGCCCTTGTGTAGGCGGGAGGAAAAGCGATGAAAGTAAAAACAGATGCGAAGGCCGGATTGGTAGTAATCTCAGTCATCGCCATTTTAGTCGGCCAGCTTCTGCTCAAATAGTGCCACGCCGGTTCTTAAACCGGCCACGTAAACCACGATCTGGCTGTATCTTTGGTGGGAATGGTTCCTTTCGACTCGGACCGTGCCAGACCGTAGATCTGGAAAGATGAGGTTCCCATGTCTGAGATGAAGATGCTGATCTTACGCGGAATCGCCGGCCACTATGCCGGACGTGATTGGCCGCGCGGAGCTTTGGATGAACCGCCTGCGCTCGAATACGCGCATCGCAAAGGCTATGCCGGCGAAGTGCTGGATGTTGCCGGCGCGACCGGCGCCAACAGCCTGCAAACCAAACTGGCCTTGGCCGAGTTTCATCGCGACCCTGCAGTTGCCGCGCTCTATGGATTTTCGGGCGGTGGCTACAACGTCCTGCACATCATCCACGCCCTGCCAACCGACGAGCGCGCCCGCCTTCGGTTAGTAGTCGTGCTGGGCGCACCGAAAAATCCGGCCCATCTGTACAACGGTCCTTGGGATTTGGTCTATCGCACCGATCCCCCCGGAGGCCACATGGACGGCCCCCGCGCGTTGCTCGCGAGCCTGCATTAAACCCGGGGACAGACCGCCTGTTCCCCCGATGACTTAACCACCAGACCCCTGGCGGAACGCTACGAGGCTGGCAGACCGGCGACAGTCTCATCCCTACGTGTCTTACCAACGCTATACCCACCCGGAGTTTCATCGCATCGGATGTCCACCGTGAACGCCGCCAGCGAATAAGATTAACGGATCAAATCCACATCGACTAAGCCGAAAGCCCTGCAGGACAGTTCGCTGAATTCTACCGCGGTGGCCGCTCTTGGGAGTGGTTCTTGGCGTACAGCAATTTTTCAGCATGCTCATATTTCATCAGGGTGCCATCGACACAAATCAGGACGTAACCGTCCGGAGAAATTCCTGATTCGTCGCTAACTTTGCGTCCACTTCGTCTGAGCGCTTCTTTTAGCGCCTTGATTTCCATAACAGCATTTTATCAAACATTTCCACCCTTATATGTTTTGACAGCACTGGTCCGATAGACGGTCGACATATATATGCCGGATTTCGCACCATCAAACCGACGATCCAGCGCATCGTGCTGAACTGTAACCGGCCGGGATTTCTCCCTCATAGCCGATCGCTTTTCTCAAATTGAGCTTGCGCAGGGCTGGAGGCGACCGGGCATTGAGGATGACCTTGAATCTGAATACCAGAACGGCATGGCTGTCGCGGGTGGATCAGGGTTCGTGGCAGGAGCGTTGCCGATGTGGCAGGCAAGACGGTCGTATTCCTAAACCAAGATCCGACGTGGCCGGGCGTTACCGGTATTCGCATATGTGGCCGAAACAACTGGCCTCAAGCTTGGCAGGGCTTGTCCAGGCGCGAGCAACCTTCGTAAAATGCTGAGGTTGCCATTAGCTCCAACTTCGGGGTCCGGGCTGGCCTTAACAGGACCATGAAACACAATCAGACGTTAGATCAGTATTTGCAGAGCCTGTCGGACATTTTGTTTCCTGAACGGGCTGGCGAAACGGGGCCGGTCACTATTCACTCCAGGAAAAGTGATGGGGACACGCCCTTGCATGTCGCCTCGTTTGCGGGAAACGGGCATGCGGTGACCCTTTTATTGGAAGCAGGCGCTGACGTTAATGCCAAAGGCGATCTGAGCACCAGCCCGTTGTACTGCGCAGTTTCGGCACAACATGTGCAAGTTGCTGAACTCTTACTCCGATATGGCGCCGATCCGGACGCGGAGAACGAATTAGGATATACGCCGCGAACACTTGCGAAACAGAAAGGCGACAAGGCCATGATCGCACTGTTCAAGCAGTATAAAGAACCGTCGGCCCGGCGTTAACCTCGATTCGCCACGGCTTAAGATCGCGATCATCACACCCGTAATGTTATTGCCTCGAAAAGCTAGCGGAATGGCTGTAGGATGTGGAGCGGACAATCGGGGGGATCCCTCGCCTTGGAACCGTGAGAACCCTCGGCAGATCCAAGCGAAACCCGGAAAACCCGGGGACCGCGCGATGACCGTGAAGTAGATCAACCAGCGGAGACAGGCTGATCTGCGCTGCTTATTTGCAACTCGCGTCTGCCTTGGCCAATGTATAGTGGTCCCGAAGGCTCCATGTTCGTCGGACACTATGCCGTAGGCTTGGCTCTGAAGCGAGTCAAGCCCGAGATTTCTCTCGGCACATTCGTGCTGGCAGCCATGTTCGCCGATTTCCTGTGGGCCCTTTTCCTGCTCATGGGAATCGAACACGTGCAATTGAAGCCCGGGATTGGCGCGGAGAATTATTTTGATCCCGCGAACATCAATATCGCCTGGAGTCACAGTCTGCTGATGGACGCGGTCTGGGCCGCCATATTCGCAGCCGTCTACTGGCTATGGCGACGCGACGGAGTTGGAGCGTCGTTGTTGTTCGGAGCGGTTCTGAGCCACTGGCTGCTCGATTTCGTGGCGCACAGGCCCGTCATGCCGCTTGCGCCGGGCGCCGGCGGCCATGTCGGCTTGGGGCTTTGGACTTCCGTGCCCGCGACTCTGATCGTCGAAGGAGGCTTCTGGCTGGGCGCGATCTTTGTCTACCTACACGCCACCCATCGCCGGAACCGTGCCGGCATCTACCTGTTTTGGTGCGTGGCGGCTCTTCTCACATTCCTGTGGTACAACAACATCGCCGGACCGCCGCCACCCAACCCCCGTCTAGCGCCGCTGCTAAGCCTGATTCTCTTTTCGTTGACGACGGCCTGGGCCTACTGGATGAACCATCTCCGGCCCGAGGTTCGTCTAGCTGTCGGGTAACAAACGCGGTACGTGCTACACATCATCCACGCGCTCGCCCCCGCCGAACGCGGCTGCCTTCGATTGGTGGTCGTGCTTGACGCGCCAAAAAATCCGTCCACCTGTACAGCGCTCTAGGAATTTGGTCTATCGCACGGATCCCCACACAGGCCACATAAACGGCCCCGCGCGTTGCTCGCATCACTGCATTAACCAGGTTAAGACCCCATGACACACTGCCCGTACGTATGACATAGCATATCACCTGACCGCGATTCGCCGAGTTCCGCGGAAACAGGTCTTACGTCTGCCGTCCGGGCAATCTGCAAGCGTACAAAAAGATGCCAGGTGGGGGGAGAAACCATCGACAGAGCATACGGAGAACTGGTGGCCAAGTTTGAGCATTCATACCCTCGTCTAATCCATGGGTTCCTGGTATGTTGAGGGATGGCGAGCGGATTGTTTATATGGTGCAACTGCGCATGCAGCCCTATGAACTATTCGGATCTGTTCGGCTCACCCCTGGCGACTCACGATCCTAAAAGAGGTCACTGACTTTGATTTCCCCACCCGGCAGCCAAAGTAGAACCACGGTGGAATCCCTCGTTCTCCATGCCACGCTGGACGAAAGCGGTAAGTTTAGCGATAAAGACATAATTGCGGCTTGTGGATTCCTTACAACGAGAAATGTATGGAACGCATATAACCTAGCTTGGTCCGAATTCCTTATCCGTTCCGATATTGAGTATCTTCATGTGTCGGAGCTTATGAGATGGGACGGAATATACGCTCCCAAAAAGGATACTTTAGGCGCTCACGGCCGTGACCTTATCTTCACTGAGGCTGTCAAAACAATTTGCAGCGTATTACCGCGAAGGTCCGTGCCAATAGCCGTCGTGCTCGATGCTAAGGCCTTTCGTAGTCTTGATAGCGAGAGCCGTCGACGGCTAGGAAAGCCAAACCTAATAGTTTTCCAGCTGTTTATCGGCTCTATTTTAGGTTATATTGCCAGAACCAAGAAAGATTATGTGCTGAGCCTGGTATGCGACGATGACGAAACAATGGCCGGACAATTGTACCTGATCCTGTGTAAGTCAAAAGTTGCAAATCCAGACGCGAAGAGGCGCATCCGGAGTATATGTTTTACGGATGACACAATCTACTATCCATTACAGGCCGCCGACCTATTCTCCCACATATGCTACTCCGAGATGGAACGGCAGATGAATCACCAAACGAGACCGGTAGCGGAACTGTATCGAACGCTGTGGAAGGCGTTCGGCGAATTCGAGGGTGCCTTTATAAATAGCGAGCACTTGAGCGACATATCTGCACCTATACCAAGGGCGATCGATTTACGGAGCACCTTCCCGCCACTAGATGAGGGACCGCGATAGGATACAAACAACGTGAGAGAGAGCCGGTGAAAGACCGACTCTTCGCCCTGATCGCGACGAAATTCAGGACAGCACAAAAAACCTGGACCTTCCTGAGAAAAGTATTCTCGCCCGAGGCTATCTCTTCACTCCTCATCCCCCACAGCCGCAAACCCGCCCGCCAGATCCTGCTGCTTCACTTTATCCACGTTAAATCGCGCCGCGCGATCCCGCATCGTGGCCAGCAGTTTTTCCGGCTCCGGCAGATCGCCCTTGATAAACCGCAGCGGGTTGATCCGCGCCACCACGAACGACCGCAGATACGGGCTCTGCAACCCGCGCTCCTTCAGCCTCTTCACCGCCGCCGCGACGTTTTCTTCCAGTTCCAGCACCAGCGCCGCCCGTTTCTCGTGCGTCTTGATCGCCGTCCGCATCGGCTCATCGGAAAATTCTTCCACGCGCCGCAGCACCGGATGATACGCGCCTCCGCCAAAGCCCCGCTTCTGTTCGTATGCCACGCCCAGCGTCTCGAGCGACGGGTCTTCCAGATAAAACGAGAAGCTCGATTCGGGCTCCGACGGCGATTCCTCCACCAGTCCTCTCGCAATCCGGATCACTTCGAGCGCGCGTTCCTTCAGGTTGTGCGCCTTCTCGGTATTGAGCGCCAGAATCTGCCGCGCCACCTCGCGGTCCGGAATCACGAGCGCCGTAATCGAGCGCGCGCCGAGCCGCCGCATGGCTTCGAGACGATGCAGGCCGTTGGGCGTCCAGAATCCCTTGTCCGGAGCCGGCACCGCAATCACCGGGTCGAGAAAGCGCCCCGTTTTTTCGATGACGCCGGCCAGCCGCTTGTGGTGCGCTTCGGAAAGATCGCGCTGGTAGGGCGTCGGCTGGATATCGTCAATCGGCAGAACCGCAACCAGCAGCGCATGCCCGCCCAGCGGGTCTTTATAGCTCGCCAGCACGACGCCGCCCTCCTGTTTCACCCTACCGGCGGCCGGCGCGAGTTCTTCGGTGATCTCGATCGGCGTGTCTTTCGCTTCGAGTCCCGCGGTTTGCGGCTTGCGCTTACGTGGTACCCGGCGTTTGCGTGTTTTCGTGGTGGTCGCTTTCGGCATGTTCGTGGCCTTTGCCTGACTTGGCTTTTTTCCGGGATTTGATGGCGCTGCGGATCGCCCAGGCCACCGGCAGCGCCGATGCGATGGCCACATAACGGAGATTCGACCTCTTTCTCGCCGGAACTCGCTGCGGTTCCGGTTGCCCGCCGTCATGGGCAGCCGAAAGATCGGCCGGCCCGCCCAGCCGCATGTTTTCCCAGTCGTAGACAAACTGCTTGCCGCAGTCGAGGCACACGACATAGGTTTCGCCGGGCTCGGAACGGCTTTTGCCCGCGGGGGTGAGCGGGAAGGTCGTGCGGCGGTGACGGCACCCAAAAATTAAGTTGTAGACGGAATCGAGCAATGTTTTGTTGCCCTTTCATTCATTAGAGCAAACCGGGGGCGGGCTGAGTTTTCGGAGCCCGTGCTAGACTGAACTTAGATGTCGCAAGCCCTTCTAGGCATGGAACTTAGCGAAATCCGGGAAACTCTGGGGCCGGATGAGCCGGAGTTCCGCGCCCGGCAGGTCTATAGCGCCCTTTATCGTCAACACGTTCCGGAACTCGTTCAGATTTCGACGCTTCCCAAGGGCTTGCGCGACCGGCTGTCAGCCGGGCATTCGGTCGGGCTGCCGGAAATCGAGCACCGGTATGAATCGACCGACGGCACGCGCCGCTATCTGCTGCGCCTCGAAGATGGCCGGACGGTGGAAACGGTCCGGATGCCCGAAGAGGGACGCGAAACGCTCTGCATTTCGAGCCAGGTGGGGTGCCCGGTCGATTGCAAATTCTGCCTAACGGCGCTGATGGGTCTCGAGCGCAGCCTGACCGCGGGTGAAATTGTCGGCCAGGTGATTACCGTGGCTCGCGACAACGGCTTGCTGGCCGAGCCGGGCGGGCGGCTGAACGTGGTGATGATGGGGATGGGTGAGCCGCTGCTGAACCTCGCGAACGTCATCAAGGCCACCCGCATTCTGGTGGATCCCGAGGGTGTCGGGCTTTCAGAAAAGCGCATCACGCTCTCGACGGCCGGCATCGTGCCCAAAATTGCGGAATTGGGTGCAGAGCCGGTGCGGCCGAAGCTGGCGGTATCACTCAATGCATCGACCGAAGAGCAGCGCCAGGAACTGATGCCGATTACCCGCAAGTACCACCTGAGCGATCTGATCGAGGCTTGCCGCGCATATCCATTGCGCGCGTGGGAGAAGCTGACCTTTGAGTACGTGCTGCTCAAGGGCGTGAACGACTCGGATCTGGACGCGCGGCGCGTGGTGAAGTTGCTGGCGCATTTGAATTGCAAGGTGAACCTGATTGCGCTGAATCCTGGACCGGGAATCGATTTCGAGACGCCCGAGCCGGAGCGGGTGCACGCGTTTCAGGCGATTGTACGGCGATCGATGCCGTGCTTTATCCGCAAGCCGCGCGGGCGCGACATTTTCGCGGCGTGCGGGCAACTCAAGCGGCTCAGCGCGTAAGATTACAGCGGCACGGCGTGGCTCGAAATGTAGGGATCGAGCGACTGGTCCGGTCCGATGTAGTGAAACTCCTCCGCATATTCCAGACCATGCTTGCGCCCCGCGGCGCGGCCTAAATTTTCCAAAGACAGCCTGGCGTATTCGTGGATCGCGGAATCGATATTCCCGGCAAGTGCGGGAATACGGAGCTTGCGTTCGGCGAGCGAGTCATTGAAATCCCGAACCATGTGGGTGACCATGGTTCTGCATGCTTTGAGACAGCCGAATTTGGCCTCGAAAGTGGGGGCGATATCGACCACGCGGTTCACCAGTTGCGGACCGCGCGCGAAATAATACTTTTCCGACACGCTGTGCGGTTTTAGGCCGGTCTCGAAATGCTCGGGGAAATCGAGATTGCCGCCTGACATCCAGCACGCGGCTTCGACCGACTGCGCGGTTACGTAGTGATCGGGATTCTCTTCATAGTGCCCCCACGGGTCGTAACTGAAGACGGTATCGACCTTCAATAATCGAAACAGAAAGATCAGCCGGGCGCGAATTTCGGTGCGGGCGATTTCATCCATGCGGTGATTGCGATAGCCGAGGTCGTAAGCCTTCTTGAGGCCCGAGGCTTTGAGCAACGCTTCGGTATCGCGCTCGTTGGCCAGGACGGTTTCGCCCAGGGTGAGCTTGTAGGAATCTTTTTCGTCGTTACTGGTGCGGATGAAATAACCGGTGTAGCCTTCGTTGAGCAGTTTCACGACGGTGCCGCAGGCGAAAAACGGGCCGTCGTCGAGATGGGGCGTGATGAGAGCGAGGACTTTTCCGCGGTGCGGATTGCCTGCGGCGGCGCGCTCGATGACGACATCCGGCTGACCGGCCGCCTGCGCGGGCGACAGAGAAGCACCGGCGAGTCCACCGGCGAGCGCGTTGCCGAGAAAATTGCGGCGATCCATAAGCACTCCTTTTCGGGTGAGACTCAGCTTATCAAGAGCTGATGCCGCTGCGCCGAGGAGTTAAAACGTGGCGATGGGGTTCAAGGGCGAGCCGGTTCCGCGCGGCACGGCGAGGGGCGCGGCGGTGATGAGAAAATCCCAGCGCTTGCGCTCGCTGGCTGCCCGGCTGAGGGCTTCGAGATCGCAGTTATCGAAGATCGGCATGCCGATGGCGACCAGCGCCAACTGGTGAATAGGCTGGTGGACGCCTTCGACACCCGAGGGCATCACGTCGCTCGCGGCATCGGAGCCGATGATGGCCACGTCGTGCTCGCGGAGCCAGCGCGCGCAAGACGCGTAGAGGCCCGCCGATTTGGCACCGACATCCCAGGGACCTTTGGCCGCGCGGCGCGCCCAACGTCCGGTGCGAATGAGAACGACGTCGCCACTTGAAACTTTGATTCCCGCCTTCTTCTCCCAAGCGTCGAGATCTTCCGGATAAATCGGCTGGCCGGGCTCGAGATAAGGAACATTCTTCAGCCGCGCGATGTCCATCAGAATGCCGCGGGTGAAGATGCCGCTTTTGATATTGTTGATGCCCAGTTCGCCGGCGCCCTTGCCGGTGACTTCCTTCTGCGAATAGCCGTTGAACATGCGGCCTTCGTAGAACATGTGGCAAAGCGCGTCCATGTGGGTATGGGCCCAACCGTGATAACTCACCGAATAAGTATCGAGGCAGAACTGGCCTTCGAGCGGGTTGAGGCCAGTGGCGGTCATGGTATGGACGAAGGGCGAGGCATTATCCACGGCTTTTTCGGTCTCGACGTCGTGCGCGAGCGATACGGAGACGCCATCGCGAACCAGGGCGGCGGCTTCCTTTCTTTTCGCGGGCGTAATGAGATTGAGGGCACCCAGCTGATCGTGATTGCCCCAACGGCCCCAGTTGCGAAGGTCCTTCATCCAGGTATCGATGTCGGCTTTGGTGAGATTCCGCGGCGACTGCGAGCGGGCGACCTGGCCGGTCCGTCCCGCTTGCCCCATGGCCAGCAGGCACATGGCGGCGAGCAGCACGCGAATTCGAGAAGATTGCATCGGTTCTCCCTGAAATTGTCAATGTAGCGCAAGTAAACCGAGCGCGAGTTACAGTCGGTTGATCAGGCTGGCGACGTAGCCTGCGCCGAAACCGTTATCGGATTGTTCGCGGCGAGCTGCTCATGATTGGCTCAAAGCGTCGGCGGACACTCGAAAACCGGGGCAATGAGGCGGAGCAACGACACATTCATGTATCCATTATCTGCGCGCGACCGGTAAAGGTATTCGGGCAGTCATCCTGCAATCGCTTGTACCGGCTGGGCCTGGGCGGAAGGCACGGCGACGCAGGGATGGCGCCGCCAAGCAGAGCCGGCGGCGTTGCTCCGCTGGCGCCGCATTCATACAGTTTGTGTCTGCTATGCTACCGTCGGACGGGCTGAGGGCATGGATTCCAACGTCACGTTTCCCGAACGCTGGACCCCGCCGGCGGAACTGTCTGTGCCGTTGCCACGACCCGCGAGTTTGGACGTCTCAGGCGTCGTTCTCGGGGCGTTACTGTTGGTTGTGTTCGGCGGCTTTGTGCTGGGGACTCTGTACGGAGGCGCGCGAGAAATCGCCGTGTCGACGAAATTGCGCCGGGAGAGCCGTGAAGCGGCCGGGATGGTCACGCGGCTTCGCACCAGAGGCACGACAAGAGTGACCTATGCGTTCAGCGCCGACGGGGTTGCCTTTACGGGCCAGTGCTCTGTATCTCTTGACCACTGGCGCGGTCTCCGGAAGGGTGGCCCACTGCCAATCCGGTTTCTGCCGTCGGACCCCGGTATTAACCATCCGGCTGCCTGGGAGGGTCCTGAAGGGGACTGGTGGTCGCCCTGCGTTCCCTCGACACCTCTGGCGGCGCTCGGCATCTGGAGCCTGATTTCTGTCCGCAGGCGTCGCCAGTTGCAGGCCGAGGGTCTACCCACAGCCGGGGTTGTGGTCACCTGCAATCGCTTCCCGGGAGGTTGGGTGGCAAGATATCAGTTCCGCACACAGGATGGATGCGTTGTAGCAGGGAGCGACAAGGTGCGGGAGCGGCTGGACATCGGCACGACAATTTGTGTGCTCCATCTTCCACAGCATCCACGCCGGAATCTTGTGTACCGCTCTTCACCTGCGACACGGTAGGCTGCGGCAAACACTCGTGTGCGGTGGGCGATTGAAAAGTAGGTTACAGTCGGTTGATCAGGCTGGCGACGTATCCGGCGCCGAAGCCGTTATCGATATTGACGACGGTGACATTGCTGGCGCAACTGTTGAGCATGCCGAGCAGGGCGGCGAGACCGTGGAAGCTGGCTCCGTAGCCGACGCTGGTGGGAACGGCGATGACAGGGCAGGAGACGAGGCCGCCAACGGCGCTGGGGAGCGCGCCTTCCATGCCGGCGCACACGATGACGACGCGCGCTTCGGCCAAGCGCGCGCTGTTTTCAATCAGGCGATGAATGCCGGCGACGCCGACGTCGTGGATGGACTCGACCTGATTGCCCATGACTTCGGCGGTGATCTGGGCTTCTTCAGCGACCGGAATGTCGCTGGTACCGGCGCAGACCACGGCGATCTTGCCTTTGCCGCGAATGGTTTTGTCGCGCCAGAAGCGGATCGCGCCGGAAAGGGGAAAGTGCTCGGCTCCGATGAGCGACTGGCTGACGGCATCGGCCGTGGCCGAATCGGCGCGCGTGATGAGCACGTTCTGGGAGTGTTCCAGGAGGCGGCGGGCGATGGAAACGACCTGGTCCGCGGTCTTGCCTTTGGCCAGGATCACTTCGGGCATGCCGTGGCGGAGCTCGCGATGGTGATCGATTTTGGCGAAGCCCAGGTCTTCAAAAGGCATGTGGCGCATGCGGGCGAGCGCGGCATCCACGTCGACAGCGCCTTCACGCACCTGCTCGAACAGGGAGCGCAACTCATCGCGATTCATACGACCTCAGAATAACAGGTGGAGGAATGGAGGACGTCAAAGGGCGTTATACACGCGGTCTTGTTCGTTGTCCCATTCCGCGAAGCTCTTTTCGGCAGCCATCAACAGGGCGAGTTCATCTTGGCACTGAGCGAAGTAAGGCCGGAGCGCTTTGGCCAAGATGGCTTTCTGAGTGGAATTCCGTTTCGCCGCGAAAAGGCGGAGGCTATCGAGCAATTGGGGGGCGTCGCGGAAGTCGAAGGTGACCTGGTGGCGTACGGAGGTCATGCATCCAGTTTTACAGATTACTGGATGCTGTCAGTGAAGTCGGCTGCGGCTCAGAAATTCAGGGTCTGACCTTCGTGGAGGCCGAGGCGCTTGGCTTCGCCGGCGGAGATCGAGCGGGTAGCGCTCGCTGTGGACATCCAGGGCCGCGAGCGCGTTTCAGATCGGCGGCCCGGGCGGTATGCCGGCCTTACAATTGGTCCTGATCTTCATTGGTTCTCGCTACGCTCTGCAGGGCCCAGGAGCTACCCCGGCCTTTAACGTCGTTCTGGTTTTCATCGGTCTCTCCTTCCGCCGATGGCAAGTGCAACTGAATTACCAGACAAAAGCCAGTCGGTTGAGAACGCCCTCATGGAACCGACGCACACCTTTGTTTTCTATGGGGTCCGTGCGAATCGAGCGCTGTCGGAGCGGCAGAGGAGAATTCCAACATGGCCCTTCAGCGTGAACCAAACGGATAAGAGCGGCTATCTTTTCGGATAGTTGAGATCTAAAAATTCAAGCTCTGACCTTCGTGAAGGCTGAGGCGTTTGGCTTCTCCGGCGCGGAGCTCGAGCACGTACTGCTCGTTGTGATGGCCGCCGTAGAGGGGGCAGTCGGCGGGCTTCGAGGTACAGATGGGCGTGTCGGCGGAGATTTCGACGATCTGGCGGTTTTCGTCCATGAAGATGATATCGAGCGGGGCTTTGACGTTGTACATCCAGTAACGATAGGGGCTAGGCCTGTCGTGAACGAAGAGCAGCCCACGGCCTTGGGGAAGCGCATCGCGGAACATCATGCCGCGCTGCATTTCGGCGGGTTTGATCAATACTTCGGCGCGGATTTCGCCTCCACCAGGCAGCGTGACGATGCGGGTGTGGAGATCTTCAACCGATTCGGTTTGCGGGCCGCCGCAGCCGGCGAGACAGAAGATTCCGAGGAGGGCAAAGCGGGCGAGATGCATGCGATAAAATGGTAGCTTCTTTCACTCCAAGGCTGCACGCGGAGGGCAGAGTGCGGCAAGCGGTCCTTTCACTCGCATGTTCTGGAAACGAGTCCGGCTGACGCTCGAGATGATTAAGTTCGAGCACTCGATTTTCGCGCTGCCGTTTGCGCTGACGGGCGCGATGCTGGCGATTCGGGAAGGCGGGATGAGCGCGCGGCAGATCTGGTTCAAGATTGCGTGGATCGTGATTGCGATGGTGGGGGCGCGGTCGGCGGCTATGGCGTTCAACCGGCTGATCGACGCGGAGATCGACCGGCGAAACCCGCGCACGCGCATGCGGCACATTCCGGCGGGACTGGTGTCGGCGACATTCGGATGGGGATTTGTGGCGGTATCGAGCCTGATCTTCATTTATGCCGCGCGCGAACTGAACACGCTGTGCTTTCATCTGGCGCCGGTCGCGCTGGGAATCATTTTTTTCTATTCGTTTACTAAGCGGTTCACGACGTTTTCGCACCTGGTGCTGGGATTTTCGCTGGGAATTTCGCCGGCGGCGGCGTGGATGGCGATTCGCGGGTCGCTCGATGTGCGCATCTTGTGGCTGACGGCGGCGGTTATGTTCTGGACCGCGGGGTTCGACATTATTTACTCGTGCCAGGATTACGAAATCGATGTGGAACAGAACCTGTTCAGCGTGCCGAGCCGCATCGGCATCCGCGGGGCGCTGTGGGTGGCGAAACTGCTTCATGTGCTGATGATCGGATGCCTACTGGCGCTGGTGCACGATCTGGAACTGGGGCCGCTGAGCGTGGCGGGCGTGGCGGCGGTCGCGCTGCTGCTGGTCTATGAGCACAGCCTGGTAAAAGCGGACGATCTTTCGCGCGTGAATGCGGCTTTCTTCACCATGAACGGATGGGTGAGCGTGTTATTCTTTGTGTTTTGGGCCGCGGATGTTTTTCTTGTGCGGCATCTCTAAACCATGCAGGTATTCGTTGAAGATCCGCGATTGCGGCCGGTGCTGGAGAAAGTGGAGCGCGGCGAGCGCCTTTCGGGCGATGAGGGTCTCGTGCTCTATCGCACCTCAGACATTCTGGCCCTGGGTTACATGGCGAACCTGGTGCGCGAGCGGATGCACGGAGATGTGACGTACTTCAACGTCAACCGGCACATCAATCCGACCGATGTGTGCGTGGCAAGCTGCCGGCTGTGCGCGTTCGGCAAGCGGGCGAAGGATCCGAAGGCTTACACCATGTCGCTCGAGCAGGTGTGGCATGTGGCGGGCGAGGGCTGGTCCGAAGCGGTAACGGAATTTCACATCGTGGGCGGGCTACATCCGGAGCTGACGCTCGACTGGTACTGCCAGATGCTGCGCGGTTTGAAGGAGCGCTTTCCGCAGGTGCATTTGAAAGCGTTCACGATGGTGGAAATCGGGTACCTGGCGCAGCGGACGAAGATTTCAGTGCGCGAGGTTCTGGAGCGGCTGCGCGACGCGGGCATGGATTCGCTGCCGGGCGGGGGCGCGGAGATTTTCTGCGACCGGGTGCGGCGCGTGATCTGCGATCACAAGATCACGGGCGAAGAGTGGCTGGAAACGGCGCGCACGGCGCACGGGCTGGGGCTGCACTCCAACTGCACGATGCTCTACGGCCACATCGAGAACGAAGAAGACCGGGTGGATCATCTGCTGAAGCTGCGGGCGCTGCAGGATGAGACGCAGGGCTTCGTGACGTTCATCCCGCTGGCGTTTCATCCGGACAACACGCCGCTCCAGCATATTCCCAAGACCACGGGGTTTCTGGACATCAAGAACATTGCGGTGGCGCGGCTGATGCTGGACAACATTCCGCACATCAAGGCGTACTGGATCATGATGACCCCGAAGATCGCGCAGATTGCGCTGCGCTTCGGCGCGGACGATATCGACGGCACGGTAGTCGAGGAGAAGATCTATCACGATGCCGGCGCGACGACCAGCCAGTCACTGCGGCGCGGCGAGCTGCTGCGGCTGATCCGCAAGGCAGGGCGCGAGCCGGTGGAGCGCGACACGCTGTACCGGCCGGTGACGCGCACCGAAACCACGTTCACGGTACTGGTTTAATTCCCCTCGATTCAGATAGAATCGAATACACCCAAACAAAATCAAAGGAGGAATTTCGTGCACCGGTACGGATGGACTGTGGGTTTGCTGATAGCGCTGACAGGTTGCGGAGGTTCACCGCACGCTCCGCAGGAGAAATATTATTTGCTTTCGGCAAACGTGAAGATTCCTTACTGGCAGACGGCGGGAAACGGCCTGATCACGGCAGCCAGACAGATGCAGGTGCAAGCGGAAATGGTCGGACCGGACACTTACGACGCGCAAGCGCAGCAGCAGGAACTGCGGCGGCTGGTAGCGCTGCAGGAAAAGCCATCGGGCATTTTGATTTCGCCCGCAGATGCGGCGCTGATGAAGGGCGATATCGACGCGGCCATCGCGAGCGGGATACCGGTGATCACGATCGACTCGGATTCTCCGGACAGCAAGCGGCTGCTGTTTATCGGGACGAATAATTACGAGGCGGGCGTGATGGGCGGACGCATAGCGGCGAAACAGCTCAACGGCAAAGGCAGCGTGGTAGTGTTCACGATGCCGGGGCAGGCCAACCTGGCGGAGCGGCTGAACGGCTACAAGTTTGCGTTCAGCGAGCATCCGGGCATCAAGATTGCCGAGGTTGTGGATATCAAGGGCGACCCGCGCATCGCGTTCGATAAGACCCAGGAGATCGTGGACAAGCGGCGCGACAAAGTGGATGGCTTCGTGTGTCTGGAAGCGCTGGCGGGCAAAGAAGTGGCGGACGTGCTGGACCGGAACAAAGTGACGGGAAAAACGATCGTGGCGATGGATACGGACCAGGCCGTGCTGAATTGGATCGAGAAAGGCGCGATTGCGGCGACGATCGCGCAGAAGCCGTTCACGATGGCGTATTACGGGGTGAAGATGCTGGACGAGCTGCATCATCATCCGCCGGCGTCGCTCGATGTGAACTGGGCGAAGGACCCGTTTTCGCCGCTGCCGGCGTTGGTGGATACGGGCGCGACGCTGATCACCAAAGAAAACGTCGGTGATTTTTTGAAGGCGAGAGCCGCGGCTCAGGAGGGCTCGAAGAAATAGTTATTCACCCAGCCGAAGCCGGGTTCATCGGACGGCCGGGTGTAAATTCCTTCGGGGCCGCGGGTTAGCTGATACTCTTCTTCGTACCGCTGGTAGACTTCCTTGGGACCGCCGGGCGCGGGCATGAAGAGCTCGGCCCAGGGGCTGTTGACGGTGGCGGCGATGAAGTGAACCGAATCGCGCGATCCGCCCCCGTGAGGAATGACGGGGATGTCGTAGGCCGCGGCGAGTGCGCCGATACGCCGCAATTCCGTTAATCCGCCGCACCAGTGAATATCGGGCTGCCAGATGGCGGCGGCGTGATGTTCGAGCAACTGGCGGAATCCGTAGCGCGTGTATTCATGCTCGCCGGTCACGATGCGGGTGGACCTGATCTCGGCGTTCAGACGGCCGAAACCGTCGTAATCGTGCGGCGGCAGGCATTCTTCCATCCAGTAGACGCGATAGGGCGCGACCATTTCAGCCATTTCGATGGTGTAGCGCTCGTTCCAGGCCATCCAGCAATCCAGCATGATGTCGCCATCGGGGCCGAGCAGGTCGCGCGTGCGCTTGACGAGCTCGGTGTTTTTCCGCATGCCCTCGCGGCCGTCGGCGGGGCCGTAAGCCATCGCGAGTTTCAGACGCTTGAACCCGAACTCGGCATGCTGCTCGAGATCGTTGCCGGTGCAATAGGCGGGGATGCGCGCCTTGGTTTCGCCGCCGAGAAGGCGATAGACGGGCATGCCGAGGGCGTTGCCGACCAGATCCCAAAGCGCGAGATCGACGCCGCTGATGGCGTTGATGACCACGCCCATGCGCCCGTAATACATGGTGGAGCGCCAGAGGATGTCCCAGTTGCGCTCGATATCGAAAGGATCTTTGCCGAGGAGCAGCTTGGTGAGATGGCCTTCGACGACGGGCGCTCCGGCGACGCCGCCCTCGCCGTAGCCTTTGACGCCTTTGTCGGTGGCGATTTCGACCGTGAAGCCTTGGAGCTTGTCGGACATGAACAGCGATCGCGTGGCCTTGTATTCGGGATACATGGACATGGGGTTGGCCACTTCGACGCCGGTGGTGGACCAGGAGCCGGGCGCGGGTGTGTAGGATGGAACGGGGCGGCGCGGCTTGGAACGAACCAGGCGAACGCTGGTGATTTTGAGCTTGCTCTTTTCGTTCTGAAAAGCGAGCGCGGGAAGCGGCGCGAGCGCGCTTAATCCGAGGAACGTGCGGCGGCGCATAATTCAGCTCCAGACGATGTCGATGACCTGGCGCGAGAGCAGCGGGGCAACGACCTGATCGAACCTGGCGCCGGTGCCGGCGACGGCACGTTCGACAATCCTCCGCAGTTCTGCCGGTGTAAAGGATCGGCGAACGGACTGAAGGCCGTCCACCGCGACAATGTGGTTGACCAACGGACAAACAAACAGGCGAAAGAGCGCCAGCGGCAGCCAGTGGCGCACCAGATCGAGGATGATCAGGCGGCGCACGGAACGGGCCGTATTGCGAATCATCGAAATCAGATCCTCTTCCGACAGATGGTGAGCAACCATGAGACAGATGGCGACATCCGCCGGGGGAAGCAGGTCGCGCGTGGCATCGGCATGCACGATGGGAACACCGGGTGGAGTGCGAGGCGCGCGCAAATCCACACCGATCACATCCACGGCGAGCGTGCGGCGAATCCGGCTCAGCAGCGCGCCGTCACCGCAGCCGATGTCCAAGACGCGGTGAATCGGCCGGGGATCGCGGCGCAGAGCGCTAACTATGGTCGCATGGTTTCCAAGAAACCGGTGGACAAATCCAAGCTCGTGGTAAACGCTCTCCCAAACCTCCTCGGGCGTTGAGAGATCATCCATGATCTCGAGTGACTGTGATCGCTGCATCCCGCAGATGAGCAATTGTACATCGGAAACCTGATATAACGGTCTGTCCACTGGGAGGCCTCATGCTGCGAAAAGTTCTGCTCTGCGCGATCCTGGCCGCCGCGGCTCACGCGACCGGGAAGACCAATCTTACGAGTGCGACGCTTTGGGACTGGCGGACGGCGACGAATCCGGAAATCAGCCGCGATGGCAAGGTCGTGGTCTACGTGCTGGGGTGGAACGATCGCATGAACGACGCCATGTACAGCAACCTGTGGATGGCGTCCACCGACGGCCGCGATAACCGGCCGATCACGCAAGGGTCATTCCATGATTCGATGCCGAGATGGTCGCCGGATGGCAAGCGCCTGGCGTATCTTTCGAATCGCAGCGGGAAGACGCAGATCCACGTGCGCTGGATGGATACAGGGCAGGACGCGACGATCACGGACCTCGAGCATGCGCCTGCAAATATCGCGTGGTCGCCGGACGGCGCGTGGATCGCATACACCAGCCGCGTTCCGGCGAAGCCCGATTGGTCGGTGAACATGCCGGAGAAGCCTGCGGGGGCGAAGTGGGCCGAGCCGCCGATTATTGTCACGCGGCTGCACTGGCGGCAGGATCACGAAGGGCTGATCAAGCCGGGCTTCACGCATGTGTTTATCGTGTCCGCGACCGGAGGCGCGCCGCGCGAAATTGCCGGCGGCGACTTCGATTATGGTCCGCCGGCGTGGACGCAAGACGGCGAGTGGATTCTTACTTCATCGAGCCGCATGCCGGAAGCCGATTACAATCTCGAAGGGCCGGAGATCTACGCGATCGGCGTGAAGGACGGCGCGGTACGGCAGTTAACGCATCGCAAGGGGCCGGACATGAATCCGGTGCCTTCGCCCGATGGCAAGAGGATCGCGTACACCGGCTACGATTTTAAGCGCCAGAGTTACACGGTGACGCACCTCTACATTATGGACACCGACGGCGGCAATGCGCGGCTTTTAGCGGGAAAGCTCGATCGCGACGCGCGGTCGCCTGTGTGGTCGGCAGATTCGAGCGCTGTTTATTTCACCGCGGAAGATCGCGGAGCGGGACACCTGTTTCGCGCGAAGCTGGACGGCAGTTACGAGCAGATTACATCCGGAAAAGCGCGGTATGCGAGCGCCTATGCGTCGGGCGATGCGTTTACCGTTTCAAATAACGGGCAGGTGGCAATTGAGCGCTCGACGCCATCGGAGCCGGCAGATATCGTGACGTTCTCGGTGGACCATGCTTCGCAATGGACGCGTTTGACTTCGACCAACGACAGCCTGCTGGCGGACCGGAATCTGGGCTCGGTGGAAGAGATCAGCTACGATTCTTTCGACGGCCGGCCTATCGAGGGGTGGATCGTGAAGCCGCCGGGATTCGATCCGTCGAAAAAATATCCGATGATTCTCGAAATTCACGGCGGGCCGCACGCCATGTACGGTGTGGAATTCGCGCATGAATTTCAGGTGCAAGCGGGCCGCGGGTTCGTGGTGCTGTACACCAACCCGCGTGGGTCGACCGGCTACGGCGAGGAATTCGGAAACACGATCGACGCGCGCTATCCAGGGGACGATTTCAAAGATTTGATGGCGGGAGTGGACGCGGTGCTGGCCAAGGGCTATGTCGATCCGAAGAGGCTGGCCGTGACGGGCGGTTCGGGCGGCGGCCTGCTGACGGCATGGGCCATTGGGCACACCGACCGCTTCGCCGCTGCGGTTTCACAATACCCGGTGACCGACTGGATCACGCAGGTCGGCACAGCGGACGCGGGATACTTTTTTGCCGAGATCTGGATGAAGGGCATGCCGTGGGAGAACCCGAAGCAGTACATGGATCATTCGCCGGTATTCTTCGCGGAAAATTTCAAGACGCCGACCATGGTGATCACCGGCGAATCCGATTACCGCACACCGATGGAGCAGAGCGAGCAGCTTTATTTCGCGCTCAAGGCGCGCAAAGTTCCGGCGGTGCTGGTGCGGGTGCCGGACGAGCCGCACGGGATCCGCGGCACGCATCCCAGCCACCGTATCGCCAAGATGGAGCAGGTGCTGGGGTGGATCGAGAAGTATACGAAGTAGTTCTGTGGGGCCGAAGATGAGGGCGATGGAGGCAAGCCGGAGGCGGTTCCTGGAATTTATCGCGGCCAGCCCGCTGGCGGCGCTCGGCGGGCAGAATACTTCGGCTGTTATTGCCGATCCCAAATCCGCGATCAACGTGATGGATTTCGAAGCGGCGGCGCGGCAGGCGCTTCCGCCGGCGCATTTCGGCTATCTGGCAACGGGGGTGGATGACGATCGAACGCTTCAGGCCAATCGCGACGGATTCCAGAAATTTCAGCTACGCGCGCGGCGGCTGGTGGATGTGCGCAAGGCGGATCTCGGCACGGAGCTTTTCGGCACTGCATGGGAAACGCCGATCCTGCTCTCGCCCACCGGCAGCCAGAAGACTTTTCATCCCGATGGCGAGTTGGCCACGGCGCGCGCGGCCCGCGCGAAGAAGACGCTGTTCATTCTCTCCACTGTCAGCTCGTGCGCCATCGAGCAGGTGGCGGAGGTGGCCGGCCGCCCGCTCTGGTTTCAACTTTATCCGACAGAGCGCTGGGAGGTCACCGAAAAGCTGGTGCGGCGCGCTGAGGCCGCGGGATGTCCGGTGCTGGTGCTGACGGTCGATTTACCTGTTGGACGTAACACGGAAACGCTCGAGCGCTTCAAGCGGACGGATACGCGCGACTGCTCGGTGTGCCACGATCCGGCAAAGCATGGGATTGCGTCGCGGCCGAGGCCGATGTTTGACGGGATCGAGACCAAGGGACTGAACGTTTACAATCCGGCGATGACCTGGGAATGGGTTCGCCGGCTCAAGGGCTTCACGCACATGAAGCTCGCGCTCAAAGGAATTGAAACGCGCGAGGACGCGCAACTGTGCTGCGAAAACGGAGTGGACGGCATCATCGTTTCGAATCACGGCGGGCGCGCGGAAGAGAGTGCGCGCGGCACGATCGAATGGCTGCCGGAGGTGATGGACGCGGTCGCCGGCCGGATTCCGGTGATGGTGGATGGTGGCTTCCGGCGCGGCACGGACATTTTCAAAGCTCTGGCGCTGGGAGCGCGCGCCATCGGGATCGGCCGGCCGTATTTGTGGGGCCTGGCGGCCTTCGGCCAGGCGGGTGTTGAGCGGGTGCTCGACCTGCTGCGGGCGGAGCTCACGCTGGTAATGAAGCAGTGTGGCACGCGGTCGCTCGCGGAGATCGGGCGGGCGTCGATTATGATGCGGGACGGGCGGCAGTAATTTTCCGGTAACCTTCCGCGGCGGTTTCGCGTAACACTTTTAAGCACTTGTCAGATCGAATGTCCCGATCGCTACTGATCCTGCTGGCCGTTGCGGCCTCGATGCCGGCCATCGCGGCAGCCGATGAGGTCGTATTCCGCAGCGACGTTTCGCTGGTTCGCGTGGATGCCCAGGTGGTGGACCGGGACAATCGGGCCATCACGGGGCTGCGCGCAGACGACTTCATCCTGCGCGAGGAGGGACAGCCGCAACCCATCCGCAATTTTGCCAGCGAAAACATGCCGGTAGATGTCTTGTTCTTGCTGGACGTAAGCGCGAGTATGCGGCCGCATGTCGAGCGGATCGCCTCAGCGGCACAGCAGGCGTTACGCGTGCTGCGGGATGAAGACCGCGGCGCCATCATGGTTTTCGATCGCTCGACTCGTTTGCGGCTGCCGTTTCGCAACAACCGCGAGGACGTGGCGCGGGCGTTTGACGCGCTGCTCGACCAGGAGACGTTCAATGGAGGCACGGACATCACGCGGGCCTTGCTCGATGCGGCGAACTACGTGGGCCGCGAAGCGCGACTCGATGCCAGACGCGCAATCGTGATCCTGACCGACGACCAGACCGAGCGCAATCGCGACGTCGAAGCGGTATCGCGCGCGCTCACGAGAGCCGATGCGGTGTTGAGCCTGCTGCTCGCTCCCGACGCCATGCACTATTATTCGCAGGGTGGAGGCGGAGGGCGCCGGGGCGGAGGCGGACCATGGCCCGGCAGCAGCGGTCCGCTCGGAGGGCCGCTGGGCGGAATCATTTTGGGACGCCGCGGCCCTAACGGCGGACGCAGGCCGGGTCCGGGGATGCGCGGGCCGCATACGCAGTCGGCCGGAACGGCGGAGATTGCGCGGCGCTCCGGCGGCGACACGATGCCGGTGGATGAGGCTTCGGCGCTCGAGACGACGCTTGAGCGGCTGCGGCAGCGATATGCGCTGTATTTTTATTTGCCGCAAGGCGTGAAGCCTGGAGAAGAGCGCGGCATCGAGGTCCAGTTGGCCTCGGCCGGGCGCTATCCAGGCGCGGAGGTTCGCTATCGGCGGGTTTACCTTGCTCCGGATGGCAGCGTTTCAGCCGCGAGAGCGGGAGCTGAACCGGTTACTATCAGCCGCGTGCCGATATCTGCTACGCCGGCGAGTCCGGAGCCGGAGGTCAGCGCTCCGCCACGATTGAGGCGGCGGCCGGGAGTGAATGAGGATGGATCGCGCCCAGGGCCGCTCGAAAGCGAACCAGAGACAGCGGCACCAGCAGCACCAGCCGATGCCGGACAGCCGCGACAGAGCCGTAAGCAGGCCGACCAGCCGGCTCCGAACGCCCCAGCGGCCCCCCTTAAAGAACCGCCGTGCGGATGGCACCGGGAGGGCGAGCCTGCGCGGCCTTGCCCGACCACCACAACACCGGCAGACGACCGGCGCAGCCAGAATCACTAGCGCTGAACCAATCCACGTTAAACTGAACGCTTCAGTTAATGCCGGAAGTTTTCGTCATTCTGCTGCTCGCCTTGCTTTTTTTCGGAGGCTGGGGTTTGATCATCGCGGCCAATCGGCTTTTTGGAGCGCTGCTTCGCGAAGTCAATCTCAAGGGCTCCGTCGATCAACCGCTTGAGTGGCTTCTGATCAACGGGAAATATCGCGAGGTGATCGGCCGCCACGCCGATCTGTTTCCGGCGAGCCGAAAACGCAAAGGCATGCTGGCGCTGGTGGCCGCGGGCGCCGCGCTTCAGATTGCCGCGATCGTCCTCGGATTTCTACGCTTCGGCGGACCTTTCTAATCGCACGCTACGGATGCTCGTAGCGTGTCCAGGCTTCCATGAAATCTTTGCCGTGATAGCGGATAGTGCGCGCGTCGATCACTTCGGCGCCGGGCCGCAGCAATGCATTCGGCCCCAGCGCATTGCGCGTGGTGTACTCGATCTGGATGGTCACGGGACCTTCGATCTTGTAAGGCTTGATCTCGGCAGCGCGCTCGATCGCCCGAAGCGCTTTTTCGCGGATCAGCTTGCGCGCGGCATCGGCGGAGAGCGTCTGGCAGGCGTAATTGGCAAAGCCTTCTTTCACCACCGCGAGCTCCGCATCGGGCACAATGGCGTGCAAATTATCGGCCGCAGCCTGATCTCCGGTCAGCAGAATCACCGGCGTGTTGAACGCTCCCGCCAGAGCCGCGCGGGTTTCAATCTCGCCCACCGGCTTGCCGTTCATGAGCATGGTCTGGATGCCGAGGGAGCTATAGCTGTGGGCCATGATGCCGCCCTTGCTATTGGCGCGCGCGTGCTGGCCGATGAAGCCGACGGCGACGTAATGGCGCTCGAGTGTCATTGAGACGCCCAGGTCGCCGATGATCAGCTTGGCCCGCGGATGAATGGTCAGCGCAGAAAGCGTCTGGCTGCCGTCGTGACCGTCCCAGACGATCACGTCATCGGCGCCGCCCTGGTAAAGCCCATCCACGGCGGCGTTGATTTCGCCGGTTAGTAGCTGGCGCATCTCCTGATCTTTGGGATCGGTCTGATCCTGACGGCAGACGCCGGCAACGCCCTCCGCGTCCGTGATGAGGAAAACGGTCTTGTGCGACTGCGCGCCGAGGGCCGCGGCAGCCATCAGAAGAACGATCGGGCTTAGACTTCGAGCTTCCATGGTTTCCGGTACTCGCGCTTCAACATGTGCCGCGCTTCCGGCTGCGCCGTGGTTTCTCGCTGAGCGTCCCAATCCAGACGCAGCTTGCTGCGATAGGCCATGTTGCCCAGGATGGCGGTGGTCGTCGAGTGATGGCCGATTTCGATGTCGCTGGCGGGCCGCTTCCTTGTCTGAATGCACTCGATGAAATTCTTCCAGTGGTCTTCGAGAGCGTCGTTGGATCGCTCGACCTCGGCGGCTTCGAGCGCCGAGTTCTTCTCCGCGACTAACTGATAACCAGCGCGATCGACAAACAGCGTGCCTTCGGTGCCGTGGAACAGAATGCCGTAGCCGTGTTTGAACATCGACTGCGCGTTGGCTTCGCGATTTTCATAAGTCGCGAGCATGCCGTTGGGATATTGGTAGGTGATTTCCAGGGTATCCGGCGTTTCGCGATCGTCTTGCAAGTAGAATTTCCCGCCGAGACCCACGATCGAAGCAGGCTCGGTTTCATTGAACGCCATCTGCACGATGTCCAGCAGATGAATTCCCCAGTCGGTCATCATGCCGCCGGCGTAATCCCAGAAGTATCGGAAGAACGAATATTGCTTCGGGTCGACGCCGAAGCGGTTTTTGTTGAACTGACGTGCGGGCGCGGGGCCCAGCCACATGTTCCAGTCAAGGCCCGCGGGTGGATCGGAGTCCGGCGGGTTCCCGATGCCTTCCTGCGGCTGATGGCCGTAGTTCCACGTGCGCACAAACGTCACTTTGCCGAGCTTGCCGCTCGTCACGATCTCGACGGCTTTCTGGAAGTGCACGCCGGAGCGCTGCCAGGTGCCGACCTGCACGACGCGATCGTACTTGCGCGCCGCCTGCACCATCTTGCGGCCTTCGTCGATCACCACCGAGATCGGCTTTTCGACATACACGTCCTTGCCGTTTTTGCAGGCCTCGACGGTCATGTACGGATGCCAGTGATCAGGGGTGGAGATGTTGACGGCGTCGATCGATTTATCGTGCAGGACTTCGCGGAAATCCGTAATGCCTTTCGCCTTGGTGCGCACGTCGGGCGTGCCGTCCGGGCCGCGGCCGGTAATGGCGACCGCCTTTTCGAGATTCGGCTGGTAAACGTCGCACACCGCCGGCACTTCGACGTTCGGAAGTCTCAAGGCCACCTGCATGCTTTCCGTTCCCATGCGGCCCATCCCGATGAAGGCGACGCGGATACGGTCGTTCGCGCCGCGAACTCTGCCCGTAAAGAGCGATGTAGTCAGCGCTGCCGCGCCGGCGGTTTTCAAAAATTCCCTGCGATCGTTCATTTTTATCCTTTCACCACGATATTCACCAGCTTATCCGGCACGAAGACGACTTTGAGCACTTGCCGTCCATTCACGAATGGCTGTACTTTCGGATCGGCGAGGGCTTGTTGCCTGACCGTTTCTTCGGGCGTGCCAAACGGCGCTGCAAGCCGGCTGCGCAGTTTTCCGTTCACCTGAATCACGATATCGGCCTGCTCTTCCTTGGCCAGCTCCGGATCGTAGGCCGGCCACGACTCACGGAACACCGGGCCGCTCTTGCCTAATTCCTCCCATAGCTCCTGTGCAAGATACGGCGCGAACGGTCCGAGCATCAGCGCCAGTTTTTCGAGCGTCTCCCCCAGCACTGCGCCCGAAAGCTTCGCCTCTTTGTCATAGAGCTCGTTCACCAGCTCCATCAGCGCGGCGATCGAGGTATTGAAATGCCACCGCGTTTCGAAATCTTCGGTAATTTTCTTGAGCGTCTGGTGAAGTTTGCGCAAGACGCGCTGATCCGACTCGCCTGAAGCGGCGCCGCCCGCCGCGCTCGCTCTGTCGGCATTCTTGGTGACGAACCGGTAAATGCGGCCGAGGAAACGATAAATGCCCTCGACGCCAGCCTCGGTCCAATCCATTTCCTTTTCCGGCGGAACGGCGAACAGCACGAACATGCGCGCGGTGTCCGTTCCATAGCGCGTAGCCACGTCATCGCCACCGATCACATTGCCCTTGGACTTGGACATCTTGGCGCCTTCGGCAATCACCATGCCCTGCGTGAACAGCTTCGTCACCGGCTCATTGTTGCGCACCAGTCCAAGATCGCGCATGAACTTGGTGAAAAAGCGCGAGTAAATCAGGTGCAGGATGGCATGCTCGACGCCGCCGATGTACTGGTCGATCGGAAACCAATAAGCGATTTTGGCCGGGTCGAACGGTGCGCCATCGTTCTTGGCATCGCAATAGCGGTAAAAATACCAGGAAGAATCGACGAACGTGTCCATAGTGTCGGTCTCGCGCCGCGCCGGCGCGCCGCACTTGGGACATTTTACGTTGACAAACTCCGGCACTTCTTCAAGCGGCGATCGGCCCTTGCCGGTGATCTCGATTTTAAGCGGCAACAGAACCGGGAGCTCGTTTTCCGGAACCGGCACGACCCCGCACTTCGGACAGTGAACCACGGGAATCGGCGTGCCCCAGTAGCGCTGCCGGGAAACGCCCCAGTCTTTGATGCGATAGGTGATGGCTGCCTTGCCGAAAGCTTCGCGCTCGGCTTTTTCGGTCATCCGGCGGCGAGCCTCTGCGCTCGGAAGTCCGGAAAACTCGCCGGATTTTTCGACGATTCCGTCGTCCGGAAAAGCGGCTTTCATCGAATCGGGGTTCGCCAGCCCGCGATCCGCCGGCCGGATCACCGGCCGGATGGGGATTTCGTATTTCGTGCAGAATTCGAAATCGCGTTCATCGTGCGCCGGCACGGCCATGATCGCGCCGGTGCCGTAAGTCATCAAAACGAAATTGGCCACCCATATCGGCGCACGGCCGCGGTTGTAGGGATTGATCGCATAATGCCCGGTGAAAAAACCTTCCTTCACCAGGTCGCCCGGATCTTTGTTAGCGCGCGCATCGATCATCTGTTTTGCGCGAGCGCGGCCCTCGGTATCCGCCAGCGTTTGCACCAGCGGATGCTCGGGTGCGAGAATCACGCACGTCGCGCCGAAGATCGTATCCACGCGCGTGGTGAACACACGGATCGGTCCGAACTCGGAGCCGAAATCTATTTCTGTTCCTTCCGAGCGACCGATCCAGTTGCGCTGCATGGTGAGCACGCGCTCCGGCCATTTGCCCTCGAGCTGCGCCATGTCGGCCAGCAGTTCGTCGGCGTATTTCGTAATCCGGAAAAACCACTGTTCGAGCGCGCGCTGCTCAACGGGCGTGGTCTCATGCCGCCAGCAGCAGCCGTCCACTACCTGCTCGTTGGCCAGTACGGTCGCGCATAACGGGCACCAGTTGACCAGCGCCTTCTTGCGATACGCAATTCCGCGCTCGAGCATTTTGAGAAAGAACCACTGGTTCCAGCGATAGTAATCCGGCTCGCAGGTGGTGACCTCGCGATCCCAGTCGTAACTGAACTGGAAGCGCCGGTGCGTGGCCTTCATTTTTTCGATGTTCGACAGCGTCCATTCGCGCGGCGGGCGCTTGTTGGCGATGGCAGCGTTCTCCGCCGGCAACCCGAAGGCATCCCACCCCATCGGATGCAGCACGTTGAAGCCGCGCATCCATTTGTAGCGCGCCAGCGCGTCGCCGATTGCATAATTGCGGATGTGCCCGATATGCAGCGCGCCCGAAGGATACGGCAGCATTTCGAGCACGTAATATTTCGCACGGCTCGAATTTTCCTCGGCTTTATACAGTTCTTCGCCCGCCCATTTTTGATACCACTTCAGCTCGATCCGGTTATGGTCGTAGGATTTTTCGGGCATTTGGGGTGATTCGACGATCTTAACAAACCTGAACACGACTCTACATTTCCGGTAATGGCCCGCTCAAATACAAAGCGGATATAATCGGCATTTCCAGCATGCCGCTCGGACGCCAATGATCGGCCAGGTACTCGGCCACTACCGCATCCTCTCGAAAATCGGCGAGGGCGGCATGGGAGTGGTCTATCGGGCGCGCGATGAAGTCCTCGGCCGCGATGTGGCAGTCAAAGTCGTGAGCCAGGCAAGGGCCGTCGGCTCCGTCACCAGGGACCACCTCCTTTACGAAGCACGCGCATCGTCCGCGCTGAGCCATCCCAACATTTGCACGGTTCACGAAGTCGGCGAGATTGCCGGCGAGCTTTTCATCGTGATGGAGCTGGTTGAGGGCCGGCCCCTGAGCGACATGATTTCCAGAGGAGCGCTGCCCGTCGAAGGTGTTCTGCGGTACGGCGTGCAGATCTCAGGCGCGCTGGCGCATGCCCACGAGCGCAACACGGTGCACCGCGATCTGAAAAGCGCCAATATCGTCGTAACGCCGGAAGGCTTGGTCAAGATTCTCGACTTCGGTCTGGCGCGCCGGCTTCCGGAAGGCGCGATGAGCGGGGCCACGCTATCGATGGCGCCCTGGGAACCGCCCGGCGCTATGTCGGGCACTCTCGCTTACATGGCGCCGGAAATTTTGCGCGGCGAGACAGGGGACCATCGCGTCGATCTTTGGGCGCTCGGCGTTGTGCTCTATGAAGCCGCCGCAGGGCAACTGCCTTTTCAAGGGCGCACGGGTTTCGAGCTCAGCTCCGCCATATTGCAGGAACTGCCGCCGGCGCTGCCCTCCTGGATTCCACCGGGACTCTGGGCCATCATTCAGCGCTGCCTCGCAAAAGAACCTGCACAGCGCTACCAGCGCGCCAGTGAAATCCAGGCCGCGCTCGAGGCCGTGCAGTCCGCATCGATCACCGCATCGGCTGCGCCGAATGAGCCCAGAGGCTCCGGCGCCACCGTGCATCGCGGTGTTCCGCACGTCCGCATCCGACACGGAGACGTGCTCCTGATGATCGGCACAACCAAGGGCGCGTTCCTGCTGCGATCCACCAAAGAACGGTCGCGCTGGGAAGTGGGCGGGCCATATTTTGCCGGCCACGCGGTCTATGCCATGGCTTTTGACAACCGAAAAGACCGCCACCGCATCTGGGCCTCCACGCAAAGCCCGCTTTGGGGAACGCTGCTGCGCTCGACGGACGATTTCGGCAGGATCTGGACCAATCCCATGGACGCGAACGTCAAGTTCCCCGCCGACACCGGCGCGTCGCTGAAAAACATCTGGCAGATCTGCCTGGGCCGCGCGGACGAGCCGGATGTCCTCTACTGCGGCGTCGAGCCGGCCGCGCTCTTTGAATCGCGCGATGCCGGATACACATGGTCTATCGTTCGGGGCTTGTTCGATCATCCGCATCGCCCGCGCTGGATGCCTGGAAACGGCGGTCTCGCGCTGCACACGATTTTGCCGGATCCGGCGCGCAAAGAACGCATGTATGTCGCCATTTCCGCCGGCGGCGTCTATCGCACCGACGATGGCGGGCAGACCTGGCAGGCGCGCAACCGCGGCATCCGCGTCGTGCATTTGCCCGAACGCTACCCGGAGTTCGGACAGTGCATCCACAAAATCGCGCTGCACCCGTCGCAACCGGACCGGCTTTTTCTGCAAAACCACTGGGGACTCTATCGCTCCGATGATGGAGCGGAAAACTGGAACGACATCGCGAATGGGGTGCCTTCGGATTTCGGATTCCCTATCGTGATGCACCCGCGCGACGCCAAATGCGTCTACATCCTGCCGGTCGAATCCGACGAATTTCGCTGCACGCCTGAAGGCCGGTTGCGCGTGTTTCGTACGCGGAACGCCGGATCCTCCTGGGAGGCGCTGGCGCGGGGCCTCCCGCAGAAAGGCGCTCACGAAACCGTCGTTCGCGACGCCATGTCCGCAGATACGCTTGACCCGGCCGGGATTTACTTCGGAACCCGCAGCGGCGTGCTCTACGCCTCCTCGGACGAGGGGAAAAACTGGAAAAAAATTCTTGAAGGCCTGCCGGCGATCGTTTGCGTGAAGGCCGCACTCACCGGGGAACCGCGCGCCGCTCCGCGACGGAAATCGGCCCGTACAACCGCGCCGAAGCGTCGTCCCGCCCCCAAGCGCAAATCACGGCGGAGCAAACGATAGTGCCTGTTGCGATTCACATACCCGCTCCGCTGCGTCCCTTCTGCGCGGGGCAAAGTCGCGTCGAGATTACCGGTTCGCCGGCCACCTTGCGCGATGCTCTCGAGGCATTCTACGCGCTGCATCCCGGCGTGCGCGACCGCATGATCAATGAGCAGGGCCACATCCGCGAGCACGTCAACGTGTTCGTGGGTAAAGAGGACATCCGTTATACGGGAGAACTGGCGACGCCGTTGCACGCAGGCGACGAAATCTCCATCGTTCCCGCAATCAGCGGCGGCGCACCTTCTTAGGCGACGCCAGCTTTTTCAGCATCTCGACGTTGCGCCGGTCGTCTCCTTCATCTTCATAAGGCGTCTCGAGAATGAACGCCTTATTCCGCAGCTTGGGATGCGCGAGAATGCGCCGGAAACCTTCTTTGCCGATATGCCCTTCGCCGATGTCTTCATGCCGGTCCGCGTGCGAGCCGAGCGGCATCTTGGAATCGTTGGCATGGATCACTGGAACATTCTCCAGTCCCAGAATCCGATCCGCCTCGGCGACTGCGTTTTTCAAACCTGCCTGGCTCGAAATATCGAACCCCGCCGCGAACAGGTGGCAGGTATCCAGGCAATAACCGGTCTTGATCGCCGTCTCGCGCGCCGCGAGCTCACAGATGAGGTGCAGCTCCTCCAGGCGGCCGCCGATATGGAACCCTGAACCCGCGGTATTTTCAAGCAGAACCGTAACATTGGGCACGCGATCGCCTGCCGCCTCCGCGAGACCAAGCGCGAATGCCGCCATCGCCTCCGCGCACGTCTGCCCTTTGTAACTCCCCGGATGCGTGATGAGGTACTCCGCGCCGATCGCGTCCGCGCGCTCCATCTCTCCGCGAAATGCTTCGATCGAGCGCGGGCGGATCACCGGATCGAGCGACGCCAGGTTGATCAGATAATTTACGTGGATCGCCAGCGGCCGCAAATCGAAGCGTTCACGCGCTCTCCGGAAAGCCGCGATATCGTCCCGCCGCGGCATCGACGCCCGCCACATCCTCGGGCTCGCGGAAAAAATCTGAAACGTGTTGGCCCCAAGCTCGGCAGCCTTGAGCGCCGCCTTCTCTAGCCCGCCGGAAATGGACGTGTGGATTCCAATGCGCAGAGGCTCTATCCTACCAGGGTCGCGCCGGGCCGAATTGATTTATACTTTCACCCTGGAGCTTGTATGTACTTCGAGCAGTTTTACCTGAGTTGCCTGGCCCATGCGTCTTACATGATCGGCTCCGACGGCGTGGCCGCCGTGGTCGATCCGCAGCGCGACGTCGACATTTACGTCGATGAGGCCCGCAAACATGACCTCCGTATCGGGCACGTGATCGAAACGCATCTCCACGCGGATTTCGTCTCCGGCCATCACGAGCTCGCCGCGCGCACGGGCGCACAGATTTACGTGGGAGCGAGCGCCGGAGCGGCGTTTCCGCACACCAGTGTTCACGACGGCGACCAGGTGCAGTTCGGCCGCTGCCGGCTTGGGTTTCTGGAAACGCCGGGCCACACCGTCGAAAGCATCTGTATCCTGGTAACGGATCTCGCGCAATCCGAAGAGCCGTTCGCGGTGCTTACCGGCGATACGCTATTCATCGGCGACGTAGGCCGCCCCGATCTCTCGCCCGGATATACACCGCAGCAGCTTGCCGGTTTGCTCTACGACAGTCTGCACGGCAAATTGCTCGGACTTTCCGACGATATCTGTATTTATCCCGCACACGGCGCAGGCTCGCTCTGTGGCCGCCAGATCAGCTCGGAGCGTTGCTCCACCATCGGCAAAGAACGCTTTTCGAATTACGCCCTGAAAGCCGCCAGCCGCGAGGAGTTCGTGCACCTGCTGACCGACGCACTTCCCGAGCGTCCCGGCTATTTCCAGCGCGATGCCGAAATCAACCGCACCGGCGCCGCGCCGCTGGCCGAATTGCCGCCGCTTCAGGCGCTCGACGCCTATGCCGTGCTGCGGCTCCAGCAAAACGGCGCCGTGGTCCTTGATACGCGGCCGACAGCGCAGTTCGGTGCCGGCCACATTCCCGGCTCGGTGCACATCGCGCTATCGGGCCAGTACGCCGCCTGGGCCGGAACTATCATCGGCCTCGAGACCGACCTCATCCTGGTCGCGGAAGACGCCGAACACCTTACCGAATCTCGCCTGCGCCTGGCGCGCGTGGGCATCGAGAGGATCGCCGGTTATCTCGAAGGCGGCATCGAAACCTGGAAGCGCGAAAATCTCGCGCTCGAGCAGGTCCCGCAGCTCACCGTTCAGGACCTCGATAGCCTGTTGCGCGAAAAGAAAGATCAAATCCAGGTGCTGGACGTCCGCCGCCAGGGAGAGTGGGAGGAGGGCCACATCGATGGCGCCATGCTCAAGCCACTCAATCAGCTCGCGCGCATGATGGATGAGTTGGATGCCGCTCGCCCGGTCGCCGTGCATTGCAAAAGCGGCTACCGCAGCTCGGTCGCCTCGAGCCTTCTGCGCCGCGCCGGTTTTCGCCAGATCCTCAACGTCACCGGCGGATTTGACGCCTGGAAAAGCGCCGGCCTCCCTGTCGCCCTGCCCGATCCGGAGCGCAACTACATCCGCAACTGGAGCCGCGCGAAAGTCGAGGGATATTCCGAGCGCACCCTCGAATTGCACGGTTGGCCCGTGAACCTCACCAGCTACCGCTTAGGCGCGCAGTTCCACGCCAAGGCCGATAACGTTTCGCCCGGTGCGAACCTGGCGCGCACCAGCGCCGCAACACGCGAAGAAGCCGAGCGCCTCGCACTGGCTCGCGCCGGAGAGTTACTGGCACGGACACAGAGGCGCGCGGTATAGAGCAGATTTATGCGTGGCAATCACTGACCACGTGTCGCGCCGCGCAATTCCTCGATCGTGACCTTTCCGCGAGCCAGCTTTTCCGCCTCAGGAAACGCCAGCCGCAGGCCGGCCACCGCGATCTTCGTCAGCCCGTCTTCCGGAATCAATTCGACGTGCCCGTACCGGCGCTCGAGCGCCTTCACGACGTCGTTCATGTTGCGCGCGGCTGTCACTTCTTGATCAAAGGCGGATTTCCCGCACCGCCGTACTGTCCCCTTCTGCGCTTCGGGTCACGTTGCGATTCGCCGGGAGTCTGCGAGATCGCGGTTTTTCCCGCGCCGTGCTTCGCACGCGTCGCTTTGTTCCCTGCGTACCATTCAATATTTCTTGGCTTGTGGGCTTTTTTTCCAGCCATGAATACCCCTCAAATTTCATGATAGGCCGGGCGGGCTGGAACGGTCTGTCGGGATCGTTACGGATCTTACTTGAACAGCGGGCTGTTGGCCGTGGCTGGTTCCTGCCCAAAATTCTGCCGGATCGCCATACTTTGATCCGACCAGAACGTCCGGCTTCCCGTGTTGCCGAACGCGATCGGTGACGCGTTGATCACATAACCGCCCGGCGTCGCCGTAATCGTGAACTTGTACCCCTGCTTTTCGCCCGACGCCAGGTCTTCCTGGATCAGGTCCGCCGCCTGCGGCCCGGACGTCCCACCCGTCGGCGGCCCTAATTCGGCAAGCGTCGTCGCATACTTGCCGAACTGCGAATAGTACATGGTCTCGGCCTGATGCAGGGCCTTAATGGCTTGCAGCGCAGCCATCTCCTGCGCGTACATCCGCGATTTGCTCAGCTTGGGCATCGCGATCGCCAGAATGATCAAGATGATCGCGATCACGATCAGCAGCTCGATCAGCGAAAAACCGAATCGACGCCGGTTCAGAGTCTTGTACACACAAACCTCACCATCAATTGTATGACGGACTGCCCCGTTTAATCGTGCAGAAAATTTGCGCTTTTCACCAGATCGTCGAGAGCGCGCAACCGCCGCCAGAAAGCTTCGAACCGGCTGAGCCGCAGGGCGTTGGCCCCATCCGAGAGTGCTTTCTCCGGCTCATCGTGAACTTCGACGAATATCGCGTCCAGGCCTGCGGCCACCGCCGCCCGAGCCAGTGGCTCGATGAATTGCGGCTGCCCGCCTGACTGGCCACCCGCGCCACTCGGCAGCTGCACGCTGTGCGTGGCATCGAAGACCACCGGCCAGCCGAACTCCCGCATGATCCCGAGGCTCCGCATATCCACCACCAGGTTGTTGTACCCGAACGACGATCCGCGCTCGGTGATCAGAATCCGGTGGTTGCCCGTGGACGCCACCTTTTCCGCCGCATGCCGCATGTCCTGCGGAGCGAGGAACTGGCCCTTCTTGATATTCACAATCCGCCCGGTGCGGCCCGCCTCCACGAGCAAATCCGTCTGCCTGCAAAGAAACGCCGGAATCTGGAGGATGTCGGCAACCTCGGCCGCCACTGCGGCATGCGCCGGCTCGTGAATGTCTGTTAGGATCGCGTGTCCGGCGGCCTTCACCGATCGCAGGATCGCCAGACCCTGCTTCAGCCCCGGCCCGCGAAAACCGGAAAGGCTGGTGCGATTGGCCTTGTCGAACGACGCTTTGAACACAAACGGCCCGGCCATCGCACGGATCGCGTCGGCCATCCGGTGCACATGCTCCGCGCTTTCGATCACGCACGGGCCTGCGATGAGCCCAATCGGCTTGCCGCCTCCGAACGCGATCGTTTCCCCGCGCGGTGTGGTTAGCTCAACCGTAAACGAGATGATGCCCCCTCGCCTACCTGGAAAATTTCAAATCCGCTTTGAAAGCTTCGAGCGAATTGTACACAATCGGGCAGTAGCAGGCGCGGTCGATGAACTGCCACATGCGGCTGGCGATCGAACCCGAGCCGCGCACCAGGTGCGGGAACCGCCGGCAGGTGTCCGGCCTGGCCTCGTAAACCGTGCAGGTCTTCCCGTCGAGAAACACGCAACCCTGCTCCTCGCTTCGCTTGAGAATTCGTCCTTCCTCTTCGCTTTCCGTCGTGTACTGCCGGAGAAAATCCTGCCGGCTGATCCGCATTTGGTGCGCCAGCCGCTCGATATCCCGGTCGCTAATCCGCACCGTCGCCACCCGGCAGCAATTCGCGCATTGCGAGCAGTCGATCTGCCCCTCGATGTCTTCGGCCATGCGCCGCAGCCTCCGGTCGGAGTGATCGTGCGACTTGAGGAAACGCCGGAATCGCTCGTTTTCCGTCCGCTTCCGCTCGCCCAGAGTGCGGATCTGCACTAGGTCAGTCAGCATCAATTCCAGAGTACATGAAAGAACTCCTCAGGCACGGTGCTGGACAGAGCCCGGCTTGGCCGGGTGCTTCATGAAAGCTGCGTTCGTCTCACGGACGGATTCGCGAAACGTTTTGAAGAGCGCCGCGTCAGCCCTTGGGGGTAAAACACCATGTACCGCATCGCCTCTTTGCTCGCAGTTTTCGCTCTTATGTGCGTTTTTACCTTGGGGCAGCAAAAGTCGCCGGAGGAACGAAAGCACCTTATGGTCCCTATAATGGCCAGTTCGCGCGCCGTAACAGCGAGTGCAGTGAATATTTCACATGGAGTCAGATATCCCTCGACTGTCGATTTAATGGGAGATGTTGAGATCAAGACTCCGGTCTGTCTTCCCGTGGGCCGCCATGGACGGACGGTTTGCGATGGGTCAATGATCGTGCGCGCCGACGCCGCCGTGCTGCATGAAGACACCGGGGAAATCGAGGCCCACGGCAACGTTGTCATTACACCCCTCCGCCACGAAAAATAACGCGATTTCACCGGGCAGACACGTTTCCGGCCGCAATCTCGAAAACATGCAACGCATGACAGCCCGGCTTATAATGGCGTCTTTAGCCTCGTGGAAACCGTTCGTTATCCGATCAAATCTCTGCTTGGCGTAGGTGCGGCTGCCCTGCTGTCGCTTTACGGTGCATTTGCATTCTACGGCGAGCAGAGTACCCGCAATCAGGTCTCCGCCGACAAATACATGATCGGCATTCAGGAAATGCGCTTTGAAACGATGAAACGCGAACTCCCCCGCGTTCCCCGGCTAGGCTATATCTCAGACATCACCACGCAGCCGGCTGTTTTCCTTTCCGCGCAATATGCGCTCGCTCCGGCTCTGCTGGTGGATAGCCCGCGCGAAGAGTGGTTGGTCGGGAATTTTTCGAAACCCATGGACTACGCCGAATTCGGCCGGGCGCGCAAGCTCGTTTTAGTCAAGGATTACTCGAACGGCGTCGTGTTGTACCGGCGGGCCGTACCATGATCCTGCTGCTATTAGCCGCGCTTGCGCTGTCGATCGCGATCGGCTATTTCCTCGCGGTTTTATTCCTGCCCAAGTATTCGCAGCGCTGGGCCGACGTCTTGCTGAAGGTCAGCCTGGGCGCGGGCCTGGGCGTGGGAGTTTCGTCTTCGCTCTACTTTCTGGTCTGGCTGATTATCGGCCCGTCGACGGTAATCTATCTGGTTTGCGAGCTGCTGACACTGGCTATTGCGATTGCAGCGTGCCGGTTCCGGCGGGAAAGATCGCTTGTCGATATCCCACACGCAAAACCCGCAGGATGGACCTGGCTGCTGCTTCCGGCTTTTCTCGTCACGCTCGCCCTGGCCGTTTCGTTATTTGTCGCAACGTCCACGGCCAGCCCCTACGGCGAGTGGGATGCCTGGTCGATCTGGAACCTACGCGCCGAGTTTCTCGCCCAGCCGGACACGTCGTGGCGGAACGCCTTTTCACCGCTGCTCAACCGGCCGGCAGGCGGAGGCGCTACGCATCCGGACTATCCGCTGCTCCTGTCCGCTTATGTGGGGCGCTGCTGGAACCTGACGAATTCTAGCGGCCACCCTGCGACGCCGATAGCCGTGGCCGCCCTGTTCTTTTTCGCAACCGTGGCGCTGGCCATGTCCGCACTTGCGATTCTGCGGAGCTGGAGCGCTGCGATGATCGGGGGAATGGTTCTGCTGGGAACGGCCGGTTTTTTGTTGGACGGTCCCTGGCAATACGCGGACATCCCGCTCGGGTTCTACTACCTCGCCGCGCTCGGTCTGTTCTTTCTGGCGGATGCCGCGCCGCAAAACCACGGAAAGGTCCTCGTGCTGGCTGGCCTGGTGATGGGTCTTGCCGCCTGGACCAAGAACGAGGGCCTGGTCTTTGCCCTGGTAAGCTTCGTCGCGCTCATAGGTTATCTCTGGACGGCGCGCCGGAGCGCGTTGTTACGCTCCGCTGGGCAGCTGTTTGCCGGTGCGGCTGTTCCGCTGATCATCGCGCTCTATTTCAAATTTTTCCTGGCGCCGCCAACCGGAACCTATGCGGGAATGACGCCGGCCGCCGCCGTTCATCGCCTGGCGGAATTCTCCAGGTACGCAGAGATTGGCAAAGCGTTCTGGAAGGAAGTCCTGGCATTAGGGACAGGAATCGCGCATCCGGCGGTCGCCCTGGCGGTCCTTGGCGCCGCTCTGGGCGTTGCTCCGGACCGCAGGCGCGCCCCGGTCGTTATCACCTCTATCGCCATCTGGATAGCGGTGCTCATCGCGTATCTGGCCACCTACGCCGTCACGCCACTGGACCTCACCTGGCATCTCAGCACCTCGATGGGAAGACTTTTGGACCAGCTCCTGCCGAGCTTCATTTTCCTGGCCCTGGCTATGTTCCGTACGGTTGAGGAGACCGCTGTCGCTCTGCCACAACCGGTTAAAACTCATAAGGTTACGGGTAAAAGGAAAAAGAAGGCGCGGGCCGTCTGAATCGTCCGAATCTGGGACGTCACATCCCAAAACCGATCCAGTGGTTCGGCAGGCAGCCTCTAACCGATTGAATCTAAAGTCGAAACGATGGCCCCCTCCGTGCAATTTGACCGTACACCATCATGCTGCAAACCCTCGCTCAGGATGTCCGCTTTTCGCTGCGGGCGCTCGGCAAGAGCCCGGTATTCGCCACCGTTGCCGTTCTGTCGCTCGCGCTCGGCGTAGGCGCAAACACCGCCATTTTCACGTTGCTCGACCAGGTGCTGTTTCGGATGCTGCCCGTCCAGCATCCCGAGCAGCTGGTCTTATTCGACCAGCCCGGACCCAACCAGGGCTCGATCTGGATCAACCACGCGTTTTCCTACCCGATGTACCTGGATTTGCGCGATCACAATGACGTGTTCAGCGGCATGTTGGCGCGATTCCCGATGCCCATGAGCGTGGGGTATCGCGGCCAGACCGGCCTGGCGGAAGGGGAACTGGTTTCCGGGAATTATTTTGAAGTGCTTGGCGTTCGTCCGGCAGTCGGGCGGACATTCACACAGTCGGACGACAACGCGCCCGGCGCGCATCCGGTGGCGTTTTTGACTTACGGGTATTGGAAACGGCGGTTCGGAGGCGACCCGGCGATTCTCAACCAGACCCTGGTGGTCAACGGGCATCCGTTAACCATCGTGGGCGTCGGGCCGCCGGGTTTTCAGGGCGTCGAAATCGGCCATGCAGCGGACATCATGGTGCCCATCATGATGAAGGCCGAAATGACGTCCACGTGGAACGGCCTGGATCAGCGCCGCACGATGTGGTTGCAAATCATCGCGCGCATCAAGCCGGGCGTCTCGCGAGCGCAGGCGGATGCCGGAATCAATGTTGCGTACCAAAGAAACCTGGAACTGGAAGTTCACGAGTTGAAGGGCTGGGCGCCAAAAAGCCGGGAGCACTTTCTGCATAAGCGGCTGGTGCTGCTGCCGGGGGAGCGCGGGCAAGCCAGCCTGGCCAACGAGTTTTCAAAGCCGCTGATCGTGCTGATGGCGATGGTGGGCCTGGTGCTGCTGATCGCCTGCGCCAACGTGGCAAACCTGCTGATTGCGCGCGCGGCGGGACGGCAAAAAGAACTGGCGGTTCGGCTGGCGCTCGGCGCGGGAAGGATGCAAATCATCCGGCAATTGCTGGTGGAGAGCCTGCTGCTGGCGGTTTGCGGCGGGGCCGCCGGATTGATCGTGGCGTCCTGGGCCGGCGATTTGCTGCTGAAATTATTGCCGTTCGAAAGCGTGGTACGGAGCTTTACGACGGAGCCGGATTTGCGGGTGCTCGGGTTCAACTTTGCGATTGCGATCATATCGGGCTTGTTGTTCGGACTGGCTCCGGCACTTCAGACTACGCGTCCCAACCTGGCGACCACCCTGAAAGATCAGGCCGGCAACCTGTCGGGCGGCGTCGCGCACGTTCGTTTTCGAAAAGCGCTGGTGGTGGTGCAGATTGCTCTGTCGCTGTTACTGATGGTGGGCGCAGGGCTTTGTACGCGCAGTCTGTATAACGTCAAAAGTCTCGACCCGGGATTTCGCATCGAAAACTTGATGACCTTCGCACTCGACCCGTCGCTCAACGGTTATGATCAGAGCCGCATTCAGGAATTGTTCGCCCGATTGCGCGACGATATCCGGCTTCTGCCCGGCGTGCGCAGCGTGTCGATGGCGGAAAACGCTCCGCTGACCGACGACATTAACCAGAGCACGGTAACGATTGAGGGTTATCACCCGACCGAAGATGAAGACATGAATCCGCGCGTCAACACCGTGGGACCCGGATATTTTGCGACGCTCGGGATTCCCTTGATCGCCGGCCGTGAATTCACCGCGCGCGACGTCATGGGAGCGCCGCTGGTAGGGATGATGAATGAAACTGCGGCGCGCTACTTCTTTCACGATCAGAACCCGCTGGGGCGGCACTTCGGCTTCGGCGGCGTGCGCGGCATCGCCGATATAGAAGTCGTCGGCATTGTGAAAGACGATAAAGCCGCCGGCTTGAAGGAAAAAGCGCCGCGATTTGTTTACGTGCCATACATGCAGGATAAGGCCGTCACCAAGATCACGTTTTATGTGCTGACTTCGCAGCCGCCCGAGCAGATGGCCGGGGCGATCCGGCATGTGGTCGGCCAGCAGGATGCCAACATGCCGGTTTTCGACTTGAAAACCATGTCTGCGCAAGTAAATCAGTTCCTGTTCGGCGAACGTTTGATCGCGATCTTATCGGCGTTCTTCGGACTGCTGGCGACGTTGCTTGCGGCTATCGGGCTTTATGGAGTGATGGCCTACATGGTGACCGGGCGCACACGCGAGATCGGGATCCGCATGGCGCTCGGAGCGGGCCGGGGGAAAGTGGTGGGCCTGGTGATGCGGGAAGCGGCCTTAATGGTTGCGATCGGCATCGGGGTCGGACTGCCCTGCGCGATTGGGCTGAGCCGCCTTATCGAATCACAACTGTTCGGGCTGAAACCGAACGATCCTGCCACGCTTGCTGTGGCGACGGCGATGCTGGCGGCCGTGTCGCTGGCCGCCGGTTACATTCCCGCCGAGCGCGCCACGCGCGTCGATCCGATTCGCGCGCTGCGATACGAATAGCCTGCGGCGGCGCGCATCACGCCATTGGCTCTCGCGCAGGCGACCTCGCTAGAATTGAATCTTAGCCTCTTTTCATGGAGAACAAAGAGATTGCGCGCGTGCTCTGGGAGACCGCCGATCTGATGGAGATCGCAGGCGAGGATTCGTTCCGCATCCGCAGTTACCGCAACGGCGCGACGGCGATCGAAAGCCACCCCGAGCGCATCGCCGATATTCTCCAGAACCCCGAGCGCAAAGTTACCGAAATTCCAGGGATCGGCAAGGGCCTCGCCACCGTGCTGGCGGATATTGTGGCGCGCGGCTCTTGCGAGCGCCGCGACGAGCTGCTCAAGAAATTTCCTGCGGCCTCGCTCGATTTTTTGAAAATCCAGGGACTCGGCCCGAAGAGCATCGCGCTCATTTACGAGCACTACCGCATCGCCACCATGGATGAGCTGGAAGCGCTCGCCAAAGAGCAAAAGCTTCGCGTGCTGCCGCGCATGGGCGCCAAACTCGAAGAAAAAGTTCTGCGGTCGATCGCGCAATACCGCATGCGCTCCGGCCGGTTCCTGCTCAGCTTCGCGCACGAAGCCGCCGAGGAGCTGAAAAAGTATCTGGCCGAGCCGGGCGGCCTCGAGGAGATCACCCCGGCGGGCAGCCTGCGGCGCGGCAAGGACACCGTCGGCGATCTGGACATCCTGGTGACCGGACCAAATGCGGAAGCCGCGCTCGAGCGTTTCATCGCGTTTCCCCGGGTTCACGAAGTCCTGGGGCGCGGGCCGAACAAGGCCAGCGCCAAGATCGGCCGCGAAGGACTGCAAGTGGATGTGCGCGCGCTTCCGCGCGAAAGCTACGGCGCCGCCATGCAATACTTCACCGGCAGCAAGGAACACAACGTTGCGGTGCGGACGCGGGCGGTAAAAATGGGTTACAAACTGAGCGAATACGGCCTGTTCCGTGCGGAAGACGAAGCACGCGTTGCGGGGGAAACCGAGGAAGAAGTCTACAAGGCGCTCGGCCTCGCCTGGATTCCTCCGGAGATCCGTGAAAATTCAGGCGAAATCGAAGCCGCAGCCGAGGGCCGCATTCCCGAGCTGGTAGAGGTCAAGCACATCCGCGGCGATATCCACATGCACACTACCGAAACCGACGGCCGCGCGTCCCTGGAAGAGATGGCCGAAGCCGCGAAGAGGCTGGGGTACGAGTACATCGCCATCACGGACCATTCAAAAGCTATCGCCATGGCGAACGGCCTGGATGAAAAACGGGCGGTCGAATTCGCCGGGCGCGTGCGCGAGCTGAATCGCAACGGCCTGGGAATCCGCGTCTTTTCCGGACTCGAATGCGACATCATGCGTGACGGCGCTCTCGATCTGGCCAATGACGCGCTGGCGGAGCTGGATCTCGTGATCGGCAGCGTGCACAGTCACATGAATCTGGAAGCCGCGGAAATGACCGACCGCCTGCTGCGCGCGCTCGAATGCCCGCACATTCGCGTGCTGGGCCATCCCACGGGGCGCCTGCTGATGCAGCGCGAGCCGTTCCCGTTCGATTTCGATCGCGTAGTGGTGGAATCGGTAAAGCGCAAGGTTTATCTGGAAATCAACGCCAGCCCCGAGCGGCTGGATCTGAACGGAACGCTGGTGCGCACGGCCAAGGGACGCGGCGCAAAATTTACGATTTCGACCGATGCGCACCATCCCAAGCATCTGCAAAATCTGTGGTACGGTGTGATTACCGCCCGCCGAGGCTGGTTAACACCCGACGACGTCATCAATACTTTGCCCACGGAGAAATTTCGAAAGGCAATTCAGCCCAATTAGAAACGCTATGAAATTTATTTTTGTGACTCTGATTTTATTTGTAGCGGTTTTGCAAGCCGCCCAGCCGGTAATTCCCGTCGAGAAGTACACGCTGAAGAACGGACTGCGCGTGATTTTTTCGCGCGATACCGCCGTTCCCGTGGTCACGGTCTACGTGATTTTCGATGTCGGAGCGCGCGCCGAAGAAAAGGGCCGCACCGGGTTCGCGCATCTTTTCGAGCACATGATGTTCGAGGGCTCAGCGCACGCGCCCAAAGGCACGCACTTCAAGACCATCGAATCGAACGGCGGCACCATGAACGGCCAGACGCATCCCGATTACACGGACTATTTCGAGACCCTGCCGGCCAATAAGCTCGCCGTAGCGCTATGGCTGGAGAGCGACCGCATGCGCAGCCTGGATATCACGGCCGCGAATCTGGCGAATCAAAAAGAGGCCGTGAAGCAGGAGCGGCGGCTGAGCTTCGACAACCGCCCGTACAAGACGGCCATCGTCGACCGCTGGCCGGAACTGGCGTTTCAGAACTGGCATAATTCGCATTCGCTGATCGGATCGTTTGAGGATTTGAACGCGGCATCGGTCGAAGATGTGTCGAAGTTTTTCAAAACGTATTACGCGCCGAACAACGCCGTGCTGGTGCTGGTCGGCGATATCCAGATTCCGCAGGCGAAGAAGCTCGTCGAAGAATATTTCGGCGACATTCCTTCGCAGCCGAGACCGGAGCGTCAGGATCTGGCCGAGCCGGCCAATCCCAAACCGCGCACGGATGTCTACCGCGATCCGCTGGCGCGCGTGCCGGCCGTGGTGATCGGCTATCCGGGGCCGGCACGCAGGTCGCCAGATTATTTCGCGCTGGGAATGCTGGATGTTCTGCTGACCGGTGGTCCGAGCTCGCGATTCCAGCTCGATCTGGTTAAGGGCAAAGAATCGCTGATTCAATACCAGGCGGAGCTCGGCTGGCCTTTCACTTCTTCAGCCGACTACAAAGATCCCGGCGATTACGCGATGTTCCTGCTCTATAAGCCCAATTTCACCGCGGAGCAGATCGTCGGGCAGGCGCAGGAGGAAATCGCCAAATTGCAGAACGAAGGCGTGGATGCCAAGGAGCTGGATCGCGCCCGTACGCTGCTGCGCTCGGAGCGCATCACGGCTCTGCAAAGCTCGTTCCAGCGCGCGCGCCTGCTCGGCCAGCATGAAATCCTGGACGGCAACCCGGAATTGATCAATACGGATCTCGAAAATTTCCTGAAAGTGCCGCCGGAAGCAATCCAGGCTGTCGCAAAACGATATCTGACTCCGGAGCGGCGCACGGTGCTGGAGATTACACCGGCGCCGCCGGCGATGCCCAATGCATCGCATCCGCCCAAGGAGCAACACCAATGAGAACACCGATCCTAATATGCTGGTTTGCAGGGACAATTCTGATGGCCCAAACGATCGATCGCACCAAAGCGCCCGAGACACCGCCGATTCCCGCCTATAAAATGCCGCCGCTCGATGAGACCAAGCTGCCGAACGGTCTCTCGGTGGTGATGCTCAAAGATGCCCGTTTTCCGCTGGTGAGCGTGCGGCTGAGTTTCCAGGCGGGCTCGAAGTACGACCCCAAGGAGCTGCCCGGACTCGCCGGAATGGTGGCCGGGCTTCTGACGCAGGGCACCAAGACGCGCTCGTTCCGCGAACTGGCGGAAGAATTGGCGTCGATCGGAGCGTCGCTAAACGGCAGCGCGTCGCCAGATGTGCTGACGATCGGCGGCAGCGTGCTGGCCGAGAACACGCCCAAGATGCTGGACCTGCTGGCGGACGTCACGTTGAATGCAAGTTTTCCGGAAAACGAAGTTGCTCTGCGCAAACAGAACCGCAAGCAGGCGCTGCTGGCGCAGCGTTCGCAATCGGCGTTTCTGGCGAGCGAAAAATATGACGAGCTGGTTTTCGGCGACCACCCGTATCGTTACATCGCGCCCACGATGGAGTCGCTCGACCGCATGGATCGAAAAGCCATAGTCGATTTCCGCGATGAGTTTCTGGCGCCGAATAATGCCGTGCTGTTGCTGGTCGGGCAACTGCCCTCGCACGCCGAGACCCTGAAGCTGGTGCGCGATCGGTTTGGCGTCTGGAAGCAGAAACCCGTGCCTGCGGCGCCGGCGAAGAAGTTTCCCGAGAGCCGGCGTGAACTCGTGCTGGTGGATCGCCCGGGATCGGCGCAGGCGGACATTCATATCGGAAGGCTGGCAGCCACGCGTACGGATCCCGATTATTATCCGCTGCTGGTCGGCAACGCCATTTTAGGCGGCGGGGCTAGCTCCCGCCTGTTCATCGACGTTCGCGAGAAAAAGAGTTTCGCTTACGATGCCCACAGCGAGATGGATCGCCGGAAGGACGCCGGTGTGATGACAGCGGTGACCCAGGTGCGAAACGAAGTGGTAGAGCCGGCCATGGAAGCCGTGCTGGAGCACCTTTCGGAGATGGCCAAATCGCCCGTATCGGCGGCGGAGCTGAGCGACGCAAAAAATCACATCAGCGGCGTATTTCTGATCAGCCTGGAAACGCAGGCTTCCCTGGCGGATCAGGTGGATCTGGTGAAAACCATGGGCCTGACGAACGATTATCTCGAGATGTTCACCACGCATGTTCGTTCGGTTGAGCCCGATCAGATTCAGGCCGCGGCGAAAAAATACATGGCGCCGGACAACGATACGATAGTCGTCGTCGGCGACGCCTCCAAAATCGAGAAGTCACTCGAAAAATTCGGAAAAGTGGAAGTCGAAAAAGCCAAGTGACGAAGGCGCGTCGATGAAGGTCGTTTCGTCCCGCGAACGCTACCGCTGCGCCCTGTTTCGCGTGGTGGAGGAACACGCCAAAGACCGGAGCGGTTTTGAAATCCGGCGCTCGATCGTGCACCATCTGGGTTCCGCGGTGATGATGGCGGTCGATGCGCAAAAGCGGATTCTGCTCGTGCGGCAGTATCGCCTGCCGGCGCGGCAGAATTTGTGGGAGCTGCCGGCGGGGCGGCTCGATCCCGGGGAAAATCCCTTGCAGGCGGCGAAGCGGGAGCTGGTGGAAGAGACCGGCTATCGCGCGCGCAGATGGAAAAAGCTGATCTCTTTCTATCCGAGCCCGGGCTACGTCAGCGAAAAGATGACGATCTTTCTCGCGACGGACCTGGTGGCCGGAGATGCGCAGCCTATGGACGACGAGCGCATCGAATGCCGCTGGTTTCGCGCCGCGGAAGTCGAACGGATGATCCGCGCGAACCGCATCCCGGACGCCAAGACGCTTGTCGGTTTCTTTGCGTGGAAGGGACGGCGCTAGCCGCCGAATACCCGATCGAAAGCCGCCAGCGTTTCGTCGACATCGGCATCCGTGTGGACCGCGGAAACGTACAGCCGGCCGTCGGGCACCAGGTGCAGACCTTCTTCGAGCGCGCGCAGCAGAATGCGCTGCTGCGTGGCGCGGTCGTCGTCAAGCATGTCGCGGTAGTCGCGCAGTTCCGTGCGACGGGTGAAATGCAGGGACATCGCCGTGCCGAAGCCGGTCACCTGGAGCGCCACGCCGTGCCTGTGCGCTTTGCCGGCGATGCCGGCCATGAGCTTGCTGCCGCGCGCGTTTGCCTGCGCGAGCAACGCTCCGCCGTCGCGCGATAGCTCGGTCAATGCGGCATTTGAAGCAGCAAGCGAAAGCGGGTTGCCGTTAAACGTTCCGCCGAACACCACGCCGCGCGAGAACATCTGCTCCATGATCGCTTGCCTGCCGGCCACGACGCTCAGGGGCAGCCCGCCGCCTACAGCTTTGCCGAATGTTGCGAGATCCGGCGTCACACCGTAGAACGCCTGCGCGCCGCCGAGCGCAATGCGGAACCCGGTGATCACTTCATCGAAAATCAGCAGCGCGCCGTGGCGCGTACAGAGCTCGCGCACTCGCGCGAGATATCCGTCAACCGGCAGCAGGCAGCCGCTGTTGCACAGCACCGGTTCCATAATTACCGCGGCGACTTGGCCGGTGTGACGCTCGAGGATTGCCTCCAGAATCTCTACGCGGTTCCATGGCGCGACAATCATGTTATCCGCCGCGTTCGCCACCTGGCCAACGGAACCCGGCACGACGTTCGGATTCTCGAGCGGCCCAGCCTGTTCGCGCGAGGGGTGATAGCTGATCAGCGCCGAGTCCATCCAGCCGTGATAGTGGCCTTCGAATTTGAGGATCAGGGGCCGGCCGGTGAACCCGCGCGCCAGCCGAAAGGCGAGTTGCACGGCTTCGCTGCCGCTCGAGGTAAAGGCAACACGCTCGGCGCACGGCACGAGCCGCTGGATTTTTTCCGCAACTTCAATTTCGAGCTCGTGCTGCTCCCCGAGCGCATGCGGACGCCCGGCCCGCCGGCTGACTGCCTCTGCCAGCGCCGGGTGCCCGTAGCCCAGAATCATTGGGCCCCAGGCCAGCACGTAATCGATGTATTCGTTGCCGTCCACGTCCCAAAGCCGCGAGCCGCGGCCTTCGGTTAAATAAAGCGGAACGGGAAAACTCGCGCGGAACGGGCTGCTCACGCCGCCGGCGAGCGACCGCCTGGCGCGCTCCAGCAGACTGCGCGATGTGGAGAAGGTACGGGTGGCGGTTGGAATCACCAGATCCTCGCTTGACTTAATCCGCTCCATTGTAACGCGAGCGGCCGCCCCTGCCATTTCCGGCGCATTTGGATGGCCACGCCCCGGCAGAAAGCTGCTTCCAGGCGAAGTTTCTCCTTGACCTGCGCCTTTCCGGCGTGCAAAATCATTCAAATTCCTCTTTTTAAGGAGCGTTGGAATGCGAATCGGGTTGTCTGTTCTCTTCGCTGTTCTGCTTGCCGGTCTACCGGCCGCTGCCCAGACCACGTCCGGATCTATCGTTGGAAAGGTTGCGGACGCAACCGGCGGCGTGATCGCCGGCGCGGCAGTAACCGTAACAAATGTGAACACCGGCATCGAGACCAAGACCAATACCGACTCCGCCGGAAACTTCGTCGTCACGCCGCTGCCGGTTGGCAGTTATTCGGTGACAGTCGAAGCGCCCGGGTTCAAGAAGTGGGCGAGTTCGGGCATCACGCTGAACGTTCAGGACCGCATCGGTCTGAACGTATCGCTCGAGGTGGGCCAGGTGACTGAAACCGTCGAGGTCGTTGGTGCGGCCCCGGCTTTGCAGACCGACACTTCTTACCTCGGCCAGGTGGTGGACAGCCAGCGCATCGTGGATCTGCCGTTAAACGGCCGGTTTTTTACGCGTCTCGCCGTGCTGACTGCCGGCACGCTCCCCACCGCCCCGGGCGCGCGCGATGAGCGGACCGGCGGCTTCAGCTCCAACGGCGTGCGGCCGTATCAGAACAATTACATGCTCGATGGCGTGGACAACAACAGCCTTTCCGAGGACCTGACCAACGAATCCAGCTTCGTGTACGGGCCATCGCCGGACGCGATCTCGGAGTTCCGCGTGCAAACCAACTCCATGAGCGCCGAGTTCGGCCGTTCCGGCGGCGCGGTCATGAACGTTACCATTAAGGCCGGCACCAACCAGCTTCACGGCAGCCTGTTCGAGTTCCTGCGTAACAGCAAGCTGGACGCCAAGAACTTTTTCGATCCCGCCGGACCAATTCCGGAATTCCGGCAAAACCAGTTCGGCGCGGCCGCAGGCGGCCCAATCATTAAGAACCGGACGTTCATTTTCGGCGATTATCAGGGGACACGCATCCGTACCGGCCAGACATTCCGGTCCACGCTCGCGCCAACGGCTTGGAGGACCGGCGATTTCTCCGGCTTCCATCCGATCCTCGACCCCGACACAACGATAATCCAGGGCGATCAGATCACCCGCCAGCCGTTCGCCAACAACCAGATTCCCTCGAGCCGCTGGGATAGCGCCGCCGTGAATCTCATTGCTTTAATGCCCGATCCCAATGTGGCGGGTTCCGTTTCATCCAGAGGCGTTTCCAACAACTACCTCATCAACCCCGTCGAGCCGAACGGAACCGACCAGGGCGATGTCCGCGTCGATCACAAGATTTCGGACAGCGACTCCATTTTCGGCCGCTTCAGCATGTCGAACCAGGTTCTGACTCCGCCATCCCGGATTCCACCGCCTCTGTCGGGTGCGCAGTTCTCCTCGGGCGACTGGACTAACAACACCCGGCAGGTGGTGCTCAGCGAGACTCACATTTTTTCGCCGCGTATTGTGAACGAATTCCGCGCCGGTTACACACGGCTGAGGACGGAGCGACTGCAATTTAATTCCACCGAGAATCTGTCAGCACAAATCGGGATTCCCGGCATTCCGTTCGTATCCGGTAACGGCGGCTTGCCGCGTTTCAGCGTCAGCGGCGTGACGAGCTTCGGCAGCGCAACCTACCAGCCGACCCGCGAATTCGAAAACGTTTTCGATTTCATCGAAACCCTGAGCGTCATCAGAGGACGGCACACCCTGAAATTCGGCGCTGAATGGAAGCCGCGGGTCGACTTCAGCATCCTCCAGCCACCTTATCCGCGCGGGCGCTTCAACTTCGGCGGCGATTTCACCCGCGATCCCAATGACCGTTCCGGAACCGGCCTGGGCTTCGCCGACTTCCTGTTGGGAAAAGTCTCCGCCGCATTTTTGGGCACGTTCATCAACGATACGTTCCAGCAGCCCGGATATTTCTTCTACGCCCAGGACGATTTCAAAGTCACCCGCAAGCTCACTCTCAATCTCGGTCTGCGCTATGAATTCATTTCCATGCCGATGGAACGAAGGAATGCCGAAGGGAATTTCAATGTGGCGACCGGCGCTCTCGACCTAGTTCGCGGGCGCACCGATCAGCTGCCTTCCAACTTCTTCCCCGAGGTTCCCATCAACCGCAATGCCCCGCGCCAGCTTGTGCCGCAAGACCGGAACAACTTCGCCCCGCGCGTCGGCTTTGCCTACCAGTTGACGCCTAAGACGGTGATCCGTTCCGGATACGGCGTTTTCTATTCGTCGTACGAATCCGGCCCGTTAAGCATTCCCAATCCCGGCAACAATCCGCCGTTCTACCTGGAATCCGACTGGTTCCCGGTGAGCTTTGCCGAACCGAACCCGGTTGTGAACAAGCTTTCGGTGGGAGTGCCGGCCAATGCTTTTGCCGAACCGGCAGCGGCAGCGCTGTTTGCGCTCGATCCTGCATTTCGCGATCCCTACGTCCAGCACTGGAATTTCGGGGTGCAGCGCGATTTGGGCTGGAATACGGTTTGGGAAGTTTCCTACGCAGGTTCCGCGGGGAAAAAGCTCTATGAGTTCCGCAACGCCAACCAGCCGACGCCCACCGCCGATGCTACCAGCGATTACGACAGCCGCCGCCCTCGGCCGTTCCTCGCCAACGACCTGACCTATTGGTGCTCCTGCAACAGCTCGACCTATCACAGCCTCCAAACCAAGGTCGAGAAGCGCTTCTCCAACAATTTGAGTTTTCTCGGCGCATATACGTGGGGCAAGTCGATCGATGAGCAGTCGCAGGCATCGTTGGGCTTCGACAACAGCGTCGGCACGCGCAACGAATACAATTACCGCGCGGAAAAGGCCCGGTCGGATTACGACGTCGCGCATCGCTTCGTCGTCAGCTATACTTACGACCTGCCCTTCGGCCGCAAACTGACAGGTGCGGCGAAAATTCTGGCCGATGGATGGCAATTCGTCGGCATTCACGCCTTCAATACCGGCAATCCCTACACGATTCACGCCGGTAGCGATTTTTCAAATGCCGGCGGTGACACGCGGCCCGACGTAATCCAGGGAATTTCGACGACGCCGACCGGCGGCCGGAACCGGCAGGAGTGGTTCAACCCCGCCGCATTCACTTATCCCGGCCCGGGACTGTGGGGCAACGTCGGCCGCAATACGCTGACCGGGCCAGGGCTGGTTAGCGTCGATTTCTCGCTGTTTAAGACGTTCGTCATCACCGAGAGATGGAAGGTCCAGTTCCGATCCGAGTTCTTCAATTTGCCGAATCATCCGAATTTCCGCGGTCTCGACACGTACTTCGATGACCCGAATCCGGGAGAACTGACGACCGCGCAACCGGGGCGCCAGATTCAGTTCGCTCTCAAACTGCTGTTTTAAGCGGCGCGCAGCCGCTAATCTCGCGGGTGCTATCCTACGCCAGAGGATGCGCCCGCGTGTAACTCGCCGCAATTTTCTGCATGCCGCTGCAGCGGCCCGCCTGGCTTGGTCGATGCCCCGCCCTGCCGCGCCTGCGCCTCTTGCTGCGCCCGGTGCTTACCCGGTCCGGTTTCGCAAAGCGAGTCCCTGGGACGCCCTTCTTACGTTTCTCGAGCCCGGTCACGACGAATTCATTGAAGAAAAGTATGCTGCCGAGATCACGGCTCACCTGAACCGCCTGCTCACGCTCCGCGCTCTGCCGCTGGCGCCGGATTTTACCGGCTCCTCGCCCATGCCCGCAGGATACAAGGCCATCGCGAGCGGCGTGCGAGAGGCGGAATTCAATCCTGCGGATCGCGATTTTTCGGGCGGCCTCGGCCGCTGGCTCGATTCGCTCGGCGAGGTCCGAGCGGCGCGTTTTTACGTGCTTCCTCGCGGTCGCGTGCGCTACGAAATCGCCGGCTCATCCTCCGGCCGTCTCGAGTACCGCGCCGGCCTGTGGGACCAGCAATGGACCAATGGCCGTTTATCACGATTCTCGCCGGTTTCGGAAACCGTAGTCGCCTCGCCAGAGCCGCTTTTCGCCGACGTGACAAGTGCCCTTTTCGCCGGCGTCGAATCTTTCGATCGCCAGCTCGCGCGCGGCGCCAATTACTGGCGCGCACGTCTCGATTCCGCCTGCGGCATCGATGTCTACGGCAACAATGGCATCGCCGTCGGCGACATCGATGGCGACGGTTGGGACGAAATCTACGTGTGCCAGCCGGCCGGCCTGCCCAACCGCCTTTACAGGCGCCGCGCCGATGGCCGCATGGAAGACATCACCGCGCGCTGGAACGCCGGCGTGCTCGATGACACTACCGCCGCCCTGTTCGTCGATCTCCGCAACTCCGGCCGCCAGGACCTTGTCGTTCTCACCATCGGCGGCCCGGTTTTATTTCTGAACGATGGCGCGACATTTCGTCACCAGCCCGACGCCTTCCGCTTCGCCACCGCGCCACAGGGCACCTTCACCGGCATGGCCGCGGCGGATTACGATCGCGACGGCCGCGTCGATCTCTATCTTTGCACCTACATCTATTTTCAAAGCGAAGACCAATACCGCTATCCTTCGCCCTATCACGACGCGCAAAACGGCCCGCCGAATTTTCTTTTTCGCAACCGGCTCTCCCAAGAGGGCGGCGGATTTTTCGAAGACGTCACCCGCGCTACGGGTCTTGACCAGAACAACAACCGCTACAGTTTCGCTCCGGCCTGGTGCGATTACGATGGCGACGGCTGGCCCGATCTTTACATCGCCAACGATTTCGGCCGCAACAATCTTTACAAAAACGACCACGGGCATTTCCGCGACGTGGCGGCCGAGGCCGGCGTCGAGGACATCGGCCCAGGCATGAGCGCGGCCTGGTTCGATTACGATGGCGATGGCCGCCCGGACCTTTACGTGAGTAATATGTGGTCGCCCGCAGGCGAGCGTGTGGTCCAGCACGTCATCGAAGCCGGAATGAAGCCCGCCGAACTCGCGGACGCGTACCGCCGCCATGCCAAAGGCAACTCGCTCTATCGCCATCGCGGCGACGGAACGTTCGAGGAAACCGATTCCGCCGAAGGCGTCGCCATGGGCCGCTGGGCATGGTCGTCGGACGGCCTCGATTTCGATAACGACGGCCGCCCGGAAATTTACATCGCCTGCGGCATGCTCACCAATCCATCGGATCGCGACGTCATGAGTTTTTTCTGGCGCCAGGTAGTGGCGCGCTCTCCCGTCACGAAAACCGCGGCCCCGGACTACGAAAACGGCTGGAATGCGCTCGATCAGTGGATTCGGGAAGACTATAGCTGGAACGGCCGCGAGCCAAATGTGCTTTACGCGCGCCGCGGCGGGCGGTTTTACGATTTCTCGGGCGTCTCCGGGATCGATTTCGCCGATGACAGCCGCGCCTTCGCCGCAACCGATTTCGATGGCGACGGCAATCTCGATCTGCTGCTCAAGAGCCGGCTCGGCCCGCAGGTTCGCGCGTTGCGTAACGACTGGGGCACGGCCCGCAACTCGATCGCGATCGAGCTTCAGGGCGTCGAATCGAATCGCGACGCCATCGGCGCGGTCGTGGAAGTGGAATATTCGGGAGGCCGCACGGTTCGCCAGCTCGCCGCCGGCTCCGGCTATCTCTCGCAGCATACGAAAGTGCTGCACTTCGGCCTCGGCGATTCCAGCGCCGTGCAGAAACTGCGTGTGCGCTGGCCCTCGGGAAAAGTTCAGGAGTATGAGAACTTGGCCGCAGGTTTCCGCCACCGGATCGTCGAAGGGTCGAGCGAAACCAAGCGAAGCGCGTTTCTCGTGCGCACCGGCCGAGCGAAGCCTGCGCCGCCGGCTGCCGATAACCAACCGCGCTTCGAGCCTACATGGCTGATCGAGCCCGTTCCATTGCCCGGGCAGTATAACGGTCCAGGATTTGTCTGCGTCGTCAGCGGCACTTTAGCCGAACCGCCTGCCTTATCAGGGATGCGGTTTCACGTCGTCAATCTGGACAAAGAGAATCCGGACGTTGCCGCCGGTTACGCACTGTTTCGCCGCTATCTGTTCGATTACCGAACTGCTCTCACGCTGCCGCTTGTCATCTTGATTGACGAGCGCAGCCGTGCGCATAAAGTTTATCCCGGCGTTCCCGGGGGTGCCGATTTGCGTCGCGATCTAGATCTGATGCGCGATCCCAATCGTGCCCGCCTTGCTCTTCCCTTCCCCGGCCGTTATTACACCCAACCCCAGCGCAATTATTTCCGCCTGGGCGCTGCGTTTTATTGGGCCGGATACCCGGAACAGGCGCTGGTTTATCTCGATGAAGTCGTGCGGCTGGATCCTTCGAACGGAAAAACGCACCTCGCCATCGGCAACATTCATCTGGAAGCCGGACGCTACGAGCAGGCACGCCCGCACCTCGACCGCGCCGTGCTGCTGGTGCCCGATTCCGCCGACGCCTGGAATAATCTTGGCAGCCTCGAACTGGCGGTCAAAAACTATCGCGCGGCGCTCGGCGATTTCGAAAAGGCCATCTCCATTCACGCGGATTCCTTTGCGCTCGTGGGCGCGGGGCAGGCGCAGGCGGCATTGGGCGATGACGCAAACGCGGAGAAAATGTTTCAACGGGCGCTCCAAAATAGCCCGCAAGACGCCGACGCCGCCAACCAGATGGGCCTTCTGCTCGCGCGCCAGAACCGCAACGAAGAAGCGCGCAAATATTTTCAGCAGGCGATCGCCGCCAGGCGCGACCATGCCTCCGCCATCAACAACCTCGGCGTCCTTTACATGGAGACAAACCAGGTGGACGATGCGCTGGCCGCTTTCCGCTATGGAATCGAAGTCGCGCCCGATAACGAACTGCTCTATCTGAACCTGGCCCGCGTTTACGTCCGCACGGGCGATCGCGCCAAGGCGCGCGATGTTCTCGAGCAGTTGCTGGCGCGCAAGCCCGACAGCACCTTGGCGCGGAGAGCGCTCGGTGAACTCGCCGGGCGGTAGTTGCCGAGCGCTAGATTTTCAGCACCACGCCGTTTCCGGTGTTTCCGGTATTCTGGACAAAAATAAAAACCACGATGGCCGCAAGTACCGGTGCCGCGCTGGCGCCCATTAAGATCGGCGCAAACGAGTACCGGTCCGTCACGGCGCCGATCGTATACGTCGCGGCAATGGTGACAAAGCCGGTCACCATTCCCGCAAGTCCGCTGACCGTCGCCACCGATCCGCTCTCGAACAAGTCCGATGGCAATGTTAAAAAAATTGTCGCGCACGCCGCATATCCCAGGGTCGCGCAACCGAATTCCGCAACCAGCAACCAGAGCCGCGTCGTGTAAATCGCAGGAATCAGCAGCAGCATCAGCGGGCCGCAAATCAGAAAAATCACTCGCCGCGCCGCCCCAACCGTCCAGCCGCGGTGAATGAAGAAGCTCGATATTCCGCCGCCTACAAAATTGCCGAGATCGGCGCATACGAATGGCACCCAGAAGCCGACCAGCGTGTCTTCGAGTTTGAAGCCGCGGCTCACCAGAAAAATAGCGAACCAGTCCGCCACCAGATACCAATAAGGATCGAGAACCGCCTTGGGAAGAATGCAGCCCCACGCCTGCTTGTACCGCACCAGCTTTGAAACCGGCACGCGCCGGGCCTGCGGCACTTCGTCCGCGCCGGCCCGGGTCGCGAGAATCATCGCCCGCTCGCTCTCGCTGATTCGTGGATGGTCTTCGGGCCGGTGATAGGTCAGAACCCACGCAACGAGCCAAAGAAAGCCCAGCGTGCCGGTGATCAGAAATGCCGGCCGCCACGTTCCGAACGCGTGATACAGCCACACCACCAACGAGGGAGCGACCGCGCCGCCGATCGCCGAGCCACTGTCGAACAGCGCCACCGCAATCCCGCGCTCCTTGGCCGGAAACCATTCCGACACCGCCTTGGTCGCCCCGGGCCAGTTCGCGGCTTCTCCCGCGCCCAGCAGAAAGCGGAACACGCGAAAGCCCCATAAGCCGTGTGCCAGTGACGTCAGCATCGCCATCACCGAATACCACGCCACGGTCAGGGTCAGGCCGCGCCGCGTCCCCAGCAGATCCACCAGCCGTCCGCCCAGAAATTGCACGATCGCATAGGCCAGGCGAAAGGCGATCACGATACTCGCGAAATCCGTGTTGGTCCAGTGATGTTCGGCTTTGAGATAGGGCGCCAGGACGTTCAGCGTCTGGCGGTCGATGTAGTTGATGATGGTCGAAGCAAACAGCAGCCCGCCGATCCACCAGCGGAGATTGGAGACCGTCCGCCGTCCGGCATCCATTACCGGCTCACGAGCTCGGGCTCACCAATGACTTTCTTGAACTTGCACTCCTGGTTGGGACACTGCAGCGTCTGGCCGGCCTTCTGCCATTTCTCCAACATGTACGGGCTGCCGCATTCCGGACACTTCTCCGCCACCGGTTTTGCCCACGCCACGAAGTTGCAATCGGGATAGCGGCTGCAGCCGTAGAACGTCTTGCCGCGCTTGGAACGCCGCTCCACGACCTCACCTTCGCTGCAATCTGGACATTTCACCCCGATGGTCTTCTGCTTGACGTACTTGCAATTCGGATAATTGCTGCACGCCGTGAACTCGCCGTAGCGGCCGAACTTCATCACCAGCGCGTTGCCGCATTGCGGGCACTTTTCATCGAGCGGCACATCGGCTTTTCTCTGCGTCCCGCCGATCGGCTTCGTGGTCTTGCAGTCGGGGTATCCGCTGCACGCGTAGAACTGGCCGAAGCGGCCTTTTTTGAGCACCATCGTGCGGCCGCAGTTCTCGCAATATTCTTCGTCCCCTTGCTCGGTGAGATCGACTTTGTCCACATCCGGAAGATCGACCGTCAGTTCGCGCGTGTAGGTGCAATCCGGATACCCGGAGCATGCGATGAAGCTGCCGTGCTTGCCCCACTTGATTACCAGCGGTTTGCCGCATTTTTCGCACGTGAGATCCGTCGGCTTCTCCATGCGCTTGATGTCGGTCATGTGCCGCTCGGCGTGCTTGATGTCCTTGGCGAAGCGCTTGTAGAACTCTCCCATGGCCTCGCGCCAGTCGAGCTTGCCTTCTTCGATCTCGTCCAGCTCTTCTTCCATCCGCGCCGTGTACTGCACTTCGAAGATGTCGTTGAAACTTTCGAGCAGCAGATCGGTCACAACCATGCCGAGCTCGGTGGGTTTGAATTTCCCGCCCTCCTTCAGCACGTATTCGCGCTCCTGAATGGTGGAAAGAATCGAGGCGTACGTGGACGGCCGGCCCACACCGTCGGCTTCGAGCTTTTTCACCAGCGTGGCTTCGTTGTAGCGCGGCGGCGGCTCGGTGAAGTGCTGCTCCGGCTTGATGCCGCGGAATTTTAAGATTTCGCCTTCTTCCACTTGCGGCAGCTTGTGGCGCAACTCCTCGTCGTCTTCGTCTTTCTGATCTTTGCCTTCTTCGTAAATCGCGAGGAACCCGTCGAACTTCGGTACCGAGCCGGTCGCACGGAATGTGTAATCGATTCCATTCGAACCTTTAGCCGAAATGTCGATCGTCGTCTGATCAAAAACCGCCGGCATCATCTGCGACGCCACGAACCGCATCCAGATGAGCCGGTAAAGCTTCAGCTCGTCATCGTTCAAATGCCGCTCGATCTCGTCCGGCGTGCGCAGCACCGATGACGGCCGGATGGCTTCGTGCGCATCCTGCGCTTCTTTCTTGGACTTGTAGACATTGGGCGTCGCCGGCAGATACTTCGCGCCGAATTTTTCGGTAACATAGCCCCGCGCTTCCTCGATCGCCTCGGCGGCCACACGCGTCGAGTCCGTGCGCATGTAAGTGATGAGGCCGACTGACCCTTCCTTGCCCAGCTCGATGCCCTCATACAGCCGTTGCGCCAGCATCATGGTGCGCTTGACGCTGAAGCGCAGCTTCCGCGCGGCTTCCTGCTGCAACGTGGAAGTAATGAACGGCGCGACCGGGTTGCGCTTTTTCTCGCGCGTGGTGACCGACTTCACCACATATTCGGAGCCCGAGAGGCTCGCGACCAGCGCGTCGGATGCCTGCTGGTTCGAAATCTCGATAGCCTGCGGATCTGCGCCGCCTGTCGCGTGTTTGATCAGCCGGGCGTCGAACGACGGCGGCTTTTTCGCGCCCAGGTGGACGTCGATGGTCCAGTATTCTTTCTTTTCGAATGCGCGAATCTCGCGCTCGCGTTCCACGATCAGCCGCAGCGCTACCGTCTGCACGCGTCCTGCCGAAAGCCCGCGCCGGACCTTGTCCCACAGCAGCGGCGAAATCTTATAGCCCACCAGCCGGTCCAGCACCCGCCGCGCCTGCTGCGCTTCCACCAGGTGGATATCCACCTGCCCCGGCTGCTCGAAGGCTTTCTTAATCCCGCGAGACGTGATCTCGTTGAACATCACCCGGAAAATCTCCGGACCGGATTTTTTCTTGCCCTTGCCGTTGCCCCCGTGCAGCTCTTCCTGCAAGTGGAAGCAGATGGCTTCGCCTTCGCGATCCGGGTCAGCCGCCAGGTACACAGCCTCCACCTTCTTGGCGGCCTGCTTCAGTTCCTGAATCAGCTTTTTCTTGCCTTCAATCACTTCATAGCTCGGCTCGAAGCCATGCTCGACGTCGACGGCCAGATCTTTTTTCGGAAGATCCTTGATGTGCCCGAGCGAAGCCTTGACGAGATAGTTCTTGCCCAGATACTTATTAATGGTCTTCGCCTTCGCCGGCGATTCCACGATTACGAGAGCTTTTGCCATAACGTCACGACACTCGCAGCCGCGAGGCGGTTAACTTTCGTCAACGCCTTCACTCCGCTGCTCGCTACCACACTTTAACAAAGTTCTTGCCTGGAAGTTGTTTTATCAGACCTGTGATCTCGAGTTCGAACAGCGCCGCAATCACTTCCGAGGGTGTGAAATCTTCCAGGGTCTCCACCAGTTCGTCCAGATGCGTGCTCGCGTCGACCTTCAATCTTTCGAGCAGCTTGCGGGCGATTGCAGGCTGGCTATCGAGTAAAGATGCCTGATCTGGCCCTTTGGTTGCATCTCCCTCGCTAACTCCTTGTTTTAACAGGCGATTTTTTCCGTTCTCAATCAGCGCCCGGCGCACCTCCGCCGGCAGATCCACCACTACGTCGTTCCAGTCCTGCACCAGCTTGGCTCCCTGCTTGATCAACAGATTTGGGCCCCAGCTCACTTTTGACGTGATGTTCCCCGGCACCGCGAAGACCTCCCGCCCCTGATCGAGCGCCAGCCTGGCTGTGATCGATGATCCGCTGTATTGTGCGCCTTCCACCACCAGCAGCCCAACGCTCATTCCACTGATGACGCGGTTGCGAATCGGAAAATTCTGCGGGAACGCCACCGAGCCCATCGGAAACTCTGAAATGATCAGCCCTTTGGAGGCCATCTCCGCGGAAAGCGCCCGGTTCTCCACCGGATAAACCACGTCCACTCCGCAGCCCAGCACTGCCACCGTATCGCCGCCGGCCGCCAGCGCCGCCTTGTGCGCCGCCGTATCGATCCCCCGCGCCATCCCGCTGACAATGCTCAACCCCGCGCGCGCCAGATCGCCCGCCAGCCGCTCGGTCGCCGCCAACCCGTACGGCGTGGGCCTCCTGGTTCCCACGACGCCGAACAGCGTCGAACGCATTAACTCCAGCCGCCCGCGAGCGAACAGCACTACCGGCGGATCGAAGATCTCGCGCAGCAACGCCGGATATTGCGGATCGCTGATCGTTACGGCAACCGCGCCGGCTTTCTGCATCATCTCCTGCTGCTCGACGGCCTCCTCGAATGTACAGCCGCTCGCAATCGATTGCGCCACCGCGCCGCTTATCCCTGCCCCTTCGAGCTCCGTCCGTGACGCGCGAAAAATCGCCTGCGGCGTGCGAAATCGCGTGACCAGCTTCCCCGCATTGCGCGTCCCCAGCCCCGGCACCAGCCGCAGCGCGATCCAATACAATTCCTCTTCGCGCGTGATGGTTGCGACCGGCATTTTGGGCGTAGCGATCCCCGGCACTATCATGAGTTGTGGCCGGTCAAGGCTGGGATTCTCATTCCAAATGAAACGGGATGCATCGTTTTTCGAAGAAGGCCGCGCTGAACTGGTGTACATCGCCAAGCGCCTTAAGGACGCCCTGCGCCTCGAATCCATCCTGACCGACGCCGGCATCGATTACGGTGTGGAGGCCGACCGTTACAGCGGCGGCCTGATTTTCAGATCCGAGCGCGTCGGCGCCTTCTTTTACGTGCTGCCCGAGTCCCTGGAGGCCACGCACCAGATCATGCGCCAGAAGGGCTACCGGCCTTACGAAGAGCATTAACTAAAACCCCATACGTTATAATCGAGGTGAATGAGCGACACTCAGTTCTATCTCGCCATTGCGGTTCCGACGCTCGCCGTGCTCGTCGGAATCCTCGTTAATGTAAGCCAATTTGGCGCTGTCAGCGCCCGGATGACTCATCTGGAGTCCAAGTTTGACACTCGCTTCGACATGCTCTTAAGCAAGGTAGTTGATATCGCCAACCGCCTGACCCGGCTGGAAGAGCACTTCTCCCGCTAGCCGCGCGGCTCCGTTTCCCGCAACTCCCGCGCCTTCTCTTCCGCCACCGTGTCGTTCAGGAAGGTTCCCGCGCCGCTCTCCACGCCTGCCAGGTATTTCAACTTCGTCGCGCTGCGCTGGATCGGGTAAAAATCCACGTGGAAATGAAAATAAGGGTACTCGCCCTTGACCGGGCTCTGCCGCACGATCATCATGAGCGGCATCGGGAATCCGTACAGGTTGTCGTATTTCATCCGGACGGTTTTGATAATCGCCGCCAGGTCGGCGACCTCAGCATCGCTCAACTCCGCAACTCCGCCGAAATGCCTTCGCGCGCATATCTGTATTTCACCCGGCCAGCGCGCGAAATACGGAACGAACGCCACGAACGTGCCGTTGGCCGTGACCACGCGCGCGCCGCACGCGATTTCCTCCCGCAGAATGCGGCAATAAATGCACTCGCCATGCTCGCGAAAAAATTCCGCGGCGCCCTCGAGCTCGCGCGCGATCAGCGGCGGCACAAACGGAAATCCATAAATCTGGCCGTGCGGATGCGGCATCGTCACCCCGATCGCCACCCCCGTGTTCTCGAAAATGTAAACGTACGCGATGTCCGGAACGGCTGCCAGTTCCCGGTCGCGCCGCATCCATAGCCCGACGATCTTCCGCCAATGCTCCGCGGAAAGCTCGGACGGCGCCAGCTTGTGCTCGCGATGATAGAGCACCACATCGCAGGAACCGCGCGCGCCCGTCTTTTTATAAAGCGCGGCGTCTTCTGCAAACGGCTCCTTCGCCAGATCGAACGCCGCAAAATCGTTGGGATAAATCAGGACGTCGTAATCCGCCGGCACCTTTCCCGATCCCGGACAGAACGGGCACCAGCTCTCCGGCAGTTGCGGCCTGCCCTGCCGGTGCGCCGCCACCGCCACCCACTCGCGCAGCAGCGGATGCCAGCGTAGCTCGTTCACACCCCGATTGTGGCATGCCTGTCAAGAGCGGCTGACCCGCGTGTGGCCTTTCAGTTGCCTTATAGCCGCTGTTTAGAGGCAAGAGTATGCCCTTATGGAGTATAATTATCTTGTGAAAGTCAAGACATCGGTAACACTTCCGGACGATTTGCTAAAAGACATCGATCGGGCCGATCGAAACCGTTCGGCTTTCATCGAGCGCGCCTCCCGCGCCTACCTGGCTCGCCTGGAAAAAGCGAAGCGCGAGGCTAAGGATATTGCCATCATCAACGCGCGCGCCGGCCGTTTGAATCGGGAAGCGGCGGACGTCCTCGAATACCAGGCTTTGCCATGAACCGTGGGGAGCTCTATCTGGTCAAGAAGCCTGGCTCTCAGGATCCAAAACGCCAGCGCGTCTTTCTGGTAGTGAGCCGTCAAGCGTTGATCGACTCAAAATTTTCGTCCGTCATCTGCGCCCCTATCTATTCGCGCCACGACGGTCTTAGCACCCAGGTCAAGATCGGCGTTGATGAGGGCCTGAAACAGGAATCGAGTATTCACTGCGACGAACTGGTGAGTTTACCGAAGAACTTGCTAACCCGTTATGTCGGACAACTCGGGGACACGAGAACCGCCGAACTTAACCGGGCCTTGATTCATGCTTTGGATCTGGACGAGGCCCTGTAGATCCGAAACCGGCCAGCGCAATGTCAACGCCAGCGCCAGAGTATCCACGTCGTCCGGATCGCGCCTGCATCCGCCTGGCCGCCTCGCGAATCCCGGTGGCATAGTCCGCCCGCTCCATCCTGACCGGCAGTGCGGCTCTGGCTCGGGCCAGTTCCGCGGCATACTCCTGTACCTCTCCGAAAACCGTCTCCGCCGCCGCTATTTCCACAATTTCGGGATGTGTCAGGATGCGCTTGGCGCGCCCGCCCAGGACCGCCGGCAGCAGCACGTTAGCGTCGGCGACGAACTTCACACGGTTTCTTCCGCCACGATTCGAAATCCGATAGCACTTCCCGTTCAATCAGGCCTGTCAGCGCTGCTGTTTCTGCTACGGGCCGCCCTCGTCGTCGATAGCCTGCCTTTCAGGCAGAACGCGCTGGTGCAGGATGCGGGAAACCAGAATGCCCCGTGCGTCCTCGCGATAAAACACAACATGCCGGCCGCTCTCCATCCGGCGGAGGCCTGGGCGAACATTGTCACACTCCCGGCCCAACGCGGGATTATCGGCAAGCATTTGGCAACAGGCCTCGAGATCGTCGAGGTAACGGATGGTCTGGTCTTCACCCCATGTGCTGAGCGTATACGCAGCGATGCTGAGCAAGTCGGCTTCGGCCCGACGAGAGAAACGAAGTGCGGCCACGGGTTAGCGTGGCTTTGAGGAGCGAGTGAGTGTTCCCTTGACGCGCGCAAACACATTGCCCGCGGCGACACCACTGGCATCGCCCTCGTCAATGGCAATCCGCAACGCAGCAACCTTCGCGTCGTACTGCTGCTCCTCACGCTCCAGGGTCCGCAAAGCGGCGCGCACGACCTCGCTGGCGTTTTCGTAGCGCCCGCTCCGAACCTTCTTCAGCACAAAGCGGTCAAGCTCCGCGGTCAAATTGACATTCCGAGTCGGCACGGACGGCTCCTTCCTGATCGGCACGTGGCTCTGAGGTTATCGTACCATAATTAGCAAAGATTGCTAAGTAGCACTCGGCCGTCGGCAACCCTCCGGCGCGCTGAAGAGAGCTCTCGGTCTGAAACGAAAATCATTGAAAACCGGCTCGCCGAAATTGCCTCAAGACCTAACGCTTTTCACAGTGCTTGGGTGTCGCTAGACTGAATACATGAAGCGCGCCCGTTACATCTATTGGAAGGATGGCGACCACTGGCTGGGATATTTTGAGGAGTTTCCGGACTATATGACTCAAGGCGATAGTCTGGAGGACCTTCAGGAGCACCTCAAAGAGCTTCTCCAGGACCTGAACAGTGGCGAGATTCCCGGGGTGCGTAGGGCGGGGGCCCCATGATGTGGGTACGTGGGCTCACTTGTTTCGGGTCTCTATCTTGTCGAGGTCGAACACCTGTTCAGGGGTCCCAAAATTCGTCACAAAAACTTTGCACCTCAACCGCTTGCGCCAGTCGGTATAGCCCATGTCCTCCTTCAAGACGAAGGCTACATGTCGGAAGACCTGACCGGACATGTCCGGCGTGAAGTCCGGCAACAGCCTCTCAAATTGCTGGGGGGTGCCCATAGGAACAGCGATGTCGCCAGCGTATTGTTCAATTACTAAGTGCGGACTGCCGGCAACTGACTCGGTACTGCAACGAACGTGCCCGGCGACTTGCGACGGAGCCCAGCTTCGCGAGCGCAGATCGTCGGGCACTTCAACGCGAAGCTTTATTAACCGCACGGGCAAATCGCCCTTGAGGATCAGTTCGAAGTTGATCGTTCTGCCTGTTAGAAACGGCTGTAGGTATATTGAGCTGCTTAGAAGACTCTCCTCTACGGCTGCAAACTCGTCGGAGAAAGTCGCGATATCAGGATGACCCACAATTGGTTTTCCGGTTTCGTTCTTGATCCTCTCGAGCAGCTCATTAATGCAAGATCGGTCATTGAGCCGTTGGACCTGCAGTGGTGACAGTGGGAATCCCACGTCGCCGGGCCTTAGGTCGCCTATAGTGTACGGCAGCACTTTTGCGTCCGCGCCGACGCCGAGACCGGCTTCGAAATTGATCCACCGTTTGCCCACCGACTGCCTCGACAACAGAACAAGCACCACACAAGCGCTCCCTAGAGACTCGATGATCGTTGGAAACCATTGATCTCCGACCGGGATCTTGTATGACACAAACACATTCAGCTGCTCACCGAACGCAGACTTAAGAAGACGCTCCACGAGATCGGCGGCTGCAAACTCCTCGGAGAAATGGCTTATAAAGATATCGATCTTTTTCTCCCCGCACATCCAAGTCGGTTCCCTCAGACACTCCTCATTTCAATGCTCGCGGGCATTGCCCCTTTACCTCAAATACTTCCCCGTCCACGACCCTTCCACCTTTGCGATCTGCTCCGGCGTGCCCGTCGCCACAATGTATCCGCCTTTCTCCCCGCCCTCCGGTCCCAGATCGATCACCCAGTCCGCCGCGCGGATCACGTCCAGATTGTGCTCGATCACCAAAAGCGATCCGCCGTTTTCAATCAGCCGCTCGAATGCCGCCAGCAGCTTGGCGATGTCGTCGAAGTGCAGGCCCGTCGTCGGCTCGTCGAAAATGTAAAGCGTGCCGTCGCAGGAGGCCTGCGCCAGGTGCGCCGCCAGCTTCACCCGCTGCGCTTCGCCGCCTGAAAGTGTCGTTGCCGATTGTCCCAGCCGCAGATAACCCAGCCCGACCTCTGAAAGCACCCGCAGCCGCGCTACCAGCCGCGGCGCCGCGTGGAAGAAACGAATCGCCTCGTCCACCGTCAATTGCAGCACCTCGTGAATGTTCAGACCCTGGTAGCGAATCTCGAGGATGCTCGATTTATAGCGCGTGCCCTTGCATTCGTCGCAAATCAGCTCCACGTCGGCCAGAAACTGCATCTCGACAGTAACGGTGCCGTCGCCCTGGCACGTTTCGCAGCGCCCGCCCGGGACATTGAAGGAGAAGTGCCCCGCCGTATAGCCGCGCTTCTCGGCGTCTTTGGTTGAGGCAAACAGCGCGCGAATCAAATCGAACGCCTTAATGTAGGTCACGGGATTCGAGCGCGGCGTCCGGCCGATGGGCGATTGATCCACCAGCACAACTTCGCGCAGCCGTTCCGCTCCGTCTACGCGCCGGCACGACATCTTGGCCACCAGGTCCGGCATTTCGTCGGGAGCGAAATCTCCTTCCGCCAGCGATTCGTTTTTCCGCAGCACGGCTTCAAGCGAGCGGAAGATCACGTCGTGCACCAGCGTCGATTTTCCCGAGCCCGAAACGCCCGTGATGCACACCAGCATGCCGAGCGGAATTTCGACGTCCAGATTTTTTAAATTGTGCAGCCGCGCGCCTGAAAACCGCAGCTTCCGGCGCGGATCGGCACGCCGCCTCTTGCGCCGCGGCGCCACCTGCAGCTCGCCCCGCAGATAACGGCCGGTGAGCGACCCCGCTCCGTCGCGCAGCAGGTCGCCATAGGAGCCGTCATAGATTACTTTGCCGCCGTTTTCGCCGGCGCCAGGTCCCAGGTCCACGATGCGGTCGGCCGCGCGCATCACTTCCGGGTCGTGCTCCACCACCAGAATCGTGTTGCCCAACTCGCGCAATTCTTCAAGAATCCGGATCAGCCGCCCTGTGTCGCGCGTGTGCAGCCCTATCGACGGCTCATCCAGCACATAACATGCGCCCACGAGGCGCGACCCCAGGCACGTGGCGAGCTGGATGCGCTGCGCTTCGCCGCCCGAGAGCGTCGAGGACAGCCGGTCGAGCGTCAGGTAATCCAGACCGACATCGTTCAAAAATTTCAGCCGCTGCCGGATCTCGACCAGAATTTTTTCGGCAATCGCGGTTTCTTCCGGCGTCAGCGCGAGCGTGTTGAAGAACGCCTGTGCGTCCGCAATGTTCATGCGCACGACGTCGGCGATATTCTTGCCGCCCACGCGGACATAAAGCGCTTCCTTGCGCAGCCGCGCGCCGTTGCATTCCGGGCACCGCGCATAGCCGCGATACCGGCTCAGGAAAACGCGCACGTGCAGCTTGTATTTTTTGGTTTCGAGGTAATCGAAGAACCCGCGCACGCCGCCGAAGCCCGGGCCGCCGTCGATGACGAACTCTTTTTCCTCGTCCGTCAAATCGCAGAAGGGCACGTTGAGCCGCACCTTCCGGCTCTTCGCCGCGGCCAACAGTTTCTTAAGCTTCCACAGCCATTCGCGCCCTTTCGGCTTGGTCCAGGGTTCGATCGCGCCCTGCTCAATCGTGAGACTCTTGTCCGGAATCACCAGATCGAGATCGTAGTCGATCGTGTTGCCGAAGCCCTGGCAGCGCGGGCAGGCGCCGGCCGGGCTGTTGAAGCTGAACAGCACCGGCTCCGGCTCCGTGAAGTCCAGGCCGCAATTTTTGCACGCGAATTTTTCGCTGAAGCGCCGCCGCTCGCCGGTCGCGGCGCTCTCGAAAATCACTTCGCCCGCCTCGCGATACGCGATCTCCGTCGTGTCCACCAGCCGCTGGTTGAGATCCGCCGAGATCGCGATGCGGTCGGCCAGTACATAGACCGGCGTCGAGAAATCGATATCCAGCAGCGATTCGGGAGTCGAAAACTCGAATGTCCGGGCCTGCTGGAACAGCCGGTTGAAGCCTTTCTTGCGCAGCTCAAAAAGGTGGTCTCGCAGCTTCTGGGTGTCGGGACGCTCCGCTCCGGTCGCCGGAAACAGCGCATACCAGCGCGAGCCCGCCGGTTCGGCCAGCATCGCGGCCGCGACCTGATCCACCGTGTCCTTGGCGACGCGACGCCCGCATTTCGGGCAGAACGTCTGGCCCACCCGCGCATAGAGCAGGCGCAGAAAATCGTAGCATTCAGTCGATGTGGCCACAGTCGAGCGCGGATTCCGGCTGGTATTCTTCTGCCGGATGGCAATCGCCGGCGCAATGCCGTCTACCTCGTCCACCTCCGGCTTTTCCATGCGCTCCAAAAACTGCCGCGCATAGGCCGATAGCGACTCGACATACCGCCGCTGGCCCTCCGCATAAATCGTGTCAAACGCCAGCGACGACTTCCCCGAGCCCGACACGCCCGTGATTACGGTCAACTGGTTATGGGGGATGGCGAGCGAGATGTTTTTGAGGTTATGCACCCGCGCGCCGCGGATCTCAATCGATTCTGCCACGGAGGGTCCTACAGTGTGCTTTTGAGTGGTTGGGGTGATCTTTCAGTATAACAGCCGGCCCTATGTACAAACCCTCATAAACAGGTACGATAGGAAGGTCGAATGGCCCTCAGCCCGAACGGGGCGGAACGGATCAATCTTTACGCCCTCGTGGTTTACATCCCGGATCCTCTGGCAAAGTTCCTGGATGACTTAAGACGAGAACTGGTTCCCGGCTGCATGCCGCGGGCTCACGTCACTATCCTGCCGCCGCGCCCGCTGGCGGCCGATCCGGACGAAGCCGTTGAGCAAGCCAGGGTGGTGGTCGCCGATTTCGCGCCGTTCGATATCGAAATCGGCGACGTGGAAATCTTTCCGACCAGCGATGTGATCTATCTGGGTCTCCGGAAGGGCGAGCCGGAGCTTCATGCCATGTACCGCGCGCTCAACGGCGGGCCGCTCGCGTTCCACGAGGCGTTTCCTTATCACCCGCACGTTACGCTGGCCCAGAACCTGGAGCGCGCGCAGGTCGCCCCGCTCTACGAGATGGCCCGCCGGCGCTGGGCTGAATTCAAACATCCCCGGCGGTTGAACGCTGCGCGCGCCTATTTTGTACAAAGCAAACTGGATTGCACCTGGGTGGATCTCGCCGATTTTGCTCTGGGCGGCGTGGCGGTGCGTTAGCGGGCTCCGCTGCCTTCCTCCGGTGGTTCAAAGAGCCCAATCTGCTCTTTGGAAACTTCCTTGCGCCTGCGCCGGCTGAGCGGGCTGCCTACGACTCCGAGCACGTGCAATTCGCTCAAGGCTGCACGCGGCGAAAAAATGCGCTGGCTATTGGAGTAAGGCTCCGGCGGAATGAATGTAAACCCGTAAGGCTCAAGTTGCAGCAGGTTGTTGGATAGAACGCCATCCATGATCTCACCGTCGCGAAACCGCATTCGGACCCAGAGCCCGTCCATTTTGGGCCGGCTGTGGAAAACGCGGCGCTCCGGCTGGGCCTCGGAAGCTTCGAAATCCCTTACAAATGAAACAGTTTTGACCTCCTGGTAGGGGATTATCGCCACGGTACCGTCGGGTTTCATCAGTTCGACCCCCGAGGCTTGCAGGTAAGTCTGGGGATTCACAAAGCCCGTCAAAGGCTCCCGGTCGAAGCGCCGGACCATTACTTTTTTGGTTGTGGACCCAGCCAAGCCGTCACCTGTTAGCTAAACTGTTTCAAACATTTCCGCGATTATTGTATCATTGGCACAATGTCAGACGGCTCAACGAGCGCCGCACCTGGGGTGTGTGACGCCGCCTCCGCCGGTTTGGAAAGGCGGAACGGCGGACCGCTGGCGACCCATATCCACAACTTCCTCAATTTCTGCCGGATAGAAAAGGGGTTAGCACGGAATTCGCTCGAATCGTACACGCGAGACCTGGAACGCTACCGCCGTTACTTCGGTTCTCATCATAACGAAGATCCATCGGGAAATCATACAGATACGTTGCTCCGCTACTTGAATTCGCTCTATCGCGAAGGCTTAAGCAGCCGCTCGGTAGCGCGGCATCTGGCAACGTTGCGCAACTTTTACAGTTTTCTGCTGGCAGAGGGCAAAATCGAGGTTGACCCGACGGCGCACGTGCGGACGCCGAAGCAGTGGAAGACCATACCTAAGTTTCTCAATTTAAAGCAGATCGATAAGCTGCTGGCAGCTCCCGGCGATAAGCGGCCCACCGCCGTCCGGGACCGGGCGATGCTCGAACTGCTGTACGCGACCGGATTGCGTGTTTCGGAATTATGCCATCTGGGGGTTTCAGACCTGAACCTCGAGATGGGGGTCGTCCGGGCAACGGGTAAAGGAAATAAACAGCGAATGATCCCGGTCGGCCGGTCGGCGTTGGCGGCGGTCCGGCGCTACGTGGAAACGGCCCGCGGCTTGATTCTAAAAGGCCGCGGGAGCCGCTACCTGTTTGTCACGGCCCGCGGCGGCGCGATGACGCGGCAGGGCTTCTGGAAGCTCCTGGCGGCCAACGGGCGGCGGGCGGGGATTTTCCATAACCTGTCGCCCCACGTTCTTCGCCATAGTTTCGCCACGCATCTGCTGGAGGGCGGGGCGGATCTGCGCAGCGTGCAGACCATGCTGGGGCACGCGGACATCTCCACTACGCAGATTTATACCCACGTACTGCGGTCGAGGCTTAGAAAGGCGCTGGACGACCACCACCCGCGAGCTTGAACCCCCAAAAACCAATGTCCAGCAACTCTCCAAAAATGGAAACCGCGAGGCGCACCGCATGAGCGATTACATGTTCATGCTGGAGAGCCACCTGAATGCCGACCAGAACCGGGTGGTGGCGAAGGTGCAGGAGGCGGCGAGCGATCTGAACGTAAACCTGTTCCTGACCGGCGGCGCCATGCGGGACATGCTGGGCGGATTTCCGATTCGCGATCTGGATTTTTCGGTCGAGGGCAACGCGATCAAAGTGGCCAAAGCGGTGGCTGAGGATCCGAGCGTGCGGATCCTGTCGATCGATGAGAACCGGCGCGTGGCGCAGATGCTTTTTCCAGGAGCCATCAGCGCCGAAATCGCCATGTCGCGCTTTGAAAAATATGCGAAGCCCGGCGGCAAGCCGCAGATCGAGCCGGCTTTCATTCAGGACGATCTGCGGCGCCGCGACTTCACGATCAATGCCATTGCGCTGTCACTCAACAGAGGCTCGAGAGGGCTGCTGATCGATCCGACTAATGGCCTGGCGGAACTGAGCGCGCACGAGCTGCGCGCGACCCATTCTTACGCATTCTATGAAGACCCGGTGCGATTATTGCGGCTGATCCGCTTCAAGGTGCGTTTCGGCTTCAACATTGAGGAACGCACGCAGCGGCAGTATGAGAACGCGCGCGAAGCGGAGCTGGAGAAACTGATTTCCGGGCGCGCGCTGTTTGAAGAATTGCGCGAGATCGCCGAAGAGCCCAATGCCGGCGAGATCATACGCGAGCTGGAGCATGCGGGCCTGTTGGGTATTTTCTCGACGTCCTTGGCGGGGCCGAAGCTGAGTGTGGCCTCCATCAGCAAGCTCGAAAAACTCAAACGCCTGCTGCCGGCGGGAAACGGTATCCGGCCGGCGGGTGTGGGGCCTTTTCTGTTCGTGCTGACCGAAAAAATGTCGCCGCGGGAGCGCGGCGAGCTGGGCCGCACGCTCGAGATGCGCAAACAGGAGATCGATCTCTGGCAGAAACTCGAGCCGAGGGCGAAAAAACTGGAACATGCGCTGAAATCGGCGAGGTTACGGCTGCCTTCGCAGATTTACCAGGTGCTGGCCGGCGCTCCGGGCGATGAACTGCTGTTCTTGCTTTATCGTTCGCAGCAGCGGACGGTGCAGGATCGCATCCGCAATTATCTGCAAAAATACCTGCCCACCGCCCAGGAAGTAACCGATGCAGATGTCGAAAAGGCCGGCGGCAAGCCGGGGACGAGCAAGTACCAAAAAGTGAGAGAGCAGTTGATCACGACGCGGCTGAACACGCGAAAGAAAGCGGCGCCGCCTCCGCAGCCCGAACCGGCCGGTACAGCCGGCACAAGCGCCGCTCCGGGGCGCGACCGCAGAGCTTCCTGAGCTATCCTCCAATCGATGGAGCCATTGAGAATCGGAATTGCCGGCGCCGGTTTCGCCGCGCGTTTTCATTTCGAGAATTATCCGGAATCAGGCGCTCGCGTGGTGGGAGTCACGTCGGCGCACGCCGACAGCCGGGAGGCGTTCGCGGCGGCGCACAAGCTGCGCGCATTTTCTTCGGTGGAAGAAATGCTGCCGGAGATCGATGTCCTGGACATCTCGACGCCGCCTTCCTCGCACCAGGCGTACATGCTGGCCGCGGCGCGGGCAGGAAAGCACATCATTGTCGAAAAGCCGCTGACCGGTTTTTACGGTTCGCCGGAAAAAACCAACAAGCGCGAGATGCTGGATGCGGTGGTGGCGGCGGCGCGCGAACTGCGCGAGGCCGTCGAACGTACAGGCATCATGTTCGGGTATGCGGAAAATTTCGTGTACGCGCCGTCGGTGCAGAAAGAGCGCGAGATCGTGGAACGCTCGCGCGCCCAGATCCTGCGGATGACCGGGGAGGAATCGCACAACGGCTCGCACTCGCCGGTTTATGGAATCTGGAGCGTGCAGGGCGGCGGTTCGCTCATCGCCAAAGGCTGCCATCCGCTGGGAGCAATTTTGTATTTGAAGCGCAAAGAAGGTTTAGCGCGGCTGGGGCGGCCGATCCGGCCGGCGGCGGTTTCCGCGCGGACGCATCGCATCACGAGCGCGCCGGGTTTTGAGGATCGCGGATTCTTGCGCACGAAATATCAGGACACCGAAGATTACGCGTTTCTGCACGTGACGTTTGACGACGGAACGGTGGCGGACGTCATGACGTCTGAACTGGTGCTCGGCGGCATTTACGACTTCGTCGAAGTTTTCGCCAATAATCACCGCACGCGCTGCCGCATCAGCCCGGTCAGCGTGATGGACGTTTACAATCCGCGGCACGAGCAGTTCAAAGATATTTACTTGGTCGAGAAGATCAGCTCGAACGAAGGCTGGATTCCGGCATCGCCTGAAGAAGGATGGAGCCTGGGCTACGGCCGCGAGCTGAAGAATTTCATCGACTGCGCACGGGAAGGGAAAAAACCGGAGAGCGATCTGGACCTGGCGCTGGACGTGACGCTCGCGCTTTACGCGGGATATGTTTCGGCGGACGAGATGGGGCGAGAGGCAGAGGTGCCGCGGGCGTGAGGGATGCACTTGGTAGCGGGTCTTGTGGCTGCTTCGGGCAACTTGTCGGCCAACCGCAAGAGAATGCTCTCGCTGCGAAGGAATCTTTCGACGCGGTCGGTTCCGGCCTCCAAAATCGCAGATGTATCGAGTAAGGAGACCGGCGTTTCAATGGATCTCACGCCGGCGATCCCTTCGACGCGCACGTAGGAGCTTGGAAACGAGGTTTTCGCCCTTGGCGCGGCCGCGCAAGGCCCCGATGATGTCATCGGCCTTGGAACGACACGAATACCCCGGCCGGTATCGATGATGACGGTGATTTTCAACTTCGGTCCTTTTCTGAGCATACAAGCGCTATCTAAAATTTCCAATCATATATTCGGTACTGAGCTACTTTGCGATCTTCGCTTTTATAAAATATTGGACCTTGCCGCCATTTGGCGGAACGAGATCGGTGTGCCCTTCGGTTATAAATCCGGCCGCGGATAATTCCCGTTCCAGAATCTCTGGCAACAGGTCGTGCCATTTAGCTTGCTGTAAGCGGCTGGTGCTCCTATCAGTGTTTGTATACGATTCGAGTACAAGAAGCACGCCCTCGGACTTCAGTGCGTCATGTATGTGCTTCAGCATTGCAACTGGCTTGGTGAATTCGTGGTAGGTATGAGAAACGAAAACGCCATCGAACGCTCCGGCTGCAAGTAAAGGGTCGTCTTCTTTACCCAGAATCGCCTCAATATTCTTTAAATGATGCGATTCCGCCTGCTCCCTCAAGCTATCGATCATGTCCCGCCGTATGTCAACGCAAACCACCTTCCCGCTGATTCCGACCTTCTCTGCAATCCGTAATGGATTGTAGACGGCTCGGCCTGTTCCGATATCCGCAATCACGGCGCCGGCATGTACCCCAAGAGCTTCGTCCGCGCTGTCCAGAAACTTGCGCTCCGCGTCACTGAACTGCTGAGCATGAAGCGTAATTGCAAGTAAGGCAGTAAATAATAGTTTTTGGCGTCCCACTCTGTGATCGTTTGAGCCCGTGGCGTGCCTCCACTGTGACACCGAATGCTTGCACGTTCGAGAGCAAAAAACCACAACAGTCCCCAAGCAGCTCTTGTCATCCCGGTGCGGAGAAACCGGCGAGGTCCATGATAAACTACCGCACGGTCCGATGCGCGTTATCCTGCTGGCCTTCGCACTGACTGTTGCGGCGCAGAACTGGCCTTCGTTCCGCGGCCCGGGGGCGGCGGGCATCGCTGACGGCCAGCATTTGCCGGTCTCGTGGGATTTGGATAAAGGCACGGGTGTGCTGTGGAAGACGGCGGTTCCGGGCCTGGCGCATTCGAGCCCGATCGTGTGGGGCGGGCGCATTTTCGTCACCACCGCGATCAGCAGCAGGCCGAACGCGACCTTCAAGCGCGGGCTATACGGAGAGGGCGACGCATCCGACGATTTAACACCACAGCAATGGAAGGTCCTGTGCTTCGATTTCGCCACGGGGAAAATGCTCTGGGAGCAGACAGCCTACCAGGGCACGCCGAAAGAAAAGCGGCACATGAAGGCGACGTACGCGAATGCGACGCCCGCTACCGACGGCGAGGTTGTCTTAGCATTTTTTGGGTCGCAGGGATTATACGGGTACACGCTCGACGGCAGGCTGCTCTGGAAGCGCGATCTAGGAAAAATCAATGCGGGCGCGTACGACTTGCCGAGTTACGAGTGGGGCACGGCGAGCTCGCCGATCCTCTATCGAGATCTGGTCATCGTGCAGGTGGATCAGCAGCAGGGATCGTTCATCACGGCGCTCAATAAGAAGACGGGCGAGACGGTGTGGAGAACGGAACGCGACGAACTGCCTTCGTGGGGAACGCCCGCCATCTATCCGGGCGCGAAACGTACGGAACTGGTGACGAACGCGTCGAACTTTATCCGCGGCTACGATCCGATGACCGGCCGGGAATTGTGGCGGCTCGGCGGCAGCTCGAAAATCACGGCGCCGACTCCGGTTTATTCGGGCGCCTTGGTGCTGGTGGCGAGCGGGCGCAGGCCGGAAGCGCCGATCTTCGCGATCCGCACGGGCGGCGATGGCGGCATGAAAGTCGCCTGGCAGAAGCAGCAGCGGGGTCCATACATGCCGACGCCGCTGATTTATGGAGAATATCTGTACGTGCTGGGAAACGCGGGCGTCTTCGACTGCTATGTGTTTGAGACGGGCGAAGAAGTTTACCGGCAAAGAATTCCGCATCAAGGCTCGGGATTCAGCGCGTCGCCGGTGGCGTCGGACGGCAAGATTTATTTATCGAGCGAAGACGGCGATATTTTTGTCGTGAAGGCCGGTCGGGAATTCGAGCTTCTGGCGAGGAATGAAATGCGAGAACCGCTGATGGCCACGCCGGCGATTACGGCGAGCAAACTGATCCTGCGGACGGAGCGCCATCTGTGGGCCATTGGGCATAAATGATGAGATCGCTATGGAGACGTGGTATTCATCTCTGGCTTGCTACAGCCGGAGTGCTGCTGGCGGCGTATGCGATGTCCGCTGCAGAACGGCATTTTCTCTATGTCGCGGAGCCGGGCATCCGCAACTATGTCGAATACGGCGGCGTGGGAATCCTCGTTTTCGATGCGGACCACGGCTACCGGTTCGTCAAGCGCATTCCGACGTGGGAGACGGCGCCCGGCAAAGAGCCGGAGAACGTGAAAGGCATCGCGGCGAGCGCGGCGACGGGGAAGCTGTACGTAAGCACTTTCAACCGCGTCGCAGCGTTCGATATCCTGAGCGGAAAAAAAGTTTGGGACAAGGCCTATCCGGGCGGCTGCGACCGGCTGGCCATTTCGCCGGACGGGCGCACGCTTTACGTGCCGTCGTTTGAAAGCGCGTACTGGGACGTGGTGGACGCAGCGACTGGCGACATGCTCACGAGAATCCAGACCAATTCCGGCTCCCACAATACGATTTACGGACCCGACGGAAAACGCGTTTATCTCGCGGGCCTGCGCTCTCCGCTGCTCTCGGTGGCGGACACAGCGAGCCACACAGTGGTGGAGAAGGTCGGGCCGTTTTCGAATGTCATCCGGCCGTTTACGATCAACGGCAGCCAGACGCTATGCTTCGTGAACGTCAATGAGCTTCTCGGATTTGAGGTGGGCGATTTGCGGACGGGCAAAATGCTGTATCGCGTGGAGGTTCAGGGATTTCAAAAAGGGCCGGTGAAGCGGCATGGCTGCCCGAGCCACGGCATCGCGCTGACGCCGGATGAAAAAGAGTTGTGGGTGACCGATGGCGCCAACGACCGGCTGCATATCTTCGATGCAAGTGTGATGCCGCCGAAACAAGTGACGAGCATCGTCCTGCGCGACATGCCGGGCTGGATCACGTTCAGTATCGATGGGCGATTCGCATATCCGTCAACGGGCGAGGTGATCGATACGCATACCAAGAAGATCATTGCGACGCTGTGGGATGAAGCCGGCCGCCAGGTGCAAAGCGAGAAGATGCTGGAGCTGGATTTCGAGGGAGACAAAGTAGTGCGCGCGGGTAACCAGTTCGGGATCGGAAGCAAGAAATAAAATCGGCCGCACCGGTGCTAAATTGATCCTCGAGACATGGACGTCGAAAAACCATTTCGTTCATTCTTGACACGCAGGCCAAGACTGAGGCGATCCTGCAATCGGTCGCAGAACGGCAAAATGAGGCCGAGGCGCGCATGGACCGCTTTGACCGGCGGATGCGGTTTTACGTACGCACCGGCGCGCGGCAGATCACCGAGATCCGCGAGGTCCAGAAGAGAACCGAGATCGTGCTCGAACAGGTCACCCTGCGCCTGGATAACCTCGGGCGCCATTTGGACGAAGTCACCGACAAGCTCGACGGGTTAATCAGCATCGTCGACGGCGTGATCCGGCGTCCCCAGCCGCCGCCCAGTCCAGCCTAGCCGGACTTATTTCCCCAACATTGGAAACAGCCGCCGGATATCGTCATCGCTCGGCTGGCGGCCATATTCGCAGACCTCAAACGATTCCGCTTCTTTCACGCGCGCAGCGTGCTCGGCGCCGTACCACTTCTCGAGGGATTTCCGAACGGCGGGGTTGAGGGACGGCTCGCGGTGCTCGGCGAGCCACTTGCGGCGCTCCACGGGATCTTTCGGAACCTGATCGAGAATGCCGTCCACCCAGGGAAGCCATTCGTAGACCTGGGAGACGTGGGCGTCGAGGGCGCTGATTTTCTGATCGAAGACGCTGGAGATATCGACCGAGATATCGGGCCGGAACGGATTGGGGCGCTGGAAGTGATCTTCGAAATAAAGAAACACGGGGTTCTTGCGCAGCGGCGGCGTATCCGGGCAGATGTTGGGGACCACGACCATATACGCGGCGTCTTCGACCAGCACGCCGGTGTAGCGATGGTCGGGATGGTAGTCGTTGGGACGCGGCGCCATCACGACATCGGCGTTCCACTGGCGGATGCGGCGGATGATCTGCTCGCGGACCGGAATTGTCGGCAGCAGCTCGCCATCGTGATTGTCGAGCACTTCGTAAGTGATGCCGAGGCGCCGGGCGCTCTCCATGGCTTCGGCGCGCCGCCGCTTGGCCAGCGCTCCGCCGCCTTCGCTCTGATGGCCTGCATCGCCGTTCGTCACCGCCACGAATTTCACGTGATGCCCCATCTTCGCAAGCAGGGCCGCCGTGCCGGCGGCGCGGATATCGCAATCGTCGGGATGGGCGCCGAAAGCGATCACGCGGATCTTTCCATCCTGTGCGGATAGAACGGCGGCAAGCAGTAAGAAAGCCTAACTGATTTTCAGCATGAGGAGAGTTTATAACAACCCGGGCGCGA
>DATEFW010000043.1:0-479116 GCA_035280425.1 Bryobacteraceae bacterium | reverse complement strand
GGCTCTCACCAAGCGGCAAAAGCAGGTCGTGGATTTCGTCGCCAGGTTTGTGGATGAAAACGGCTACAGCCCGAGCTACGAAGAAATTGCGCAGGGCATGCGCCTGGCTTCGCTCGCCACCGTGCATAAGCACATCGCGGCGCTCGAAGCGAAAAATTACCTCAAGCGCGGATTCAATCGCAGCCGCTCGCTCGAGCTGGGGCCGAAATATGCGCAGGAGCACCGGCGGCAGCGCGAGATGGAAGTGCCGTTACTGGGGAGGATTGCGGCCGGCCGGCCGGTCGAAGCCGTGGAGCAGAAGGCCACGTTGAACTTCGCCGATTTTGCGGGCCATCGCGACACGTTCGCGCTTGAAGTCCGCGGCGATTCCATGATCGAAGATCATATCTGCGACGGCGACCTCATTTTGCTCGAGCGCACGAGCGACGTGCGCGACGGCGACATCGTCTGCGCGCTGATTTCCGGCACGGAAGCCACCTTGAAACGCATCTATCGCGAGCCGGGCGGTCGCATCCGCCTCCAGCCTGCCAACTCAGCGCTGGAGCCGATCTATGCCCCCGCATCGCAGGTCGAGATACAAGGCCGCCTTCTCGCCGTGATGCGCAAATATAAGTAGTAGATGAGCCATCCGCGCCGTAACAGGCGCCGGTCAAGCGTCAAACGAGGACGCCCGCGCTTTCGCCGAGCTCTCGTTCCGCACGCAACCAATCTTCTTCAGCCGATCCTCCGCAGCAACCCCGCGCTTCCCAGTACGAGTAGGCCAGGCGAGCAATTGCTTCGCGGTCGATGCGCGCCGCATCGACTGGCGCAGACCGCGAAATCGAAGAATTTTCAATCGCTGAATTTCTTGTGTCGCGGGATAAGTCGCGCTTCACCGGATTTAAGCCCGCGGACCTTACGACGTCAGAACGGACGGAATGTTGCACCTTTCTTGCCATAACCAGGGTTTCTCCCGAATAAGTTATTCCCCATTTTAACAAACGAACCTTATGATCCGCGAAAAACATTTCTATCGGTGAGATAAATTACGCTCTAACCGGCGGGAGAAAATGGCTGCTCGGTGGCCTTCAGTTCCCAGGCAAGGTGGTTGAGATAGAAAAGCAGCAAAGGCTCGGGGTACGAACCACGAAACTTTTCAAATGCACGGGCGTTCCAGCCCTCGTTGAGATATTTTTGGGGATCCAAATCTTTGTCGAAGAAGCCGGCATCATTGGGAATGCCAAGGAAATCGAGCACGGCTTGGATCATATCGAGATGCGAGACCAACACGCCCTGGGCGAAATCTTTGGCCAGCTCTTCGTCACCCGCATTGAGCCGCGCCCAAAGCTTGGGCGCAGCGTGGCGCAGATGTTCGGTGTTGAGCTTGATGAGGTGCGCGCGCGTCTTAAACGTGTCGAAAAGCCGATAGGTTTTTAGCTTCCCCATCGAAATACTGCGCGCCAGTTGTGCGAATCCGTCCTCGCCGAGCTGTTGATACACCTCGCAAAGCTGCATGAGGGCAGCGTAACATACAGCCGTCGAGCGGCTGGCATGGCAGCAGATCAGACCCGAGCCAAACTGCGACTTTCACGGGCACGACGAAGCGCCGCCGCGATACAATGGCGGGTTTGGGCATGAGCAACATCATCATCCTAGGCGCGCAGTGGGGAGACGAAGGCAAGGGCAAGATCGTCGATCTGCTTTGCGACCGCTTCGATCTGGTTGCACGCTATCAGGGCGGGCACAATGCCGGGCACACGGTGCAGATCGGCGACCAGAAGTTCGTCCTGAAGCTGATCCCTTCCGGCATTCTGCACCCGGGGAAGCAAGCCGTGATCGGCAACGGCCTGGTGGTCGATCCCGCCGCGCTGCTCGGAGAGATTCAATCACTCGAAGCGCTGGGCGTGAATGTTGCCGGACGGTTGTTTATCAGTAACCGTGCACATGTGCTTTTTCCATGCCATCGCACGATGGAGCGGATGCTGGATGCTATCGGCACCACATCGCGCGGCATCGGGCCTTGCTACGAAGACAAAGCCGGCCGGCGCGGCATCCGCCTCGCGGACCTTCTCGACCGCGAGCACTTCGGCGCACAGTTCGAAGCCTTGGCGGCGGAGAAAGAAACCATTGCACGCGCATTTAATATCTCGGACCATCCCGAGTTTAAAAAAATCCGCGCCGAATATGAAGGTTTTGCCGAGCGCTTTCGCCCGATGGTGTGCGACACGGCGCGCCTGTTAAACGACGCCATCCGCTCCGGCAAGAGTGTCCTGTTTGAAGGCGCGCAGGGGACCATGCTGGATCTCGATCACGGCACGTACCCGTTCGTGACATCTTCGAGCGCATCCGCCGGCGGAGCATCGACCGGCACTGGTGTGCCGCCCACGCGTATTGATGCGGTGATCGGCGTGGCCAAAGCGTATATCACGCGGGTCGGTGGAGGGCCGTTTCCGACCGAAGCTCTGGATGCCATGGGCGACCGGATTCGCGAGCGCGGCCATGAATTCGGGTCCGTAACGGGGCGCCCTCGGCGTTGTGGCTGGTTTGACGTGCCGCTGATGCGTTATTCCGCCATGCTCAACGGCTTCGATTCGCTTGTGATCACCAAGCTGGACGTGCTGGACGAACTGGAAAAGATTCCCGTGTGCATGGCATACCGGGTGGGACGCCATGAAGTTACCGAAATGCCGGCGTCCACGCATGGCCTGGAGTCGGTCGAGCCTGTTTATGAATGCCTGCCCGGCTGGCAGACGCCGACCGCCGGCATTGCGCGATACCAGGATCTACCCCAGGGGGCCCGGGATTACCTGCAGTATTTGGAAACGCACACTGGCGTTGAAATCGGGTGCATTTCGACCGGACCTGAGCGAAATCAGACTGTCATAAGGCGCCCGTCACGGTTTGGAGAACTTTTTCCGTAATTTCCGCGCACCTCGGCGCATCTGTTCGATTGGATGGGCCGATGCGAACTCTTGCCCTGATATTCGCCACTTCAGCCGTTCTTCTTGGCCAGCCTAACGCCAATGAGATCGTGCGCCGTTCGTTAACGGCAGCCGATCGGGGCTGGAAGGCCCGCGATACCTATAAGTACGTCGAGCGCGACGATGAACGCCGGCTGGATTCGAGTGGCGCGGTCAAGTCCGAAAGCGTGGATGTCAGCCGGGTTATTTTTGTCAACGGGAACCCGTTTGATGAAACCATCGGACACAACGGGGGCCCGCCGACTCCGTCGGAAAAACGCAAGGACCAGGAAGCGCTCCGCAAGCTGAAATCGGAAACGCCGGCCGAGCGCCGGGCCCGGCTCGAAAAAGAACGGGAGAACCGGGATTTCATTCATGAGGTGCCGAAAGCGTTCAATTTCCGGTTAATCGGCCAGCAGCAGGTCAACGGACGGACGGCCTACGTTCTCTTTGCGACGCCGATTCCCGGATATCACGCACACAGCAAGTACGGCAAGATCTTCCCGAAGGTCAACGGCAAGCTGTGGGTGGATGCGCAGGATTACGGCTGGGTGAGAGTGGAAGCGAACGTCATGGAGCCCTTTTCCATGGGCTTGCTGGCGAGAATTCAGCGCGGGTCGCACATCGTATTCGAGCAGGAACGCGTGGCGGATGGAATCTGGCTGCCGAAGCGGATCGAAGTCCGCGCCACCGCCCGCGTGTTTTTCTTTATGAATTACGCCACCGATGAAACCATCACTTACTCCGGTTATCGTCCGGCGCAACCGAGCGAGCTGGCTTTAGCAGGCCAGGGCAAGTAACACCTTTAATGCGCCGCAATCGCGGCCTCAGGCGAAAAATAACGGTTGGGCAACAGCCAGTAAACCAGCGCGATCGAAAGCGGATGCATCAGGCCCGCCATGAAAAACACCGGCGCGTAAGAAACGTGCTGGACGATATAGCCGGTTCCCAGGTTCGCCAGAATCCCGCCGACGGCGCCGCCCATTCCCGAAAATCCGGATGCGGTCCCCATCTCCTGCCCGCTGAACAGGTCGGCCGGCAGCGTCTGCACGTTGGAGACGAAGAAGGCGTGGCCGAAGGTGACGAAGCACGTCGCGGCAATGGCCATCCATGCCGTGGGCACGAGCGGCGCGAAAATCGATGCCGGCATTATGACTGAACCCATCAGCATGACGAACTTGCGGGCGTTCGGCAGTTTCCACCCCGCGCGCATCAGGCGCCCGGAAAGCCAGCCGCCCAGGATATAACCAATGTCGCCGAAGACGAACGGCACCCAGGCATAATCGCCCACCATCTTCAAATCGAAGCCGCGTTCTTTGCGCAGATATTCCGGCAGCCAGAAGATGACGAAATAGATCACCGGATCGGTGAAAAAGCGCGCCAGAATCAGGGTGTAGCACTGGCGCATGGCGATCACCTTGCGCCAGTTGACACGGGGCGCGGCGCTTGCTTCTTCGGGTGGCCGGACCCAGTTCTTGATCTCCGCGTATTCCCGCGCTCCAAGCCAGCGATTCCGGTGCGGCGGCTGGTAGAGAATCAACCACGCAATCAGCCAAATGACGCCCATGGCGCCCGTCGCCATGAAAGCCAAACGCCAGTTGAAACGCAGCGTCAGATAGGCGATCAGCGGCGGGGCGAGAGCCGAACCGAGCGACGAGCCCGCATTGAAGATGCCGACGCCCAGCGCGCGTTGCTGCGGCGGAAACCACTCGGCTACGGCTTTAGCCGCCGCCGGCCAATTGCCTGGCTCGCCGATTCCCAAAAGAAACCGGACCGCGCACAACGACCATTTTCCGCGCACCAGACCATGCAGCATCGCGGCGATCGACCACGTCGAAATGAATGCCGCAAACCCGCGTCGCGTGCCGAGGCGGTCGACGAGGTACCCCGAGCCCGCATACATGATCGCGTACGCCACGAAAAAGGCCGTGATGATGAAGGCGTAGTCTTCCTCGGTCATCTGGAATTCGGCGCGCAAATCGCGAGAGACGATCGAGAGCGACAGCCGGTTGGTGTAGTTGATCATTGTCGACAGGAACAGCAGAGCGGCAATGACCCAGCGGAGTTTAGGAATTTTCACGTTGGGGAGCTTCATCCTGGAACCGAGGCCGAAGCGGCGCTCATCGCCGCACGAACCCAAACCCTTTCACGGCGACGCCAAAAATGCGCGAATCGCCATTCGAGCTGTGGTACGGAGGCGCAACATGAAACTCCACCTTGGTGGCGCCTGCGGGCGCGGCAGCCAGCGGCCAGTGCACGGTCTGCCATCCGGGACCGGTAAAGATGTGGCGGTCGAGTCGCTGACCATTCAGCAGAATCCGCAAATCAACGGTGCGATGATTACTGACCTGTTCGGGCATGACGTTGGCGATGATCTCAAACTCGCGCGCACCTTCCGGCCTTTGCAGGACGGCGGCGGCATCCCGTTGCATCCAGCGAAAGCCCGGCTCGAGCGCATACCAGCCCGAAACTAACTGCGACGCCGGAGATCCGAGCTGCATGGTCATGTAGGACGCCATTCCGGATTGCCGAGGATAGCGTATGACATAGAGCTTGCGCTCGCGCCGCTCCCAGTGCACCCAGGCGGCACTCCCGCTTTGGATGAGATCCTCGGCGCCCGGCATATCGAGGTGAATCGTGCGCATATCGCGCCGCGCGCTACAGACAGTCAGCGCGCCGTTGACGCCCCAGCGATGGAAACCGTCCGGCAGGTAATCGTAGACGTAGAGGATCTCGTATGGGTTCGACCGCATGAATTTCGTCAACTCTCCGATATACGCTCGATTCAGCCGCTCGCGATCTTCATCCATCCGGCGCGCGGCGCGGAAATGGGCAAAATCCCACGGAATCCAGGGCAACAGAAAACCCACGGCCGCCAGCCGGTAAGGGGCTTTCCGCCGGCGCCCCGAACATGAGCGCTACGCCCGTGATCGGCAAGTACCAATACACCGCAAACTCACGGCCGGGCAGCAATAATAACGGAGCCAAGAACAGGCAAGCCGCCGCGAATCCGAACCATAGCCGGCGGTCGCGCACCATGAAAGGCAGGATCACGAGCGCGAACGCTGCGAACGGTAAAAAGAACAATTGCGAAGTGCAGAAGCCGATTGTGGATATTTGCGCGCGCAGGGAGAGACGCAGTTGATAATCGGCGCCCTGCTCCGGCTGATGCGAGGGCGCCTGCAGTCCGAACAGGACCGATACCGCAAACAACGGTATCAGCCGCTTCCAGCGCCTCTCGCCGAGGAGTAGTTCGTAACATAACAACACCGCCGGCAATGCCGCCGCAATTTCCTTCGATTTGTAGGCCAGCCAGAATGCGATCAGGCTGAGAAGCCAGCGGTCGTAAAGATATAGCAGCAGGCTCCCGAGGCAAAACACGGTAGTCAGAATGTCGAAGACATACATCGGTTTCCACCATGCGTCGGTCAGAACCGCATGGAATCCGAACAGGAATGCCGCCGCGCCGGAAGCCAGCGGGCCGAGCCCCAGTTTTCTGGCCAGCAGCCATAACAGCCAGATGTTCAGCAGGTGCAAGGCATGCAGCGGCACAAGATATTTCGGAAAATCCAGCCCGAAGCCGCTGTGCATGAGGAAGTAATAGAAGTGGCCCGCCGGCCGGAAATTGAAGGTGTAAAATCGCGGCGATACCAGGTAAGTCAGATACGTATCGGCGGGAATAAATTGTGTCCGACTGAGCGTGTCGAGATCGTCGTCCTGGAAAAAGCCCTTGTAAGCCGTGCGATTGAGAATCAGAAACAGCGCCGCAGCCGCAAGCACGAGCGCCAAGCCGGCCCGTTTACTCATCACGACGGGAGCGCCCGCGGATTCCGGGCGCCGCCGAAGATGATCCCGGCGACCGCCACGAGCAGGCTCAAAATGCTGACCGCCGCCCAGACAAGATATCGAGGGGGCCAATAGGTCATCACGATCCGATTGATTCCGGCATCCAGCATGCTCCCGCGAAACACCCCATTTGTCATGTAAAAGCGCGAAGGTTTTCCATTGACCGTAACGGTCCAGCCCTGGTAGAGAAGCTCCGAGCTCGCCAGAAATGCGCGGCCATCCGTCGTAACCTTGAGCTCGACGCGATTCGGATCGTATCGCTCTACCGTCACTTGTCCGTCTGCGAGCGGCTCACCAGAGCGGAGATCCCGCGCCTCGACCACCGCCTCTTGGGCGGGCGTGAAATCCGGCCGGGCCAGGTAGGAAAAAGCATCGCTTTCGCCGCTCGAAATGTGCAGCTTTCGAACGAGGAAAAAACGCGGCAGAGCATCGGGATTGCGATAGAAGCGGAAACCCCACTGATCGTGCACCAGTTCCAGATGCGTGCCCGCGAGCTGCTCGGGCGTCAGATTGACGTGACTTTCGATCAGCCCGATATTCAACATGTTGATCAGCGGCGAGCGAAGCTGACTTACCCGAATCTGCCTTTCCCACGGAGCGCCCCGGCAAAAAAGCCTGCGCAATACTAGCAGCCGCCGCAACATGAACGGATTGTCGCCGTCCGGAGTCGGCAGGCGCAGCAGATCGGATCCCACCACGCCAGCCCAAAAATCGGTATCCATGTAGTCGACACGCACAGGAGGATAGGCGATGCCGACCAGCTCATGGAGTTTACGCAAGGCCTTCGGGTCGCCGTTGATCTGGTATTCCGAGTTACGCGACCTGTAACTGCCGTCGGCCGAGTTCATCGGGCGCGCAGAGCCGAAATACATCAGGTCCGCGGAAGTCAGCAGCGCCGCCACCCACACAACCGCCAGCGCCGCGCGCGCGGCGATTCTCTGCAGAGCGATCGCGGCGGCCAGCGCCATGAACATGCAGAATGCCATCAGGGCGAACTCGGCGTACAGCGCGCCGCGAACCAGTTCGGGAAGATGCGTGTACAAGACACGATAGACCGGCGTCTCATCGCCAAGCATCCAGAACGCGGAGAGAAGGGCGAAGCCCGCCAGCATCCGTGCATTCCGCAGGCGCTTGAGAAACGGCGCGATGAGCACCAGCAGAAGCGGAATGATACCGCAGTAGACATAGAGAAACGTGTAGTTGATTTTCAGGGTAAACAGCTTCGGATCGGACGGCGTAAAGATGTGGTAATAATTCGGCCAGACTAGCGAAGCCAGGCACTGGAGCCGCAGCCCGCCGCCGGTTGTGTGCCATTCGTATCGCAGCGCCGCCACACTCTGAGCCGTGAGCTGGCAGGCTGGGATGGTTTCGATTGCCGTAATCGCGATGCCCAGCAGAAATCCCGCTATTACACTCCAAAAGAATTTCCGTCCGGCGCCCATCGAAATCGCCATCCCGATAGCCACCAGCGCCACCGCGCCAAAAACTACCAGGGTTGCCGGCACGAAGCCGCCCAGAATAGACATGGCGATGCTGAATGCCAGCACGGCGATCCACCGGATGCTGAACGCTTGGCTTAGCTCGACTACGCACAACAGCGCCAGCGGCAGCCACGCGCCGCAGGCAATGGCCCCCAGATGCTGCGCCTGCGATGCAAAATATCCGCCGAGCTGATAAACCGAGCCCCCCAGTAAGGCCGCCGGAGCGCCGGCTCCAAGCCGCCGCAACAGCCAGAACGTAAATACGCCCGCCAGGATCATGTGGAGCGGAATCAGCCACTCGATCCAGTAGAACAGCTTGTGTCCCGCGGTCAGATTTCCCAGTAGAATCGAGATCCAGGTCAGCGGGTAGTAGAGCTGCGCCTGCAGATCGGCATGAATCGGCATGCCGCATAACAGATAAGGGTCCCAGAAAGGAAAATGGCCTTGGCGCACGCATCGGCCGATATACGCCGCGAGCGGCAGATGAAACCCCTCCAGGTCGAACGGGATAGACATGCTGGGATTGAACAGAACTCTGGCATAAAACAGTAAAGGCTGGGCAACCAGAAGCAGCAAAGCAACTGCGGATTGCGCGGTGGACGCAACGGTTCGCGGCTGCGGGCGAAATTGGCGGTTCAGATCGGGCGTGGGGTTCTCGGCCCGCGGAGGAGGTCCGGGCCTCGGAGATGCATCAGTGGGAGACAAGGAGCCGGATACACAGTGTACACCGGCACGGTTTTGAATTGTTGCGGCGCGGCCTTAGCTCGGCACCTCGTACGGCGTGCTGACCTGAATCTGCAAGTTCCAGCTTGGAACCGAGCTACCGGACCACGTTGCCGACTGCCCGAGAAAGACCGAAATCAGGCTGACCGGATAAGTCACGGTGACGATAATGCGGTCCTCGGGCTGGCCGACGGAAGCCGCCGGGCGTGTAACCGTGACGTTCGACGCGCTTAAACCGAACGAAGCCGTCTGGCCCTGAGCCGGCGTGATCGCTCCGTAAAGCACCAGGTTCTGGATGGAGGTGGCATTGAACGCGTTGACCGCTCCCCAGCGTGCCGCGTTGCGCGCCCGGTCGGTCAGGGTCTGATGCACGAACAACATCGTGCCGGCATCGAATATGCCGATGAACAGCGCAAGAAAGACCACCAATGTCAAAACGGATTCAAGCAGCGTGCCGCCCTTCTGGCGGTGACTTCGTTGTGTTTTGTTTCTCGGCATGAGGCCTCTACGAGGGTGGAGTCAAGATACCCATATACGGGAAGGTGGCGTTGGGTTTGCCGGTAAGATTCCACCTACCGAAAACCGCGTCGACCGTAAATCCGGTAATCGAGACGGTCATCTGAGTGGGCGCGGTGAGCGTGCCCGTGCCGCCCCCGGTAACGGTCAGCGCTACGTTGGCTCGCTGGAGCCCGGCCACAACCGGTCTCGCCCCTTGCGCCGGATTCGGGTCTCCGTAGACCACTATGTTCTGCACGGCGCTGAGAAATGCGGAGCTTGGTGTAGTGGTGGTCGAGTCATACGGTTTGAGCGACGCATACCGGGCGCCCTCGCGCACTGCATTCACCAGCGTGTTGTATGCGTAAAAGCTGTAAGCAAACTGAAAAATCCCGGCAAACACGGCAAAAACCAGAAAGAACGAGAGCGCAAATTCAATGAGAGCATCGCCGCGCTCGCTCGCGCGCCGCCTGTCGCCGCTCCTGGCCATGGCCGCGCTCACTGGATCAACCTCACCACGTAGCCGCCCGTGTTGCCTGCCGCCGCCGTCGCGCCCGCCCCGGCATGCGTGCTGCCCTGCACGTAGGGGCCGACGTACTCGGCGCAGATCGGCTTCGTTCCCGTGACACTGAGATACGTCGGCGTGGGCAGCAGGAAAAACTCTCCAATGCCGACGGCGTCGAAGTTGGGAGGCCCGCCGTTGATGGGGACCCCGATGATCCGCCGCCCGTTTCCTTGGCCCAGCGCCATGTAGTCGGCATAGGTGGCGGAAGTCGGATCCGAGTCCTCGTTCACCCGAGCGTCTAGCGCCGTGCCCTCCGTGTTCTTGTTGCCGCCAACCATGGGAACCGGATCCCCGATATTGATCGTGGCTACTTGGTTATCGTCTATCACTTCTCCGCGCAAGACGGCCGCGCTCGTCGATCCCCAAAAGCCGCGGTCCTGGGACGGCAGCGACTGCCAATAGGTCGCGTCCTGGTCCCCCGCACAAACGTCGCCCTTTTTCAGGCCTCCTCCCGATGGATAGCGGAGCGTGTACTGCACTCCCGGCGTCAGCCCGAAGTTGTCCGGAACGTTGCTCGGCGCAATGGGCGAAAACGGCAGCAGGCCCGCCGGAAATGTGGTCACCAACGCCTGCGCCGCCACGCTCGAGGCGTTGACCGTGGAGGTGGATAGATTCGTGCCGCTCTGCAAAATCTGAAACGCTTTCATGAACGTGAGCGGAACGGTCGCCGAGGCGGTCACCTGCACGAAGCGGTAATCACCAGGGGTCGCTGGATTGGCGTCCCATGTCGCCGGATCGGGCACATTTGGTGTCGCCGCCAGCCCTTTAGCGAACTGGGTCGTGGCACCGGTGATCTGCTTGGTCGCAAAATCGTATCCCATGGCGTTCGAGCCGGTCGCCATCCCGGCCGCTGCATTCTGAGCGCGCGTGATCCCCGCTGCCGTCCCGTCCAATTGAAGGGCGGCGGCGACCGAAGCCGCATCCGTATACGCCATCAGCTCGCTTTTGGCGACATACATGCGCCCCAGATCCACTGAAATTCCCGCGATCCCGATGATGGCGACCAGTCCCAGCGCGGTCGCGATCAGGGCGAACCCTTTCTCCCTTGTGCTTGGCGGCACATGACGCACTCCCCCCGTCATACTTTCCTCCCGGCTTGCACCTGTGTTCGTTGCGACACTTCCTTTTCCAGCATCGATCAGAAAAAATGGGGAACAAATCGGCAATTTCTCCGAATCAAGCACCGCCGGAGACCTGAGAATCATCTAGGGAAAGCTATAATGGCCCAAACGTCCGACGCCATGCCCTCAGCCGTGCTCGAAACTCCCGGGCGGCCTCGCCTCGCTCCCGTCGCCCGCGCCACCCTGGTTTCGCTCGCCCTATTCAGCCTGGGGCACTTCTTCGTCGACCTCTACTCGGGCGCCCTCGGCGCCTTGCAGCCGCTGCTGGTCGATCACTTCCGCCTGAGCTTTACCGAGGCCGGGATTCTCGCGGGCGTGCTCTCGTTTTCCTCTTCTGTTTTGCAGCCCGCGTACGGATATCTTTCCGACCGCTTCCGCTCCCGCCTCTTCACCGCGCTCGCGCCGGCGGTTGCGGGAGTGTTCATTTCTTCACTCGGGCTGGCGCCCAGCTACCCGGCGCTCCTCGGGATGGTTTTCCTCGGCGGCTGCGGCATCGCGTCGTTCCATCCTCACGCCGCGGCCAATGCCACCAGCGGCATTACGCGCAATCGCGGCCGCGCTATGGCGTTCTTCATCTGCTCCGGCACGCTAGGGCTAGCGCTCGGACCGTCGTTTTTCTCGGCTGTTGCCGAACAACTCGGTCTTCCCCGAACCTACTGGGCGGCGCTGCCCGGCCTCACCCTGTCGGTCGTTCTGCTTCTGTTCCTGCGCCAGCCTGCCGCTGCGCCGTCTTCGCACGCGCGCTTCGACTGGTCGCCGCTCCGCGCCGTCTGGAAGCCGATGACCATCCTGTTTTTCCTGGTGTTCATCCGCTCCATCGTCCAGATTACGTTCACCCAGTTCCTGCCGCTTTACCTGCACACCCAGCGCAATGATTCCTTGACATCCTCCAGCCTGAACCTGACCCTCTATCTCGCCGCTGGAGCCGCCGGCGGCATGCTGGGCGGCACTTTGGCCGACCGCTTTGGAGGCCGCCAGGTGATTCTGTTTTCCATGATCACTTCGGTGCCGTTTCTCGCACTGTTCGTCTTCTCGACCGGCGCGTTATCGACCGTCGGCCTCATGCTGAGCGGCCTGATCCTGCTCTTCACTACACCCGTCAACGTCCTCATGGGCCAGGACCTCGCGCCCGGCCAGACCTCCACCATTTCGGCGCTCATGATGGGCTTCGCCTGGGGCACCGCCGGGCTGCTCTTCATTCCGCTGACCGGCTGGATCTCCGACCTCTACTCCATGCAGGCCGCCTTCACCGGATTGGCGTTTGTGCCGCTGGTGGGATTTGTTCTCGCGCTGAAACTGCCTACATGACCGGAGACTCCTGCCGATAATATGCGCGCGGTTTGCCTGTTAAGCGGCGGCCTCGATTCCTCGACCTGCCTGGCGCTCGCCCGCCGCGACGGTTTCGAGTGCTACGCGCTTTCGTTCGATTACGGCCAGCGCCACCGCATCGAGCTCGAAGCCGCCACGCGCGTCGCCGCCAGTCTCGGCGCCGCCAAGCATCTGGTCGTCCGCATCGATCTCCGCACTTTCGGCCAATCCGCGCTCACCGGCGACATCGCCGTTCCCAAGGGCCGCGCACTAGCCGAAATGGCCGCCGAAATTCCCGTGACCTACGTCCCCGCCCGCAACACCGTGTTCCTTTCCTTTGCGCTCGCCTGGGCCGAAGTGCTCGAATCTTCGGACATTTTCATCGGCGTGAACGCTCTCGATTATTCCGGCTACCCCGATTGCCGCCCCGAATACATCGAAGCCTATGAGCGCATGGCCAACCTCGCCACCAAAGCCGCCGTCGAAGGCCGCACCCGCTTGAAGATTCACACCCCGTTGATCCGGCTCTCGAAAGCTGAGATCGTGAAATTAGGGTGCGAGCTGGGCCTGGATTTCAGCCTGACGCATAGCTGTTACGATCCCGACCCTTCCGGCCGTCCCTGCGGCCAGTGCGATTCGTGCCTGCTGCGTCGCAAAGGTTTCGAGGAGGCAGGAGTGGAAGATCCAGGTGCTAGTGCTAGGTGTTAGGTGCTAGGTGTTAGGTGTTAGGTGTTAGGTGCTAGCTGTTAGGTGCAAGGTTTTAGCTGCTGGTTCCGGCTTTTCAGCACGCAGGTTGCTAACACCTGGCACCTGACACCTAACACCTGTATTTCAGTTTGCTGGCACCTAAAACCTAACATCTAGCACCTGCCTTTACATGTTTATCGCCGAAATTTTTCATTCGCTCCAAGGCGAGGGCTCGCTCATCGGCGTGCCTTCGATTTTCATCCGCTCGAGCGGCTGCAACTTGCGCTGCTCCTGGTGCGACACGCCCTACACTTCATGGCAGCCCGAAGGACAGCATCTTTCGCTCGACGCCATTCTCGCTCAAGTCGCCGCGTATCCCTCGCGGCACGTGGTCGTTACCGGCGGCGAGCCTATGATCGCGCCCGAAATCGTCCCGCTCACCGAACAACTGCGCGCCCGCGGCCTGCACATCACCATCGAAACTGCCGGAACCGTTGCCGCGCCGGTAGCCTGCGACCTGATGAGCATCAGCCCCAAGCTCGCAAATTCCACTCCTGAAGGCCCTTGGGCCGCGCAGCACGAACGCCTCCGCTACCAGCCCGCCGTGCTCCGCGAGTTGCTCGCGAAGTACGATTACCAGCTCAAATTCGTAGTCGCGCGCCCCGAGGATCTCGCAGAGATTCACCACATCGTCGCCGAAACCCACGCCGACCGCGGCAAAGTGATCCTCATGCCCGAAGGCGTCGAGCCTGGAGTCCTGCGCGAGCGCGGCGCCTGGCTCGCCGAAACGGCGAAGCGCGACGGCTTCCGCTTCACGCCACGATTGCATATTGAGCTGTGGGGAAACCGGAGAGAAGTGTAGCGTGCCACATAAATCTATATCGACGCCCGGCGTCGAGGAAGGTCATTTGCTTGAGCGACGACTAACCGATCCCCCTGATGCCAAGCTCGGTCAAGGTCGAGGATGTAGCGCCCAGGTCCGGGCCAACTTAGTCATCGCCGCTCTCTCTTGTGCACGTATGCGACGACTTTTGAAGGAAGAGCTGGACACGGCTGATCCACTTCAGACGCTTGCAGAAAACTGAAGGTAACTCTTTCCACCTCGTATTCACCGCCTCCAAGATTCTTGCCGTCGCGGGTCTCGCCGGGCAGCATCACGAAGTCACCAGGCCTGGGTGCCACGGAGACCTTTTCTAAAGGAACAAGATTAACTCCCACCTCTTCGCGCGAGTCGAAAAATTCGAGGCAATCTTGGCTGACGAACTTCATTTCCTTGCGAGCCGCCCGCTGTCGCCGAAGCTCCTTGTAAAGCTGCCGCGTGCCCACCAAGAGCAGTGGCACACCGAGAATCGTAACCACATCGGCAACACGACCAACAATTTCAAACCATGGTAACAACATGAAATCGACCGTAACAGGTTTCTGAGCTGCCTACGACACAATGTCCCTTGTACGGCTCTGGAGCTCAGCATGAAAGTCGGGGAGTGTAGCCCCCCTAAAGCCCCTTCCTCATCCCGCCGATCTTACAGTCATATGCTGAGCCGGCGATCCGAGCCACGGATTATGTGCGCGGACATGGTCAAAGCGCAATGGAAGGATAACGCCGGCCATGAGCAGAGCGCCACGGTCCTGCTCGAAGACATTTCGCCCTCGGGCGCATGCCTGCAGCTCGATACGCCGCTCGCTCTGGGCACTGTCGTCCAGATCGAGTACCGCCAGGGCTTTCTCGAAGGATCCGTCTGCTATTGCGTTTTCCGGGAAATCGGTTACTGGGTAGGGGTGTCGTTCGCAGGCAAGTCCAAATGGTCTGCACGCGAATTTCGCCCTAAGCACATGCTCGACCTGAAAAAGCTCGTGGCCAAGCCGTGCAAGTCCAAGGCGCGGCCAGCGGCCCACAAAGCCGTTCAGTAGCGCGCCAGCCAGCGCGCCCGTTCCGCCACTTTCGCCGCATTCGGCAGAAACGCCTCTTCAAGCGGCGGACTGTAAGGCACCGGCGTGTCCGGAGCCGTCACCCGCACGATCGGCCCGTCCAGATACTCGAACGCCTTCTCCGCGATGCGTCCCGCCAGTTCCCCGCCGATCCCGCCCGTCAGCACATCCTCGTGCAGCAGCAGCACTTTCGACGTCTTCCGCACGCTTTCGAGCACTGTGTCTTCATCGAGCGGCGCGAGCGTCCGCAGATCCACGATCTCGATCAAAATCCCTTCCCGCTCCAGCGTCTCCGCCGCCTCGCGCGCCACGTGCACCATCGCGCCGTAAGTGATGATCGAAAGGTCCGTTCCCTCCCGCACCACCGCCGCCTTGCCGATCGGCACCGTGAAATCCCCCTCCGGCACATCTTCCCTGATGCGCCGATAGAGTGCCTTGTGCTCGAAGTAGAGCACCGGGTCGTTATCGCGGATCGCCGACTTGATCAACCCCTTGGCGTCTGAAGCCGACGACGGCGCCACCACCTTGAGGCCCGGCGTATGCACGAACCAGGCTTCCGGATTCTGGGAATGAAACGGCCCGCCGTGAATCCCGCCGCCCGATGGCGCGCGAATCACGATCGGCACCGCCGCGCCCCAGCGATACCGGCACTTGGCCGCAAAATTCACAATCTGGTCGTAGCCGCAGGTGATGAAATCGGAAAATTGCATCTCGGCCACCGGACGCAGCCCCATGAGGCCCGCGCCGATCGCCGCCCCCACAATGGCCGATTCCGCAATGGGCGTATCCACCACGCGCCGCTCGCCAAACCGCTCGAGCATCCCCGCCGTTACCTTGAACGCCCCGCCGTAAATCCCAATGTCCTCGCCCAGCAGAAAAACGTCCGGATCGCGCTCCATCTCTTCCTGGATGCCTTGCCGGATGGCTTCGAGATAGGTCATCTGCATGGCTCATCTCCGGTCGTAAACGTTATCGAGCAGCTCGGATGGATCCGGATAAGGGCTGTTTTCCGCCCATGCGACAGCCTCATCCATCTCGCGCTTGATCTGGTTGTGCAGCCCATCGATCTCTTCGCGCGTGGCCCACTCCCGGCCGATCATCTTGGCTTCGAGCCGCGCGATCGGGTCCTTTTGCGCCCATTCTTCGAAGAGCTCACGCGGCACGTAATCGGCCGGATCGTGCGCCGAGTGCCCGGTCATGCGAAAGGTCTTGCACTCGATCAGATACGGCCCGTTGCCCTCGCGGGCGTGCGCCGCGGCCCGTTGCGCAGCTTTATACACCGCGAAAACGTCGTTGCCGTCCACCATTTCGGCGGGAATGCCGTATCCCGGCGCGCGGTCCACTACATTCTCGCAGGCCATCTGCTTCGAAAGCGGCGTCGAGTAGGCGTACTGGTTGTTGTTGCAGACGTACACCACGGGCAGCTTCTGGACGGCCGCAAAGTTCAGCCCTTCGTGCCAGTCGCCGCGGCTGGTAGCGCCGTCGCCGAAAAAGCAATAAGCGACGTTGCGGCTGCCCTTGTATTTCAGCGCCAGCGCCGCCCCCGCCGCCACCGGCACCGATGCCGCCATGGCGCTGATGATGGCGATAATCCGCCGGTTCATGTCGCCCATGTGCATGTTGCCGTCTTTGCCGCGCGTCAGCCCGCCGGCCCGCCCCATATATTGCGCCAGGATCTGGCGGGGCTCGACGCCGCGAATCAGGAAAAGAGCCAGGTCGCGGTGGGAAGGCGATAAAACGTCGTCCGGCTCAGCCGTCAGCCCGACCCCCACCGGAATGGCCTCCTGGCCGCGCCCCACGTACACGCCCCCGACGATTTTCCCCTGACGGTAGAGCTTGCGCTCGATGCGGTCCTCGAGCTCCCGCATGGCGGCCATGTATCGCAGAAACTGAAAGGCCAGCTCGCGATTCTGATCGATGCCCGTATGAGAACCTATGACAGCCGGAGCACTCATGGCGCGACTCCTTACCAAAGCCAGTAGTATACAAGGGCGGCAAGGCGAGAGCCAGCGGGTATCGACCGGATACCGGGCCGGAAAACCCAGGATTCCCAAGGGTTAAACCCGGTACGGGTCTCGGCGAAAGCTGGTGAACACGGCTGTTCTTAAATCGAGTTACGGCGTCGCGACCGTCTAATGATGATCCACCCGCGCCCGGATCTCTCTTGCCCGAAATTCCTGGATCAGCGCGACCATCCGCGCCACCACCGCCTCAACGAACTTCTGCCCTTTCTCGCGCGTGGCTTTGGTCGGGTCGCCCACCGTTCCGGTCTTGGAATAGCGGCTGAACCACTCCTGAAAGAACACGGGCGATGGTGCTTCCAGATCCCAGTAGAAAAATTCGGTCTTCTGAAAATTGATGTCCTTCTTCGCCTTGTCGAACTGCACCAGGTCGCCGCGCAGATAAAGCAGCACCGAGGTCTCCAGCTCGCAGCCGTGCGCCATGCCACCCGGATATTCCGATTCCCGCAGCTCCTTCATGAGGCTCTTCGGCACCAGGCTCCACCACGGCACCATGGCGCAAATCGCTTCCGTCTCATTCGTAATGTTGCGCGCCGCGATATCCAGAAACGGCACGTTGCTCCCATGCCCATTCACCAGCAGGATCTTGCGGAATCCGTGGTGCGCCAGGCTCTTGCCGATATCCGTCACATAGCGGATAAACGTGTCGCCCTCGACCGCAATCGTGCCCGGAAAATCCATATGGTGCACGTTGAACGCGTAATAAACCGAAGGCATGAGAACGGCTTCTTCGGGAATGCACTCGACGGCGCGCCGCGACATCTCGGTGGCGGTCAGCACGTCGGTCACCAGCGGCAGATGCGGCCCGTGCTGCTCAACCGTCCCTACCGGCAGCACGCAAACGCGGTTCTCCGCGACCGCATCGCGAACTTCGGGCCAAGTGAACTCTTCATAACGATACTTTTGGGGCATGTTTTTCGATCCGGCGGTACACTCGGGGTAGGAGCAATTATGGCACATTCGAAAGACGGTTCCGGGTCATTGCGCCCGCCCACCGAAGTGCTGACCCGCGGTTTCGATCCCAGCCTTTCGTTCGGTTCCGCGCGGCCCGCCGTGTTCCGCAGCTCCACCTACGTTTTTGGATCGCCCGAGGCTGCCGAGCGTGCGTTCGATATCGCCAGCGGCCGCATCCCCGCCGAAGAGGGCAAGCGCGCCGACCTCATTTACTCGCGCATCTCCCATCCCAACGCCGAGATTCTGGAAGACCAGATGGTGCCGCTCGAGCCCGGCGCGCGTGAAGCCGCCGTCTTCAACTCCGGAATGGCCGCCATCATGACTGCGTTCTTCACTTTCGCGCGACCCGCCAGCACCATCGTCTACACCGTCCCCGTCTATGGCGGCACCACGCGCCTGATCCATGAATTCCTCGAGCCCTTCGGCGTCACGGGCGTTCCCATAGTCGCCGGCGATACGCAGGGCCTCGACAAGGCCATCCGCGCAGCTCACAATCCCAGCATCGTTTTCATCGAAACGCCCGCCAACCCGACCATGATGATGACCGACATCCGGCACGCCGCCGATGCTGCCGCCACGCATCGCGAGAGGCCCATCGTCATGGTGGATAACACGTTTCTCGGCCCGGCCTTCCAGCATCCGCTCGCGCTCGGCGCGGATCTCGTGCTCTACTCCGCCACCAAATATCTTTCGGGCTTCAGCGATATGGTGGCCGGAGCCGCGATGGCGCGCGATCCGGAAATCATCCATAAGATGCGCAGCCGCCGCGTCATGTTCGGCAACATTCTCCAGCCCGACGAGTGCTGGATGCTGGACGGCCGCCTGCCTACCGTCTCGCTCCGCATGAACCGGCAAAGCAAGAACGCCCAGCGCATCGCCGAGCGCCTGATCGGCCGGCCCCAGATCCGGCATATCTTTTACCCCACGCTATTCGACAACGACGAGCAGATCCGCATTCGCCTGGCGCAGTGCGAATATCCCGGCGGCATTTTTTCCATCGATTTTCACGGCGGGCGCGATGCCGCGTTCACGTTTCTGCGGAACCTAAAAATTGCCCGCAATGCCGTATCGCTCGGTGGCGTCGAGTCGCTGGCCTGCCATCCGAAAACCACCACGCATTCCAGCCTGTCAACCGAAGAGATGAAGCAGGCGCATATCGGCGACGGCCTGGTGCGCATCTCCGTCGGCATCGAGGATTGGCGCGACCTGCTGGCCGATTTCGAGCAGGCCATCGAAAAAATCCAGCCCGAGCCGGTCCTGACAACCGCCCAAAATCAAGTGCACTCGCGTCAGGAGAAATCCTGACGAAAATAATCGCGGGTGCGCCTAAAATAGACCGGGGGAGGTATCTTGGCAGACATTTTTGTGTTTGGGCATGGTGAATGGAAGCCCAGTGACGGCTACACGGTCGTGCCGGCCGGCACATCGGTAAAGTTTTACACCGAAGGCAACAAGTTGATGACGGTCGCGTTCGCGACACAGCTCATGACCGGTCAGGGTGGCGGCGCGACGCCGGATCTCGAAGCCGGCGCATTCCGCTCGGTTCAGAACATGCGCCTCTACCCGGCTCCCGAGTATCACACCGCGGTACAGCAGGCAATCCAGCAGGCGGGCGGCGCTGCGGGTGACATCCGCATCGTCAATAATGCCGGCGGCGTGACCTTACAGAGTCTGCTCGAGGAACTCAAAGGCAACAATCTCACGTGGATTGCCTGCCGCGCCCTCGGCCTCAAAGAAGTGAACACGAAGATCGGCGGCGTCAAGCAGCGCATCGGCGGCATGAACATCATCGGCCGCTGACGCGCTCAGCACAGGCCGCGCTACCAAAGCACGTGAACCGGGTACTGTGAAATCAGCGGATCCGGTGTCAGAATCGCCAGGCCGTTCACAATCGACTGGCAAATCAGCATCCGGTCGAACGGATCCGTGTGCAGTGGCGGTAATCGCGACACGTACAGCGTGGCTTCTTCATCGAGCGCCAACACACCTATCCCATAACGCTCCCGGTAGGCCGGCACAAGTTTCTCTGGCGTCTGAGGAAGCCTGAGGCGGCCAGCCGCATGTTTGACCGAGATCTCCCAGCAGGAGACGACGCTCAGAAAAACATCATTATCCGGGTCGGCGAACAGCTTTTTGGCCGCAGGAGAGACTTTTGCGGATTCTGCCGCCAGCCAGATGAAGGTGCAAGTATCTACGAGGAGTCTCAAGGCTTTTCGCCCTGAAAATAAGCAAGTAGTTCTTTCGGCAAGGGTGTGAAGAACTCCCGGCCAAGCTTAATCTTTCCTTCGTCCCGGCCGATGGGCCGTGGCTTGGAACGCCGGGCTGAAATGGGCCGGATCTCTGCTATCGGATGATTGCGCCGGCAGAGGAGGATAGATTCGCCTTTTTCAAGCTTGTCCAGATACTTCGACAGGTGGGTCTTGGCCTCGTGGACGTTCAGCCGAATCATGGTTCAATAGTAAACTAACTATTGAACCAGATCAAGCTGGCTCTTAAGCGTTTTTGGAAACCAAAAAAAAGAGGCAGCCCGCATTTGCGGGCCGCCTCATGCATCAGGCAGAAAAATCAGAATGAACTAGTGGCCTCCTCCGGCTTGGCCCGTGTGTGGCTGGCCTTGCTGACCTTGCTGGCCTTGGCCCTTATGAATCTTTTCATGCTCCCGCAGTTCGTTAGACGAATTCATAACCTTGCCGCACTCCCGGCACCGGAACTGCTGATTGCCCTGCGGCTGATTTTGGGTTTGTTCCGCCATCGTTTTTCACCTCCTTTCACCTCCGTCTGAAAACCCACGACCGGTCTTGACCGGAATAGGAACGGGAACAAAATCGATGAGGACCTGTAAAACGCCTGCGGCAGAGATAGCAATCCGCGGTAACTGCGAAGCTTGCCATGATGACAAGGTGCGCGGAAGCCGGTAAGAGACCTCCTCTCCGCAGTGACCGGTCATGACGTCTTTACCTACTGCATGCCGGACGCCAATCCGTCATAACGTCCATGCTTGTGCCGCGCTCTGTTAGGAAAACAACCTCGTCGCCCTGTAAATCCTGCCTTCTTTGCAGGTACTTCTTGCCGGACACGCCGCGGGCCTCATTGGTAATCAAGATCACGATGGAAGAGATCTTCAGTGGTAAGTGGTAGGCCGATTGCACAACCTCGGTTGTCGTTTCGTGGGCGTATCGCTCCCGTGCGGCAAGAAAAATCAGGAGAAGAAAAACGTCATGCTGCTGACAATTTTCGTCATTCTGTTGATCCTATGGCTGCTCGGGATGGTCACCTCGTACACACTCTACGGGTTCATTCACATTCTGCTGATCATTGCCATTGTGGTACTGCTGATCCACATCATCCAGGGACGGCGGGCGCTATAGCGAAACTCGAATCGCCTTAATTGCCCGGAGCTGCCTTCGAAGTCTTCGCGGCGGTGTGCCAAAATAGGTGTACCACCGCTTTCAAGAAGGACCTTCGTGACAGGCAACGAAATCCGGCAACGGTTTCTGGACTTCTTTTGCGCCCGCGGGCACAAGCTCGTGCCCAGCTCTTCGCTCGTTCCGGCGAATGATCCGACGCTGCTGTTCACCAACGCCGGGATGAATCAGTTCAAGGAAGTTTTCCTTGGACTGGAGAAGCGCGATTACAAGCGCGCTACCACAGCACAGAAATGCGTGCGCGCCGGCGGCAAGCACAATGATCTCGAAAACGTCGGCTACACGCGCCGCCATCACACGTTTTTCGAGATGATGGGCAATTTTTCTTTCGGCGACTATTTCAAAGCCGAAGCCATCGAGTTCGCCTGGGATCTGGTCACCAAAGATTACGGGCTTCCCAAAGACAAGCTCTACGTCACGGTCTTCCGCGAGGATGACGATGCCGATCGGCTCTGGCAAAAAGTGGCCGGCGTGCCTAAGAGCCGCATCTTCCGCTGCGATGAGGCCGACAATTTCTGGCAGATGGGCGATACCGGCCCGTGCGGTCCGTGTTCGGAAATTCATTACGATCTGGGTCCGGAAGCGGCCGAGCCCGGACGCGCCGATGAGCCATTTCCGAGCGATGCCGGAGGACGTTACGTCGAAATCTGGAACCTGGTGTTCATGCAGTACGACCGCGACGCTACGGGCAAGCTGACGCCTCTGCCACGGCCGTCCATCGATACCGGTCTGGGGCTCGAGCGCGTCGCCGCCGTGCTCCAGGGAAAACTTTCAAACTACGATACGGACCTGATCCGGCCCATCATCGATCGCGCCGCGGAGCTTTTCGGCGGCGGCATGGCCTATGGCGGCGACCCCAAAGTGGATACGGCGCTGCGCATCGCCGCCGATCACGCCCGCGCGACCGCATTTTTGATCCATGACGGCGTGCTGCCATCGAATGAAGGCCGCGGCTACGTGCTGCGCAAAATCATGCGGCGCGCCATGCGCCATGCGCGCATGGTGGGAGTCGAACAGCCGTTCCTTTACCAGCTCACCGGCTTTGTCGCGGAAACGATGCGGCCGGGCTATCCGGAGTTGATGGAGAGCGTGCAGCGTGTGGCGCGCGTCGTCAAGGATGAAGAACACCGCTACGCGACCACGTTCCTGGTAGCGGAAAAAGTCTTCAACGACGAGGTCAAATCGCTCCGCGATTCCGTGCTGCCCGGCGCGGTCGCGTTCAAGCTGTACGACACTTATGGCCTGGCGCTCGACGAGCAGGAAGATATGGCCCGCGATCGCGGCCTTACGATCGACCGCGCCGGTTTCGATCGCGAAATGACGGAGCAGCGCGAACGTGCCCGCGCAAGCTGGAAGGGCGCTGCCAAGGGCGCTATCGCTCCGGCCTATCAGGCGCTGCTCGAAAAAGGCCGCACGCACTTCGTCGGCTACGATCACCTCGAAACTCACGCGGTCGTTGTCGGCTTGCTGGTCGATCAGCAGCCGGTCGAGCAGGTCGGGCCGGGCCAACGCGCCGAGGTCGTGCTCAACGAGACTCCGTTCTACGCCGAAACCGGCGGCCAGGTCGGCGATCAGGGCGGTTTTTACTCCGAAAAAGACGAAAAGCTGGCCGACGTCGAAACCACTTATCCGGCGCTTCCCGGCCTCTCGGTCCATCGCGTGGCAGTGCATGCGCCGATCCGCACCGGCGATGAAATCTGGGCGCGCGTGAATGATCCAGTGCGGCACTCGACCATGCGCAATCACACCGCAACCCACCTGCTGCATGCTGCGCTGAGGAAAGTCCTGGGCACGCACGTCAAGCAGGCCGGCAGCGTAGTGGCGCCCGACCGCCTGCGCTTCGATTTCACGCACTACACCGCCATGGACCACGCCGAGATCGAAGAAGTCGAGCGGCTCATGAACCAGGAGATCCTTTCTAATATCGCGGTGGAGACCGAAATTATGCCGCTCGATTTGGCCATTGGCACCGGCGCTATGGCTCTGTTCGGCGAAAAATACGGCGACCGCGTGCGCGTGGTCTCCATCCCGGATTTCAGCAAGGAATTGTGCGGCGGCACCCACGTTTCCCGCACCGGCGATATCGGCGTCTGCAAGATCGTCTACGAATCCAGCATCTCGGCTGGCGTTCGGCGCATCGAAGCTGTTAGCGGAGAGCGCGCGGTCGAGCAGTTCCAGCACACCACCGGCGCCGTACAACGTCTCGCAAAAATGATGAACGTTTCCGAACCCGAACTGGTCGAGCATGTGGAAAACCTGCTGGCGCGCGAGCGCAGCCTGGAAAAACAGGTCGAACAGCTCAAAAACAAGCTGGCCCAATCCGCTGCCGGCGATCTGGAAAGCCAGGCCCGTACGATAAATAACGTCAAAGTGCTGGCCGTGCGGCTGGACGGCATGGATCGCCCCCAACTTCGCGCGCTCGCGGACTCGCTGCGTAACAAATGGAAGTCGGCCGTGGTGGTGCTGGCCTCGGCAGTCGATTCTAACGTGTCCATCGTTTCCGCAGTAACAAAAGATCTGACCGCCAAGGTGCATGCCGGCAAGCTCGTCGGTGCGGTCGCCCAGGCGGTAGGCGGAAAGGGCGGCGGCCGCCCCGATATGGCCGAAGGCGGCGGAAAAGACTCCGGCGCGCTGCCCGCCGCGCTCGACCAAGTCTACAAGGAGATCGAAAGCAAGCTGTGACGCCTTTCGATGCGGTGGTGGTCGGCGCCGGGCCTACCGGGCTCGCCTGCGGCATCGAGCTGAAACGGCGCGGTCTGACCGCCGTCCTGATCGAAAAGGGCTGTTTAACCAACTCGCTTTACCACTACCCGACCAACCTGGTCTTCTTCACCACGCCGGAGCTGCTCGAAATCGGCGATATCCCGATGACCAGCCTGAACGAGAAGCCCAACCGCACAGAGGCGCTCAAGTATTACCGGCGCGTGGCCGACCACTACAAGCTGGATATCCACCAATACGAAAAGGTAGATACCGTCCGCGGCTCAGACGGCGCTTTCGAAGTGCTCACCACCGACCGCTACGGCTGCCACCACAACTACCCCGCGCGCAAGCTCGTGCTCGCCACCGGATACTACGATGTGCCCAGTTTGCTGGCTGTCCCCGGCGAAGACTTGCCGAAAGTTCTGCACTATTACAAAGAGCCCCATCCCTATTACGATCAGGATGTTGCTGTAATCGGAGCCAAGAACTCGGCTTCGCTCGCGGCGCTCGAGCTTTTCTGGACCGGAGCCCGAGTGACGCTGATTCATCGTGGCGACAAAATATCCGAAAAAGTGAAGTATTGGATTCGCCCGAATATAGAAAATAGGATTAAGAAGGGTGAGATTAAATCTTACTTCCGGTCTAAGGTTGTGGAAATCCGGCCCGACGCGATTCGGCTCGATACGCCGGAAGGTGAAGTTTTATTAAAGAATGATTTCGTTTTTGCACTTACCGGTTACAGTCCCGATCTTCAATTCTTGAATTCCCTAGGAGTTACCCTGGACACGGTCACGCTGCGGCCGCGTACCGATCCGCAGACGCTCGAAAGCGAGCGCTCAGGTGTTTACCTGGCGGGCGTGATTGTGGCGGGCATGCACACCAGTGAGATTTTCATCGAAAATGGCCGTTTTCACGGCATACAGATCGGGGAAGCGATTGCATCCAAGCTCGCGCATCTGAAACGCTAAAAATCTTCGTATCACTATCAGTGGAGCGGCATATCCGGCAATCCCAGTCACAAGTGCCGGAAAGCACGGTAAATAACGGTATATCCAAAACTTTTATGCCATTACTCAACCTACCTGTAGTAACATTGAAACTCTTATCCCGTATCATGTATCTAAGTAAGTGAGGGAAGGTACCATGTTAGGGTCTTTACTCAACGCGCTCTTCGGATGTTCGCACAATCGAATCACGTTTCCTCTAACGCCCAGCCGTAAGATGGCAACCTCTTCCAATCGGCATGGCACGTATGTCGTGTGCCTGGATTGCGGCCAGGAATTCCGTTACGACTGGAAAGAGATGCGCATTGGCGAGCCTGTCGCATCCGGGACTCGTCCTGCCACTGCTGCCGAATCTTTCTCTCCGGCGAACCGCTAAAAATCTCCATTCAACTCGGTTTAACCGGCATTCAATGCCGGATTGAGGCTGTATAATGCTCGGGGCTTCCCGGTTTTTTTTAAGCCGCGGCCGCGCCACTCAGCCGAAATGAACCTCGCTCAGCTATTTGATCTCTCACTGGTAGGACGGCGGGAGACCCAGGCGATCGAGTTTGTGGCTTCGGATGGACGCCGCGAATCTTGCACGTTTGGAGAACTCGACGACAGAAGCAACCGCCTGGCCCGGGTGCTGGCGGCCGGCGGATTCGCGCCCGGCGACCGCCTGTGCGTTTACCTCGGCAACGGTCTCGAAATCATCGACCTGTTTCTGGCGTGCGTGAAGCTCGGCGTGATCTTCGTGCCGATCAATATTCTGTATCGCGACCGGGAAATCGCGCACATCGTGGAAGACGCGCAGCCGAGGGCGGTAGTAGGTGCGGCCGAAACAGCGGAACTGATTCAGCAGGCGAAAGGAGTCTCCGGGAGTGAACGAGAAGCCGTGGCGCTCGACGGCGATGCGCCGGCAGCGATTGTCTACACCTCCGGGACGACCGGGACGTCCAAAGGCGCGGTACTCACGCATAACAATTTTGCATCGAACGCGTTAAATCTGCTGACCGCCTGGCAGATCACGAGCGCCGACCGGCTTCTGTTGCCGCTGCCGCTTTTTCATGTGCACGGGCTGGGAAATGGCCTGGTTTGCTGGCTGATCAGCGGCTGCCGCATGCGATTGCTCGAGCGCTTTGAACACCAGAAAGCCACGGAAACATTTTTGGATTTCCGGCCCACGCTGTTTTTCGGCGTGCCGACTATTTATGTCCGGCTGCTCGAAACTCCACCGGAGACAGCGCGCGAGATCGGCAAGTCGATGCGGCTCTTCGTTTCGGGATCGGCGCCGCTGCCCGCACAGGTGCTTGAAGAGTTTCGCGCGCTATTCGGCCACACGATTCTGGAGCGCTACGGGATGAGCGAAACGCTCATGAATCTCAGCAATCCGTATATCGGGGAACGTCGCGCCGGCACGGTCGGTTTTCCGCTGCCCGGCGTCTCGATCCGGCTGCTGGCTTCTGAAGGCCGGCCGGCCGCTGACGGCGAGACCGGCGAGATCTACCTGCGCGGCCCGAATATTTTCCGCGGTTACTGGAACCGCGAGGACGCCACACGCGAAGCTTTTGTGGACGGTTGGTTTCGCACGGGCGACCTGGCCGTGCGCTCGCCCGACGGTTATTACACGCTGGTCGGACGGCGCAGCGACCTGGTCATTTCAGGAGGGTTCAATATTTATCCGCGCGAGGTCGAGGAATTTCTGCTCGAGCAACCGGAGATCGCGGAAGCCGCGGTGGTGGGGGTGCCGGACCGGTTGCGCGGCGAAATTCCGGTGGCATTTGTGGTGGCGCGGAACGCGTTCGACGAGGCAGAAATCGAAGCGCGCTGCCGGGCGTCGCTCGCGTCGTTCAAGGTGCCGCGGAAATTTATCGCGGTCGACAAGCTGCCGCGGAATGCCATGGGGAAAATCCAGAAGCATCTGCTGCCGAAACCCGATCAGCGGTAAAGCCGAATCAACCACTCGGCCACGAGCGCCGGTTTGGACTGCCCTTCGACATCTATCGTGACGAGCCAGGTAATCTGGTGGCCGCCTTCGATATCCTCGAGCGCTTGCAGCACAAAGCGCGCGCGAATGCGGAAATCGACCGGCACCGGCGCGGGGAAGCGTAGCCGGTTAAGGCCGTAATTGATGCGCATCCGGAAATCACCGCGAATCTCGAACGCTTCGCGGCTGAGGCGGCTCAGCAGTGACAACGTCAGAAAGCCGTGGGCGATGGTTCGGCCGAAGCGCGATTCGGTTTTTGCGCGTAGCGGATCGGTGTGGATCCACTGGCGATCGCCCGTGACGCTCGCAAATGAATCGATCATCGCCTGATCGAGGGTGAGCCAGCCGCTCGATCCGACTTCACGGCCGATCATTTCCCGCAACTGGGCGATCTGGTACGCAGGCATAACGCTATCGGAATGTCCGCAAGTGCGGCTCGGCCAGATGCGGCGTGCCGTTGAAGCTGTAAAGCGCGAGATCGTCCTGGCGCACCCGCATGGTGGTGAGCGCGGCATTATAGGTGACGCCGGCCAGGCGCATCACATGGCGTCCATTCAATCCGAGAGCCATTCCCACCCAGAGTGCGATGGGCGTCGCGGAGGAAAAAACCGCGACCGATTCACCGGAGCCAAAACGGTTCAGCGTTTCGAGACTGCCGATAACGCGCTCGCGAAATGCGGCCCAGGATTCACAGGGCACTTCATATCGCGCCTCGACCCAGGCGCGCACCACCAGCGTATCGGCCATGGTCCAGGAGCGGTGAACGGTGGAAGTGTCATCGGCCAGCATACTCGTGAGCTTTTCGTGTTCGGCGCAAAACACCGGGTCGTCACACGCCAGGCGCGGAGCGATCGACTGGAAGACAGCATCGAGATCGAATTCATTCCAGCGCGGATCGATTTCGATTTCGGGCGCACCGCTGCCCGCGCGGGCCATGGCGCTCGTCACTTCACGAGCCGTCTCGTGCTGGCGGTTGAGCCGGCCGGAGTAGACCGCCCGAAATTGCACGCCCTGCCGCGCCAGGTATTCGCCGAGGAGGCGAGCCTGCGAGCGGCCGAGATCGGAAAGCGTGTCGTAGGCGTGGCGCAGGCCGGCCTGGCCGTGACGGATGAGGTAAAGCGAGCTCAACCGAGGCGCTCCGACATCTCAACCGCCGCGCGCATCAACCCGCGCACCCGCAGATGAAAATCGCGGAACCGTTCGTCGCGCGTCTGGCCGCGATGATAGCGGAAATAGATCTGCTGCAAGATGACCCCGAGCTTGAAGAGGCCGAAGACTTCGTAATAGCCGAGATTGGAGGTGTCGCGGCCGGTGTTTTTCGCGTACCGCTCGACGAGTTCGGCGCGCGTCAGCCATCCTGGCTCTGCGGTGATGCCGCTGAGCGCACCGCCGCGCATTTCGGGATCGCCCACCTGCGTCCAATAACAAAGGGTGCAGCCCAGATCGGCCAGCGGCTCACCTACCGTGGTCATCTCCCAATCGAGCACGGCCTCTACGCGGCCGGGATCGCGCGCGTCCAGCATGATGTTGTCGAGCTTGAAATCGTTGTGGACAAGAGTGGGAGTTCCGGCCTCCGGCATTCTAGTAACGAGCCACCGAAGCAGAGGGTCCATACCCGGCAGCTCTTCGGTCTTCGCGCGCTCCCAACGCTCGCTCCATCCGTGCACCTGGCGTTCGAGAAAGCCTTCAGGCTTGCCGAGCGACCGGAGACCGTGCTGCTCGATATCGATCAAATGCAGTTGCGAGAGGCAATCGATGAAGCCTTGACTTGCGCGGCGCGGAAAATCCGGCCGGCGCGCGAATTCCGTGGGGACGTCGCGGCGCAGGACCACGCCGTGGCGACGCTCCATCAGAAAAAAAGTTGCACCAATCACCGCGGGATCTTCGCAGACCAGGAAGACCCGTGGTGCAGGCGGAAAAACGGGGTGCACAGCGGCGAGCACGCGATACTCGCGCGCCATATCGTGCGCTTTAGGCGCGACGGGACCGAGCGGCGGCCGGCGCAAGACATATTCGCGATCACCCGCGCGGACGAGATACGTCAGGTTCGAGTGGCCGCCGGGAAACTGCTCGACCGTAACGCCGCGCTCGATACCCTCGACTTTGCCGCGCAAGTAGGCCGCCAGCTCGCGAACATCGATCTCTTCGCCAGCACGGACAGGAGCCACTTCCGGCATCATCAGAAGTTTGAGGGTAGCAGATTTCCGGCGTGAGACGCCGACGTAGGCGATGCCGCGCGCACCGCCCCCAAACGTTCCTCTGTTAGGCTGGAATTAAATATGCGATGGCTGCTTTTGCTGGTCGCTGCCGGCGCGCTGTACGCCGCGCCCAAGGCGACTCCGGCCGATTTCGACCGGCTGGTGGACCGCTATTTCGACGATTACTTTCATTACAATCCTACCGCCGGAACCAGCGCCGGCTTTCACCAATACGATTCGCAGCTCGAAGATTACGCGCTTGCGACGATCGCCGCAGAGATCCGCGCGCTGCGGCACTTTCTCACGGAGTTCGAGCAGTTCCCAGCCGCGGTTCTGTCACCGGAAGAGGCCGCCGACCGCGAGCTGGTGATCCGCAATATCGAAAGCCAGTTGCTGGAGCTGGAAACCATCCGGATGTGGGAGAAGAATCCGGACACGTATTCGAGCGGCATGACCAGCAGCGCGTACGTCATCATAAGCCGCACGTTTGCGCCGGCGGCGGAGCGGTTGAGATCGCTGATTGAGCGCGAGCGCCGCATGACTACGGTTCTGGGCGAGGCGCGCAGGAATCTTCGCAATCCTCCGCGCATTTATACCGAAGTGGCGCTCGAGCAATTGCCGGGCAATATCGCGTTCTTCAAGAACGATGTGCCGGCGGCATTCAAGACGGTCAGCGACACTGGGTTGCTTGCCGAATTTCATGACGCGAACCAGGCAGTGATCTCGGGCCTCGAAGATTATCAGAAATTTCTAAAGAATAATCTGCTGGCGCGGTCGAAGGGCGATTTCCGGATTGGCGCCGCGAATTACGCGAAGAAACTCTCGTACGACGAAATGGTCGACACGCCGGTCGATCAATTGCTGGAAATCGGCTTCCGCAATCTTCACGAGAACCAGGAAGCGTTTCGGAAAACCGCAGCGAAGATCGATCCCAAGCGCACGCCGCAGGAGATTCTTCAAGAGCTGGAAAAAGATCATCCGGCGCCGGATCAACTGTTGCAGACGTTTCGCGATGCGCTGGGCGGCATGCGCCGGTTCGTCATCGAGCACAAGATCGCGACGATTCCATCCACGGTCGAGCCGATCGTCGAAGAGACGCCGCCCTTCATGCGCGCGCTGACGACGGCCTCGATGGACACGCCGGGGCCGTTCGAGAAGGTCGCGAAAGAGGCGTTCTTCAACGTTACGCTGCCGGAACCCGGCTGGAGCCGCGAGCGGAGCGAAGAACTCATGGAAGATTTCAATCGCGGCACGATCGTTTCGACCGGCGTTCACGAAGTTTATCCCGGGCACTACGTGCAGTTCCTCTGGGTGAAGCAGGCGCCGTCGAAAGTACGCAAACTGATCGGGGCCGGCACGAATGCCGAAGGCTGGGCGCACTATTGCGAGCAGATGATGCTCGATGAAGGCTATGGCAACGGCGACCCGAAACTTCGGCTCGGCCAACTGCAGGACGCGCTGCTGCGCAATGCGCGCTACATCGTGGGTATCGAGATGCATACCGGCAAGATGACGTTCGACCAGGCCGTAGATTTCTTCGTAAAGGAGGGCCATCAGACGCACGCGGTGGCGGAGCTCGAAACCAAGCGGGGCACTTCCGACCCGACCTACCTGGTTTATACGCTGGGCAAGCTCGAAATTTTGAAGCTGCGCGAGGATTACCGCAAGCAGCGCGGCGCGACGTTCACGCTGCTCGATTTCCACGACGCTTTTCTGCGGCAGGGTTTTCCGCCCATCAAGATCGTGCGGCGCGCCTTGCTGGGGAACGACAGCCCGGTCCTGTGATTCCGCAATATCCGGTATACCTGTTCGACATCGACGGCACGCTGCTCGATTCAGCGGCGGATATTTGCGGCGCGCAGAGCGAGGTGCTGGCGGCGGTGGGTTGCGCGCCGATAAGTTTTGAATTGCTGCGCGGCTATGTGGGGCGCGAGCTGCGTGCGGTGTTTCGCGAACTGGCGCCGCATTTGAACGAAGCGGATATCGACAAATTGAGCGGGGACTATTCGCTGAACTATCGCGCGAGGCGGCATGCGGGTACGCGCATTTACCCGGGCGTCGTGGAAGCGCTGGAGACTCTCAGCGGAAGGAAGTCGACTGCCACAACCAAGAGCACCGCCGGAACACGTCTGGTGCTCGAACATTTCGGCTTGCTGCAGCACTTCGATCACGTGCAAGGCAGCGACGGCATCCCGTACAAACCTGCGCCGGATGTCATCATCGCCGCACTGAAGGGACTCGGCGCAAGTGCGGATGAGTGCCTGATGGTCGGTGATTCTCCTGCGGACATGGAAGCGGGCCGGCGCGCGGGCGTAAAGATTTGCGCGGTGCGCTACGGTTACGGCGATCCGGCGGCGCTCGAGAAATGGGCGCCGGACCACTGGATTTCGGATTTGCGGGAGCTCGCGGGGCGATAGGCCAGGATTGTTATGATGGTTCTTAAGCCCGACAAAGGAGCCAAAGATGCCTGATGGATTACCACGTCGCGACCTTTTGAAGTCCGCTGCGGTGCTCGCGGCGCCTGCGATTCTGCGCGCGCAAGGGGCGAACGAAAAGATCAACATCGCGTGGATCGGCGTGGGAACGCGCGGCTACGCGGCCCTCAACTGGTTGCATACGGCTGTGCCGGCGGATGTCGTCGTCACTGCGATCTGCGACACCTACACCGGACACCTGGCGCGCGCCAAGGACCGTATCCAGACGGTGTACGGCGTGACGCCGAAAACTTACGACGACTACCGCGAACTGCTGAAGGACAAATCCATCGACGCGGTGTTCATCATGACGCCGGAGCATTTGCATCATGAGATGGCCATCGACGCGCTGCGCGCCGGCAAGAATGTCTATATCGAAAAGCCGCTGGCTCACACCATCGAAGAGGGCTTCGACATCGTCAACGAGTGGAAAAAATCCGGCAAGATCGTCCAGGTGGGCACGCAAAACCGCAGCTCGTCGCTCTACAAGATGGCCAAAGACATGGTCGACGCCGGCCACATCGGCGATGTGCACTACGTCCGCGCATTCTGGTACCGCAATTCCGCACCGAACGATCCGGCGTGGCGCTATTACGTTCCTCCCGACGCCAATCCGGAAAACACAGACTGGCCGAAATTTCTCGGCCCGGCGCCCAAACGCGACTGGGACGCGCATCGCTATTTCCAATGGCGGCTTTACTGGGATTATTCTGGCGGCATCTCGACCGACCTGCTGGTGCACCAGACCGATATCGTGAATTTCGTGTTGTCGAAAACGGTGCCGCTTTCCTGCATGGCCTCGGGCGGCATCTATCGATGGACGGATAAAACCGATGACCGCGACGTACCCGACACGCTAAGCGCGATTTACGAATATCCCGACCGTTTTCACATCAACTACAGTTGCTATTTCGGCAACGTGCACTATGGCTACGGCGAGCAGTTCTGCGGCAACGAAGGCACCATCGAAGTGCTCAACCGGCAGGACCTCTATTTTTATCCCGAAAAATACCGGAACGCGGCGTCCAACATCACGTCGCGCCCCGAAGTCCACATGAACGGGATGAAAGATTTCGGCGAGCAGGACGGCGCCATCAATCACATCCGGAACTTCATCGAAGCCGTGCGCGGCCATGGCACGGTGATTGCGCCGCCGACCGTCGGCCAGCAGGCGGCGATTTCCGGGCACATGGCGACGTTGTCATTCAAACACCAGAAGAAGATCATCTGGGACGAGAAAGCTGAGAAGTATCACTTCGCCTGAGTGCCGGTCTGCGCCGGCTAGATGACCAGTTCAGCGCCCATCAGCCCGAGATGCCGATCCGTTGACCAGCACGCAGAAATCCTGCGCTCGTTCATGACCACCAGGCCGTGCGCATCGGCCAGCGTCAGCGCCTGATCGGAAAACTTCTTGATCAGGCGGCCAGCCTTGGCCAGTTCGCCGGCCCCGAACGGATGCAGAGTGAGAGGCGACAGTTCGCTGATGAAATTAAGAAACTGGATCGCGCGGTTCTGATCGTAGCGCCGGAGAAACCAGGCATGTCCCTCAGCAACGACCAGTGCGGATGAAACCAGCCGCGGCGGGCTGGCAAATAACTTCCGGAACAGTGGATGGTAGCTGTCAGAGCGATCGAGAAAAGCGATCAAAGCCGAAGTATCCACATAGCACTCAGTCCTTTGAGCCATACACGATTTCATCGAGCAACCGGCTGGATCGCGGATTACCTGATTCCACGAAACCTGCGTAGCGCATCCACGGCGCACGGCTCTCGGACGGAAGCATGCGCCTGATGGCCCGCCGGACAAGCTCCGCGACAGAAATTCCTAGGGCCGCGGCTTCCTTCTTTGCCAGAGCGTACTCTGTCTCGTCCAAGCTCACTTGCGTCCGGATCATGTTATCACCATCTCATACTGATGATAACACGCCCTGCCGCGAGGACACCAAATGAACTCCCCCTCGCGCCGGCTCATTAGTTCCAGTCACGCCGCCCGCCTTCCGCACGTTTCTGCTACTATCAGGCTCTATGTCTGCCGCCGTCTCCAAGGGCCGCCTGATTCCTGCGGCCATCCTCGCCATTCTGGTTTACGGCATGATCGCCGCTATGCTGGGCACCTTGCTCCCTCAACTGGCGACGAAGCTCAGCCTGACCGAGGATCAAAAGGGCACGATCGCACTCGCACAAGCCATCGGCCTGATCATCGCGTCCGTATCCGTCGGACCGCTCATCGATAACAAGGGCAAGAAGTCGGGCTTGCTGCTCGGCCTCGGCCTCATCACCATCGCTCTATTCGCGCTTCCCAATTCGCCGTCGTACGGAGCCGTGCTCGCGTTCATTTTTCTTCTGGGCCTGGGCGGCGGCATCATCGTGACCGCTGCCAATGCGCTGGTGAGCGACATCAGCGAAGAACGCCGTGCCAGCGTATTGAATCTGCTCAATCTGTTTTTTGGTTTGGGTGGGCTGCTCACGCCGGCGATCGGCGGCTTTTTCCTTGCCGGAAATACCATCGGGCTCTGCTATCTCGTCGCTGTGCTCACGGTCGCCACGCTGATCCTGCACGCCGCCACGCCCATGCCGGCGCCCACCGGAGAGCGCGGATTCAAATTCTCCGAAGCCGGGCCGCTGCTCGGCCGGCCCGCGCTGTTTCTGCTGTCGTTTTTGCTGTTTCTCTACGTCTCTTGCGAAGTGGGCGTGTGGAACTGGCTTACCAGCCACCTGATCGCGCAGGGTGTTCCGGAAGCGCGGGCGCTCAAAATTCTTTCGCTCGGTTTTGCGCTGGGGTTGCTCATCGGCCGCGTCGTGGTCTCGCCGATCCTGATCAAGGTTTCCGCTCCGACCGTCACCCTCGTCGCCTCCATACTAATGGCCATCACGACGTACGCTATGTTGCAAACTTCCGACCCGGTCGTCGCCGGCGCGCTGGTCTTCTGTGCCGGCCTCTCGATGGCGCCGGTGTTTCCGACGACTCTCGCTATGGTCGGCGATGCGTTTCCCAAAATGACTGCGACCGCCATGGGTGTCGCCATCACGTCAGGCTGGATCGGACTTGCCGTCAGCTCGCGTATTATCGGCGCAATCGCCGGCACAGAGTCGACCCGCATCAAGACCGGCCTGCTGGTGCTCCCGGCTTTTTCGGCCGTGATGATCATCGTGACGCTGGTGGTGCGGCCGATGCTGCCGAAAAAAGCTGGATCGACGCCTTAGAATGCGGCCGCCCGCTTTTGGATTATGAGCACGTTCACGGTAATCATTCACCGGGACCAGGCGGGAGGGTTTTGGGGTACCGAGTTTGCCGCGTTGTTGCTCTCAGGAGAAACAACTTTCGGGAGGCGATCACGGGCACGCTGGAAGTGATGCGCGAGCCAGGCACCGCACCCGCTCGCCTGGCCAAAGACGCCAATCTGACTTGGTAATCTAAAGCGCCCGCGCTTTACGCATTGCGCCCGCGACTTCCGATTTTGCCGGCTTGCGCAGAGGCACGGCAGAGAATCGACGCACCTGGTCGGTCACGCAGACTAAAAACATTGGCTGCCGCGCGTTCTTCAGCAGGTCGATAATGCGGTCCGCACTTTCTTCGAGATAAATCGACTTACCGTCGGTCAGCAGGTGGATCTCGGATTCGCTCGAGATCGCATCGCTCAGCCGCTTGCCCATTTCGCGCTGTAGATACTTCAGCACTCGGCGGATTTTCTGCAGCGAGAAGCCCTTGCGCCGCAGCTCGGCGATGACTGAAATTTCCACCACCTCCTGCGGCATGTAAACGCGCTTGTGACCATCCTGCCGCGGCGAAACGACTTTGCGCTCGTCCCACCATTGCAACTGGCGCAGGCTCACACCGGAGATCCGCGCGACGTCGTTGCTGGTATATCGTTCCTCATCCGGCAGGATAACAGGCCTTGTTTTTTTTGTTTTGAACATTTCGCCTAGCCCGCGTTTTTTCTAACTAGCGCCACTCAAAATTGTAATGGAGACTTCGGGCAAGTCAAGAATCTTTTTTCCGAAACTTCACACCGCCCCGTGGCCGCCCGGGGACCGATGAAAGTATAGCACGCCGTCCGGCAGCGCCAACTCAGGGCCGCGCCCCCTAAATCCGGTTCCAGCCGCCCTCATTTCAGCCACCCCGCGGCCAGCACCGTTTTATTTCCCGTGCTACCATGTGGGTTATCCCTGTTAACGCCTTCCGAGGTTTTTTGTGGCCGGTAGAATCACGCGAAAAGAACTGAAGACCGACAGGTTTGCGCTGGAGGTCGAGCAAACCGTCGATTTCGTGACCGAGCATCGACGTGAGCTGACGATTTACGGCTCCATCGCCGCCGCGGTCATCCTGATCGCTGTCGGTGCTTATTTTTATTTCCAGCACCAGCACGCCGTGCGTGAGCAGGCGCTGGCCGATGCCATCCAGATCCAGGAAGCGCCCGTCGGGCCGCCCAACCCGGGCGCCGTTATTACCTTCCCGACCGAAGACGCCAAGCGCGAAGCTGCCATCAAGGCATTCAGCTCGCTCGCCGCCCAGTATCCAGGATCGGACGAAGCCGCCATCGCCAAGTACTATCTGGGTGCCATCGCCGCCGACCAGGGAAAGATGGCGGAGGCCGAAAAGTTCTTCAAAGAAGGGGGCGAGTCCGGCGACAAGAATTATGCGTCGCTCGCACGCTTCTCCCTTGCCCAGATTTATTTCTCTGAAGGGCGCGCTGCCGACGCTGAAAAGATTCTCCGCGACCTGATGGCGAACCCCACCATCTTCGTGTCCAAAGAACAGGCCACCATCGCGCTCGCAAAAGGCATCGCCCCAACCAAGCCGGCTGAGGCCCGGAAATTGCTCGAGCCGCTGCGCACCGCTCCCGGCGCGGCCAGCCAGGTGGCCATTAACGCCGTGAACGAGCTTTCCGGCCAATAGCCCGGTGCTCGCGCGGCTCCGTTTTCCTGTTGATCGCAGCCTCGGCCGCCGCTACCCGGAACCCGATCATCCCTATCGCGGCCCTTTTCAGCGGGACCGCGACCGCATCATCCACGCCCGCGCGTTTCGCCGCCTGGAGGCCAAGACCCAGGTCTTCACGCCCGGCCTTTCCGATCATTTTCGCAACCGGTTGACCCACACCATCGAAGTCGCGCAGATCGCCCGCACGGTCGCTTCCGTGCTGGGACTGGATGAAGACCTGACCGAGGCGCTGGCGCTGGTCCATGACATCGGCCATCCGCCGTTTGCCCACGCCGGAGAGGAAGCGCTCGACCGCCAAATGCGCCGCTTCGGCGACCGCTTCGATCACAATCTCCATGCGCTGCGCATCGTCGAGAAATTCGAACAGCGCTATGCCCGCTTTCCCGGCTTAAATCTCACCTTCGAAGTGCGCGAAGGAATGGCCAAGCATTCGCGCGATTTTGCTCCCGGCGAAATTCCCGAGCTCGATGAGTACCTGCCCGGCCAGCGCCCGCCCCTCGAAGCGCAGTTGATCGATCTCGCCGATGAGGCGGCTTACAATACCGCGGACCTGGACGACGGCTTCTCCGCCGGTCTGTTCACCGCCGGCGATGTCGCCGCCGGAGCCACCGCTTATGCCGAAATCTACGAGGCCATCGAAACCCAGTTTCCCGGCGCAACACCACGCGAGAAATTCCACGAGGTGCTGCGCCAGTTGGTCGATGCGCTAGTCTCCGGCCTGATTGACGGTACCGAGGAAGCCGTCAGGGAGTCGCGTGTCCAAACCGTCGATGACGTTCGCGCGTACCCGCGCCGCCTCGCCGCTTTCACTGCCACTGCCGGAAACGCTTCTCGCCAGTTGAAAAGTTTTCTCTACCGGCATGTGTACTCGGCGCAGGTCGTCGATCAGGACCGCCGCAGCTCGACTGAAAGAATGGCCGAGCTGTTCGAATTCTTTCTCGCGCATCCCGACCGCATGCCCGAAACCTACCGCGAGGCCGTTCCAGATGAACCGCCGCATCGCGTGGTCTGCGATTACATAGCCGGCATGACCGATTCGTTCTTTCGCCGGACCTTCGAACAGATGTTGGGCGCCGGTGTCCACTGATGCGGCGGGCGCGCACGCTATGATGAACGCATGAAGCTGCTGGCTCTTGTGGCGCTCGCGCTGGCGGCCTATGCCGCCGATCAATTGACCGCCTTTCACCGCGACTGGACCGTGCCTGTCGCTTCGGACTGGAAGATCGACCAGGACGAAGGCGCGCAGGTTCTTCGCCTCGTCCAGCACCGCGGTCCGCTACCCGGCCCGCGCCGTCCCATCCAGTTTGCGCTCGCCCAGGTCCCAAAATATCAGCGCATGACTCTCGAGGCCGACGTGAAGCCGCTGGGAAAATCGTTGATGCTCGTCTTCGCTTATCAGGATCCCGCGCACTTTGACTACGCGCATCTCTCCGCGGACACCGGCGAAAAGCAGCCCGTGCATAATGGAATCTTTCATGTTTTCGGAGGTGAGCGCGTGCGCATCAGCTCGCAGCGGGGCCCCTCCGCGTTCTCAGACACCGGGCGCTGGTTTCACGTAATTCTGACGCACGACGCCGAAACCGGAACCGTTACCGTCACCGTCGATGGCCAACCGGTCCCCGCGCTTCACGCCGTCGATCTCAGCCTCGGCGCGGGCCAAGCAGGCGTCGGATCTTTCGATGAAGCCGGCGAATTCAGGAATGTGAAGATTTCGGTTTCCCCGCGGCGCCCGGCCGCCCGACCCATTCCCGGCCGGATCGAGAAATGAGCAGGCCGGCTACTCTTCAACCACGTGGAAGTTTGTGAGCTCCGCCCTGCGCACGCCGTAAATCTTCAGTATTTGCCGGCAGATCTCGGCGCCGAGCCGCTCCGGCGTCTCTTCTTCGTCATGCTCGATTTCCACTTTGATGAACAGATTCGTAACGGCCACGCGGCTTCGCTCCTCCTTCTATACTAAGTAAATGTCCTGTGCCATCTGCCACGTGCGCCGGCCCAAGCGTTTCTGTCCCGGCGTGCGCGGCGATATCTGCACCACCTGCTGCGGCACCGAGCGCGAAGTGACGGTCGATTGCCCGCTCGATTGCGAATATCTGCGCGAAGCGCACCAGCACGAAAAGGTCGAGCGCGCCGACCCGCGCCAGTTTCCCAACCAGGACATTCGCGTCACCGAAGAGTTTTTGCGCGATCACGAGCCGTTACTGCTCTATCTCGCGCGAAGCGTTTTGGACGCTGCCCTCGCCACGCACGGCGCGGTCGATTTCGATGTTCGCGAGGCGCTCGAAGCCCTCGTCCGCACGTACCGCACGCTCCAAAGCGGCGTTTACTACGAGACCCGGCCCGATAATCCCATCGCCGCTAATATCTGCCGCCTGGTACAAACCGCCATCGCCGAATTTCGCAAGCAGGAAACCGAGCGCGGCGGAATGGCGCAGACGCGCGACGCCGATATCCTCGGCCTGCTGGTCTTTTTGCAGCGCCTCGAGCTTGATAACAACAACGCGCGCAAACGCGGCCGCGCCTATCTCGATTTCCTGCGCGGATTCTTCCCCGCAGGAACAGGTGAGCCCGCGCCCGCTGCTTCTTCCCTGATCGTGCCGTAAAATCGACGCCGCGGGGTGGAACTCGCTGTATGAAGATCCTTTGGTGCTGGCGCTGCAAAAGGGAAGTCCCGATGCTGGACGCTGCCGAGTTCACACGTGTGATGTCTCTTCGCGGAACTGGACGTGGCGGCGGTGATCTGAGAGAGCGGGAGTTCGGACCAGTTCTCGCGGAATACGAGCGAATCACCGGATTTCGAGAGACAAACCCGACCGCAATTTTTCACCACCGTCTATCGCTACACGGACCGGGATGTTCGTATTGCGGAAAACCCTTGAGAACGCCTAACGGGATGCTCTGTGGAGCCTGCATGAAGCCGGTCGCAAAGAGTCATAACAGCTAAGGTTCGCCCCGACCCCAAATCCCCACCGGCGGGCTGGATGCCGGCGTCGCTTTGTGGTACTTCTATTGTCCGGGAGGGGACCTCATGTCACGGGTGATGGACGTTCTCGCACAAAAGGAGTTGTATTCGGTCGAGCCGGATCAAACAGTCACCGATGTCGCTCACCGGATGGCCGAGCTCCATGTCGGCGCAATCCTGGTGATGGAGTCGGGGCGATTAGACGGAATTTTCAGCGAGCGCGATTTCCTGGTGCGGGTGGTGGTCGAACGCCGCGATCCCAACCGCACCGCCGTGCGCGACGTCATGACTTGCAGCGTGGTTACAATCGATGAGGCCGCGACCATTGAGGATGCCATGGAATCCATGCGCGTTCACAATTGCCGCCATTTGCCGGTCACGCGAGGCGCGCGCGTCGTCGGACTGCTGTCCATGCGCGATGTGATGAACTTCGAGCTCGAACGCAAGACCGAAGAGCTGCATCATATGCGCGCCTACATTCACGGCAGCACGTAAGCCGCGCTCACCCGGCTGCCGCGACTGCCCGGCGCATCGCCGTACCCGAATCGCGCCGGAATTTGGCCTGCAACGCGCGGCTGAGCGGCGTCCCGATCTTGGCCAGCAGGTGGCGTTCGCGCGAGAACGCCAGGATGTCGTACCACACTGCGCCATCCTCTTTGAGTTCCACCTGAAAGCGCTCCTCGCCCGTTTCCGCATACTCCGGCAGCGTTCCGTAAGCGAAGCCGTACCGCCGCGGCTCATCGATTACGTAAACGATCCGGCTTACGTTCAGGGACCAAAACCCGAAATGCTGCACCACGACGCCCACCACTCCACCCGCGGCAATCGGTTGCTCTGGCGGCTGGATGCGCAGCCACCCGATATCGAACATCTTCCACTCCCGAACCGCTTGCCTGGCAAGCTCGAACGCCGCCGCGCCCTGGCCCAATGGGAACTGATCGTGGTGCGTCCCGTAGCCGGACGGCAGCGCGCCTGACGTCGCACCTACTTCCGGATAGGTCAACCGCAACTGCTTTTGCGATTCCAAGATGCTCCGCACGCGTTGTTCCGATAGCGGCTGTAGCGTGAACATTTGCGATACTTAAATCGTAAGGCATGCCCGCGACGGCCATCATTATCTTCGGCCACGGCTCGAGTGTCGAAACAGCCAATGACGCCGTGCGTAATGTCGCACAGAGCATCAGCGACAGCGGTGGATTCGATCTGGTCGAAGCCGCGTTTCTTGAGCAGGGCCGCCCGGATCTCGCCGCCGCCGTGGCTTCGCTCGTCTCCAAAGGCGCAACGCGCGTGGTCGTCGTGCCCTACTTTTTAACCCTCGGCCTTCACCTGCAACGCGATCTTCCCGGCATCGTCGACCGCATCCGCCTCATCCATCCCGGCGTGGACATCCGCGTCTCGGCGCCGCTAGACGGCCACCCGGCTCTCGGCGAAATCCTGAAAGAACGGGTGCGGGAGGCGCTCGCCGCGGGAGATCCTGCATGAAAGCCCGGCTCGTGGAGTCGCACGAGATCGCGCCCGAGGTCCGCCACTTTGTTTTCGAGGTCCCGGACGCCCGGGAAGTCGCCTTCATTCCCGGCCAGTGGGTTTCATTCGAAGAAATGATCAACGGCGAGCCGATCACCCGTGCCTATTCCATCGCCTCGCCGCCCGATGGAAACCGCTTCGAGCTGTGCCTCAATCGCGTCCAGGAGGGCCATCTCTCTCCGTACCTGTTTCGCATGCATCCCGGCGAGACGCTCGATATGAAAGGCCCATTCGGAACCTTCGTTTTTCGCGAGCCGCCGCAAGACGCCGTCCTCGTCGCCACCGGCACCGGCATCGCTCCCTTCCGTGGCATGCTGCCGGTCAGGCTGGCCAAAGACTCTACGCATCAGATCACTTTGTTGTTCGGCGTTCGCTACGAGCACAGCCTGCTCTATCGCGACGAATTCCTGGCGATCGAGAGCGCCAATCCCAACTTCCGCTTCTGGCCGACGCTCACTCGCCCCGAGCCCGGCTGGACCGGCCGCACCGGACGCGTCCAGCAGCATCTGGCCGAGGCCATCGGCTCCAAACGCGATGTCGAGGTTTACATCTGCGGCCTCAAGGCCATGGTCGATGAAGTGCGCGCGCTGCTCAAGAACCTCGGCTTCGAGCGAAAACAGATCATCTATGAGAAGTACGACTGAGGTATCGAGCTTATGAAATACTTTCTTGCCGCGATCGCCTTCGTGCTGCCCATCGGGCTGTGCTATGCCGCCAGTCCCGGCCGCACGCCTGTCGTGGTCGAATTGTTCACCTCCGAGGGCTGCTCCAGTTGCCCGCCCGCTGACGCCTTATTATCAAAGCTCGACCGCGATCAGCCCGTTGCCGGTGCGCGCATCATCGCCCTCGAAGAGCACGTGGATTACTGGGACCACCAGGGTTGGCGCGATCCCTTCTCCTCCTCCTTAATCACCGCACGCCAGCAGCAATTTGGAGCCGCGTTGCACGTCGATAACATCTACACGCCCGAGATGGTCATCGACGGTCGCCGCGAATTCGTCGGCAACGATTCCCAGCGCGCTTTCGACGAGATTTCCAAAGCCGCCGGCGAATCCATGATGCCCATCCAGCTCGCGGTCAAGGACCTTTCCGCCGGCCGCGCCGTGATCGCCGTCAACATGACCGCTCCTGGACGTCCCGCCGAGCTCCTGCTGGCCGTCACCGAAACCGGCTTGGCATCCGACGTTCAAGCAGGTGAAAATGCCGGCCGCAGCCTGAAACACTCCGCCGTTGTCCGCCGCCTCTCCGTCATCGGCAAGCTCAAACCCGGCGAGCCGTTTTCCGCCCAGCCCGTTATCAAGCTTTCCAAAGCCTGGAAGCCCGAAAATATCCGCGCCGTCGTATTAGCCGCGGATCGCACCACCGGCCAAATCCTGGGCGCCGAAGAAATCGCGCTGTCGCGGTGATCTGGAACCTCGCAGGATCCAGCTTCTAAACCCGTCGAATCGGCAACAGTCGCCGTGCCCGCCGGCCGCTCTTCTGAAACTCCGCCTCTCCACCGATAAAATGGAATGAGGGACATGAATTACCTGACCGGCGTCCTTGCCGAGATATCGATCATTCTGGTGATGGGTGCCATCCAGTGGCAGATTGGCCGCGCCGCTTACGCTTACATCGTGCGCCGGCTGAAGCCGCCGGCCGCCGTTCCGCTCCGCATCGTTCTGCTCGCCTGCGGAACGGCTGTCATGATGGGACTTCTGTTCAGCTTTCCCATGGCCAGCCGCCTGCCGATTTATTCCAGATTTTTCGGCTGGTTGCGCGGCGGGTCCCTGCTATGGGCGCTTTCCTCGAGCGCCGCCTGGCTGATCTTCCGGATCGCGCGGCTGTTCCGTCTCACTCCGGACCAGGTCGATCCCCAGCGCCGCGCCATCTTGCACGCTGCCGGTTCTGTGGCCATCGCTGCGCCCTTCGCAGCTCTGGGCTTCGGCACCCTCATCGAGCGCACCGCGTTTCGCGTCCGCGAAATCGATATTCCTGTGCCGGATCTTCACCCCGATCTCGAAGGCCTGCGGTTGGTCCAGTTGAGCGACATTCATCTCAGCCCGTTCCTCAGCGAGAAGGAATTCGCCCGCGTGGTGGACGCCGCCAATGAGCTGCGCCCGCACGTGACGCTGGTCACCGGCGACCTCATTTCCATGCGCGGCGATCCCATTGATCGCTGCCTTTATCAGATTTCCCGCCTCCGCGCCGATTCCGGCATCCTCGCTTGCATGGGTAACCATGAAGTCTATGCGCACGTCGAAACGTATACTGCCGCCCAGGGGGCGCGCCTCGGCATTCCCTTCTTGCGCAGCCAGACGCGTCTTCTCCGGTTTGGCGGGGCAGCGATCAATTTCGCGGGCGTCGATTATCAGAGAATGAACCGGCGCACTCACTATCTCCAGGACACCGGGCGGTTGATTGTTCCCGGTGCGCTCAATGTTCTGCTCTCGCATAATCCCGACGTGTTTCCCACCGCCGCCCGCCAGGGATGGGATTTTACGATCGCCGGTCACACGCACGGCGGCCAGGTCAACGTCGAAATTCTGAATCAGGACTGGAACGTCGCGCGTTTCTACACGCCCTATATCTACGGTCTTTACCGCTCCGGCCGGTCCTCCATATACGTCACGCGCGGAATCGGAACCATCGGCATGCCTGCGCGTCTCGGCGCGCCGCCCGAGATCTCTGTGCTGCGCTTGAGAAAGGCGTAAGCTCCGTTGCGCTATCTCATTCTGAGCGACACGCATGCCAACTGGGAGGCATTGCAGGCGGTGCTTGATTCCGCCAAAGGCGAGTACGATCAGATTCTCTGCCTGGGCGATCTGGTGGGCTACGGCGCCGACCCGAACCCGGTCGTCGACTGGACCCGTGCCCATGTCGCCGTGGTGGTGCGCGGCAATCACGATCGCGCTTGCGCCGGCCTGGAGGATCTCGAGTGGTTCAATCCCGTCGCGCGCATCGCCGCCGAGTGGACTCACGATCAGCTCACCGGTCCGAACCTCGATTACGTCGCCGCGCTGCCCAAGGGTCCCATACCCGTCGACAGCTTCCAGGTGATGCACGGCTCGCTGCTCGATGAAGACGAATACATGGTGGTGGCCTCCGACGCCGGCCAGGCCTTCCCGTATCTGGAAACCTCGCTGGCTTTCTTCGGCCACACGCATCTGCAAGGCGGATTCGAGTGGGCGCGCCACCGTGTGCGCACGGTCGGCCAAACCTCTCCGCAGAATGAAACCGTCGTAGAGCTCAATCCCGACGGCGCGTACTTGATCAATCCCGGTTCCGTCGGCCAGCCGCGCGACGGCGATCCCCGCGCCGGCTACGCGCTCTATAACCCCGAGGAAAAATTCGTGACTTTCCGCCGCGTCGTTTACGACGTGGGGACCGCCCAGGAAAAAATCCGCCGCGCCGGCCTGCCCGATCTGTTGGCCGACCGGCTGGCGCTGGGGCGATAGAGGCGCTCACTTCCGTTTGCAAGGAGAGATATGCGTACGAAGTCGAGATCACGGATTATCACTAGTCAAAAGAAGGCCCGACGCCGCGCCGATCCGGGCCGTATTCCGTTTCCGCATCCTGGAGAAACCATTCGCGAGGATTATCTGAAGCCGCTGGGCATGAGTGTCAACAAACTGGCGCTCGAGCTACGCGTCCCTGCGACGCGCATCGCCGGGATTGTCAATGGCCGCCGCGGCATCACTGCGGATACCGCGCTGCGCTTGGCGCGCTACTTCAACACGACGGCCAGGTTTTGGCTGAACCTCCAGGCGTCTTACGATCTCGCCAGAACGGCCGAGACCAGATGGAAGGAAATCGAGCGAAGCGTCCAGCCGAGAGAAGCGGCGTAACGGAGGTGGCGGGCGGCAGAGAGAGGTTGCTGATCTGCCGGATAAATTCAGCATCAGAAATCAAATTCTTTGAGAACCTGCTTGTGGGGAACTCCTTTTCCATTGGCGTCAAAGAAGGCTTCTGCGGTATCCAGATCGTTTCTCGCTTGCTCCGTCAATTCTCCTTCAGACCCAACCGGTGCAACATCCCATGCAGCGGCCAGCGCCCCGAGTAATTTGCGAGTAACAGGCAGGTCGGCTTCCGGAATTTGGTCCAGAAGGGCGTTCAACTCGATACGATCGACGCTCATGGGGTAGGCCTCTCTTCTTAAGATACAGCAGCACATCCAAAGATGCGCAGGCACAAACAGTCTTCTCTATGCAGGGTTAGCAGACTACCTGCTCGAATCATCGCCCAGAGGACCCTACCGGTAAGTTCCCCGCGCACTCCCGGCACAAGCACACCTTCCCCCGCGCCCCCTCCGGCACTCGCTCCAGCGCCTCCGCCGAAATCTTCACGCCCGCGCACCAGCACTCGCTTTTCCCCGCCGCCATCCCGCAGTCGTTCGGCCCGCCGCACACCGGACAGCGCTTCGGATCGAGTTCCGCCGTCATGCATTCTCCGGCTGCGTCATCGGCGTGTAAAACTCTCGTACTCGCCGCGCCGCCGCACGCCCCACCACGCGCGCCAGTTCGTCTTCCGACGCGCCGCGCACCAGCTCCGGGCTGCCGAATTCGCGCAAAAGTTTCTGCACCGTCCGCTCACCCACGCCCGGAATCTGGTCGAGCTCCGAAGTCAGCCGCTGCGCGTTGCGCCGCGTGCGGTGGAACGTCACCGCAAACCGGTGCGCCTCGTCGCGAATGGATTGCACCAGGTGCAAAATCGGCGAAAACCGGTCCAGCACCACCGGCTCGTTCTCCTGCCCCAGCACGTAAATGATCTCTTCGCGCTTCGCAATCGCCGCCACCGGCTGGTTGATGATCCCCAGCGACTCGAGCGCTTCCGCCGCCGAATGCAACTGCCCGATCCCACCGTCGATCAGGATCAGCCCGGGCAGCGGCTTCTTCTCCTCTTGCAGCCGCGCGTAACGCCGCGTCACCACTTCCCGCATGCTCGCGAAATCGTCGTTGCCCGTCACACCGCGAATGATAAATTTCCGGTAGTCCGATTTCTTCATCCGTCCGTCTTCCCACACCACCATGCTGGCCACTTTATCGGTGCCCTGAATGTGGGAAACGTCGAAGCACTCGATGCGCTTGGGCGCGTCCGGCAGGTTCAACGCATCCTCGAGCGCCTCCTGGATCGCCCGCGATGACGGCTTCAGCACGCGGAACCGCTGGTCAAAACTATGTTTGGCGTTGGTCTCCACCAGATCGAGCAGCGCCTTTTTCTGCCCGCGCTGCGGCGTCCGGATCTCCACCTTGCGGCTGCGCTTCTCCGCTAGCAATTCTTCGAGCGCCTCGCGATCCTCGAAATCCACCGGCACGTGAATGATCGAAGGAATGTGCTGCTGGTCGAGATAAATCTGTTTGAGCAGCGCCGAAAAGAACTGCGCTTCGTCGAACTCCGGCTGGTCTTCCCAGAAAAACTCGCGCCGGTCGACAATCTGCCCGTTTCGCAGGTGGAACAGGTTGAGCGCCACCAGCGGCGGCTCGGCATACGCCGCGAAGATATCGATATCGTCTCCCTTGGCCGCCGCCATTTTCTGCCGCTCTTCCATTTCTTCGACGGTCGAAAGCAGATCGCGGAGCGATGCCGCTTCCTCGAAGCGCGTCGCATCCGACGCCTGCTGCATGCGCCCGCGCAGGTTTTCCGCGAGATCCGCGTGCCGCCCCTCGAGAAACAGTTTCACGTTCCTCACCGCACCGGCATATGCCTCGTCCGTCGTCAGCCCCTCGACGCACGGGCCCAGGCAGCGATGAATGTGGTATTGCAGGCACGGCTTGGGATGATGGCGCGTCAGATCCACTTTGCACGATGGCACCAGAAAGCTGCGGTGGATGAAGTGCACCAGCCGGTGCGCCAGGTTCGCCGGAAAATACGGCCCGTAATACGTCGCGCCGTCCTTCCTGAGGCGCCGCGTCACGTACACCCGCGGATATTTTTCGCTCGTCAGCTTGATATACGGGTAGGTTTTGTCGTCGCGCAGCAGAATGTTGAATCGCGGCTTCCACTGCTTGATCAGGTTGTTCTCGAGCGCCAGCGCTTCTTTGTTGTTATCGACCAGGATGTAGTCGATATCCATCGCGTCGCTGATCAGCGTGCCCGTCTTGACGTCCGCCATGCGCTCGTCGGAAAAATAGCTGCGCACGCGCGCCCGCAGGCTTTTGGCCTTGCCGACGTAGATCACTCGCCCGGCTGCATCCTTGTATAGATACACACCCGGCCCTAAGGGCAGTTGCGCGGCTTTTTCTCGGAGTTCCGCTGCGGGCAATATAATTTAATTATGTCACGCTGGCTGGCCGCGGCCTTGGTCTGCGCGTGGAGCGCGAGCATGACTCTGCACGCCGCGCAGAAAGCCGCGCCGCAAAAGGAGCAGAAAGCAGAGCAGCCGGAACAGGCCCCGCCCGAAGAAGACGACACCTTAAAACCCAAGGTATACGCTTTCAATCCGTTGCAGGCCGAGAAGGAGCTGAGGGTCGGAAATTTCTACTTTAAGAAGGGAAGCTACAAGGCCGCAGCCGACCGCTTTCGCGAAGCCACGCGCTGGAACCCCAATTTTACCGAGGCATTTTTCAGGTTAGGCGAAGCCGAGGAAAAGCAGAAGGCATGGAAAGCGGCGCGCGAAGCCTACGAGAAATTTCTGCAGCTCGCCGAGGACGACAAGCGCGTCCCTGAAGTCCGTAAGAAGGTCGAGAAACTTTCCAAGTCTAAAGGCTAGGCCGCCTGGCGCCGTTTCAGTTGCCGGCCGATCACCGTCAAAATCCGACGGAACCCGCGTTCCCAGTCCGGAAACAGATCGATGTACTGGACTTCTTTTCGAATACTGGCAGGCACGCGGCAACCGTCGAGCCGTACCGGAATCAGAAACACATCATCCAACGGCACCCGCCGCGCGCAATCCAGCGCATACCGGATTTCGGCCTGGAAGCCGCCTCGCTTGGTCACCGAATTGTGAGAAAAGCAGGCAATGACGAAATCGGTGGTCTCGATGGCGTCTTCGATCGAGCGCGGCCAGTTTTGCCCGGGCAGTAACTTTCGCCGGTCGAACCATGGATCAAAACCACGCGTTTCCAGATCGTCGCAAAGGCGCTCGACATGCCGCGCATCCTCTTGTACATAGGCCAGGAAAACTTTGGGCGCCGAGCTCGCCAGGAAATGATAGCCTCGCTTGGGATGAGGCCGAAACGATCCCAAACCGTCGATTTCGACGGTCTTGCCTTCTTCCAGGCACTCACGGACGATTTGAGCCACCTGCTCCGCTGAAGACCAGTTACCGTTTACCACGCCGCCCCTCAAAACGGAAATTCCATTTCGGCCCCGGCGTGAACCTCCCCAGACCGGGCAGCGGCGCGGGCTCACCCTTTTTTAAGCTGGCAATGATCCGGCTGACGACATGGTCCAGTTGATCGGCAGCCTCAGCGGTCGAGACGCCCGCACGCTTCGCCAACCGCGTCGCCAGTTCCGACTTGGTCATCCCGGCCTCTATGCTAGCAGCCGCTCGAAATGTTGAACTGTATTCGAATGGAAAGACAATCGCCGCAGCACCCGCAAGTGGTTGCATTTAGCCGCTTTTGTGCGGTTCCGCACGCGAATAAAAATCGTCGTTTTGTTGTGACTGGCCTACCGGCAGGATGAACTGATTTTAATTATGGTTTAAGGCCGAATTCATGTCGGGTTCGCTATGATACGCGGAGACGAGCAGATCGTCACCCCAAAAGGAGAACTCAAAAAATGAAGAAACTAATGACCGCCATGCTGGGTCTGTCGCTGCTGGGCGGCCTGGCGACCGTGTCGTTCGCGGCCCAGGAAAAGAAGGAAGAAGCGAAGAAAGAAAAGAAGGCAAAGAAGGCCAAGAAGTCAAAAAAGACCAAAGAAGAGAAGAAGCAGGGCTAAAGCTCGCGCTATTGCCGGGACGCCGCGTAGCGAGCCCAACACCTCTTGGCCCTACGCGGCAATCCGGATTTTCCTCCCGCCTCCGTTCCTCCCACCTATCTGTAACCTGGAATTGACTCTCCGCGCCTTTTCTAATAATCTCTACTTGAACAGAGGAGATTGCTTGACTCCCTTCAATGAACATTTCTGTTAAAGGCGAGTACGCCCTGGAGGCGGTGTTCGACCTGGCGTCGCAGCCTCCGGGCCAACCCGTAAAGATTGCAGATATCGCCAGGAGACAGAAGATCCCACAAAAGTTTCTGGAGTTGATCCTGGCCAGCCTGAAACAGGGCGGGTTTGTGGAATCGCGCCGGGGAGCGGAGGGTGGTTACCTGTTATCGCGGACCGCGGACGCCATTAAAGTCGGCGAGGTGCTGCGGTTCATCGAAGGACCGCGGGATGAAAAATCGCGGGCGCGGCGCCAGGCGGAATCGCCGTTTTCAGACATGTGGCAGAGGGTGAACCGGGCCGTTTCCGAGGTGCTGGATCAGACCTCGTTTGCCGATTTGCAGCGGGCGTGGAAAGAGAAGCGGGCGAAATTTGTCCCGAACTGGGAGATATAGCCAGCGTGATATACGCAGACAATTCTTTAAGCATCGGGCGCACGCCGCTGGTGCGTTTGAACCGGCTTGCGAAGGGCGCTCCGGCGACGATACTCGCGAAGATAGAAGGGCGGAATCCGGCGTACTCGGTGAAGTGCCGGATCGGCGCCAGCATGATCTGGGATGCGGAAAAACGCGGTGTTCTGAAACCGGGAAAGGAACTGATCGAGCCGACCAGCGGCAACACGGGTATCGCGCTGGCGTTCGTGGCGGCGGCGCGCGGTTATCCGGTGACGCTGGCGATGCCGGAAACGATGTCGCTCGAGCGGCGCAAGGTTTTGAAAGCGCTCGGGGCCAAGCTCATTTTGACTGCCGGCGCGGAGGGAATGAACGCATCGATTGCGCGTTGCGAAGAGATGGTGGCATCGGATCCGGAGCGGTACGTGATGCTGCACCAGTTCAAGAACCCAGCGAATCCCGAGATTCATTTCAAGACTACGGGGCCGGAGATCTGGGAAGACACGGCAGGCGCTGTGGATGTGCTGGTGGCAGGGATCGGCACGGGCGGGACGATTACCGGCGTTTCGCGCTACATCAAAAAACAGATGGGCAAGAAGATGCTTTCCGTGGGTGTCGAGCCGGCCAACAGCGCGGTGATCACCCAGACTTTGAACAAGCAGCCGATGCGGCCGGGCCCGCACGCGATTCAGGGAATCGGAGCGGGCTTCATTCCCGACACGCTGGATCTGGGGATGGTGGACCGCGTGGAGCTGGTGACGAGCGAGGAATCGATCGAAATGGCGCGGCGTCTCGCGAAAGAAGAGGGGATACTTTCGGGGATCTCGTGCGGCGCGGCGATGGCGGCGGCGCTACGGCTGGCGCATCAGCCCGAGTTCAAGGGCAAAACATTTGTGGTGGTGCTGCCGGATGCGGCAGAACGGTACCTGTCGAGCCCGCTGTTTGAAGGGATGTTTGAAGATTAACTTTGGAAGTCCGGGCCTGACGTTGTGCCCTGTTCGATGGACTGATGACGGTCGCATGTGCGACACGCAATTTCCGGAAGCCGGACTGCAATCGCGCGGTTCATAAACAAATTCCGAGAATGGCGGGTTTCTCACAGGCAGGTATCATAGCAGCATGGAGTCGTTCTCCAGGCTGTTTCGGGATTTCCGATACGCCTTCCGTTCCCTCCGAGGAAGCCCTGGAATGGCGACCGCGGCGATTGCCACCCTTGCGCTAGGTATTGGCGCCAACGCGGCGATCTTCAGCGTGCTGGAGGGCGTTGTTCTCGAGCCGCTGCCGTTTAAGCAACCCGATCGCCTGGTGGTCGTGGCACTCTTCAATCGAACTCTTGGGTATGCGACGTACCTTTCGTATCCTGACTTCCTCGATTGGCGGCAGAACGCAAGCTCCTTCGAGCAAATAGCTGCGTTCGCGAACGACGGGTTCGATCTTACCGCCCCGGGCGTTCCCGAACACCTCGACTGCAAAGAAGTGTCCGCAAATTTCTTCAGCACGCTAGGAGCGCAACTGGCGTTCGGACGCGCATTTTCACCGGAGGAAGACAAGATGGGAGGCGCGCCCGCGGCGGTAATCAGCAGTCGTATAGCGCGGGAACGTTTTGGCAGCCAGGCGCCCCTGGGCAAGACACTGACTTTGAACGGAGTGAATTACACCGTGGTCGGCGTGCTGAAGCCTGGCTTCCGTTTCGATGAAAAGCAGGCAGATGTTTATACACCGCTTGCGCGCAAGACGCCGATGTACATCAACGATCGAACCGTCCACGATATTCTGTGCATCGCCCGACTCCGGCGAGAGGTCGGCGTAGGTCAAGCTCTGGCAGAGATGAATACGGTTCAGGAACACATTGATGAGCTCCATCCCACCACGGAACGAGGACTAGGCGCCTCGGTTGTGCCGCTCAAGCAGATCCTCATCGGAGATATTGGCGGAACGCTTCTACTGTTGCTGGGAGCGGTTGGTCTGGTTCTGCTGATCGCTTGCGTAAATGTAGCCAACCTGATGCTGGCGCGGTCCGCTGGGCGGATGCGTGAGTATGCGATCAGGCTGGCGTTAGGAGCAAGCCGTAAACAGATCGCGTGGCACGCGGTGACGGAAGGTATGTTGCTCTCCGTCGCAGGAGCAAGCCTGGGGCTGATAGTCGCCAAATGCAGCGTGAGCGTTGTGTTGGCGGTGGCGCCTGGAACTGTGCCGCGCAGTGAGAATATCGGCTTGAACACACCCGTAATACTATTTGCGCTTGTCATGTCCCTCGGAGCGGGATGCCTCTTTGGGTTATTCCCGGCGCTCCATAGCGCGAGGGCAAATGTGCAAGCGGTACTCAAAGGAGGTGGCCGTGGGTTGGCGGCAGGAAATCAGCCGATGCAGCGCATTCTGGTGGTTTTCGAGGTTGCGGCGGCTTTGGTGCTCTTGAACGGCGCCGGCCTGCTTATCCGTACGATCCGAAACCTTTGGTCGGTCAACCCTGGCTTCAGTCCACAGAACGTTGTCACGTTTCAAGTGGGGCTGCCGCGCGAAGCCACCCTTGCGCCCGAAGGGATAAGGATTGCCTACCAGCAGTTGATGGAGCGTGTCCGCCAGGTGCCGGGCGTGGCGGCGGCCGACATTACGGCTCTGGTGCCACTTGGGGGCGGGGCAAATGAAGGGCCGTTTTGGGTTGGTCCTCAGCAACCGGCATCCATGGCAGAGATTCCGCGAGCCGTCTACTACCCGATTGGTCCTGATTACCTTAGCGCGATGGAGATACCGCTGCTAAGAGGTCGATTACTGGGCCATGCCGACAACCGGAATTCGAGCCTGGTGGTTTTGGTCGACAGTCTGTTGGCCCGCCGGTTCTTTCCGGGGCAGAATGCTTTAGGCCAGGCCATCACAATTCCACATTGGGGCGCGGATAAGAATGTCCGTGCTGAGATAGTCGGCATCGTGGGCCATGTCGAACATTACGGGCTCGATGGCTCGGTAGGCGAGAAACCTCAAATCTATTTCTCCATGTACCAGCTTCCGGACGACGCGATGCCGGTCTTTCGCAGCGAGATCGCGGTGGTGGTACGGGCGCAAGCGAGCAGTGCCGGTGTGATGCCGGCAATCAGGAATGCGATTGACGAGGCCGACGGACATCAGCCTATCTACAATGTCCGCACAATGCCGGAGCTGGTTTCGAGATCAATGGGACGGCAACGCTTTCCGATGCTACTTCTGGTTGCCTTCGCCGTTTTGGCGTTGGCGCTCGCATTCGTCGGAATCTACGGTGTGATTTCCTATTCGACTGCCCGGCGCGTGAACGAAATTGGTATCCGGATGGCACTCGGCGCGACCAAGTATGACATTCTCCGAATGGTGGCCGGTCAAGGACTTGGTCTGGCCGCGGCCGGCGTAGGGATCGGAGTGGCTGGAACATTGGTCCTGATCAGAATGGTCTCGCTGTTTTCACGCCTGTTGTATGGAGTCCGGGCAGGTGACCCGACAATGCTGCTCGCTGTGTCGGCGATTCTGATTGGCGCTGCTGTTTTGGCTTCCTATATTCCCGCGCGCCGTGCGGCGACTCTGGAACCGACGGATTGCCTTCGCCAGGAGTAGCCAATACTACCATCCCTTGACAGTGGTGCTGCCGGACGCGGCGGAACGGTACCTGTCGAACCCGTAATGTGCGAACAAGACCAGCGGCGTGCGGACGAAGGCGGGCAGGGGCTTGCAGTCGCTATTGGTTTGGGATATCGTTAGCCAGATTCGGATAGGCCCTAGCAAAACGGGGATTTGGGCCTATTCGACGGAACAAAAATAAGCGGGCGCATTATTGGGTGATAGGGGTGAGTGCGCCCGCTGTCGTAACGGGGATTTAACTATAAGACGTTCTCACCCCCCTTTTTGTTACGAGGATTTTCGTCGAAATCTTTGCGACGTGAGTTCCTGAAGTTATTTACAGGTGTCTCAAAAATCCCAGAAGCGCACAAAATGAAAAGGAAATCACTTACCGTTACCATCACACGAAAACACTAGTGTTTCAGCGGTCCCATTTTTGAACAGTGCTCAGAGGAGCCCAGCGGGATGGTGGATGGAGAAGTGCTGCGGCGGTTACCGTTGCATCTTTCCAACCGCCAATGATAAGCTCCGTCTTGCATTGTGGGCACGGCGCCGACCATTACCATTCATGTTCCGGGTCCGCTGCGCACGTACTGTGCGGGAGCAGCGCAGCTCTCGATCCCGGCGCGCACGGTGCGGGCCGCGCTTGAGGAGCTGGAGCGCAGCCAGACCGCTTTGTACCGCAATGTCTGTGACGAAACCGGGAAGTTGCGACGGCACCTGAATGTGTTCGTGAACTCGGACAATATGCGCGATCTCGAAGGAGTCGACACGACGCTGACGCCGGGGGACGTGGTAACGATCCTGCCGGCGGTTTCGGGAGGTTGAAGATGCCGGATCGAGTCATTCTCACTATCGGAACCAAGAAAGGCGTGTTTGTCGCCGATGCCGCGAAGCCGAGGCGCAGCTTTTCGTTGCGTGGGCCCTTCGGTCCTGGCGTGCCGGTGTATTCGACGCTGATCGACACACGCAAGTCACCGCGCTTATATGCGTCGAGCTGCAATCCATTCTTCGGCATGAAAGTGTTGCGCTCGACGGACATGGGGAAGAGCTTTAAAGAGACCAAGGCGGCGCCGGCGTTCCCCAAGGAAGACGGGCGCGCGCTCATCAACATCTGGTCGCTCGAGCCCGGCGCGGGCAAGAACGAGCTGTGGTGCGGCGTGGAGCCGGCGTCCTTGTTCAGAAGCCATGACGGCGGTGATTCGTGGGAGCTGGTGTCCGGCATCAGCAACCACGAACACGCGCGCAAGTGGCAACCGGGCAACGGCGGGCTCTGCATGCACACGATCATTCGCGACGGGAATCGCATGCACCTGGGTATCTCGACGGGCGGCCACTATCTGAGCGAGGACGGCGGGGAAACTTTTAAAGCTTCGAATCAAGGCGTCGGCGCAGGGTTCGCGCCGGATCCTTATCCTGAGTTCGGCCAGTGCGTGCATAAGATCGTTCGGCATGACGCAGTGCCCGGGCGGCTCTACATGCAGAACCACGGCGGATGGGCAGATTGGACCGGGCCTGGTGGGCCACGGCCGGACATCGGGGTGCTGCGCAGCGACGACTACGGCCGCTCGTGGAGATCGATCGCCAAGGGATTGCCGTCGGACTTCGGATTTCCGATTGTGGTGCACCCGCACGACGCGGACACGATTTACGTCATGCCGCTTGAGGGGACGACGCGCACGTGTCCCGGCGGCGCACCTGCGGTGTGGCGCAGCGAAAATGGCGGCGCTTCGTGGGGCCGGCTCGCACGGGGGCTGCCGAAGAAGCAGAGCTATTTCACGGTCCTGCGCGACGCCATGGACATCGACAGGCTCAAGTCACCTGCTCTTTATTTCGGCACGACGACCGGTCAGCTGTGGATCGGGAGGGAAAGCGGTGAGCAGTGGGATTGCCTGTTCGATTCGCTGCCAGGGATTCACAACGTCAAAGTCGCGGTCGTGTGAGTTGGCGATCCCCGGGCGCGGAATGACGCTATAACAATCCAATAGCTGTCGGGCGAGGCGTGCGATGCCAGTCGGACGAGTTCGGGACGATACATGACGATACACCGGGCTGAGCTAAAATCGTTCGCAGCATGAAATTTTACGGGGTGGCGATCGTTCTCACGTGGGTGAGTTGGGCGCAAGCACCGGCGCCGCCATCCCCGGATGTGTTGAAGCCTGAGCCGGCCAAAACGGAACCAGCGAAACCCGAAGCAGCCAAGGCTGAAGCGCAGCCGGTGATGATTCGGAATGAAGGCAAGCCCATGCTGGTTCCCTTTCAATGCACAGACGATGACATGGACTGGGCGGGGATGAGCTGCAGCGAAGAGGATCCGTGCCCGGTTTATTTGGAAATTTCCGCGATCGATGCAGTGGGCAACCGCGTGATCGCGCTCGCCAATGTTCACAGCGAAGCAACAACGCTCTATTCAGTGCTGCTCGAAAGCGAGGACGGCGGGGCGACGTGGCGGGAAGTATACGAGCGCATGCGCGGAACCGGCTTCGACCACATTCAGTTTATTGATTTCCAGCATGGTTGGATCAGCGGGCAGACGCTGGTTCCGGTTCCGCGGGATCCGTTCATGCTATTAACCGCGGACGGCGGCAAGAGCTGGCGGATGGTTCCGGTTTTTCACGAGGGCGGGGGCGGCGCGATCCAGCAGTTCTGGTTTACCTCTCCCACAAGCGGGGAACTGGTGGTGGACCGGATGGAATCAACCGATGCGTCGCGCTATGAGTTGTACGGAACGCCGAACGGCGGTGAAACCTGGATGATCCGCCGCACGAGCGACGATCCGATTGTGATCCCGAAGACGGGCATGACGGATTCCGGGTGGCGAGTCCGCGCCGATGCGCGAACGAAGTCGTTCGCGATCGAAAAAGAGCACGGCGAACGGTGGAACGCGGCGGCGAGTTTTCTGGTGACGATCGGAAGCTGCAAGCCAGCGCCTCGCGCGGCGCCACCGCCACCGGAGCCGGCGGAGATCGATCAGCCGCCGGCAACTACGCCACCGCCCGCGCGGCCGCCGAGCCTAAAACGCCCGCCCCCGAAGCGACCATGAGAGCCGGAGCGGTCGAGCTCGAGCTGTTCCGCAATCTGTTTGTATCGATCGCCGAAGAAATGGGCGTGGTGCTCCGCAAGACGGCGTATTCCGCGAATATCAAGGAGCGGCGCGACTATTCGTGCGCGGTTTATGACGCTTCTGGAGAAACGGTGGCGATGGGCGACCACATGCCGGTGCATTTGGGCGCGATGCCGCTTTCCGTTCGGCATGCGGTGGACGCATTCGACCTTGGACCGGGAGATGTGGCGGTGCTGAACGATCCTTTCCAGGGCGGAACGCATTTGCCGGACATCACGGCTGTTTCGGCGGTGTTTTTAAAAGGGCGTCGGCGGGCTGCGTTCTATGTAGCCAACCGCGCGCACCATGCGGACGTGGGCGGGATGAGTCCGGGCTCGATGCCGCTGGCGCGTGAAATTTACCAGGAGGGCATTCGGATTCCGCCGGTGCTGCTGGTGCGCGGCGGAGAAGTGGATCGCGGGATGATGCGGCTGATCCTGGCGAACGTGCGGACGCCGGAAGAGCGCGAAGGCGATCTGCTGGCGCAGATGATGGCCAATCAGCGCGGCGAGCAGCGGTTGCGGGATATCGTAGAGAAATACGGACTGGCGCGGGTGGAGCGCAAGATGCGCGAGCTCCAGAATTACAGCGAAAGGATGACGCGCGCGGCGATCCGGAAGCTGCCCGGCGGGATCTACCGGTTTTCCGATTACCTCGATAATGACGGCGTGACGGAGCGTCCGGTGAAGATTTCAGTTTCGATCACGATTCGCGGCGACTCGGCGGAGGTGGACTTTGCGGGCTCGGACGCTCAGGCGGCCGGGCCGATCAACGCCAATTACGCGGTGGCACTTTCGGCGACGATGTACGTGTTCCGATGCCTGATGGAGGAAGACGTTCCGTACACGGCGGGGCTCTTGCGGCCGATCCGCGTCAAGGCGCCGGAACGGACGGTGGTGAATGCGGGTCCGCCTGCGGCGATGGCCGCGGGAAACGTGGAAACGTCGCAGCGCATCACGGATGTGCTGCTGGGCGCGCTGGCGCAAGCGGCTCCGGAGCGGATTCCGGCGGCAAGCTCCGGAACGATGAACAATGTGGCGCTGGGCGGATGGGACGAGCGGCGCAACAGGCCATTCGCGTATTACGAGACGGTGGCGGGCGGGATGGGAGCTTCGGCTGCCGGGCCCGGCGAAAGCGCAGTTCACACGCACATGACCAACAGTTGGAACACGCCGATTGAAGCTTTCGAGCGGCAATATCCGCTGCGGATTCGCCGCTACGAAGTACGGCGCGGGTCCGGTGGAGCAGGGAAGCATGCGGGCGGCGATGGAATCGTGCGCGAGATTGAGTTTCTGACACGGTGCGACGTGACGATACTTTCCGACCGGCGCGCGCGGGGACCGTACGGGCTCGCAGGCGGCGGTGCGGGCCGGCCTGGACGCAATACACTTTTGCGACGCGGCAAACGAGCGACGATGGGCGGCAAAGCGAATTTCGCGGCGCAGACGGACGATGTTTTGCGCATCGAAACGCCTGGCGGCGGGGGATGGGGCAGGCTTTAGGATTTGGTGACGGGAAGCGTCAAGCGGAAAACGGAGCCCTGGCCCGGACGGCTCTCGACGAGGATTTCGCCGCGGTGATTTTGGACGATCCAGCGCGCAATGGAAAGGCCCAGGCCGGCGCCGCCCATTTCGCGGCTGCGGGCTTTATCGGCGCGGTAAAAACGCTCGAAGATGTTGGGCAGGTCCTCCGGTGAAACGCCAATACCGGAATCGCGGACCTCACCGGCCGCAATGCCGTCAGTCGTAGACAGCGACACGCCGACGCGACCGCCGGGTGGAGTGTACTTGACGGCGTTATCGATCAGGATTAGAAAGGCCCGGCGGAGCGCCTGCGCGTCGCCATCGATGACGACGGGATTAGTGGGAACAGCGACCTCGAAGCGAATGTCGCGTGCCTCGGCAAGAGTTCGGCCTTGCAGGCAGGCTTCGCGCACACTCTGAGTGAGATCCATGGGACGGTGGAGGAGAGCCTCAACGCCGGAATCGGCACGTGCCAGCATCATCAAATTCTCAACCAGACTGGAAGTGCGCTCGAGTTCGATCAGCACCTGGCCGAGGGCTTCGCGGTACTCGCCGGCGGGGCGATCCCGCCGCAATGCGACCTCCGCGGTGGTCCGCATCACGGCGATCGGCGTGCGGAGCTCGTGGGAGGCGTCGGCCGTGAATTGGGTAATGCGCTTCACGGCGAGATCGAGGCGCTGCATCATGTCATTCAACGTTTCGGTGAGCCGTTCGAGCTCGTCGCCGGTTTTGGGGACGGAGAGGCGGCGCGAGAGGTTTTGAATTCCGATGGTGCGCGCTGCCTGCGTGATTTCATCGACCGGTCGGAGGGCGCGACGGCTCATCCAGAAGCCTCCAGCCGTTGCCAGGATCAATACGAGGGGTATGAGGGACAACACAATCCACTGGAATCGCTGAAACATGGTGTCGAAATCGGCAAGCGAGCGTGCGATGGTGATGGAGTAAACCTTGCCTTCCAGGGGCAGGCGCACAGTGAGGAAACGAAAGCGGGCCCGGGAGACAGCGACGGTGCGGAACTCCAGCCCGGCGGAGAGCGCCTCGGAGTTCGCCGGCTGAAGATTGATTTCGCGCATGGCATCGGAGCGGTAGATCGGGTTGCCGCGGCTGTCGAATACGGCGAGAAGGTCGCGTCCAGAAGTCAGGTTGGAATGTTCTTCGAGCTCCCGCTCGACGTCTTCATCGCCGCCGTTGCGTAGTTGTTCGGAAAGAAAATGGCTCACACCGGCTAAGCGCTCGCGCAGACTCTCATCCACGGCATGCTCAATGCTGCGGCGCGTGGAGACCCAGACCGTTGCGGCGAAAATCGAGAGGCAGGCGGCAAGGATGGCGGAATACCATAGAGTGAGACGGAAACGGATGGACCGCGTTTTCATACTTCACAGCTTTCCCGGAGAGAGTAGCCAAAACCGCGCACCGTGTGGAGCAGCTTACAGGAGTGGCCATTATCGATTTTTCCGCGCAACAGTTTGATAAAAGCGTCGACGGTATTGTTTTCGACGCTTTCGTCGAAGCCCCAAATGGCCTCAATGATACTTTCGCGCGAGACTACGGCGCCCGCGCGGCGCATGAAAAGCTCGAGTAGCTTGAATTCGGTGCGGGTGAGGGCAATGCGGCGATTGCCGCGAGTCACTTCGTGAGTGGCGGGATCGAGGCAGAGATCCCGCAGCTCAAGTTTGACGGGCTGAGCGACGGGTCCACGGCGGGCCACGGCGCGCAAACGGGCCAGAAATTCCTCAAAAGCGAAGGGCTTGGTCAGATAATCATCGGCACCGGCATTCAGTCCATTAACGATGTCGGGCTTGGCGTCGCGTGCGGTCAACATCAGGAGCGGCGTGCGGACGCGAGCGGCACGAAGGCGGCGGGTGACCTCGAAACCATCGATGCCCGGAAGCATGATGTCGAGAACGATGACATCAAAGCTCTGAGTCTGGGCCATGGCAAGGCCCTGGCGGCCGTCATGCGCGACGAGGGCCGAGTGACCTTCTTCTTCGAGTCCTTTTTTCAGGGACTGGGCCATTCGGATTTCATCTTCGATCACCAGGACCCACATGGGACGGCGAGAGCGCTCCGGTACATATTATGCACGCAATCTGAAAATCTAGTGAAGCGGCAGATTTCAGAAAATCTTGACTTTCGCGCGAATAAAATGGCAGGACGGGGTGAGAACTACGTCTAGGAGAGGTGGCTGTTATGAAGTGGATCACACGTGAAAAAGTGAAGGTAGACCGGGTGGCGTGCCCGTGGCTGATTCGAAAATTCATTGATGCAAGCGCGGAGTTCATTTTTCTACCGACGGACACGGACTGGTCGAAGATCACGGAGGGAACCGTATATGATGTGCCGGGCTGCGAGCTGGGGCACCACGGCGAGGACGTTTCGTTTCAATCGATCCTAAAGAAGTACGGCCTCACAGATCCGGCTTTGAAGCTGCTGGGAGAGATTGTGCGGGCGGCGGATTCACGTCCGGAAAAGCCGCATGCGGCGGGCGAAGGGCTGCGGTGGATCGCGCATGGATTTTCGGCAATGGGATGGAGCGATCAGGAAATCCTCGAGAAAGAATTCGTGGTTTACGATGCACTCTACGCAGAATGCCGGCGGCGGGTACAAGCGCACGCCTGACACGCTTTTCAGCAGATTTTCATTTGTTGGCATGAGAATGTTCTCTGCAGCAGCTGCAAATTCTGAGGTGCGGATACTGTTATGAAAAACACGATTCTACTTATTTTGGCCGGGGCGATGGCGGTACCGGCATGGACGGCAACTAATGGGGAGATCCCCGGTGATTATCAAAAAGTGCTGGAGACGCTCGGCAAGAAGGGCGATTACAAGGATCAGGTTCTGAAAATTAACATTCCGAGGAACGATATCCATGTGAACGTGGAGGGTGTTGCGACGCCGACGCCTTTTGGCTTCGGCGGATGGCTCGCCATGACTAAGGGTAACGGCGGTATGGACGTCATGATGGGCGACTTAGTGCTGCTGGAAAAGGAAGTGAACCCGGTGATGTCGGCATTGCTCGATCACGGCCTCGAAGTCACGGCGCTGCACAATCATTTTTTGTTCGAGCAGCCGCGGATCTTCTATATGCATGTGCACGGGCACGGCAAGGCCGAAGATCTGGCGCAACGCGCGAAACCAGCGGTGGAATTGATCGGGCATATTGCGGGTGATCCGCCAGCGTCGGGAGGCGGATCGACGCTCGGCGGTTCGATTGATACTTCGAAGATCGCGCAGATCACCGGCCATCAGGGCCAGCAAAACGGGCCGGTTTACAAAATTACGGTCGGCCGCGATGATTTGAATATTCGCGAGATGAACGCGACGATCAATTCCAGGATGGGATTGAACACCTGGGCAGCTTTCATCGGCTCGGATCAAGATGCGGCGGTGGCGGGCGATGTCGCGATGGTGGCGCACGAGATCACGCCGGTATTGAAGGCGCTGCGCTCCCATAATATCGATGTCGTCTCCGTTCACCAGCACATGACCACGACGCAACCGACGATTTTCTTCCTGCATTACTGGGGGCGTGGCCCGGCGGCGAAGCTGGCCGAGGGATTCAAGGCTGCGCTCGACGAGCTTGGGAGGAAGGCCAGCCATTAAAGCCGCCCGCAGCCGGATCCAGGAGTCTCTCGGGCTGAAGCGCAACCTTGTTCTCCTGCTGATCGCGATTGTGGCGATGGGGGCGGGCGAAGAAACATGGATGCGTTTCGTTCCGAAGTATCTGGAATCGCTCGGCGCGGCGGCCATCATTATCGGGCTTTATGACGGGTTAAAGACGCTTTTGGGCGCGGTCTATGCATGGCCCGGCGGCGTAGTTGTAGACCGGTGGGGGCACCGCAACGCGCTGGTGGTTTTCACAGCCATCTCGATTGCGGGCTATGTGCTGATGCTCGTGGTGCCGCACTGGGCGGCGGTTCTGGGCGCGACCTTCTTGTTTCTGGCGTGGAGCACGCTGTCGCTGCCGGCGATGTTTTCTTTGGTAGCTGCCAGCTTGAAAAGCGAAAAACACACGATGGGGATCGGCGTTCAGTCGCTGATCAAGAGGGTGCCGATCGTGATCGGGCCGCTGGCGGGCGGGGTGCTAATCGACCGGTTCGGGCTCCTGGGCGGCGTGCGGGCGGGGCTGGCGATCTCGGTCGTGATGGGTTTGTGCAGCATTCTGGTGCAACGGCGGATCGCAGAAGACCCGTTCGCATTTGAGCGAAGCTCGCTGAGTTTTCGCGAAGTGGTGAAAGGATTCGGCCGGCCGCTCAGATGGCTGTTGTTCAGCGACATTCTGGTACGTTTCTGCGAGCGCATTCCGTATGCCTGGGTGGTGATCTACGCCATGGATAACTTGAGGGTGAGCGCGACGGGAGTGGGGGCGCTGACTGCAATCGAGATGATTGTGGCATCGGCGTGCTATATCCCGGTCGCGTACCTGGCGGAGCGGTATGGGAAAGAGCCGTTCGTCATCGGCACGTTTTTCTTCTTTACTCTGTTTCCGGTGACGCTGGTAGTGGCACATGGATTTTCGCTGCTGATGGTGGCGTTTGCGGTGCGGGGTCTCAAGGAATTCGGAGATTCTCCGCGGAAAGCGCTGATTGTGGGTTACGCGAGGCCGGAGATGCGAGGGCGAACGGTGGGAGCGTACTATTTGATACGGGATACGTTCGTCAGCGCGGGGTCGCTGCTGGGCGCATGGCTGTGGAAGTTAGGGCCACAGATTAATTTTTGGAGTGCGGCCGGATTGGGCGCGTTGGGCACGGCAGTTTACTGCACGATGCTATACCGCCGGCGGCTAGAAGCCACTTAGTAACGCAAACTATTTGACGAGTGGGAGGTAAGCCTATATACTAACTCCGTAATCGAATGACGAAAACGAAGACCGACTATTCGTCAAACGCTGACCGGGATCTCTATTCGGGGTTGATCCGCATGCATGTGCTGCACCACGCAGCACGAGAACCGATTTTCGGGCTGGGCATGATAGACGAACTGGGGCGGCATGGATACAGGATCAGTCCGGGAAGCTTGTACCCGTTGCTGCACGGTTTGGAAAAGAAAGGTTATTTGCGGCCGCACGTGCGGCGAAGCGGGCGGTCGCTGCGCAGGGTTTACCGCGCTACTCCCCTTGGGAAAAAGGCGCTGGCAGCGGCTAAAAATAAGGTGCGGGAATTATTTCGCGAGCTGATCGAGGATTGATCGACAGGTGAAGACGCGGAAAGAGCGAATGAAGCACATGTTGTGGCGGGCGCTGCGTACAGCCAGACCTGTGGTGTGGCTCGGCTTCGTATTGGTTGCGGGCCGCGCACAATCGCCGCTGACGCTGGAGCAGGCAGTGGACCAGGCCATGACGAAATACCCGGCGGTGCGGGCGTCGCTGCAACAGGTTTCTGCGGCGGCGGCGGGCATCAATCTGGCTCGAACGAGTTATCTGCCGCGCGCCGATTTTCTGGGCCAGGTGAATCGCGGCACGCACAACAACGTTTTTGGACTGATGCTGCCGCAATCGGTGATTTCGCCGATTTCGGGTCCGGTGCTGCGCACAAACTCTCTGGACAGTGTTTGGGGGAGCGCCGTGGGGCTGCTGGTTTCCTGGGAACCGTTCGATTTCGGGCTGCGGCACGCGAATGTCGAGGTAGCGCGATCGGCGCGCGATTCTGTGAGTGCGCAGGTGGCCGTGACCAGCCTCGAAGCCGGGACGGCGGCTGCGGACGCGTATTTGACTATCGCGGCGGCGCAACAGACGGTACTGGCGGCGCGGGCCGGTGTCGAGCGGGCGCGCGTGCTCAACCAGGTAATCGAAACACTGGCGAAAAACGAACTGCGTCCCGGCGCAGACGCCTCACGATCGCGAGCGGAGCTGGCGCTGGCGGAGACGCAGTTGATCCAGGCCGAGCAAGCAGCAGACGTGGGACGAGCGGCGCTGGCGCAAGTGCTGGGTGTGCCACCGGGGACGATCACCATTGAACCGGGACCGCTGGTGAAAGCGCCACCGGAAGCGGAGAATACCGCACGTCCGATCGCGCAGCATCCGATGGCTATCGCGCAGAATGCGGCCATTGAAGAAGTGAAGGCGCGAGAGAAAGCGCTCGACCGTTCGTATTTTCCGCGCTTCAATCTACAGGGCACGAGCTACGCACGCGGCACTGGAATCGATCCGCTCGGAGTGACCGGCGGTGCTCTAAGCGGGCTGGGACCGAATATCCAGAACTGGGCCGTGGGAATGAGCATTACGTTTCCGGCATTCGATTTGCCCTCGATTCGCGCGCGCAAACAGATCGAGCATTTCCACGAACTCGCGGAAAGCGCCCGCTACGACCAGGTATTACAGGATCTCAACGGGCAGGTGGAAAAAGCGCGGGCGACGCTGGCGGGCGCCCGGCGCGTAGCGAAGAATACGCCCATCGAGCTGGACGCTGCGCGCGCGAGTGAACAGCAGGCCACAGCACGTTACAAGGCCGGGCTCGCGACGGTGGTGGAAGTAGCGGAGGCGCAGCGGATTCTTACACAAGCCGAAATCGACGATGCCCTGGCGCGATTGAATATCTGGCGCGCGATGCTGGCGCTTTCGGCGGCAGAAGGAGACCTGGCTCCGTATCTCGATGAAGTGAGGCGCGCGAGGTGATTTTATGTGGCTAGTGCTGGCCGCGATGCGGCGGCCGATCACGATTCTGGTCGCCGTGATTTCCATCGCGCTGTGCTCGATTCTGGCCCTGCGGCGCATGCCCGTGGATATCTTTCCGAAACTGGGCGCGCCGGCAATTTTTGTAGCGCAGCCGTACGGGGGTATGGATCCTTCGCAGATGGAAGGCTACCTGACGTACTACTACGAGTATCACTTCCTTTACATCACCGGGATCGAGCATGTGGAATCAAAGAACATTCAGGGTGTGGCCCTGATGAAGCTGGTGTTCCACGAAGGCACGGACATGAGCCAGGCGATGGCGGAAGTGGTTGGCTACGTCAATCGCGCACGCGCGTTCATGCCGCCGGGAGCGGTGCCGCCGTTCATCGTGCGCTATGACGCGGGCAGCGTGCCGGTGGCGCAACTAGTGCTGTCGAGCCCTAACCGCAGTCCGGGCGACATGCAAAACATCGCGCTCAACCAGGTGCGGCCGATTTTTGCAACGCTGGCTGGCGTTTCGGCGCCGCCGCCGTTCGGGGGGAATCAGCGGACGATTGTGATCCGTGTGGATCCGGAGCGCATGCGCGCCTATCGGATTTCGCCGGAAGAAGCGATTGAAGCCGTGAACCGCGCATCGATCGTGGTGCCCTCGGGAAACGTCCGGACTGGAAACCTGATCCGCATCGCTTCCACTAACGCGGCGCTGGGGGGCAACATCCAAGATCTGCTCGACACGCCGCTCCGCACAGGCCCCGGGTCGACCGTCTACTTGCGAGATATCGGAACGATTCAGGATTCGACGGATGTGATTGTGGGCTATGCGCACGTGAACGGGCGGCGCACGGTCTATATTCCGGTGACCAAGCGCGCGGATGCGTCGACGCTTTCGGTGATCCGCAGCGTGCGCGAGGCGCTGCCGCGGATGCGGGCCGTGGCGCCGGAGGACGTGAAGATTGATCTGGTTTTCGATCAATCGGGATATGTGGTCAATTCGATTCGAGGGCTGGTGAGCGAGGGCCTGCTGGGCGCGGTGCTGACCGGATTGATGGTGATTTTGTTCCTGCGCGACTGGCGCAGCTCGCTGATAGTGATGACGACGATTCCGTTTGCCCTGCTGGCCGGCGTGGTGGGGCTGTGGGCAACGGGTCAAACGATCAACATCATGACGCTGGGCGGCCTGGCACTAGCGGTCGGGGTGCTGGTGGACGAAGCCACCGTAGAAGTCGAAAACATTCACGCACACCTAGGCGAAGGGGCCTCACGCGCCCGGTCGGTGGTGGATGCGTGCCGCAAGACGGCGATACCGCGAATGCTCGCGATGCTGTGCATTCTTTCGGTATTTGTGCCGTCGTTCTTCATGGTAGGGGTGGGCCGGCAGTTGTTCTTGCCGCTTTCGCTGGCGGTGGGCATGGCGATGATTTCGTCGTATCTGCTTTCGAGCACGTTGGTGCCGGTAATGTCCACCTGGATAATCCGCGAGGAGCATGCCGAATCATCGCGCGGCTTGTTTGAGCGGTTACGGAATTTGTACACCTCATATCTGCACTTGATTCTACGGTTCCGCTGGCCAGTGGTGGGCATCTATGCGGTGTTTTCGGTGGCGGTGCTTTATTTGCTGGTACCGCGGATGGGAACTGAAATCTTTCCGGAAGTGGAGACGCCACAGTTCCAGATCCGGATGCGCGCGCCGACAGGTACGCGCGTGGAGCGGACGGAAGTGATGGCGCTCAAAGCCATGGATGTGATCAAGCACGATGTCGGCGAGCAAAACGTGGATATCACGACAGGCTATATCGGCGTGCAACCCCCGAGTTACCCGGTCAACACCATTTTCCTGTTCACCAGCGGCCAGCATGAAGCGGTGCTGCTGGTGGCGTTGAAGCCGAATACATCGAAGCGCGGCGAAGCCCTCAAGGAGGAGCTGCGCCAGAAATTGCACGATGCGCTGCCGGATGCGACATTTTCGTTCGAAGCCGGCGATATCATCAGCCAGGTGATGAGTTTCGGCTCGCCGACACCGATCGAGGTGGATGTGCAGGGACCGGCGCTGGCGGCCAACCGAGCTTTTGCGGGCAAGTTACGGCTCGAACTGGCGAAAATTCCCTCGCTGCGGGATTTAGAGTATGCGGAGCCGCTGGATTACCCAACGGTGAACGTAAAAGTGGACCGAGACCGCGCCGGACAGTTCGGCGTGACCATGGCGGATGTCGCCAGGTCGCTTGTGCCGGCGACCTCATCGAGCCGGTTTACCGATCCGAACTACTGGCGCGATCCCAAGAGCGGGAACGCGTTTCAGATCCAGCTCGAGATTCCGCAATACAAAATCGCTTCGCGCGACGATTTGGCGAACGTGCCGGTGATGAGTGCAGATGGGGTGAAGAAGGAATTCACGCGGCCTCTGGTTTCGGATGTTGCAACCGTCGATTACGGAACGACGATGGGGGAAGTGGACCGCTACAACATGCAGCGGGTGGTCGGGTTGACCGCCAACATCCATGGAGAGCCGCTGGGCCGGGTAGCGGAGGAAGTGCATGCGGCGATCGCACGGGCGGGCAAGCCGCCGCGCGGCGTGTTCGTTTTCGCGCGAGGCCAGGTGCCGCCATTCGAGGAAACTTTCAATGGGTTGCGCAACGGGCTGCTGCTTTCGATTGTCGTGATCTTCCTGCTGCTGGCAGCGAACTTCCAGTCGTTCCGTCTGACCTTGGTGGTTGTATCTGCTGTGCCGGCGGTGATCTGCGGCGTGCTGATCATTTTACTTGTGACGGGCACAACGCTCAACGTGCAATCGTTCATGGGAGCGATTATGGCGATTGGGATTTCAGTGGCGAATGCGATTTTGCTGGTGACATTTGCGGAGATGAGCCGGCACGGTGGCGCATCGACAATTGAGTCCGCGATAGAGGGCGGACGAGGACGGCTGCGAGCCATTCTAATGACGGCAACGGCGATGATCGCCGGCATGCTTCCCATGGCGCTCGCGTCCGGAGAACGGGGGCAGACAGCGCCGTTGGGACGCGCCGTGATCGGCGGCCTGGCAGTCGCGACGATCGCGACCTTGACCGTCCTGCCCGCGGTGTACGCAATACTCCAGAAGCGGGCCGGGGCAGGTTCCATTTCACTCGACCCCGATGACCCGGCGAGCCGATATTATGAACGCGCATAGAATTTTTTGGGGCATCTTCGTGGCGTTTGCGCTGCGGGCACAAACGGTCGATGTGGTGAAAGTTGCATCCAGCAGAGCGGAGCGCAAAGTAGAGCTGCCGGGAGAGTTTTTACCATACCAGACCGTCGCGGTGCGCGCGAAAGTCACGGGTTTTGTGGAGACGGTACTGGTTGATCGTGGTTCCGCCGTGAAGCAAGGTGAACTGCTCGCTACGCTGGTCGCGCCGGAACTGACGGCCCAAAGGCTTGAGGCTCAAGCGAAAGTACAATCGGTCGAATCGCAGCGCGCCGAAGCGCAGGCCAAGGTGATCTCGGCGGAGAGCACATACGACAAATTGAAAGCCGCCTCGGCTACACCGGGTGTCGTGGCGGGAAACGATCTGATCGTCGCGCAGAAGGCGATGGACGCAGCGCGGGAACAGGTTTTGGCATACGAGCAATCGGCGAAGGCGGCGCAATCGGCCGTGCAGGCTTTACGAGACATGGAAAGTTATCTGCGTGTAACGGCTCCATTCTCCGGCGTTATTACCGAACGCGACATTCATCCCGGCGCGCTGGTCGGTCCAGGCGCCGCCTCTCCGGTGATGTTCCAACTCGAGCAGAATTCGCGGTTGCGCCTGGTGGTGGCGGTGCCCGAAGTGGATGTGTCGGGAATCGAGAAAGGTGTAAGGGTAACATTCACCGCGCCGGCGTATCCCAGCGAGAAGTTTGCCGCACCCATCGCGCGCATTGCTCATTCCATCGATCAGAGGACGCGGTCGATGGCGGTGGAGTTAGACGTAACGAATGCCGGCGGCAGGCTTGCGCCCGGGATGTATCCGACGGTTTATTGGCCGGTAAGGCGCCCGAAGCCGTCGCTATTCGTGCCGTTGACGAGCGTGGTGACAACTACCGAGCGCACTTTTGTGATCCGCGTGCGAAACGGGGTTGCCGGATGGGTGGACGTAAGCCGCGGAACAACCAGCGGCAATCAAGTGGAAGTGTTCGGGGAGCTCGCGGCGGGCGATGAAGTAGTAATCCGCGCGAGTGATGAACTGCGCGACGGCACGCATGTGAACGCGCGGCAGGCGGCAAAAACGTCGTAGAATTCGGCAGGAGGCCAAAATGGCCGAAGCCCTATCGACGCCCAAAGTATCTTCAGACGGATCCTCTGCTGACCACGCATTCGGATTCGCCACCCGCGCTCTGCACGCGGGCCACCGGCCTGACGCTGAAACGGGAGCCCGTGCGGTGCCCATCTATCAAACGACCTCGTACGTTTTCGAGGACACCGATCACGCGGCGAGCCTTTTCAACCTGCAGCGCCTGGGCAACATCTATACCCGCATCATGAACCCGACGACGGCGGTCTTCGAGGAGCGCATGGCGGCGCTCGAACGCGGCGTCGGAGCCCTGGCATTATCCAGCGGGCAGGCAGCACAATTCATTGCGCTCACGAGCCTGCTTCAAAGCGGCGATGAAATGGTGGCGGCTTCGACGCTTTACGGCGGGACTTACACGCAGCTCGACGTCAGCTTCCGGCGCCTGGGTATCAACACCATTTTCGTGGATCCGGACGACGTAGAAAATTTCCGGCGGGCCATCACGCCCCGCACGCGGCTGGTTTATGCGGAGACGATTGGCAACCCGCGTATTAACGTTCTGGACATTTCGGCCGTCGCCGCGATTGCACACGATGCAGGAATTCCGCTGGTTATCGACAACACCTTTGCGTCTCCGTATTTATGCAGGCCGATTGAACACGGAGCGGATATCGTTCTGCATTCGGCGACCAAGTTCATCGGCGGCCACGGGACATCCATCGGCGGCATCATTGTCGATAGCGGGCGATTTCCCTGGAATCGCGGCACGTTCCCGCAACTGCTCGAGCCGAGCAAAGGTTACCATGGAATCCGCTTTTATGAAACGTTCGGCGATTTTGCATTCATCATGAAGGCGCGGGTAGAGGGGCTGCGGGATTTCGGACCCGCGCTCAGCCCGTTCAATTCATTTCTGTTTTTACAAGGACTCGAAACGCTCAAACTCAGGATGGAGTGCCACGTGCGGAACGCGATTGCGGTGGCGGAGCATCTGGCGGCGCATTCCCTGGTTTCATGGGTGAACTACCCGTCACTGCCGTCAAGCCCGTATTACAAGCTGGCGCAGAAGTATCTGCCGCTGGGCGCAGGCGCGATCCTGACGTTCGGCATTCGCGGCGGGCTCGAAGCGGGAAGGCGCTTCATCGAGTCTTTGAAACTCTTTTCACATCTTGCGAACGTCGGCGACGCCAAAAGCCTCGTGATCCACCCGGCGTCGACTACGCACCAACAATTGAGCGAAGAGGAGAAACTCGCGGCAGGGGTGAGCAACGACATGGTCCGGCTGTCCATCGGTCTGGAAGAGATCGAGGACATCTTGTGGGATCTGGATCAGGCTCTGGCTGCCGCACACCGCTGATGACACCGGGGCAGTGCAAATTCGATTTGACGGATGGCGTAAGCGGCAACTCACCGGTGAACCGAAGCCCTTTTGCCATGACCGCCGCGGACCGGCTGCGCATTCTCGAGACCTACAAGCGAATCGCCATGGTGGGACTTTCTTCGAATCCTTTTCGTCCCAGTCACTATGCCGCAATTTACCTGCTGGCCGAGGGCTACGACGTGGTCCCGGTCAATCCGGGAGAAAAACACATTCTGGGGCGCCAGTCGTATGCATCGTTGCGCGACATTCCGGGCCCAGTGGAGGTGGTGGACATTTTCCGCGAACCGTCCGCAGTGCCTCCGATTGTCGAGGACGCCATAGCTATCGGCGCAAAAGTGGTGTGGATGCAACTGGGCGTGATCAACGACGCTGCCGCGGAACGAGCTCGCGCGGCCGGACTTGAAGTGCTGATGGACCGGTGCATGAAGATCGAGCACGCGCGATTTTTCGGCGGGCTGACTACGATCGGGCTGAACACCAGCGTGATTTCTTCCCGGCGGAAGAAGTCACCCTAGTGGAGCCGGGAAAAGAAACGATCTACACGAACTCACTCGGGTTCGATAAAATGATTTTCTTCGTATGAAACAGCTGTTCGCCGCAATTGCTACTGTCGCGTTACTTGTGATATCGGGGTGTTCGCAAGGGCCGCCCGAGGAGAAAAAACCGGCTGCGCCTCCGGAGCCCGTAAAGGGCCGGACTGCGCTGTATCAGATGTTCAACTCTGCCCGCGGCTGGTCGCCGGATGTGGAGGTGTTGAGTCTCCACAGCATCGACATGGGCGAAGTGAAGCGCGAGCGGGGAAAAGCCGGCGCGTGGGAGGCCAAATTTGTCTCGCAACAACTCGGCCAGGCGCGGCCGTATACATATTCCGTGATTGAGGCCGAGGGAAATTTGCACAAAGGCGTCTTTGCAGGCTTCCAGGAGCCATGGTCAGGGCCTCACGGACAGGAAAAGCCCTTTATTATCGCGGCGCTCAAGACGGACTCCGACGAGGTGTACCAGACGGCGTTGAAGAAAGCCGCAGACTACGAAAAGAAAAACCCGGGAAAGCCGATTTCGTTTATCTTGGACAAAACCGACCGTTTTCCGAATCCGGCCTGGCGCGTCATCTGGGGTGAAAGCGCGGGCTCCAGCAACTTTTCGGTCTTCATCGACGCCTCGACCGGAGCCTATCTGCAAACCATGCGCTAACCCGCCTGGCATAGGTAGCGATTTCATCCCAGGCCGGCCGGACGTTTTATCATAGAAGCTCACATGAGCGACCTCGCGATTTTGGGTGGAACTGCCACGCGGACTCGTCCGTTTCCCTCGTGGCCGCGGGCGGCCGAAGGAGATGCCGCACGTCTGCTCAGCGTTCTGGAGAGCGGGAACTGGGGCGGCTATCCGTTTCCAAATAAGCTTGCCGGTGAATTTGCACAAAAATTTGCGGACTATCACGACGCCAAGTACGGCTGCTGTGTCGCCAATGGGACCATTGCGCTGGTGGCCGCACTTCAAGCAGCGGGTTTGCGGTTCGGAGACGAGGTCATTGTCCCGGCTTATACATGGGACGGGACGGCCGCAGCCGTGCTGTTCGCAGGCGGAGTGCCGGTGTTCGCGGATATCGATCCTGAGACTTACTGCCTGGACCCTGAAGCCGCGAGCCATGCGATTACTCCGCGGACGCGTGCCATCATTCCCGTGCATCTCGCGATGCGATTCGCCGATATGGACGCGTTTAACGCGCTGGCCCGCAGGCATCAGCTCGTGGTGGTCGAAGATTGCGCGCACGTGCACGGCGGCCAGTTCAACCATCGTGGCGCCGGGTCGATGGGTGATCTCGGCTGCTTCAGTTTTCAATCGAGCAAGATACTGACGGCGGGCGAGGGCGGAATCGTCATTACCTCCCGGCTGGACTGTTTCGAGTTATTGCAGTCGATCGTCAACTGCGGACGCGCCAGCGCCACCGATCAATACAAGCAGCGGGTGATCGGCTCCAACTATCGCATCAGCGAGTTTCAAGCGGCGGTTCTGCTGGGCCAATTCGATGAACTGCCCGCGCTGGCCGCCAGACGCGTGCGCAACGCGGCGCTGCTGACCAAGCGCCTTGCGCAGATGGAAGGCATCAGCCCGCTTCCGCCGCAGCCGGCGATGACGCGGGAGCCGATTTACAACTATGTGTTCCGGTACAGGCGAAGCGAAGTACCCAGAGATATTTTTGTTGCGGCGCTCGATCGCGAGGGTATTCCCTGCGACGGCCGTTTTTACGAGCCGGTCTACCGCAGCGACTTGTTTCGCGTGGATGCGGACGCGTTTCCCCAACTGAAGGTCAATTCCGCGAAGCCCGTCAATTACCGTGAGTTCCGCTGCCCGATTGCGGAGCGTGCGGCTTACGAAGAGTCGGTGTGGTTGCCGCAGTTTCTGCTGCTTGGAGAAGAAGCGGACGTCGAGGACATCGCGCACGCAGTGGCGAAAGTACTGGCGCATTTGCCGGAGCTGGCTGCCGCGGGTCCGCAACTGGCGGGCGTGAAATCGCTGAGCCGCGCCGAGCGCCCGCGGCTCGAAAAAGCCCGGAATTACTAGCGCTGTGTATTTATCGCTGAATGGCACGCTGGTAGCAGGACGAGTCGCATGGCCGGAGTTTGCCAAGCTTGCGGCGCGCGTCGGATTTCCGGGCGTCGATCTGTCCACCTCGGGTGCGATGAAAGAGGGCTTGGAAGCGACGCGATCGCTTCTGGCCGAGCTCAAACTCACGCCGGCGGTGGCGGGATTTCCGGTAGAGTTCCGGAAAGACGACGCGGTTTACCGGCGCGATCTGGCCAATCTCGAAGCGGCGGCGCAATTCGTTGCGGCAGCGGGTTGCCCGCGCATGAATACCTACATCCTTTCGTCTTCCGAGCGGCCGAAAGCGGAGCAGCGCGCGATTTACAAAAAACGTCTGACTGCTGCTGCGGATATTTTGGCGCGCTCGCATGTCCGCCTGGGCCTCGAATTTCTGGGTCCGCTGCATTTGCGCAAGATGTTTCCATACGAGTTCATCTGGCGGATGGACGAGATGCTCGAATTTGCTAAAGAGTGCGGGCCGAATGTGGGGCTGGAGCTCGATTCCTGGCACTGGTATCATGCCGGAGCCACAGTTCAGGACATCGTCGCGGCGGGCAAAGACAATATCGTGAACGTGCAGGTCAACGATTCACCTCGCCTCCCGCCTGATAAGATTCGCGACGACGAGCGTCTGATGCCGGGCGAGGGTGTGATCGATCTGGTGAGTTTTTTCCGCGCGCTCAAAAAGATCGGTTACGACGAGGGCGTCAGCCCGGAAGTGTTCGGCCGCGGTCTCAAAGACATGGCGCCCGAAGAAGGCGCCAGGATGGGTCTCGAAACGACGCGAGCGGTCATGCGCAAGGCCGGCGTTTCTTAGGTGGAAATTTCCCGACATGCTGGAACACCTGCTTACCGAGCAAACCAATCCCGCCTCTGAAGGAATCGATGCGCTGCCGACCCCGGAGATTCTGCGAATCATCAACAATGAAGATCGCAACGTGGCAGAAGCCGTCGGCCGTGAGCTAACAGCCATTGCGCGCGCCGTGGATGCGATCGTGGACGCGTTCGAAAGGGGTGGGCGGCTATTTTACATCGGCGCCGGAACCAGCGGCCGGCTCGGTGTGCTCGACGCTGCCGAGTGCCCGCCGACCTTCAATGTGCCCCGGGAAATGGTGCAAGGGATTATTGCGGGAGGTGACGCCGCGCTGGTGCGAGCCACCGAGGCAACCGAAGACGATCCGTCAACCGGCGCGCGCGATTTGCGAAGGAGCAAATTTTCGGCAAAGGACGTGCTCGTTGCCATTGCGGCAAGCGGGCGGACGCCTTATGTAATCGGGGCCGTAGCGGAGGCTAACCAGATGGCAGCACTGACGATAGGAATTAGCTGCACACCGGATTCGGAGGTCGCGAGGGCCGTAAAAATTCCAATCACGTTGCTGGTTGGACCCGAAATTGTGGCCGGCTCGACACGCATGAAAGCGGGCACGGCGACCAAGCTGGTCTTGAACATGTTGACCACTGCCAGCTTCATCCGGCTGGGCTATGTATTCGGCAATCTCATGGTGAATGTGCAGCCCAAAAATGAAAAGCTTCGCGATCGGGCACGGCGGATTATCGTGCGGGCAGCGGGGGTTTCGTACGATCGGGCGGCCGAATTACTGGTGGAGAGCGGGGACAGCGTCCGCGTGGCCATCGTTATGGCGCGCGCTGGAATCGATCGAGCGGAAGCGGAGCGCCGGCTGGCGGCGGCGCGCGGGCGGATTAGCGAGGCTTTGCAGAAATAAATCTATGGACAAGTTCGTAGTCAAAGGCGGAGTGCGGCTCAGCGGGAAGATCGAAGTCAGCGGCGCCAAGAACTCGGCTTTGCCGGCACTGGCCGCGACGCTGCTTACCGATCAGACCGTGACGCTACGCCGTATTCCGCGCGTCCGGGATGTGCGCACCATGCAGCGGCTGCTGGTGGATATCGGCGCCAAAGTCGAGCCTGAAGGCGATGGGCTGGCCATTCGTGTCAGCGGCATCCGGTCCCCGGAGGCGCCTTACGAGCTGGTGAAAACCATGCGCGCTTCAAGCCTGGTGCTCGGACCGCTGGTCGCGCGGGCCGGCCGCGCGCGTGTTTCTCTGCCCGGAGGCTGCGCCATCGGCGCGCGGCCGATTAACCTGCACCTGGCAGGTCTTGAGCAGCTGGGGGCGACGATCCAGCAGACCCACGGCTACATCGAAGCAATTGCACCGCAAGGTCTGAAGGGAGCCAAGATTCTATTCGAGCGCATTACCGTCACCGGGACCGAGGACCTGATGATGGCGGCAGCGCTGGCGCACGGTGAGACGGTACTTGAAAATGCGGCGCGCGAACCGGAGGTTGCGGATCTGGCCGCGCTGCTAATAAAGATGGGCGCCAAAATCGAAGGCGCGGGAACTTCGACGATTCGCGTTACCGGCGTGGCACGCTTGAGCGGCGCGGAACATACTATCATCGCCGACCGCATTGAGGCCGGTACCTTTCTCGTTGCCGGAGCAATGACGGCGGGCGATCTGACGGTAACCGGATGCGCACCGGAACACAACGAGGCTTTAATCGCCAAGTTGCGGGCCGCCGGGGCAGAGCTGAGCGCCGCCGACAGCACCACGCTACGCGTGCGTTCGGATGGCCGCCTGCGCTCCGCCGACATTACTACCGCCGAGTATCCCGGCTTCCCCACAGATTTGCAGGCGCAGTACATGTCGCTCATGACGCAAGCGGAAGGAATCGCCATCATCACCGAAACGATTTTCGAGAATCGCTTCATGCATGCCCAGGAACTGGCGCGCATGGGCGCCAATATCCGGCTGGAAGGCAACCAGGCGATTGTGGCCGGAAAGACGGCGCTGACCGGCGCCGGAGTGATCGCTTCCGATCTGCGGGCCAGCGCGTCGCTGGTATTGGCGGCGCTGGTGGCCGGCGGTGAAACCGTCATTGACCGTGTCTACCACATAGATCGGGGCTATGAGAAAATCGAATCGAAATTGGCACAAGTCGGCGCGCAGATCCGGCGCATCGAGGCATAGGAATTGCTGATTCATGAAACACAGTCCTGAGTTTCTCAAGCTGGTCGACGATGCGAAGTCACGCATTCGCCAAGTGGATATCAACGGCTACCGGCGGATGATCGCCGCGGGCGAGAAAGTGCTGCTCATCGATACCCGGGAGGAGAGCGAATGGGCGGCGGGCCGCGCCGCGGGTGCAGTGCACATCTCTAAGGGCATAATTGAACGCGACATCGTAACGAAAGTACCCGATAAAGAGACCAAGATGGTCCTGTATTGCGGTGGCGGATACCGTTCCGCTCTGGCGGCCGACAATTTGCAGAAGATGGGCTACCGCAACGCAATTTCGCTGGACGGAGGCTGGCGCGCCTGGCAGCAGGCGGGATTGCCCGTCGAACACTAGGCGTTATTTACCAGAGCAGAATCAACTTCACACAGCGGTAAATGACGTAGGCGGAGACTATCAGTTCCACACCGCGAATGAGCTTCTCGACTGCGCCACCCAGAAACTCAAAGCGCAGCAGGAGACCGCACAGCACGCCCGCCAACACCCAGTAGTTATCCAGGGTGTAGCTATTGCCGTGCCAGTAGGCAACGAGCACGGCGTAATAAACCAAAGGCCAATTGCTGTCCACTCGAAGAGTGAATCGCTTGACCGCGAGCCAAACGGTCGCGGCCATCAGGACAAGCGTCGCGATGTTGAACAGAGTAAGGGGAAAATACATTCGCTAGAACGACCATAGGAGGCTCGAATAGCCGGTGTTGGCCCGATAATTCTGAAAAATCGAGAATAGGCCAAAGTCCTCCCGGTAGCGATAGTACTGCCAGCCTACATTCCAGCGCAATCGGTTGTTCAACTTAATTGAAAGTCGGGCAAGTGGCGATTGAAAGCTTAGGGGAAACGTCTGAACCGGAGCCAGCACTCCCGAAATGGGATCGGTGACGGCGCTCGCCGCTGTGGCGCGGCCGTCGCCCACGTCGCGGGTGATGGAGTATCCCGCGAAAAGATCGGCGCGCTTGCGGAGATCGAAATGCACTCCCAGATTGGCCGCATGAATGTTGCTCACGTACAGAGATTCGCTGCGCTCGAGCCGCGCCTGGGGCGCACCTGCGAAAAATGCAAGCCCTCCGAGCGTATCGAGGTGCAGCTTGGCGTAGGAGGCATCGAATGCCATCCAGGACAGCAGCGTCCAGGAGGCATCCGCGGAATAGTTTCTGGCCCGCGAGCTGAACGCCGTAATCTGGATCGAATTGTTGTTATAGTTCTCCCGATAGCTGGCGGCCAACAGCAGATTCTTTTTGCGGTACTGGATGCGGCCGGCGAGCGCAAGATAGTTCCGGTCGCTGTTCGGAAAGAACGGCCGGTCGGCGCGGCTGATTTCAGCGTCCAGCTTGATGGTCAGCGGCTGGACAGGATGCAGGCGGATGCCGAAGATACCCGAGTGCGTGTGATTGGTCTGCTCGGCGATCACGCCGGACGGGTTATTGGGCAATATATTCAGATATTCATTCGAGCGGATCAAACGGTCGGAATACTGATAGCCGGCCCGGAACGCCAGCCAATTGGTGGCGCGGAGATTGGCATCGGTCGAATTCGTAATGGCCCGCATGCCGAGAAAATTGAAAAATAGAATATCCAGGGCGGCTGTGGCTGGATTGAATTCGAGGTATTCCGAATTGCCGTCAATGCGTGTGCTGTGGATCGAGCTGTTGTTGACCACCGTCAGGCGCTCGGAAGGGAACCAGCTCACCGCTAAGTCGCCGGTCGTGACGGGGCGGCGGGCATCTCCGCCGACCACGACCTGGCGATTCAGATTTCCGCCGAAGCGGTCCGTGCCGATTGCGGTCTCATCCAGAATGAAATGGCGCCGGCCGCCGGCATAGGTAAATCGCCCGTTGGCGGCCCAACGCTTGCGATCCGTGCGCAGGGTGGCAAGCCAGCCCGGCGTGGCGCCGTGGTAAGGTTCCGTGCGGCGGAAGTTTGAAAGCGTGACCGGATCGAAAGGATTGTTGCCGGCGCTGGGACCGCTCAGAAAATAGGGCGTGTCTTCTTTGAAATCTTCCCACCGGCGAAGCCAGGTGAATTTGATTCCGGCAATCTCGACGTCGCCGCCCAGCCGGAATTCATTATCGAGCCGCCGCACGTTGGTGAACAGCGGAAACTCGTCACCGGGAATATTGAGGATGTTGGTGGTGTCGAGCGCCGCGCCATCTTCCGAGTTGCGGCTGTACCCGAAACGGAACCGGAGTCTGGATTGCGGAAAAAGCGTCAGGTCATGATCCTGCAGCCGCCGGCTGGTGTTCATCAGATGCTGGCCCTGCGCGATGGTGAGAGCCGGATTGTAATAATCGTTCAGCCGCCACTGCATGTCGTAGCGGTACAGGCCATTTTTCTGGACGCGCAGCACCGCGGATTCGTAAGGATCATTTCCCAGCCCGAGCGTGGTGAGCACAATTTCGTCAAAAAAGCGCCCGTGGCCGTCGCGCGAATTCACCGTCAGGTTGCTCCCCAGCAGCCGCAGACCGTTGCCGTAATTCACGTCACTGCGATACTTGCCTTCGTTGCCGTCAACCGTGCTGAAGCGATAACCCGTCTCGAAGGAATTGACGATGTTGTACTCGGAAACATTATCGCCGCGGGCCGGCCCGACCGGCTCCGGCGTGGGCGCGATGACCTGCTGAGCGCGCAGCGCGGCGGCGATTGCAACCAGCGATACGAGGAACCGGAGCGTCATCGGAGAAAGCCCGGATCGGCGTTCGAGCCATGAATCCGCACATGACATGTGGTGCATTGCCGGATACGCGGGTCGAGCAGGTTGTGCGCGGCCGATAAGCGGATTTCGCCGTCGCCCTCTCGGCCAAAGGTCCCGAGTCCGTTGTGACACTCAAGGCAAAGAGTGAACACGACGGGGCGCCGCAGCAGCTTGGCATTCATCGACCCGTGCGGATTATGGCACTTCTCGCAGCCCTCGACGCGCACCGAGGGATGCTCGAAGGCAAATGGACCGCGCTTGTCGGCATGGCACTTCAGGCACGGCTCTTCGTTGATTTGCGCTTGATCGACCATGCGCGGCTTCAGGGCGCTTGACCAGGTGGTGGCGAACGTTCCGTGCGGGTTATGGCAATCCGTGCACTGAATGACGCCCTCGTTGACGCGGTGCTTGAACGGCATCGAAAACTGCGCGCGCACCGGCGCATGGCACTGGTAACACAGCTCGCTCTGTTTTTTGGCCAGGAGAAACTTGGGCACCGGAGACTTATGGATGGAATGGCAGTTGGAGCACACAACGTCCGCCAGAGTGTGCTCGGAGCGCCGGATGTTCGCCTTGGAAAAATCTTTGGCGTGGCAGCTTAGACAAGTATCCAAAACTTCGCGCGGGCCCATTACCGAAAAAGCCCGGATCGAGGCCTTTCCGCCGTGTGCGGCTACGTGCGCACCGCCTGGCCCGTGGCAGCCCTCGCAGCCGGTTCGCTCCGGCGATTCTTTACCGGATGCCAGGCTCTTGTAGTGGGGATTCTTGTAAAAATTAAACCAGACGTCGGCGTGACAAGTCTTACACGCATTACTACCGATATACTCTGACGGCTTGTTGTCAGCCCGCGCGGCGGCGAGCGCGGCCAGTAGAAGCAACCATCGGAGCATTTTTCCACTATAGAGGATGCAAGTTGCAAAACTTGCTAAAACTTTGAAAGAGATTTGTAAAACTACGGGCCGCCCGGATGTAGGACGGCCGCGAGGTGATTCAAAATACAACAGGAGTTAATTGGCGGGCCCTTGAGCCTGGATTTCAGGCTGGAGCGGAATTCTAGAATAGGAAAGTAACGCCGGCCATGGGAACGATATCGTGCAACCAGCCTGAGAGATGAGCACCCGGCGCCGGAGCGATCACCTTGGTTGGAAAACTGCTGAAATAATCGCGCACCTCGATCCGTAAAACTACGCGCGATGCGACGGCATATTTAATTCCACCGCCGAAAGTAGCCATCGGCGTCCACTGCGCAGTCTTCGTCAATAGTGCAAAGCTGTTGAGCGGCTGAAACGCGGACTCTGTGCCCACGCCGCGAAACACACGGAAGCCGCCCCCCGCCGCGGCGAATGGTTGCACGCGCGAGCGCTCCGAACGGCTGTGGAGCAGGATGTCGTAATGGAACGAGTGGCTCATGCCCTGGAATGTTGCGGAGTCACCGCCGTTGGCGAGGTGCAAGTCGCTAAACCGGTGGAGGTAGTGCATTTCGCCGCTAATGTGTGGATAAAGATTCTGGCCGAATATTGCTCCGAATGCGACGCCGTCGGCCAAACCGGCGCTGGCTGATCCCTGAGCGCTCGAGACCGTGGCGGTATTACTGAAGCCGCCGCCGGTCACGCCGCCGACTTCCCATTTCTGGGCAAAGCAGGCGGGCGCAAGGACAGCCAGCGCGGCAAAAAACGATCGGGTTAAAAGCTTCATGATTCCTCTAGTCAACTAATCGACCACCCGCAAGGTCAGCGTGGTGGAGGTCGAGCCCTGGGTAATAATCAGTGGCACCTGTATGCCGGTTGGCGTCCAGCCGGGCACGCGCGCGTTGATCTGATAGACGCCGACTTCGCCGGGGGCCAGGCCGGCATAAATGATCGGCAGAGCCACGCCGCCTAACGAAACGGCCGGCTGCACGATCGCGGAAGGAAGCGGATCGGACGGTGCCGCCATGCCCGTTCCCACGGCCGGGAAAGTGGATCCCAGCCCAGTAGCGTAGATGACGATCGTGTCGTCCCGGTGGATCGGATTGGAAGCGGTGGCCAGTTGATTGTTTTTCGCGCGCACCACCGTCGGGATCGCGCGGTCCGGTCCGGCCGATCCGCTGCGAAACACGCTGGGCGCAGTCGGCAGCACGGTGAAACGGAGATCGTTGCTGGTGCCGCCCGGAGTGTGCAGGGTCAGGGTGGCGTTGCCTTCTATCTCAAATGGCAGCTGCGCGTTAATCTGGCGCGGGGAAGCGAACAACATCGGGACCGGAGTTCCATTCACGGTCAGGCAGGAGTCCGCCAGAGCCGTGGGAACGGGAATCTCACTGGTGGCGACGTTGGCCGGGCTCAGTTGGCTGCCCCAAACGGTAACCAGACCGCCCGGTGCGACTGGAGTCGTATCGTCCGCGGCGTTGACGACCGACTGAATGTTCGGCGCCGCGACTGCGGCGTCGTAATTCCAGGCAAGTGCCGTGAAGCCGGAGACCGTGAGCGAGATGATCGCGCTGCGGTCGGCCAATGGCGCCAGTGTGCGGGTGAAGACGAAGCCCGGCTCGCCCGTCGGTGGCGCCTCAGCCATGCCGATTGGCCGGACCCTTGCGAGCTGCGCCAGATCAACCCGCTCGATGACTCCCGGCGATGGGGATCCGATGGCGGTCGTGCGGAAGCCGGCTTGGTCCACAAACGCAAAGCCGGACGATGCGCCGGTCGTTCCGTCAAAATCTCCAATGGGCACGAGCGACGAGTCCAGCAAGTGGTTGTCCGCGATAAAAAGTCCGGAATCAGACGCGGCATAGGCACCCGCAAGCGATGCAAAATCTTTCCGCGAGGCTGTGAAGGCATCGACGGTAGCGTCGTACAGCATGACGGTGCCATCGGGCATCGCCGCCAGGATGGAGGAGCCGTTGCTTGCGGCGGCTAACACGGTATTTACATTGATACTGTTGGCAAACATGCCCAGCGTGTCCGCCGTCGAAGCGGTGTGCGATACCAGATCGATCCGGTCAATCGTGTTCGCCGGACCGGCCACCCGCGATGCGGCCAGCGTCGCGAAACCGGACGACGCAATCGAGCGCGGATAATGTCCCGGAGGAAAGGCGATGGGCGCGAGCGAATTGAGCGTCGCCAGATCGTAAATGTAGGCGAACTGGGAGTCATCGTGCCCCACCAGCAGATATCGTCGATCGAAGCTGAAAGCCATCTGGGTGGGCGTGGTGCCGGTGCGCAACGTGGCGATTTGCCGGTAACTGGCTGCGTCGAATACCAGCACCTCGTTCGTATCCTGGCGAAGAATATAGAACCGGTTGCGCACGGGATCTGCAAGAATATCGACCAGCTTACCCGGCACGTCCACGATGGTTCCCCGCTGGTCCGGCGCCCGGTTGTTGATCAGTACCCGGACGTCGGCCGGTATGTTGACCGCCGCACGCGAGCGGATGTGGAGCCAGGCCGTGACGGTGCCCTGCTGGTCGCGAAAAGCGCTGGGATCCACGCTCACGTGCAGGGTCGCGGGTGTGCTTCCGGATGAAGCCGAGAGGGTGATGCCCGCGGTGTCGCTCGAGATCGAAAAGTCAGTGTGACCGCCCCCCGGGTCGGAAAGGGTGAGGTCCTCAGTAGCCGGCCGGCGGTCACAGAAACTGCCGTGGAAAACCAGATCCTGGCGGGAGGCGCGAATGCGATGGGTACTCGAGAGCGAACCGACCGGCAGAATGAGAAGGCCGCTGTCGGAAACGGAATACACGGTATTTCGCGCAGCGTTGAGCAGAGATCTGCCTGCCAGATTCTCCGGCAGCAACAATCGCTCCCGCACCGTCAGATTATCGGCGTCCGCTACCATCAGCACCGGCGGCTGCGCGGTGGGCGCAGCGCCGCCCGCCGTGCCCTGTGACGACGCCTGTGGAATCTGGGCGTAAATCAGTCCGGCGGCGGAATCGATCGCATGGCTGCCGACATTGAGCTGTCCGGAAGGATTCGGGAATTCGGAGAGCAGACGCCCGGTCGCGTCAAACAATCCCCAGCCCGCAGTAAAATAACGGCCGTCGCGGCTGACGCTCACCACGCGCGGTCCCTGCGGCGGGGAGGAGGTGTACCCCGCTGACCGGACCGTCCGGTTCGCGACGTCGTAGCGGAACCGGAGAGTGTCGGTGATTCCATACATCCACAGGCCGTCGGCCGAAACCCCGATCGAGGCCGCAACGATCTGCGGAGGAAACGTGGCCGGCGGCACCGGGAGCGTCCGCGCAGTTACGCCCGCGACCGTGTCGATCGCCTGAATCGCGCCCGAAGCCGGGTCGAACAACAGAAACTGGGTGGTAGTGACCACCAGCGCCTGTCCATCTGCGCCGAATCCGACGGCGAGCGGCGGATCACCCATGGTGAATGTCTGCTTTCCTCCGGTCATAAGGTTCACCAGCGTGAGCGCGTTGGCCGGTGAGATCGGCGCCGTAAAGTTGCCGAAGTGCGCAATGAGCAAATACTGCCCGTCCGCCGACAGCGCCAGCGATCCCGGATAGGGAGCCACATGAATGGCGCTGGCTACCGCTTTCTCCGCCACCGAAACGACGTCGATGCGGCCTGCGCCGAAGTTGGCGACGTATACTATGCCGCGAGGCTCGTCGAGCGCGATGTCGGCGGCGTGACCGCCAATAGGCACCACCGTACCGAATGTGGCGCCTCGGGCGTTTGGCACAGCGACAACCATGCCCGCCGCCATGATCGCGGCAGCCATCAGCCCTCGCCCGCCCATCTGAAATTGAGAAGTCCTTTTCATCATCTTGGCAGCTCCACGGCGGCAGAGGGCGCAGGCCGGACCGGCCGCGGCCCTCGCGCCGCGATGATCTGTAAACTATTCGGCGCTTTTGCGACGACGCAACACGATCACGCCCAAAAAAACCAGCGCAAAAACCGCGCATACCAGGCGAATCATCGAGGTGTCCATAGTTCGGTTCTCCTTTCCCAGCAATTCCATTCCGCCGCTACATGTTGACCATCATCGGAATCAGCTCCCGGACGATGCGTACCAGCACAGGTCCTACCGTCACCACGAAAAGCGACGGCAGAATGCAGAAAAAAATGGGGAATACCAGCTTGACCCCCAGCTTGGCCGCCTTCTCTTCCGCCGCCTGCCGGGTCTGCACCCGCATAAATTCCGAGTGCCCGCGCAAGCTCTGCGCAATGCTGGTGCCGAAACGGTCGGCTTGCAGCAGCACCGCCACCAGTTTCTTGACTTCATCCACGCCCGTGCGGTCCGCCAGGTTGCGCAACGCTTCCGCCCGCCGCGCGCCGGCTTTCATCTCCAGATTCATGAGGCTGAACTCCTGGCTGATTTCGGGATGCGCAAATTGCAGTTCCTTAGCCACCTGCACGATTGCCTGATCGAGCCCCAGACCGCTCTCGACGCAAACCACCATCAGGTCCAGCGCATTGGGCAGCCCCTGGCGAAGATGTTTTTGCCGCAGCTTGGCGACCCGGCGCACGTACTCGTTGGGGCCGAAGAATCCGGCGGCAAATGCGGCCACCACGAACAGAACTTTGTTGCTCGGATCGGCATCCGACTTGGCGGTCAGGGTGAGAGCGACGGCCGGCAGAATGATGGCGAGAATAACTTTGGACCCATAGAGCATCTTCAGCGCACTGGGGCCGCGAAAGCCAGCGCGCATCAGCCGGCGTAGCATGACGGTCGAATCTTTGGGCGCCGACGGCACCAGATTTCCCAGTTTCTTGACCAGCTCCCGCCAGGCGAGCGACGGGTGTGCGGCACGCTGTGGCGCCTCGATGGCCGCTGCGGTCACGCGATCAATAGCCGCCTTGGGGCGCGCCCAAAGCTGCAGCCCGAGCACCGCCAGAATTCCGGCGATCAGCACGAATACGAGACCGGTGGCGACCAGCATGTCCTATACCTCGATCGAAACAATCTTCTTGATCACCGCATAGCCTGCGAGTTGCAGCCCGATGGCGCCACCCATCATCCAGTTACCCGTCCTATCGTGGAGGAAAAACAGCACATACTGGGGGTTCACGTAGAACATCATCACCGCCACCGCCGCCGGAATCAGGGAGAGCACCGTACCGGTCATACGCCCGTGGGCGCTGATGGCGCGGATACGGCCGCGCAGCTTGAAGCGCTCCCGGATGAGGTACGCCAGCTTCTCCAGGACTTCCGCGAGATTCCCGCCCGTGCGCTTCTGCAGCAGCACTGCGGAGACGAAGAACTGTACGTCTAACAGCGGAATGCGCGCGGCCAGTTTCTCCAGCGCGACATCCAGCGGCAAGCCCAGATTCTGTTCGTCGAAAGTGCGGCGGAACTCGCCCGCCAGCGGCTCGTCGAATTCCCGGTGCAGCATCTCGAGCGATACCGAAAACGCGTGACCCGCCCGCATGGCCCGGCCAACAAATTCCAGGCCGTCAGGAAACTGCTCCTCGAAAACCCGCAGCCGGCGCCGGCTCTTGCGCAAAACGTAAACGACCGGCATAGCGCCGAACAGCGGGCCCGCCAGAAAGGCCGCCTTGTCCAGCGGAGGAGGCAACAGGTACCAGGCTCCCGCAAAGCCAAACAAGAATCCCAGCAGAACCATCCTGGCCAGACGCGCGACCGGCCATCGAAGCCCCGCCTGCTCCAGCAGCTTCTGCAGCCGGTTGCGTAACTGCAGGCGGCGCAGCAGCGCCAGGACCAGCCGGTCTTTCTGCCCGTCTTCGGTCTGCATGAGCGCCGGCGCCGGCGATTTGGCTTTTCCCTTTGGACGCGTCTCGCCCATCAGGCGGCTCTTAATGGTGTCCAGATCAGAGCTGCGCATCCGGCTATCCAGCAGGAGGTAGCCGCCTGCTGTGGCGACGATCACCGCCAAGAAACTGAAGATCACCAGGGTCACGCTGTGCCCCCAACGTCCTCGGATTGGTCGAACAGGTCACCCGAGAGGGGTATGCCTGCCGCCAGCAGTTTTTCCGAAAATTTGGGCCGGATGCCGGTGGCACACAGGCGTCCGAGTACCTTACCTTCCGGTGACACCCCGCGCTTCTCGAAAACGAAAATATCCTGCAACGTCACCATGTCGCCTTCCAGGCCGGTGATTTCGGTGATACTGACCACGCGCCGCGAACCGTCGCTCAGGCGCGCCGCTTGCACCAGGACATGGATGGCGGAGGCGATCTGCTGGCGGATCGAGACCAGCTGCATGTTCGCGTTGGCCAGCGACACCATCACCTCCAAACGCGACACGGCGTCCCGCGGACTATTGGCATGCACCGTGGTGAGTGAACCCTCATGGCCTGTATTCATGGCCTGCAGCATGTCCAGAGCCTCCTCGCCGCGCACCTCGCCCACCACGATGCGGTCCGGCCGCATGCGGAGGCTGTTGATTAGCAGTTGGCGCTGCCTCACCGCCCCCTGTCCTTCGATGTTGGGAGGCCGGGTTTCGAGCCGGACCACGTGCGGCTGTTTCAATTGCAGTTCAGCTGCGTCCTCGATGGTGACGATGCGGTCCTTGGGGGAGATGAATGCGGACAGCGCATTGAGCAAGGTGGTTTTTCCGGCGCCCGTGCCGCCCGAGATGACTAAATTCAGCTTGGCTTTTACCGCACCTTCCAGCAGCTCCATCATGCCCGCCGTGAGGGCCTGCTTCTCCACCAGATCCTGGGGCATCAATTTGTCGGTTCCGAACCGCCGGATGGAGAGCAGCGGGCCGTCCACCGCCAGCGGCGGCACGATGGCATTGACGCGCGAGCCGTCGCTCAAACGCGCGTCCACCATGGGGTTGGATTCGTCGACGCGCCGGCCCACCTGGGAAACAATCTTGTCGATAATGCGCAGCAGATGACTGTCATCGCGAAAACAGACGTTCGTCAGCTCGAGCAGACCCCGGCGCTCCACGTAAACCTGCTTGTGGCCGTTGACCAGGATGTCGGAAATGGTCGGATCTTCGAGCAGCGGTTCGAGGGGGCCAAGGCCGAAAACCTCATCCAGCACTTCTTCGGAGATTTGCTGCCGCTCGAGCGAGCTCAGCAGCGTCTGCTCGCCGTCCAGCAGGGAGATGACCGCCTGCCGCACCTCGCTGCGCACGCGCTGGTCGTCGATGGTGGCCAGCGCCTCGAGGTTGATCTTGTCCAGCAGCTTGCGGTGCAGCGTGAACTTTAGCTCCTGGTATTCAGGCCGCAGGACGTTCTTGTTGCGACCCGCATTCTTTAGCAGGCGCTGGTCCCAGGTCAATTCCCTGGAAGACTTGGCATCGGAATGGGCTGTCAGCATGATGGATTTCCCCGCCCCGCCTTCCACGGGCTCGAACCAATGGAGGCTCCTGCCTCGTGCGGCTCGGAGCCGATGGCACGCGCGAAATCCCAGAGAGCGCGTTCGAGCGCACAGGGCCCCACCGGCTCTCCCGCGCTCAATGCCTGGTGCAGCGAAAGATAGTCGTTGGGAAAACTTGCATAGATGGGTGCCTGGAACACCTTGGCCATGGCTTCGAGCGTCACTTCATCGGCTCGACTCGCCCGGTTCACAATCACGTAGAATTGGCCGAGGCTCAGTCCCATCTGGCCGAGCAGGGATACCGCTTTGCGCGTCAGATGCAGGCTGGGCAGCTCCGGGGTCGATACCAGAAACCCGTGATCCGACTCGGGCAGCATCAGCAGACTGAGGCGGTCGAAAACAGTCGGCAGGTCGACCAGCACCCAGTCATAAACCGGGCGGGCGCACTCGAGGATCTTGCGCAGCTTGGATGGATCCGGGTTCTCGGTGGATGGCGCCGCCGGCGCGGGTAACAGGTCGACGCCGCTTTTGCGTTGCACCAGCGGCCCCCATGAATCGGGATTGGGGCCAAGATTGCCTGCGTCCACGGCCCGCAAGACGTCGGCCAATGATGGGGATTCCGGTAGCTTGAACAGCAGCCGCATGGTGCCGCTCCACAAAGCGAAATCCACGAGCAAAATGCGCTGCCCGGTCACCTCGTGGAGTGCAAAAGCCGTGTGCGCCGCCAACGTCGAAGCGCCGGAACCCGGCTTGGTACTCGTGAAAACGACTAGCTTGGCGCGCCGCGCTTGGTTCTCGGCTTGAGCCGGAAGCAGTTTTGCGATGCGGAGCATGGCTTGGCGTTGCAGCGGTGCCGTGAATGGCGCGTAGAGGAACTCGGTGGCGCCGGCGCGCATGCACTCGAGCAGCGACGGGGACTGGCTACCGGTGTCGAGCGCGATCACCGGCACGGGAGGCGCCGTCGCGGCTGCCACTTCGATTAGTGCGACCGCTTGGGCAAGGTTGCTGGAGACATCGATCAGCAGCACTTCCGGTCGCGCCTGCCGGAGCTGAGATTCCAGTTTCGCTGCCGACGGATAGCCCGTCCACTCGGCGGCAATCTGGAACGCGCGGCTCTCGTGCAAAACATGCAGAAATTGCTGGGCCAGGCTGCGATTCGGCAGGACGGCCAGCGCTGCCAGATGTGTCCTGGCCTGAGGAACCCGCAGATGGTGGATCGATTGCATGGTCAATCTAGCGGCTGCCAGCCTCTCCGGCATGCGCCGGTGCGGCTTTTTCCACGGTGCCTGGGCCGGCGGACTGAAGCGCCTGTGGACTCGTGGGTCTGGCCATTTCCATTTGACCCGGGATCCCCGGTTCTGCCGGCGAAGCATCCGGGAGAAACTCGTGCGGCATCGGCGGGAGCGGCGCTTTTTCACCAGGGTTGAGCGGATAAACGCTTTCCGGCGTGACCATGACCAACAGCTCGGTTTTCGTCTTGGATACCGACCGGCTCTTGAACAGTTCACCGAGGATCGGGATGTGCGACAGGCCCGGAACTTTTGAGAGATTTTCGGTGACGCGGTCGTCCAGCAGTCCAGCAATCACGAAGCTTTGCCCTTCACCCAACTCGATATCCGTTTCCATGCGGCGTGTGGCCAGCGCCGGAATCGTGAAGCCGGAAAAGACCACCCCGTTGGCGAGATCGATCGTCGAGACCTCGGGTTTCACGTGCATTTTGATGGTCTTGTTGGCGGTCACCTGCGGGAGAAAATTCAGGCGAATGCCGAACTCGCGGAACTGGACGGTGATCGCGCCGGCATTCTGGCCGCCCTGGACGACGGGCACGGGAAACTCGCCGCCTACCAGAAAACTGGCCTCCTTGCCGTTGGTCGTGACCAGGTTGGGCTCGGCCAGGATCTGCAGCACGCCCTGCGTCTGCAAATCTCGGATGACCGCTCCCAGGTTCAGATCCGGACGGAACGCAAAAATGTTCAGCGCGTCGGAGAGCGAAAAGCTCGAGGTGGTGCCGGTCGGATGTCCCGGAATCACGCCGTTCAGCTGCGTCGGATTGCCCGCCGCGAACTGGCCGGTGGTGATGCGGCCCGGCGTGTTGAGCGCGCCGGTCGACAGGAGATTTACGCCGAATGAGTCGGCCACGTTGCGATTGATCTCAGCGAACTTCACACGGAGCACGATCTGCTTGTCGGCGCCGGGGGGCACGACGCTAAGGTTATTTATGACGGTCTTGGACATGGGCGCGAGCAGCGCCATGGACCGGTCGGCAACCGCCTGGGAGCTTGCCCGGCCGACTAAAACCAGCGAATCCCGGTCCGACCGCACGTCCAGCTCTTCGCCCGGAAAAGTCTCCTTGAGCAGTGCTCGGACCGGCTCGAGATCGCGCTCGACCGTGACCGCATAAATCGACCGCTCGCCGGATCTCGACCAGATGATGAGGCTCGAGAGACCAGCGGATTTGGCGTTGACCAGAATTTCCCGGCTGGTGACCGCCACGGCATCGACCACCTCCGGATTGCTGATCGATACCCGGGCTACATCGGCCGTCCGGTCTAGCACCACACTCCGGCTAATGGACAACTTCAATGACTCCGGTTGGGCCGGGTGCGTCTGCGCGGCCAGCGTTGCGCAAAGCACTACTGTCCACGCCGGAACGGAGCGGCAGGATCGTGAACGAACAGAGGGGAATGCGAGCTGGTGATTCATAACGTGCTCAATTGGTTCCTTCCGGAGTTTTCTTGAAACCGACTACTTCTACGGTCTTTTGATTGCCGCGGATCATCACAATCTCATCGGCGACCTTTGGGGGCGGTGCGGGTAATGAGGCCGGCGCCGGAGCCGCCGCCGGACGGAGCCGTCGGGGCTCCGGTTTGGGAGCGGCCTGAGCCCGCTGAATGCCGTAGAGCTCGGCGCTTTCGCGCCCCGGCGTCTTTCCGGTCGCCTGATCGCCTCCGTTCCGGAGCACCAGTTGAATGCGGCCTTCGTTGCCGGCGAGCGTCAACGTCTCAGCCTGCTCGGGCGTTACCAGCAGCGTCACCACCGGTACATTGATCGCCTGGCCCCGGGATTCCGGCTGCAAGGTCTGGCCCGCCGAGAGCACCACGATGTTCTGCAGCACCGTGGAGGTAATGGTCCCGTTGTAATTGGGCGGGCGGCCCGTGACCAGAACATCCACGCGCATACCGGGCAGCACGAACCCGGCCACGCCTACGACGTCGTTGACGCGCACCGAAACAGCGCGCATCCCGGGCGGAATGATCGGGGCCAGTCCAAGCCCGCTGCCGCGAGCCGCCAGACGGCCTTCCAGCAACGGCTCATCCAGCAGGATGTTGCTCACCACGGGGCGGTCGACGACTTCCTCTACCTTGGAAAATCCGCCGCGCGGGAACAGGTCCGCGGGAACCTTCGTGATCTTTAGTTCCTCGCGTTTCACCATGGTACCGACGGCCAGCGGCTGCGCAGCCGTCACCAGGTCGCGGAAGGCGACGGGCTTCGGCGGTTTGGAGCGGCTCGCTCCGGCCGACATCTGATAAAACACCGCCGACACAACCAATGCCAGCACGATGCTCATTGCTAAGACTGTTAGAAATCTTCGATCCATAGATCACTCGTTTCGGTCATTCACCGCAAGGCAAACTCGGCCAGCCAAACCCCCGCGACAATCGCGGGTGCGTAGGGAATCGCCTCCACCGCAGGAGGCGCGCAGGGCGAAACCGGGCGGCGGAACTTTCTCCGGGCGATCACGGCGGCGTAAGCTGCAGCGAGCAGTCCTCCTGCAACCGCGGCCATCCATGCGGCCCACAAGATCGGGCCGGGCCCTAGCAGGCTGCCAAAGCCGGCCATCAATTTCACATCGCCTCCACCCATTCCGTTCAGCAAATAAAAAATCAGGAATACAGCGAAACCCAGTGCCGCACCTTCCACCGCCGCCAACGCGCCACGCCAGCCCTTTTCGCCAAGATGAACGGCAATCCCGGCCACCAGCGCTGCTCCGGAAGTCCAGTTGGAAATGCGCCGGCGGACCAGGTCTTCGGCTACCGCTGCGCATCCGACTAGAAATGTCATGGCGCCAATTACCGTCATTTCCTTCCCTCCGGACGGCGCTCTCCCAGCTTCTCGAGAAGCTGTGGTGTAAGGAACCCGGAGGCCAGCGCAAACTCCGCGAGCCTCTTGCCCGAAGGCAGCCGCCAGGCGTCCGTCGCGCGTTGGATTCCCGTTTTGCGAGGCATAGGACGGCGCGTGCCGTGCTTTGGAGTCACTCGGTCAGCTCCCTGTGTATTCTTTCGGTGGAATCGGGTATTTGGTTTAGCCCGGCCCGGTCCTTTCGTTCCAGCAGGATGGACACGGAGTCCAAATACCGGACCCGCCAATGGGCATCACGAATCAACAGTTGCGTAAGCGGCCAGGCAGCCGGTAGGAGCGCCAGGTCGAACCGGCGATGGTCTACGATCCGTTCCCAGTCCGGCGCCGCATTCATCAGGTCCAGGTACTCGCGGCCAACTTCCGGGCCATAAAAATCGCTGCGGCCATCCACGAAAACCCGGGCGTTCGGGTAAAAGCGATAGATCACGTAATCGCCCCATTGATCAGAGGTGAGGATGCGGGGGAACGGCCGGCCGGGGGGCGCGATCAAGCCCGTGAAACGGCCGACCGCGGCGACGGGAAATTTGTTGGCCGGAAAATCCTGAGGCCAATCCCACCGGAAGCCGGCGAGCAATATCAGCGCTAGCGGAGCCCAGAAAGTGAAGCCGAGAGGGACACACGAAAAATCGCGCAGACAATCGCGCAATGTGCCGCCGAGCGATCGGCGCGAAAATTCGGCGCTCCACTCGTTCCACAGGCGGCTTACTTCCGCGGCGCAGATGGGCGCGGCCGCGATCACATAGACCGGAATGTGCCGCGCCGAAGCCAGCGCCGCGTGTGCCCAAACCAGGATTAGGAGCATTTCGGCGAAGTTCCGTTTGCGAAACAAAACGGGAATGAGCGCCAGGCCGGCGAACAGCAAGACTTCGAACTGCAACATACTCTCGGAACGGAAACGCGGCGACTGGAATTCATCCACTACTTGCCGGATCCAATCGGAGGTCAAGTACTGAGCGATGTGCCTATGCAGACCCCAACCGTACGGGTTAACCAGCGTGGCCAGCGCGCAGCAGGCTGCCAGCAGAGAATAGCGCCGCAGTCCGGCGAACTGACCGGGTGCGCCACGGCCTGCCGGCGCCTCCTTCCAGGCACAGGCGGCGACCAGTATTGCGAGACATGCCATCCACGCAAGAAATCCGCCGTGCAGGTTGGTCCAAAGCGCGGTCAGAGGCACCAGGCACCATACGGCTGGCCCAGGTTTGCGGCGATCGCGGTCGAGCATCCAAAGCCCGATCGTCAATCCCAAAAAGGTAAAGATGTGTGGCCGCGCCAGATAGTGCACGGTCGAAGCCCCAGCGGCAATGAGCGTCGCACCGAGCGCCGCAAGCAGGTTGGCACCGCGCCACATCATGTGGCGGAACAGGATCGTGGCGGAAAGCGAAAGCACCAGCCCGGTGAATGCTACGACGCCCTTCAATCCCCACGCACGGTAGAGCAGCGCAAACACGGCGTCGGCCAGCCATTCCCAGGCGAACCACGATGCTCCCGGCTTGCTGAAAGAAAACAGATCGCGCGTGGGCACCGAGCGGGTGTCGAGAATGAACTCTCCGGTTCGAATGTGCCAGCCTGCGTCGCCATCGGCGAGCAGCACGCTCCAGCCGCTCCCCGCCGCAAAAACCCAGAGGAGAATCGCAAGAAATAGGCAGTCGGAAAGCGACGGCACCAGCCACTTGGGCGCGCGGCGCGCGAAGCCCGTATCCGAGCGAACGGCTAGTGTGGACATAGGACCGGTAGGACCGAAGCGGTCCTATAGCTAAAGCAGGTATCGGAGGAAAAAGGGGAAACCTTTAAGGCCGCCCGTGGAAATCGCGGTCCAGCGCGTCGGTCAGCATCCTAGTATCCCGCTGTTGAACCAACGATTCCACTTGCTCGCGGATGCGATCATCGTGACGGTACATCGCAAGGGCTGTCACCGCCTGGACCGCGGCCGGCTCGCTACCGCTTCGGATCAGGTCGAACAGGAAGTCCAGAGCGCATTCGATTCGTGCGAAAGCCATTGATGTAAGCAACGCAGGGCGGAGCGGGCCAGCCGCGCCGGCCTGAAATTTTTTTATCAGGATTGTGACTGCGGCTTCCAGCCTCGATTGCCCGAGCGTCATGGCGGCGGCATCGGCCAGGGCAGGGTCGTCGCCGTCGAGATAACCCGCAACGAAAGCCAGCGATTTCTCGGGTGCGAGAGCCAGCAGCGCTGCGAAGCATTCGAACTTGACGTCGGCGCTCTCATCACCCTGGAGCGCTTTCAAGCGCACGAGCGCAGCCGCTTCGGGCCGCCCCGAATAGGCCAGGGCGCGAACCGCTCCGATGCGTGCGTCCGGCTCGCGATCGACCAGCAGAGTAACAATTTCATCGATGGCGTCCGGATGGTTCATACGAACCAGACCAAACGCGCTCGCCGTGCGCAATGGGGCAGCCGTGTCGACCGGTTTACCCCAGGACGGTTCCATCTGAACGTGCCGGATTCCGGCGAGAAACACGTCCCCTTCCGCGGCGCCCAGAGTATAAAGCGCCTTGACCGTCTCCGTCTTGGCGAGGCAACCCTTGTCGGTGGTGGCCGCATTCCGCATGAATCGCCCAAACACCTCCACCAGCGCCGGCTCGAAATCACTCAGCTCAAAATCCGCGATGATTTTCGCGGCTTTGGCCACCACCAGATTGGATTTCGCAGCAAGATGTTTGCGAATCTCGGCGCGGGCTCCCGGAGAAGACGGATCTTCGCGTAGCCGGTAGAGCGCTTCCAGGCTCTCTTCAATCTTCATCGCGCTTTCCAGCAGCCGGCCAGGGGCGGGTTGCCAGAGCCGGAAATAATACCGGACAATAAAGCATCACGCAAAACCATGGCCAGAGAATATAGCCTAACCCCAGCGCGCGTCCCGCGCGTCGAGACGCGGTTCCGCAAAATCGTTACGATGTTTCCCGTGCCGGAGTCGGTGCCGGTTTTGGAGGCGCTTCACCGCTATGAACCGGTAGCCATGCGCGGCCAGCCGCCGGTTGTTTGGGACCACGCTGAAGGCTTCCAGGTTTACGACCGCTGGGGCAACCAGTGGATCGACTGGTCCTCCGGAGTGCTGATCACTAACGCCGGACACGGCCGTGCGGAGATCGTAAGAGCCGTTGCGGAACAGGCGAACTCCAAGCTGCTGACCAACTATTGCTTTCCGAGCGAGATCCGCGCGCGTCTGGTCGAAAAGCTGGCATCGATATTGCCGGAGCCGCTCAAAAAAATCTTCCTGCTGACTACCGGCTCGGAAACGGTCGAGTGTGCCATCAAGCTGTGCCGCACGCATGGCGCGAAAGTGGGCGGGCGCTCGAAAAACGTGATTATCTCCTACGACAAGGCGTTTCACGGCCGGACGCTCGGCGCGCAGCAGGCGGGCGGCATTCCGTCGCTCAAGGAATGGATAGGGAATCTTGATCCCGGTTTTGTGCAGATTCCCTTCCCGGATGGCTTTCGCACGCCGGACACGTCCTTTGAAGGGTTCGAGCGCGCGCTGCGCGAGAATCATGTGGAACCGAACAACGTCGCCGGCGTGATTCTGGAAACATACCAGGGCGGCAGCGCCGCCTTCGCTCCGGCTGCTTACATGAAGGCCCTCCGCGAATGGTGCACGGGCCACAAATCGCTGCTGGTTTGCGATGAAGTGCAGGCGGGCTTCGGGCGCACCGGCACCCTGTGGGGATTCGAGCATTACGGCATTGTCCCGGACCTTGCGTGTTTCGGGAAAGGCATTTCGAGTTCGCTGCCGCTGGCGGCGGTTGCCGGCCGGACGGATGTCATGGATCTGCATCCGTCGGGCAGCATGACCTCGACGCACACCGGCAACCCGGTCTGCTGCGCAGCGGCGCTGGCTTCGATCGAGCTCGTGCTCAAAGAGAATCTCGCGGAAAATGCCCGCAAGGTGGGCGCGGTGCTGCATCAAAAGCTCCAAAAGCTGGCGGCCCACACGCCTCAGGTCGGCTCGGTGGACGGCAAGGGGCTGGTCGCGGGAATCGCCTGTGTTACGCCGGGCACCAAAGAACCGGATGCCGACTTGGCATGGGAGGTTGTGCGGCGTGCAGTCGAAAAGGGCGTGCTGATGTTCAGCCCGGTTGGGCTCGGCGGCGGAACGGTAAAAATCAGCCCGCCGCTGGTGATCACCGAAGCGGCCATCGACGACAGCGTCACCGCACTCGAAGAAGCTTTCGCCGATGCGCTCGTAGCCCATACCGCGGTAGCCTGAGCCTGCAACATGAGCGATCGACCGCAGGTCACCGTCATCGGCGGCGGCATGATCACGCACGACCAGATTCTGCCGTCGCTTTATCAATTGCAGCGGCTGGGCAGGATCGGCGACATTACCGTTTGCGCTTCCAGACGGAGCACGGTCGAATCGCTCGCAGCCGCCGAGGGCATTGCGCGCGCTTTTCCAGGCCACTCCTTTCGCGCGTATCCGGAATCGGACGGAAAGCCGCAGCCGGAACTTTACCGGAAAGTGATCGGGCAGATGGCGCCGCGGCAGATCGTGGTCGCGGCAGTGCCGGACCAACTGCATTACGACGTCATCATGGCGGCGCTCGCGCACAATCAGCACGTCTGCGCCGTGAAGCCGCTGGTGCTCGAACACGCTCAGGCCGCAGAGATCGGCCGCGAAGCCTTCGCGCGCGGCCTGGCGGTGGGAGTCGAGTATCACAAGCGCTTCGACGACCGTTCGCTCATGGCGCGCCGCAAATATCGCGAGGGCTGGTTCGGCGAATTTCGCCTGGGCACCGCGCGCCTGTTCGAGAAGTGGTACTACCGGCATTCGAACTTCCAGAACTGGATGACCGCCGAAAATTCCGACGCGTTCACTTACATCGGCTGCCACTACGTGGACCTGGTGCACTACATTACGGGCCTGCTGCCGGGCGCGGTGAGCGTTTACGGCATCCGCGATAAATTTCCAAACGGCAAAGAGGGCTTTCTTTGGACGGATGCGCGCGTGATCTGGTCGAATGGCGCCTGCCTGAATGTGCAGAACGGCCTGGGTTTTCCCGATGCCGCGCCGGGAACGAACACGCAGGGCATGATGCTTTATTGCAGCGCACGGGATATCGGCGCGCTCATCGAACATCACGATCAGTTCCGCGGCATGAAGTACAGCTACGTCCGGCAGCCGGAGGGCGCGGGCTCGACCATGTATGCGGAGCCGAGTCCCGATTACTTCCAATATCTGGACATGGGCGGCCCGGGTCTGGTGCCCGTAGGCTACGGCTACCGCTCCATCGAGTACATCATCGGCGCTTGCTTGCGCGTGGAAGCGGAGTCGGGCGGCCTAGGGGCGCGGCAGAAACTGCTGCGCGAGATCGATGCCGCAGGCATCATGGCCACTCCGGCCAACAGCAGTTATAACGAGCTGGTCATCGAGGCGGCGCGGCAGTCGATTCTCTCCGGCGGGCATAAAGTGCGCATCGAGTACGGAGAAAAGCCGCACGTACAGAGCGCGTAGGCGCCGCTCGGCCCCCTCAATGCTGAGTCGCGACGCAAATCGCCGCACCATCGAATGATGTTATGCCGGCCACTGTCACCGTAAGATTGGAGCCCGTCTGGGTGCAAGTTGCGGTTCCGGCAGGCACCGGGGGCACGACGAAGTTTACTTGATACAGTCCAACACCTCCCGGAGTCAGCCCTGAAAATATTGGGGAGGCCGATCCCGGCAAGGGCCGCATCGGCACTGCATTTGGGCGAAAATCGAATCCGATCAGGGGTGGTGGGTTGGGCGTGATCGGCGCCACTCGTGGAGATGCAGCTCCGGTGGGGACAGCCGGATTGGTTGAACCCAGTCCAACCAAGTACATCACCAACTCTTCACCCGCGGTTGCGGGCGCAGTGGTCGTCACCAGGGTTCCGTTCGCGTGAGTCACCATAGGGCCGCCTGAAACACTATCAATGAACAAGGCATCGTCCCCGTTGAGCACATGGATCTGGTCGGGAACAGGATTGATATCAATGGCGGTACTGGTTGCGGTGCCATCTGATGCGGTCAGCCGTGCGACATTTGGCGGCCCTAGCTGCCCTGGTATATTCGGAATCAACTCGAAGGGGATCTGGACGGTGATGGCCGCTCCTTCAGCACAGGGCACGGTGCCGAAACCCGTGCTTAAGCATGTGCTAAACGGTACTGCGTGGATCAAGGGAACAGCAAAAGGCCCGAAAGGACCGTAGGTTTGGATCATGGATACCGAAATGCCACCCAGGGTTAGCGGCAGAGGCAATCCGGTGGCAGACACGCTTTTAGCCAACGGGCCGATGCCCGCAACGTAGAGTGTGACGACTTGTCCCGGCGACAAGCGAAGCGGTATCGGGTTCGTGTATCCGGCCGTCAGGATGATACCGCCCGATTGACAGAACAACGGCGCGGCGAACAGAAGAAAACATGTTGCTAAGGAGTGTAGCTTGCTGTTCACAATTGCTCCTTGCTCCTCTAGCTGTATCACCCGGCGGTGTTTTGTTCAACGGGGTGCGGAAGTCGATTCTCTCCGGCGGGTGTGCGCGTAATGGAACAGCCTTCCCCGAACTTTCGTAATTCCGGATATGGCGATCGGGCGGCGCATCTGTTATGCAGCCGCGGTTCTAGTTCTCGCCACGGGCGGCTTGGTCGCCTGGTACGCACGGGACACGAAGCCCGCAGAGGCGGCAAAGCTTGCCGCGATCCTGAACTGGAGCCCAGGGCGGGTAGTCGCGGAGATCGGCGCGGGAAAAGGCGCAATGACCGTGGCGGCCGCCGAACGCGTGGGCCCATCCGGCCACGTTTTCTCAACCGAGATCAATCCCAAGCGCCTGGCTGATGTTCAAACGAACGCAGCGAAACATGGGCTGACCAATATCATCGTAATCCAGGCGGGCGAGGCGGATGCCAATCTTCCGCCAAACTGCTGCGATGCGATCTTTATGCGCGATGTTTATCACCACTTCACGCACCCGGCCGAGATCGACGGGAGCCTCTACCGCGCGCTCCGCCCTGGCGGTCTGCTGGCGGTGATCGATTTTCCTCCGGGATTCTTTCTCAGCTTGATCGCTCCGGTGAAAGGCGCGCCCAAGGGTCACAAAGGCCACGGCATTTCGCAAGCGATGCTGATTCAGGAAGTCACCGGCGCGGGCTTCCAGGTTGAGAAAGTCCTCCGCGAATGGCCGGGTCATGCGTACTGCGTTCTATTCCGGAAACCGGCGGACTAGCTATTCCTTCTCTTCACCCTTGTGGATCTGCTGCGCCAGGTAGTTATCCAGCCCGACCTCTTGAATCACGTGCAACTGGCCTTCGAGATAATCGACGTGCTCTTCTTCGTCAATGAGAATCTTCTCGAACAGCTCGCGGGAGGCGTTGTCGGCGAGCTCGGTCGAGAGCTTGATGGCGGCATTCAGGCGGGGTAGCGCGTCGAGCTCCAGCGCCAAATCGCTTTCGAGCTGTGCCTTGACATTGATGCCGACCTTGATGGGGCCGATCTCGGTCATGTTCGGTGTCCCTTCAAGAAACAAAATGCGCTGCATGAGTTTCTCGGCGTGGTCCATCTCCGAAATCGACTCCTTGCGGTTGTAGTCGGCCAGCCGCTGATAGCCCCAGTTCTCGCACATCTTGGCGTGCAGAAAGTACTGGTTGATGGCGGTGAGCTCCGCCTTCAGGACTTCGTTCAGGTACTTGAGGATTTTCTCGTGTCCCTTCATTCCAGCGATTTTAGCAGGCAATTCCGGATGTGTTACAGTTGCGGGTATTATGGCATCCCGCAGCGTCAACAAAGTGATTCTGGTGGGGAACCTCGGCAAGGATGCCGAGACCAAGTTCACCCCCAGCGGAGTGGCGGTGACCAAGTTTCCGATTGCCACCAGCCGCCGCTGGAAAGACCAGCAGTCCGGGGAATGGAAAGAAGAGACCGACTGGCACAACATCGTTCTCTGGCGCGCCGAAAACCTCGCCAATTATCTGCTCAAGGGCAAGCAGGTGTACGTGGAGGGCCGGATCCAGACCCGCAGTTACGATGACAAGGACGGGAAGAAGGTCTACACCACGGACATCGTGGCCGAGGAAGTGATCCTGCTGGGCGGCCGCGCCGGAGAAGCCGCAGCGGGCGGCGGCGAATACGCTTCCGGGCCGGTCTCCATGCCCCGCTCCGCCCAGCGCGCGCAGCAGCCGGCGCATGCGGAGGATCAGTCGATGAACCAGGGGATCACGGACGACGACGTACCGTTCTGAAAGCCAAGGCAGAGCGGGCCTCGCGACTGCTCACTGAAAGGACAGCTTGCGAACGCGATGGGAATCGGCATGGTCCTCATCTTTTGGGGTGTGGTCGGCCTGATCGGTGCCACGACCGGTTCAGCGATCCTGCCGCGCATCGCGTCCTATTTCACTCAGGGTGCGGTTCAACGTTCACGACGGCTGATCTGGGCAATACGCCTGTTTCCATTCGCGTGTTTGGTATGGGCAGGAAGCGTTTTCACCTTCTATGCTGTGATGAACGAAATGGCGTTTCACCGTGACCCGGGCATCGGAGACAGCTGGACGTGCCCGCTACCAAACGGGTACGCGATCGAAATGATCGATGTAACCGACCGGGGCTTCGTCTATAATCCGAGAACTCAGAAGATCGATGGCGCGGTCGTCGCATCGAACGATGCTCTTGCCGATGTTTGCATTTTGCAACTCGCAGGGCGCTACATTCTTGGAGGCGCACCTTGCCAAAGCGACGAGTACCCAGGTCCAGAGGGCCACGGTAAGGTGCTCTCGTATTTCATGCTCGACACGGCGACCGGAACACACACCGACTTCCCCACGTTCGATGCCCTCCGTACAGCGGCCGCTCCGCTGAAAGTTCAGATCCATTTGGAGCCCATCGATGTCGTGTACGGAAGGTACAGGTTTACCTGGTTCGATGCGCTGGCTGCGGCTTTGATGTTCAGCGTCCCACTCTTATGCGCGTGGATGTTTCTTCGGCGCATACTGAGAATTCGGACATCCGGAGATATGCATCCAGAGCCAGCCTGATCGTTTGTACCTTTGAACGTTCGGCTAATGACGGCCGGCTCCGCGGATATCCTTGCCGCTGCCTCCATCATGGCGTCTTGAGCCTCAACATCCCTGAAAGGACCTCCCTCCCCGCGACATTTCCCTTCAGCGATGGAACCTCCCGCGCGGTTTCGGCGTCTCACCCCACAGCGCAGAGGCACATCGCAGGAGGTGTGAACCATGTCGCGAAGACTTGTGCTTTGCTGCGCTTGTTTACTCGGCGCCGCCCTGGCGGCGTCCGCTGACGATTACCGCTTTTCCGGCCCATACACCAACGAAAATCTCTCGATTTTTCTGATTCACGGCGCGAAACGGCCGCTCAACCGGGCGTTTCTCACGCTCGAAGAGGCGCTCGCCCAAAACAAAGTCGTGGTGTATGAGACCGGCAACGTCAATCAACTGGCTATCGAAAACCTGTCGACCGAAGACGTTTATATCCAGTCCGGAGATATCGTGAAGGGCGGCCAGCAGGACCGCGTCTTTCCGGACGATTATCTGCTACCGTCGAAATCCGGCAAGGTGCCGATCGGGGCGTTTTGCGTGGAACAGGGACGCTGGACGCGGCGCGGGGCCGAGCGTGCGGACCGCTTTAATGCTTCCACGAACAGCCTGCCCACGAAATCGCTGAAACTCGCCGCGCGGAAGCAGCAGGATCAGGGAGCGGTGTGGCAGCAGGTGGCGGCGGCGCGCGTCGAGCTGGCAGAAGCCGTCACGGTTGAGGCTGGCGAGGGTGGCGGAGCTGGCACCAGGGCATTCCTGGCCTCCGCCTCGCCCACTAGCATGCAACTGGCGCTTGAAAACAAAAAGGTGAACGACGCGGCCGGCGCCTACATCCGGCGGCTCTCGGGAATCATCGACAAGCCGGACGTGGTCGGCTATGCGTTCGCCATCAATGGCAAACTCAACAGCGCGGATGTCTATGCGTCGCACGATCTGTTTCAAAGAATGTGGCCCAAGCTGCTGAAGGCCAGCGCTATGGAGGCGGTCGCAGAACGGCGTAAAAATAAAGATAAGGCTGCGCCCGACAGCGCGGCCGTTCGCGCATCATTGGCGCAGGCCGAACACGGCCGCGAATCCTCGAAAGAAATCGCGAACCGGCTCGACGTGGTAACCAAAGAAACCCCGGAGGCACTCGAATTTGAAACCCGCGACCGCGACGAGGGCGGCGCGTGGATTCACAAAAGTTACGTCGTGAAGTAGCCGAAAGCCCGGCGGTGTAACGAGTTAACGCGCTGTCCGCTTCTGGGAATTCCGTATCTCGGAACTGAACGCGGGCGGAGCCGTTGAAAATTCCGCCCGCGTGAATAATCAGGCACTTACAAACTGCGAACCGATGGCAGGGCGCGTGCGTAAGTAGGGGCATGACCAGCACACCAAGAACCCTGATCGCCGACGATCAACCCGATGTGCTGGAAGCCTTGCGGCTGCTGCTCAAGAGCGAAGGTTATCAGATTGAAGCGGTGAACTCGCCCGGCGCGGTGCTGGATAAACTCCAGCGCGATCAGTTCGACGTGCTGCTGATGGACCTGAATTACACACGCGACACGACGTCGGGCCAGGAAGGTCTCGATTTACTTTCGCGCATTCAGGCGATCGACGAAACGTTGCCCGTGGTGGCGATGACGGCCTGGGGATCGGTGGATCTGGCGGTCGAAGCCATGCGCCGCGGCGTGCGCGATTTCGTGCTGAAGCCGTGGGATAATTCGCGGCTGCTCACAACGCTGCGGAGCAGGATCGCGGAAGGCCAATCGAAGCGCCACGAGCTAGAGCGCGAGCGCGAGGAGTTTGAAGAGGCGCGCGCTATCGGGCAGGCGCTGCTGCCCAAAACGATTCCTCAGGCGCCGGGCTTAGAGATTTCGACGACTACGCAGCCTTACCGCTCGCTGAGCGGCGATTATTTCGATGTGATCGAGCTGGGAGAAGGAACGCTGGCGATTTCGATTGCGGACGTGATCGGCAAAGGCGTGCCGGCGGCGCTGCTGATGTCCAACGTGCAGGCCTCGGTGCGGCTGCTGGCCGGGGGACGCACGGCGCCCGCGGAGCTGGCGGAGAAGTTGAACCGCAGCGTGGCGCGCAACACCACACCCGGGAAGTTCGTGACGTTCTTTTATTGCGTCGCGGACATGAATGCCAAAAAACTCGCCTATACCAACGCAGGGCACTGCGCACCGGTGCTGTTGCGTGCCTCGGGCGAGGTCGTGCGGCTCGCTGCCGGGGGCGCGGTGCTGGGCGTGCTGCCGGACTGGCAATATGAGCAGGCCGAAGTCGCGCTCGAATCCGGCGACCGCCTGATCCTGTTCACCGACGGCCTGACCGAAGCCGCGAATGCGACGGAAGAGGAATTCGGCGAAGAGCGGCTGGTCGAGTTGGCTGCTGCGCTGCGCGATCGCGGGGCTCACGAACTGAAGAACCGCATCCTGCAAACGGTTTCGAGCTTCACCGGCGGCCGCGCCCAGGACGACGTGACGTTACTAGTCGCTGCTTTGGCGTAAATGTAGCTGGTACGCCTTCATCCGGAACGGCAATCCACCCCTTGACTCATCGATTCTCGATCATTGCTACAATAGGCTGACGATTTCGGTTCGGACGTCACGCCACAACGGGGATCGAGTGATGAACGCGACGCGCTTCGGGCTGCTGGCGATTTGCTGCGCTACCTATCTGCCGGCGCAGAAACCGGCCTCGGGCGTCAGCTATTTCCAGGAAATTCGCCCCATCATCCAGCGAAGCTGCCAGGGCTGCCATCAGCCTGCGATGAAGTACGGCGGCCTCGATCTCACCCGTTACGAAACCTTTGCGGCAGGCGGAGGCCGCGGCGCGGCATTCAAAGCCGGAGCGCCGCAGGATAGCCTGGTGCTCGCTTATTTGAAAGGCGAGCGGCAGCCGCGCATGCCCTTCGGCTCGCCCGCACTTACAGATGACCAGATCGAGCTATTCCGCCGTTGGATCGCTGCCGGCGCCGCCGACGATACACCGGCCGAGGCGCGCGAGACGGCCGAAATAGGAAAGCCGCCGGTCTATCATCTGGCGCCGGTCATTACGGCGCTGGCGTACTCACCGGATGGTTCGCTGCTCGCCGTTTCCGGCTATCGCGAGGTCCTGCTGCACAAAGCGGACGGCTCGGGCATTGCCGGGCGCCTGGTCGGGCTTTCGGATCGCATTCAGTCGATCAAGTTTTCCAAAGACGGCAAGATGCTGGTCGCAGCCGGCGGAACTCCGGCCCGCTTCGGCGAAGTGGAAATCTGGGACGTGGACGCACGCAAGCTGAAGCATTCCGTCACCCTCACCAATGACACAGTTTTCGGCGCGTCACTTTCGCCGGACAGCTCGCGGGCGGCCGTGGGATGCGCCGACAACACGGTCCGGATCATCGACACGGCTGCGGGCAAAGAAATCCTGAAGATTTCGAACCACGAGAACTGGGTGCTGGGGACGATCTTCGGTGTTGACGGAAAGCGTGTCGTTTCCGTCGGACGCGATCAGGCCGCCAAGCTCACCGACGCCACAAGCGGCGCATTCATCGAAAATATCAACGCGCTCCGCGGCGAGCTCGCAGCCATAGCCCGCCACCCGACGCGCGACTTGATCCTTATCGGCGGCACCGAGCGGGTACCTTACTTATATATGATGGACCGGCCGGCTTCCATGAAGATTGCCGACGATTCGACGCTGATCCGCAAGTTTGAAATGCAGGACGGGCCGATTTTCGCGCTGGCTTTTTCGCCGGATGGCTCGCGGATCGCCGTGGCCGGCGCCTCGGAGGAAGTCCCGGTTTACAAAACCGAAACCGGCGAGCGCGTCGCGACCTGCAAAGGCCACACCGGAACGTATGCCATCGCGTTCAGTCCGGATGGCGACCAACTGGCTACTGGTGGCTTCGACGGCAAGGTGCGCATCTACGAAGTGGCGTCCGGCAAGCTCGCCCGGGATTTTGTGCCCGTCCCGGTTGAAACGCAAGTGGCCGCCGCGAGGTAATCGATGTACAAGTTGACAGCGCTCGGGTTTGCGATTTCGCTGGCGTTATTCGCGGCCGCGCCGGAATTGACCCGGCTCGAGCCGCGAGGCGCCCAGCGCGGAAAGTCATTCACCCTGACTCTGGAGGGCGAGAATCTTCCCGAGGGCGCGCAAGTGCTGACCACGCTGCCCGCCACATTCACACCGCTCGCGCCGCCGCAGGAAAAAATGTCGGCGGGGCGCAAGCTGCCGTTCCTCGTGGAACTGAAGGCGGATGCCGCCGTCGGCACATACCCGCTCCGCGTGCAGACGCCGGACGGCGTTTCGAACATTCTGCTTTTCACCGTCGGGGCTTTTCCGGAAGTTACCGAAGAAGAATCAAAGCCCGACGCGCGCGAGCACTCGAACGATTCAATCGAAAAGGCCGAACCCATCGAGCCGCCAGCTACTGTGAACGGCACGCTTGACGGACCGGACCGCGATTATTACCGCGTCCACGCCAAGCAGGGCGCGCGGCTGGTGTTTGAAGTGGAGGCGCGGCGCGCCGGCTCCGCGATCGATCCGGTGATCGAGATCGTGGATGCTTCGGGCAAGCAGATCGCCCGCAACGAAGATGCCGCCGGGTTGGGCGTCGATTCGCGCGTAGATCTGACTTTCCCGCGCGACGGCGATTATTACGCCGTGGTTCATGACGCGCGCTTCAGCCAGCAGAGACAGAATTTCTACCGGCTCAAGGTGGCGGATTATTCCTACGCCGACGGCATTTTCCCGCTCGGCTGGAAGCGCGGCGAAAAAGTCGATGTGGAATTCTTCGGCGGCAGCTTGAAAGCTCCAGTGAAGTCGCCCGTGGATTTGTCGGCGATCGATCCGAAGCTCGAATTTACGCGCGTGAGCTTGCCCCGCGATTCGGGCAGTCTGCCGTTTCTGTTTGCAACGAGCGATTTGCCCGAGAAGCTTGAACCGGCGCGCCGCAGCGCGAATGACGCGGCGCCGCTCGACCCCGCAACTGTGATGAACGGACGGATTTCGAAGCCCGGTGAAGTGGATCGCTACAAACTCAACGTTGCGCCGGGCGAGCATTGGGAGATCGAACTGCACGCGCGCGGACTGGGGACCTCGCGCCTCGATGGTGTCATCACCATCTACGATGCCAAGGGCAAGAAGCTCGCATCCGCCGGCGACAAGCCGCCCAAAGAAGACGTGTTTTCGCTGCTTTCAGCCGGGCGCACCAGCTCCGATCCGTGGCTCGAGTTCCAGGCCCCGAAAGATGCGCACGATCTGACGGTCGCGGTGGAAGATCTTCTGGGGCGCGGCGGGCCCGGGTTCGCATATCGGCTGATCGCTCGCCGGCAGCCGCCCGATTTCAAGCTGACCGTGCTCGAGCCTTACGTGAACATACCCGCGAACGGGACCGTTTCGGTGAATGTCTCGATCGAGCGACATGGCTTCCCGTGGCCCATTCAGTTGAGCGTTCCAAATCTGGGCGAGGATTACATCGTCGAAGGCGGCCACCTGCCCGGCGAGTGGAAGGACGACGTTTATTCGCTCTCCCGCCGCGGCATGCTGACCATCACGGCCAAGCCGGGCGCCAAGCCGAAAAAACTTGCCGAACTGGCGATTTGGGGAGAAGGAAAAACCGCGGACGGCTCGCTGGTTCGCCGCAAAGCCCAGTGTCTCGGCATGATTACCAGCGTGGCCGGCGGCACCGGAATCTCCGATGCCGAGGGCCGCGAAAATCAGAGCCCGTTCCTTGCGCCGTGGTTAGGTCTCGATCTGCCGGTCGCGATGGCGAAGGAGGAATCGGGCCTCATCCTGCCGGAGGCGCCGCGTGTCCTTCGCCTGGTGCAGGGAACGGGCTACGCGCTGAAGTGGAATTTCAAGCCGCGCAATCCCGACGCCCGGCCGCCGGAAAACGTCGGCGTAGATGTGGCGTCCCCCGCCGCGGCCGAAATTTCTGTGCGCCGCGCCAAGACGGAGAAGAAAGAAGAGAAGTATGCCGATCACGGCGAGTTCAGCGTGCAGACCACGACCCACACCTCGCCCGAAAAATACGATCTCGTTATGTTCGCCGAATCGAAAGAGGAAGACACTGCGGCCGAGCCGATGATCACGGCCGCGATCACGCTCGAGGTCGTGCAAGGTTACAGTGTGACGGCGCCGAAAGAGCCCGTGCCGCTCCAGGCGGGCGGTAAGACAGAGATCGTCGGTTCTTTTCACCGCGAACCCGAATTTGCACATCCGGTGAGCCTTACCGCCGAATATCTGCCGGCTCATGTGAGCTGCCAGCCAGTGGATCTGACGTCAGCTTCGAGCGAATACCGGATCGCATGCCAGGCCGAGGCATCGGCAAAACCGGGTGAATACGAATTTCAACTGACCCCGGCATCCGTGGTGGTGGGTTTGGACAAGCGCGAAATGCCGTACAAAATCGCGCCGGTTGCGGCGAAACTGATTATTTCCGATAACAAAGCGACTCAAGCAGCGAGGTAAAAGCAAGATGCGGAAGCAGGTTTGGGTTATCGCATGGTCCATGGCGCTCGTGCCGCTGGTGGCGCTTGGCGCCGAAAACATCACCGGCCTTTCCGTGACGCCGTCCGAACTGACTTTCCGGTCGTCCGACGACGGCATGCGCGTGCTGGTCACTGGAACCACAGCCGGCGGCGAGAAGCTCGATCTCACCGCGTCGGCGCGCTTTGAACCCGCCGAACCCATCGTCAAAACGGGCGCGGACCGGCTGCTTTACGCGGTGCGCCAGGGCGAGACCAAAGTCACAGTTTCGGCCGAGGGCCGCCAGGCCGAGTTGACCGTGCACGTCGGCGATCTCTCCAAGCCCCCGCAGATCAGCTTTATCCGCGACGTCGAACCGGTGCTGAACAAGATCGGCTGCACCGCCGGCACTTGCCACGGCTCCGCCAAAGGCAAAAACGGATTCAAGCTTTCACTGCGCGGTTACGATCCGGATTTCGATTACGAAGCGCTGCTGTACGATATGTCGGGCCGCCGGTTCAATCGAGCCGATCCCGCGCGCAGCCTGATGCTCGCCAAGCCCACCCAGCAAGTCGCCCACGGCGGCGGGCTGCGCATTGAGCTGGGCTCCCGCTATTACAAAACGATTCTGCACTGGATTTCGGCCGGCGTGCCCTATGGCAATCCCGCCACCGACCGCGTCGACAAGCTGGAAGTCTTGCCGAAGGAAGTCTTCATGCACGGGCCGGGCAAGACCCAGCAGGTTCTGGCGCTGGCGCATTATTCCGATGGCTCGGTCCGCGATGTGACGCGCGAAGTGAATATTTCAAGTAACACCCCTGAGATCGCCGATGTCGACTCCGCCGCCCGCGTGAAAGGCGAGCGAAAAGGTGAAGCGGCGCTATTGATTCGCTACGAGGGCAAGTTCGTTGCGGTCCCGGTGACAGTGTTGAATCCCAATCCGGGCTTTGCCTGGAACCCGCTTCCGCAAAATAACTACATCGACGAGCTGCTCGACGCCAAGCTCAAACGTCTGAAGATTCAGCCGTCGGAACCCGTGGATGACGCCGAGTTTCTGCGCCGCGTTTCGCTCGACCTAACCGGACTACCGCCAACGCCTGAGGAAATCAAAGCCTTCGTCGGCGATAAAACCGGCGACCGGACCAAGCGCAGCCGCGCCGTCGACCGGCTGATCGCTCAGCCGGAATACGTGGACCATTGGACTCTCAAATGGGGTGACCTGCTCCAGGTCAGCCGCCGTTATCTCGGCGACAAAGGCATGTGGGAGTTCCGCGAGTGGATTCGCGATTCGATCGCCAGCAATAAACCTTACGACAAGTTCGTCTATGAATTGCTGACGGCGCGCGGCAGCTCCTACGAGAATCCCGCCGCCAATTTCTTCCGCGTCACGCGCAGTCCCAAAGTCTCGATGGAGAAGACCACCCAGTTGTTCATGGGCGTGCGCCTGGTCTGCACACAGTGCCACGATCATCCCTTCGAGAAATGGACGCAGAATCAGTACTACGAGATGACCGCGTTCTTCGGCTCGGTCGGGCTGAAACCCGGTTTTCAGAGCGGCGACGAAATCGTCTACGACAAACGCGAAGATTTCGAGATCAAACACCCGAAGACCGGCCGCGTCGTTAATCCCAAGTATCTGGTCGCCAGTCTCGGCGCGCCCCCGATTCCCAGCAACCCCGAACGCCGCGAAGCCCTGGTCGAGTGGCTGACGTCGAAAGACAATCCGTTCTTCGCGCGTGCCATCGCCAACCGCATCTGGAGCTATTTCCTCGGCCGCGGCATCATCGAGCCGGTGGACGACATTCGTGCCTCGAATCCTCCGGTGAACGAGCCGCTGCTCGAGGCGCTGACCAAAGATCTGACCGATCACGATTTCGATCTGCGCTACCTGATGAAGACCATCGTGAACTCGCGCGCGTATCAGGCGAGCATCCACACCAATGTCTGGAACGACGATGACAAAGTGAACTTTTCGCATGCCATGCCGCGGCGGCTGAGCGCCGAGGAGCTGATGGACGCGCTTTCGCTCGCGGCCGGTGCTCACTTTAATTTCCGCGAAGTCCCGCCCGATACCAAGGCCGAAGAGTTCCCGGACCCGCATGTCGGCAGAGATGGCTTCCTCGACGTTTTCGGACGCCCTGCGCGCGAGTCCTCCTGCGAGTGTGAGCGCCGCAGCGATATCAGCCTGCCGCAGGCGTTGAACCTGGTGAACGGCCGAACCATTGCCGACGCCATCGCCGATCCGAAAGGCCGCGTAGCCAAGTTGATCCTCGCCGGCACCCATGATCGTGCGATCGTCGAAGAATTGTATCTCGCGGCTCTGAGCCGCTATCCCACGCCCAAGGAATACGACATGGCTCTGACTTTTTTGCGGCCCGGTGGAAGCCGCGCCGCATGGGCGCAGGATTTATTGTGGTCGCTGGTGAACAGCAAGGCGTTTTTGTACAACAGGTGAAAAGCAGGTGCCAGGTGCTAGGTTTTAGGTGTTAGCAAACGGCTTCCGGGTTTTGATTTTCCTAGCACCTAACACCTGGCACCTGACACCTCTTTAAGGAGGCTTTTATGCTGACCATTCCGGGCCGCGCAGGCCGTCTCTGTGATGGACCCACCCGCCGCGAGCTTCTCCGTGTCGGTTCCGTCGGATTGTTCGGATTGAACCTGGCGAATTTTTTCCAATGGCAACAGGCGCAAGGCGCATCGCGCCTGGATGGCGCGCGCGGATTCAATTCCGCCAAATCCGTGATCCTGGTCTTCCTCCAGGGCGGCCCGAGCCACATTGACATCTGGGATCCCAAGCCCGACGCCCCCACCAGCGTGCGCGGCGAGTTCAAGCCCATCAACACCAATGTCTCCGGCATTCAGTTGAGCGAAACCATGCCGATGCTCGCGCAGCAGATGGACAAATGCACGCTCATCCGCTCGATGAGCTACACGCCCACCGGCTTGTTCAATCACACGGCGGCCATTTACCAGATGCTGACCGGCTATCCGCCGGATAAAGTCTCGCCCTCGGGCCAGCTCGAGCCGCCGTCGCCGGCTGATTTCCCAACCGCCGGCTCGCATATCTCGAAGCTCAAGCCGCCGACCGAGCCGGTGCTGCCCTTTGTCGAGATGCCGCGGCCGCTCCAGGAATCGGGCGTGATCGGCAAAGGCGGCGCCGCGGGCTTTCTGGGCAAGGCCTACGATCCTTACCGGCTTTATCAGGACCCCAACAAGCCCATCCAGCTAGAAGACCTGACGCTGCGCAAAGACGTTCCGGCTGATCGCTTGCAGGAGCGCTTCACCATGCTCAAGGGCATCAACGCGTCCATGCCCGATCTCGACAAGGCGCTCAAAGATTACGCAATCGATACGTATTACGGCAAAGCGTTCGATCTGGTGCTCTCCGGCAAAGCGCGGGAAGCGTTCGACCTGTCCAAGGAGCCCGACAAAGTCCGCGAGCGCTACGGTCGCACAACGTTCGGGCAGGGCCTGCTGCTTTCGCGGCGTCTGATCGAAGCCGGCACGCGCTTCGTCCAGATGAATTGGCCGGCGGTAGCCAACGGCAATCCGGAGGTCGACGCCTGGGATACCCACGCCGCCAATTTCGGCCCGCTCCGCAATCTGCACTGCCCGGTTTTCGACCGTGGCATCTCGGCGCTGCTCGAGGATATGTCGCAGCGCGGCATGTTCAAAGACACGCTGCTGGTCACGGTCGGCGAATTCGGGCGATCGCCGCGCCTGGGAGTCAGCACTTCCGGCAACACGAATTCTCCCGACGGCCGCGATCACTGGCCGTATTGCTACACGGCGCTGGTCGCCGGTGTGGGCATGCAGGTTGGCCGTGTTTACGGCGCGTCCGATCAGACCGCGTCCTCGCCCAAAGAGAAACCGGTGCACCCCAACGATCTGCTCGCCACGGTTTATTATTCGCTCGGCATCGACCCCGATATGACCGTGCTCAATCACCTGAATCAGCCGCGCGAACTGGTGAAAGGCAAGCCCGTTCTGGAGCTGTGGTAGCGGCCAAGCTGCGCGTCGAGTCCCGCGACCAGGCTGGCGGCCATGTCATTCCGGCGCGCTTCTACCTGACCGACGCAGCCGGGAAGCAGTACTCGCCCGCGGGCGCCATCACCTACGACAAGCGCGAAGAGCACCACTTCATCTCCGCAGGAGTCTTTGACATCGAGATCCCGCCCGGCCCGTACACTCTGACGTGCGAGCGCGGGCCAGAGTATCGCGCTTACACCACTTCGATCGAAGCTCAAGCCGGCGACGAGCGTACCATCACCGTTTCCCTGGTGCGCTGGATCGACATGAACCAGCACGGCTGGTACTCGGGCGACCTGCACAATCACCGTCCAATTGCCCAAATGCCACAGCTTCTATTAGCCGACGACCTGAACCTCGCGCCGACGCTCACCGAGTGGATCTGGGAAGACCGCCCCAATTCCACCGCGCCGCAGAATGTAACCAGCGCCATCCAGCAGGTCGATGCGACGCACGTTTTCAGCGTTTTTGATGAAGAGATCGAGCGGCTGGAACAGGGCCCCGGCGCCGTCGATCTGCTCGGTCTGCACTCCGTCATTCCCTTTCATGGCTACCGCCTCTATCCGCCGAATGACGAATTCTGCAAACTGGCGCAGGCGCAGCACGGCTACGTGGATCTCGAAAAAATCGTCTGGCGCGACTCCGCGGCCCTGGTGGCGCTGGGCCTCGCAGATTTCGCCGGCGTTGTCTACAACCATTTCAATCGCCACAACGTAATGTTCGAAACCGACCCCTGGGGCATGATTCCCAAGGAACGCGCGGAATTCTCAACTGTGGCGGGCATGCCGCTGTGGGCCATGGAGGTCTACTACCGTTTTCTGAATTGCGGATTTCGGCTGCCTGTTTCTGCCGGCAGCGCTTCGGGCGTCATGGCCGCGCCACTCGGGTACAACCGCGTCTACGTGAAACTCAGCGAGCCGTTCCGTTATGAGAGTTGGTTCCGCGCTTTGAAATCCGGCCGGAGCTTCGGAACGAATGGCCCAATGCTTTTTCTCACGGTGAATGGTAAAGAACCCGGGGAAGAGTTGCGCCTTCCGGAAGGCGCCGCCGTGCCGTTACGCATCCAGGCCGGCGCCTCCTCCGCCGGAACTCTCGACCGCCTGGAGATTCTCTTCAAGGGCCGAGTCATTAAGACGGCCTCCGCACGCGACGCGCAAGGCAAGCTAAGTGCCGAGTTTGACTTCCCCGTCCGAGAAACCGGCTGGCTGGCCGCGCGCGCCTTCGAGAAACCCGGCACGACCATCCATTTCGCGCACACCAGCCCCGTATATGTGCGCCGCCGCGGCAGCTCGGGCCTTGTGGCGCAAGACGCGCGTTATTGCATCAATTGGATGGACCGCGAGATCGCTTTCTACCAGAAAGAGCCGGGCTTCCGCAGCGCCGAGGATCGCCAGGCGATGATCGCCTTCTTTAACAAGGCCCGCGCCGTCTATGAGAATCTCGGTCGGCGTGCCTCCGCTTAAGCTTTTAGAAATTTAGTTTCTCGAGCGTCCGGTAGCTCCAGCGCAGGCTTTCCACCGGATCTTCCGCGACTTCGTCCTGCTCGACGAAGTAATGCTCCACGCCGGCCTCGCGCGCCGCCGCAAGAATCTTCGCAAAATCGAGCGTCCCCAGCCCGACTTCCCGGAAAGCGTTCGGCGACAGGTTCTCGGCGTAATGGGTTTTCAACCCGGGCGCTTTATCTTTGAGATGGATCAGTTGTACCCGCCTTTTCCATTTCTTCAGCAGTTCCACCGGGTCCTGGCCACCGACGCTTACCCAGAAAACGTCCATCTCGATCCCCACCAGCTTCGGATCGAATCGCTCCAGAAATATATCGATCACGCGCGAACCATCTCTGGGGCCGAACTCGAACGCGTGATGGTGATAGCACAGCCGCATTCCGGCCTTTTTCGCGACTTCGCCGGCATGGTTGAACTGGTCGGCATAGCGGCGGAAGTCATCCAGGCTCCCGCGCTCGGCCGGCATGAGATAGGCAATCACCACAAATTTAAAACCGTCTTTAGCCGCTTCCTCGACGGCCGTCTCCCAAGTCAGCCCCGCTGGCCGCCCTTGTGGAAATGCCATTTTCCACGCATCGAAGTTACCCGTGACCAGCGGCGTTTCCACGTGGACGCTCACGGCTTTCATGCCAAATTCGCGGCACAACGGCAAAACGACGGAATTCGAGGGACGGATGCATTCGACCTCGCGGTAACCGGCTTGCGCCAGGCCTTGTAGCGTTTCGCGCGCGTGATCGGGTATCAGTTTGCGCACGGTGTACAGCTGAAAACCGAGCGGACGGTGGGTCGCGGCAACCGACATCGACTGCGCGGCGCCCGCGGCAAGTGTTCCGGCTAAAATGGACCGGCGGCTGGGAGCATGGGACATGACCGAAATTATACGCTCATGCCCGGAGTTGGAGAAGAATGGTCACCGCGCTGCCCTAACGACGCAGTTAAAACGGCGTTAACTAAAGTTGATGTTAAATTGCTGTTCAATTCTTCCGCTTTCTCGGGTATGATTGATCATCCGCGTTCTCGCTGCCACGAAAACCCCTGAGTCACAAAACTGGAGCGAATAATTATCTGCCGGCCCGCCAGTAAATGGGCGCCGCTGCCGGTCCGAGGGGTCCCGAGATGATCAAAACATTGTTCAATAAGCTCGAACTGTTCTCACTGATCGTTGTGTTCAGTTTGGCTGTGCCCGGCCTGGTGCGCGCGCAGCTCAGTTGCAGCTCGCAATTAAACGCCTTCGGGCCATACGTGTTGTTCGATGTGGGCCAGACCGGATATCGCTTTACCGATATTCCGCTCGACGCCACGCACCATGTCATGGTGATGTTTTCGGCCACCGGCGGCGCTTTAGGCGTCAGCGAGGTTTGCTTCGCCTCGACACAGACGGCCGCCGTCAGCGGAAAGTTCGGGTCCGCGGCGCAGAATGCAGCCGTCGGCGATTTCAATGGCGATGGTTTGATGGATGTCGCTTTGACTGCCAAGGGAAACAACATCGCTGTTTACCTGGCGAATGCCGACCATACTTTACGAACTCCGGTGAATTATGCCGTCGGGTTCGGTCCGTCATCCGCCGTTGCGGCTGATTTCAACGGCGACGGCAAGCTCGATCTCGCCGTGACCAACATCGACTCTAACAACGTTTCCATTCTGCTGGGCAACGGGGATGGCACGTTCAAGACAGCCGTCAACTATGCCGCCGGCGGCGGGCCCGCTTCGATCGCTATCGGGGATTTTAACGGCGACGGCAAACCGGACCTGGCGATCACGGACCTGGGCAGCTTCGGTTCGCCCGCCGGCGGCGTCGCGATCCTGTTGGGCGGCGGCGATGGCACGTTCAAGTCGGCAGCGACTGTGCCGGCTGACGCTTCGCCGTTAGCCGTGGTCAGCGCGGATTTCAATGGCGATGGCAAAGCCGACCTGGCCGTGGCGAATAGCTCGGGCACTTACATCTCGGTATTCCTCGGAAACGGCAACGGAACCTTCCAGGGCGCCATCAAAGCCGACGCGGGGAACGGGCCGGTCGATCTCGCGTATGGAGATTTTGGCGGCAGCGGCAAGCTGGACTTGGCAGTGATTCATCGCAATTCGGATATTGTTTCCATCCTCGCCGGCAAAGGTGACGGCACATTCGCGGCTCCGGTTAATTATCTGGCAGGCGCCGCGCCTGAAACCCTGAGCGCCGCGGACGTGAACGGCGATGGCAAGCTCGACCTGCTGGCCGGCGGCGGGTCGAATTATCTCGCGGTCCTGATCGGCAACGGAGACGGCACGTTCCAGGCGCCACCCGCCTATTCCGCAGACAGCGGTCCGCAATCGGTGGCCCTCGCGGACTTCAATGGAGACGGCATCCTGGATATCGTCACGGCCAATGCAACGGCGGACGACGTGAGTGTGCTCCTGGGCGCGGGTGGAACGAAGTTCCAGCCGGCAATTCAATCCAGCGTGGGGCCTGCGGCGATCCCGCAGCCGCCGCATCCGGTCGATGTCGTTGCGGTTGACTTGAATGCAGACGGCAAACCGGACGTTGCAGTCGCCGACCAGCAAACCAATGATGTCGCGATTCTGCTGGGGAAAGGCGATGGAACCTTCCGCACGCCTGTGCATTATGTGGCGGGCGTAAATCCCAGTTCTCTCGTTTCGGGCGATTTCAATCGCGATGGCAAGCCCGATCTGGCAGTGGCGAATTCCGATTTCAACAGCACTCGTGGCGCGGGAAACGTCTCCATTCTGCTCGGGAATGGCGATGGCACGTTCAAAGCAGGCGTCGATATCAATGCCGGCAGCCACCCCGTGGATATCGTGGCCGGAGACTTTAACGGCGACGGAAAGCTGGACCTGGCCGTGCTGAATAGCGGAGCGACAACCACCGGCGCTGGGACCGGCAGCGTTTCCATCCTTCTGGGAAAGGGCGACGGCACGTTTCAAGCGGCCAAAGATCTTCCCGCCGGCCTTAACCCCACTGCGCTGGCCGTGAGCGATCTGAACTCCGATGGCAAGCTGGATCTCGTGGTAGCAGCCCAGGCCGCCGACCTTAGTTACGTGCTCTCCGCTTTCCTCGGCAACGGCGACGGCACTTTCAAAGCAGCTACAAATACTCCCACCGTCTTCGGCAGCCATGCCATTAACATCGCCGATATCAACTTGGACGGCAGGCCGGATTTGATCGTCGCGCATTGCTGTGGCTCAACCGACATGACCTACCTGCTTGGTAACGGCGATGGCACATTTCAACCCGAAGTCCATTTCCCGGGCGGTGATTCACCGACCGCGATAGCCGTGGCCGACTTGAACGCGGACGGCATGCCCGATGCAGTCATCACCGCCGGCGGTTCCGGAGGCGTCGGCGCCAGTAGCGTCGCCATCATCCCGAATACATTCGCCAAGCCGGCGCTTGTGAACGTCTCCGCCGCCAGTTTTCTGCCGGGGCCGGTTGCGCCCGAATCGATTGTCTCCGGATTCGGCGGGCGCCTCGCCACCGGAACCAAGAGCGCCGCTTCGCTCCCGTTGCCCACGAATCTCGACAACACCACGGTCAAAGTGAAGGACGCCGCCGGTACAGAGCGATCCGCGCCGCTGTTCTACGTGTCGCCCGGCCAGGTGAATTATGAAATCCCGGCGGGCACCGCGGTCGGAATCGCGACCATAACGATTACAGCCGGTGACAACACCGTAAGCGCCGCGCCGCTACCCATCGTGCCGGTTGCTCCTGGAATTTTCATGTTGAACTCTGGCGGGCTGGTGGCCGCCAACGTCCTGCGCGTCAGCGGAACTGTCCAAAGCTACGAGACCGTCTACACGGTCGATCCGGCCACGCAGCACATCCTGGCCCGGCCGATTGATCTCGGCCCATCGACCGATCAGGTTTTTCTGCTGATTTATGGGACGGGCATTCGCGGCCGAAGCGCGTTAAGCGCCGTCACCGCCACTATCGGCGGGGCGGCGGCCAAAGTTCTATATGCCGGGCCGCAGGGGACGTTCGCCGGTCTCGATCAGGTGAACGTGCTGGTGCCGCGCTCGCTCGCAGGGCATGGCTCCGTAGACATCGTGCTAAGTGTCAATGGCAAAATTGCAAACACGAGCCGCGTAACGATTCACTAGGCTGCGCCCTACGCGCCGCGCGGCTCACAAAGCTCGGTCTTGTTGCCGAAGATCCACGCGAAGCGCCCGTATTTGTAATCCTCACGCTTGGGATCGCTAGTCCGAGATGATTGGCATACCGTCGCTAGCGCATTTGCCGCCCTTTCCCTGGCGAATGCCCGCGCGATATGCCCCTTAGCGCGCCACCTCACACAGCTTAAAAACGTACGATCTTGCCGGATGTTATCAAAGCCAATATATACGGTTGCATGATACGAACCCAGTATTCGCAGATCGGAGCTCTCCCAAGCCTTCGCTTTTTCGGCAATCTTTCAAATATCCCTGGCGCCGTCGCAAATCCCGCCCGAGAGCGGGACAGTTGGACACATAACTGCCTTGTCTTTGGGTGTGGACCGATTCGGAGTATCGTCCTCAGGGTCTAATAAAGTGGTGCTAACCAACTTGACCGCCATTGACCTCACAGAGGAGCCGGCGCCCGGCTGGTGCGAGGAACGAAAACGTCTCTTCATCCAGGCAGTCGCAACCATCAAAAGCCTCGTCAGTATTCAGCAGGCCCAGGCGGAAATTGAGCTAGGTCAGTCATCGTCGTCTCGGCTCGAAGACCAGGCCAAAGCCGCGCTGATCGCCTGGAAGAATGCCCGTCAGGCATATGTGCAGCACGTGCGCGTTCACGGCTGCTGACACCGACGGCGTACGACGTCCTTCCCTCAGCGCGTCCTAACCCATCTGAGGAACTTCACGCACCAAATCGTTTTCCGCACCAGCCCGTCCCGCTATCCACCTGCAACAATCGCATAGTTAACTTTTGTCGTACTGGATTTAAATCCGTCGAATTACGTAGTCGTAAACCATTGATAATCACCGGATAAATTCTCCCCAGTCGAACACTCGTCATTCAGGGATGCAGCCTGGAGATCCGTGGCGAGTTAAGTGCCCAGTGATGCCGTTGTCGTTTATGCCGCCGCGCGTTGGCCATAAAAATTACCGCTTAATTTCGAAAATATCGCCGCGGCCGCTGTCGGAGGATTCAACAGGGACGCTTCGCAATAGAGGTGTGGAATGCTGCTTAATTCTGAACTATTGAACACGTTGAGCCCGGATTCAATCATCCGGCAAGTCGAGCAGGAGCCGTGCGCAGCCAGGAGCCCGAAGCGCGCCTATGGCCGCCCGAAAGGTGGACGCCGCGACCCGTTGTCCCCCTACCCGCGATGCAAATGCGGAACCTGTCCGATGTGCCTCGATAACGCGAAATGGGACCGGGTTTTCGCCAAATTCGCCGTTGCGGATTACGGTGACGTCAAAGGGGTGTTCCAGTCGCCGCTAAGAGACTTTTAAAGTTCTACTTTCCGCTCTCCAAATCGGCCACCACAAACCGCACCAGCGCTTCGAGCAGCGCCGCGCGCGGGTACCGCGCATGGTCCATGACTTTGCGAATCTCCTGGTCGCCCATCTTATCGAACGGAAGCGCCACCGCCAGGTGATCGGCACGCGCCGCTCCTAAAAACTTTGCCCCCGGCACAATGGCGTCCGACTTCGTCAGTTGTGCATCGTTATTCAGATCGAAAACCGAAAGCAACCGCTGGGCTTCGAGCAATCCTTTCGACGTGTTGGTCTTGTCCGAAATCGCTACCAGCGAATAAGTCGGCACGATCGGGTCCGGATAGCTGGTCAGAAACGCCTGGCGCACGTCGCGGCGCAGGCTCTTGAATCCCGTCGAAAGATCGCCTTCGCACTTGCCTATCTGGAACTTCCGCACCCACCCGTCGACCTGCCCGGGCAGGGAATCGGCAATGGGCGAGCCGCCTGAAGCGCCCGCCACCGTGATGAATCCTGCAACATCGGCAGCAACGCCGTCTTCTGTTGCCAGCGCCACCTGGAGATCCGGTGTTCCTTTGCTGTAACCCAGAACAATAAATTTGCGCGCGTCTTTTTTGGTTTCATCCCGCAGGTAGGTCGCGATTTTCTGCGCATTCTGCTCGCTGCTGTCGTTGGGCGCGTTGAACAGGTCCACCGTCATGCCGTATTTTTCGCGCAGCCATTTCTGCCCTTCCTGAAATGCCGGCGCGTCCGATGCGCAGGAGCTTAGAATTCCGGGGACAATCAACAACCGGTATTTCGCAGGTAACGGCGCAAGCTTCAAATCGTCTTTGCCGGGTGCGTCGAGATACTGGCCGCAATCGCCCCATTCCCCCGTGTCCGGATTCTCTTGCTTGAATACCGAACAGAACAGATCCGCGAACTGCCGGCTGAAATCCAGCGTGTCGGGCGCAAGATAAATCACCAGCGTGCGGCCGTCGGAGTGAAACCCGCCTCCGGTCGCGGTCTTGGCTTCGCGCAGCGGATTTGTGGGGGTGAGGTATTCAAGTTTGGCCACCAAGCCGGTCTGCTGAAGACTCTGGCCGATGTAGTCGCGCTCGTCATCCACGTTCGGATCGATCTTGTGGGTCAGCTTGCCGTTCCGCTGGTCTTTTTCAATGCCGATGTCGTGCGTGCCGGCGCCGGCCCAGAGCGGGACGCCGTCCACATCGAATTGCGCTTTCCAAATCCGGAAATGATGGCGCGAGGCGACCACGCGCAGCGGATCGGCCTGCGCGTATCCGAAATCCTGCGGCCGGTTGAACAGGTAAAGCACGCTCATGGGCAGCGTCGTATAACCTTCTTTAGACAAACTCTCGAGCGCGCCGTGCAGAATCGTGTCGCGAATCGAGCGGTCCGGCAGTATCCAGCCTGCCGCCTGGAGCGCCGATTGCATCCTGGTCTGCGAGCCGATAATCAAAAAATTTACGCGGTCCCCGGGATCGCCCGCCTGATCGTTGACGCGCGCTGGAAGCTCGTCGAGCATGGCCTGCGTAAACTTCGGCAGCGACGCCTGGATATCCGCGGACACCTTGGTCAGCGTCGCGCTCGCAGCCGCGCGCTCGATCGTTACGTGAAAGCTGCCCTCCGCGGTTTCGCCCTCCGGCGTATTGATGCCGAGAAAAAGCCGGCCATCCACCACCACCTTGGCTTGCGCGCGCGGACCGATCAGGAACGGCCGCGCCGCCGCGCTCTCTCCAATGCGCCCGATCAACGCGCCGCGCCCCGCGTCTTTCACCGGGAATACGCGCAGCAGGTCCAGCCAGGCGCGCGGCAGGCCTTCCGGCCCGTTCTCCTTGGCTGCCGGAAAGTGCACCGCGCCGGTCGCCGTGATCTTGACCGTCTCGCCGGGATGCACATCTATTCCCGTATCGGTCCACTGCTGGCTGCCGGAAATGTCGATTTGTTTCGGCGCCTCGGAGGCCCCATACACACCAAGCGCCATCAGGAACACGGGCAGAGCGCGAATCAGCATGCTTTACATCTTATTGTGAATCGCCTGCCGGATGAAGCCCTCAACTCGCGCCCACACTCGCGGATCCTGCTCCATGCGGGCGTGCGCGCCTCCCAGGGTTTTCCGCGCCCAGCTCGCCGATGACATATCCACGCTGCGAAACCAATAGTGATATTGAAAATTCCCCAGAATGCGCGTGCGCGACGGATCGGCCGCGCGAATCGACCCACGTCCCATGATCGGCGGTCCATCATGCTGGAACAGGTTCGCCGCGGCATGAACATTGGCGGGGATGACGCCATCGGCATGTCCCACGCTATCGACTTGTACCGTCAGCATCACCGGAATATTGAGTGCCGCGAGATCGCGCGCCAGCTTGACCGCTGCCCCTCCGCCGAGGCTTTGCCCGTAAAGAACGATGCGCGCGCCGGCGCGTTCTTCAGGTTCGAGGACGCCGTTGCCGTTCCGGTCGAGCGCCTTCCGGATCAGTTCCAGCGCTAGCCGCTCCCGGTGATTCTCGATCGTCTCGGCAAATACCCCGGGCTCCTCGCGTAATCGCCGCGCCAGCTTGACCACCCCGCGGTTCTCGTCGTTCCAGTGCTCCCATCCGCCTGGAAACCCGATCACCAGCGTGCTGCCGGCTGGGAGCGGCAACGAAGTTTTGAAATCCGAAGGGACCTGGCCGCGGGCCGGGCATGCAGCCATCAGCGTCACCACTAACGCGAGTTGCCACAACCGCCAACCGGACATTTCTCCAGTCTCGCTGATCAGGTCAACCCGCGCCATGTCCGTGGAACCATACGTGCTTGCTTTACTGCGAGAGACGCCGGCATATGGACGAAATCTCACAAATCGCAGTCGAGGTTGCAAGGCGAATCTTGCGTGCCGAAGGCGCGGACGTTGATTCTCCAAGCTGCGATCGCGTTCTCGCCGATCTTGCGGAAATGATCCGCCAGAACATCTGCGGCGAAAAATTGCTGGAAGAAAATACTCGCTGGATGCACGCAAGCGGCAACACACTCTACCTGCCCACGCATTACTGATTATGGGAACGCCCGTTCCACCTGTAGGCTCGTAGCGCCGAGAAGATCTCCTCGCCATACAGTTCCGCTTTTCGCTTCCCGATCCCCCGGATCATCACCAACTCGTCGCCATTCTCCGGACGCCGCCGGCACACTTCCTCGAGTGTCGCATCATGCATCACCACATATGCGGGTACTCTCGTGCGCCTGGCCAGTTCGCGCCTCCATTCGCGCATGTGTTCCACCAGGCCGCGGTCGGGAGCTTCGTCCACCGTCTCGCTCGCGGCGCTCCCGCGTCTCTTCTTCTTTCGTGCCGGTTTCAAAGCCGGAACTGCGTTCATCCACTCCGGAACCGCGGCGCATACATCGCACATCCCGCACGTCTGCCACTTTGGAATTTCGCCGAAATGCGTGCAAATCCGCAAATGCCGGCACCGGCCCGCTTCGACGAAGCGCCGCATCTCGTGGTACCGCTGCCACGCCTTTTCCTTCTCGCCCGCATCGCTCAACTGATCGATGAAAAACGCCAGCAGCCCGGCGTCGCGCGCCTGCCAGAGCAGAGCACAATCGGCCGGAAGCCCGTCCCGCCCCGCGCGGCCAGCTTCCTGGTAATACTGCTCGATCGACTTTGGCAGCGCCAGGTGAATCACCGCCCGCACCGACGGTTTGTTGATTCCCAGCCCGAACGCCAGCGTCCCCACAAGCACCGGCACTTCTGCGGACATCCAGCGCTCCTGGTTCCGCTGCCGCTCCGGCGCCTCCATCTTTCCGTGATATGGCACGGCTGCGATGCGGTGCATGCGAAGAAACTCGACCGTCTCCAGCACGCGCGCAATCGTCGGCGCATAAATAATCACGTTGTCTCCGGCGTGCGCTCTGAGCGCCGCAAGCAGCAGCCGGTTTTGTGTTTCCGCATCGCACTGCCGCGCCAGATACCGCAGATTCGGCCGGTGAAAGCTCGCAATGTACTTATCGGGCTCCCGCAAACGAAGCTGCGCCAGAATGTCGTGCCGCACCCGCCGCGTGGCGCTCGCTGTGAACGCGGCAATCGGCAGGTTCGGAAAATTTTCGCGCAGCGAGCTCAACTGCCGGTACTCCGGGCGGAACTCGTGCCCCCACTCCGAGATGCAGTGCGCTTCGTCGATCGCGAAGAACGCCACCGGAATTTCAGCGAGCCACCGGGTTGTGTCTTCGCGCGCGATGCGCTCCGGCGAAAGATAGAGCAGCCGGAAAGCACCCTGCGCCGCGCGGCGCATCACCTGGTTTTGCGCAGCCGGCTCGATCGTGCTGTTCAAAACCGCCGCCGGTATGCCCATCCGTTCGAGCTGCGCGGCTTGGTCCTGCATGAGCGAGATCAGCGGCGAGATCACAATTGCCGTGCGCCCGAGAATCAGCGCCGGCAACTGGTAACACAGCGATTTGCCGCCGCCCGTCGGCATCACGACGGCCACATCGTGCCCGTCCAGCACGCTCTTCACAATCCGCTCTTGCAGCGGCCGGAACCCTTCGTACCCCCAGTAGCGCTTCAGCGGGGCAAGCAGGTCAACAGGCGAGGTCAAACCATGATTGTAACGGTGTCACACCCGAAGTTGTATCTTCGAAACATGCAGATCCAGCGTTCACCGAAGATCCACGACGTCATCATCATCGGCAGCGGCGCGTCCGGCGGCATGGTGGCGTGGAACCTGACGCGCCTGGGCGTGAATGTCCTTGTGCTGGACGCCGGCTCAAAATTTCAGCGCTCCCGGTTTTGGACACATGTCAAGCCGTGGGAGTGGCGCGAGCGCGTGGCCCGCGGCGAGCATCCGCCGCGATTCGAGCTCGATCGCAAAGAGCAGCCCTATACCTGGACCGACGGCCATTACTTCGACCTGGTCCGCGTCTGGGGCCGCGGCGGCAAAACCAACATCTGGGGCCGCGTCTCACTCCGCTATAGCGATCTCGATTTCACCGCGGCCGAGCGCGATGGCTGGGAGATTCCCTGGCCCATCCGCTACAAAGACATCGCGCCTTACTACGACAAAGTCGAGCAACTGATCGGCGTCTGCGGCGGCGATGACGATCAGGATTCGCTGCCCGGCAGCAAATATTACCTGCCGCCCCCTCCTCCGCGCTGCGGCGAGGTGCTGCTGAAAAAAGCCGCGGCCTCAATCGGTATCTCCATCGTGCCTGTCCGCCGCGCCGTCCTCACCCGGCCTTACAACGGCCACAATCCGTGCCATTACTGCGGCGCCTGCGGCCGCGGCTGCGATGTCTCCGCTTTCTTCAACGCCTCGGACTACCTGATCGAACCGGCGTTCAAAACCAAAAAGCTCGACGTCATCGATAACGCCGTCGTCGCGCGCGTGCTGGTCGACGGCCGCGGCCAGGCCGGCGGCGTCCAGTACTTCGATCGCCAAACCGGAGAGGAGCACAAGGTCTACGGCCGCGTGATCGTGGTCGCCGCGTCCTGCATCGATTCCACCCGTATCCTGCTGAACTCGAAATCCAGCTATTATCCGAACGGCATCGGCAATTCCTCGGATGTCATCGGGCGCTATCTCTGCGAGCAGATCCGCTTTCACCTCGCCGGCTTCGTGCCCGAACTCACGGGCGGCAAAACCCAGAATGACGACGGCATCGGCGGCGAGCACATCTATATGCCCCGCTTCAATCACCGCGACGGCCGCAAGCGCGATTATCTGCGCGGTTTCGGCTCGCAGTTCTGGTCGTCCGGGGCGCAGGATAATGCCGCCTTCGCCAAACACCTGCCGGGTTTCGGCCGCGGTTTTAAGCAGGCCGTAAAGCGCCGCTATCCGGCGCTGGTCCAGATGCATCCTTACGGCGAAGTGCTGCCGCGCGCCGAAAACCGTGTCACCGTCGAAGGTACCCCCAATGACCGCTACGGCATCCCTATCGCGCGCATCGAGTATCAAATCGGCGAAAACGAGCGCCGCATGGCCCGCGACATGTACGCCACCGCCGAAGCCATCCTCCACGCCGCCAAGGCCGAACTCCTGCCGTTTGAACGGGGTACGCTGGATGTTCCCGGCAGCGCCATCCACGAGCACGGCACCTGCCGCATGGGCGCGGATCGTAAACGCTCTGCTCTCAATGGTTTCTGCCAGTCCCACGAAGTGAAAAACCTGTTCGTCGTCGATGGCGCCGCCTTCACCAGCGCCTCCGAAAAGAACCCGACCCTCACCATCCTCGCCCTCGCCTGGCGGGCAAGTGATTATTTAGCCGCCGAGATGCGCGCAGGGCGGCTGTAGTCTCAAATTCCCTGTTGACTTGTATTAATTAAATAGTACACTAGTATTCGAGATGAGTAGAGCAATCTCCAACGGCTCTCCCTTTCGACTCCAGTTGGATCCGCGCAGCGGCGTTCCGGTCTACCGGCAGATCATGGACCAGGTGCTCGGCGCCATCGCTTCCGGGCGTCTTACGGGCGGCGACCGGCTCCCTACAGTCCGTCAACTGGCTGTCGATCTTTCGATCAATCCCAACACCGTAATCCGCGCTTATCGCGAGCTCGAGATTCGCGGCTTTCTCGACACGCAGCAAGGGTCCGGGACATTTATCACCACCCAGCGCGTCGAGCAGGATGACGAGGAGCGGCGTCGCAAGCTCGATCTCATCGTCAGCGAAACGATCGCCCGTGCGGGAGCGGAGGGATTCACCACCGATCAACTGTTCGAGCGGATGAAAGAACTGCTGGCGGAACAAAAAACAGACAGGAGTTGAACATGCTACTGCCAGGATCTTTAAAAAACGTCATCAGCGAAAAAAGTGGCTCGCCGGTTTACGTCAGCGGGCCGGGAGTCTTTGTCTTCTTCGTGGTGCTGGCAGCGGGTGTGACCGCATCCGTGCTCACGAATCAGCCCTGGCCCGTGATCGCCGCAATTGTTGTGGGCGCGTACTTCCTGTTCGCCATTCAGGTTGCCAAGCAGTGGGAAAAGGCCGCCGTGCTGCGACTGGGACATTATCGCGGCCTGCGCGGTCCCGGCCCATTCATGATCGTGCCCGTCCTCGATTCGGTCAGCCGCTTCATCGACCAGCGCGTGCGCGTCACCGATGTCAAGGCCGAGTCGGGGCTCACGCGCGACACGGTTCCGGTCAACGTGGATGCCATTGTTTTCTGGCTGGTATGGGACGCCGAAAAATGCATCCTTGAGGTCCAGAACTTCGACCAGGCCATCACCCTCAGCGCCCAAACCGCGCTGCGCGAGTCGATCGGCCGTCACGAGCTGGCGCAGATGATCACCGAACGCGAAACGCTTGGCCACGAATTACAGCGCATTCTGGATACCAAAACAAACCCCTGGGGCATCACCGTGCACTCGGTCGAGATTCGCGACGTCCACATCCCGCAGGCGCTCGAAGACGCCATGTCGCGCCAGGCACAGGCCGAGCGCGAGCGCCAGGCGCGGATCATTTTGGGCACCGCGGAAACCGAAATTTCCGACAAGTTCTCGCAGGCCGCCAAGGTCTATCAAGAAAGCCCGATCGCCCTGCACCTGCGTGCCATGAACATGCTCTATGAAGCCATCAAGGAAAAGGGCTCCATGGTGATTGTGCCGTCGTCAGCGGTGGAAACCATGGGCCTCGGCGGGCTGCTGGGAACCGCGGCTCTCAACAAGCAGTAAGCCCTTATGGAGGCGTTTATGACGAGTGGATCGGCGGTAACTTCGCAATCCATGAGTGCGAGTCCGCGCTGGCCCGCAGCCATGGTCTCGCTCACACTGGGCGCGGCATTCTTCGCGCTCTGGTTCTGGCTGCTGCCAGGGTGGCTCGGCTTTCAAGTGGGCCGAACCACTTCGTGGCGCTGGATCGCCGCTGTGCCTTCGATTCTCGGCTTTTCGGTGGCTATGCGGTGCGTCTGGGACTTTGGATGGACCGGGCACGGAACTCCGGCGCCAATGGTTCCGCCGAAACGGCTGGTCGTGGTCGGCTTCTATCGCTACGTGCGCAATCCGATGTACACCGGCTTGTTCACCGGTTGGGCCGGGCTGTGGATCATCTTCGGCCGCGCCAACAAAACCGCGCTGGCGGTTGCAGCCGCCGCCGTGCTCGCCGTTTTTCTGTTCGTAAAGCTCTACGAAGAGCCGACGCTACGGAAAATGTTCGGCGCCGAGTATGACGAGTACTGCCGCCATGTCCACCGGTGGATACCGCGGCTGCGCCCATGGACCAAATGAAACTCATGCGGCCCGGCAGTTCCTGGCTTGCGCCGGTTCTACAGGACCTGCGCCACGGCGCGGTTCTACTCTGGCGCGACACCCGCGTGTCCTGGCTCATCGTTGCCGTGCTAGCTGTCGGTCTCGGTGGCTCCGCAGCCATTTTCACGCTGCTGAAAGCGGCGTTTCTGGATCCTCTGCCTTATCGCGATGGGAATCGGCTCGTCACGGTTACGGAAGCTAACACCGAAAAAACCAGCGCTTCTGAGTTCGCTGAGATTCGCGCCCGCAGCCGCACGCTCGATGAAATCGCTTTCGCCGAGTACCGCGAAATGCAGATCTCCGGATCCGGCGAGCCTCTCCGCGTCTTCGCGGCCCGCGTGACGTCTTCATTTTTCCCGCTGCTCGGCGTGAGCGCGCGGATCGGCCGCGTTTTCCACGCGGATGACAGCCAGCCGGGCCGTACGCCCGCCGTCCTCGTAACTGACGCCTTCTGGCGCTTGCATATGGAAGGCGATCCGCATGCCGTCGGCCGCACCATCCGGCTCGATGGCCGCCCCGCACGGATCGCCGGCGTGCTTCCGCCAGAATTTCACTTCGATTATCCAAGCCTGCGCATTCCCGAACCAGTAGATATTTACGTTTCATTCCCGCTCGAAACCCCGGCCGAGTTCGTCCGGGCCTCGGCGGGGGTCCCCGCGCGCGTTTTTGCCCGTCTGCGAAACGGCGTCAACGGCTCGCAGGCAAAATCGGATCTCGAAAGCATCGCGCAAGCCCTGGTTGGCGAGTATCCCGCGGCCTTTCGAACTCGTGAGGGCAAGCCGGGCAACTTGACTTTCACGATGCTCCCTTTGCGCGACGCCATCGTTGGCGAGCAACGTTCCCTTTTGTGGCTGCTCTCCGGCGGCGCCGGCATCCTTCTCCTGATTGCCTGCGCCAATGCCGCGCAGCTTCTACTCGCGCGTTCCATTCGCCGCGAGCGCGAAGTCGCCGTCCGTATCGCGCTGGGCGCCGGCCGCATGCGGCTTATCCGGCAGTTTTTCCTCGAGGGCCTTTGCCTCGCCGCAATCGGCGGAGCAGCCGGTCTCATTCTCTCGGGCTGGATCTCGCGTGCCTTGGTCGCATGGCTTCCGGCCTCCAGCCCGCTCCTCGCGTCCGCTCATTCCGACCTGCGCACTGCCGCCTTCGTTTTGGCGGTCTCCGTAATCTCCACGATCGCGTTCGCAACCATTCCCGCAATCAAGGCCAGCGCCTGGGCGCCGGGGCCATGGCTCCAAGCCCGGACGGCCGCCGGTGAGCGGAACCGCTGGCGCCAGGCGATGGTCGCGCTCGAAGCGGCGCTTTCGGTATTCCTGCTCTGCGGCGCTGCGCTCGTCGCGCAAAATCTTTGGACTTTAATTTCCAGTCCCATGGGTTTCGATCCAAATCACGTGCTCGTCATGCGCCTGAAGTTGCCCGCGCCGGATGCCTCGGGCTCGAAATCGAGCACGCCGTTCGGGGAGTATCTCGCAAAGATCGCCGCTATTCCGGGCGTCGAATCGGCCGCCACCGTAAGCGGCCCGCCGTTGCGTCCCGCCGTCAGCGGTCCTTCCGAGCTAGTCGGCGTGACGGAAAGCGACGGCAGGCTCAAAAGCGTCATCGGTGACCTCCATATCGTGAGCCGGAGTTATTTTCATACGCTTCGTATTCCGCTGCTCGCCGGGCGCATGTTTCGCGAGGGCGACGAAACCGAACCGTGGCGCGTCGTGATCGTCAACCAAGAGTTCGCGCGCCGTTTCGGATTCGGCCGGGACGTGGTTGGAAAGCAGATCTTCGATCCTACTCAACCCGAGACCATCGTCGGCATGGTGGCGAACGTCCGCACGCGCGGACTCGAATCCGCGCCGTTTCCCGAGGTCTACGTCCCCTCGCTCCAATTTTCCTGGACGAACCAATACCTCGCCGTGCGCTCGGCGGTTCCACCGGCGCAGCTTGTGAAGGAGGTGAAAGCCGCGATTCGCTCTTCCAATCCCGACCAGGCCGTCTACGGCGTCATGACCGCGAACGAATTGATTGCCGATTCGATCAGCGAGCCCCGCTTCCAGGCGCTCATCGCCGGCGCCTTCGCTCTGCTGGCTCTGGCCATGGCCGCAACCGGAATGTACAGCGTCATCTCATTCCTGGTTTCGCAGCGCACCGCCGAAATCGCGATCCGCATGGCGCTTGGCGCAGGCCGCCGCGCCATCATCCGCACCATCCTGGGCAAAACGATGCTTTGGGTCTCCGCCGGTCTTGCCGCCGGCCTCGTTCTGGGGATCGCCGCGATGAGAACCATCCGCTCGCTCACCGATACCGAAGCCACCGGCTCGCCCGAAATGTATGCCGCGGTGATCCTGTTCTTCTTCGCCGTGACCTGCGCGGCGGCGTACGTTCCCATACAGCGGGCTTTCCACCTGGATCCCGCCGCAGCCCTTCACTCCGAGTAGCATTAAAAATGGCCTTAATCGAAGGAGGCTGATCATGATCGATGACATCCGCCAGGCGCTTCGCCGGTTTCGCACCGATCCCATGCTGGCGCTCACCGCCACCTTAACTCTCGCGGTCTGTATCGGCGCCAATACCACGGTCTTCAGCATCGTCAATTCCATTCTGCTGCGCCCGCTGCCGTATCCCGGTTCGAAGCGTATCTACTGGGTCCGCGAGCAGGCCGGAAAACAGCAAATGGAATTCGCCACCGGCGCGGATTACTACAGCCTGCGCGACCAGAACCGCGTTTTCGAAGATATCGCCGCCTTCGACTCTCTGACCGTCAATTGGACCGGCATCGAAAAACCGCAGCAGCTCGATGCCGCGCGCGTCACGCCGTCGTTTTTCCGCGTGATGGCCACACAGCCGCTGATGGGCCGGTATTTTGCTCCCGAAGAGCAGGGCGTCAAAGCGCCGCCGGTGGTCGTCTTGAGTTACGCCTTCTGGCACGCGTCGATGGCAAGCGACCCGCACGCCGTCGGCAAGACCATTCTGCTTGACCGCGTTCCCAACACCATCATCGGCGTGATGCCGCAAGGTTTCGATTACCCGCAAGGCACCCAGGTCTTCCGGCCGATGCCCATGGATGAGGCTAACGAAAGGCCCCGGTCCGTCACCCGGCCCATGCGGCTTGTGAACCTGATCGCCCGTTTGAAGCCGGGAGTCACGCCGCGCGCGCTCCAGACCGAGCTCGCCCGTCTGGCGCACGACATTCTCGCTGAGTATCCGAAAGAATTCGAATCCGCGGGCTTTCTGGCCGGAATGAAAATCAGCGCACAGCCTTTGCAGGACCGTCTCACCGGCGACCTGCACCCCGCGCTTCTGGTGCTGAGCGGCGCCGTGGGCCTGGTGTTGTTGATCGCCTGCGTCAATATCGCGAACCTGCTGCTGGCTCGCGCCGGCACGCGGCGGCGGGAAGTTGCGGTGCGGCTGGCGCTCGGCTCGGGCCGCGCGCGCATCATTCGTCAGATGCTGGCCGAAGCAGTGGCATTGGCTGTGCCGGGTGGAATCGCGGGCGCAGTGCTGGCGTATCTCGCGGTGGTTGGCCTCAATGTCTGGAAGCCTCTGGCGCTCGACCGTTACCCTGTGATCGCGATGGATCTCGCGGCCCTCGCCTTCACCATCGGCCTGACGCTCGTCACCGGTGTACTGTTTGGAATGGCGCCCGCCGCGGCTGCCGTGCGCGTCAGCATTCACGATGCTCTGAAATCCGGAGGCCAGATGCAAAGCGGCGGGCGGCGTTCGGGCTGGGTGCGCCGCTTGCTCGTGGTCGCGGAACTGGGCATCTCGCTCGTACTGCTCATCGGCGCCGGCCTGCTGGCCCGCAGTTTCGTCAAGCTCGCCAGCGTTGACCTCGGATTTCCGCCCGAAAATCTCCTCACCATGCGGGTCAATCTCGTCGGCGGGCAAAATGGCGGCAGCCCCACGGCATCAGCATACGCCACCGCGGTGAGCCAGAGGCGTTTCTATGACGACGTTCTGGAGCGCGTCAAATCCCTCCCGATGGTCCGGCGCGCCGCTGCATCCACCGACCTCCCTATCGGCGGCGGGCAATGGCGGCAGATCATGTCGTTTCAGATCGCCGGTCGCCCTCCGCTCGAAATGGCCCAGAGACCCGAAGCCGATCTGGCGACCGTGAGCCCGGATTATTTCCAAACGCTGGGCATCCCTTTGCGCGAGGGACGTAATTTCGGGCCGGCGGACACTACGGAATCGGATGTTCACGTTCTCGTCAATGAAGCCTTCGTCCGGAAGATCCTGCCCGGCGAGAATCCGATCGGCCAGCGCCTCGAGTTCAGCGATGGCCGCGGCAATCGCGCAGCTCAATGGACCATCGTCGGCGTCGCGGGCAACCATCGCGGCCAGGAATTGGGCGCCGAACCCATCCCGCTGATCTACCGCTGCATCTGCCAGAACACCGCACCGTTCCTTTCCCGCATGGCTTTCATCGTGCGAACCACCGGCGATCCGCACGCCGCCGTCCGCGCCGTCGAAGCGCAGGTGTACGCGGTCGATCGCAACCAGCCCGTTTTCGACGTCAAGACCATGGACGAGCGCCTCTCGGCCTCGCTTGCGCCGCAGCGTTTTCAACTGCTGCTGATCGGCGCGTTCGCCCTGATCGCGATCGTTCTTGCAGCGCTCGGCGTTTACGGCGTCATGTCATATTTAGTGACGCGGCGCACGCGCGAAATCGGCATCCGCATGGCCATGGGAGCGCGACCCGTCGAGGTCGAGCGTCTCATCGTTGGTGAAATCGTCCCGCTCGCGATTCTTGCGGCGATCGCCGGTTTAGGCGGCGCCTGGGCGCTGACCCGGTATCTCAAATCCATGCTCTACGGCGTCGCGGCGCTCGATACCGCGACTTTCGCCGTGATGCCGGTCGTGCTCATCGCCATCGCCGCCGCGGCATCTTTGATCCCGGCGCGCCGGGCCGCGCGTATCGACCCCATGAGCGCCCTGCGCGAAGAGTGACCGATCGCCCAGCGCGGCAGTTCGTTCCGGAAAGCCGGGCGCTACACTTGGGTTGAGGCTTGAACGATGCCGAATCCCAAGCTCTTTGCGGTGATTCGCACACACGGCGCGGCGTGGGAACCGTCGCTTCCGCTCGAAGGACAATCCGGCTGGAGCGCCCACGCAGCTTTCATGGATGCGCTCGAAGCAGAAGGTTTCATCGTGCTCGGAGGCCCGCTCGAAGGCACGAATGACGTGCTTCTGATCGTGCGGGCCGCCAGTCCGGAAGAAATCCTCGCGCGCCTCGAAGCCGATCCCTGGACCGCCAATCACCTGCTCCGCGTCAGCCAGATCTCGCCGTGGACGCTGCGACTGGGCGCAATGCCCGAGAGGGCTCCGAAGACGCGGACGGCGTAAACTCTATCTCTCCACAATCTCCCTTAACGCCCGCCAGTAAATATTCCGGAACGCCACCGGCCCGTGATCGCCTTGCAGCATGATCGGATTTTCCGCCGCTTCCGGAATGTTCATGGCCGCGCGCGTGGGGCCGTCCACTTCCACGTTGTTCTGCACCGAAAGCCCGTTGAACACCACCCGGATGAACTTGGCATTTTCCGTCTTGCGCCCGGAAGCGTCGAAGCGCGGCGCGCGAAACCAGATGTGGTACGACTGCCACTCTCCCGGCCGCCGGCACGCATTGCGGCTGGGCGCCGATCCGCCAACGCCGTGATTGTCGATCCAGCGGTGATAAATTCCGCCGCAGTCCGACGACGTCATCGGCTCGGTCGAGCCATAGCTGTCGAAAATCTGCACCTCGTACAACCCATGCAGGTAAACCCCGGAGTTCGATCCCTTGGCCAGCATGAATTCCAGATACAGTTCGATATCGCCGAACTTCTGGTCCGTCACCAGGTTCGCCGTGCGCCCGTGCGGCCCGTTCAACATGCGGTCGCCCGGCCCGCCGATGCCCGTCAGCCGCGTCGGCCCCAGCAGCCTATCCCAAAAAATGCCGCGCGCCGTCAGCCAGTCGTTCGGCTGCCCGGCGCCGTGCCAGCCCGTGAGATCGTGGCCGTTGAACAGCGGCGTCCAGCCGCTTTCTACCAGAAATGGCGCGTCGCCGTGCGCATCGCCGTCATTGAGGCCCTGCGCCCCCGCCGAGATCGCCACCGCCGCCAGCAAAATCCCAATCCGGATTACCATAGTGTTTCTGAGTTTATCGTATGGCTTACATCGAGCAGAGCGGCATCCCTTTCACCCACTACGGAATCTTCGAGCAGACCGCGCGCGCGCTCGGCCGCGTCCTCATTGTCCGCAACACCAACACCAAATCCACGCCCTGGATCGAAAAAGGTTACCCGCCCAAGCCGCGCTCGATCAAAATGCATACCAGCAAGCAGACCGGAAAAGTGACCTGCGTGAGCGCCGACGAGATCAAGAAAGCGCGCGCCGCCGGATTCTACGTCATCGATCCCGATGGTTTCGCGCGCAACGCGGGCGGCGCGGCGCTCGCGGTGCGGTTCGATCTATCTTCCCGCGAGCAGCAGAATGAGCCCGGCCAGGTGATACATCCTGAACAAAAGCTCGCGCTCGTGGGCGATTACGATCTTCTCGCGGTAATCGACCCGCTGGCTCCCGGCCGCAATATCGTACTGGCCGCACAGAACGGCGAGGCCGTCGAGGACCGTCTGGGCCTCGATGTCGAGCGCGTCATGGATTACATCAACCCGCGCTTCGATCAGCCGCGGGTCATGCACGGCGCGCACGACCAGTTCGACGACCTGCCCGATGGCGGCAGCACCGTCTTCTTCGCCGACGGCTCATCGGCGTTGATCAATACGCGCGATCACATGGCGAACTTTTACAAATTCATCGGGCGCGAGACCATTAAGGGAAGCTATCCGCGCGGTAATGCGGACGCCCTGGTCCCCGGTGGCAACGTCATCCCGTTCCCCCGCCGCCGGAATTTCTGAGCTGTTCCGGCTCGATCTCTTCCGAGATTTTTGGCTGTCGCGTCCACTTATTGGTTGAGAAATCGTTTACGTTGTTCTTTTTCCTGACTCAATTTCAAACTCCCTGTATATGCGTCGCCAATCTGCCGATGAGTAGGGGTGTGAGCTTCGATACCACAGCCGGCAGACGAGACGCCCGCAGTTGTGGGGAAAGGAGGAAGCTCCCATGATGACCTACACGCTCCTGACTCTGCTGCTGATGCAGTCCTCTTATTACAACCCCCAAATGCCCAAGGGATACCAAATGGTTCCGGAGCCCCCGCCTCACACCCTGTCAGACCCGATCGAGAAGCAGGCCGATGATCGCGCCGCCGAGGAGGACGCTCGCAACCAGCAAACGGCACGCCAGCGCCAGTTCGCCTACAGCTTTAATCGCCTGCTCGACACTCTGCGATCTTTCGCCACCGCCTACAACGCCGATCACACCGTGGATGTCAAGAAAGTCCGTGCCATCAAGAAAGCCTGGCGCGACCTCGAATCCAGCGACCCCTGGTTCAAGCTGGAAAAGAAGTAGAAGCCCGCCGGCTGTCATTGTTCCTGCGGCCGCGTCTCCAGCCGCTCCGGCATGTCCGCCAGCACGTAGCTCATCACCGCCATCGCCGCAATATTCAGCCGCAGATCCTCCGGATTCACCTTGTCTACCGTGTCGGAGTCCGTGTGGTGCCAGTCGAAATAATGCGTTCCTACCGTGTGCAGCCCCAGGCTCGGCACGCCCTCCCGTGTCAGCGGCCCGATGTCCGCGCCTCCGCCGCCCCGCCGGATCTCCCCCGCGCCCATCCGCTCCAGCAGCTTGCCGATCTCCCCTAGCCGGCTCATCGCCGCGTCACCCGCCGCGCCGCCCGATCCTCCGGCAAATCCCCCGAATCCGAAACCCAACGGCCGCTCCGCGCCGCCATCCATCTCGATCGCCGCCACGTGCTTCGCCAGGTTCGCTCCAACCCACTCGCGATACGCCTTGCCGCCCGCCGTTCCGTTCTCTTCGTTGGTCCAGAACACCACGCGAATCGTCCGCCGCGGCTTCAGCCCGAGCTTCCGGATCAGCACTGCCGCTTCGAGCGCCGTCATGCATCCCGCTCCATCGTCTTGCGCGCCCTGGCCGACATCCCAGGAATCGAAATGCCCGCCCATCACCACGATTTCGTCCGGTTTCTCCCGCCCCGGAATCTCCCCGATCACATTCGCCGATTCCGCATCCGGCAGCATCCGCGCTTCCATCGCCAGATGCACCATCACTTTGCTGCCCGAGTCCGCCAGCCGCTGGATCATCATCGTGTCTTCGATCGATACCGCCGCCGTCGGAACCTTCGGCGCATCTTCCGCGTAATCCATCGCGCCCGTGTGCGGACTCTGCAAGCTCACCGGCGTGATCGACCGCACCAGCGCCGCGACCGCTCCTAATTTCGCCGCCCTCGACGCTCCGTGCGTCCGGTACTGCACCGTCTCGAAGTAATTCACAAATGGCGCGTTGTACAGCACGATCCTTCCCGCGACTCCCTGCCTGCCCCGGCTTTCCAGTTCGTCGAAACTACGGACCACCACAACCTCGGCCGTGATTCCTTCCGCGGGAGTTGCAACGCTGCCGCCCAACCCTAGCATGTGCAGCGGCCTGCGGACCGGCTCGATCAGCTCCGCGCTTTCATGCCCGCGCACCCAGTGCGGCACCATCACGCGCGGCGTCTCGACGTTCTCGAGCCCGTCTTTTTTCATCTGCGCCGCCGCCCACACGATCGCCCGCTCGAGCGCCGCCGACCCGCTCAGCCGGTTCCCGAACCGGTCGCAAAGATACGCCAGCTTCTCGTACCCGCCGGTATCGGCAAGCGCCGCGTCGATGATCCGGTCCGCGCTCCCGCGATAGCTCTCGTCGAGCGGCTGCGCGCCGGACGCGGACACAGCCCACAGCGCCGCCACTGACACCGCAAAAGCCGCCCGCATTTCAGTTGGTTTTTACCGCGACTTCCTTGAAGTAAACCGTCGAGCGCCCGTCGTGATTCTGAAGCCCCATGTACCCCACGTCCGGCCTAGGCCCGCGCACCGGCTCAAACCACTTCTTGCGCTCCGGCACCGGCTGGTGCCCGATCCCGGCGAACTCATCGATCACTTCCCCGTTCAGCTTCACGATGGTCTTCTGCCCCTCGAGCGTAATATCCATCGTGTTCCACTCGCCCATGGGTTTCTGATTGCGTTTGCTCACTTTGCTCAGCGAGTAAATCGATCCCGTACAGTGCCACTCGTCGCCGCCCGCATCGATCTGTACTTCGTATCCGTTGTGCACCGCGTACCACGGGTCTTTCGGTTTTTCCGGGAAGCGGATGAACACGCCCGAATTCGCGTTCGCCGATGCCGTCTTGAAGACCACGCGAATCGTGGTGTTGCCGAACTGCTGCCCCGTGTACCATAGCAGCCCCATGCCGCCTTCGGTCTTCAGCATCCCGTCCTCGACCACGAACCGTCCCGGCCCCACCATCGCCCACCCGTTGAGATCCTTGCCGTCGAAAAGCTGCTTCCACTCCGCGGCCTGCGACACTCCCGCCGCCAGTAAAATTGCAATCGCGATTTTCATAGAAAATTCATCATAACGTGGCGCTCTACTCGAGCGGCGCTTCCGCAAACTCGATCTTTCTCCGGAACCCGCCCGTCTTCCACGCGCCGTACACGATCCCTGCCGCCATCCACACTCCGCCCGCGATCAGCACCGGCGGCCGCAGGCTCGCCCAGGCGCCCAGGCAGATCAGAAACCCAAGCGCCGCCGCCGAACGCAGCATCCAGTTGCGCCCCGCGCAAACAAACGCCGCCGCATTCACCCCCATGAATCCGATCAGCGCGCCGAAATTCAGCAGCTCCGAACCCAACTGAAAGCTCACCGCGAACCCTCCGATCAACGTCAGCGCGCCCGTCAGCAGCACGTTATTGCGCGGGATGTGCCGCCGCAGGTCGATCGCGCCGAAAAACCGCCGCGGAATCGCGTTGTCGCGTCCCATGCCGTAAAGCAGCCGCACCGCCGAAAGCTGCGCGCCCATTCCCGAGCCGAACTGCGCCACCAGCAGAGTGAAATTCAGCACGTGAAACATCACGTGCCCGCCCGCGCGCCCGGCCACAAACGAAAACGCCGTATCCACATCCGGAAACTTCGTGTAATCCGGCCAAACGAGTTGCCCCGCGTACACCTGCAATATTGAGAGCACGCCCGTGATGAAGCACGTCAGCACCGTCGCCAGCAGCACGTTGCGCCGCGGGTTGTGCGCTTCCTCCGCCAGCGTCGAAATCCCGTCGAACCCGATGAATGTCAGCACCGCGATCGAAGTTCCCGTCGCTACCGCGTGCCAGTCAAACGACGCCGCATCGTACATCGGACGCGCCAGATATGCCGCGTCCATTCCCGGAAGATGCATTACGTACCGCGCCGCCGCGACAAAAAACGCCGCGATCACTGCAAACATCGTCAGCACCAGCGCTTCGGTCGTGCGCGCGCTGGTGCGAATGCCCATCAGGTTCATCGCCGTGAACGTCAACGCGAAAAATACCAGCCAGATGTAAAACGAAATCTCGGGCGTCACGTTCACCGCCGCCTTGGCGCACCAGATCGCGGAGATGATCGGATTGAACAGATAGCTCAACATCGTGCACCAGCCCGTCACGAAGCCTGCGCCCGCGTGAATCTCCCGGCTCACGTAGGTGTAAACCGATCCCGCGCTCGGATGCACCGCCGCCATCCGCCCGTAACTCAGCGCCGTCAGCATCATGGCGCACATCGAGATCGCCAGCGTCAGAATCATGTGGCCGCGCGAAACCTGGCTCACCACTCCGAACAGCGGCATCGGCGCCGTGGGCTGGATCATCACAATCCCGTAAAACACCAGCGCCCACAGCCCCAATTCGCGCTTCAGCCGCGGCCGGGACTCGCCCGAAGGAGCACTCGACATGGATGCTCGATTGTGACACAACAGAAGTAGCCGCCGTGCGCAAACTCATCCGCCAGTTAAGGGCCGCCCTAGCGCGCCGCATCCGCTACCGCGTCACGCACGGAGGCCTGCTGTTCACCTTCGCCATCGTGGTGGTGGCGGCTTCGGCCATCGTCTCCGCCAACAACCTGCTCTTCCTGATCCTCGCCACCATGCTATCCACCCTTCTGGTATCGGGTTTTATCAGCCGCCTCTGCCTGGCCGGCCTCGAGCTCGATCTCATCCTGCCCGAGCACATCTCCGCCGGCCGCGTCGCCCGCGCCAAGCTTTGCGTGCGCAATCTCAAGGCCTGGATGCCCTCTTTTTCCATCCACGTCACCGGCGTTCCCGAGCGCGCGCTCGTCAAATTGGGCCGCGCTCTCGAACAGCCCGCCATCCTCACCGCGCCGGTCTACTTTCCGGTCATCCCCGGCGGCGCGGTGCTCGAAGAAAATGTCGATGTCAAGTTCGACCGCCGCGGCACCCAGCGCCAGAACACCTTCGTCTTCACTACGCGCTTCCCTTTCGGATTCCTCGACAAAACCGAGCGCGTCACGCTCCGCCGCGAGGTCCTGGTCTATCCCTCCATCGAGCCCCAGCCCGGCTTCGTCGAACTGCTAAACGCCATCGTGGGTGAAATCGAGAGCCACATGGTCGGCCTCGGCCGCGATTTCTACCGCATCCGCCCTTATGAACCCTTCGAAAGCGCGCGCCATCTCGATTGGAAAGCTTCGGCCCACACCGGCAATCTACAGGTCCGCGAGTTCGCGCGCGAGCAGGAGCGCGCTGTAGAAATTTTCCTCGACCGCGACGTTCCGCCGCACCTCGAGCACTGGTTCGAGCGCGCGATCGAATGCTGCGCCTATCTCGCCTGGAGCCTCTGGCAGATGGGCGCCGGCATCCGTTTCCGTTCCCAGCAGTTCGACATTCGCGTCCCCGAAGAAGGCGACGTCTATGCCATTCTCAAATACCTGTCGCTCGTTTTCCCGCAATCCGGAAAGCCCGCCGAAAATCCCGCCGATGTTTCCAGCTTTCAGATCGTTTTCAGTCCCGCTCCCGACCGCTTCCGCGACCTCGGCTGGGCCCCCGCCCATCTGCTCAGCCCGGATTCGTTCTCCGCCTCCGGCCTGCGCATGGCGCCGTGAACTCCGAAGCACATGACCCAATACGTCGCCTTCCTCCGCGCTATCAACGTCGCCGGCCATGCCCGCATCACCATGGAGGATCTGTCGCGCGCCTTCACCGCAGCCGGCTGCCGCAACATCCGAACTTTCATTCAAAGCGGAAACGTGATCTTCGAATCGCCTGTGACGGAACCCGCGGCGATCACCAAAAAAATCGGCCGCGAGCTTCGAAAAATCCTCGGCGAAGAACCCGGAATTCTGCTGCGCTCCGTAGCCGCCGTCCAAAGCTTCGCCCGCAGCGGTGTCTTCAACCATATCGAAGCCGGCGCGAAGGTCAAGCTTTACGTCGTCTTCCTGTCCGCCGCGCCGCGCGTCACCCCGCAATTCCCGCTGATATCGACGAAAGAAGCCGTGGAGATCATCGGCATGAACGGCCTGGATGTCTTCGTCGTCAGCCATCCCAAGAAGAAGGGTTTTTTCGGATTTCCCAACGCCGTCGTCGAGAAGGAGTTCGGCGTTCCCGCCACCAGCCGCAACTGGACTACCGTCAAGAAGATTGCTGAACTGACTCAAGCGGCAACGCCTGCGCCGCGATCCCGTGCCGCCAGGCGCACCTGATTTCCGCAGTCACAACCCGGCCGGCTTTCTTTTCTCAACTCCCGCCGCGAACTGCCGATCCGGACGCCGCTATGCCGTCACCCGCACCGTAACATAAGACGGCCCGATCGAAGTACGTCCAAATCGCCTGATTTCATATGCCTGCAAGAATTTCAATGATTTTGCAGAACAAAGCCAATTTCCGGACGCCCGTCCCGCAATCTGGACAACTCACGCCTTTGGCGGATCGACGCGATACACCCAGCCGCCGGACGCCGCTTCCACCTGCGGGCCATTTACCCGCTCGACCATCGCGTCCACCAGCCCCCGCATGGGCGACAATGTGCAGACCGGGTCAGTCGCACGGGCGTCGCCCGCAATCGCCAGCGCCTGGCACCGGCATCCGCCGAAATCGAGCGCGCGCCGTTCGCAGCTCCGGCACGGCTCCTGCATCCATTCTTCGCCGCGAAATTTCTGAAAAGCCGCGGATTCCTCCCAAATCCATCGGAGCGGCCGTTCGCGCACATTCTCGAACGCGAGCCCCGTTATCGTCCCCGCTGCATGGCACGGCAGCGCCCGCCCCGCCGGATCGATCAGCATCGTGCCGCGTCCCCATCCGCCCATGCAGGGCTTCGGATATTTCGCGTAGTAGTCGGGGGCAACAAAATCGATGCGCATCCGTCCCGCCAGCCGCTCGCGCGCGGCCGTCACTACCGCGAGCGACCGTTCCCATTGCTGACGCGTTGGCAGCAACGCCTCGCGATTGCACAGCGCCCATCCGTAGTACTGCACGTGCGCGATCTCCAGGCGCTCGGCTTCGAGCTCTTCCGCCAGCGCGATCATCTGCTCCAGCCGGTCCAGGTTCCTCCGGTGCACTACCATGTTGACCGTGAACGCTACAGGCCGCTGCTTGATCAGCCGCGCCAGTTCGTGCTTGTGCTGATGCGCGCGCGCGCCGGCGAATTCGTTGGCGGCATCCGGATCCGCATCCTGAAAACTCAACTGGATGTGATCGGCGCCCGCCGCGACCAGCGCATCCAGCCGCTCGAATGCGAGTCCGATGCCCGACGTGATCAGGTTGACGTACAGATTCGCCTGGCGCGCCGCCGCGACGAGTTCCGCGAGATCCGTCCGGGCCAGCGGCTCGCCGCCCGTCAGATGCAGTTGCAGCACGCCCAATTCCGCGGCTTGGGCAAACACTCCCGCCCAGGTTTCGGTGTCGAGCTCGCGCTCGCGCGCCTGCATCTCGCGCGGGTTCGAGCAGTAAACGCAGTGCAGCGGGCAGCGATGCGTGATCTCGGCAATCAGCGATAACGGCCCGGCCATGATCAAAGGTCGATCACGCGCTTCTCGTGAAGCCGCGTGAGAAAGGAGGTAACTTCTGTCTCAATCCGTGCCGGTTCGGCTGTTGGATACTCCGCCTTCAGCTCGCGCACGACGTCGTCGAACGTGTGCTCGCCGTCGCAGCGCTCGACGATTTTCTGCCCCGGCCCCACCAGCCGCAGCGCGCCTTCGGGTATCAGCAGCATCGGCCCTTGCGGTGTCGAAGGATTCAGACGGCAGCCCGGCCGCAGCTTCGGCCGCGCGTCGCGCGCGATCGCGCTCACGGCTGCTCCATGCGAAACGCGCCGGGCGGCGGCCAGCCGGGCTCCACGTAAGCGAAGTACAACGCGTCGAGCTGCGCCCACAGGATGTCGCACTTCGCGCGCAGCGCGTCCATCGCGAGTTCCTGCTCGGCCCGCGTGCCTGCCTGGCGCGTAACCCAGTCGAGCGCGAAGCGCGCATCTTCGGGACCCTGCGTCAGGCGCGCTTCAAAATACGCCAGGCCGTGCGCGAGCCACGGATAGTGCTTCTTCAGCGCATCCATGCGCAGCGCGATCAACTGGCCCGAGAACATCTCGGTCAGCGAAGAAGCCACGCACTCGAGCAGGCTCTTGGACGAAACCAGGTGGACGTAGGCGTTCACCGCGTAGCGCACCGCGGGCAAGACTTCGCGGCCCGCAGCCACGCGCTCGCGCTCGAGGCCGGTCGCTTCCGCCAGCCGCAGCCAGCGCTCGATGCCGCCATCGCCCGGTTTCTGGCCGTCATGATCGATCAGCCGTTTGCGCCACAGCCGCCGGAATTCGGGATCGTCGCTGCGCGAAAGGATCACCGCGTCTTTCACCGGAATCTGGCTCTGGTAATAGAAGCGGTTGAGCGCCCACGCCTGAAGCTGCCCGCGTGTCAGGCGCCCTTCATGCATCATCACGTGGAAAGGATGCCGGTGGTGATAACGCTCTTCGCCGATCGCCCGCAGCCGCGCTTCGAGTTCCGCCGCCGGCAGCAACCCTGCATGTACGGCGGTCGTCACAATTCGAACTCCTCGCCGTCGCGCGCGACTTCCCATCCGGCCTCGCGCACCTGGCGGTATTCGGCGCTCGCCTCGTCCAGAATCGGGTTGGTGTTATTCACGTGGATGAAGATCTTGCGCGGGCGTTTCAACCCGGCCAGCAGCGCGAGCGATCCTTCCGTGCCCGAGATCGGAATGTGGCCTATCTGCCGCGCCGTCCGCCCGCCGCCGCGCACCCGCACCAGCTCGTCATCGGACCAGAACGTGCCGTCGAAAAGCAGCACGTCCGCGCGCTCAAAATGCCCGATCCACGATTCCTCAATCCGCGGCGCCGCCGGCATGTAGACCATGCTGCCTCCTGCCGGCTCCGAAATTGCGAGCCCCATCAGCGCTTCTTCGGGCAGCAGCGTAGCAGCCAGGTCGCGGCCCACGTAGTACGGGTAATTTCCCGCGAGCGAAAACGGCAGGCACTTGATGCCGGAATTCTCGCCGCTAACCGAGCGCAGCTCGAACGCGCCTCCAGGCGCGATCTCATCCCACGCCACCTGATCTTTCACCATACCGAAGACTATATTATGCTCAACCAAAATCTTCCGAATCGCCCGCGTTGCGTAGACGCGCAGCGGTTGCGATTCGCGCAGCAGAATCAACCCGAGAACCTGATCGAGATCCGCGCTGGTCAGCACGATCGCGGCGATCGGCGTTTCACGGGAGCGTGCCGATGGCTGGAGCGGGGCGAAGGCTTCGATCTGCTTCGGCAAGTCCGGCGAAGCGTTCAGCAGGTACCAACTCTGGCCATCAGAGGAGATCGCGATCTGCGCTTGTGTACGGGCGAAACCTTGCAGAGTGCCGTTACGGATGCGCCGGCAATTGGAACAGGCACAATTCCACTGTGGGAATCCACCGCCGGCGGCGGACCCGAGAATCTTGACCCGCACGCGGGTAGTTTAGTAGTCGGGGCTGGAGTAGGTGCTGATTTCGCAGCTCAGGCAAACTTCCTGAAAGTCCGGCGTGGTCCATTCCATGTCGTTCATCTCCGGTAATGACTTGTTCAGAGATTGTACCTGCCAACACGGAGCGAATGCAACCCCCCGGTGCCGGGACCATGCCGGCAGTTGGCTTGCCGGATAATGGTGAGTTGAGACGAGACTCCGCTCAACTCCCCCACATCCCGGCGCGGCTTCTCCTGGGTTTCCCGATCCTGGTGTTTTCCGCTTCCGTTCGGGCGCAGGATCAACCGCTCGAGCCTGTCCGCACCTCCATCACCGTGGTCGAAAAGATCTCGACCGAGACTCCGGCCAACGTCACGACGCTCGAGCAGAACCAGCTCGAAGAGATCCCCGGCGTCAATCTCGACGACCGGCTGCGCGATGTGCCCGGATTCAGCCTGTTTCGCCGCTCCTCGAGCCTGGTTTCGCACCCGACGACGCAAGGCGTTTCGCTGCGCGGCATCGGGTCGTCCGGCGCCAGCCGCACGCTGCTGCTCTGGGATGGCGTACCGGCCAACGATCCGTTCGGCGGCTGGATCTACTGGACGCGATTCGCACCCGACGACATCGATCGCATCGAGATGTCGCGCGGCGCTTCCACCAGCGTCTTCGGCGATCTAGCTATGGGCGGCGTGATTTCGCTATGGTCGCGCGAGCCCGAGCGGCGCCACCTGCACGCTTCCTACGAAGGCGGCAATGACAACTCGCACGACGTTTCCGCCGGCTACTCCGATCTTTGGCCGCACTCCGCGTTTTCCGCCGATACGCGCGCCTTCTCGACCGACGGCTATTTCATCGTTCCCGCGAACCTGCGCGGCACTGCCGATCAGCCGGCGAATGTCCGCTTCGTGACCGGCGGCGTGCGGCTGGACTGGTTCTCGAGAAGCAACCGGATTTTCACCAGGGCCGACGTTCTGGCCGAAGAGCGCCATAACGGCACGGTCTTGCAGCACAACTCGACCGGACTCGGCTCGATCGCCATGCACTACTCGCACGAGGCCGCGCACGACGGGTTCTCGCTTCTCGGCTTCCACACGCGCGAGCAGTTTCATAGCACGTTTTCCGCCGTCTCCGCCAGCCGCAACTTCGAGCGCCTGACATCCACGCAGACCGTCCCGGCCGAGGGCGTGGGCGCGGACGCTTTGTGGCGGCATGACGGCGGACACTGGCACGCGCTCGCGGGCGCGGATGTCTACCGCGTCGAAGGATTCAGCACAGACCGCCTGGTTCCCTCCGGCCGTCGCGTAGGCGGCGGAGTTTCGCTACAGCATGGCATCTTCGGCGAAGGCAATTTAACGGCCGGGCCGGCGACATTCTTCGGCGGCCTGCGCCATCAGTTCACCATCGGCGATCGCCAGTTCGTCAGCCCCAGCGGCGGTGTGGCCGTGGGTCACGGAAAACTCCGCGCGCGCGGGTCGGTTTACCGCAGCTTTCGCGCGCCGACTCTCAACGAGCTTTTCCGCCAGTTTCGCGTGGGCAACATCGTCACACTGGCGAACAGCGCGCTCAAGCCGGAGACGCTGTTCGGCGCGGAGGCGGGCTTCGATCTGATCGGCGAATCGTCGCGGCTCCGTGTGACGGCGTATCGGAATTCCATTAGCGATCTGATCGCCAACGTCACCCTGCGCTTCACGCCGACCCTGATTACGCGCCAACGCCAGAACTCCGCTTCGGCTCTCAACCGCGGCCTCGAATTCGATGGCGAGCATCGCTGGCGCGATTTTCGCGGGCGGCTGGCATACCTCTTTGTGGATTCGCGCCTGGTGACGGGCCTGCGCATTCCGCAGATTCCGCGGCATCAGGGTTCGGGCGAGCTCCAGTATCAGCGCGGCCGCACGCTGGCCTCGGCGGGATTGCGCAGCTTTTCCTCGCAGTTCGACGACGACCGCAACCAGTTCCTGCTGCCCGGATTTGCTACGGTCGAATGCTACGTTTCCCAGCGGCTGGTGAAGAATTTCGCGGCAATCGTCGAGTTTGAAAACCTGCTCAACCGCCAGTTTCTTGCGGGACTCACGCCCACCCCTATCATCGGCGCTCCGCGATTGTGGCGCGCCGGATTGCGCTGGGATGGCCGGTTATAGCGGCGGCTACTTCTTTACCGGCGCGGCTTTCTTCTTCGCGCCGGTCTTCTTGCCTGCTCCCGCGGGAGCGGGCGCCGGGCCTACACGCTCGAGCTTGATGCTCAGAATCTTCACCGGCGTGCGCGGCTTGTCGTTGGCGCCGGTTGGAACAGCGGCGATTTTGTGCACCACGTCCTGCCCATCGGTCACCTGGCCGAAAATCGTGTGATGGCCGTTTAGGGTCGTGGGCGTGCCGTCGGTAATGAAGAACTGGGTGCTGCCCGTGTGCGGCTCCCCGATATTGGCCATGGCCAGGCGGCCGGGCACGTCGAATTTGAGCGTCGGCAGGAACTCATCGGGAATCGTGTAGCCCGCGTTGTACATCCCGGTGGCGGTCGGATCGCCGGCCTGGATCATAAAGCCGGGAATCACACGATGAAACGTGATGCCGTTGAAGAACGGGCGTTTCACCATCTGGCCGCTTTTGGCGTCGCGGAACTCGCGGGTGCCGCGGACCAGGCCGGTGAAATTGCGCACTGTGATGGGCGTCTCTTTCTCGAACAGGCGAATGGTGATCGCGCCGAGCGAGGTGTTCATGACGGCGTAGAGCCCGTTTTCGCGAGCGGGTTTGGCGGCTTCAGCCTTCGGCGCCTCGGGAGTCTGGGCCATGAGCGCGCCCGCGAACAGTGTGACTAGTGCCAATCGAAACATGCGGTGAGTCCTCACAATCAGAATTGGAGCAACGAAGCATTATACTGAATGCCCCGTCCGCGCGCGGTGCGGCTGCCGCCTCCGGGCCGGTTGACATTCATGCCGCGCCCGCGATATATATGATTGCAATATATGGCAGTCGTAGACTCTGAAGAGAACGCGCGCAAGAAAGGCAGCGCGGAGCTGCTGGTGCTGGCGCAGCTCGAAGGAAGGCCGCGGCACGGTTATGAGATCGGCGTGGAGATCGAGCGGCGCTCCGAGGGTGCAGTCTCGTTTCAGATCGCTTCGCTTTATCCGGTGCTCTACCGGCTGGAGAGCAAAGGTCTCATTGCCGGCCGCTGGGTGGAGACCGCGGGACAGCGCCGGCGCCGCTACTACCGGCTGACTCCCGCCGGCCGCAAGATGCTCGCCGAGCAGCGGCGCAACTGGTCGACGTTCCTGGTGGCGATGGAGCGCGCCGCAGGTTTGAGACATGCCTGACTTCCGGGATTACGTCCGCAAAAACCTGCCGCCGCTCGGACTTTCGGGCGCGCGTGAAGCCGAGATCGTCGAGGAGCTGGCGCTCGACTTTCAAGAGAGTTACGAACGGGCGCTCCGCGGTGGTCTGAACCCCGAAGAAGCGTGGGAGGAGGCAAAGACACGCGCGCTTTCATGGAAGGAATTAGGCGAGCGGCTGCGCTTGGCGCTGGGCGAGCCGCGCGTTGAGCTGAGCTCCCGGAGAACGAACCTGTTCGCTCGCTACTCCGAAGATCTGGTCCGCGATTTCCGCTACGCCGTGCGCCAGTTGGCGAAATCTCCGGGCTTTACTTTCGTCGCCGTGGTCATGCTGGCGCTCGGGATCGGGGCCAACACCGCGATTTTCAGCCTGCTGAATGCCATCCTGCTCCGCCAGCTTCCGGTGTCTCACACCGGGGAGCTGGTGCTGTTCGGCGAGGCACGGCCGCAGGGAGATACAAGCTTTCTGCCGCACGGCAACACGCAAATCTTCTCCTATCCGTTTTTCCGCGAGTTCCGCCGCGAAAACCAGGCGTTCGCGGATGTAGCGGCCATCCAGAGTTTCCTGGCGCTCACGTATGCGCGCATCGCGGGCGGCGCCGCACTCGAGAAAATCAAAGTGGAGCTGGTTTCCGGCAGCTATTTCCAAACCCTCGGCGTGAACCCGGTGGCCGGCCGCGTTTTCACGAGCGCCGACGATGAAACTCCCGGCGCGCACCCGATCGCCGTCGCCAGCTATTCCTGGTGGCGGAATCATTTCGGAGGCGGCCCGGCGATTGAGGGCAAGACCATCGCCATCGGCTCGACCGTGTACACCATCATCGGCGTGGCCCCGCCGGAGTTTTTCGGGATCACCGTCGGCCAGTCGCCCGACGTCTGGATTCCGCTCGCCATGCAGCGCGAAATCTGTCCGGACCGCAACGGGCTGGACAACAACCTATTTCAATCGCTGCACATGATCGCGCGCCTCAAGCCGGGCGTCAGCCGGGGCCAGGCGCAGGCCAATACCAACCTGCTGTTTCGCCGCATCCTGCGCAGCTATGTCGGGCCGAAGCCATCCCAGGACGACCTCGATGACATCCGGCATGCGTGGATCGAGCTGAAACCGGCGGCCACCGGGCGCTCGCGGCTGCGCGCCCAGTTCACAGAGCCGTTGGTGGTTCTGATGGCCGTCGTCGCGCTGGTGCTGCTGATTGCGTGCGCGAATGTTGCCAATCTGCTGCTGGTGCGGGCCGCGGCGCGGCAGCGGGAAATTGCGGTCCGCATGGCTCTGGGCGCTAACCGTGCGCGGCTGGTTCGCCAGCTCATTTCCGAAAGCGCGGTGCTGGGATTCGCGGGGGCAGTGCTGGGAGCAGCAATTGCCTGGGCCGCCAGCCGGTTGCTCGTCGCGATGGTCTCGCCGGGATCGGAGATGCTGCCGATCCACGTGACACCCGACCTGAGAGTCCTGGGCTTTACGGTGGCGGTAGCGATGCTGACCGTTTTCGTTTTCGGCGCGGCTCCCGCGCTGCGCGCCACGCGCGTCGAGCTCGCCGGAACCTTGAAATCCAGCCGCGGCGTGATATCACCGGGAACGCGGAACCGGCTGGCCCGAGGCCTGGTGGCTGGCCAAGTGGCGCTCTCGACTGTCTTGCTGGCCGGCGCGGGCCTGTTTCTGCGCAGCCTGGCGAACCTGATGGATGTGGATGTAGGCTTCGACCGGCAGAACGTTGTCCGGGTGCACATCGATCCAGGCGCCGCGGGTTACCGGGATGAGCGGCTGGTGTCGGTTATGACGCGCATCGAGGAGCGTGCCAGCTCGCTTACCGGTGTGCGTGCCGCAAGTTTCGCGTTGTCGGTTTTTGACGGAGGCGGCTCGGCGACCACGGACATTCGCGTACCAGGCCTTCCGCCGAAAGAACACCGGCCGGCCGCCGACATCAACACGGTGGGACCACAGTATCTGGATGTAGTGAAAATTCCCCTGCTGTTCGGGCGCGGCCTGAGCGCGCGCGACACGGCGGCATCCCGCAAGGTCGCAGTAATCAATCAAACCATGGCCCGCATTTACTTTCCCGGCGGATCGCCATTGGGACGCACGTTCAGCGTTGGAGAAGAGCCAGGATGGCAGGACATTGAAGTGGTCGGGGTGATGAAAGACGCCAAGTACATGCTCCTCGAAGAGAAGCAGATGCCGGCGGCGTTTTTTCCCTATTCGCAACACCTGGAGCACTTCAACGACAGCTTCGTGGTGCGCTACGCGGGCGACCCGGCCTCGATTGTTCCGGAAATCCGCCGATGCGTCGCCGAGATCGATCCGAATCTGCCGGTGAGCGATGTGCGGACGCTCGCGCAGATGGTGGACGATTTCACGCTGAACCGGCGCTTAGTGGCGGAACTGTCGACCTTCTTCGGAATTCTTGCGGCGCTGCTGGCGTCGATCGGGATTTACGGCGTGATGTCTTACGGGATTGCGCGGCGGACTAATGAATTCGGCATCCGCATGGCGCTGGGTGCGAAGCGAACCGATGTGCTGCGGGCGGTGCTCGGCGAGGCCCTGGTTATGTCGGCGGCCGGTGCGGCGATCGGGCTGGCGCTGGCGCTCGCGGCGAGCCGCCTGGTTGAGAGCGTGCTGTATGGCGTGAAATCCACCAATCTGCTGGTGATGGCACTCGCGATGGCCGCGATGATTGTGGCCGGCCTCGCCGCCGGTTACGTTCCCGCACGGCGCGCCACACGGATCGATCCTTCCGTGGCGCTGCGCTACGATTGAGGCGGCAGCGCGTTATCCCGCCGACGTTTCCAGCGCGAAACCTTCCAAATCACCGGCGGCGTCACGGATGGCTTCGATCATCACGTGCGCCCAGAATTTAGAGCCGTCCTTGCGGTGGCGCCAGCCGTCGCATTCGAGATGGCCACGGGCGCGAGCGAGACGTAGCTCGCGCTCGGATTCGCCGCGCTGCACTTCGTCGATCGGCGAGAACCAGGCGAAGTAACGGTCGAGCGCTTCATCAGAGGAATACCCGAGCAGGCGTGCCGCCTGTTCGTTCCAGGTGGCGATGCAGCCATCGGGCCGCAGATGGAAGATGGCGCTCTCGGGCGCAGTGGCGGGCGCTGGCATGAGCGTTTTCAGACTTATCGGCAGTTTCCGGCGGCTACTTTAGCTTCGCGTGCGTGGCTCGACACACGTGTCCCGCCGGACACGTTATTTTTTACATTTATCTCAGTAAAATCAGCGGTTTACAGGCGGGCCGCCGCTTGCATTTCTCCATGGTGTGAGCACGGAGAAAAGCCAAATGAGACCCCGAACGGAAACAATCCGGCGAGTTCGTTCCCTGATGGCCGTCGCGCTGGTCGCGGCGGCGGAAGCGCTCTGCCAGGAGAAGCAGCCGAATGCGCAAACCAAGATCGAGAAGGCGTCGCCCGAACGCCGCATCGTGGTCAGCATTGTGGACCGGAAGCTGGCGCTGGTGGAAGAAGGCCGGGTGGTGAAGATCTATCGCACGGCGGTGGGCGCGCCCAAATCGCCGACACCGGCGGGGACTTTTACGATCGTGCAGCGGATTCCGAATCCGACCTGGTACGGGCCGGAAGGGAAAGTGATCGGGCCGGGCAAAGAGAATCCCATCGGGACGCGCTGGCTGGGGCTGAGCCGCAAAGGCTATGGCATTCACGGAACCAACGTTCCGAGCTCGATCGGCAAGCGAGCGTCGCATGGATGCGTGCGCATGCGGAACCGGGATGTCGAGGATCTGTTCACGCGGGTCGCGGTAGGCGATGTTGTGGAACTGCACGGAGCGCGCGACGCTGAAACCGCGCGGATCTTCGGCGAGCCGGCGGTTACGGTAGCGATGGCAGGCGGCGGGGACTAACGGAGGCGAACATGGAAGACCTGATCAACACTCTGATGCTCAGCGCGGTCGTGGCCGCGGTTTTTCCAATCGCGTTTCTGCTGGCGCGGGCCTGCCTCGCTACCGTGGTACGCGCGCTTCCGGCTAAAACGGCGGCGCGCAAGTAGGCGCCGGACGGCCGTATGCTATGATGGCGCACGAACCCCATGGTGGGCTCCCGCCGCAGTCCTTTCGTTCCGGCAATGATCGTTTTATTGGCGCCGATGGCCTGGCCGCAGAGCTTCGATAGCGCGGCGGCCGCGCTCGCGCGCAAGATCGCGGCGCTCATCCAGCAGCGTGAGCCGGTAGCGCTCAGCTTTCGCAATCTTTCTTCGATGAGCGCGCAGGAAGTTTCCTCCGCGCGTTCGGCGCTCGAGCGCGAGCTTGGCGCGCAGGGGCTGGCGGTGCGCGCTGCGCCAGGAATCGAACTGGTGGTGACCATGGCCGAAAACGCGCGCGGTTATCTTTGGGTGGCGGAGGTGCGTCGCGGCGACACCCGCGAGGTCGTGATGGAGCAGGCGGCGATGCCGCGGGCGGCCGCTCCTGTGGCGCCGGCGCTCAACATCGAAAAAAAATTGCTGTTCGAGCAGGATGAGCCGGTGCTGGACGTTGGTCCGGGTACGGCGCCGGGAGCGGGGACGCTGGTCGTGCTGGATCGCGCGGGCGTATCGCTGCACGAAAAAACCGAGACGCCGCGGGTGCCCATCAGCCGTGCGTGGCCGAGGGATCTGCGCGGGCGCCTGGCGGTCGAGGGCGCGGCTTATCAGGCGTTCCTGCCGGGCGCGCGCTGCCATGGAATGATCGTGAACGGGCTGAGCGTGACGTGCAACGACGATGTGTTGTGGCCCATCGGCTCGGGAATGCAGGCTGCGTTTACTCCCAATCGCAATTTGTTCGATGGCCGGGTACTCTTGTCGAACGGGACGCAAAAAAATCTGCCGGCGTTTTATTCCGCGGCCAGCGTGCAGGATCGCGGGCGCACGGAGTGGCTTTTCGCCGGCGCGGACGGACGGACTTATCTCTATGACTCTGCGCTCGCGCCTAATGGTTCGTGGAGCGGCTGGGGAAGCGACATTGCGGGTGTCGAAAGCGATTGCGGAGCGCGATCGCAGGTGCTCGCGACGGGCCCGGGCGATGGCGCGGTTGCGGATACGGTTACGGCTTACGAAATCGCGGACGGCCGCCCGCAGCCGGTGACGGATGCCGCCGCGTTTCCCGGTCCGGTGACGGCGTTATGGGCCTCGCCCGAGCGCGGCGCGGCTTTCGCGATCTCGCGAGATTTGAAGAGCGGCCGATATGCGGCGTTTCGCCTGTCGATTACCTGCGCTCATTAGCCTCGCGGCGCTCGTCTGGAATGCCAGCGCGGAAACGCGACCGCGTTATGGCGGCACGCTCGTGGTTGAAGTGCACGATGCGATGACGCTGCGCGATCCGGGCGAATGGCCGGTGGCATTGGTCCCGCTGGTTTACGAGACGCTGGTCCGGCTGGACGAGCACGGCGAGCCGCGCCCGGCGCTGGCGAGCGCGTGGCAGCACGATGCCGAATTCAAGCGGTGGCAATTTCAGATTCGCGACGGTGCAAAATTCCACGATGGCTCACCGGTCACCGCGGCGTCGGTAGCGGCGAATTTTCAAAACTGGGCGGACGCCGCCGTTACGGCGAATGGCGAAAAAACGCTGGTGATCGAAATGCGGGCGCCGGCCCTTGATCTGCTCGCGCGGCTGGCGGCTCCATCGAGCGCGATTCTGCGCCGCGGGGCCGATGCCGTAACGTCAGGCACGGGTCCGTTCCGCATCGCCGACTGGCAGCCGGGACGCCGCGCGCTGCTTCAGGCCAACGACGATTACTGGGGCGGCCGGCCGTTTCTCGATTCGATTGATTTGCAGATGAGCCGCGCGCTCCGCGATCAATCCATCGATCTCGAGCTCGGGAAGGCGGACGTGGTTGAGCTTTCGATCGACGACGCGCGGCGCGAGTCGCAGCGCGGTGTAAAGACCTGGACATCGGCTCCGTCGGAGCTGCTCGCGGTGGTGTTCGATCCCGGGCGCGCTGCGGTTGCGGATGCGCGGGTGCGGGCCGCGGTGGCGCTCTCGATCGATCGCGCGGCGATTCACAGCGTGCTGTTCGAAAGGCAGGGAGAAATCAGCGGGGCGCTGCTGCCCCAGTGGATCACCGGCTACGCCTTTCTGTTTCCGGTGGCCCGGGATCTCGATCGCGCACGCCAGAATGCGGCCATGCTTCCGAAACCGGCGCCAAGGCTGACGCTGGCGTACGATGGCTTCGATCCCGCGGCGCGCCCGGTGGCGGAGCGCATCGCGCTCAACGCACGGGAAGCAGGTGTCGCGATCCAAATCACGCCGGGCGCAAACGCCGATTTGCATCTCGTGCGCGCCGGTCTGCGCTCGGCTGATCCGGCACAGGCGCTGGCGGACCTGGTGGCAGCGTTTCACCTAGGCGAGCTCATCGAGCCGGCAGCTACGACGCCCGAAGCGGTCTATCAAGTCGAGAAGCGCGCGGTCGAATCGTTTCGCGTGGTGCCGATCGTTTATTTGCCGCAGATTTTGGGCCTGAGCCCGCGCGTCCGGAATTGGGAGCCGATGCGCTGGGGCAACTGGCATCTCGACAATGTCTGGCTGCAAGCGAGGACGCCGTGACGTTCCGCACGCGGCTGCTGGTGGTGTTCGCGCTGACGGTCGTGGCGGCGGTAGCCATGGTGGCGTGGCTTGTTTCGGCGACCACGCGCCGCCAGTTCGAGCAGACGGATGCGGAACGCACGGCGGCGCTGGTCGAGCAGTTCCGCCGGGAATTCGAGCTGCGCGGCGAAGAAATAGCGCGGCGCGCCGACCGCATCGCCGACACGGATACCGTACGCCGCATTGCCATTGATGTGAACCGGCCCGAACCCGATACCACTTCGCACGTACGCGACGCCGAGCCGCTGGCCGCCGCGCACGGGCTGGATTTTCTGGAGCTTGTTTCCGCCGATGGAACGATCGTTTCCTCGGCTCAGTGGTCCGGCCGTTTCGGCTATAAAGAGCCGTGGCTCACCGAGCCGGTGGACTGGAAATCGCAGCCGGCTTTCTTGCGCCGTGAAGAATTGCCGGATGAAGCCGCGCTGGCGCTCGAAGCCGTGCGCGTCGCGATGGCGGGCGACAGCAAGCTCTATGTTGTTGCGGGACTGCGCATCGATCAGAAATTTCTTTCGTCGCTCGCCCTTCCCGCGGGCATGCGCGCGCTGCTCTATCGCAATCTCGAGCCGGTGTTTTCCGCACAGGCGCTCGAGGGCGTTCCGGTGGCGGATGCGGGGAAGCTAGCGCCGCTTATTGAGCACGTCCGGCGTGAGAATCGTGGAACGACGGGCGAGGTGCAGTGGTCGTCCGATGCGGCAAGCGCCGAAAGTTTTCACGCCATTCCGCTCGACGGCCGCGACCGGCGGCTGCTGGCGGTGCTGCTGATCGGCAGCTCGCGGCGGCAGGTGGTGGCGCTGGTGACGTTCATCCGCAACATCGCGTTTTTAGTGGCCGGCGCCGGAATCCTGCTGGCGCTCGGGCTCGCCGCATGGGCCACGGCCCGCGTGACGCGGCCGGTGAAGCAACTGGCGGCGGCGGCCGGAGAAGTGGCGCACGGCAACTGGCACGCGCAGGCGGAAGTGACTTCGCGCGACGAGATCGGTGAGCTGGCCGATGCCTTTAACCAGATGACTCGCCAGCTAACCGAGCAGCGCGAGCGCCTCGTTCAGGCCGAGCGCGTGGCCGCCTGGCGCGAGCTGGCGCGCAGGCTGGCGCACGAGCTGAAAAATCCGCTGTTCCCGCTGCAAATCACGGTCGAGAATCTCGAACGCGCCAAGCGCGAGCATCCCGCGGAGTTCGAAGAAGTGTTTCGCGAAAGCACCGCCACGCTGCTCGCCGAGCTCGGCAATCTCAAGGCCATCATCGCCCGCTTCAGCGATTTCGCCAAAATGCCGACGCCGCAGTTCGAGGCGGTTTCCATCAATGACCTGGCGGGTGCGGTGCTGAAGCTGTTCGAGGCGCAATTCGCGGCTTCGGCGGCGATCCGCCCGGAGATCGATCTCGATCCGCGGCTGCCGTTAATCGAAGCCGATCCGGAGCAGATCAAGCGCGCGCTCCAAAACCTGGTGCTGAACGCGATGGATGCGATGCCCAATGGCGGCACGTTGCGCATTCGGACGCGGCAGTACAATGGCACCGTGACTCTGGAAGTTTCCGACACCGGCCAGGGCTTAACCCGAGAGGAATGCGAGCGCCTGTTCACGCCCTATTACACGACCAAGCAGCACGGGACCGGATTAGGCCTGGCGATCGTGCAATCGGTCGTGAGCGATCATGGCGGCAAAATTTCGGTCGAGAGCCAGCCGGGCGCGGGCGCAACGTTTCGCATCGAATTGCCGGTAAATCGCAAGACCGCGGGCGCGCGCATCTGACATGGCACACCTGCTGATCGTAGATGACGATGCGAACACGCTCGCGTCGCTCTCTCGCGCGTTCCGGCTGGCAGGCCATGAAGCCACGGTTTGCGATAACGCCACGCGCGCGCTTGAGCTGGTCAGATCGCAGCATTTCGACCTGATTTTTTCCGACGTCGTGATGCCCGGCAAAGACGGCCTTTCGCTGCTGGAGGATTTCAAAGCGGCCGGATCGGCGACTCCTGTGGTGATGATGTCCGGACAGGCCACCATCGATATGGCGGTGCGGGCGACGCGGCTGGGCGCGGTCGATTTTCTCGAAAAGCCGCTTTCGACGGATAAGCTGCTGCTGACGGTCGGCAACGTTTTGCGCATGCAGCGGCTCGAAGAAGAGAACCGGCAGTTGCGACAGCGCGTCGGCAAGCACGAAATCATCTGGAAGAGCGAAGCCATGCAGCGCGTCATGGCGCAGGTGGAGCGCGTGGCGGCGAGCGAAACGCGCGTGTGCATTCTGGGCGAGACGGGCACGGGCAAAGAGCTGATCGCGCGCACCGTGCACGCCAAAAGCCCGCGGCACGACGGGCCGTTCATCACGCTCAACTGCGCGGCGGTGCCGGCGGAGCTGATTGAATCGGAGCTGTTCGGCCACGAGAAGGGCGCGTTCACGGGCGCGGCCACGCGGCACACGGGAAAATTCGAGCAGGCGCAGCACGGCACGCTGTTCCTGGACGAAATCGGCGACATGCCCGCGGTGATGCAGACCAAGCTGCTGCGGGTGCTCGAAGAAAACGAGATCGAGCGCGTGGGAGGCGACCGGCCGGTAGCGGTGAACGTCCGGGTGGTGGTGGCGACGCATCGCAATCTCGAAGAGCTGGTGAAGCGCGGCGCGTTCCGCCAGGATCTCTACCATCGCATCTACGTTTTTCCGATCTCGCTTCCGCCGCTGCGCGAGCGCCGCGACGACATCCCGGTGCTGGTAGAGCATTTCGCGCGGCAGATCGCGGAGCAGAACGGCTGGAAGCCGCAGAAGTTCACGCCCGAGTCGCTGGATGCGCTGGCGCGCTACTCGTGGCCGGGTAATGTGCGGGAGCTGCGGAATATCGTGGAGCGGCTGCTGCTGCTTTCGGGCGGTGAGGTGGACGCGCCGACCGTCGAAGCCACGCTGCCGCACCAGGCCGCGGCCGCGGTTGCCACCGGCACGACCGCCAGCGGCACGCTCGCCGAGCGCGTGGACGCTTTCGAGCGCGAAGTGCTGCTTGCCGAACTGAAACGCCACGGCCATCGCATGACCGAGACCGCGAAAGCCCTGGGGCTCGAGCGCAGCCATCTATATAAGAAGTGCCAGGCGCTGGGGATCGATCTGGAAGCCGTGCGGAAAGAAAGCTGACCGGGCTTACTCGTTCAGAAACGCCATGGTCTTGACGCCGGAGATATCGAAGCGCTTGCGGCAGCGCAGATTTTTGCAGGCGACTTTGTCGTCGAGCAGCACCATTCGCTCGATTAGGTGAGATGAAGCTTCCGGGCGATATAGGAGCAACAAACAGCGGACATGCCAACCATAAGCTCCACTTCTTCCCTGTTTGGCAATCGGCCCTCTCTTACATGTCTGCCCATCTCGCTCGCGAATCCCCAGATTCTTTCGACGGCTGAGTCGATCGGCTTCGGAAAGAGGGTAGGATACCTCTCTATCAGCTTGCCCATAGTTGCATTGTCCCCGCACTTTTCCCTCGCGATACATTCCAGCGCCGCGAGCGAGTGTTGAACTGCACCCGTCAAATCCGGATCAGGCTGCCTTGAGAGATCCGCGATAGCCTCACCGAGTTCTGCTGCTGCTGTCGGCTTCCCCGCGCTTCGCAGCGTGTCCGTAGCCTCTTTTACGCTCTGCAACGTTCGATCCAGGACCTGAGTACTGAGCTGTTTCCATGGATCCTGCACGCCAACCTGTTTCCGAAGCGAGGCCAGCCACGTCTGAAGACAGCTGTACTTAATGTTGAAGTCCCTAAGGTGTTCCGCTGATTCGATACGAACCTGATAAGAAGGAGACCATGTAACCGCAATCGGACCAAAGTGGATGTAGAACTCCGGTTGGGAGACAAAGGTGATGCGGTCGACATGGAAAATGCGGCTCCCCGCTCGGTCTTCTTGTTCGTCGAGTCGAAAATTTGTTACGTCGAAACCCTTCGATTTGATCAGGTCAAACAAGAATCTGCGTTGATCCGGGAGCAGTCTATCGTCAATCACAAAATCACATGTACCCACACAGCTGGAGCTTCAAGCTTGATCGAGCCCTTACTCGTTCAGAAACGCCATGGTCTTGACGCCGGAGATATCGAAGCGCTTGCGGCAGCGCAGGTTTTTGCAGGCGACTTTGTCGTCGAGCAGCACCATGTAGCTTTGCGATTTGGCGAAGCGCGCGCGATCGCGCTCGTCGGCGCCGGCGGGGATGCGGTCCTTCTTCTTGCGCACCATCCATCGCAGCTCGTAGCTTTCGCTGGATTTGCAGAAGGGACAATGGAGCGTCGCCGGCTTGGTGGCTTGCGACTCGGTGTAGAATGCGCGCTCGTCCACGCTATCGTTCCGCGACCGGGACCCACGGCATGCCGTCCGGATTGCCCTTGTACTCGGCGCGCGGGCGGATCAGCCGGTTGTTGTGATACTGCTCGAGCACGTGCGCGGTCCAGCCGGACATGCGGCTGACGGCGAAGACCGGCGTAAACAGGTCGACCGGAATGCCGAGCGAGTAATATGTCGAAGCCGAATAGAAATCCACGTTGGCGTTCAGGTGCTTGGCCTGCTTGACCGTCTCCTCGACACGGCGCGAAATCTGATAAAGCTCGGTGTGCCCCGTGCGCTGGCCCAGTTCTTCGGAAAGCACCCGCAGGTGCGTGGCGCGTGGATCTTCGGTGTGATAAACGCGATGGCCGAAGCCCGGGATCTTCTTCTTCTGCGCGAGCATTTCCTTCACTTGCGTTACAGCGCGCTCGGCATTCCCCGCGGCGAGCAGAATGCGGATCACGTCCTGGTTGGCCCCGCCGTGCAGCGGCCCTTTCAGCGCGCCGATGGCGGAAGTGATGGATGAGTAGATATCGGAAAGCGTCGCGGCGGTCACGCGGGCGGCGAAGGTGGAGGCGTTCAGCTCGTGGTCGGCGTGCAGGATCAGGGCGATGTCGAAAACATGCTCCATCACTTCATCCGGGCGTTTGCCGGTGAGCGTGTAGAGAAAGTTCGCCGCAAAGCCCAGTTTGGGATCGCCTGCGATCACCGGTTTTCCGTTGCGCAGACGGTCGAACGCGGCGACCATGGTGGCGGTCTGCGCCATCAGCTTGACGGCCTTGTGCGCGTTGGCTTCAGGCGATTGATCGCGCGCTTCCGGATCGTAGAGGCTGAGCATGGATACGGCGGTGCGCAGCACGTCCATGGGTTCGGCTTTTCCGGCGCCGCGCAGAAAATCTTCCACCGGCTTCGGGATCGGCCGGTTGGCGGCCAGTTTCGATTTCAGCTCGTTCAGCTCGCCCTGGCGGGGAAGGCGTCCATTCCACAGCAGGAAAATCACTTCTTCGAACGTGGCGTTATCGGCGAGAGTGTGGATGTTGTAGCCGCGGTAACTGAGGATTCCCTCTTGGCCATCGATGAAACAGATTTCGGATTCGCCGGCGATGACGCCTTCGAGGCCCGCCCCCGCGGGCGTCGTGGTAGTTGAAGACATGCTCAATTTCGCCCTATTTCATTTTAGAACCGAGCCGCCGGGCCCGTCACCTGAGTTATGTGCTACCTTCCTGGCGGGCATCCGGGCCAGGGGGAGAACCCGATGGTCTCGTCGTCCTTCTCGACCCAAAGTTTTTCTTCCGGGCGGCCGGAGGCATCCACGGTCATAATGACGCCCGATCCACAGGAACGGCTCTTGGTGATGCGATAGTTCGCCGCGCTGGTGCGCGCGCTTTTGGGCCCCCAGTCTTCCATGAAACTCGTGAGCGGATAATCCCGGCACGGTTTGGCATCGGTGCAGCCCCAGAGCGCATACGCGCCCCTATAATCCTGCTTGCGCAGCAGATCGAAAAACGCCTGTATCGCTCGCTCCTGCCGGTGGTTCTTCAGAATCTGGACCACCCGGATATAGCGCTCGAGAATCGGCGTCTTGAACGTCAGCAGATACAGCCCGCCCACGACCACGATTACTCCGGCCACGATCAGCAGGCCGCGCGTGCGCTTTTCGCGCGCTTCGTCGCCTGCCCCGTAATTTGCCAGGTAGCCGCCCATCGGGCCTTCAGAAACGCCGTTTATTTCGGCGCCGGATAGGCCTTGTTGTATGCCGCCAGGGCGTCGGCGGTGATTTCCAGCGCCGGCTTGAAATAGACGGTATTGGAAACATCCACCACTACGTCGTAGCCCTTCTCTTCCGCAAGCTTTTTGACCACTTCGGTCATCTTCTGCGTGCTCTTGCCCAGAACATCATTGCGCTCGCGGTCCACGTCGCTTTGCAAGTCCTCGTTCATGCGCTGGACTTCGCGCTGTTTCCGCTGGCCTTGCGCATTGAGATCCGCTTCCGCCTGCTGGGTCAGCTTGCCGGCGCCCGCCTGGAGCTGCTGCTGGATAGCCTGCAAATCGCGCTGCGCCTTTTCGATCTCCTGCTGGCGCGGTTTGTATTTGGCCTCCATGGCGGCCGAAGCCTTCCGGATTTCGTCGGATTCGAGCACCGCCCGCTGCAGGTTGATTACCGCAACTTTGGTTTGCGCGGGAAGGGTCTTAATCATCAAAAATAGGGCCGAGCACACCAAAAACAGCCGCAGGCCCGGAATTCGAGACATTGCCTACACTCCTTAACAAGGGTTTTTAAATTAAAAGGTTAGCACAGGCCGCGGTTACTCGATGACTCCCAGGATTTCGTCTTCCTTGAGAATCAGGTACTCGTCGCCGTCGATTTTGATCTCCGAGCCCGAGTACTTGCCGAATAAAATCCGGTCGCCGTTTTTCACTTCCGGCTTGAAGCGCTCGCCTTTCGGGGACAGCCGGCCGCTGCCGACTCCCATAACTTTACCCTGCTGCGGCTTCTCCTTGGCCGAATCGGGAATGATGATCGAGCCGCTTTTCGATTCGCCTTCTTCCAGACGTTTAATCAGCACGCGGTCGTGCAGTGGACGCAGTTTCATAATTGTTCCTTTTCTTCCAGTCTATTCCGGCGCGAATATTTCCGCCAGTGCACGGCCCACCGAGCCGCTGGGCGTCTCGACGCCGAGCAGCGTGGCCAGCGTGGGCGCCACGTCGTTCACCGCAATCGCCTCGTTGTAACGCCCCGGCTTGATCCACGGGCCCATGAAGATTACGGGCACGTGCGAATCGTAAGTAAACGTGGTTCCGTGCGTGGTCCCATGGGCGCCGAACATCCAGTAGGGTTCGAGCAGCAGGTAAACGTCCGCGCCGCGGCGTTCGTAAAATCCGTTCATTACGCGGCGGCTGACCTGGTCGTCTAAAACCGCCCCGCGGATCAACTGCTCCCGCGTGTAGACGCGAAAAACGTGCGGAATCTCGATCGCCGCGTCGGCCGCCGCCCGGTCTACTTCCGCGCGATCGAGTTTTTTCTCGCGAATCAGATCGAGGTTGAGATAGAGCGAGTGCTCCGACGGGCTCGAAATCCAGTCGCCTGCGCCGTATTTTTTGATCAGCGCGGCTTCCACGGTCTCGCGCACGATCTTCGGCGGCATGCGCCCGCCCGGCATTTTGCGCGCCTGGTTCACTTCGGCCACCGGCGCCACGCCGTGATCGGACGACATGACGACCAGCACCTTCTGCATTCCCACTCGCTGATCGATGAACTGGAACAAGCGCCCGAGCACGCGATCGGTCCGCACCGAAACGTCGTGGACTTCGGGCGAATCCGGACCGAGCGCATGTCCCACGTAATCGTTCGATGAAAAACTTACGGCCAGAACGTCGGTAGCATCGCGCTGCCCAAGTTTTTCGGCGTCGATCGCGTGTTCCGCCAGCCCTTCGATCAGCTCATTGCCGAACGGGCTTTCATGCAGCGCCGCGTAGAGTTTTTCTCCGGGCTGGTCGGGATACTTGTGGCCCAGCCAGGTGGCTCCCTTGTAACGGTCGGCCGGATGCGTGGCGTTGTACTCGCTCACCCAGTTGGGCAGCGCCTGGAAATAGTAAGTGCTGCTCACGAACTGGCCGGTTTTCTGATCGAACCAGAACGCGCCGTCCGCCATGTGGCCCGCCGGGAGAATGGCGCTGCGATCTTTGAGCGAAATGCCGACCACGCGCGTGTGCCCGTTGGCGATCTTCATCTCGTCGCCCAGCGTGCTCACCAGCAGCCGGTGCGGCGATGCGCCCGCGCCGCCCGATCCGCCCAGTGTTTTAGTCGAGTCATCGGAAACGCTGGTGACGGTTTTGCCGCTTTCGCGATCGAACCAGTCGTTGCCCACGATGCCGCTCAGAGCCGGTGTCGCGCCGGTAAGAATCGTGCTGTGCCCGATCGCCGTCACGGTCGGGAAGTGAATATAGCGCGCGTTGGTGAATACGGCTCCCTGGGTCAGCAGCCGCTCGAAGCCTTCTTTGTATTCGCTGCGGAAGCGCAGCAGGTAGTCGTAACGAAACTGATCGACCATCACGACCAGAAGCAGCTTAGGCTTTTCCCGGGCAGGCGCCGCCGCCACCAGCGTCAAAGCGGCCGCTAAAACCGCGCAGATGCGTTTCAGTTTCGTGAACACGTTCGCAACACCCCGAAGCAATTCCCTATTCTACTGGCTCAGCTCATGGCAAATGTTGCAGGCCACCGAGGCGCGCCGCAACTTATGGCAATCCACGCACCACTTCATGTTCATCCGGACCTCGCGGGTCACGGTGTCGTGCGCTTCGACATCGCCGTGGCATTCGCGGCACTCGATCGCAGCACGCCGGTGCCGCGCATGGCTGAACACGACGAAATCCGCCAGCTCGTAAACGCGGTGCGCAGGAAACGGCGTGGCGTCTTCGGGCAGCGCCGCCAGCTTCTTGATCTCCTCGCTTTCCGTTTTTACCGCGCGGTGGCACGTCATGCACTTCGCCACCGATGGAAACCCGGCCAGCGCTTCTTTCTCGACCGTCTCGTGACAGTAGCTGCACTTGAGCTTCAGCTCCGCGTGCCGCTTGTGGCTGAAGTGCACAGTTTCGTCGCTCGCGCCGAAACACGCTACGGCAGCGAGAACGCAACCAGCGAGTCGGAATAAACCTGGTTGTATTTGTTGCCTCCTCCCGCCGCGATCACCACGTACTGCTTGCCGTTCTTCGCCAGAAACGTCATGGGCGTCGCATGCGCGCTCGCCGGCAGCTTCGTCACCCACAGCTCTTTGCCGGTGTCTTTATCGAACGCGCGAAACCGCGAATCGTTCGTCGCGCCGATAAACACGAGTCCCCCGGCGGTCACGATCGATCCGCCCAGGTTGGACGTCCCCGTCGGCGGAATCCCGCGCGCCACCAGCGCATCCACCACGCCCAGCACCGAGCGCCAGCGGAACTCTCCACGATTGAGGTCGATGGCCGTCAGAAATCCCCACGGCGGCTTCTGGCATGGGTTCAACTGCGGATCCCAGAACCGCGAGTTCGGCGTTCCCGATCCCGCCGCGCGATACGGAATCTGCGAGCCCTCCGGCCGCTTCACCATATGCATCAGCATGCCGACGTCCATCGAATTCACATACAGAGTGTGCGTTTCCGGATCCCACGACGCCCCGCCCCAGTTCGCTCCGCCGTTGGTTCCGGGAAAAAGCACTGTAGGCTTCAATCCGATCGGCGTGAAAAGCTGCCCGAACACCGCACCTTCCGCGGCCTTGGCGCAATATGCGTGCGACTCCGGCGTTACGTCCGTCAGCTCATCCGCGCGCATGCTCTGCCGCGCGTAAGGCGGGGGCTTCACCGGAAAAGGCTGCGTCGGCCACGCCTGTTCGCCCGGCACGTCGCTCGCCGGCACCGGCCGCTCGACGATATCGAACAGCGGCTTGCCCGTCGTGCGGTCGAACAGAAACGTGAATCCGGTCTTGGTCACCTGCGCCACCGCGGCGACCGCCTTCCCACCGCGCTCGACCGTCACCAGATTCGGCGGCGCCGGAATATCGTAATCCCAAAGATTGTGATGCACGGTCTGGAAATGCCACAGCCGCTTCCCTGTCGTCGCATCGAGCGCCACCAGCGCATCGCCGAAAAGTCCCTGGCCCTTGCGATCGCCGCCATAATAATCGGTAGCCGGCGAAGTCAGCGGCAGAAAAACGATGCCGCGCTCCGCATCCACCGTGAGAATCGACCATGCGTTCGCCGCCGCGCGATTTTTCCACGACTCGTCGTGCCAAGTCTCATTGCCGAACTCGCCCGGCCGCGCCACCGTGTGGAACGTCCACACAAGTTTTCCCGTCCCCGCATCGAACGCCCGCACATCGCCCAGCGGGCCTTCCGGCGTCCCATCCGCCGTCAGCGATCCGCAGATGATCAGGTTCTTATAAATCGCCGGCGGCGACGTCATCCCGTACTCGCGATTCGGAAACTGGTCCGCCACTCCCGGCCGCAGATCGACGACGCTCGCGTTGCCGAATGCCTCATCCGGCTTGCCCGATTTCGCATCGATCGATACCAGCCGCCCGTCAAGCGTTCCCACAAAAACACGCCGCGCTTTGCCGTCGGTCCAATAAGCCGCCCCGCGATTGATGAATAAATTCCGCGGCTCATCCATCGCGATCTTGGGATCGAACCCCCACAGTTCTTTGCCGGTTTCGGGCTCGAGCGCGATCAGGCGCGAGAACGCCGTGGTCACGTACATGACGCCGTCAACCATCAGCGGCGTGGCTTCGAACGCGCTGCGGACCGGATATTTCGAGCCGTCGCTGACGTCTCCGGTGTGATACGTCCACGCGACTTTGAGCTTCGTCACGTTCGAGCGGTTGATCTGTTTGAGCGAAGAATAGCGCGTGTTGCCCGCGTCACCGCCATAGACCGGCCAGTCCTGCGCGTGACAGCCGATCGCAAAAAGGACGACGCCGGCGCAGAGACGCAAAGCCCCCACTCCTACGCGCCTCTCCTCCTCCGCCGTGCCGTCCATCCTCAAACGAATTTGTACTCTCCCGGCACCGGCAGCGGCGGCACTTCCATCCGCTCGTCGTAATCGAACGCTTTGGGAAACAGATCGAGCTGCGAGTTCATGATCTGGTCCCATGTAATTTTCTGGCCTGAGTACGCCGATTCGCGCGCCATGATGCAGGTCATGGTGCTCTCCGCCACCGGCATGCCGTGATTGATGTACGGCCCCTGCCCGCGGATGCTCTTCACCATATTGATGTGCTCCTGCACATATGGATCGATGCCCTTGGCGCCCTGATCGTGGCAGGTGCTGCGTCCCTTCGATCCCACCACCAACTCCGAAATATTGGTGTAGAGCCCGCGCGGGAACTGCCGGCAGTAGCTCGACATGTGCACGCCGTTGGCGTAAACGAAATCCGCGCTGATGTGGTCGAAAATATTGCCGTAAATCTCCTCGCGCGGCCGCCACGCCGCTCCGCCCGACGCCACCACTTCCACCGGATGCCCGCCCATAACCCAGTTGATGACGTCGATATTGTGCAGGTGCTGCTCGACAATCTGATCGCCGCAGATCCACACGAACGAGTACCACGCGCGGTGCTGCCACGTCATGTCCTTCCAGTTCGCATTGCGCTCTTTCTGCTGGATCACGGGCGTTCCCACCCAGTACGCATACGCCGCCGTGACATCGCCGATGGCGCCGTCTTTGATGCGCTGGATGGTCTCGACGTACTCCTGCTGCGACCGCCGCTGCGCGCCCGACATGACCGTCAGTTTCAATTCTTCCGATTTTTTCGCCGCCGCCATGAACCGCCGCACATTCACCGGATCGGTCCCGAACGGTTTTTCGCAAAACACGTGCTTGCGCGCTTCGACCGCCGCTTCAAAATGCAGCGGCCGGTATCCCGGCGGCGTGCACAGCATGACGATGTCGATGTCCGACGCGAGTACTTTTTTGTACGCGTCGAACCCGACGAAATGATGCTCCGGATCGACCTTCACCTTTTCCGCGACGCCCGTGTACTTCGAATTGCGGATCTTGTTGAGCGATTCTTCGAGATGATCTTCGAAAATATCGCCCATCGCCGCCAGCTCAACGTTTTCATTGCCGTGCAGAAGCTGCTGCGCCGCCTCGGTCCCGCGACCGCCGCAACCCACCAGGCCGGCTCTCAGCTTCTCATTGCCCGCGCCGCGCACCAGTTCCGGCTTGACGATGGTGAACGCCGTCGCCCCCGCCGCCGCGCCTGTCGATTTTTTCAGAAATGACCGGCGTGAAAATTCGTTGGATTTTTCCATGAAAGCCTCGCAGTCAGGATGATTGTATCGCGAACCTTCGTCTGGCGTTCCGATTCCCGTCTGCGCGCTTCAGGAGGGCTGGTCCACCTTATTCGGCTTCGCCACCGGTGTTTTCATCGCCATTCGAACAGCGGCGACTCCCATCACCACCGTGGCCGGCAAGTAGAACATTCCTACCGAAAACCCGGTAACCCCCACCCAGATGAATAGCAGCAGCGCCGCCGCATAAGCGGTTGCGATCATCGCCTTTCCACCGCGAGAAAACAGCAGGGGCAACCCGGCTATTGCGACCGGGATGAGCAGCATGGCACACGTTTGCGCCGGCGTGCTCGAAACCATCCAGCGCATCAGCACCCCGATGATGCACAGCGCCGAAGTCACAACCGCGAGGCCGAAAGCCGTCACCAGCAGGATCATCTACCCTCATCCGCCGCGCAGCATCCCAGCTCCAATTCAACAAGATGCCTTCCGGGTCCGCGGGCGCGTGCTGGAAAGATTGTATCCAATGGTTCAGTCATCCGCGCCGGGCGTTATCCTGTCAGCAGTGTCCAAGCGCCAAAAACTTTCACCCATTCAAATTCGCCTGATTGCCAAAGCTTTGGCCGATCCGCGCCGCCATGAAATCTTGCAACAGGTTGGCGCACGGAATAAAGGAGTGGCCTGCACGGATGTGCGCAGTTGCCAGCCCGTCACAGCAGCCACACTTTCGCATCACATCAAAGAGCTGGAAACGGCCGGCCTGATTGCTGTTTTCCGCGAGGGCAAGTTCGCACATCTGGTGCTGCAGCGCGATGTTCTCCAGGCCTATATTGACCATCTGGCAAAAATTTGAGCTGAATCCTGCCGGGCCGATCCGCATCAATTAGATGATTGTCGAATCGTCAAAAGGTAACGATTCGGCTTAGGGAGGTAAACGATGAGCAGGCTATCGGGTAAAGTGGCGGTCGTTACTGGAGCATCCAAAGGAATCGGCGCCGCAGTCGCCAGGGCGCTGGCGGTAGAAGGCGCTGCGGTTGTGGTGAATTATGTCTCGAGCCGGGAGAGCGCCGAGCAGGTCGTCGCCCATATCGTGTCCCACGGCGGTAGAGCCATTGCCGTCCAGGGCGACGTGGCCCAAGCGTCCGACGTGCGGCGCCTTTTTACCGAAACGAGAAAAGCGTTTGGCCGTCTGGACGTCCTGGTCAACAACGCAGGCGTTTACGAGTTCGCCCCGCTCGAACAGATCACCGAGGAGCAGTTTCATAGGCAGTTCAACACCAATGTGCTGGGAACCATCTTGGCCAGTCAGGAGGCGGCCAAGCAGTTTAACGGCGAAGGCGGGGCCATCATCAACATCGGTTCCGTCGCCAGCCGCATCACGCCGCCGGCATCGTCGGTCTACAGCGCGACCAAGGCCGCCGTGGACGCCGTAACGCGCGTGCTGGCGAAAGAGCTAGGCCCCAAAAAAATTCGCGTCAACTCCATCAATCCGGGCATGGTCGAAACCGAGGGAACCCATGCCGTCGGCATCATCGGCAGCAGCTTCCAGAAGCAGTCGGAAGCGCAGACTCCGCTCGGCCGGATTGCTCAGCCGGAGGATATTGCGCCCATCGCCGTCTTCCTCGCCTCCCAGGATTCCGGATGGCTCACCGGCGAAACCGTGCTGGCTTCCGGAGGGCTGCGGTAACGGCGGATGTGTCGATCCTCACGCCGCCGGCTGGGCGGGGACCCTTCCATGCCGAACAATACCCGCAAGATGAGGAAGATTTAACGTTGCGCGGCTCTCCCTTCGCTTGCTTCGGCCCGTTCTCCAGGAGTATATTCAGGGTGTTTTGGCCCAAAATTAGCGAGGAGGTAGTGCCTTGAAGAGAACAGTTCTAGCGTTCGTATTGGCGGTGGCGGGATTTACTGTCTCAGCCATGGCTGCCGAACTGAAAGGTTATATTTCGGATGAGAAGTGTGCGGCAAAACATGCCAAAGATCACAACGCGAAGTGCGTGGAAGGTTGTGTGAAGGGCGGCGCTGCGCCGGTGTTCGTCCACAAAGGCAAGGTTTACAAAATCGACGATGCCGCCAAGGTGCAGGATCACCTCGGGCATGACGTGACGATAAACGGCAAGATCGAAGGCGACACGGTTCACGTAGACAGCGTGTCGATGTAGTTTTCTTTCCGAGTACTTTCCGGACGGGAGCGGTAGGCTATTGCAGCTTGCCTCTCCCCTCCACCTTCCAGGTTTCCTCGACGTGATATCCCCTTTTCCCGTACACCTGCTCGTGTAAATTCACCGCCACGCAGATGTGGCTGGGGATGATGTGCAGCCGGTCGCCCACCCCGAATTCCCGCTTCGACTTGGTGATGTCGATATAACCGTGCTCTTCGTTCAGCCGCACGAATGCGCACTCGGGCGCTTCCACCACACGCCCATGCACCGAAGGCGCCGCCGCCGTATCCGATGAGAACGTCTTCGATCCGCCATCCACGATGATCTGTCCGTGATGCGCCGTCGAAACAACCGTAACCAGGATCGAGGCCGCGCAGTCGTCGAATGTGCAGCCGCCGCTCGCCACCGTGTTGACGTCGTTGTACACGTACGTGCCCGGCCGGATCTCGTTCAATCCGGCGACTTCGTGCGAATGGAAAAGCGATGGCGTCGAGCCGCCGCTCACGATGCGAACCGGAATGCCTTCGCGCTTAAAATCGTCCAGAATGCAGCCGACCAGCTCGCTGAGCTTGCGGATCTGCTCTTTGCCGCGCTCGCCTGTGTCTTTGATGTGTCCGGGATAAAAATCGATGCCGTCGAAAACCAGGTTGGGCAGCCGCTGGATGCCGTGCGCCAGCTCGATCAGCTCGGGCCCCGGCTGCACACCGACACGCCCGAGCCCGGCATCGACTTCGGCCAGCACCGCGACCTCGACCTGCGTTTCGCGCGCGGCTTCCGATAACTGCCGCGCCACACCGGCGCTGTCGAGCGCCACCGTGACCCGCGTCTTCTTGGCCACCTGCATCAGCCGCGCCAGCTTGCTGCGCCCGATCACCGGATATGCAACCAGCAGGTCCGGCGGATTCGCCCCCAGCATCACTTCGGCTTCGCCGACTTTGGCTACCGTGAGCCCCACGGCGCCCGAATCGAGCTGCCGGCGCCCCACCGCCGGAACTTTGTGTGTTTTGGTGTGCGGCCGCAACCTCAGACCGTGGCCCTTGCAGTAATCCCCCACGCGCCGCAGATTGCGCTCCATGATGTCGAGATCGATAACGAGAGCTGGAGTGTCGAGTTCAGAGATGTGCATGCTCCACTTATTCTATGCGCAACCGCGCAAGTCGTGTGGAGCGCTTGCTCACGCAAACTGGCCCGTGTCCACCCAGGACTGCCGCATCACCGTCCACCAGTCGACCGCCAGCGCCTGGGTCACATACTTGTAAGAGAGCCAGCCGTAACCTTCGATCCCCCAGCTTGTGCCCCAGGAGTTGCGCACCAGCAGCGCGCCGGTGTCGGCGCCGATCGTCAGATGATCGTCGTAACCCACGGCGGCGTTGGCATGGCCGCCGTAAAGTTGGCTGGAGGGCGCCGGATACGCGATCTTACCGTCCGCCCCCGCGTTCACGTACTCGTCGTACGCCGGAAAGCCAAACATGCTGGGAAGACCGGAGGCGAGCGCCGAGCGGATATTCGCGAGCGCCTGTTCGGGCGCTGTGCCCACCGGATCGAGCCGCACGTACTTGAGCGCCGCGAAATTGCGTGCGAATGCATAGCAGAAGGCGTTCGGCTCGGCATCGAAATGCGTATTTTCGGATTCCTGCCGCCCGTCGTAAGGCCAGTAAGTTTCGGGCGGCGCGCCGAAAACCGCCAGCGCTTCCATGGTGGTGCGCAGGTATGCGCCGGAATCGCCCTTCGAGCCTGTCAGGTCGCGCGTCGTTTTATAAATGAAAAGACGCGAGACGTCAGTCGATCTCCCCAGCGCCTTCCGCTCGAAGTATCCGACCAGCGCGGCGGCCGCGTGTGCGGTGCAGGCGCCCAAATTCTGCTGGTCTTCGACCGGCGGAAAATGCGGCCGAAGGTCCACTCTCGAAGGCGGGGCCGGCGCCGCGGCGAGCGCTGTTTTCGCTACAAGCGGCGCAACCTGCGGATGACCGGTCGTGTAATCGCGAATGCTGGGAACGTCAGGGATCCACCCCATCGCCCGTGAGGCACGGTGATTCATTTCGATTGTCCTGAATTTGGATTTTTTTAAACGGAACCGGCGCTGAAAACGCGCCAGTGAAAAACTACTTGAACCGCAGGCGGAGCTTGCCCTCGGGCGTTGTGTAAATCAGCTCGAGATCCTTCACTTTCTGTTTTTCCATGGCAAAGTAGAGCAATCCGGAAACGGGCGCCTCGGTTTCTTTCTCCGGAAGAATTTTTTCTTTGAGAACGGCCAGCATGGGGTCGGTTTTGTCCTTGGAACCCTTGGTCACCTTGGCTCGGGCCTCGCCGGTTGCACTCCCTCCCCCGCCGCCGATGATTCCGCCGCCGCCCATAATCGGCGGCCCATAGGGGCCCTGCCCGTAGGCTGGTTCCGAAAAACCGCCGCCGCCGTTAGCCGGCCCCGCGGTCACGACCAGAGCGCCCTGGCCTGCAATCTGGCTGGGAGCGGACGGCGTGGTTTTCTCGCCGTCTTTGTCGGTGCGCAGCAGGAAGTCATCATAGTCGATCTTGACCTTCTGGCCGTCTTTGGGAGTCACCTGCATGTTCACCAGGATGTAATGGCCGCCCAAATCGCTGCCGAGCACCTGTTTAACTTCCTCACGGTCGGCGAACACGGTCGCGGTGATCTCGACCAGATCGTTTTCGGTCGAGCGCACGGGCGGTTTTTTTTCGCCTGCCCAAATGACTGCTGCAGCCAGTAAACCGAGGCCGACGAGGTGAAACCGGATCAAACCAACCTCCGGACAGAATTATAGAACTTTTTGTGCTCGAAACGAACCGCCGGCGCTTCTAAGGCCTTTCTGATTTCCCGCTAAGTGGTTCCTGCGATTCACCTTCTCAGGCGAAGCGTCGAATGTTGGCTTAGGTGTGAATCTTGACCATGAAGCGCTCCCATTTCTGCCCGTTCAGCCTGCTGGTGTTCTTTAGCCTGGCTCTGGCGACATCGCAAGCCGCGACCACAATTTCCGCAACCCGCATTTATACCGAACCAGGCGGCGGTTCGTTTTACGTGGACGGGCAGCTCTTTACGGATTCCGCGACGTTCCTGTGGCCGGCAGGCAGCAAGCACACGCTGAACGTGAACGCGGTGCAGTATCCCACGCTGGCGAAAACGCGCTATGCGTTTACGGGATGGACGGATTCGACGGGGCAGCTTTCGATTTCGGCCGCCCAGGTGGTGATCAGCGCCGATCCGGCGATTACTTCCTACAAAGCCTCGATGACGGTGCAGCACGCGGTATCGCTGAACTTCTTCAAGTGCTCGAATCCGGATCCGACGACCTGCGGTTATCCCGGAACGGTCCTGGTCAACAATACGCCGTACGTGGTGGATACCGACGTTTACCTGGATGCCGGCACGAATGTTGCTTTGCGCGCCGTGCCGAACGCGGGATATGTTTTCACGGGCTGGCTGTCCGGTTTGGGAAATTCCAGCCAGGCCTACCTGAATTCGTTCGTGTTGAACGGGCCGGTAGTGGTGTATGCGCAATTTCTGCGAGCAGCGAGGGTTACGCTCGGGACCGATCCTTCCGGCTTGCACATCCTGGCAGACAGCACATCGGTCTTAACCCCGGCCGCGCTGGATTGGGGATTGGGCACGACCCACACCGTAGCCGCCTTGACGCCGCAAACCGACCTGCACGGCAAGCTGTGGGTGTTCGATTCCTGGAGCGATGCGGGCGACGCGACCCATGCCTACACCATGCCGGCGCAGGCCACAAGCCTGACGCTGACGGCAAAATATGCGGCGGGCGCGCGCGTGACCTTTCTGACCAGCCCTGCCGGCCTCGCGCTCAGCGTCGACGGGAGAGAGAACTGGCCCGGATATAACTTCGTCTGGGTGGCGGGAGTGCAGCATACGGTTTCCGCTCCTCTGACACAAACCAATTCGGCAGGGCGCGCGTGGAGTTTCCGGTCGTGGTCGAACGGCGGCGCGGCGGCGCAGGCCATCACGCTGACCGATGCTCAGGTCGCGGCCGGCATTCGCCTCACCGCCGATTACGATCCAATCAGCCAGACCTCCATTCAAAGCTCGCCCGCGGGACTGCACGTTCTGATCGATGGCGCGGATTGCGTGACGCCGTGCACGATTCAGCGGCCGGTAGGGACTTCGGTGCGGCTGAGCGCTCCGGCAACAGCCGATCTTCCGGGCGGCGTGCATCTGACGTTCGCGGGCTGGTCGGACGGCGCCACGGGCGATCATACGATCGTTACCACGCTTGCGCCCGAGAGTTTTATCGCGAAGTATCAAGGGCTGTACGGCATCGTGTATTCGGCTAATCCTGCCGACGCTGCGGCCGCATGGCAATTTTCACCGCCCTCGGCAAGCGGCTATTATGCACACGGCACTGTAGTCACGGTTTCGGTGAGCGCGGCGCACGGATACCGCTTCGATCACTGGGAGGGCGATGCGGCAGGCGCCTCGCCGGCGATCACGGTCACGGTAAACGGCCTGCTCACCATACGCGCGCAGTTCACCGGCGTAGATTACTCGGCAATCGACCACATCGCCAATGCCGCGGCCGCCACGCCGGACGGCGCTGTCGCGCCCGGCTCCATCATTTCGATTTACGGCGAAAATCTGGCTTCGCAACCGGCGGCCGGCCCCGAGAGCCCGCTGGCGCAGTCTCTGGGAGGCACGACGGCGACCGTGGGAGATCGCATCCTGCCGCTGTTGTTCGTCTCGCCCGGCCAGGTCAACGCGCTGTTACCTGCGAACCTGCCGTTGGGCGACGAGACGCTGACGCTCCATTTCGACGACCGGCCTGACATCCAGGCGGACTTCAAAACCGAGCGCGATGCACCGGGCCTGTTTTACCAGCAGATTTCCGGCAAGAGCTACGCCGTTGCGCTGCACGAAGACGGCTCCTACGTGACCGCGAAAAGCCCGGCGCGGCGAGGCGAGCTGGTCACGCTGCTGGGAACCGGCTTTGGGCCGTATCATCCGCAGCCGCTCGAAGGGTTTGCCGTGCCGCCGGCGCCGCGCTACCCGCTGGCGGATCATGCGGAGCTGGTGTATGAAGACCAGACGATTCAGCCGGAGTTTGCCGGCGCTGCGGCAGGCCGCGTGGGTGTAACGGCGATCCAGTTCCGCATAGCTTTACCATTGCCCCAAGGCGCGACCATCGAATGCAAAGCGCGCGTCAACGGCCACGAGAGCAACGCCGTTCTCATCCCGCTCGAGTAACACGGTCGCTCGCCGGGTTAGCGATCCTCGACGAAATCGCGCAAGCGGCCGAGAGCCTGGTCCCACTCGCGGGAAATGATCTCGAGGTAGCGGCTGGCTTCATTGAGCCGCCGGCGGTTCAGGCGCCAAACACTTTCTCGTCCGCGCCACGTGGTGCGCACCAGCCCCGCCGCTTCCATGACGCGCAGATGCTTAGTGATCGCCTGGCGGGTGACGCTGGATCCTGCCGTGAGGCCCGCGATGGACAACGGGCCGTCATGACACAGGCGTAAGACAATCCGCAGGCGCGCTTCGTCGCCCAACGCCCGAAAAACGGCGCTACTCGGCGCCGCCGCGGCTTTGGGTTTTCTCGGCAACGTACTTCTCCAGGACGTGCACCATAATGCCCCAGCCCTGCTCGTTCGCCTGGAAGGCTTGAGCGCGGCGGGCCAGCGGGATGCGGTCGAAGCCCGACTCGGTGACAGTGACCATGACGCCGTTCGACGCCGGTTCGAGCGCGAATACGACCAGCGTAGCCGGCTCGGCGGAGTAGTCGATTTTCGGATCGACCGCGCCCGGGTGCCAGCGGAACGAGAACAGCCGCTCGGGCTCCATCTGCTCAATTGTAATTTCGAATGTCACTCCTTCATGTTGTTTCTGGGCCTTGGCGACTTCGGGATCCACCGCGGTCGGCCGGATGACACCGCGCACTTTGGCTCCCGGGGCGAAAGGCCCGTCGAACTTCATGCCAAACCAGCTTCCGAACTCGGTCGAATCGGCCAGGGCCCGCCAGACGCGCTCGATGGGCGCGCGCAGAAGAATCTTCTTTTCGATACGGTCGGTGCTCATGCAACCTCCAGGTTGCATGTTACCAGCGGCGGACCGAAAATGCAACCGGCGGGTTGCGGGATTCGCGTGCTTATTTTTCGTCAGGAATGGCGCCGTTGCCGTGGGCCACGGCCCGAGCATATCATCGAATTTCGGGCGCCCCATTCCGATCGTCAAAGAATCGTGAGTTTTTTCGCAGCCGAAACAATGATGAATGCACATAACGAAAACCTCTCTTTTGCGGGACGCCCGATGAACCGACGTGATTTTCTGCGGGTTGCCGCCATTGGAACGGCGGCAACGTGTGTGGACCCCGCCTTCGGGCAAAATGGCAGCGCCGGGGCGTGGCGCAGGTTTGAAGTAACGACCCACGTGGAAGTGTTGAAGCCGGCGGGCGAGACACGGGTCTGGGTGCCGGCGGCGCTCATTGTGCGGGAACCCTTCCAGAGAACGCTCAAGAACACATTTCAGTGCGAGGGCGGCGAGGCGAAGGCGATCGACGACCGGCGGCAGGGGCTGGGAATCATCGCAGCGAAATTTCCTGCCGGAAGGGCGGAGTCAGGATTGCCCATAGCGCTGGTTAAGTCCCTGAGACAGAAGCTAGTGGTTATTCGGGCAGCCCCAGACGAACGCACTTTGAGGAACTGGAAAAGTTTGCATTATGAAAAACTGGTTGGCGATCGCGTTGGGGAACGGTCTATCCGAATCAATAAACAATGGCGGCTCGTGTTCACGCTGGATTCAGAATGCAAGCCACCGAGGATGACAATCTTGGGTGTGGAAGATTATCACTGACGAGGTTCGACTATGGCGAGTAATGCTAACTGGGTCATGCATCCAGGGGCCTATATCAAGGAAGAAATGGACGAGCGGGGCTGGATGCAGCGGGATTTGGCCTATATTTTGGGCGTCCCCGAGCAGGCAGTCAATGTGATTCTCTCCGGCAAGCGGGGTATCAGCCCAGACATGGCCCGCGCTCTAGGAGAAGCATTCGACGTTCCGGCAGAGTTCTTTGCAAATTTACAGAAGGCCTATGACCTCTCAAGGGCGAATGCGCCAGATCCGGGCGTAGCGGTTCGCGCGCAGATCCAAAGCCAGTACCCAATCCGCGAAATGATTAGGCGGGGCTGGATTGAGGACGGGGAGGCGGCGCTACTGAAAGAACAACTCAAACGATTCTTTGAAGTAGAGACTGCCGACGAAATACCGTATATGTCTCATGCTGCCAAGCGATCTGATTATGAGACCCGTGAAGTCTCACCGCTCCAATTGGCTTGGCTTTTCAGGGTTCGGCAGATTGCGCGCTCAATTACCGTACCGAAGTTTTCAGAAAAGGCTCTCCGTGAGGCTCTGGCCCGCATTACAAATCTTCTGATTTCGCCGGAGGACGCGAGAGAGGTACCCCGAATCCTAATGGAGTGTGGGGTTCGCTTCATCTTGGTAGAGAGGTTGCCAAACGCCAAGATTGATGGCGTGTGCTTTTGGTTGGATAAGGACTCCCCAGTCATCGGAATGTCGGTTCGATATGACCGAATAGATAACTTTTGGTTTGTCCTGCGTCACGAAATTGAGCATGTCTTGCGAAAAGACGGGCAGTCCGTAGAGATTGTGGATGATTTGGATGGCGAGCGATCGACCACTGCGTCCTCGTTGCCAGAGGAGGAGCGGGCAGCTAATGAAGCTGCGGCCGATTTCTGCGCACCGTCTGTGCGTATAGAGTCGTTCATCGCACGTAAGCGTCCGTTCTTTTATGAAAGAGACGTGTTGGCTTTGGCTAAAATATTGAACCGCCATCCTGGTCTTGTGGTTGGCCAATTGCGGAATAAACTTAATCGGCACGATTACCTCACCAAGTACCTAGTGAAAATCAGAGCCTTCGTTGTTCCAGCGGCCATTTCCGATGGATGGGGGAATCCGGTTCCAGTGACTTTGTAAGGAGTTTCTACCGTGACGAAACACGAGCATCTACAAAAAGCGTGGCATCATTTTGACGAGAAGGGGGGCCATCTCCCTTCTGGGACAAGACAAGCGTGTGAATGGGCCGTCACCGAGGGCTTGCTTGAATTGCCAGAGATCGATCCCTACGACGTTCTGGCCGAACAAATGGCCGCCGCACTACGCGCTGAGTAGCCGCACTACGCGCTGAGTATAAGACAGACTCTCGTGGGCGGCGGTACAGGGTCAACCATGCGGTTCGCATCAGTAAGGCGGGCGTACAGTATACATTCTGGGCAATGATGGGCTTTGCTCCGCACGATCACATGGAGAAAGCATTCGCGCAGCGTCGCGAGCAGATCGTTGGAGACTGCGTGCAGCTAAAGATTGATGTCGATGCGTACAATGACATGAACACTGAAAAAGCTACGCAAGTTCAGCTCGTGCTTGATTTCACGGAAGATGTGGTAGAGCGCGAGCAGGGATTTGACAGAGCGGCCTAGGAACTAGGCTTCTTCTTCCAGCGGGCCTCAGCAGCTACCCGCGCAATTTCGCTTCGCTGTTCTTCCGTTAGTCTTGCAGCCCGCGCTTTACCGCCCTTCTTGCCACCGCTTTGTCCGCGCGGTATTGCGCGGGGATCGTTGTCGTCTTTGCTCAACGGCGTACCGTCTAGGTGTTCGCCAATGGCCCGCTCTACCACGCGGCGGGCATTGGTCACAAAATCGTGGTCCCGAGCTATTCCAGGGCGTCTCGCCACGACTCCATTATGCCATCCCACCAAAAGCGGCCTAAAATTCAAACTGACCCACTACCAGACATCCGGTACGCTTTCCTAGGTCACTGACCGGCGGTGAGCTTCATTTCATCCACCCGTGCAGCCTCATCCACGGAGCCAGGCGCCTCGGCCACGAGCCCAGAATGGGATCGAAAAGCGCCAGCCCGACTCCGTGCGGGCCGCGCTCGTAGATATGCATCTCGGCCGGCACGCCCGCCTTGCGGAGCGCGAGATAAAACAGCACGCTGTTTTCCGCCGGAACTCCAGTGTCGCCGTCGGTATGGAACAGGAACGTGGGCGGCGTTTGTGCGGTCACCTGCGTTTCGTTCGAGAGGCTCGCCACCAGTTTAGGATCGGGATGATCGCCCAGCAGGTTGCGCAGCGAGCCGCGATGCGCATACGGCGTGATGAATGAAATCACCGGATAACAGAGGATCAGGAAATCGGGCCGCGAACTCATGCGATCGATCGGATCCTCGGCACTTGGGTTGCCCGAGTCGAAGTGAGTTCCGGCCGTGGAGGCCAGATGACCGCCGGCGGAAAATCCCCAGATCCCGATCTTGTCCGGAGCGACGCCGTAATCGCGCGCATGGAACCGCACGAATCGTAGCGCCCGCTGCGCATCGCCCAGCTCGATCGGATGGTGATAGCGCGGTCCGAGCCGGTATTTCAGAACGAATGCCGCTACGCCGCGCTCATTCAGCCACTGCGCGATCTGGCGGCCTTCGTGATCCATGGCCAAAACCTGGTAACCGCCGCCCGGACAAACCACCACGCCGCTCGAAACTCCGTTCGAAGCAGGCAGGTAAATGGTGATATCCGGTTTGTCGGACGCATCGTTGCCGAGCGCGCCGGGCGCGCCATTTGGCCAAAGCAGCTCGACTTTCGGAGCCGGCGTGTTTTGCGCGCGGAGAAGCGCGCTGAGCAGCAGGATTGCAAGCAATATTCTTGTCATGGATGCGGATGAACTCCGTTATGATATCTTGCGCAAGTGGCCATCGGGAGATATGGTTGCGCCGTCGCGTTAGGAATGCTCGCCGCGGCTTTTGCCAAACCCGATCCCAAGCGAGGCGTCCGCGTCTTCGAGCAGTGCAGAATGTGTCACACAGCCGATGGCGAGCCCAAGAAGACGGGACCCACGCTGCTCGGTCTGTTTCGCAAATCCCGCCTTCGCAACGTAAAAAAGACCACCACCGGCAATGTGCTGGCCATCATTAATCACGGCGCGGGCCCCATGCCCAGCTACAAGACGACCCTTAACGACCGGCAGAAAAAAGATCTGATTGCGTACCTGAAGACGTTGTGAATGGCGGCAGTCACGAATCCCGGGAATTTAATACACGTTTTGCAATCAGCCAGTTAACCGCCCTGCGCCGCCGCGCGATGCGCGCCTGGTCTTTAAAATCGAATCAGAGAACGCATGCGACTCCACAAAGTTACGGCCGCCTGGGTGATTGCAGCCGGGGTGGGTGTCAGCCTTTTGGCACAAACCAAAGTGGACCTCCGGACGCAGGCCAAGTCCATTGACTTTTCGGGCGCCTCACTCACCATTCCCGTGCGAACCGGGACTTCACTGCCGGTAACGTGCACGACTCCGGAGTGGCTGTTTCTCACCGGCTCCGGCATATTGTATTTTTGCACTGCAGCCAATATCTGGACACCGGCGGGAACGGTGACCAACGCTTCGGGGGCGCTGACGCCGGATATGCCGCTGTTCGGCGCCGGCGGCAGTGACTCGAAGCCCGGCACGAAAACCGGTTCCGGGAACCAGGTAGTGGTGAGCCAGTCGCCCACAATCGTGAGTCCGGTGATTGCGGACTTCACGAATATGCAGCACGGCCACGTGAATGCCGCGGGTGGCGGCCAGCTTGGCGTTGCCGCTATCACTGCGGCGAGTCTTTCGGGAAACGGCGCAAAACTGGGGACGGTGAGTGGAACGCTGGCTTCCGGCGACTGTGCGAAGTTCGACGCGAGCGGGAATATCGTGGACAGCGGCGCGGTCTGCGGCTCGGGCGGAGCTAATTTCCGGCAGACCTTTACCAGCGCAACTTCGGTCTCGCTGGCGCACAATCTGAACTCGACCGGAGTCGTTTTCACCTGCTACGACACGAGCACGCCGCCATTATGGATCCTGCCCAAATCGGCGGCTCTTACAGACGCAAATCATTTAACGATCAACTTCGCGTCCGCCCAGTCGGGTACGTGTGTGGTAAACGCCAACGGCACAGGCATCAGCTATAGCTCCGGGACGGGCATTAACGTTACGGGATCGACGATCGCGATTGACAGAACGTCGGTTCCCAACTACCTGACTGTTTCCGCTTCCCTGACGTTCGGAAGCATCGGGCAAGCAACGTGTGCGCAAGTCACGATGACGCTGACCGGCGCCGCTACGGGAGATTCCATTGCTCCGGGGTGGCCTTCAACGCTCGAAGCCGGGCTGGCGGGCAGCATGTTCGTCAGCGCCGCGAACACGGTTGCCGTCCGTCTGTGCAATCTTTCCGGCGCGCCCCTTACTCCCGCGGTCCAGTCGTTCCGCGCAACAATCCTCCGAAGTTTCTAGGTTCTCCTTCGTCTAACCCTCAAAAACGCCACGCCAAGGGTCTATCTGGTATAGTACGGACCTGAAACAGTGCGAAGCGGTTCATGCTGAAACTCTCCATCGTCATCCCCGCTCGAAACGAAGAGGGATCAATCCGTCAGACGCTGGATACGCTGATTCAGGTGCTGGAAGATGCCAGGATTTCTTATGAGATTCTGGTGGTGGACGACGGCAGCACGGATCGGACCGATCTGGAAGTTCAGTATTTTTCATCGCAAAATCCCGCGGTCAAGCTGTTGAGCAATTCAGGCAGGCCAGGTTTCGGAATGGCAGTACGGATGGGGATCGAGCGATTTACCGGCGATGCGGTGGCGATACTGATGGCCGATGGTTCGGATAATCCGGACGACTTAGTGGCTTACTACCGCAAGCTCGAAGAAGGGTACGATTGTGTTTTTGGTTCGCGGTTTTGCCGGGGCGGTAAAGTTACCGATTACCCTCCGCATAAATTAGTCATCAATCGCCTGGCCAACTGGTTTATTCAGGTTCTGTTCGGAATACGTTATAACGATGTAACTAATGCGTTCAAATGCTACCGGCGCAGCGTGATTGAAGGTATGCAGCCGCTGATATCCCCGCACTTCAACCTTACGGTAGAAATGCCGCTTAAGGCTATTATCAGGGGATATAAGTACGCGGTAGTGCCGATCAGCTGGACAAACCGCACAACGGGAATTTCCAAGCTCCGGCTGAAGGAGATGGGAAGCCGGTATTTATTCATCGTGCTGTATCTTTGGCTCGAGAAGTTTCTATCGCGCGGAGATTACCGCCGGCGGCCGGAAACGATGACCGCGGCCGGGACACAATCCAGACATGTATAGCCACGCGCTGGTGACCGGCGGGGCGGGTTTCGCCGGCTCGGCGCTGGCTCTGGCGCTAAAAAGCAGCAATCCTAAGATGCGGGTTACGGCTCTGGATAATCTGCGGCGGCGGGGATCAGAGCTAAATCTGGAGCGGCTGGCACGCGGCGAAGTCGCATTCGTACATGGGGATGTGCGATCACGCGAAGATCTTGCAGCGATTCCTGCGCCAGATCTCATGATTGAATGCTCGGCGGAGCCGTCGGCCCAGGCGGGGTATGGCGGGTCCGCAGAATATCTGGTGGAAACCAATCTGATCGGGTGTTTTCATTGCCTGGAACTGGCGCGGCGCGTCAAGGCGGATTTTGTATTTCTCTCGACCAGCCGGGTCTATCCATATGGTCTGCTGAACGCGCTGCGGTTCGAAGAGGGCGAGACGCGGTTCACAATGGCGCACGATCAGGACATTGCGGGGGCGTCGGAATGCGGGATTGCAGAGGGATTTCCGCTCGCGGGCGCAAGATCTTTGTATGGGATGACGAAGCTCGCAGCGGAGATTATGCTTGCCGAGTACGCGGATGCCTACGGATTACGTTATGTCATTAACCGCTGCGGGCTACTTACCGGACCATATCAGATGGGTAAGACCGATCAGGGTGTGATGGCGCTTTGGGTGGCGGCGCATTACTTCAGGCGGCGGATCAATTACATTGGTTTCGGCGGCAACGGTAAACAAGTTCGCGACGTGCTACACATCGACGACTTATGCGACTTAGTGATCGACCAAGTTCAGAACATAAACGCTTACCAAGGAAGCGTATTTAACGTAGGTGGAGGAGTTAGCCGCAGTCTTTCCTTATCAGAAACGACGCAGTTGTGCCGGGAAATTACCGGAAACGAAATCGCGATCGGTGCTGAGTCCGAAAACCGTCCGGCCGATGTACGGATCTATGTTTCGGATCACCGAAAGGTATCGGCTGTCCGGGGCTGGCAGCCGAAGCGGGACGCGCGCACTACGCTAACGGATATTCTGAACTGGATCCGCTCGGATGAGACGCGGTTGAGGTCCTATTTCGCGGGTTAGCGTCCGAAGATAAAGCGTGCGCGGCGCGGGTCGGCCCCTCCATCCAGCACACCGTTAGAAATCTTGATTACAGTCGGGGCGGAGGAGTTACTCCAGTCTCCGGTAATAGAGACGCGGTGGCCGAGGGTGGAGAGTTTTTCCGCCGTGGCTTTGGGGATTCTTCCTTCGAGATTGAGCCGGCCGGGAGAGAATTCGTGGTTGCCGAATGAGCTGTAAAAATGCTCGGTCTGGAATCGCGGCGCCTCGACGGCTTCCTGTGGCGACATGCCGAACTCGATGATGTTCAACAGCACCTGCACGAGCGCCTGATCCTGGTTGTCGCCGCCGGGAGTGGAGAGGGCGAGAAACGGCTTGCCGTCTTTCAAGACCATCGTTGGGCTCAGAGTGACGCGTGGCCGCTTGCCCGGCGCGAGCTGGTTGGGGTGGCCGGGCGTCATGACGAACGACTGCATGCGCGTGCTGAGCGGAATGCCGGTCGAGCCCATGATGACGGAGGGCAGCCAGGCGCCGCTGGGAGTCGCGGAGAAGACGTTGCCTTTGCGATCCACAACATTCACGCAAGTGGTGTCATTGGCCAAGCCGCGCGACGGCGCCGAGGTTTTCTCGAGCTCGAGAGGCGCGGCGAACGTGCCGGGGCGGTGCTCCATCGATGCGTGGGCGGGGTCGATGAGCTTGCGGCGCTCGGCGGCGTATTCCTTCGAGAGCAGAATCTCTTCCGGGATCTGAGAAAATTTCGGATCGCCATAGTAGCGGTCGCGGTCGGCAAAAGCGAGCTTTGCTGCTTCGACCAGCGTATGCAGATACTCGGGAGAGTTGTGGCCCATGGCGCGCAGGTCGTAGCCTTCGAGCAGGTTGAGCATTTCGAGCATCACCGGACCTTGCGTCCAGAATCCGGGCTTATAAATTTCGTAGCCGTGATAGGTGGCGGTGCGGGGGCGATCGAGCTCGGCGTGGTATCCGGCAAGATCGCGGTACGCAATGAGGCCGCCATTGTGCTCGCAAAACGCGGCCATGCGGCGAGCCAGCGAGCCCTTATAAAAGTAATCGCGGACGGCGCGCAGTTTGACGGCTCGGCTGCCGGGCGTTTTCTTTTCTATAGCGACCAACTCGCGCAACGTGCGGGCGAGAGTAGGCTCGCGAAAAATTTCGCCGCGCTCGGGAGAAATACCGCCGGGGAGGAAAAATTCCTTGGAAGCCGGCCACAGCTCGAGGAAACGCTGGTTGCCGCGAATGAACGCGGCAAACTCTTCCGGAATGGGAAAGCCGCCGGTGGCATATTCGATGGCGGGCGCGGCGACCTGGGCGAACGACATGGTGCCGTAACGCGAGAGGGCCAGCACAAGGCCATCGAAAACGCCGGGGACGGGCGCAGCGAGGATGCCGACTTCGGGGATGGGCGGGAAGCGGTCCTCGTCTTCCCACGGCTCGGCTTTGCGGTGCTGGTAGAAATCGACGGTGGCCCTGGCGGGAGCGGTTCCGATGGCGCTGATGGCGACAACCGGTTTGCCGGCGGGCTTGACAAGCAACGGCATCTCGCCGCCTAAGCCGAAGCGCGAGAGCTCAGTCACGCCGGCCGCAAGCACGGTGGCGACACCGGCGTCAAACGCGTTGCCGCCCTGCGTGAGAATGCGGAAACCGGCTTCGACTTCAAAATTGTTCGCTGCGCCGACCATTTCGTGCGTGCCACGAACGGGCGGAAACATGGTGTGGCGCAGTTGCGCGGCGAGCGGAACGGCCAGGATCAGGCCGCAGAACGGCAGATAGCGACGCATGCGCCGCCTCTACGAGTCGTACCGGTAAAGCGCCTGGGCGATGGGAACGCCGGCGACTTCGATGCGTTTCAGATCGGTGGTGCCGATGCCGTGGCGCTCGGCGAGCAGCAGCGTGTTGTGGCACGTGGTGAACGGCGCGGCGCCGCGCTCGGCGCGAGGATTGTAACCCATGACGGCGGTGGCGACGGAATCGGTGGTGACCGGATTAGTTCCGGCGATCAGCACGCCGGGTTGGACGAGGCGCAGAGGCTTGGAGCGAATCCAGGGGCCTTCGCCGCCGGCGATGGATTCTATGCCGTCAATGATGGCGAGATCGATGGGGCGCGCGGCCACCACATCTGCGACGATGTGCGGCATGCGGTAGCCGGGATCGTGATTCGAACCGAAGTTGATTTCCTGCGGCGCCGAACGCGAAGGCTGGCGGCGGCCGGCATGGCAGACCGCTCCCCGGCCGCTGGTGGGTTTTTCGTTGGGCTCATCGACACCGGCGTTATCGCCATAGATGGATGCGGGCGTGTTGCCGAAACAATTCTTCAGCGAGAGCGTGACACCGCAGGTTTCGTGATTCTTGAGCTTGGCCATGCTGACGAAGACGTCGGTATCTTCGAAAGCGTGGTTGAGGTCGAATGCCGGATAGACGTATGGGGTGCCGGGAACCTTCAACCGCGAATAGCGTTTGCCTTTGCCGAGATTGTTGGTGTTTTCGAACTCCACACCCGGCGCGGCGGCGGCGAGCGCGCGCACGTTCCAACCGGAATCGAGGAGATACTCTTCGAGCGGACCGCTCAGCGCCCAGCCGCTTTCTACGAAGCGGATGCGCTTCGCGCCGGCGCGGCCCATCAGATATGCTGTTGCACCGACGACTTTCGGATGCGTGTAGTGAGTGACGCCGAGCGGACGGCCCATCAGGCGCAGGCCGGGGCTGCCGGTGAGGTTGAGCTTGATGGTTACGGTTTTGCCGCGCACGATGCGCTCAAGGCCACCGAGCTGATCGAACATGGTGGCGAGCCTGGCAGTTACTTCGTCGTCATAGGCGGGGCACTTGGCGATGGCGACGCGAGCGGTGGGGGCGTCAGGCGCGGCGTGTGCGATTTTAGACAACGGCGCAGCGCCGACGAGGGCCAGCAATTCACGACGGGTCATGCCCAATAGTCTACTCCAGCAGAAGGGTGGCGCTGACGTTGACCAGATCGATGTCGATGCCGGTGCCTTCGTCCACTTTGTAGACGGCGAGTTCTTTCGGCGGAGCGTCGGGCGTATAGAGCCAGGCGTGCTTGAAATCACCGAGTGCGTGAACGGTGACGGAATCGACCGGGTAACTGGAGTAATTGACCAGGTGGACGAGTTTCTGTTTGCCGTCGGGCGAGACAAGCAGGTTGGAGAGCATGGAAGAGACATTGAACAGGCGCGCGCCGAGGTTGCCGCGGCCTATGAGCGATTGCATGTCGTGCCAGATATCGTCGAGGTGCTTGAGCTGCCGATCGTCGAGGGTGATGGCGTCTTTTTTGGGAGCGGCGCCGTCTTTCCATCCGGCGGGACCGGTGAGCAGAGTGCCTCCGGAGCGGGTGAAGGCTTTGAGGATGTCGCGCTGCTCGGGAGTGAGCGCGGCGGCATCGACATCCACGGCCATGCTTGCGCCCTGAAGCGCGTTGGGATTCAAGCGCTCGGGCGGCACAGCGCGGACGGGCGTGTGGCGCGCGGCGATCATATCGAGAATGCCGCCGGAGAGCAGCGCGCCGTCATCGACGCCCTGAATGACGGCCAGTTTGCCGGCGGGGGCGAAAGCGCGCCAGTCGCGATGCTGTTCGTAGAACTGGAGCTCATGGCCGATGGTCTGCCATTGCTTGAGCGCGGCGGCGTCGCCCGAATGGAGGCGTTTGGCAAAATCATCATCGATAGCGACGACCCAGCGCGCGCCGACCATGGCGGCATCGCCGATGGCCTGCAGATAATTTTCGCTGTTGAGCACGGCGCCTGAGGGAGGAAGATTGGCGATCCAGACGACGCTGTCGCCGAAAGCGCGGGCGGCGCGGAGAAAGCCGGAGTTGGTATTGATCCAGGGGGAACCGGATGGGCCGGCTTTGGCGGCGCCGTCTTCGAGAACCTGAATGCCGGGCCAGACGCCCTGATAAGTGCCGATTACGGGAGCTTTGCTGCCGAGCGGCATGAGGCGGCGGGAGGTCAGTTCGATCAGGGGCGCACCGGCGAGAGCGGTTTGGACGCGGGCGGTGGTTTGAGCGGGGAAGTCGCCTTCGAGAACGACGCCGGTGAGTTTCGAGGCGATGGCATCATGCGCGGATTCGGCGGGATCGCTGCCGGGACGGATGACCGCGAGGGTGGCGATGCCGCGGTCTGCTGCGGCGGCGGAGAAGCGGGCGGCCTGGGATTTCTGCGATTCGTTCCAATTGACGAGCAGGCAGTTGATCGGTGTGGCGGAGAGGAGATCGAGCGTTTTGGTTTCCAGCCAGTGCCAGCGCGCGGGAACCCAGTCGGTTGGAGCGGCGAGGGTGAGGAGCAGGGCGAAGAACAGCATTCATATTCAGGATAGCGGAATGGGGCGGAGGGGAGTGGAAGGTGCACAGGTGAGCGGCGGAAGTGGGCATAGTAAATCTGAGTTCATGCTTTCTAACACCATGAGTCAAGGCCAGAAGGCGCATGTGATGCTAAAATGTATCCTATGAAGCGAGCCAATCTGCGCGACCTGAGGTATCGATTTCGCAGAGTTGAAAGCTTACTCGATGCCGGCGAAGAAGTGGAGATCACGCGACGGCGGAGGGTGATTGCCCGCCTGCTTCCGCCGCGTCGGGCCGGCGCGCGGAAACGGCCAGATTTTCTGAATAGATTAAAACAAATCTACAAAAACAAGAGGCTAAAAGTGAGTGGCGCGGAGCTCTTGGCCGAAGAGCGGGATCGTCTTTGAAAGCTTATTGCGATGCCAGTTTTCTCGCTTCGCTCTACATGATGGATAGTAATTCGGAGCGGGCCGCGGCGCTCGGCCGACAGCCGGCGACCACGTGGATCATGACGCCACTGAGCGAACTGGAGTTGACCAATGCGTTTCAGCTCCGTGTTTTCCGGAAAGAACTGACACCGGCGGAAGCGCGCGCGGGCCTTTCTGCTTTTCAGAACGACTTGGCCGCCGGAGTTTACACGCTTTTTCCGATATCCACACCGGTATTCGCGCATGCCGGCCGGCTTGCAAGGAAGCACACGCGATCACTGGGGACGCGATCACTGGATATTTTGCATGTTGCTTCGGCGGTGGCGGCTGGCGCAGACACGCTCCTCAGCTTTGATCTCCGCCAGCGCAGGCTGGCGCGTGCGATTAGATTGGCAACTCAGCCCAGAATCCGATCGAGGCGCCGAGGCTGACGCTGTGATTCAGGCGGCCTTGATTTCGGTCCAGATGCGATCGCGCAGGCGCTGGGCGGCGGCGGGCAGAGTGCCGGGCCACTCGCCGCGGCGCAGAACGTCGGGGGGAGGATAGAGCGCGGAGTTCTGCCGGATGGCGGCGGGCAGCAGAGCGCGGCCGGCGGCGTTGGCGGTTGCGGTTTTGGCGGCGGTAGCGATATCGGCAGCGACGCGGGGACGCAGCAGGTAATTGAGAAATTCGTGAGCCAGCTCGTAGCGGCGGCTTTCGCGCAGAATCACGACATTTTCGGCGTACAAAGGAAAACCCTCGAGCGGGAACGCGAAGGCGAGCGAGGGGGCGGCTTCGATGGCTTGCACGGCGGTGGTGGCCCACATCTGGGCGACGAGGACGTCGCCGGCGACGAGCTGATCGCGCACTTCGGCGTTGAGATAAGCGCGCACAAGCGGTTTTTGCTCGATTAAGGCGCGCTCGGCGCGATGGAGCTGGGCGGGTTCGGTGGATTGAAAAGGCAGTCCGAGCTTTTCGAGAGCAGCGCCAATGACGTCTTCGGGATCGTCGAGCATGGTGAGGCGGCCTTTGAGGCGCGGCTGCCAGAGATCGGCCCAGGCGCGCGGCGGAGGATTGACGGCGCGGTTGAAACCGATGCCGGTTGAAGTCCAGAGGTAAGGGACGCCCCAGCGCAAAGCCGGGTCCCATGTCGGCGATTGAAACGCGGCTTCGAGATTTCCGAGATTGTTCAAACGGCGATGATCGAGCGGGGCGAGCAGGCCCATGGCGGCCATCGGGGGAACACGGTTGTGTGTGGGGAATACGACGTCCCAGCCGGAATTGCCGGTGATGACTTTCGCCAGCATCTCTTCGTTGTTTTCGTAAGTGGCATAGTGGACGCGGACACCGAATTCCTTTTCGAAATTGGGAATGGTATCGGGCGCGACGTAGGCGGACCAGTTGAAAACGTTGAGGCGCGGGCGGCGGTCGAAACGGCAGGCGGGCGCGGCGGCGAGAGAGCCGAGCAGGAAGTTACGGCGGTTCATGCTTTCCTCAAGCGTTCGGAGATCAGAATGATCATGCCGACAACAACTACGATGATTGCGGAAATGGCATTGATCGACGGGTTGACGCCGCGGCGCGCCATGGCGTAGATGACCATGGGCAGAGTGGTGGAATCGACGCCAGCCACCAGGCTGGTGATGACGTAATCGTCGAACGAAATCGTCAGAGCGAGCAGCGCGGCGGCAATGATTCCGGGGGCAAGTGAGGGCAAAGTGACGCGGCGAAAGGCGCTCCACTCGGTGGCGCCCAAATCCATGGCGGCTTCTTCGAGCGCGGGGTCGAGCGTACGCAGACGCGCGGCGACGACGATCGCGACATAAGCGATGGAAAACGAGACGTGGGCCAGAATCACGGTGTAGAGGCCCAGGTGCCAGTGAAGCCAGCGGAACGCCCACTGGAAAAACGCAAGCAGCGAGATGCCAGTCACGATTTCGGGCGTCACGAGCGAAAGATAGAACGAACCAGTGAGCAGGCGCGAGCCGCGCTTCCACAAAGCGTACGCGGCGAGCGTGCCGGCAGCGGTTGAGATGGCCGTGGAAGCGACGGCGATGACGAGACTGTTCCAGGCCGCATCGGCCATTTCGGTATCGGCGAACAGAACCTGGTACCAGTGAAAAGAAAATCCTTCCCAGAGAGTGAATCGCGAGGCGTTGAAGCTGAACAGGATGAGAATGGCGAGAGGAAGGTGCAGGAAAGCGTACGCGGCGGCGGCATAGACGGCGAGACCGCGTTTCAAAGGATTTCCCTCGGCCCGCGCCAGAAAAATACGCCGAGCGCGGCGGTGGCAATGATCATCAGGATGATGGAGACGGCGGATCCGAAGGGCCAGTCGCGCGCAGAAGTGAACTGGTTCTGGACAAGATTGCCGATCATGACGGCTTTGCCGCCGCCGAGCAAATCGGGCGTGAGGTACGCGCCGAAGCAGGGTAAGAAGACGAGCAGGATTCCAGCCCAGGCTCCGGGGCGGGCGAGCGGCACGATCACGCGAAAGAAAGTGGACCACGGGCGCGCGCCCAGATCGGCCGCGGCCTCGATCAGCGCGGGATCCATGCGCTCGAGCGTGGCATAGAGCGGCAGCACCATGAACGGCAGAAAAGCGTAGACTAACCCGAGCAACACGGCGCCATCGTTATAGAGCAGCGGCAGCGGCTCGCGAAGAACCCCTAAGCCGATCAAGGCGGTGTTCACCAGCCCGGTATCGCGCAGCAGAAACATCCAGGCGTACGTGCGGACGAGGAAACTGGTCCAGAACGGAAGGATGACAAGCTGGAGATAAAGGTTCCTGCGCCGCTGCGCGCGCGAAATAAAAAGAGCCAGGGGAAAACCGAGCAGAAGGCAAATGGCGGTGGCCGCCGCGGCGAGGGCGATCGAGCGCACCAGGATCGCGCCGTAGAGCGGATCGGCGAGACGGCGGTAGCTTTCGAAAGTCCACGGCGATTCGACGCCGCCGTAGACGCCGCGTGTGAGCAGGCTATAAGCACAGACGATTGCCAGGGGAGCAAGAAACAGGACGACCAGCCAGAGGCGGGTAGGGAACAGAAACCAGAACCGCAACGGGTTCAGGCGAAGCGGATTTCGTCGGACTGTTTCCACCAGACGTGAACCGGCTCGCCGGCTTGAAATGCGCCGTCGTCTCGCGAGATCTGGGCGACGGCTTCTTCACCGGTCTCGAGGCGCGCCAGAACCTGGATGCAATCGCCGAGAAATACGCTGCGCGTCACAGTCGCGCGGCGCGAGCTGAAACCGTTCAACTCATTGGTGCGGGAGAGACGCGTGGTCTCAGGCCGAAGGCCGAAGCCGTCGATCCAGTTCACGGCGCCCAAAAAGCCGGCCACGAAGCGCGTTGCGGGACGAAGATAAACTTCCTCGGGAGTTCCGATTTGCTCGATGCGCCCCTGGTTCATAACGGCGACGGAATCAGAAAGCGACATGGCCTCTTCCTGGTCATGAGTCACGAACAGGAAGGTGATGCCGACGCGGCGCTGCAGATCTTTGAGCTCGATACGCATCTGCTTTCGCAGCTTGGGATCGAGCGCCGCCAGAGGCTCGTCGAGCAGCAACACTTCCGGCTCGAGAACTAACGAGCGCGCGAGCGCCACGCGCTGCCGCTCACCGCCCGAAAGCTGCGCCGGATAGCGCGATTCTTTTCCGTCAAGGTCGACGAGCTCCAGTGCAGCGCGCACACGCTCTGCACGGCCGGACGCGCCGCGCTCGCGCAGGCCGAATTCGACATTGCCCTGAACGGTGAGGTGTGGAAACAGCGCGTAACTCTGGAATACGGTGCTGACGTTGCGCTCGTAGGGGCGGCGGCCGTTGACCAGTGCGCCGCTCAACCAGACTTCGCCGGCGGTCGGCTCTTCGAAGCCGGCGACCAGCCGCAGCGTGGTGGTTTTGCCGCAGCCGGACGGTCCCAGCAGCGAGAAAAATCCGCCTTTCGGGATGCTCAGCGAGATTCCGCCGACGGCAATGTGGCCCGGGTAGTGCTTGGCCAAATTTCGAAGCTCCAGGCTGGGCTGCACTGGAAAAATAGTAGCGCAAACGGCTGGTTGGAGATCAGCTTTTTTTGGGGGGGAATGCAACGGTAGCATAGGAACCATGTGCCGGTGGTTTGTACTGGTTGGCCTATTCACAACAGTAGGGGCCGCACAGCCGGCTGCCGATTTTTTCCCGATGGCCGTTTGGTATGGCGGCGGAAAAGCGCGCGCGCCCATGCTCGAGCCCGATCCGGGAGTCAAGAAAGAAATCTGGCGGCGAGACCTGCGCGAGATTAAGTCACTCGGGTTCAATACGGTGCGCTGCTGGATGGATTGGGCGTCGGGCGAACCGGCCGAAGGCGCTTACCGGTTCGACACCACTGACGTTCTGCTGGCACTGGCCGAGCAGGAAGGGCTGAAAGTCCTGATCCAGACTTACATGGATGCGGCGCCGGACTGGGTGGGGCGCAAGTATCCCGACGCACAGTTTGTTTCGATCAGCGGCGATGTGATGCGGCCGGAGTCCGCGCCGGGTTACTGTTTCGACCATCCCGGAGTTCGCAAAGCGGAGCTGGCGTTCTTCACGGCACTGGCGGAGCGAGCGCGCAAGAGCCCGGCATTTCTGGGCTGGGATTTGTGGAGCGAACCGCACGTGATCAACTGGGCGTCCGCGACTTATTTGAACCATGCGGAATATTGCTACTGCCCGAGTACCGTGGCGCGGTTCCGGCGCTGGCTGGAGAAAAAGTACGGAACGCTGGATCGCCTGAACGAAGCCTGGTACCGCCGATTCGCCTCATGGGATGAAGTGCAACCCAACCGGCTGAGCACCATTCTTTCCTATACGGATTTCATCGACTGGAGAAATTTCATTACTGAAAAACTCGCCGAAGATCTGCGGATGCGCTATGACGCCGTGAAGCGCGTTGCGCCGGATCGCGTGGCGACAAGCCATGCCGATGCGCCGAATTTGTTCACGTCACCGCGCTCGGGCGACGGCACGCCGGACGATTGGATGATGTCCCGCCAGGTGGATTACTGGGGAACATCGTTCTATCCCAAGCATTCCAGTCCCGTGGGGCGGGATGCCGCGTGGCGCGGCGCTCTGCTGGATTTCACTCGCTCGGCCGGATATTCGAATGGCGGGCGCGGCTGGTGGGTCGGTGAATTGCAGGGCGGATTCGGAACCGTGGCGCTGAACGTGAGCGCCACCGTGACACCGGCCGATATGCGGGTATGGATGTGGAGCGCGATCGCGCGCGGCGCCAAAGGGATCAACGTGTATGCCTGGTATCCGATGAGCTCGGGTTATGAATCGGGCGGGTACGGCTTGATCCAGCTCGATGGAACGGTGACGGAACGCGCGCGCGCCGCGGGAGAAGTCGCGCGCGTGGTTTCGCGGAATCAGGAACTGTTTCTAAAAGCGCAGCCGCTGCGCGCGGAAGTAGCGATTGTTTACAACCCGCTTTCTTATATGGTCGGCGGTAGAGAGAGGGCAGCGTCGCCTGTTCTGGCGCAGGGCGAGGTGGCGAGTATCGAGCGCGATTCGATGCTCGGGATGTATCGCGCGCTTTTTCCGGCGAACGTCCCGGTGGATTTCGTTCACATCGAGCGGCTGCATGAGGCAGCCGGGCGTTACAAGCTGTTGCTTCTGCCATATCCGCTCATGATTCCGCGGGACGCCGCGAGGGAACTGGCCGACTATGTGCGCCATGGCGGGGCGCTGGTTGCAGAAGCGCGGCTTGCGTGGAACAACGAGCGCGGGCGCGCGTCAGAAATTATTCCGGGGCTGGGCCTGAACGAAGTTACCGGCTGCCGGGAGCGCGCCGTGCAGATGACGCCGAGCGGGCGGACGGAGCTGCATTGGATTGCAAATGATATTGCCGGACTGCAAGAAGGCGACCGGCTGCCGGGCACGCTTTACGAGGAGACGCTCGAACCGGTGGGCGCGCAGGCCCGCGTGGTGGCGCGTTTCGCGAACGGCGATCCGGCGGCGGTGGCGTCCACGTTCGGACGAGGCAAGGCGCTCACGCTCGGATCTTACGTCGGGGTAACGTTTGAGCATAAGCGCGACGCGACAATTCAGAAACTGTTTAACGGCTTGTTGGACTGGGCCGGTGTGAGCCGGCCGGTTTCGGTCACGGGCGGCGAAGTGGAAGTGCGGCTGCTCGAGTCCGGCAGCAACCCGGTTCTGGTGGCGTTCAATCACGAAGATCACGCAATTGAGCCGGCGATCTCGCTGAAGGAAGAATATTCCGGAACGGATCTCGTAACCGGCGAAAGCGCCGGTTCGGGCAAAACATTCCACAAACGGCTCGCGGCAGGAGACGTCTGGGTCCTGCGGCTACGCCATCGCTAAAATTTTGTCGAGCGCCGCGGAGACTTCGCGCAGCTTGTTTGGATTATTCGGATCGTGGCCGATCTCGGGCGAAAGGAACCCGTGATAGCCGGTCTTGACCAGCGCGGCCATGACATCCTTGAAATTCACGTCGCCTTCGAGCAGGTCGCAGAAATGGCCCTGTTCGGTGCGATTGGAAAGTTTGTAATCTTTCACGTGAATGCGCTTGATGCGCGCGCCGAGCGTCAGGATCCAGTCCTGCGGATAGCCGTATTGCATGACGTTGCCGATATCGAAATGCGTTTGCAGCCACGGGCTGTGGAACTGGTCGACGAACGAGCGCATTTCGAGCGGGCTCAGAAGAAATTTGTTCCAGACGTTTTCCGGAGTGAGGATTACCTTGGCCTCCTGCGCCCAGGGAACCGCTTTACGCAGCTCGGCGCTCACACGGTTCCAGGTGTCTTCGTAGCCGTATAGAAATTTCGGGCCGTTGCCCAGCCGGCAGGGGTAGAGCAGCAAAGCGCCGGAGTGGAGATAGGTCGCGAACTCGATGGCTTTTTTGAGGCCCTGGATGCCGCGCTCGCGCACCGCCGGATCGGGGCTGTTGAGCGGATTGGTTTGAAACGGCTCCGAGACCCACATGCTGGCGATCTGGATTCCGGCTGCGTGCGCGGCATCGCCGATGCGTTTGACCTCGTCCGCGCTGAGCGAGGGCGAGATTTCGCCGCCGAAGCGGAGCTCGATGGCTTCGAAGCCGGCGTTTTTCGCCTGGCGGAATTTTTCGGCTTCGGGCATCTGGTCGGGAAAAATCACCGAACAGATGCTCTTAGTGAAACGGCTGGAGGCAGGGCGAGCCGGCAACGCCGCGGCGGCGCCCAAAGCGAGAAAAGATCTGCGATTCACGCAATCAGTGTAACGCCAATTGGCGGCACATGAGCGCGGGTCTGATAAATTGTGTTTTGCTCGCCTTGGATTACAGCCGGCGGCAGGCCACGGCCTGCGCCTGCGCTCTCTTTTTGGCCAACGCCTATGTGGTCCACGAACTGTTCAGCGTGGAGTACACGCCGTTCATGGGCTCGATCGGCGGGGCGTACGTCTCGCTCGCGCAGCAGCTTGCTGCGCACTGGGATCTGCGCTGGTGGCCGCTGTGGTATGCAGGCATCCCGTATCAGAACACCTATCCGCCGCTGTTGCACTGGATCACCGGGCTCACGGCGCGTTTCGCGCACGTCTCAGCGGCGCATTCGTATAACTTCATCACGGCGTTTTTTTATTGCCTCGGGCCAGTGACGCTTTTCTGGATGACGCTGCGGCTCTCACGTGCAATGTGGCCGAGCTTCGCGGGAGCGCTTCTCTATTCGTTGTTTTCGCCGTCCGCTCTGCTGGTTACGGCGGTGCGCAACGATGTGGGCGGCGTGTTCCAACCACGCCGTTTGCAAGCGCTCATCGAGTACGGCGAAGGGCCGCATGTGGCCTCGATGACGCTGCTGCCGGTGGCCATTGTGCTGCTGGACATGGCGCTCGCGCGGCGGCGGCCGGGGTTTTATCTGGCATCGGCGCTCGCCTTGGCGGCGGTGGTCCTTACCAATTGGCTGGGAGCATTCGCGCTGGCCAGCGCGGTTCTCGCTTATATTTGCTCGAAGCGTTCCGTGGATGTGCGGCGGACGTTGGTTGCCTGCCTCGGGCTCGCGATATTCGCGTATGCCATCGCTGCGCCGTGGATTCCGCCATCGACACTGGCGGCGATCCGCACCAACGCACAGCGCATCGGAGGACCGTATCAGATCACTACCGCCCATCTGAAGTATGCGGCTGTGATTCTGATCGCCATCGCGCTGCTCTGGTGGTGGTTCGAGCGGCGCAAAGTCTCCGCACACATGCGCTTCTTCGTCACGTTTGCGTTTTTGATGTGTGCCATAACCCTGGCGAGCGCGTGGTGGCAGATCTTTCTTATGCCGCAGCCGGACCGCTATCACCTGGAGATGGAAATGGCGCTCTGCCCGCTGGCCGTATTCGCCGCGGCGCCTCTGGCCGCGCAGCTCAGGCGCAACTGGCGTCTTGCGGTGATCGTTTGCTTTGCACTTTTCTGCTTTCTCCAGTTCAAGCCTTACCGCCGCGATGCGCGCAATTGGACACGGTCGATCGACATCCAAAAAACCAGCGAGCATAAAGTGGCGGAGTGGATGGGCCGCAACATGAACGGGCGGCGCGTTTTCGTGCCGGGATCGGAATATTTCTGGCTGAACGCGTTCACCGATACGCCGCAGCTCGAAGGCGGTTTCGATCAAGGCGTTATCAATCCCCTGCTTCCGGCGCTGCACTACGAAATCTACACGGGCGCTGGAACGGCAAACGAAGGCGAACTGGCCGTTCTCTGGCTCAGAGCTTTTGGCGTGCACGCGGCGGCGGTTTGCGGTCCGAACAGCACGGAGGTTTACAAACCGTATCGCAATTGGAAAAAATTCGAAGGCCTGCTGCCCGTCTTGTGGCGCGATGGCGATGATGTCATCTATCGCGTGCTGCCCAATTCGGTTTCGCCGGCGCACGTGCTGCGGCCGGAAGATCGCATGACGCGGCAGCCAAACAGCGTTCTCGATATGGATTTCGTCCGGGCGTATGTAGCGGCGCTCGAAAATCCGGCGGCGCCACCAGTCGAAATGACCTGGCTCAACCGGCATCACGCCGTTCTGGCGGCGAACTTGCAGAGAAGCCAATCGCTGCTGGTGCAGGTCACTTATCATCCCGGCTGGCGGGCGCGCGTCAATGGAGCGCCGCGGCGCGTGACAAGAGATCCCATCGGCTTGATGCTGATCGAGCCCGAATGCGACGGCCATTGCACAGTGGACCTGGAATACGGCGATGACGCAGAGATGCTCGCTGCGCACATGGCCAGTTGGACTGCGCTGGCGGGAGGACTTGCGTGGATCATTTTTGCCGCAGTGCGAGTGCGATATTGGAAGCATGGCTCTGTCGCTGAGCATGGATGAACTACTGGGCTACACCGAAGGCGAGCGCGTCAAATGGGAACGGTGGTTTCAAAATCAGCCGGAATCGGCGCTCGCGGCGGTATTGCAGCGCGAAGGCCGGTTCCCTACCGCGTGGAGCCTCATGGACCATATCTTTTTAACTGAGAAGCGCCACACGCAGCGGCTCAAACAGATCACGCCGCTGGCCGAGCAAACCGGAATCGCGCAGCCGGACATAAGTGGGTTGTTCGAATTCGGCAGTGCGGCGCGGGCAGAGTTCGCACAATTTGTTCACTCCGCCAAGGAACCGGACATGCTCCGCGTGCAACACTTCCAGATACGCGATCAGACTTATTCCTTTACCGCGCGCAAGCTGGCGTTTCACATGTTGATGCATGAAATCCGGCATTGGGCGCAGATTGCGACGGCCGTGCGCAACGCAGGCTTCGCGCCGCCGGGTTTCCACGACCTGCTGTTCAGCAGCGCTCTCGAATGAGTCCTGCGCCGCCGATCACGCGCGAGAGCCGTGCGCAGAACCTCGAACGATTGCGGCGCGAGCCGTTCGATGTGCTGATCCTGGGCGGCGGCATCAACGGGGCGGGTATCGCGCGGGATCTGGCGCTGCGGGGCATGAAAGTGGCGCTCGTCGAGCAGCACCATTTCGCATCGGGCACCAGCGGGAAAAATTCCCAGCTCATCCATGGCGGCCTGCGCTATCTCAAACAGCTTCAATTTCACCTGGTTCGCGAATCGCTCCGGGAGCGGGCGACGCTTGCGCGCCTCGCGCCGCATCTGGTTACGCCGCAACCCTTCCTGATGCCCATGTACGGCTGGCCTGCGCGCCTGTTTTACGGAGCGGGGTTGTGGCTTTACGATCTGCTCGCCGGTTCCGGCAACATCGCGCGTCATCGTGTGCTCTCGCGCGCTGAACTAGGTAGCGTTGAACCGGGCTTCGCACTCGAGGGTCTGACTCACGCCGCGATTTTTTTCGACTGCCAAGTTCACTCGGCGCGCTTCGTGCTCGAAAACATCTGGGACGCTGCGCGCCACGGCGCGGCGATCGTGAATTACGCGCGCGCAGAACGGGGGAACAGCTCGGTCATGGTTACCGATACGCTGTCCGGCGAAACGTTTCCGGTGCGCGCGAAGAATCTGGTTGATGCCATCGGCGCCTGGGCCGCCGGAGAAGGGCTGCGTCTCGTGCGCGGCTCGCATATCGTGATCCCGCGCGTCAATGCGAGCGACAACGCCATCGCGTACTTCGACGAATCCGGACGAATCGTTTTCGCGATCCCTTGGGGCAGCCGGCGGCAGTTGTCGCTGGTCGGCACCACCGATGTGGACCACAGCGGCAGTCCGGAAGACGTCCACATCTCTAGCGGAGAGCTAGACTATCTGCGGCGCATTGTCCGGCGGCTGTTTCCCGCCGCACACGATATCGAGCCGATCGCGACCTTCAGCGCCTTGCGCCCGCTGATCCCGAGCGGTCGGACTTCCGCGACGAAAGCCAGCCGCGAGCACCGTATCTGGAAATCCGCCGATGGAGTGGTGCATGTTACCGGCGGCAAGTACACCACTTATCGCCTGATGAGCGAGCAGGCTGCCGATTTGATTTCGAACGCGCGGTGCACCACCGCTGTCACACCGCTGGGCGGCAACACCCGGGAAAGCATCGCCGCATTGACGGCTTCAGCCGGCGATCTCGCAGCCAGGCACGCGCTCGGCATCGAGGAAGTGCATCACGTGATCCGCGATTACGGCGTACACACCGGCAATCTGCTCGACGCTCTTCCGCCGACCGCGCCTTCGGGCCTCACCCGTTTAGAATGCGCACAGATAAAGTTTGCCGTCGAGCACGAGATGGCGCAAAAACTCTCGGATGTGCTGTTCGTCTCGACCTATTGGGGCTACGAGCGCTCCTGGACTCCGGAGGATCTTCGGCCTTTCGAGGAATTTATGGCTGCCTGTCTCAGCCGCAGCCTACTTTCGTAACGTCGTTGCCAGCGCCGCCGCAATCTCGAACTCGCTCTCGATTTGACGCGTGCGCAGATTGTCGCGCAGATGCTCGAGCTTGGTTATGTATGCGGTGAGCGCCTCTTCAATCCGCTGGCTGTTGGTGGCCAGAATATCGCGCCAGAGTTCATAGGGACTGAGCGCCAGCCGCGTGGTATCGGCCAGGCCGGGTCCCGCCACCGCCAAACGATCGCCCGCCTGCTCCGCCACGGTCGCCGCCAGCGCCGTGGAAACCAGTTGCGGTAGATGCGAGGTAAATGCCACGATGCGATCGTGTTCCTCAGCCGTCAAGACCACAGGCGCCGCGCCGATCCGTTCCAGCCACTCGAGAAACGATCGCGCCGGCGGCTTATCGAGCATTGCCGGGTCTTCGGGCGTCAGCACGTACGTTCGGCCGCGGAATAGCTCGCCGTCGGCTTCGGCCACGCCGCGCTTTTCTTTGCCCGCCATGGGATGGCCGCCCAAAAACACGCAGCGGCGGATGTGTTTCCGCGCCGTGGAAACGATCGCGCCCTTGGTGCTCCCTGCGTCGGTTACCAGCGCTTCCGGATTTACCATCGCATCGAGATGATGCAGAGTGTCCAGGATGCGGCCGATAGGCTGCGATAAATAAATGAGGTCAGCTCGGTGAGCGGCTTGAGCCAGGTCGGCGGCCTCATCAATCGCCCCTCGATCCAGCGCAATTCGCAGAGTCGCGGGCGAGCTGACGCCCAAAATTTTCCCCGCGAAACCCGCCTTCTTGAGAGCCAGGCCGAACGACCCGCCGATCAGCCCGACCCCGGCAATCGCAACCGTCTGCATCGGCGCTCAAATCACGCGGCCGACGGCCGGCGCAATCATCCGCAACTGCTGCATGAGTTCCTCGAATTGTGCGAACCGCAGCGACTGGGCGCCGTCGCTGAGCGCGTGATCGGGATCCGGGTGCACTTCCATGAGCAGGCCATCGGCGCCGGCGGCGAGCGCTGCCCGCGCCATGGGAGCGACTTTGTCGCGTCGTCCGGTGCCATGTGAGGGATCCGCCACGATCGGCAGATGCGACAGCTTCTTCACCACCGGGATCGCCGAAATATCCATCGTGTTGCGCGTGTAATTTTCAAAGGTCCGGATGCCGCGTTCGCAAAGAATCACATTGTAATTGCCGCCCGCGAGAATATATTCGGCCGAGAGCAGCAGCTCTTCGACGGTCGCGGAAGGCCCGCGCTTCAGCAGCACCGGCTTTTTGGATCTACCCAGCTCGCGCAGCAGATTGAAGTTTTGCATATTACGCGCGCCCACCTGCAAAATATCGGCATACGCGCTGACCAGCGGAATCTGCGTGAGGTCCATCACTTCACTGACCACCAGCAGCTTCTGATGATCCGCCGCGGCGCGCAGCAGTTTCAATCCTTCCTCTCCCATGCCTTGAAAACTGTATGGCGAGCTGCGCGGTTTGAAAGCGCCGCCGCGGATAACCTTGGCTCCGCCGCGCGCCACCAGTTCCGCCGTTTTCTCGATCTGATCTTTGCTCTCGACGCTGCACGGGCCGGCCATCACCACCACGCACGCACCGCCGATTTCTACGCCATCGCCCATCCGCACCACCGTGCCCGCCGGACGAAACGTGCGGCTCGCCAGCTTGTAAGGCGACATGATGCGGTGCGCTTCCTTGACGCCCTCCATCACCTCGAATGTCGCGACGTCGAATTCTTCTTTGCCGCCCACGCCGCCCAGCACTGTATGCACCACGCCGGTCGAGCGGTGGACGTTGAAGCCCAGCTCCACCAGGCGGTCGATCACGTTCTGTATCTGCGCCTCGGTGGCGCCTTCCTGCATCACAACCAGCATTCGTTACGCTCCAGCGCCATGCACCGGTTACTCCCCATCGCGCGCCGCTTCCATGCGGATTTTCTGCAACGTCCGCATTTCGTCGATAATTCTTTCAAAGATGCGCCGTGCGGCCTCCTGCGCCATGGGCCCAGTGTTGTGTTCCCGGATGTTCTTAAAAACTTCCTCTTCGCGCTTCGGCTCGTAAACCGGCATCTGAAATTCGCGTTTGATCCGGCCTATTTCCTCCACCACGCGCGTGCGCTCGTTCAGCAATTCCAGGATTCGCGCGTCAAGAGCGTTGATCCGTTCGCGGCAATCCGCCAGCGCCTTCAATGCTTCTTCGCGGGTCATCGCGCCGGGACTCCGGCTTTTGACATTTCAAATCCGTGCTTCAGCTCGCGCGCGAACGACTCGAGCTGGATTTCAAGCGAGGGATTATCGAGGTTTCTCTCGATCAGGTGCACAATCGCGCTTCCCACCGCCACCGCTTCCACTTGTTTGCCCAGCTCCGCGACGTGCTCCGGCCGCGAGATGCCAAATCCAACCGCCAGCGGCAGTTTCGTCACCGCGCGCACCGCCCGTACGAGCGGAGCAACGGAATCCGAGAGCGAGTCGCGCTCCCCCGTCACGCCGGTGCGCGATACCAGGTACACGAAGCCACTCGAATACTGCGCTACAAGCTCGATCCGCCTGGGCGAGCTGGTCGGCGCAGCCAGGAACACCGTATCGAGCCCTGCCGCGCGCATCGCCTGCACGTACTCCCCCGCCTCTTCGACGCTTGCATCCGTAAGCAGGCAGCCGTCAACGCCCGCGCTGTGCGCATCCGCCGCCAGCTTTTCCAAGCCGTAGCGCAGCACCGGGTTGAGGTAAGTAAACAGCAATAACGGAACTTCGGAACCCTTGCGGATCTCGCGCGCGATCTCGAGCACGCGTCGCAAGGTTGTGCCCGCGCGTAACGCCCGTTCGCCTGCGCGCTGGATCACCGGCCCGTCCGCAATCGGGTCGGAAAACGGCACGCCCAGCTCGATCAGGTCCGCGCCGCCGCGTTCCAGCGCTTCAACCAGCGCCGGCGTGCGCTCAGGACTCGGATCGCCCGCCGTGAGATACGCGATCAATCCTTTTCTGCCGGATCGCGCGAGGGATTCGAACAGGCGCCCGATGCGGGTCACGCATCCAGCTCCTGGAAGTTTTCGCGGTAGATGTCGATGTCCTTGTCTCCGCGCCCCGAAAGATTCACGACGAATACTTGTCCGTTGGCTTTGGGCGCCCGCGACACGGCCTCTGCCACGGCGTGCGCTGATTCGAGAGCCGGAATGATGCCCTCGGTCTGTGAAAGCAAGCGCGCGGCATCGAGCGCCTGCCCGTCGCCGACCGCAACATACTCCGCGCGCCCGCGATCGTGCAGCCAGGCATGCTCCGGCCCTACCAGCGCGTAATCCAGGCCCGCCGAAACCGAATGCGTCAGCGAAACCTGGCCGTTCTCATCCTGCAACAGATAACTGCGCGCGCCGTGCAGCACGCCCGGTGAGCCTCCCGAAAACCGCGCTGCATGTTCTCCCAGCCCAGACCCGCGTCCGCCTGCTTCGACGCCCACCAGCCGCACCGCCGTGTCCGGCATGAACGCATGGAAAATGCCGATGGCGTTGCTTCCACCGCCCACACAGGCGAAAATCACGTCCGGCATCCGCCGCTCGGCTTGTTGAATCTGCCCGCGCGCCTCTTCGCCGATTACCTTATGAAATTCCCGCACCATCAGCGGATAAGGATGCGACCCCAGCGCCGAGCCGAGCAGATAGTGCGTCGTCGAGACATTGGTCACCCAATCGCGCATGGCTTCATTGATTGCGTCCTTGAGAGTCCGGCTGCCGCTCGTGACCCCAACCACCTTGGCGCCCAGCAGGCGCATGCGGAAAACATTCAGCCGCTGCCGCCGCATGTCTTCTTCGCCCATGTAGACCACGCAGTCGAGTCCGAACAACGCGCATACCGTGGCCGTCGCCACGCCGTGCTGCCCCGCGCCGGTTTCCGCGATGATGCGCTTTTTCCCCATGCGCCGCGCCACCAGCGCCTGGCCCAGGCAGTTGTTGATCTTGTGCGCGCCGGTGTGCAGCAGATCTTCGCGCTTGAAATAAATACGCGCCCCGCCGAGCGATTCCGTCAGCCGCCGGGCAAAATAGAGCGGCGTGGGTCTTCCCGCATAGGTATGGAGCAGCTCGTCCAGTTCCGCCTGAAACGCGGGGTCTTCGCGCGCTTCAAGAAACGTGCGCTCGAGTTCTTCGAGCGGCGACATCAGCACCTCCGGCACGTAACGGCCGCCGTACGGTCCGAAGTGTCCGCCGCTGTCCGGTTGCGGAGTCATCTGCCTAACGCCGCTTTCAGAAATTTCGCCATCTTGTCCTGATCTTTCCTGCCCGGCGCGCTCTCCAGCCGCGAGCACGCATCCACGCCCCAAGGCCGCACCTGCTCGATCGCCTGCCGCACATTATCCGCATCCAGACCGCCCGCGATGATGACTTTCTTCGAACTTCCGGCCGCGAGCTTCCAGTCGAACGCCACGCCGTTCGCCGGACCGTCGAGCAGGACGGCTTCCGCCGGATAGGCAGCCAACGCCGCCGGATCAAATTTTTTATCGATGCGCACTGCCTTCCACACGCGCAGCCCTTTTGGAAATTCGCGGGCGCTCTCGCGGCCGTGAAGTTGCACCACGTCCAGCCGCACCGCCCGCGCGACGTCCGCCACCGCACCCGGTTCCTCGTCCACAAAAACGCCTACTTTCCATACCGCTGAAGGCAGCTCCCGGATCAAATCGTGCGCCGCATCGGGCGCGATGTAACGCGGGCTCCGCGGCCAGAAATTAAATCCCAAAGCCGACGCGCCTCCTTCCACCGCCGCCAGCGCATCGTCCAGATTCGTGATCCCGCAAATTTTTACCATCATGGCTGCGCGATCAACCGCCGCAACGCCGCCGCGGGACTGGCGGACGTCAGCAGCGACTCGCCCACCAGAAATCCGTTGAATCCAGCATCCGCCAGGCGCCGGATATCGTCCGGCGATTGAATCCCGCTTTCGCTGATCTTGAGCACATTCTCCGGAATCTCCTCAGCCAGCCGCAGCGATGTTTCCAGGCTCACTTGAAATGTCTTGAGATCCCGATTGTTCACCCCGATGATGTCCGCACCCGCCTCGACCGCCGCCCTTACTTCGCGCTGGCTGTGCACCTCAACCACCGCCGCCATCCCGTATTGCAGCGCCAGCGCACGCAGCGTGCGGATTTCCCGCTCCTCCAGAATCGCGGCGATCAGCAAGACCGCATCTGCTCCGTTCGCCCCCGCTTCTACGACGTGATATTCATCGAGCGTGAAGTCCTTGCGCAGCACGGGCAGACTCACCGCTTCCCGCGCCAGAGCCAGGTGCTTGAGTGAGCCCTGAAAAAACGGCTCGTCGGTCAACACCGATAGCGCCGCGGCCCCGCCCCGCTCGTACTCCCGGGCCAGTCCTGCCGGGTCGAAATTTCTGCACAATACTCCCTTACTGGGCGATGCTTTCTTGATTTCGGCAATTACTGCCGGTGAACGCCGCAACAGCGCGGCCCTAAAACCCCGCCGGCCGGCCCGCGTCTGTTCCGCCCGCCGCTCCAGTTCTGGTCGCAAAACCGTGGCGTGTTCGGAATCCGCGCGCTTCCGGGCGACAATTCGGGCCAATATGTCTGGAACGGTATCGATCAATCCAGCGCCTTCGGGTTATTGTCCATCCTAGCAAACCTGAAACCGCCGCTAGGACTGCCGAAGTCTGATATAGTATGCTGGAATTTACAGGCGAAAATTAATGAGTGGAGGATTTGTCCTCATGCCTAGGAAACTGAAAACCCTGGCTTTGTCGGCCGCCGGTCTGCTGGTTCTGACCTCGGCTGCTTTCGCCCAGGTTTCGTCGATTGAAGGGGATGTGAAAGGCGATGACGGCTCCCCGCTCAAAGGGGCGCTCGTCAAGATCGATCGCAAAGACATCAAAGGCCACTATCAGGTTAAGAGCGACAAGAAGGGCCATTACTTTCATACCGGCCTGCCGCTGGGCACGTACAGGCTCACGCTCGAAGTGGATGGCAAAGACGTCGACAACGTCGATAATGTCCGCACCAAGCTCGGTGACTCTACCGTAATCGACTTCAATCTTCAGCAGGTCAAGCAGCGCCAGCAGGCTCTCTCGCAGGCCGCACAGTCGGGCACGCTCACCAAAGAGCAGGAGCGCGAGATGTCGCCCGAGCAGAAGGCCGCTCTCGAGAAAGCCGCCAAAGAACGATCGGCGGCCATGGCCAAGAATAAGGCCTTGAACGATGCCTTCAATGAAGGCATGCAGGCGATGAACGGCAAGCAGTGGGACGCGGCCGTCGCTGCGTTCACCAAAGCCGGTGAGATAGATCCCAAACAAAACGTGATTTGGGCGCAGCTCGCCGAAGCCTACATGCAATCATCTCAGCAGAAAGTCGGCGCAGACCAACAAGGTGCAATCGCCAAGGGCCTCGATGCGTATACCAAAGCCATCGAGCTGAAACCGGAAGACGCGGCATTGCACAACAATTACGCGCTGGCGCTTGTTCGTGCGAAGAAGATTCCTGAGGCACAGGCCGAGCTGGCCAAGGCCGCGCAGCTCGATCCGCCCAACGCCGGCCGCTATTTCTACAATCTCGGCGCGGTGCTGGTAAACACCGGGCAGAACGACGCCGCGGGCGAAGCTTTCAAAAAAGCGATCGCCTCCGATCCCAATTATGCCGACGCCCAGTACCAGTACGGCATGTATCTTCTGGGCAAAGCCCAAGTCACGCCTGAAGGCAAGGTGATCCCGGCTGAAGGCACCAAAGAGGCGCTCGAAAAATATCTCCAGTTGAAGCCCAATGGCTCGTTCGCTGAGTCCGCGAAAGGCGCGCTGGCTACGCTCGATAGCTCGATTTCAACCAAGTACGAAAACCCTGCCGCAGCCAAGAAAGGCAAGAAGAAGTAACCGCGGCGCAATCGGCTCCCTGCGCTGCATTCCGGCCCGGAGCGGGCCGCAATCATGTTTCGGCTGTTTTTTCGCGTTCTCCTTCTGATCGTCGCGATTGCGTTCATCCGGTACGTGATCCGCACCATTTCGAAGGTCTTCTCGGAGGCCATGAATCCACAATCCCCGGCGGAACCTAAGCAGCCGGCCTCCGTCACCGGCGGCGAATTAAAGCAGGACCCGGTTTGTGGAACCTTCGTTCCCGTCAGCACGTCCGTAAAAAAGACCGTAAATGGTGAATTAGTTCACTTTTGTTCGGTAACATGCCGCGATAAATTTAAAGTAGCCTGATCGAAACGGATTACATAGAGGAGACTGCGAATGCGAATCTGGGCTGTGGCAGCGGTTCTTTGTGCGGGTGCGGCTTTGGCCCCCGCGCAAGTGGCGGAGATTTCGGCAAGCGGCGGCGTTTCACGGTTTGGCGCCGCGAACCTGGGCACGATCGTTGATCAAGTCGGTAACATCGACAAAGTCACGCTAGACAACGGTTTCCGCCTCGCCTTGCGTCTGACGCTGAACACCTACCGATTCATGGGTCACGAATTCGGATACGCTTACAGCCATAGCAATCTCAGCATTCAAACTTCGCCTGCCAGTGTCAGCCCGATGCCGGTTCACCAGGGTTTTTATGACTTTTTGATCTACGCGACTCCCGAGGGTTCCCACATCCGGCCATTTGCAACAGGCGGCGTGCACTTCAGCAGCTTTGTTCCCCCGGGAGCCTCGGTTTATTACGGCAATCAGGTAACAAAATTCGGGCTCAATTACGGGGGCGGCTTGAAGGTGAAAGTGGCCGATGCCATTGGGCTCCGTTTCGACGTGCGCGAATACAACACCGGCAAGCCGTTCAAATTGACCGGCACCAGTGGCCGCTTGAATCAGTTGGAGGTTTCCGTCGGAGTTGCGTTCCTGCTTTGATTTAACACCTGACAGTTGACCCCGGCTGCGCGTTAGCGGCTATAATCTCCCGGATGAAGAGAAGTTGGAATGCCTGGGTGTGGGCCGGGTTTTTGATCGCTGTCGTAGCTTTTCTAAGCTATTTCCTATTCTTCCTGCGTTTCCCTGCAACCCGCGATTTCCCCTGGATCAATCTCCTGCTTTTCCTGCTCGCGGGGTTTCTGCTCGCCATCGGTATCATCCGCGCGTTTCGCCGGCCGGAGCGCTATCGCGGAAGAGTCAGCGGCATCGTCCTGGGCTCGTTGAGTCTGATCGTATTCGGCTTCTTCTGCTACATCAACTTTAATTTGGCGCGTCAGCTTCCCTCCGCAACTGGCGCGCCCCAGGCCGGTCAACCCGCACCCGAATTTACCCTCGCCGATTCCACCGGCAGGCAGGTTTCTCTCTCGGGCCTGTTGAACAGCCATAATGCCGTGCTGTTGATCTTCTATCGCGGATATTGGTGACCCTTCTGTAACTCCGAGTTGCGGAGTTTCGAAAAAAGCCTCGACGACTTTCGTTCGCGCGGCGTCGAGATTGCGGCCGTCAGCGTTGATTCAAGCGAACAATCGCGCAAGCTTTGCCAGAGCCGGGGTTACACCTTCACGTTTCTCTCCGATCCCAATGCCGAGGTGATTCGCCGCTATGGCGTGCTCCACCCGCGCGGCGGACCCGATGAGCATGACATCGCGCGGCCCGCCGAGTTCTTAATCGACCGCAGCGGAGTCATTCGCTGGGTGAATCTGACCGGCGATCTTCGCGTTCGCGCCCGCCCGGAGGCCGCCCTTCGAGCGGTTGCCAAGTTGCCGCCGGCCAAAACCGGCTGACCCGCGCCGCATTTTCCAGCTTCGATTGGCGCTATCCTAGCGCTTATGGCAATTCCGTCGAATCGCCGGCTCACCGGGCCGCTCGTCCGCGAAAATGGCGGGCATCGCCCCGCAAGCTGGGATGAAGCGCTCGACCGCGTGGCGCAGGGCTTTCGCGCTGCCATCGCCAAGCATGACCCGCGCGTGTTCGGAATGTTCAGTTGCTCCAAAACCACCAACGAGCTGAATTACGTTGCGCAGAAATTCGTTCGCTCGGTGATCGGCAGCAATAACATCGACAGTTGTAACCGTACTTGACACGCTCCCAGCGTCGTCGGTCTGGCGACGGTCTTTGGAGCGGGCGGCGGCACCAGTTCCTATAGCGAGATCGAACACACCGATGTCATCCTGCTCTGGGGATCGAATGCCCGCGAGACGCATCCGATTTTTTTCCACCATGTATTAAAAGGCGTCCATAACGGCGCGCGGCTGTTCGTGATCGATCCCCGCCGTACCGCCTCCGCCCAGTGGGCCGAAACGTGGCTGGGGCTCGACGTCGGGGCCGACATCGCGCTGGCCAACGCCATGGGCCGCGAGATCATCGCCTCCGATCTCACCAATCAATGGTTCATCGAGCACTCCACCAGTGGATTTGAAGCGTATCGCGAGTGCGTGGAAAAGTACACGCTGGCGCGCGCCGAGCGCGAGACCGGCGTGCCCGCCGAGGTTATCCGCCAGACCGCGCACGCCTATGCCAAAGCCAATCGCGCGCAGATCTGCTGGACTCTCGGCATCACCGAGCATCACAACGCCGCCGACAATGTTTTCGCGCTCCTGAATCTCGGGCTCCTCACCGGCCACGTCGGCCGCTACGCGAGCGGCCTCAATCCCCTGCGCGGTCAGAACAACGTGCAAGGCGGCGGCGACATGGGCGCAATTCCGGACCGCCTGCCCGGCTTCCAGCACGTCGAAAACCAAGAGTTGCGCGCCGCCTTCGAACGCGCCTGGGGCGTCCGCCTTCCCGAAAAACGCGGCTGGCATTTGAGCGCCATGTTCGAAGGCATGGAGCGCGGTGAGCTGACCACCCTCTACGTGCTCGGCGAGAATCCTGCGGATTCTGAAGCCGACCGCCACCGCGCGCTGAAATTGATGGGCGGCCTGGAGTTTCTCGTCGTTCAGGATCTTTTCTATACCGGAACCGCCGCTTTGGCCGACGTGGTTCTTCCCGCCGCCGCCGGCTGGTGCGAAACCGAGGGCACCGTCACGTCCAGCGAGCGCCGCGTGCAGCGCGTCCGGCGCGCTGTGCCGCCGCCCGCGGGTGTCCGCGACGATATGGATGTCCTCTACGACCTCGCCCGCCGCCTCGGTCACGATTGGGGCGAGCCCGATGCCGAGCGCATCTGGGACGAAGTGCGCCGTCTCAGCCCCATTCATGCCGGAATGAGCTACCGGCGCCTCGAAGAGCTTGGCGGAATCCAGTGGCCGTGCTATGACGAATCGCATCCCGGTGAAATGTATCTGCACGGCCGGCTTTGGCAAACGCCGCTCATCGGCCCTCGCGCGCCGTTCATGCCCGTTGAGTTTGAGCCGCCCGTCGATCAGCTCGATGACGAGTATCCCATCCGCCTGACCACCGGCCGCCGCCTCGATTCGTACAACACTGGCGTTCAATCTCGTCTTTACCATTCGCCGCTGCGCCGTCCCGAATCGCTCGATCTTTCTCCCGAAGACGGCGCGCGCTATAGTCTCCGTGAAGGCGAACGCGTGCGCGTCCGTTCGCGCCGCGGCTCCGTCGTCGCTCCCGTGCGCTTCGACTCCGGCCTGCGCCCCGGTCTCGCATTTCTCACGCCGCATTTTCATGATCAGGTCGCCACCAACGACCTCACCATCGACGCGGTCGACCCCAAATCCGGCACGTCGGAGTTCAAGGCCACCGCCATCCGCATCGAAAAGTACCGGGAGAATTAATTTGGACCTTCACCTGAGCGCCGCCCAAGCCACTGACAGCGAAAAGGCGGCGATCGATGCCGTGTTGGCGGCGCGCGAACCAGGCGATGCACTACTGGAACGGCCCGAACCGCGTTCCCGCCGGCATCTGCTTCTCCCCGTTCTGCACGCGATTCAAAATCGCGCCGGCTGGATCAGCCCGGGTGCGCTCAATTACGCGGCGTTAAAGCTTGACGTCGCCCCCGCTGAAGTGCACGGCGTAGCATCTTTCTACGGCATGTTCTCGCTGGTCGAGCGTCCTGCTGTGGTCGCGCATATCTGTGACGACATCGCCTGCATTACTCGTGGGGCCGAAACGCTGTGCAAGGAGCTCGAGGCCGCGCTTGGTCCGGAGGGAAAGCCCTGCGCCGGTGGCCGCGCCGTCTGGACACGCAGCCAGTGTCTTGGAATGTGTGAGCGAGCACCCGCGGCTCTCATCACTGCCGCCGGTGAAAAGCCGCGTGAAGCCGTGCTCGCGCCGGCCGCCTCCGCCGCTCTTGCCTCGTTGGTCCAAGACGCCGCGCGCGGCCGCATGCACGGGAAACCCGATGCATTCAATCCGCAACTCTCCGCTCCGCAAGCCGGCGCGCCGCATCTCCACCTGCTTCGCCGCATCGGTCAGGTGGATCCCTCTAGCCTCGCCGATTACCGGCGCCACGGCGGCTTTGAAGCGCTGAAGCGCGCTTTTGATCTTGGCCCCGACGGCATCATTCGCGAGGTGACCGATTCGCGTCTCGTCGGCCGCGGCGGCGCGGCGTTTCCCACCGGCAGAAAATGGCAGGCGCTCCATGCACAGCGCCACCTCGGCCGTACGCACTACGTCGTCTGCAATGCCGACGAATCCGAGCCCGGCACTTTCAAAGACCGCATCCTGATGGAAGCCGACCCGTTCGCCATCCTCGAGGGTATGACAATCGCCGCTCTCGCCACCGGCGCACAACAGGGTTTTATCTATATCCGCGGCGAGTACCCGCTCGCCACCGGGCAGCTTACACACGCCATTCAAACCGCGCGCGCCGGCAACCTGCTGGGCGAAAATATCCTCGGCCGCGGCCTGCGCTTCGATATCCAGCTGCGTCGCGGCGCCGGCGCTTACATCTGTGGGGAAGAGACCGCCCTGTTCAATTCCATCGAGGGTTTCCGCGGCGAGCCGCGCAACAAGCCGCCTTTCCCGACCGAATCCGGCCTGTTCCGCTGCCCCACCGTAGTCAACAACGTCGAAACTCTCGTCAATATTCCCGAAATCATTCTGGGCGGCGGGGCCGCCTATGCGCGCACCGGCACCAAGGATTCCGCCGGCTACCGTCTCTTCTGCGTATCCGGCCACATAGTTCATCCCGGCGTTTACGAAGTTCCCTTCGGCGCCACCGTTCGCGACCTGATCGCGTTCGCCGGCGGCATCCCAGCGAGCGGCCGCCTGCAAGCCGTGCTCCTCGGCGGCGCAGCCGGCGCATTCATTTCGCCCCGGGAACTCGATACTCCTCTCACCTTCGAAGGCGTGCGCGCCATCGGCGCAACTCTGGGTTCCGGTGTCGTGATGCTGTTTGACGACACGATCGATTTGAAGCAGATTCTCCTCCGCATTGCTTCGTTCTTTCGCCACGAAAGCTGCGGCCAGTGCGTGCCCTGCCGCGTCGGCGCGATCCGCCAGCACGAGGCGCTCGATCGCCTCACAACCGGCCGCCCCTTTGGCTCCGCAGCCGACGAAATCCACATGCTGCGCGAGATCGGCCAGGCCATGCGCGACGCTTCGATCTGCGGTCTGGGCCAGACCGCCTCGAGCGCTCTCGAATCCGCACTCCACCGCTGGAGCCTTTTCTCATGAGCGACCCCGCCCTCGCGCCTTCGCCGTTAATTCCCGTCCCTCGCGGCCCCGTTCCTCAGGCGCCTCCGTCCGAACCGCGCCGCCAGATCGAACTCGAAATTGACGGCCGTCCCGTGACGGTGCCTGAAGGCGCCACGATTCTGGATGCCGCGCGCCGGCTCGGCATCGATACCCCCACCCTCTGCTATCTCGAGACCCTGACGCCCGTAAATGTCTGCCGCGTCTGTGTCGTCGATCTCGAAGGATCGCGCGCTCTCGTCCCCGCCTGCTCCCGGAAAGCCGAGCCCGGCATGGCCATCCGCACCGATTCCGAGCGCGTCCGCCTCAGCCGCCGCGTCGTTCTCGAATTTCTCGCATCTTCGGTGGATATTTCGACGGCCCCCGCCCTACGCGCCTATATGGATCGTTACGGCGCCCGGCCCCAGCGCTTCGGTCCATCGGCCGCGACTGTCTCGCAACCCCCCAAAATCGACAACGACCTCTACGTCCGCGATTACTCCAAATGCATTCTCTGCTATAAATGCGTCCAGGCCTGCGGCCTGGAAGCGCAGAACACTTTCGCGATTTCCGCTGCCGGACGCGGCTTCGGCGCGCGCATTTCGGCCGAATACGACGTTGCGCTTCCCGATTCCGCCTGCGTTTACTGCGGAAATTGCATTGCAGTCTGCCCTACCGGCGCCCTCATGGCTAAAACGGAATACGATCTGCGCCAGGCCGGCGCCTGGGATGAATCCCGCCAGACCCGGACCGATACCGTCTGTCCATATTGCGGTGTTGGCTGCAATCTCACAGTCCACGAGCAGGATGGCCGGATCGTCCGCGTCACCTCCCCTTTCGATCACTCGGTGACCCGTGGCAATCTTTGTATTAAAGGCCGCTTCGGCTGGCAGTTCGTCCAGCTTGGCCCGGAGCCCCGGGCCTGAATCGCTAACTTCAGTTATGCCGAGCCGGAACCTTTGGGAATCTCAAGGAGCCATTGAATGCCAAATTCATCATTTTTGGCCGATGGATATTGACGGCCCCTAAGCTTCGTGCTTAAATGCATTTTCGGCGTTTCTGATCGGTCTTTGCGTTGAAGATAAAGAATTTCTCTTGACAGGCATTGCACCCTTGGGGTATGAATATCTTTACCACGTCCGGTTTGTTTTGCAATCGTGCGCGTTTGTCCCGCAAGCACAGAAGCTGGAGTTAAAACAATAACCGAGGTTTTTGCTCGTGCTCTCGCGGTTTTTTTGATTTGTTAGCTGCCGGTCCACTTGAGGCCCGGTGGTGGTTCTGGTTCTCCGCCCGACACGGAGAAGTTCCCCAAGGTTTTTGAGCGGTTTTTTGACGAGTAGAAGAGGCTCAGGTTGCAAGAGGACTTCGACCGATTCAATAACGCACTTTACAAGGAGAAGGAAATGGCAGATTTTCGCAGATGTACCATCGTGCTTGCTTCGCTGGCCCTCTTGCTGGGCATGGTAGCGACGGCAAGTGCACAAACCGCGTTCCAGTGCACCGCGAACGCCGGCGTTCCTCCGCTGCTTCGCTCTGAAGGCGTAACGGAGAAGGCTGGTGACGTGGTGCTGAACTGCGTCGGCGGTACCCCCACCGACACAGGCCGGAACGTTCCCACGGCTAACATCCAGATCTTCTTGAATACTTCGGTGACCAGCCGTATTCTGGACACCACCAATAGCTCCACCGAAGCGCTCTTGACGATCGACGAACAGGCCCCGGCTGGGCAGATCCTGTGCGGCAGCATCAACGGTGCTACTGCTACCGGCGCTCTCGCCAGTGGTTGCAACGACGCAGGTCAGGGCGGCGCCGGTGGAACTTATGTCGGTCATACCAACACGTTTCGTGGCCAGTTAGCTGGCTCGAATTCGATCGTGTTTCTTGGTGTCCCGATTGACCCGCCGGGCTCGACGCAGGCAGCGCGCGTCATCCGCATCACCAACATTCGCGCCAACGCGAGTGCTCTGGGTGTGGCGGGTGGCAATGCTCCGCCGACTCCGCTGATTGAAGTCATTTCGGCCAGCGGTTCCACGTCAGTGCCGATCAATAACCCGCAACAGACCGTCGGATTCATCCAGAGAGGTCTGACCACCACCGTGACGGCCGGAGGCCCCTTCCAGCAATGCTTCTCCCAAACGGACGCGGATGGAGGGTCGGTCACGTTTACTGAAGGATTCGCTACGGCCTTTAAGTACCGTTCGATTGACTCCAATGGCGCACCAGTCCTCGGCGCCGCAACACCGGCAGCGCAGGATGTCCCGGGCACGATTTATGAGAGTGAATCCCAGTTCTACAATCCGGCTTTCGCTGCCCCTTACAATGTGGCCGGACTGGCTGATTTCGCCACGAGACTTAAGATTGTCTTTTCTGGCGTTCCGGCTGGTATCAAGTTATCGGTACCGCTGACGGCGGATAACCATGTCGGCGGCACGTCGCCTGTTCCCGCGACGTTAACGGTGACGTTGGTTACCAGCGAAACCGGCGCTTATGTTGCTGCGTCCAGCGGAACTGTCACTTTGGACAGCAATGGCAACGGCGTGGCGGTGTACGAAGTTACCCAGGAAAGCCCGACCAATCAGGAAAGCGTTACGATCCCGATCACGGTCAGCTACACGGCCAATCCTGGCGCCAACAGTCCGGCTCTCGGTTCGGCTCAAGGCAGCGGCAGTTTCGCTCCGACGTCGACCGCCTCTGACTGGACCTCGGCATCAGCGACCTATCCGATCCCGCGCTTCATCAATGACGGGACGCTGGGCCTGCTCTTCACGGTCAACAAGTGCGCCACGCACCTGTTGTTCCCGTTCGTGACCAACCAGGCTGGGTTCGATACTGGCCTCGCGATTTCGAACACGTCGATGGATCAGTACGGCACGTCGGTTCAGCATGGCACCTGCACGCTGAACTGGTTCGGTGCGAACCAGCCGGCTGCCAACGATACTCCGGACATCGCTGCCGGCTCCACGTGGGCCAGCACGGCGCTGGCCATGGCCCCGAACTTCCAGGGCTATGTCATCGCCGATTGCCAGTTCCAGTATGCGCACGGCTTCGCGTTTGTCACCCGCGTCGGTGCGGTGGACATCGCCATGGGCTACCTGGCTCTGGTCATTCCGGATCCGCCGTCGCCGCGTTCGCCGAATCCGTTCGATTGCAATACTGCCAGTGGAACCACGGTGAATTGCAACGCCGGCAGCGGTGAACAACTCGGTATGTAGACCCTGTTTCAGTAGTTCAAAAAAGGGGAGCCTTCGGGCTCCCCTTTTTTGTATCTGTCCTATTCCCTTGAACTAGCTTGAAATGTTATACTGTTCTACTCCCCGCGCCCGACTCAGAACCAGTTTCTGAAAAATCATCCAGAGGTGGCTTATGTACTACAGGTTTATTTCGCGAACGCTAATCGCTCTGTGTCTGGTGAGTGGCAGCGTGGCATTTTCCCAGACAGTTTCCATCGTTTCGGGCCAGGGGCAGCTCGTTCGGACGAGCAATATTGCTCAATTTCCTCTTGTCGTGCTCGTTCGCGACGCTTCCGGCAATCCGGTTCCGAACGCCTCCGTTGCCTGGAAAATAACAGGCGGCGGCACCATCCTGCATGCCTCAACGACCACCGATTCGACCGGACAAAGCACCAATTCTTTTATTGGCGCCAACGTTCTCTTTCCAACTTCATTTGCCCAAAGCACCATTGCGGTAACTTACAAGACGGCCTCTGCTACTTTCTACATGACCACCGCCGGCCAGGATAACAGCGGCACCATCCTCGTGCAGGCCATCCCATCCTCTCCCACGTTTGGGCAGCTCCCGCTGATCGGTCAGTCAGGCGCGGTTGGCCCCGTTCCGGTGAAAATACGGTTTCAGGCCATTTCCGGATTTCAAGCCGGGCAAGGAATATCTAACGTTGCTGTCCGGGCGTTTCCAGCTATCTCGAACAGCGCCACGACCATCGCCTGCCAGGGTGGCTTGGTCCTGAGTGACTCCAACGGCAACGCCAATTGTCCGCTTGTTTTCGGCGGTAAAGTCGGCCAGGGCAATTTCACCGTCGATGCCGGTGGCCTGACCGAATTCACCTACTCGTTCCAGGTGATCGCCGGTCCTCCTGGATTGATCTCCGTTTCCTCCGGTAATAACCAGAGCGGCAGTCCGGGCCAACTGTTGGCCTCGCCGCTGGTGGCCACCGTCAGCGACCTTGGCGGCAACCCCAGCCCCGGTGTCAACCTGGTCTTCGAATCTGTCCCCGCAGGCGCCGTGACTCTAAGCGACGTCCGCGCGACCTCCGATTCCACCGGCCGCGTTTCCGCTCGCGCAACCATCGGCAATGTTTCCGGTGCCGTCCAGGTGCGCGTGAGGACTTCCGACGGCAAAATTTCGGCGCTCTTTAATATCACCGTAAATGTCGTCGTCGCCTCGTTGCAGAAGGTCTCGGGCGATCAGCAGGATCCTGCCGTGATCAACACCGCGTTCGCTAATCCTCTAGTCGTTCAGGTCAACGATGCCAATAGCAACCCCGTCCTCGGCGCTCCCGTTACCTTCACGGTGACCAGCGGGTCGGCAACCGTTACGACGCCCAGCACCAACACCAACGCCCAAGGTCAGGCCTCCACCATCGTCACAGCCGGCAGCGCTACGGGTCCCGTAGTGATTACCGCTTCGTCCGGCACCTTCAGCGTGACGTTCAACCTCACCGTTCGTTCGCCTGGCCCCAGTTGTAAAACCGGCTCGACTTTCTACAACGGCGCCGGATTCAAAGTGAACTGGATTTCTCCCGGCGGCGTTGCCACCATCGTGTGCACCGGACTGGCGCCCGGAATTCAAGGCTCGGTGGCCGGCACCTTCGTCGGCGGGCTGCTCTATCAGGTCGCCAACGTGAGCGTCACCTTCGGCACGACTCCCGCGCCCATCTACAACGTCTCCAACGTAAACGGGACGGAAAGTGTGAGCGTCCAGGTCCCGATGGAAGCCCAGCCGGGGCCGGAGACCGTTACCGTCACCGTCAACGGCGGTTCCACCACCGTGAACGCCAATATTCTCCAGGGCGCTCCCGGTATCTTCGAGTATGGTGAGGTGGGCTCCGATGGCCGGCGCCAGGCAGTCATCGCCCGGCCGGATGGCAGCTTCGTATCCGCGAATAACCCGATCCATCGCGGTGAGATCGGCCGTGCCTATGTGACCGGCCTCATTCCGCCGCCTAACTCGATCGGAACTAACATGACGGTTCCGCTCGACGGCGACATCTCGATTACCACCCCGGTGATCGTCGGCATCAACAACGCCGGCGTCCTCGTCCCCTCGGTGAAGTACGCTCACAACCTCATCGGTGTGTGGGAAGTCGAGTTCATAGTCCCGACCAATACCGCGCCGGGCGCACGCGCTCCGTTCGCGCTGGCGATCCCGGCCAACGGCGGTCTGGCCTTCGCCCAGGGTTCCACCATCAACGTGCAGTAAGCACGAAAACGGGCGCGTGCTGGCAGCAGTGCGCGCCCGAAATTCCCCTCAATCTGTCTGGTTTATTGAAACAGTACTTGAATGCGGAGTAGTGTGTTGATGGGCTGCACGGTAACGTTCGCCAGCATCGATCTCGGCGCCCGCTTCCCCGGCTGAAAATGCAAGGAAAGCACAGCTTTTTCCCCGCCCTTCAGTTGCGTGCGATCCAGCCGCGCATCGAAGCCGGGCACTTTGAGAGTGTCCAACTGAAGCGTGACCGTTCCCGGAAGATCGTTCGTAATGGTCACCTGGTCCGAAGAGGCTTCCCGCGGATTCAACCTGGCGATGAGTTTATCCGCATGGACCTTCTTGCTCAGTGCCTGCAAATCGGGCCCTTTGGAAATATCCGGCAGGGCACCGGCGGCCGATTTCGCCGGATCGTATCCCGGCGGCGTGCCCATTTTGCCGAATGGCGTCGTATTGATTACGTCCGGGTCGATGTACCAATACCACTGCCCATCCACCACCTTCCACGTTGATAGCAGCGGCGCTTTCACCGGCTTGTCGGCGAAGCCCATAACCGGCAGGTACGTTCCCACCAGCACCAGCACCTTGGCCTTGGTGAAGTTGTCGGAATAATCGATCTTCGTAATCTCGAAGCTCAGATACTTCGGCTTCTTCATGTCGTAGAAGTAATCTTTCGATTCCTCGGCCACCAGTTCTTCGGCCCGCCTCGGTTTCCCGTCTACGTGCGCCTGATAAAACTTTGAGACCCGCCCGCGCAAGGCCTCGTCCACTTCCGGCGGCGCCTTGGTGAACAATTCCGCCGGATTCTGCGCCCGGACGCCTCCCGGCACAAGGACCGGCAGCGAAATCATAAGAAAAATCGATGACCGCACAATCCTCCCATTCTACCCGGTCGTTCACTTTTCAGTCATCATGGAACCCCGGTCACAACTTCTGATGCATACCTAAACGCTTTCGTTCCATTCTGTTTCCGTTGCTCTTGGCATGGGCAGGCAGGTTTCACTCTTTATACTTTCACTGGAGGCTATCTGCGCATGTGGACTTTCGATCCCGCTCAACCGGAATCACAAGCCGCCATCGCCTTTCTCAAAAGTTACGGCGCGCCGGAGCCCACGCTCGTCCACCATCCTAAGCCCATCATCGATATCCTGTCCGTCGTGCCCGCCGCCGTCGACAATCTTCTTCTCAACGAGCTTTATGAGCTTCAGGAAAAATACACCGAGGATGCCGTGGCGGCCTACGCGAACGCGACCGCCAACTGGTTGTTGAACGTGGCCCAGCAGCCCGGTCTGCCGGTTCCTGCGATTCCCGAGCTGCCCTCGCTGATTCCGCCGATGGTTCAGCTCTTATTCCAATTCTGCCCGCTCGATGCGCCGCTGGTGGTTTCTTGTCCGCCGCTCGCGTTGCGGCTTCTGCGCCAGGCGAATGTGGTGGCCGGCGATCCCAATGAGTACACCCCTTACCCGCGCGTCGATACGCGGCCCGTGGACAATCGCGTGATCGGCGACGAAAGCGCCAGCGCGCCCGGCTACTTTCTCCCGGGTCCGGCCGACCACTTTCCCGATCATTTCGTTTATACGCAGGACGGCAAAAGTTATCTGAAGCTCGCCAGCCCGTTTGGCGCGGTTTGGGTGCTGCTGAAGAACGGCAATTGAGGAAAATCTAGACGGCGTCCGGGCCGTTATCTTTGATCAAATCCGCCCGGATCATCTCATCCGCCACGCCCGGAAATTTGTCTTCAGGCGCCCGCCGGTAATAATCCGCCAGGAGTCCCGCATTCACCAGCTTGCCATTTTGCAGCTTGATCTCGTACTGGTTTGCGGTCGCGGCAAACGGACCGCCCTGGCCGCCGTAGGGAGCCTCGACCACCTCACCGGTGCCGTACTTCTTCGCCAGCCAGTCCGCCGTTTCGCGGGTGGCGAAGTACGTGGGGTTCAGGTCCCAGGCCCCGCCGAACGAGCTCAACACTTGCACATTCTGGAATTGCGGCACAAATGGATCCCGCGAGTTTGTCGCGGCCGGCGAGCTGGTGGCCGGCGGCGAATTGAAAGGCGAGTTGGCAGCGGTGGATAGCGCCGCCGGCGCCGCCGCAGAGGTGTCAAAATTTTGACTGCCCGGCTGGGTTGCGACAGAAACCTGACGCCCCTGGCTGTCGGTGATATTGAGCTTTCCTGTATCGAAACCCGCCTTACTTAAATCGTTGACCAGCGTCTCGAGCATCGCCGTATCTAGCGAAACAGAAAAGACTTGCCCCGACCCCGCCGCCTGGTTGGCTGGCTTCGGAAGCGGATACGACGTTTCCAACTGGTTTTGCACCCTGGACAGCATACTTCGACCTCCGGTCGTGAAATAGCAACCCAAAGGCCAAGTTTTGCAGGGAATTCCTAGCGGCGGATGCTTTTACTGGACGGGAAGTGAATCACCGGCAGCAGCGAGTTCCGGGACTCGGGCTCGGCGGCACGGGCGTGGGCCACGCGTTAAATCCTCTCTTGTTCTGCGCGCAGCATTATCAGAGCTGAGAAGCCACCAGTAAAACGCGCGGGTATTAGAATAGCACTCGATGGCTGTTCCTGATTTCCAATTATTCATGCTGCCACTGGCCAGCGGGCAGGTAAGGGCGTGATGATCACGATCTGGACATTCTCGCAAGAGGCCAGGGACTACGTTACTAAGATCGAGAAGATAGTGTTGATCTACGGAAATATTCGAAGCAGCCCTCCAGAGTCGCTGGCGATTATTCGGACAGAGCAGACGATTTTTCTGATGCCCAGAGATCTTCACTGCAATCGAGGCGCTTGACTGTATTCGTTTATCCGAATGTATATCAATTTCGCCGGTTAGCCTCCAAAAATCCAGGAGAATTTCGTTGACAAGTGCGCCGGGCTTGCTCTAATATCTCCTCAGCGTCCGACTTCGGTATCTTCACCCACACTAAGGAGGCTGAAATGACCAAGCGGATAGGAGTGTGTTCTGGCTTGGCGGGGGGGGCCTTACTCGTATTGTCCGGCCTCATCCTCGCCAATAACGGAGTCATCTCCGTAATCGGCAATCCCAATCCGGTGAATACCAGCACTGCGAGCGCATACCGCTGGGAACCATCGAGCGCCGTGGGAACGACAACGTGGGCTACCGCTTGGGCCGAAATCCCAACCACTTCGCCTACTAAGGATTCCTACGTATCCGTTTGGGGCGGGTCTTGGGGCAGCCAGCAACTCCTCCGCACGCCTGGGGGAGTAAGCCTCGGTGACGTAAACCTGTCGTGGGACTCGCTGCGCACCCGATTCGTCCTCGACGCGATCGAGGTCGGCAGCACAATTACGCGGCCGAACGTATGGTACGCCTATTCCACCAATTCCAACGGAACGTCCTGGACCGGGTGGACAAGTGCCTTTTCTGGGAACTTCGCAAATTGCCCCGCCGGCTGAGACTATCCTTCAATCGGCGTTGATCCCTCGGGGAACGTGATCGCCGGAGCCGTTTGCTACACGAACTCCGGATGCCCAAACAACGAGCTAACATGCCCCGTCGGGTATTACTCGAATGTGTCAGTCAACGGCTCCAGCTTCAACGCGAGTCCTTCACTAGTCACGATAGCGTCCGGCACAGGCGGTGGAGCGCAGAGCCGTGTGATCGCGACTAGCGCCAACTCATTTGACGCATTTGTCCCCACGTTGAACAATCCTCCTGGTTGCACCAACAACTGCAATCTTCCAACAGCGGTGGTGCGATGGACATCCTCGAATGGCACCACCTGGACGAACGCGGGAACTGTCTTCTCCTTCGGAGCCCCGGCGAATAACTCGCCGCCCGCGGCGTCGCCGGTTATATTCTATGCGCCATTACTGAACGCACAGGGCTACACTGACGGACGTTGGACTGTGGCTTTCCTTGTCAACAATGGCGGGTACACAAACGTTGAGGACTGCACTTCAGATCGTGGTTGCGGTCTCGTAAATCCATGCCCCGACTTCAAAACGCCGCATCAGTGTACGGGCACGGACCAATTCCTTGCGGGCACAGGCACGTACAATGACAAGGGCTACTGGATCTCCTACTACACGTACACTACTCAGCCTCGTGCGCTACCGCTAGTTACCCAGGCCATTTATTGTCCGCCAGGCTCGGCATGTATTGGTGCCACTACTTACAATCCTGGTATAGATCCAACCAAATGGGAACTTGTTAGCAGGTGCCCACCGAAATCTGGCGGCCCTACCGGCGGCGCCTGCAATGCGGCAGGTGATTTTCAAGGTATCGCAGCGGGACGCACTGCTAACCAACTGCCAAGCTCCTCTGACCCGTTCGTGCTGCAATCCCAGTGCTGCACAACAAGTTTGTTTCAAGTTTTCGTGCAGGATCCGCAAGCTCCGGCAACACCGGCGAACTTCATTCCCGACACGATCTGGTTCCCGCTCGGCTCCGATATCACCTATCTGTCTGGCCCACTGCCGCCGGGCACGGATATGGCCTTCGCGCCGGGAGAGGTCAGAGGTGTTCCGGATTTAGTCGTGCGATAGGAGCGGCGAATGCGACTTTGGATGCTAGCGATTTCGCTTTTTTTGGCGGCCAGCAGTTCTCTTGCACAAAACGCCGACATTTTCGCAGCTGGGTACAGTCTGCCCGCACCCACTCCTATAGCGCCCGGCCAGGTCATCACGTTTTTTGTCTCAGGCCTCACGCCGACCGCCGAAGAGATGTCACCTTCAGAGCGTCAGCCGGGCACGGTTTCGGTTGCAGCGAACGCGCTGCCTCTGCCGTACAAGCTCGCGGGAATTTCTGCAAATCTTCTTTCCGGCGAGATCGCAGTTCCCATCATGGCCGTCTCGTCCTCGAACACGTGTCTCCTTTCGGCTCCCGCCCCAGGATTGCCATGCGGTGCAATTATCGGCGTCACTGTCCAAGTGCCTTTCGAGCTTCCCTTGGATCGCGGTTTTTCGCCGCCCAACATTATTTTCCTGACCATTTCGGACGACAGCGGTCACTCCGGGGCCGTTCGGGTTATTGCCGAGACGGACCAGATTCACATCGTTGCGAACGGCGCGCTGGCCCTACCCTCGGCGGCCGGTGTCGTGACTCACGGAGACGGAACGATGGTCAGTAACACACACCAGGCCAAACCCGGCGAGGAATTAGTCATGTACGCCTTCGGTCTGGGAATCACCACGCCAACAGTAAAGGCGGGCGTTGCCAGCCCGATACCGGCACCGGCGACACACGCTACATTCGCCTTAAATGTTGATTACGGCGTGAATATCTCCGCTTCGCCCGGTCCAGTTCTGTTCAATCCGAGTTCCGGCAGAACTCCGGTCTTCACCGGACTCACGCCGGGCTACGTCGGGCTCTATCAAATTAATTTCATCGTCCCGCCGCCCCCGATAGGTCTGCCCGCCTGCTCCGGACCGTCCGGAGGACCGGTTGTGAGCAACTTGACCGTGACTCTTGTGGGAGGCGCGTCCTTCGACGGAGCGGCGATCTGCGTCGCAACCGCTCCCTAAAGGGCCAGCTTCGGGAGCCGGCGGTAGACTCGCTGGAGTTGGGTGCACGCGCCGAGAGCGTCACACAACTGTTCCGTGGCGCGTTACCGTCTCAAAGACCTACACACTAAAGAAGCTGGATCAGGATTTCTTTGAGGCTGAGTAGCACTCATGCCAAGCTTCAGTGCAGAATTAGCACGGGTGAGGCCAACTGCGCCGGTCGCCAATCTTAACGCCGGCCGCCGCTTTTGCCGGACGGGAAATGAATCACCGGCACCAGCGAGTTCCGGGATTCGGGCTCGGCGGCGCGGGCGTGGGCCGCCATCTCCCGGTTGAGCGTGGAAACGAAATCCTGCATCAGGCGCTGCATTTCGGCCATCTTTTCGCGCATGTTCAGGACGATCTCAACCCCCGCCAGATTCACTCCCAGATCGCGCGTGAGGTGCAGGATCACTTCCAGGCGCTCGAGATCCTCATCCGTATAAAGCCGCGTGTTGCCTTCGCTGCGCGATGGGCGCAGCAAACCCTCGCGCTCGTATAGCCGCAGCGTCTGCGGATGAATCTCGTAGCGGTCGGCTACCGCCGAGATCATGTACGCGGCTTTGGAACGGCTCTTGGGCATGTTACACCTTCGACCAGATCTCCGCGCGCGGATCTTCCGGGTGCAGCTTGCCGAGTTCGCGCAGCAATTCTTTCGTCCGCTCGTCCTGCACCTTGGGAGGCTGAACGATTACCTCCACAATTTGATCGCCGCGCTGGTTCTTGCGTGAATTGAACACGCCTTTTTCGCTGAGACGCAGCTTTTGGCCGCTCTGCGTGCCCGGACGCACCGTTAGCAGCGTCCGCCCGTCGATGGTGGGCACTTCGATCTTGGCGCCCAGCCCGGCTTCCGTCACCGTCACCGGCACCTTGATTTCGATGTTGTCCCCGTTGCGGTGGAAAAACGGATGGTCCTCGACGCGCGTAGTGATGTAGAGATCGCCGGCCGGCGCACCTAACGTGCCGGCATTCCCTTTCCCCGGAACACGCAGCCGCGATCCATTCTGCGCGCCCGCCGGAATATTAATGGTCACCTGCTCGGTGTGTGCAATCCGCCCGTCGCCGTGGCATGTCGGACAGGCGTTTTGCAGCTTTCCCTTGCCGCCGCAGCGCGGGCAGGTCAAATTGAACTTCATCGCCCCGGCCATCTGCGAAACTGTCCCGGTGCCGTTGCACTGCGGGCAGGTAATCGCGCTGCCTGACGCCGCACCGGTGCCATTGCAGGTCGCGCAGACCTCATGGCGCGTAATATTCAGGCGCGCCTGAGTGCCGCGGATCGCCTGCCAGAAATCGATGTTGAGGCCGTACTCGAGATCCGCGCCTTTTTCCGGCTGCTCGGCGTGCTCCTCGCCCCCGCGATGGAAGAACTGGGAAAAAATATCGGAAAATCCGCCGCCGCTGCTGCGGGTTTCGCGGCGCTGGCCCCGGCTGCCGCCGGCCGCACCGCCACCCTGAGCGAAGAAGTCCGAAAAATCGAAGCCGCCGAAATCCATTCCCGGCGGCGGCTGCCCTGCACCGGGGGCGCCGCCCGGGAAACCATTCTCCGAATAGAACCCGTACTGATCGTACATCTGCTTTTTCTTGGCATCGCTCAGTACGTCGTAGGCTTCCTGAACGTTTTTGAACCGCTCTTCGGCGGCTTTGTCACCGGGATTCAGATCGGGGTGATATTTGCGCGCGAGTTTCCGATACGACTTGCGGATGTCTTCCGCGGAGGCATTCCGCGCAACACCAAGCGTCTCGTAATAGTCGTGCTTAGGGTTCATAAAACAAGCTGCCAGGTTTCAGGTGCCAGGTTCCAGGGACTGATGCGTCAGCCCCCTAACACCTAGCCCCTAGCACCCGGCACCTGTCTTTTACTTCTTATCCTTATCGTCTACGTCGACGAACTCCGCGTCGACGACATCGTCTTTCGATTTGGAACCGGCTGCACCGTTGCCCTGGGTTCCGGCGCCACCTCCCGGTCCGGCTCCCGGGCCTCCGGCGCCCGGCTGCGAGGAGGCCTTGTACATGGCCTCCGCCAGCTTGTGGCTGGCCGCCGTCAGCTTATCGGTGGCGGCGTTCAGTTTTACGGCGTCGCCGTCCGACATGGCTTTCTTGGTCTCTTCGAGCGCCGCTTCGATCTCCTTGGCTTCGGCGTCGCTGATCTTCGAGCGATGCTCTTTGAGCGTCTTCTCCACGTTGTAAACCATGGCATCGGCCCGGTTGCGGGCTTCGATATGGTCGCGCTCCTTGCGGTCGTCCGCCGCGTGCGACTCGGCGTCCTTGGCCATCTTCTCGACTTCGTCTTTCGAAAGCCCGGAAGACGACGTGATGGTGATCTTCTGTTCGTTGTTGGTCGCCCGGTCTTTCGCCGTGACGTTCAAAATGCCGTTGGCGTCGATATCGAAGGTCACTTCGATCTGCGGGATGCCGCGCGGCGCCGGCGGAATGCCCACCAGTTGGAATACGCCCAGCAGACGGTTGTCCCGCGCCATGCCGCGCTCGCCCTGATAAACCTTAATTTCAACCGACGTCTGGCTGTCCGCCGCAGTTGAGAATACTTCGCTCTTGCGCGTCGGAATCGTGGTGTTGCGGTCGATCAGCTTGGTGAACACGCCGCCCAGCGTTTCGATGCCCAGCGAGAGCGGGGTCACGTCGAGCAGCAGCACATCTTTCACTTCGCCGCCCAGCACGCCGCCCTGTACCGCAGCGCCTACGGCCACGACTTCGTCCGGATTCACGCCCTTGTGCGGCTCTTTGCCGAACAGCTCGCGAACCAGCGTCTGGATGCGCGGCATGCGCGTCTGCCCGCCGACCAGCACGACCTCGTCGATCTGCTGCGGCGTGACGTTAGCGTCCGACATGGCCTGTTTGCACGGGCCGACGGAGCGCTGGATGATGTCCTCCACCATCTGCTCGAACCGCGCGCGCGTCAGCTTCATGATCAGGTGTTTCGGCCCGCTTGCGTCGGCAGTGATAAACGGCAGGTTGATTTCGACTTCGAGCAGCGTCGACAGCTCCATCTTGGCCTTCTCGGCCGCTTCCTTCAGGCGCTGCAAAGCCATCTGGTCGCGCGAAAGGTCGATGCCCTGCTCTTTCTTGAACTCACTGATGATCCAGTCAATGACTCGCTGGTCGATGTTGTCGCCGCCCAGGTGGGTGTCGCCGTTGGTCGATTTCACTTCCACGACGCCTTCGCCTACCTCGAGGATCGAAATATCGAACGTGCCGCCGCCGAAGTCGTAGACCGCAATGGTCTCGTTCTTCTTCTTGTCGAGCCCGTAGGCCAGCGCCGCCGCTGTCGGCTCGTTGATGATGCGCATCACTTCCAGGCCGGCGATCTTACCCGCGTCCTTGGTCGCCTGCCGCTGTGCGTCGTTGAAATAGGCGGGTACCGTGATCACCGCCTGGGTGATTTTTTCACCCAGATACGATTCGGCCGCCTCTTTCAGCTTGGTGAGAATCATCGCCGAAATCTCGGGTGGAGAATACTTCTTGCCGCTGATGTCGATGCGGGCGTCGTTGTTGTCGCCCTTGGCGACCTTATAGGGCACCATCTTCATTTCTTCTGTGACTTCCTCATAGCGCCGCCCCATGAAGCGCTTGATCGAAAAAACCGTGTTCTCCGGGTTGGTGATGGCCTGGCGCTTGGCGACCTGGCCGACCAGCCGCTCCCCGGTCTTGGTAAACCCGACTACCGACGGCGTGGTGCGCGCACCTTCCTGGTTCGCTATCACGGTAGGCTGACCCGCCTCCATGACCGCCACGCACGAGTTCGTGGTACCAAGGTCGATACCGATAATCTTGCCCATTTGTGAGGGAACCTCCTGAAACTGGAATTGCTGGGCGCTAGCCGCCAGCCAATTAGTACAGTCTCAATATAAAAGTTTAGTGTGCTATTGTCAAGTATCTCGGAACCTGAAGGTGGCAATGGACTTATAACTGCCCGATTCCGGGCTGGTTAACCTTTGTCGATCTATGATAGCGGACCCGCCAATGCTAAGGTGGTCTGAATCTGGTGGTTTTGTGAAGGGCTTCTGGAGCTTACTGACTGATACCGCTGGAGTTATTGCGCGATCTGCGGGGTTCGTCGCCACCCTGGGGATCCTGCTGGTTTTGCTGCACTTTCCGTACGACTCCGACCGGCCCATCCCGCCCGCCGAGGCAGCGAAGGCCCGGACTTTCTACGCCGCCGCCTACGACAAAGACAAGAGCACTGCCGTTTCCCCGCAGGAAGAGAAATATGCCAAGCTGGCGCTGAAGGCCGCTGAGGAATGGCACGTTAAGGATCAGGTAGCGGCGGTAGTCCGGAAATTCGGGCTCGAAAACAAGAAAGCCCTGGACATTGGCTCGGGGCAAGGCTATTTGCAGGATGTCATGCCGGATTACACGGGGCTGGATATCTCAGCAACGGTCCAGCGCTACTACCACAAGCGATTCGTGCTTGGCTCGGCGACCGCGATGCCGTTCGACGACGATACGTTCGATACGGTTTGGTCGATCTGGGTGCTGGAGCATGTGCCCAACCCCGAGGCTGCGCTGGTGGAAATCCGGAGGGTGGCCAAGGACGGCAGCATCCTGTTCCTGGGCCCGCAATGGGACTGCCACACGTGGCAGGCGGACGGTTATGACGTCCGGCCGTATGGCGACTTCGGGCTTTGGGGCAAGATGGTCAAGGCGGCGATCCCGGCGCGGGTGGTCCTCGCCAGATTGGCCATGCCACCGGTGCGGGCGGTGCGGGGCGCCACCTGGAAACTCGCAGGCGGCCCTTCGACCTTCCGGTATCACCGGCTGACACCGAATTTCCAGACATACTGGGAGCCGGACAGCGACGCCGTCAACTCACTGGACTTTTACGAAATGGGATTGTGGTTTCGCTCGCGCGGGGACGACTGCCTGAGCTGCGAATCCGGGTGGCACTGGGTGACCCAGACCAAAAATCCGCTGATTATTCGAATTCACAAGACGGCGCGCGGATTATCGGCGCACGGCGCGGGTGAGGCCGGCCAGCGGGCAGCCGCGATGACGGGCCAGACGGAATAAACCACGTCGCGGACGAGCGTTCGCCCGAACCGGCTAGAGCTTGAAGAAAATCTTTCGCTGATACAGCCAGTAGCAGAGATACCACATCGCCAGCAAAACTGCGCAGGCCTGGGCTACGGGCGCGAAATCACCGAGCCATGTGAAGCGCAGCGTGAATACTCCGATGGCGCGGTTCAGCCATCCCTGCAGAACCTGGTGAACCGAATAGATGAAGATCGAATTGGCGCCGATCACCACCAGGGGGTAGGTCCACTTGCGGTAGCCTTTTACCTCAACGACCCAATAGAAGGCCAGCAGCATCAAAAGAACCCATCCCGCGCTGTAAAGGGTGAACGAAGTAGTGCAGATCCGCTTAATGATCGGATTCCACGGATGGATGATCAGACCGGCCGCGAGACACAGCGCGGCTGCGATGGAAATGAGCCGGATTTTTTCTCCATGCGATCGATTGCTTTGCACCAATTGGCCGGTCCAGATACCAAATAGCGTCGTCACCGTGCTGGTGAGGAAGTTAATGGTTGTCCAGTTGTCAGAGTTCGGGTGTCCGAAGACAAAGATGTCGATGCGGGCGCCGACGTTGGTGGTCTTGGACAGGAATGGCCCCTCGGTTCCCGGAAACGCAACAAACAGGGCCCAATAACCCACGAGAATCGCCGCTGCAATCAGCGCCTGCCAGCGGAACCTGAGTTGCATGATCAGGTAGCAGAGAAAATAAGTAATCCCGATCTGCGCCAGCACGTTGATGAGCTGGAAGCTGAGCTTGCCTTCTCCGATGGAGATCAGGATCTGGCTCATCAGGATCAGGCGGAAACTCCGCGCCACCACGTGCCAGAAGAGCTGGCGCCGGGTGGCGCCCAACTCCATGCGCCGGGCCAGCGCGAAAGGCATGGCGACGCCCACCATGAACATGAACGCGGGCTGGATCAAGTCCCAGAACGCGATCCATTCCCAAGGCATGTGGTCGAACTGATTGGCGATGCCGGTGAAAGCCGGCCGGCGCCGGGCGAGCTCGGCAAGACCGAAACCCCCTGACACGAGGATGAGCATGATGAACCCGCGGTAGGCGTCGAGCGCGAGGTAACGCTGCTGAGCAGAAGGCTTCCGCGGCGGAGTAACCTGACTGGGAGCGTGCTCCAGGGTTTGCGCAGTTTGCATTTGGGGAGATTGTACCACCGGGTGCGCGGCGGCCTTGGCCCGCAAGACCTCGATACGGAAAGGCGGTCTACGGTATCACGGGCAGCAACACATACGACGCTCGACGGGTGGAATGGTGAACGTCGTTTTCCGGCACGGCCCAATGAGCCTCGTCGTAATTCCGCGATTGCTGAGCCACGTAGAGCTGGCGCACAGCGTGGCGAAAACTTGTCCGCGAGACTGCCAGACGAGTCGGAAGAGATGCCGTTCATCAGACTCTCAAATCCAGCAAAAGTCTGTGCGCCGCCATCGCTGCCTGGAAACGAGCCGCCGCCCCGATTCGCGGCCTGCGATTCCACGACCTTCGCCACCAGGCCATCACCGAAATGGCCGAAGCCGGCGCGTCCGACGCCACGCTGATGGCCGTCGCCGGTCACATGTCGCGCAGGATGCTCGAACACTACAGCCACATTCGCATGGCCGCCAAGCGCTCGGCGCTGGAAAAACTGGAAAGCGGTTTGATGGGTGGGCCGGCGAAATCCACCCGGTCCGAGTCGAGGAAAGCGAATTGAGACTTTACGTCACAATCCACGTCACAACCACTCCCTCCAACTCTTCCCTCTCTCGGTGTCTGCTTGAAATGAATGGTGGGCGCGCACGGACTCGAACCGTGGACCTCCTGCGTGTGAAGCAGGCGCTCTAACCAACTGAGCTACGCGCCCGTGGGAACTTTCTTTTGATTCTAAACGATTTTCCAATTCCATTGCACCGATCTGCCTGCCCAAAATAGCCGAAACTGTCTCAAAACCCCTCAGTTCGGCATGCCTGTATCAATACCAGCTGCGAGCTCGTTTGCCTGGCGATTCAGCTTCAGCAGCGCCTCGCGTTTCATCTGGAGCTTCATCTGCGAATATTTTTTGAAAACCTTGGCGTCGGTCTGCCGGAGCAGCTGCGTGACCCACTCATCGGCGACGCCCCCGGCGCTCAACCGCGTGGCGTACGTGGATCGAAGATCGTAGATCCTAAAATACGATATGCCCGCTTTGCGCAGCGTTGCGCGCCAGGCGGCTCTGAAACTGCCTGATCCTTCCTCATGGGCGCCAGCTCCTTATATACGCGAAGCCCGGTCTCGGTGATGATCCGGACGACGTTCCGCAGCTACGCTGGACCGCGGAATTCGATCCGTTGCTGCTCCGACCAGGCCATATAGTGAGGGCGGAAGAGCCCGTAATGGCACCGGGAATTCCACAGCTCCGCAAGGATTCGAGGCAATCAGCCTTTTCTTCACTGCTACGTTGAGAATCCGGTTCAGAACCCGGAACTCCTGATGGACCGCTGTCGGTTTAAGCAGGCCCAATTCGCGCCACCCAGATTTTGTCTTCACGCGTTTCCGCTTGCGCAGCCGCCAGCGCAAACGCGTTTGACCCCTGGGCGCGGGATCGGGGCGAATATTACGGGATCGATTGGAAGCCCCGGCCGGGGGCGGAATCTGACCCCGCGTTCAAGGAATAAACCGGGAACGTTCGCTCAGGAGGTCACGTCATGACGGACACCACCGTTAACCACGACCGTTCAATACTGCAGGACCAAAGTCGGATTCAAACTCCATACCGCCGCGTCCGCCGCAAGCATCAGTGGCTTGCTTCAAGTCGCTCTATCGAAAGTGCCTCAGCCCTTGCCTCGCCACAAGTCTTACTGCTCATTGCCGAAGCACTTCCGACAGGCTGGAAAAAGCGCTCGCCAGTTTGTGCGGATCGTGGGTTGATGCCTAAGCAATTTCTTGCGCGGACAACCGGCATAGGAACCAGCAGGTCTCTTAGTTCTCTACCGGCAACATCACTACAACGCTGGTTGCTTCGTCAACCGCAACTGTGACCGGCTGATTGCCAGCGGTGAGGCCGGCCGGGACATCGGCGTTGATCTGATTGAGACCGATGAAGCCGGGTGCAAGACCGCTGTATCGCAGTTTGGCATTCCGGCCGCCAATTGTGACCGTAGGAGTGCCGATGGTAGTTTGCGCGCCCGAGCGCTCGCCGTCCTTGGGAGGAGCTGCTACCATGCCCAGCCCGTTGGCGTAAATAAGCAGAGTTTCACCGGAATGGGCGGGATGGGCGCTGTCGACCAATTGATAATTGGCGTGGAGAATCGCTCCGTAACTCGTGCCGCCGGAGTTGTAAGCGAAAAGTCCAGGCTGAGCCGCCAGGACCGGCACCGTGATCATGAAGCTGGTCCGGCAGTGGTTCTCGACCTCGATGACCGCCGTGGAAGCGCCCGCGACTTCAAACGGAACCTGGAAATTAATCTGCGGCTGGCCGTTCACGTTGATCACGGCGAACAATGGCGCGGCGATGCCGTTGACGTAGACTGAAACGTCTTCCAGCTCGGTTGGCAGGGGCACATCCGTGGCGCCGTGGATACCGGGACTGGAAACAATGTCCGGGCCGAAAATCGTAGCTATTTCGCCCGGAACAATGCCGCCCGCGGCAAAGCTTGCAGCGTTGGTGACTGCACCGATAACCGGATTCAAAGGCTTTGGAAGGCCGGCGTCGATCGTGAATATCGATCCTGGTCCGGATACTCCATTGATCGTGCCGCATATCGGAAAAGTGCCCCAAAGCTTCCCATCGGTGGCCTGGGTCAACGGAGCCCTGGGCCCGTTACTGGCGCACTCGGCCGGATACCGAATGCTGTTGAGCTGAGAACCAGCCAGACTTACTGAATAAAAACCGCTACCGAAGGCCAGTATGGTGCTTCCCCAGAAATTGCCATCCGACGCTTGCAGCAGGGCATTCGGCAGCTTTGTGGTTGAGGGGAAGTCATACGTAGACTTGTAATCACTGCCATCCAATCCGATCTCGAAGATGGTGCCGGTACTGTTGAGCCCTCCATTTTTCGTGACGCCGTAGAGCTTGCCATGACAGGCCTGAATGAGCGGCTGCTCCGAAGCCTGCCCGTCTTTGATGGGCGTAGGCGCGAACTGAAATGTGTGCAGCACAGTAAAAACGCCGTCGCGCGTGATCCGGTAGACGGTGCCGACCGCGGATTGCGAGCTTCCGGCCCGGCTGGTGGTGCCGTAGAAATTTCCGTCGCTTCCCTGGACCAGGCCTGCCAGGGGTGAGCCGCCATCGACAAATGGATCGAAGTTGTGAAGGGTCTCGACGCCTTTAGCCGGAGAGAAGCGATAAATGGTTCCGTTGGAGGTGGAGTGATTCGACCCGGAAAGGAACGTTGTACCGTAGAACTTGCCGTCGCGGGCGAGGATCAGGCCGGCCCTGGGGGAATTGCCCTCCTCGCAGGGGCCGCCGTGGCAGAAAGTGTGCAGAGTTTCGAGGTTGCCGTCTTTGCTGATGCGGAAGATGGTGCCGTAGCCGGATGAAGGGCTGCCGACGAGTGCACCGTTGCCTCCGAAACCAGTGGTTCCGTAGAGGTATCCATCGGGGCCTTCGACCAGCGCGAACGGGAAATCGTTAACGGAACCATTGGCATAAGGCGTAGCGGGATTTCCGGGGGCGAAAGTATAGAGAAGCGTGAACTGGCCGTCGGGCGTGATCTTGAAGATCGTGCCGCCGACCTTATTGCTCTGGCCCTGGCCTCCCAGTCCGGTCATGCCATAAAAGTTGCCGTCCGAAGCCTGCATGAGGGCCCCGGGCCCGGCTCCCTCTTGATTGAGATTAGGTATAGTGCCGAGCGGAAAAACGAACAGCTCATTAACCGCCGGCGTGCCAGACTGAGCAAGGGCAGCGCCGGAAGATACGAGCGCCAGCAAAACCACAGTCGCCATTTTCGTAGCAGGTCCCGACCTCCGATAGTCCTCCAAGCGCTTCACCTCCCGTGGGATTCTCCTTCAAGAGAGAAATGAGTAGAGGCGGGAATTACTTTCAGGATTTTTCGCTGTTGTTTTGGCGGGCTATTCAGTCAGTTCAAAGACCTCTTTCCGCGAAACAACTCCGGCGGCAATGGCCCCGGATCTCCGGAAAGAATAACCGGAGCCCATTCCAGGAAGCTCCCGGTCGGGGCATTTCGGAGCAGTTCCAGTTGAGCCCGGCGCAGCGATTCGGCGCGCCCACGGCCGGCGCTCAACTCCTGATAAAAACGGCTCATGAGTGCCTGTTCGGTGCGATCGGCAACCCTCCATAACGGCGCGACGAATGTTTTCACGCCGGCAATGGCCGCCGCCCTTCGCATGCCATACACGCCTTCTCCCGAAGAAGGCACACCATCCGCCATGCGGCATTGCGAAAGCACCAGCATCTCGGTGCCCTGCAGGTCGAGTGTTTGCAACTCTAGCGCCGAGAGCATTCCATCCTGCGGCGAGCGTCCGCCGCGCCCGTAGGCCTCTTCGAGCACGATGGCTGAAAGGTTCATGACACGCGCGGCCGGATCCATACCCGCCAGTTCGCAACCGGGCCTGGCATGCTCCGTGCCGCAATCCTCATTACCTCGGACAACACCGTGGCCGACGATATGGACGAGCGCGGGACGATGCAATTGCTTCATGCGCTGCTCGGTGGCTTCGCCCTCGCCGAGCAATTGCGTCCGCGGCATCCATTTCTGCACATTCCGCGCTTCCATATCGGCGTCTGCCAGGCCCTCCAGCAGGTCCGCGCGAAAGGAGCTTCTCACACGAACCGCCGGCTCTGACCGTTTCGGTCCCGGGCTCACCGCCACAATCACTGCGCCCCCGCGACCTTTGCCGGGCAGGCCGCCGGCAGCCAGATCGCGCCCGGCCGCAACATAGCTAATCGCATAATGCCGGATCAAAAAATGGCCCCGGGCGTCGGACAGCGCGGAAAAAGGAATCAAATTAAGCATCCCGTCGGGCGCGACCCGCAGCCGGGTGACATTCTTATGTTCCGCTATGCTGGCGGCCACCGGCCCTAGTTGTCTCGACAACGCCTCCAAGGCATCGCGCGCCGTTTCCGCGGCTGACTTGGCGTTGCGCTGCTCATTGTGAGCCAACGCGACACTCCAATCGTTGGCTGACGCAATCAGATCCTGAACCGCGCGATCCAATGTTCCGGCCGGGCCAAGGTCGGCCCACTCTAAACCGCCCGCATTGCCAAGCAGGTACGCGCCGTAGCGCCGATCCGCGGAGCGCGCTCCCGGCTCCGCGTACTCAACGAATTCGATGAGCATCTCATCCGGCCCGAGCCGCGATTGAATGCCGGCCAGAGTGGCGGGACGAATGACCGAGGCGAACTGCGGGATCTCGCGGCTGAGTTCGGCCTCGAGCGCGTCGATCTTCGTTTGCAGCACCCGCACCGCTTCGAGCGCCTGGCGGCCCATCGTTTCCGTCCAATTGGCTCGCAAATCGTGGAGCAGGCGCTCGTAGCGGCTTTCGAGCTCCGTTCCCGGCAAGGCGCAGGTTCCGACCACCGCGGACTTCAAATCGCGATAGCCGAGCGCGATGGTCAGCGACGCTTCACACTCCAGCATGGCTTCCCGCTGGCTGAAGCGAAGGCGAATCGCCGGGTCGGAATTCTCGCGCAGGCTCTCGCCCCAATTGTGCACCACATCGAGAACCCGTCCCTTCCGCCGCGCGACGGCTTCAAAAGCCAGCGTGCGGGCGGAGGGCGCCAGGTCGCCCGCGCGCCGCTGAAAAGAAATGAGCGCCGGAATCGGGTCTTCCAGATTTGCAAACACAGCAGCTTTGTCGTTTTCCGAGCCCACGGTGAGCATTTCCGAGAGGGTACGGTCGGAAATGTCGAGACTGCGGCGGTAGAGGGGCTCGGCTGCCCGATAGTCGCCCGCCTCGTCATAGCATCTGGCGAGGAGCTCCAGATAACGCGCCAGATCGGGATGATTTTCTCCGTGTGTTTGCTCGACAATCCCGATGGCCTGGCTGAGCCGCTGTTCAGCTCGGGCATAATCATGGGCGGATTGATCGACTATTGCCTGATCTCGCAGCACGGCGGCATAGAGGGGATGCTTTGTGCCCAGTCCCTTTAGCGCAACCACGGATGCGCGTTCCAGCGTTTCCCGCGCAGATTGCAGATCGCCACGATCCCGCTGCGCTTCTCCGAGGCCAAGCAAAGCACTGGTGAAGTCAAACGGCGGGGCCTTCGTATTCCGTGCGTAAAGCTCGACAGCCTCCCGGAACAGGCTCTCGCTTTCTCTTGGATCCCTGGGATAAACAAGCCGTGCGAGGTTTCGCAATGAGGCGCCGATCGTGAGAGCATCCGGGCCGTAGATTTTCCGTTTGAGATCGAGCGCTTTCCTGTAGTCGGCCTCAGCGACGGTGAGTTTACCTAATGCGGTGTACAAAGCCGCCCGATTATTCAGGAATGCGGCGTAAAAGGGGTGCTGTTCTCCGAGTTGTTCGCGCAGAAGCTTGCCGCCCTCGTCATACAGCTTTTCCGCGGCCGCGTAATGGCCCAGATCCGCCTGTAGATAAGCGTAGGCGACCAGGCTGGCTGAATAAGCCGGGTGGTGAATGCCGGGCTTCTGGCGAAGAACGTCCAATCCCTTTTCGAAAGTAGCTTCGGCCTTGGCGTATTTCCCCACGCGCTGGTACGTGCCTGCCAGATTGATGCACAGGGTTCCGTATTCTTCGTTGAGTTCTCTTGGCTGAGGCTGCGATTCATGGATCGCCAGAGCCTGCTCCATTTTCGAAATCGCCAGATCGTAATCCCCCATCAGGCCGAGAGTGCTGCCCAATGTATTCAGGCTCTCCGCCAGGCGCAGATGCTCTCCAGGCTCGCGCGACCTTATCGAAACCGCCTGTTCCGCGAGTGCACGGGCTTCCGCCAGTTTCCCCGAATCGCGGCAGACAAGTGCGAGATCGTTGGCGCTCTCGGCGTAATCGGCGGATTCCGCCCCCAGCTTTTCTTTGCGGATCTCCAGCGCCTGCCGCAGGTCCCGCTCGCCGTCTTTCAAATTGCCGGACGTGTACTCGAAAAATCCGAGCCGGTCGAGACTGCGGGCCGATTCTTTCGGATCACTCGCCACGGCCACGGCCCGCCGCGCGGCGCCAATCGCTTGCGCTAGATCGCCTTTGGAGTAGAAATCTTCAGCTTGTTTGTCGAGAGTTGTCCAGCCGGCCTGCTGGCTGTCTTGTGAGCTCGCGGAGTGGGGCAAACCGCCCAGCAGCAGCGCAAGGACAACGAACGATTGAGCCCATTTTGTCACTACGGATGCGAGCCTTTGACTCGCGCCAGATTGGTTTCGATAATCGGGCGCTGCTCGGCCGCAGCGGGCGCCAGCGCCGCGAGGGCCTGGGAGTACAGCGTTTCCGCCTTTCGCCGGTCGCCGCGCAGTTCCGCCAGCGCGCCGCGATTGTTCAGGTTTTGCACGGGGGCCACTTCTGGGCCGGCCGATTTCGAAGCTTGATCCAGCGCAGCTTGAGCCCCCGCATAATCGCCTCTGAGCATCCGGATCACGGCCAGACTATTCCATACCTCCGCCCGCTCGGCCGGCGTCGCTACCGGCGGCTGATCGAGGCTTCCGGCCGCCCCCTCATATCGAGCCTCAGCCGGCTCGAACGCTCCGGCCTGATATTGCAGCGCGGCCAGCCGTTCGACTGCTTTTCGCCTTTCTCCGGGCGGCGCCGTTGCGGCCTCCCGGATTGCCTGATCCGCCATCTGAAGCCCTGCATCGCGTTCCCCGCGCCCGAACAGCGCCTCCGCCTGATCGGTTTGAGCGCTCAGGTGAACTGCAGCAGGCACGCGTACCTGGTCGCCGGCCCTTAACCCGCCTGCCCGTACTTCCGCCCGCGCGCGGTCGCGGAAAACGGTCGTTACCCGCAGCCGGCCGTCGGGTTGCTTCGAATTCGTGTCGCGAAAAACATCGAGCTCGGTCCCTTTTGCCAGACCGTCGATAGATCCCAGGTTGATGGAAGCTACGCGCTCCTCGATCGAAACGATTTTGCCCTCAGCGTGAGGCGCGCGACCTTCGGGCTCGGCGCCGCGAAACAGCTCGGCGTGCGATGAGCGCGGGTTGAGATCGGCCGCAATAAGAATCGGCTGGGCGGAACCGGGTGAAAAAGTCAAAGTCGGCTTCGCCCGCAACTCCGCCGCCGTTTGGCGGGCCGGCCGGATTTCTGCACCAGGAAACTCCCGCGCTTTCCAGAAATAGAGGGACGCTGCCAAAACCACCGTTGCGGCAATGGCGGCCGGCGCCAGGAATCGGGATCTCGGCCGAATCTGTACGAAATTCGCTTGCGGAATCGCTCCGGAGGCTAACCCTTGCTTCGCGATTGCTGAATAAGTCAGCTCTTCAAATAGCTCCGGTGAATTAAGAGACTCCTGCGCCAGCTTACGAGCTTCGTCCGTCGTCAACTCGCCGCGAACATAGCGATCGATTTGCTCGTCGAGTTTTGGTTTGGCCGGCTCCATCACTGGTCTCCGCCACGACGCAATCCGATCGGCTGGCCCGTACGCCGCCGCACACGCTGGCCCAGTTCCCTCATCCCGCGGCTGACCCAGGTCGCCACCGTGTTTTCATTAACGCCCAGACGATTCGCAATATCTCCGTACTTTAGGCCGTCGGCGCGCATTCGCAAAACCGATTGATATTCGCGGTCGAGCTTAAGAAAACAATCCGCAACAATCCCGTGAATCTCTTTTTCAATCAGAACATCGAGCTGCCCCGGCGCCGGATCGGCAGGATTCAGCATGCCTGGTGGCTGGTCGGCTCCGATCCCGCCCGACAAAATCTCACGCCGGCTGCCGGCCCGATTCTGTTCCTCCCGCACGACGTTGTACAGCACACCATGTAGCCAGGCAAAAAGCTGGTCGAGCGGCCAGCGGGGAGCTTCCATTCCGGACGGCTCATGCTCGCCGAAGTAATACCTCACCGACGGCTGCGCACCCGGATTTTCCAGCGACCGCTTCAACGCTTCCTGCGCGGCCCCCTCCGGATCTCTCGATCCCAGCCATCTTGCGCGCGAAGCCAGGGCTGCCAGCAGGCGGCGGTAATCGCCGCTCGCGTTTCTCGCGGGTGGAGCAGGAACTTGCTCTCGCTCGACACCGCGACCACCCTGGGGCCCCATGGGAAACGTACATTCTCCCCCACGGAGCTCATGAATTGCAAAACCACAACGGGCCAGCGCGGAACAACCCGCCGTCTATCGAGGCTTCGGCCGCCGGCTCACTGATACGTGCTACTTCTGTTGAAACTGATGCTTGCGGCCGCCGTCGACACATCCAGCCCGCTTGCCGGAAGCGGCGATTGGATGAAGTTTTGCACCAGCAGACCTCCGGTTCCCGCCGATATTCCGAGCAGAATATTGGACGGCACTGTGAACCCTCCGTCGTCTGCTTTCGCCATGCAGATAAAACTTAGATTCAATCTCGCGGAGTCGGTGGAGGTGCCGCTGATATACACATAGCTGCCCGGATTCCCGCCGGTCCAGGTGATGTGGAGGTCCTTCGAGCGGTCGATATTCGCCGCAACTTCCGGATTCGTCCAGTTGAGCAGTGTGGACAGTTGAAGCGTGGACGTGAACGCCCCGACATCCGCCCCGCCCGTGCCTGTGAATGTGAAGGTTCCTCCGGCGGATGGAATCGCGTCCGCAGATAAAAGGGCGTAGAACGCACCTTTGAACTGAGGTTTGAGAGTCACCGGGGAACCAGCCGGCCCGGCCAGGGTAATCGAGCCGGCGTCCAGACCGGTAATCCCGGGGATGGCCGCACTTCGATAGTTCAGCAGGCATCCCCCGGGTGAGAGCGAGTAGCTCGGCGCATACAGACCGGTATACTTTATGAACGCCGCATCCGTGCTGTTGGTGATCACGATATTCCCGGTTTTGTCTGGAGCATGCGTCTGAATGAGGGCCGCCAGGCCGGTTTTGAGCGTTCTTCCGCCGCTCGGGGCAATCTGGTTGCCGTTGAGGCCGCTGAGCTCGTCGACGCATGCCCCGCCGCCGTTATGGATCGGGATGGTCACCACGTTCGCGATCACCGCTCCGGCTACCGCCACCACCGAAACCCAGCAGCCACTGGACGCGCCGTTCGGTATCTCGAGATTGATCTGGTTTACCCCGGGGTACGGCGACGCGCCCTGATACAAGATCTTGGCCAGCACGCCGCCAACATAGATTTGTAATGGCGTATTCACCTTGTGCGGCGTTAGCGTGTAGACGCGATCGCTGTCGGCCGGATCGGCCCCAAGGCCGGTGGTCCATAGAACGATCACCTGGCCGGGCGCACCGGAGTTCGTGAAACTAATCAATGCACCGGTTTTGCCGTCGGTCGCGACGCCGCTGTTCGAATAGTACATATTTATGCCGAGCGCGCTGGCCACTACCTTGATCGGTGTCGGTGCGCTCGTCACTCCGTTATACGTCACGGTGAGCGAGCCGACACCGACCGGAGTCGCAGCCGGCAAAACGGCGGCGATCTGCTTAGGACTGGTGTAGTAAATCCCGGGATGCGTCGTCACCCCATTGACGACCACCGAAATACTGGCGCCATTCAGGGCCAACGGAATTCCGGGCGCGGCGCTCGACTGAAGCACCGGATTACCGGGATTGGCCAAAGAGTCGCCGACGATGATAAAAATACTGCTCGGCGCAATCCCATAATTCGGATAACCCTCGGGAATGGTGCTGGAGTTGTTCAGAACATCGGTGATCAGTGGAAGCCCCGCGGCTGGCGTGACGTCAAAAGTCGTGAAGCGAAGAGAGATCACGCCTCCGCCGTTGGTTCCAACTAAAATCTTTGCCACGTGCCCGCCGGACGTGAGCGCGACAATACCGTCTCCCGGCAACAGCAGGTCCGCCGTAATCGGAACCGTCTTCCCGCTCGGCGCGAGCGAGGAAAAATAGGATTTGGTGAAAGCGTCAAACGCCTGCTGGCCCATGACCCGAAGGTTCCGCAATTTGACCGTGCCTTGCGGGACAATCGAGCTTCCATCCCACACGATGTCCCCGCCGGAATTGCCCACCGCCCCGGTTTCGAGGTTGAGCGTCGAATTCGCCTGAAGTATAAGGTTTTCACTCAAGTCAGCCAAGGCCGCGCTGGGTAACACTAGGATCAGGAAAGCCTTGGTAACGTTCCGACCAATAGATTGCATGGAATTCACCTCCTCCAAACCACCGTCCTGCGCTCGCACGCATGCGCCCGGCGACAAAGCGCTCTCCCGTGCCTCAGAAATATCCGGACGGCTCGTTATCAGTTAATGGGTTTGAAAGCGCGGTTCTTTCAAAATTCTGCACTATGTGTGGGAATAGAGTATGCGCAGGGAGCACGCGTCGTGAATTGGAAAAGTACGATCAGACCTCAGCACCGCTCAAATGAGACGTCAGTATTCACGTTTCCGTTCGCACGGTTGGTTCCTTGAAGCTTGCCGCCGCCCAGGGTAGTGCCGCGATCGCTTCGGATCTGCGTCGAAGCCAGCGCTCGATCACCTAGTGTGCGGTGGTATTGCAGGTTTGCCTGAGTCTCCGGGATCTGGAGGAACTGATGGCCGAACGGGGCTTGGCGGTGGACCACCCCACGATTTGGCGTTGGTTAACGGGGAACCGACCGAAGCAGATTCCCCGGACCATCGTCTCGATGAGTCTCCGGCCGGTTATTCCTTGGCGGGTTGGTCTCCACCAGAGCCCACCTCCGCTTCACCAGCCGAGCCTATTTTGAAGGAGAAGACGACGTTTGACTAGCAAAAATCACTGAATGGCAAGTGTGTCAATCGCAGATTGTCTCATATGGAGGGGTTCACCCCATTCACCTGTCTCAAAACTGTCTCAAAACCCCATCGATTTTGCTGGTGGGCTTGGCTTCGAGCGAGAAGCAGATTCCCCAAGTTGTTGGAAACATTGCAAACAGAACGGAAGAAATGGAGCCGTTGGAAGGGAAAGTCCTGCGTGTGAAGCAGGCGCTCTAACCAACTGAGCTACGCGCCCTCGGCAACGAGACACCGGAAGTATGCGGCAACCGGAGCGGCGGCTCGTCGAACGGGGTGAATTTAGTATTATAGCTTTAATGTCCCAGCGGGAAATTATGGATGCCCCGCCGGCCGCACTCGCTCCTCCCGTAGCCTTTGGGAAACTTGCAGCGCTCGAGTCGGCGCTCGGATCGGCCATTCGCGGCAAGCCCGAGGCGGTGCGCCTGTCGCTGGTCTGTCTGCTGGCGCGGGGACATCTGCTGATCGAAGACGTCCCAGGGGTCGGCAAGACCACGCTGGCGCAGGCGCTGGCGCGCGCGGTCGATTCCAGTTTCCACCGATTGCAATTCACGAGCGACATGCTTCCCAGCGACGTCGTGGGCGTCACTATCTACAACGCGCATTCCGAAGCCTTCGAGTTCAAGCCGGGACCGATCTTCACCAACTTTCTGCTGGCAGATGAAATCAATCGCACAACCCCGAAAACGCAGTCGGCGCTGCTGGAGGCGATGAACGAACGCCAGGTGACCATCGATGGCCATTCGCACCCTCTGCCCACACCGTTCATGGTGATCGCCACGCAGAACCCGGTGGAGCACCACGGCACGTATCCTCTGCCCGAATCGCAGCTCGATCGTTTCCTCATGCGTCTGCGGATCGGCTATCCGGATTCCGCCAGCGAGCGCGACATCGTGCGCAATTTCGCAGAAACTGCATCGACAGCGAATCGCGTGCTCACGGCCGAAGATGTCGTGCAATTGCAAGCCACGGTGCATCGCGTCACCGTGGATGAATCCCTGGTGGATTATATGCTCGCGATCGTAGAGAAGACACGCACGCATGACTCGCTGGCTTTAGGCGTGAGTCCGCGAGGTTCGCAGGCCCTCTACCGCGCGGCGCAGGCGCTGGCGCTCGTCGAAGGCCGCGAATATGCCATCCCGGACGACGTGAAACGCCTGGCGACTCCGGTCTTCGCTCACCGCGTCGTGGTGAACGCCCGGGCAGCGCTGGCGCAACGCCGCGGCGATCTGGGCGACCGCATTATCGAAGACATCCTGAGCCAGATTGACGTACCTTTGTAACCCGCAACCGCCTTCATGAAAACTGCCATTATCGGCCTGCCCATGGTGGGCAAGACATCGCTCTTCACGATTCTTACCGGCGCGCACCAGGAGACCCGCATGGGTTCAACAGCCGCACGCACCGGCGTAGCGAAAGTCCCGGACACGCGCCTGGATGAGCTGGCGAAACTGTTCGAGCCTCCGAAAATCACTCACGCCACGGTTGAATATGTCGATTTTCCGGCGATTTCCAAAGAAAACCTGCGCGACCCGAGTTATCTGGCGGGCCTGCGGGTGGCGGACGCCTTCGCGCACGTGGTGCGGCTGTTCGAAGACGCCACCATTCCTCACGAGAAGGGCTCGATCGATCCGCTGCGGGATATCGACGATGTAGAGACCGAGCTGGTATTGACCGATCTGGTGGTGATCGAAAAGCGCCTCGAGCGGCTGGAAAAAGACCGCAAAAAAATCAAAAATCCGGAGCTGGATCGCGAATTCGAACTGCTCGAAAAATGCAAAGCGCTGGTCGAAGCCAACCGGCCGTTGCGGCACCTGGAGCTCGATGCCGAGGGAGAGAAGCGCATCCGCGGTTTCCAGTTCCTCTCGCAAAAGCCCATGCTTTATGTGCTCAATATCGGCGAGACGGACGCTCTGCGGCTGCATGAGATCGAAGCGCAATACCGGGACGGCAGGTTAAGCGGCCGCGCGCGCACCCAGGTCACGGCGGTTTGCGGAAAAATCGAAGCCGAGCTGGCGGAACTGGGGGCGGATGAGGCGCGTGAATACCTCGCCAGCTACGGTCTCAAAGAATCCGGGCTCGAGCGTATGATCAGCGCGTCTTATCGCCTGTTAGGCTTGATGTCCTTTCTCACGGCCGGCGAAACCGAGGTGCGTGCCTGGACCGTTCCGATCGACAGCACGGCGGTGAAGGCGGCAGGCGCGATTCACTCGGATTTTGAAAAGAAATTCATCCGGGCCGAAGTGGTGAACTGGAAAACGCTGGTCGATCTCGGCGGCTATCCCGGCGTTCGCGAAAAAGGCCTGCTGCGCCTGGAAGGCAAAGAGTACATCGTCAAGGACGGCGACGTGCTGGTGATCCGGCACAGTTGAAGCTCAAATCCATTTGAGCCGCGTGGCCGCGAGAATCAGCACCGCAAAGCCGGCGCAGCCGAATGCGAACCAGTCGCCGTGCCGCGTATAGAACGTCGTCTCATTAATGTAGGAAAAACCGCTGCGCGATGCGGCTTCCACATAGTTCGGCAGCGTTCCAAGCAGCCGGCCGGCGGGATCGATCGTGGCGGTAATGCCGTCATTGGTCGAGCGCAGCAGCCAGCGGCGGTTTTCCGCTGCCCGCATCCTGGCGATCTTGAGGTGCTGCAATCGCGCCGAGCTTTTGCCGAACCAACTGTCGTTCGAGATATTCACCAGCAACTCCGCGCCACCCGCCGCAAACTCGCGCACGAAATTCGGGAACACCGACTCATAACAGATGAACGTGCCGATGCGGTGATCGGCCATGGGCATCACGACGGCTTTATTGCCCGGCTGAAAATCGCCGATTTCGGTCGAAATCTTGTTGGCGAATCCGAACGGCCATGGGACAAACTCGCCGAACGGAACCAGGTGGACCTTATCGTAGCGGCCGGCGACTTCACCCGATGGCTCGACCAGCAGCGCCGAATTCAGCGGCGCGCCATCGGCCCGGTGCGCTACCACTCCCGCCAGCAGATACGCACGGCTCACGCGCGTCAGGTCGGCGGCGGTGTGTAGAAAGCCCGGATCATCCGCGTAGAGCGGCGCCGGCACTTCCGGCCAAACGATGAGCTGCGCAGGAGCATTCTTGTCGTTCAAAGCAGTCTTGATCGAGAGGTACACAAGCCCTCGTTCCAGCTTTTCCACCGACTGCCGTGTCCATTGTGCGGTATCAGAAACATTTGGCTGCACGAGCGTGGCGACCTGCCGGCCGCGCTGAAATTCCGGAAGGTGCGGCAAAAGAATCGCGAGCGGCAGCGGCGCCAGCCACAAGAGCTGCCGGCGCGGCCGCCGCAGCAAGGCCAGCGCCAGCGCCGTTGCCATCATGGCGAAAACGAACGAAAGGCCGTAGACCCCTGTGTAAGGCGCAAGCCGCATCGGGATGCCCATGTCGATGCCCGCGTTTCCCAGCGCCAGCCATGCGAAGCCAAGCCATCCGTGCGTCATCTCAATCGCGACCCAAAGCGCCGCAACCGCCGGAATGGCCCAACTAGTGCGCAGGGCGATTCCCGCGAACAACCCGAACGCGCCCATGTGCAGCGCTTTAAACAGGCAGAACAAAGCGAATACCGCCCAGCCCCCGGCCGCGCCCAGGCCGCCATAAACCGCGAGAACATACTCGATCCAGTAACAAACGCCGAACCAATAGACGATGCCGCAGGCGTAACCGAGCAGGAAGCGCCGCAGCGGCCGCGGTTCGCGGTCCAGCGCCACTAACAACGGCGCAAGCCCCACGGCCGCCAGCCATACGAAGTCAAATCGAGGAAATGCGAGGATCAGCAGAACACCTGTCAGAGCCGCGAGCGGAAAATCGAACCGCAGATACTTCAAGCGTTCGTCCGTGCCGCCTGCTCGCTCACGTGGTCGGCCATATAGGAGCTGCGCACCAGCGGGCCGCTGAACACCATCTTGAAGCCGAGCGAAAGGCCATAATCGCGGTAGGCTTCAAACGCTGCAGGGGCAAGGTACTCCGCAACCGGCAGATGGCGCCGTGTGGGCTGAAGATATTGTCCGATGGTCGCGACATCGGCGCCTGCGGCACGCAGATCGCGCAGTAAAGTATGTACTTCCCGAATCGTTTCGCCCAGCCCCACCATGAAGCCGGATTTCGTCAGGGCATCGGGCCGGTGCTTGCGCGCGAATGCAAGAACCTCGAGCGATTGATCGTAGTTCGCCTGCGGGCGCACCCGCCGGTAAAGCCGCGCGACGGTCTCGACATTGTGATTGAACACGTGCGGGCCGGCGTCGAGCACACGTGCCACGGCATCGAAATCACCGCAAAAATCGGGCGTCAGCACCTCGACGCGCGCCTCGGGCAAGGCACACCGGACTTCGCGGACTGTTTCCGCAAAATGCCGTGAGCCGCCATCCGGGAGATCATCGCGGTTGACGCTGGTGATCACTATGTAACGCAGATGCATGCGTGCCGCCATGCGCGCCACGTTGGCCGGCTCATCGGGATCGAGCCGCATGTCTTGCTTTGCAGGCGAGCCTTTGGGGACCGAACAGAATCCACAACCCCGGGTGCAGAGATTGCCCAGAATCATGAAGGTCGCCGCGCCGCGGTTAAAACATTCGTGAATGTTGGGGCAGCGCGCCGATTCGCAGACCGTATGGAGATGCAGACGGCGCAAGTCGGTTTTCAAGCGGTGCAGGGATTCATAGTGTGTCGGGCCGCGGCGCGCCCATTCCGGCAGATGCGGGCGCGCTCCGGCGATATTCACCAGAGCGCTCGTCATTTCCTCAATATGGGACGAAAGCCCGCGCTCTCGAGGCCCGCCTTCGCTTTTCCGGCCGAGGCGGCGTCGGGATACGGGCCCACGACCACGCGAAACAGCGTAGCGTTAGGACCTTGCGCCAGCATTGCGGGAAATCCTTTCTGCTTCAATGTATCCACCACCACACCGGCCTGCGGTTGCGCGACAGCGGCCACCTGCAGGTACATTCTGCCAGGGCCGGGCGTGATTGCGGGTACACCTGTAGAACTAGCGGCCGCCCGGCTGGGCGACGGTTCTGCGGACTTCATCGGAGTGCGCTTCGCAGGCGCCGGAGCCTCGGTTTTTTCCGCAGGCTTGTCAGCCGGCGCGACCGGCTTGGTTTCAATCCGAGCCGGCGGCGTTTCCTTTGGGGTTTCCGCCGGAGGCGTAACCGGAGGTGTAACAGCCGGCGCGGGTGAGGCGCTGTCCGGTTTCACATTAGCAGCCACGCCCGACGCGGTCGACGACGCGGCAGAAGCCGGCGCCGAGTTACGCCCCACCACATAGCCCATGGTGAAGAACACGCCAAACAGAATAACGATGATAAAGAATGCGCTCAGAAGCTGGCGGTTGCCCAATACCAGCTCATACTCGCCTTCGGTTTTGCTCATAGTGGCCTGAGGCCCTCGTCAGGATTTGCCGTCCGTTTTTCCCAAACGGTCCAAAGCACGCTCCAAAGAAGAAAGTATATCGACTGGCAGCGGGAAAACAATGGTTGTGTTCTTTTCCGTTCCAATTTCTACCAGAGTCTGCAAATATCGCAACTGAATTGCCGCCGGCTGTGTCTGGATTATTGCCGCCGCCTGGGCCAGCTTGTCCGACGCCGTAAACTCGCCCTCGGCATGGATGATCTTGGCGCGGCGTTCGCGCTCGGCTTCGGCCTGGCGGGCGATAGCGCGGATCATCTGCTCCGCCAGATCGACCTGCTTGACCTCCACCATCGTGACTTTCACACCCCAGGGCGACGTGTGCTGATCGAGAATGGATTGCAACCGGACATTCAGCTTCTCGCGCTGGCTCAACAATTCATCCAGTTCGACCTCGCCCAGCACGCTGCGCAGCGTCGTCTGGGCAAGCTGCGAGGTGGCGTAGAGAAAATTGGATACCTCGATCACCGCCAGCTTCGGGTCGATCACCCGGAAATAAATCACGGCGTTTACTTTGACCGTAACGTTGTCGCGCGTCACCACATCCTGCGGCGGAACTTCCAGGGTATCGACCCGCAGAGAAACCCGCACCATCCGGTCGATCGGCGCAAAAACCAGAATCCATCCCGGACCCTTGGGATGATCGAGAACACGGCCCAGCCGGAAAATGACGCCGCGCTCGTACTCGGCCAGGATCTTAATAGAGGACAGCAGATACACGACGATGATGATGATGACGACAATCAGCAGCGTGGAAGACTCGAATGGCATATCAGCCTCGCGTTTGAGATTGCACAGGTTCCACCGAGAGACGCAGGTGGTCGACCGAAGTCACACGCACCTGATCTCCGGATTTCAGCGGCGCCGGCGCGACCGCATTCCAGTATTCTCCATGAACGAAGACCCGGCCTTCGGGAGTGAGATCGCCGATCGCTACCCCGATTTCGCCGATCATCCCTTCGCTGCCCGTGACCACCTTGGCGGAACGGGCGCGCACAACGAGTGAAACCAGGAACACGGTAATGATGGTGAAGGGCAGGGCCACGGCAATGGCGGTTGAGAGATGAATGCGCATTTCCGGCACCGGGCTGTTGATCAGCAGCACCGCCCCGAGCACCATGGCTATCGCACCGCCCACTGCCAGAATGCCGTGCGATGCAAATTTGGCCTCCAGAACAAAAAATGCGAATGCCAGAATCAGCAGCGCCGCTCCCAGCCAGTTGATGGGAAGCATGGAAAGCGCCGAGAGCCCGAGCAGCAGGAGGATCGCTCCGGCTACGCCCGGGAAAATCAGGCCGGGATGCGAGAACTCCGCGTAAAGACCAAGCGCGCCCACCGCCAGTAGAATCAAAGCAATATTGGGATCGCTGATCGACGAGAGCACCCGCTCGCGCAGGTTCCTTTGGTAATGAACCAGTTGGACGCCGCTTAAGTGTATCGTCTGCTTGCGGCCGTCGAAGCGGGTGACCGTGCGGCCGTCCAGCTGGCGCATCAGGTCCTCATCGCTGGTGGCGATCATTTCAATCAGATGATTGTCGAGCGCTTCTTTCTCCGTGAAGGATTTGCTTTCGAGGACCGCCTTCTGCGCCAGATCGCTATTGCGGCCGCGCTTAGCCGTCAGGCTGCGCAGCAACGCGGCGGCGTCATTCTCCACCTTCTGTTTCATGATCGGGTCCATCTGGCCGCCCATCAGAACCGGATGCGCCGCGCCCGTGTTGGTCCCGGGCGCCATAGCGGCAATATCGCCGGCCTCCAGTAAAAAGAACCCAGCCGATGCGGCCCGCCCGCCGCTCGGAGTCACATAGGTGATGACCGGGACTGGCGATGCGACAATTTTCTGAATGGTCTCGCGCATGGCGTCCATAAGCCCGCCCGGTGTGTTCAGCCGGACCAGAACGGCTTCGGCATTCTCCAGCGCCGCCTCATCGATGGCGCGCGAAACGATCTCCACAGTGATGGGGTGGACCATCGAGTCCACGTCCACAATCACCACGCGCGATGCCGCTTGAACCCCTGCCGCGAGGACCGTGGAGCACAGAAAAATCAGGAATCGCAATGCCAACGGTAACCTCACTATACAACGCACGCCACAGGCTCTGCACCGCATCCCGTGATATGCTCCCCCTGATGCGGCTGCTCGGGATTCTGCTGGTTGCCTGCGCCTCCCTTTCCGCCCAGGACGGCGCGGCGCTCTTTGAGAAACACTGTGCTGCCTGCCACTCACCGGAAAGCAAAACCCGCGCACCCCTTCGCGAAGCGCTGGGCCACATGACCCGTCCGGCGATCTTGGCCGCGCTCGATACCGGCAGCATGAAGGAGCAGGCGAGTGCTCTTTCCGCGAACGAGCGGCGGGCCGTCGCGGAGTATTTATCGAACAGCAGCGGCACAGCCGGATCCATCCGTGTCGGCTGGTGCAACGATAGCGGCTCGCTGCTCGAGCCTGCGCCCGCCTGGAACGGCTGGGGAGTCGATCTCGCGAACTCTCGCTTTCAGCCGGCGGCTCAGGCAGGTCTCGCCGCCGATCAGGTTCCCGCCCTGAAGCTCAAATGGGCGTTCGGATTCCCCAACACGACAAGCGTTTTCGGACAGCCCACCGTGGCCGGCGGGCGCGTCTTCATAGGCAGCGAAGATGGCAACGTCTATTCGCTCGATGCGCGCACCGGTTGCATCTATTGGACCTTCAAAGCCTCGTCCACGGTGCGCACGGCGATTTCGATCGATCCGCCACTCACCCATATTTACTTTGGCGATGTTCAGGCGCAGGCTTATTGCCTGGACGCCCGCTCCGGCGAGCTGATGTGGAAGGTAAAGGTTGAAGAGCACCCGTTCGCGCGCATAACCGGCGCCCCTAAGCTTTATGGCGGAAGGCTTTACGTGCCCGTATCCTCGATTGAGGAAGTCCCGGGCGGCAATCCCAAATACCCCTGCTGCACGTTCCGCGGCAGCGTGGTGGCGCTCGATGAGCACAACGGAAAGCAAATCTGGAAAGCTTACGCGATTCCGGATCCTCCAAAAGCCACTCGGGTTTCCAGTGCCGGCACGCAGCTCACCGGCCCGGCGGGCGCGGCGATCTGGTCATCGCCGACTATCGATACCCAGCGCAAAGCTATCTATGTCGCCACCGGGAACGGCTACGCCGATCCGCCCGTCAAATATACGGATGCGATCTTGTCGTTTGACCTTGAAACCGGCAGCCTGCAATGGGCGCGCCAGATGACTGAGGGCGACGGCTGGAACTTCAACTGCGTTAACCCGAAGAGAGCCAGTTGCCCTGAGCACAACGGGGAAGACCTGGATTTCGGTTCGTCACCGATTCTGCGATCGCTTGCCGATGGCCGGCGGCTGCTGATTGCCGGCCAGAAATCCGGCGTTGTGCATGCCATCGATCCGGATCATCAGGGAAAAATCGTGTGGCAGGTCCGCGTGGGAAAGGGCGGTGCGCTGGGTGGAATCGAATGGGGGTCCGCGGCGGACGATCGCGCCGTCTATGTAGCGCTTTCCGATATCGACCTTGCCCGCCACAACCCCGAAATGGGCGGCGGCCTGTTCGCGCTGAGCCTCGCCACCGGCGACAAGCTGTGGTACGCGGCCCCGCCGCATCCTGCATGTATCGGAACGCCGGGTTGCAGCGCTGCGTTGATGGCTCCGGTCAGCGCCATTCCAGGCGTGGCGTTCTCGGGCTCGATGGACGGCCACCTGCGCGCCTATGCGGCCGCCGATGGGAAGATGCTTTGGGATTTTGACAGTCTGCGCGAATTTCCGTCCACGAACGGCGTCACGGCCCACGGCGGATCCCTCAACGCCACCGGGCCAACGGTCGTGCGCGGTATGCTGTACGTGAACTCCGGATACGGGCAGTTGGGAGGCATGCCTGGAAACGTGCTGCTCGCGTTTTCCGCAGATGGGAAATAACTGTACCCACAGGTAGACGGGATATTTTGCAGTACCGGTAAGGAAAATCCCCGACGCACCTCCGGGGTTTATTTGCGCTAGAGTGACTTTAATAATCTCTTAGAAACAGAATGGCATTTCAAATTCAGCCAGTTCGGGAATTTCTGGTGCGCCCGGCGATCCCACCGGCGCTCTCGCGAATGGCCGAGCTGGCATACAACATTCTTTGGGCCTGGGAGCCCACGATTCGGGCGCTGTTCCGGCGTCTCGACCCAAATCTCTGGAAAGATTGCGGTTATAACCCGGTAGTGATGCTCGGCCGCGTCTCGCAGGAAAATCTGGAGCGGGCCGCCGCCGATCCGCGCTATCTCGCCCATTACGCGCAGGCCTGCCAGCGCTACGACGCGCACATGCAGGACGGCCGCCCGGCACAGGACGGCAAGCTGATTGCGTACTTTTCGGCAGAATATGGGCTGACCGAGTGCCTGCCGATTTACTCCGGCGGCCTGGGCATCCTTTCCGGCGACCATTTGAAATCGTCGAGCGATCTGAACCTGCCGCTCATCGGAGTAGGACTGCTTTATCAACAAGGCTATTTCCGCCAGGTGCTCAATGCCGATGGCTGGCAGCAGGAACGTTATCTGGACAACGACTTCTACACGCTGCCGATTCAGCCGGTAAAGAATGCGGCGGGGGAAGATCTGAAAGTCAGCGTAAGGTTGCCCACCGGCCCGATTGCCATCCAGGTTTGGCGTATGGATGTGGGCCGGACGAAACTCATTCTCCTGGACACCAACATCCAGGACAATTCCCTGCCGCAGGACCGCGATATCACCGACCAGTTATATGGCGGCGATATGGACACGCGCATCCGGCAGGAGATCGTGCTGGGCATCGGCGGGCCGCGCGCGCTGCGAGCCATGAATCTGGCGCCGACCGTCTATCACATGAACGAGGGCCATTCGGCTTTTCTTGCGGTCGAGCGCATCGCCGTCCTGATGCAGGAACAACACCTCAACTTTGAAGAGGCGCTCGAAGCCTCCCGCACCAACAACGTCTTCACCACGCACACGCCGGTTCCCGCGGGCATCGATCTGTTCGACCCCGGCATGATGCATTACTATTTCGGCGGTTATTGCCGCGAAGCGGGCATCGAATTCGATCAACTCATGTCGCTCGGCCGGCGCAATCCGTCCGATCCGGGAGAGCGCTTCTCGATGGCCGTGCTGGCGCTGCGGACCTCGTCCTACCGCAACGCCGTCAGCCGGCTGCACCGGCGGGTTGCTCAGGAGATGTGGCAGGAGCTTTGGCCCACGCTGCCCACCTGGGAGGTGCCGCTTACCTCGGTGACCAATGGTGTGCATCTGCCGAGCTGGCTGAATGGAGACCTGGCGGCCCTCTACGACCAGTATCTTCAGCCGGACTGGCGCGAGCGCACCGCCGATTCGAAGATATGGGATCTGGTGGACGAGATTCCGGATGAAGAATTGTCTGAAGTTCACCGGCGCCGAAAACGCCGGCTGATCAGCTTTGTTCGCGACCGCCAGACGTCTTCAGCCCTGCGGCGCAAAGCCGCTTCTTCGGAGCTGCGCCACGCCGCCGAGGTGCTCGATCCCAATGTCCTCACCATCGGTTTTGCGCGCCGTTTTGCCACGTATAAGCGGGCCACCCTGATCTTTCGCGATCCCGAGCGGCTGAAGCGAATCCTTTGCAATAAAGACCGGCCGGCGCAGATTGTAATCGCCGGCAAGGCGCATCCCAAAGATCACCCGGGGAAATCGCAGATTAGGGAAGTGGTCGAGTACTCGCGCGATCCCGAGCTTTGGAAACATATTGTTTTCATCGAAGATTACGACATGAAAGTGGCGCGCGAGCTGATCCAGGGCGTGGATCTTTGGCTGAACAACCCGCGGCGCGGCGAAGAAGCTTGCGGCACCAGCGGAATGAAGGCCGCGCTCAACGGCGTGTTGAATCTGAGCATTCTGGACGGCTGGTTTGACGAAGCCTACGAGGATTCGGGCGGCTGGGCCATCGGTGAACGCGAGTTCTATTCCGAAGACCAGGACAACATGCACGCCAGCGCTATCTATTACCTGCTCGAGAACGAAATCGTTCCCATGTATTACGAGCGCCGCGACCAGGGCACGCCGGAATGGATGCGCCGCGTAAAAAAATCGATCAAGAACCTCAGCCCGCGGTTCGACTGCCGGCGAATGGTGCGCGAATACCTGCGTGAAATGTACGATCCTGCGCATCAGGCCTGGGTCGTGCAGGCCGGCAGCGGCTTTGCGAAAGCGCGCTCGCGTGTGAAATGGAACTGGAAAGTCCGGGAAGTGTGGGACAAAATCCGGTTCGTCGAAACCGGTCCTGCGCCCATGGGGCCGGTAACCAGCGGGGTGACGGTTCCGGTGCGCGCCGCGGTCGAGCTCGCCGGTCTCGAGCCCGAGGACGTGCGCGTGGAGCTGGTGATGGGACGCATCAGCGCCAGCGGCAGCCTGGAAGATACCGAGGTGCTGGTGCTGCCGCCGGTCGAGAGGAACGGTTCCGTAGCTGTGTTCGCCAAAGAAATCGTCCCGCAACAGACCGGCCGGATGGGCTATGCGCTGCGCATCAGCCCGAACCATTACGATGACCCGCTCACGCGCCCGTGCACGACTCTGCTGAAATGGGGAAGCGGTGAACCCGCTCCCATGAACATGCGCGCCTGAGTGAAATCTAGCAGGCTAGCGCGCTGTGCTCCGGGCCCGGCTGAGGCCTTCTGCGGGGCCGGAATACTTCGAGCAAACCCGGCTTAGGCTGCGGGACGGGTTTCTTGACATTCCGGATCGATTCGGCCAGCGCGCGAAATCCTCTGCCAAGCTCGGAGGACGCATCCACGTGTTTACCGGCCGTCAGCGCCTTGTGGACTCCCATATAGTCGTTGGGAAAACTCATGTGCACCGGGAGCTGGAGCAGCTTTTCTATTTCCGAAACCGGAATAAAGGAGCGGCGCTGCGCGCGATTGAGCAGAATCTTCACCCGGCCGTCCAGGTCCAGGCTGCGCAGGAAGCGCAGCTTCTCGCGAGCCAGATGCAGGCTGGGCACTTCCGGCGTGCACACCAGAAAGATCTGTTGAGCCTCGTGCAGGATCTCGACCGAAAATTTTTCCAGGATTCCGGATAGGTCAATGGCCACGGCTTTGTAATTCCGTCGTGCAAATTCGAGCAGGTGCCGGATTTGCGAAGCCTCGATGCGTATGCCCGGCGCGAGCTTTCCGGCATGCAGCACGTCCAGATTCCCGCGGCTGACCACCAGCTTTTGCCAGAGGTCTTCATCCATCTGGTGCGCGTTCTCGGCCGCCGAGACCACCGAAAACGGAGAGTCCAGTTGCAGCATGAATCCGATCATGCCGCAGTTGAGATCGAAGTCCGCAAGCAGCACTCGCATTCCGGGAAGCTGCGAAAGCATGATGCTGGTGTTCAGCGCTACCGTCGAGCAGCCCACGCCGGCCTTCGACGGCAGAAACGCCAGCACGGAATCCGTGGATTCGATCGCCGGCGGCTGTTTTTCGACAATCTGGTCGACACGTTCTAGCAATTGGCGTATGGCGCCGTCGGCGAACGGAGGGGCCAGAAATTCGCGAATGCCCGCGCGCATCGTCTCCAGCAGCGTGTCAGGATGACAGGCCCGGCCGACGGCGACAATTTGTGTGCCTGAAGCCTGGGTCTCGATGCGGGCCGCCAGATCCAGGGCCTGCTTGAGGGATCCCACGCTGAGAAATACCACGTCCGGCGCCGCGGCGCGCAGAAAGCGGCCCAGGTCCTCTAAGCTCGGATAACGATCGAGCGCGCGCCCGATCGATACCAGCCCGGTCGCCTCCAGCGAATCTTTCAGGCCCGTCCGCAGTTCCTGTTCCGGGCAGATAACGACACCACGCAGCATGGGTGACTCCCTCTTCTAGGTTATGGAGCAAAGCGGGGGGGGACAATCGGGTGTAACGCTTAGAAACCTACCGCACGTTGCGTCGCCACATCTCTGCAAACAGCCGGAACGCGAGCGGCATACGCCGGCCGGCCACCAGGCGCAGGATTTCGATCGCCGACCATCCCAGGTACGCCCAAGTTACATCCCAGTGTATGCGGCCGGCGATCGTTCCCCAAAAACCGGGCCCCGGCGTGATCGGTGAGAGCGCAAACTGCACGGCCCATAATGCGAACAGCGCCGCGGCCTGCCACCACACCAGTTCCATCCGGATCAGGAACAGCGCCCCGAGAAGCGATTGCCCGAGCGTCATGAGTAGCTCGATCTCCTGCTGCGAATCGAATGCAATGGTTGATGGAGCGCCACGGCTGATCGAGTAAACCACCGGCAGCATCGCCGCCAGCAGCGTCCACTGGTTGATGTTGCTCGAAACCATGTTCATCAAGGCCATGGAAGCGCGATCCACGGTGCGCGCCCAGTAAAACGCCGAAACTTTTTCCGGGAACTCCGAGACGAACGGAGCGATCCATTGGACGAACACAAACGTCGGCACCCCCAGCACGGCCGATAGCGCCAGCAGGCTGCCCAGGAACGGCTCCGCCGTGAAATAAATGAGCACGCCGCCGGCAAGAAACAGACCGGCAATCAGCCCGATACGCAGCGGCCGCCAGGCCGTCACGATGCTGCGCGGAATCAGCTCCAGGTCCTCGATGCCTTCCGGTTTCTCCGGCGGCATGAGCCGCAACACCATCAGGTAGGCCGTATAAACGCAGATCAGGATGGCGGCGTCGGTGACATCCAGCCTCGCTTTCCACCAGATGACCGCAATATAAACCAGCGACGCCAGCAGGCCGACGACTTCTACGGCCTGGGCTGGCTCGAGCACAATTCGTTTGAGCGGCCGTCGATCGCGCAAGCGGGATGCTGTGCATGCGACGAAGTAAATCATGGGCCAGCCCAGCCCGGTGAGCAGCCGCAGCGCGCCGGTAAGATTTGCCAGCAGCAGCGGCACCTGCTGTTTCCACGCCAGCACGGCCTCCACGGCAAATTCCGGCAGTGTCTGCAGCCACGCCAGGATGGCCAGCGCGAATCCCTGCGCCACGAAAAACTGCGCCGATTCGGCCGCCCAGGCGATCAGCATGGCAGCCAGCAGAATGCATGGGGCGGTCCAAAGCACCGAACCCGGCCCCAGCTCGCGAATAGGTAAGGCGGCGAAAATCAGCAGCGCGCAAATCGGCGCGATCACCTGCTGCCGGTTTGGATTCGCGATAACGCGTACCCAGGCGCCGGTTGCCGCTGCACCCTTCCCGGCCGGGCGCGCTTTAACGGAACCGGACTTCGTCATCTTTGGTGATAACGGAATGCTTCTCGAACGACGGGAGCTTTTCCGGATAATCGGTCCGAAAATGTGCGCCGCGGCTCTCCTTGCGGGCCAATGCAGCCCGCGCGATCAGCATCGCTACGGTGTGCAGATTCCGCAGGCAGAACTCCGCCAGCCCGGGCTCCGGATTGCGGACCTGCAAATCGGTGCGAAACCGTTCGCAGGCTTCTTCCAGTTGATCCCCGGAGCGGATAATGCCGCACTTGTTCCACGCGATCTTCCGGACCTGCGCTTCAGTGATACAGGGGAATTGCTGAACCGGCAAATCCACTTTGCGCGGAACGGGAGGTTTGCCCGGATAGTCGCGCATCACTCGGCCCGCGCGCGCGCCGAACACAACTCCTTCCAGTAACGAGTTGCTGGCCAGCCGGTTGGCCCCGTGCACACCGGTGCACGCCGCTTCCCCCGCCGCATACAAACCCGGCAGACTGCCGCGCCCGTCCAGATCTGTGCGCACGCCGCCCATGGCATAGTGCGCCGCCGGATGCACCGGGGCAGGCTCGCTCCCCAGGTCCACGCCGTAATGCTGGCACGTCTCGAAGATCCGCGGAAAGCGCGAGCGGACGAAATGCTCGCCCCGGTGACGCAGGTCGAGAAAGACGTGCTGAGCGTTGGTGATGCGCATCTCGGACACAATAGCGCGCGCCACCACATCGCGCGGCGCCAGTTCTCCCAGCCGGTGATAGCGCTGCATGAAACGCTCACCGTGCGCGTTTATCAGATATGCCCCTTCCCCGCGCAGCGCTTCCGACAAAAGAAACGGCGGTGCGCCGGGCACGTGCAGCGCGGTCGGATGGAATTGCACGAATTCGATATCGCTGATTTCGGCTCCCGCCCGCCACGCCATAGCAACGCCGTCACCGGTGGCGACATCGGGATTGGTGGTGTCGAGATAAACACGCCCCAGGCCGCCGGTGGCCAGCAGCACGGCGCGCGCAAAAATCAGCGAGCTCTCGTGCGCCATTTCGTCGTACACTATCGCCCCGCATACGGCGCCGTCTTCCAGCAGCAGGTCTGTAACAGCCGCGTAACTCTGGAAATGGATATTCGGAATTCCCGATGCCTGGCGGTTCAGAGTCAGCGCGATTTCGTGGCCTGTGGAATCGCCATGCGCGTGCAGAACACGTTTGCGGCTGTGCGCGCCCTCGCGCGTAAACGCCAGCCGGTCGCCTTCGCGGTCAAACTGCGCGCCCCAGTCGATCAACTGCTGGATCGCCGCCGGGCCTTCTTCTACCAGCGTGTGTACGGCGGCGCGATTGCAAAGTCCATCTCCGGCCGCGATCGTGTCTTGTTCGTGCAGGCGGACCTCATCGTCATCGTTCAGCGCGACCGCAATTCCGCCCTGCGCGTACTCCGACGATGACTCGCGAAGCGTGTCTTTGGCAATAACCAGCACCTCGCCCGCCTGCGCCAGTTCGATAGCCGCACGCAGCCCGGCCACCCCGGCGCCGACGACAAGGAAATCCGGATTCATCCGTTACTGCGATTTTATCATCCGCTTTATTTGGCTTCCTGCCCACCCCGGAAGCCGGACGCAGCGCCGTGAATTATTTCGTGCTGCCCAGGAACTCCGCGAAGCTCGAACCGGATAGCGAATGCCCGCCGTCGCAGACAAAAACCGCGCCCGTGATATAAGCCGCAGCGTCGGAACACAAAAAGAAAACGAGATCGGCGATCTCGTCCTTGGTGGCGAACCGGCGTAGCGGAACCGATTCCGTAACACGCCGGCGGATCTCATCGGTCGGCGCCAGCCGCCGCATTCCTTCGGTATCGGCCACCGGCCCGGGACTCACGACATTAACACGCACTCCCGCCGGCCCCCATTCGAGCGCCAGAACCTTCATGAGAATATCCACGCCCGCTTTTCCGGCGCACACGTGCGATTGCAGCGGGATCGGCCGGAACGCATGCGTGGCCGAGATGCTCACCACCGATGCTCCCGGTTTGCGCAGATGCTCGTACGCCGCGCGGCAGGTGTTGAACGTGCCCAGCAAATCGATGTCGATCACCGCTTTGAATCCGTTGGCGGACATCCCCACGGCCGGCGCCGGAAAATTCCCCGCCGCGCCGCAAAGCAGAATGTCGATTTCGCCATAGCGCTCGCGCGTTTTTTGAATCGCCGCTTGGAGGGCGGCATAATCCCGCACGTCGGCGGAGAATCCCGAGGCTTCTCCTCCCGCGTCATGGATGCCGCGAACCGCCGCGTCCAGCTTCTCCTGCGTGCGGCCGATGAGCGCCACTTTCGCTCCGTGTTCGGCGAATCGCTCCGCGATCCGCAGGCAAATCCCGCTGCTGCCACCGGTCACCAGCGCCACTTTGCCTCGCAGCAGATGATCGCGAAAAACAGACGACATGGAATGACAGTTTATCGCGGCTTAAATCGCTTAGCGCGTAAACCGGCCCAGTAGGCCGGATGCGAACGAGAGCAGACACAGGCCGGCAGTGAAAGCCGTGGCATCGGCTACGTCTTTTTCCGGGTCGATTTCCACCAGGTCGAGCACCCGCACTTTCGGATGTGCTCCCATCAGGCGCGCTGCCGTGCGCAGATCGCCCGGCGTCAGGCCTCCCGCGCGCGATCCCGGCGTGGCGGGCGCGAATACGCGGTCCAATACGTCCAGATCGAGATCGAAATAAATGCGGTCCACGCGTTCGTCCAGTTTTTCTAAGGCTTTTTCCACCGCTCGCTCGATGCCCGCTGCGCGAACTTGCCCCACGGGAACGACCTCGATCCCGGCTTCGCGCGCGATTTCGAAATAGGCACGGGAATTAGCGAAAGCCTGAATACCGATCTGCACGATGTTCATTCCCGGCAGCCCGTCGGCCAGCAGCGCACGCACCGGGTTGCCGTTCGAAAGCGCCGGCGTCAGATCGCGGAGATCGAGATGCGCGTCCAGCGTAATGAGACCGCACCGCTCGAGATCATTTGCCATCCCCAGGCAGCCGGGCCGCGTAATGCTGTTGTCTCCACCGAGGATAACCACGGCATCGTGATCCCCCAGTGCGCTGCGCACCGCAGCCGTCAGCGGTTCGCACGCTGCCTCGGGAGTTCGATCCGCCAGTTCGAGATCGCCCAGGTCGGCGGCGGCAATGCCCCGCAAATCCCGATCGAACTCCAGGTCATAGCAGCTCATCCGGGCTAATACGGAACGTACCGCGCGCGGTGCAAGGTCCGTGCGCCCGGGCGTGATCGAGCCCAGCCGCAGCGGCGCTCCCAGCACCGCCAGCCGGCACTCCGGATTTGAATCGTGCGCGCCGCTCAGCCAAGCCGAAGCTCTCGGCCAGTTCGGATCATCGGGCATCAGCCGCGCTCTCCTTCGGTGTGCCGGTAGCAACAGCTCCTGATTCGTAAATCACCACGCCGCTCTTTATCGTTACCGCCACCAGGTTCATGCCGAAATAATAGGGAAGCTCGCGATAATCCTGCGCATCGAGAATAATCACGTCCGCCTGCTTGCCGGCTTCAAGCGAACCGATACGCTCGGCCCGGCGCACTGCATGTGCGCCATTAATGGTTGCGGCTGAAATAGCCTCCGCGGGAGACATGCGCATCTGCGCGCAGGCCAGCGAAAGGATCATCGGCATGCTGCACGTCGGGCTGGTGCCGGGATTGAAGTCGGTGGCCAGTGCCACGGCCGCGCCTTGTTCGATCAGCATTCGCGCCGGGGCATACCGCTCGAGGCCGAGATGAAACACGGAACCGGGCAGCAGCGTCGCGATAGTTCCAGACTGCCCCAGCATCGCGGCATCGGCTTCATCGGCCTGCTCCAGGTGATCCGCGCTTACTGCCCCCAGTTCCACCGCCATCTCGACCGCCCCGGCACGGGTAAATTGCTCGGCGTGAATTTTCAGCTCGAATTCGAAATCGCGCGCGGCCTCGAGGTACCTCCGCGCCTGTGCGACCGTAAATGCGCCGCGATCGCAGTAAACATCCGCAAACGCAGCCAGCCGCTGGCGCCGGATGCGCGGCAGCATCTCCGCGCAGATCCAGTCGATATAAGCATCGGCGTTGCCGGCGTGCTCCGGCGGAACCAGGTGCGCCCCCAGGTAGGTCGGCACAATGTCGAGCGGCTGGCCATCGACCGCTGCGAGCACCACCAGCGTCTTCATCTCGCCGATTTCGTCCAGCCCGTATCCCGATTTCGCCTCGATCGTCGTCGTGCCGTGCCGGGCAAAATTCTCGATCGCATGCCGCGTCTGGGCCTCGAGCATTTCCGGAGCCGCCGCGCGCACCGCCCGCACGCTCGATTGAATCCCGCCGCCCGCTTCTCCAATCTGGTGGTAGTCCGCGCCTCGCAGGCGCATCTCATAATCGACCAGCCGGGGCGTCCCGTAGACGAGGTGCGTGTGGCTGTCGACGAAACCGGGCATAACCACCCGCCCCGCGGCATCGATCTCGCGCACGTCGCCTGCTTCGGCGGCGAGCCTTTCCACGTCCTCAGGGTTGCCTACCGCAGCAATCAGTTCTCCCCGGATCAGCACCGCGCCGTCACGAATCAACCCAAGATCGGCAAGAGCGGCGCCACGGCGGGGGCCCTCCGGACCACGCAGCGTGAGCAACTGGCCCGCGCGGCGGACGAGCAGCGATTCATTCATTTTCGCGGAGATTCTCGCATAGGAGCGCGCAGGCCGGCGTTCTGCGCAAATCGGATGGCCGGTTCATATCCTGCATCCACATGCCGCAGCACGCCGATTCCCGGGTCGCACGTGAGCACGCGCTCGAGACATCGCGCCGCCGACGCCGTTCCATCCGCCACAATCACCTGCCCGGCATGCTGTGAGTATCCGATGCCCACGCCCCCGCCGTTGTGCACCGAAACCCAGCTCGCGCCCGCGGCCGTATTGAGCAGCGCATTCAGAATCGGCCAGTCCGCAATGGCGTCGCTGCCGTCCGGCATGCCTTCAGTTTCGCGATACGGCGAAGCCACCGAGCCGCAGTCCAGATGATCGCGTCCGATCACAATCGGCGCTTGAATCCGCCCGTTCGCTACGAGCTGGTTCATCTCCAGAGCGAATCGCGCCCGCTCGCCGTATCCCAGCCAGCAGATTCGCGCCGGCAGCCCTTGGAAATGCACCCGTTTGCGGGCCAGCGAGATCCACCGCATCAGGCTCTGATTTTCCGGAAACAGCCGGCAGATCAGCTCGTCGGTCGCCGCAATATCGGCCGCGTTCCCGGAAAGCGCTACCCACCGGAACGGCCCGCGTCCCTCGGCGAACAGCGGCCGGATGTATTCCGGCACGAAGCCGGGAATCGAGAACGCATCGCTCACCCCGCGATCCGCCGCCATGCGCCGGATGTTGTTGCCGTAATCGAACGCCACCGCCCCGCGCTTTTTGAGCTCGAGCATCGCGCCCACATGCAACGCAATCGAATCGAGCGCGCGCTCGACATACCGTTTTGGATCCGCTGCCCGCAGCTTGGCCGCGGCCTCGACCGAATAACCCGCCGGGATGTAGCCGTTCAACGGATCGTGCGCGCTGGTCTGGTCCGTCAGCAGATCGGGTACGATGCCGCGCCGCACCAGCTCCGGCAGCACTTCGGCGCAATTCCCCTCGAGCCCCACCGACAGCGCACGTTTTTCCGCCGCCGCGCCGCGCAAAATCTTGAGCGCCTCATCTAGATCGCGCGCCCGCCGGTCGCAATAACCGGTCTCGATCCGCCGCTCGATCCGCCGTGCATCCGCCTCCACGCACAGGATCGCCGCGCCGTTCATCGTCGCGGCCAGCGGCTGCGCACCGCCCATACCGCCCATGCCGCCCGTCACCACCAGCTTTCCCGCAAGCGATCCCTCGAAATGTTTCCGTGCCGCCGCCGAAAACGTCTCGAACGTCCCTTGCAGAATGCCCTGCGAGCCGATGTAAATCCAGCTCCCCGCCGTCATCTGCCCGTACATGATCAGCCCGAGCTTTTCGAGCGCGCGGAATTCATCCCAGTTCGACCAGTGCCCCACCAGGTTCGAATTCGCGATCAGCACCCGCGGCGCTTCTTCGTGCGTGCGAAACACCCCGACCGGCTTGCCCGATTGCACCAGCAGCGTTTCGTCATTTCCCAGCGCTTCCAGTTCCCGCACGATCGCGTGAAACGCCGGCCAGTCGCGTGCCGCTTTGCCCGAGCCGCCGTAAACCACCAGGTCCTCGGGCCGCTCCGCGACCTCCGGATCGAGATTGTTCATGAGCATGCGCAGCGCCGCTTCCTGCTTCCAGCCTTTACAGCGGATTTTCGTGCCGCGCGGCGCTCGAATTTCAGTGGGCGTCAGGACGTCCAGGGCCGGCATTGTAGCTTTCCACCCCCGATTTCATGATACGCGCCTACGATGCGCCCGCGGCAGCCACGCGCCGCCGCAGCGTCTGAATCGCCTGCGAAAGTGCATTGCGATAAATCGTCGTGTCGTTCCCCCACGAGATCGCTCGAAATCCCGTGGCAATCCATTCCTCGGCCTGCTCGGGCGTGCTTGGATTGATGGCTGCTACTTTCCCGTGATTCCGCGCGGCCGCAACCACCTTGCTTATCGCTTCCAGGAAATCCGGATGATGAAACTCCGCCGGAATCCCCATGGCCTGCGTCAGATCGAAATGCCCCACCCACAGCACGTCTACTCCGTTCACCGCCGCGATCGCGTCCGCGTTCCGCACTCCCGCGGGCGATTCGATCATCGTAATGACCGTTGTATTTTCGTTCGCCTCACGAAAGTACTCCGCCGGATTCGGCACTACGTAGTCCGTGTGCGCCGAGCCCAGTCCCACCCCGCGCTTGCCCATCGGCGCATACTTCACCGCGTCCACAATCTCCCGCGCCTGCTCCGGAGTTTCCACGTTCGCCACCATCGCTCCCAGCGCGCCCGCGTCCATTGCGCGCGCCAGAAAATGATACAGCCGCTGCGGCACACGCACGAACGGCGCAATCGGCGTAGCTTTCAGCAGTGCCAGCAGGTCCGCCACCCGCTCGCCGTCGAAAGTCGAGTGCTCCATATCGATCATCACGAAATCCACGCCCGCCGCTTCCAGAATCTTCGGCATCCCGCGCGTGCCGAACTCCCAGACCATCGTGCCCAGAGGAATCTGTCCCGCTTTCACCACTTCTTTGAAACGGTTCGCCTTCATCGGTATCGCTCCAGCTTTCTGCGGAATCCCGGCCGTTCGAGCACTTCCCGGTTCACCACGCTCGCCGGAATCTCGCCCGACGCAATCTTCAGCACGTGCCCGCATGCCTCCACGCCATTGTCATGCATGATGTTCTTCGTCCAGGCCAGCGCGTGCGGCGCCAGGATCACGTTGTCCAGCTCGAACAGCGGATCGTTTTTGGGCGGCGGCTCCGTCGGAAACACATCGATGCCCGCGCCCGCAATCCATCTTTCTTTGAGCGCCTTCACCAGCCCCGCGTGCTCCACAATCCCGCCGCGCGCCGTGTTGATGAAATACGCCGTCGGCTTCATCAGCCGGAAATGGCGTTCGCCCACCAGATTCCGCGTCGAGTCGTCCAGAAACGTGTTCACCGTCACGAAATCGCTTTCGCGGAACACCGTGTCCATGTCCACCAGCTCGACGCCCAGCTCCTTCACCTGCTCCTGCTTCACAAACGGATCGCAAGCCACCAGCCTCCGAAACCCCAGCGGCCGCGCCATGGAAAACAGCGTGCGCGCAATATTGCCGCACCCCACCGACCCCAGCACGCTGCCGCGCACATCGCCGTTCAACCCGGCCATCTCGTTCCGCCATTTTCCCGCCCGCGTCATGCGGTCCATGCGGAACACATTCTTCGAGAGCGCAAACGCAAACGTCAGGATCGCCTCCGCCACCGGCACGCGCACGCCGTCAGGCGTAATCGAAAGCACGACGTCCGCTTCCGTCAGCGCCGGCACCTCGATCCGGTCATAGCCCACGCCCCAGCGCGCCACGATAGCCAGCCGCTCCACGCCTTTTAAACTCGCCGCGTTGATCGTCGTCGTCAGCACCACCAGGCCATCGAACTGGTTGAGCGCCTCGGGCGTCGCGACGTTGCCGGGCAGCGGCGCCATCGCGCTGTACTCGACGCCTGCGGCCGGCCCGAACACCTCCTCCACCGGCCCTTCGAAATATCCCTTGGCGTCCGTATAAAAATCTGGCGTGATGCCGACACGAAATTTCCCCTTCATGGACTCCGCTATGGTATCGCACGCCGTACGAAAAATGACCGCTACCCGCCCCTCTCATGCCCGCGAGGCCATGCCCCGCACACCCGCAAAATTCCGGTGTATGATATCCGTTAAATCGAGCGCGCGTTGGAAGGTTGGGTTATGAAGAACGCTTTTTTGCTGCTGCCATGCCTTGCGCTGGCGCTGTGCGGTGCCGACATCTCCGGGAAATGGTCCGGCACCATCGATATTGAAGATTCCGGCTCCTCCACCCCCGTCGAAGTCGAGCTGGTTCAAAAAGCCGATGTTCTCTCCGGCAAAATGGGCCGCGCCGGTCAGGGCGACGAAGCCACTATCCGCAACGGCAAGGTCGAAGGCGCTAAAGTCTCTTTCGAAGTGATCTCCACTGAAACCAACACCCCCTGGAAGTTCACCCTGACTCTGGTCAACGATCGCCTGGAAGGCGAAATGAAGGGCACTGCCGATGAAGGCGAGATTGTCGGGAAGGTCAAGCTGAGCCGCGAAAAATCGGGCGCCAGCGCGTCCCGGTAGCCGCCCGCTTCATACCTTGATTTTCAGCACCCGCGACGCGTTCTGGTAAAACAGCTTGCGGATCACCGTGTCGTTCGGCGCGAGGCGCCGGATGGCCGCCAGACACTGCGAACCGCTGCACTTTTCTCCCTCGCCCACCCGGTCGTCACAGTCGCTGCCGTAGAGCAGCTTGTCCTGATGCCGCTCCAGAAACCCGCGCGCCTGTTCTTCGTCCCGCAATAGCGAATTCAATCCCGAGTTCGCCGAAAGATCGCCGAACATATTCGCGTAATCCGAAAGCAGCCGGTCCGTGATTCCGCCCGGCGTCACCTTGGTCTTCGGATACATCACCGTCTGATCGTGATTCCGGTCGATATTGCCCCACCACGTCTGCGCGTGCCCGATGAAATTCACGCGCGGATGCTTTGCGAGCACCGTGTGAAAACGCTCGATCCCCATGTTGTATTCGCCGTGCTGAAAGTGCATCAGCACCGGTACCTGGAATTCCTCCGCCACTTCCGCGATCGTGTGAATCGCCGGCGAGTCGCATTCCACATGAAATTTCTGCTCGCCGATTCCGATCGCCCCCATCTTCAGATACTTCTCAATCACCTTCGGCGCTTCCGGCAGGTCCGCCACTTCATTGGCGAAATACACGAACTCGTCCGGGTACCGCTTCGCCAGCGCCACCACCGTATCGTTGCCGCCGCATCCCGCCGCCAGCCCGTATTTCGATCCCGCCGGCAGCAGCACCGTCCGCGTAATCCCCATGGTGTGCTGATGCGCCACCAGCACGTCGTCTGTGCGCCCGGCGTAATTAGTATGCTGATGAATATCGATGACCGTTTCCGCCGCATAGACCCGGTTTGCCGCCGCCCCCGCAGCCGCGGCCAGAAAACTTCTTCGCGATAGTTTCATAGACAACATCCTATCGTGGGAAAATGTGCGCCGATGAACCTATTTTTCCGCTCTCTTCCCGCGTTTATTGTCGCGCTCGCCGCCGTAGCTGCGGACCGGCCCGCCTTCCAGGCTTCTCCGCGCCTCGACAAACTCGCGTCCGACACAGTTTCTGCCGCCGTGAATCGCTTCGCCAAAGGCGGTTTGACCAAAGACAAGATCGCCATCACCATCATCGATCTCGCCGATCGCGGCCGCCCCGTCTGGGGGAATTACCGCGGCGGCGAAGCCGCTTATCCCGCCAGCGTCGTCAAGCTTTTTTATCTCGTCGCCACGTTCCACCAGCTCGATTCCGGCGCCCTCGCCCGCACTCCCGAGCTGGAGCGCGCGCTGCACGACATGATCGTCGATTCCTACAATGACGCCACCCAATACGTCGTCGACGCGCTCACCGGCACCACCGCCGGTCCCGAGCTCGCTGAAGACGCGCTCCACGAGTGGCTCGATAAACGCAATTTTGCCAACCGCTACTTCGCCGCGCTCGGCTACGAAAACATCAACGTCAACCAGAAAACCTGGTGCGACGGCCCCTACGGCCGCGAGCGCCAGTCCGTCGGGCTGCATTTTGAAAATCGCAACCGCCTCACTACCAATGCCGTCTCGCGGCTCTGGTACGAAATCGTAACCGGCCGCGCCGCGTCCGCCGCCTCCACGCGCGAGATGATGAATCTGCTTCACCGAAACCCCGCCGCGAAATCCGACGATCCCGACGACCAGTCCACCGCCTTCTCCGGCAAAACTCTTCCGCCCGGATCGCAATACTATTCCAAGGCCGGCTGGACCACCAACGCGCGCCACGACTCCGCCTATATCCGGCTGCCCAACGGCGCCGAGTACATCCTGGCCACCTTCACCGTGGACAATAGTAAGCAGACCGACATCATCCCCTTCGTGTCCCGTCTGGTGGCTCAGGAATTTTCCAAATCCGCGCCCAAAGCCGACCTCGCGCTGGTCAACGGCCGTTTCTGGACCGGTAATCCGTCAGCTCCCTGGGCCGACGCGGTTGCTTCGCGCGGGGAGCGCCTCATCGCCGTCGGTTCGCGCGCGGCAATTCAGAATCTCGTCTCGCCCGCGACTCGCGTCATCGATCTGGAGGGCCGTCTCGTGCTCCCCGGCTTCATCGATGACCATACTCACTTCATCAACGGCGGATTCCAGTTGCTCTCCGTCAACCTGCGCGATGCCCGCACCCCCCAGGAATTCGAGCGCCACATCCGCGAGCAGGCGCGCAAGCTCGGCCCAAACCGCTGGATCACCGGTGGCGATTGGGACCACGAGCTTTGGCCCGGCGCGCCGCTGCCCCTCAAAGACTGGATCGATCGCGATACGCCCGAAAATCCCGTCTTCGTGACACGCCTCGATGGCCACATGGGCCTCGCCAATTCCGTTGCGCTGCATCTTGCCGGGATCACCGGCGAAACCAAAGATCCTCCCGGCGGAACCATCGTGCGCGATCCCCAAACCGGCGAGCCCACCGGCGTTTTGAAAGATGCCGCGCAAAGCCTCGTCTACTCTCGCATCCCCGCGCCCAGCGAAGCCGAGTACGATGAAGCGCTCAACGCCGCGCTCGCCGAAGCCGCGCGTAACGGCGTCACTTCCATTCAGGACATCACCTCCTGGGATCAGTACGGCGTCTACCAGCGCTTCCGCGACACCGGCCGCCTCACCGTTCGCGTCTACGCCCGCACGCCCATGAGCCAGTGGCAGCGCCAGGCCGATTTCGTCGAGCGCCACACCCCCGGCGATTCCTGGCTGCGTCTCGGCGGCCTCAAGGCCTTTATGGATGGCTCGCTCGGCTCGACCACCGCGCTCTTCTTCGATCCTTATAACGACGCGCCCTCGACGCGCGGCTTGATGGCCGAAGACAACCAGCCCGAAGGCAAGCTGCTAAAAAACATCCATGACGCCGATGCGGCCGGCCTTCAATGCTCCGTGCACGCCATCGGCGATAAAGCCAATCACATCCTGCTCGATTATTTCAAGCAGGTCGCTCAGGAGAACGGCCCGCGCGACCGCCGCTTCCGCATCGAGCACGCCCAGCATCTGCTCGCCGCCGACATCCCGCGCTTCGCCAAGCTCGGCGTCATCGCGTCCATGCAGCCCTATCACGCCATCGACGATGGCCGCTGGGCTGAAAAACGCATCGGTCCGCAGCGCATCCTGACCACGTACGCTTTCCGCTCGCTGCTCGACTCCGGCGCAAAACTGACGTTCGGTTCCGACTGGACCGTCGCCCCGCTTTCCCCCATCCTGGGCATCTACGCCGCCGTCACCCGTGAAACCCTGGACGGCAAAAATCCCAAAGGCTGGGTGCCCGCCCAGAAAATCACCGTTGAGGAAGCCGTCCGCGCTTATACCTCGACCGCCGCCTACGCCGCATTCGCCGAGCGCGATAAAGGCACGCTCGAGCCCGGCAAACTCGCCGACATGGTCGTCCTCTCTCAGGACATTTTCCGCATCAATCCCGACGACATTCCGAAAACCAAGGTCGTCTACACGATTGCAGGCGGCAGGCCCGACAAATTCTGAAACTTGACACGCCTGGATGTGCTTTGATATCGTTACTACGTGGCACGAAGTACGCACAACGTAGTAAACAACTCCGGGCCTGGCCGCTACTCTGACCCGCCATTGCTTGTGCTGGCAAGCCTCGCCGATGGCCCCAAGCATGGCCACGCCATGCTCCAAGACATCGCTCGTATGAGCGGCACACGCCTCGGGCCGGGCACGCTCTACGGCGCCATCGCGCGGCTCGAGCGTGAAAAGCTGATCGAGCCTTTGCCCCCCGAGGATAGACGCCAGCCCTATCGCTTGACCAGGGAGGGGCGGCGGGTTCTCCGCGCAAAGCTCGCGACATTATATGGCTTTGCACGTGCCGGACTTCGAAAGTTGGAATCGCAATGAATGCCCGGCTTGTCAGGCAATTGGTGAATTTGTATCCGCCGGAATGGCGCACGCGCTATCGAGGCGAATTCGAAGACCTTCTGCGGCTTCACGCAGCGAGCCCCTCTACGATCCTGAACGTAATCGCCTGGGCCGTCTATGAACGCGCGCTCTCACTAGGTGCAATGATTATGGACCGGCGTCAAAACTCGGTGGCTTTTTTGTTCTACGCCTACCTGGCTGCTATCGCCGCGGGCGTAAATTTCTATTGGACTGTTGAGGACACCCCGCTTGCAGTGGCGATGCATACTCACGCCAAACTGTTCACCAGTTGGAGTCTGGTCCAAACTGGTGCGATTCTCGCGCTGATCGCAGCGGTTCTGGCTTCGATACCTGTGTTCCTGGCAACCGTGAGAACAGCTATTGCCGCCGGACGGCGGGATGTTGTCTGCCGGTTGGGTGTGCCGTTCGGCGCGGGGTTGGTTGTCCTGACTTGGCTGATCGCAGCCGCATGTTTTACCGCCGGCCATTGGGTGCCAACCCCTTGGGATGTCACGGGGGATTGGGCGGCGCCAGCAAACTGGCCGCCGCTAAACACGCGCATTGCGTTGAGTTCGGTGACGCTGGTTCTGACGATAGCCGGTGTTATCGCGAGCACAATCGGTGTCACACAAATCATTGGCCTGAGTGATTTATCGCGGCAGAAGCGGGTCTGGTTTGTTGTTTCTTCGTTACTGCTCGCCGTTTCGGTCGTGACGATGGTAATCGGCGTATCGGCTTGGGGCTGGTTTGCTCAACAATACGCGGCAACTGATTTCCATGCGCGCAACGGCGGTTTTTTCAGCAGTACAAACGTGGCCTCGTGGACCGCAAGTTGGATCGTGTTCGTTGCGGCCGCCGGGATGGCGGTTCAGAGCGTGCGATCGGCGTTAGCACTGCGTGCGGAGTAGCTCCTCATGCCGGATTGTTTGGCCATCGAAACGCGCGGGCTCACGCGCCGCTTCGAAGGGCGTACCGCAGTCGATGGCCTTAACCTGTGCGTTCCTCGCGGAGCCATCTACGGTTTTTTGGGTCCTAACGGGGCTGGGAAAACGACTACAATCCGGCTGCTGCTCGGCCTGATCCGGCCGCATGCGGGCAGCATCCTGCTCAATGGCGAGCGCCTCAGTCAAGGACGCCGCGACCTGTTACGCGGCATAGGAGCACTGGTCGAGACGCCCTCGCTCTATCCGCACCTGACCGGTCAGGAGAACCTCGCGGTAACCAGGCGCATTCTCGACTTGCCAGACTCGCGTACGGGCGAGGCCCTTGCCTTTGCAGGCCTGACTCTGGACGCCCACCGGCCGGTGCGCGAGTACTCCTTGGGTATGCGTCAACGATTGGGGCTGGCGCTGGCTTGTCTAAGCCAACCGGAACTGATGATCCTCGATGAGCCGGCCAACGGCCTGGATCCGTCCGGGACACGCGAGTTGCGGGAACGCCTGCGGCTGTTAGCGCACCACCGCAATGTCACGGTGTTTCTTTCAAGCCATGCCTTGAATGACGTCGAACAGGTCGCAGATTGCGTCGGCATCATTCATCAAGGACGCCTGCTGTTTCAGGGCAAACTGGAAGAGCTGCAACGGTATCAGGCGCCATTAAAGCTCATGACCGATCCGGACTCCAGCGCCGCGGCGATATTAGAAACCAACGGTTGGCGAGTCCTCGAAAATGTAGACGGCGTCATCGCCGTGGAAGTCCCCACCGAAAAAGATGCGGCGCAAATCAATCGCTGTCTATGGGAACACGGCGTACCGGTGTACCGCATGGAGCGTAAGATCGAGACGTTGGAGGAGCTGTTTCTCCGCCTTGTATCGAGATGCGCAGCGGAACGCCTCTCATGAACGATCTTTGGCGCGTCGTGTCAGCCGAAGGACTGAAACTGAAACGCACCCTCGCACTGCGGCTTGCGCTCGGCAGCCCGATGATGGTCGTGCTGCTTGTGTTCGGAATCTACCTGCAACGGGGCGGGACGATGGGGGGCCCCGACCCTCTCAGGGGCTTCGCCCAGCTCATTCTGACGATTTGGACCATCATCGTTTTTCCGTTGTATGCCGCATTAGCCGCCGCGCTCCTGGCGGCCATTGAACATCAGGGCGAAAACTGGAAGCATCTGCTGGCGCTGCCGGTGCCGCGGGCAGTATTTTTTTGCGCTAAGTGGATTGCAGGTATCGGGCTGCTCACACTCAGTTCGCTCGTGCTCGCAGCCGGCGTATTGCTAACGGCCGAAATACTTCGCCTGACAACACCTGTATGGAGGCCTTCACCCTTGCCTGTCCTGATGATCTTCAGGGGAGCGTTACTGAGTTGTTGCGCTGCGGGGCTTCTCTTCTCGATCCAGATGTGGATTAGTCTCCGGTGGCGCAGTTTCCTTCCAGGCATGGTCGTCGCCGTCATGGCCCTCGCCATGATGTTCATCGCCATACCTCGCGGATCTAACTTCTTCGGGAGTCTTTTTCCCTGGTCTCTTCCTGCCATGGCAATGGCTCCTGTCAACCCTTATCGCCCGATCGCTGTTGGGTTTGGTTTTCTTGGCGGTGTTTTGGTGGGAGCGGCTGCCTGTTGGACGCTATCGCAGCATGAGTTCTGCTGAAGCCGTCACTCTCGCATCAAAGTCATGGTTGCTTCCGAACACTCCCCAGCCCGTCTCCGAGGTGCCTCACTCATCCCTGTCATTCAACCGTAACGATGATAGGGTTAGACGCCACACGTTCGAGAGCGGATCCGGATGTCTGTAGAACCCGGATCGCGCGGACAGTATAGTGGGCACGATTATCCAACCGGTAGAGCATTCTCAAATCGACTTCGTACTCAGCACTCCCGCCTGGCTTCAGTTCTCGGGCAACTCTCCGATCTCCATGCCGCGGCTCCGTCGCCAACCTTTGGCCAAAATCGGTCTTCGGCACGTCGCGATTTCCCCTCGTCTTAACAATGAAGCTAAAGTCCTGATAGGGAGTCGTCTCGGTAATTTCTACCGCGGACGAAGATATATTTCGTAAGACCAGCGATAATTCGGCGGCCGGAGCGCCTGCAGCCTTTTTCGGTGCGTTGATGACGAGTTCGAAGCGCTTCGGAACGAAAGCACGCTGCGCGTTAACGTGGGTGCCTGGCGCCACCACGAGCGTGCATACAATGCTCCGTAACACAAACGGGAATGACGTGCTCATGGATCGGTAGTACCGCCGTCACGCGGCGCGACATTTTCAGACCAGATCCAATTCACGCTATTGACTGGAACCCAGACTTGCGCCGTGCCCGCCCTCTGGGTTTGAACAAGATCCACATAGTGAAAGCATCGCTCACCCCGGACTGCCTTTGTCGTATAGTGTCTTTACCTTACTTGACGCTACCCCTTTTGGGGTGATTAAATACCCCCCTATCGCATATGCTAATCTCTCGCCCGACCACCATCCGCCGGCTCGCCCAGCTTGCCGGATTCCTCAGCCTTATTGCCGTGCCGTGCCTGCAGGCCGACATTGTCTCTTACAGCGCTACCTCCTTCACATACGCCGCCAGCCTGGGATCCACCACGTTCGGTTCGTGCCCCGCCGGCAACCCGGTTTGTGTCGAGGTAACCGTCCGTTTCCTCGCCGACACAGCTAACATCGTGCCGTTTAATGTAATCGGCGCCTCCGGCTTCGAGAATTTCATTGGCAGCGGATCGGCGGACCTTTTTAACGATCAGACCGGCGACTTTCTCTCTGCGAACTTCGATTCCGGCGCGATCTTCGTGAGCGTCGATCAAACCAATGGCGGAATCGGCTTTGGTTCGGCATTAGGCGGCCCGACATACCCCCTGGGCGTCTACGGTGGCCATCCTTCGATCCCCTACGCCACCTATGACTTACGGTCGAACCTCACCCTATCCGATGGGTTCGCCTGGTTCTGTCCCGCCGGCACCTGTACGCTCGGGACGCCCGGCCCCGGCCTTCCCACCGACCAGGGCTTGCTTTCGATTACCCCGACCGGGCCTGTGTTCAGCAGCTTCAATGCCACCATCGTCGAGGTGACCTCGACGCCTGAGCCGGCGTCTATCTTGCTGATAGTAAGCCTCTTGTTACCGCTGGCACTGGTTGCAAGGCGGCGCAGGACGCGAAGGCCGGTCACGCCCTAACCTTTTCTCGAAACTCCTCCCTGCCGGCCCGATAAGCTCGGTGTGGGCGCAACTGGCACATTCGGCACCTTCATCCAGGACGCCGAAGCCATCCTGGATGCCGCAGAAGCCGCGTCCCAGGCCACCGCAGCGCCCACTGATTTCACCGTTCTGATCGGCGCCAAAGGCGGCATCCAGATGCTGGCCGATTCCGACTGGCCGCTCGCCTCGCTCGCCCTGCACCACGGCGCCCGCGCGCTCTACCGTGTGAGCCGCCATCAGGGCGGCGTAACTGTGGAAGGCCGTTCCGGAAGCCGCCGCTGCAACCTGCAAACCGAAACCACGCAATCTGTTGCGCGCCGTCTGCTGGCCGGGCCGGCTCCTTCGCTCCCCTGGAACGTCTGAGAGCATTCCCATCCGCCGACCACTCCTTGTAGTTGTGCCGTCGCCTCCGCCGAGGACCACCCCCCAAGAATCCGATCCCGCCCTTCCAGACGCCGTCCTGCGCCATGTCGAAAAGCGCGCCGCCGTCATCGGTGACGACATCGCCCGGCTGAGATTTGTCCGCCGCTCCCTGGCTGCCCACGAAGCCGCGGCTGCCCGCCGGATGCGCGATCTCCGCAATGCTCTCCAGGCCCGCGAGGACACGCGCCGCCGGTTCCTCATCGGTATCCGCGCCGTGGCCGTCGCTTTCACGCTAGCATTTACTCTGGTCCCGCAATCGCCGCATCCCGCACCGCGCGCTGCGCGAGCCAGCGCGACGATCCGGGCCGTTTCCGCCGCGGAGGTTCCTCCGAAAGTTTGGCTGGTCGAGGCCAAACCGGGGTTTGAAATTTACAGCAACGGCCTGCGGATCGATAACCAGTGGGTGACGAATACCCGCGCGCGCGCTTACCGCCCCTTCGATCGCGCGACTCTGCACGCATCCGCAACCGAATCGCAGCCCGCCGGCATTGTGTTCCACACCACCGAGAGCCGCATGCTGCCCTTCGATCCCAGCCAAAACACGCGGCTCAACCGCAACGGCCGGAACCTGGTGGGAATCGTCGCCAAAGATCACCTCTACCATTTCGTCATCGACCGCTTCGGCCGCGTCTTCCGGGCTGTCGCCGAAACCGATTACGCCAACCACGCCGGCCATTCGATCTGGATGGATGACCGACGCATTTACTGGGGCCTCAACCAGAGCTTCTTGGGTGTCGCATTCGAGGCCCAGACCGAACCCGGCTCCGCAGCGGCAGACGCCGCCACACCCGCGCAGATCGACGCCGCGCGCGTGCTCACGGAAATGTTGCGCGCCAAATATCACATCCCGGCGGCGGATTGCGTGACTCACGCGCAGGTCTCGATCAACACCGAAAGCATGCGCATCGGCTATCACACCGACTGGGCTGCCAACTTCCCTTTCCGCGAAGTCGGCTTAGGCGAGGGCTATCAAACCCCGGTTGCGGCCCTCAATCTGTTCGGTTTCGATTACGATTCGTCCTTTCTGCGAGCCAACGCAGGCAAAGTCTGGCCGGGGCTGGTTTCCGCGGAGGAGCAACTGGTGCGCGACGCCGCGGCCCATGGTGTCACCGTCGAGCGGTATCGCCGCGCGCTGGCGCAGAAGTTCAGGGAATGGCGGCGCACGGAGGCCAGCGCCGCCACGGAAGAGAGCTCGGGCGACCGGCCCTAGTGCGTTTCCCGTAGAATCGTGAGAATGAAGGCGCTGGTTACCGGATCCGGTGGATTGATCGGTTCGGCCTGCGTACGCCTGCTGGTTGAGAACGGCTGGGAGGTCGCAGGAGTCGATAACGATCTTCGCAGCCAATTCTTCGGTCCACAGGGAACCACTCGGCCGGTGGTCGAAGATCTCCTCAACCGTTTTCCTTCCTACCGCCATTTCGCTCTGGATATCCGGGACCGCCAGGGTGTGCGCGAGCTCATCCAAAACGAGAAACCGGATTTCGTCATTCACACCGCCGCGCAGCCCTCACATGACAAAGCAGCCGCGATTCCGTATGAAGACTTCGATGTCAATGCCGTGGGCACGCTGAATCTTCTCGTGGCCGCGCGCGATTTTTGCCCGGAATCGCCATTCTGCTTCACCAGCACCAACAAGGTTTACGGCGACCGGCCCAACGAGCTGCCGCTCGAAGAGAAAGAGACCCGCTACGATTACGCGGACGGCCGCGACGGCGTGGATGAGACCATGCCCATCGACCAGTGCCTGCACTCGTTATTCGGCGCTTCCAAAGTTGCGGCGGACGTGTTGTGCCAGGAGTTCGGCCGCTATTTCCACATGCCCGTCGGCGTGTTTCGCGGCGGCTGCCTGACCGGGCCCCAGCACGCTGCGGTAGAACTGCACGGCTATCTGGCTTACATCGTGATATGCGCGGTCACCGGGCGCGAATACACGATCTACGGTTACAAGGGGAAACAGGTGCGCGACCAGATCCACTGCCGCGACGTCGCGCGATTGTTTCTCGAGTTCTTCCATCATCCCAAGCCGGGCGAGGTTTATAACCTGGGCGGCGGCAGAGCCAACAGCATCTCGATTCTGGAAACCGTCCGGCTGCTCGACGGCATGGGATTCCGCCTTCGCTACCGTTATCAGGACACCAACCGGACCGGCGATCACATCTGCTACATTTCCGATCTCAAGAAACTGAAGCGCGATTTTCCCGGCTGGTCGCTCGAATACGATCTGCCGAAAATTGTCTCGGAAATTGTGGACCGCCGGATGGCGGGCCGGGAAACGGTCAGCGGGAAAGGCTAGCGGTCTCCTGCGGAACAGGCGGCCGCCCGGCGGCATTTCCGGTGAGCCGCTTCAGGTATGCATCGCTCAACGCGCCGCCGTTTTTCCGGTCGTATTGCGCGAGCGCAGCGAGCGCCAGGTCGCAGGATGAATAGACATCGTGCAGAATGAGGGCCAGCTTCAGCAGTTCCTCGGGTACGAGCGCCTCCCAGTGCATCCAGTCGCGGACGTACACCGCATCTGCCCACAAAGCCTGGCTCAACATCGCATTGGGATTGTTTTGATAGACCAGGGGTTTGAAGGTGCGGCCGGCGAGGCCGGCGAAACGGTGAAAACAGAAGCCGTTCCTTCTGAGCGCCTGGTCGACTTCGGCAAACAGCGGCTGGCCGGCGTAAAGCGGAACGAACTCGACTTCCGTGTGCACCGCCAGGGTATGGCCCAGCACGCTTGCCGCGCCTTCGATCACGTCCCGCTCCGCTCCCTGGACGTCGAGTTTCAAAAAATCTGCGTCGCGGACCTCGGCCAGATCGTCCAGCCGCCGCGTCTCCATGGGGAACTGGCTAACCACCCGCGTCAGCTCGCCGAGATTCTGAAACCTGTCCAATAGCGCCGTGTTCGGTTCGTAGAGCGAGCTGGTCATGCTGAAGTTGCATTCGCGAAACGTCCTGACGGTTCCGTCGCCGACGGCATAAGGCAGAAACGTGTGGCCGGGCGGGCAGGCGGCGTTGAGCTTCCGGCACTCCTCCTCGACCGGTTCAAATCCGGTCACGCGGGCGGCGCCTGCCCGCACCAGCGGGTCGTACGGCGGCGCGACGCCTTCGAGCGCCATCGCCCCGACATCCACCACGTGAATCAAGGGCAGCGGGCGGGGCAGAATTTCGCAAAGGCTGAACATTCCGGAGGTTCCTGGAAGTTAAGTTCTACCGATCCACAACATTCTCAACAAGATCGCCACCCGGCCGGAATTCCGGCCCAATAACTGTGAGATTTCCGGCGGGACCGGCGCTCTTGACTTACGTGGGAAGCCGTCAACTCGAAGCGCCACATTGCGTTGCGCACTCGGAAGTGCCTGCGCCCAGGGCTTCCGCGGCAATTGAGCCGGTTCGCCCCGGCCCGGTGCAGCGCGTTTTCGAGCGATTGACGCGATGCTGGAAGCGGCCTTCGGTGCGGGCGTCGGCAAGGTTTCAGTTCTGGCGCAACCTGCTCGCGTACACGCCGCGGGAAGAAATATTGGATTATGCCATGCACTTCGTGCAGGAATCAGGCCTCGAGGGCGATTACCTGGAGTTTGGCGTATTCCGCGGCCACACCTTCGCCGGCGCCTTTCATACCGCGAAAAGATACGGGCTCGACCGCATGTGCTTCTACGCGTTCGACTCATTCCGCGGCCTGCCTCCCAGCTCCGGCGTCGACGCCTCAGGCTTCCGGCATTTCGAACAGGGAAGTTTCGCGTGCGGCCAGCCGGAGTTTCTGGCCAACTTGCGCCGCGAACATCTGGACCTGGCCCGGGTCACCGCAGTTCCCGGGTGGTTTCATGAATCGCTGACCGATGAGCTGAAACAGCGGCTGCCGCTCGAACGCGCCGCGGTTATCTGGGTGGACTGCGATCTCTACGAGTCCACTGTACCGGTGCTCGACTTCATCACCGGGTATCTGCAAAACGGCACCGTCCTGATTTTCGATGATTGGTACTGTTATCGCGCCGATCCGAACCGCGGCGAGCAGCGGGCCTGGCGTGAGTGGCGGCAAGCCCACCCGGAGTACACCTCGGTCGAATGGCGGAAGATCGGCTGGCACGGCCTGGCGCTGATCGTGCATCGCTCCGAGGGAAGCGCAGGCTAGTTCCCGGTCTCGATGGGCGTGGCAGGCGCCACAAAGCCGGCCAAACGTGCGATATCGGCGCCCGCTTCCGCATCCGGAGCGTGCGGCCCGGCCGGGCCCGGAAAATCTGCCAGCTCTCCCTGGCGGTCGATCAGGATCGTTTCATAGCGAATTCCATGCTGGCGGATTTCGCGCAAAATATCGGCCGCGCGCCACTGGCACGGAATCACGATCACGTCTGCGGGATTTTCGATCAGCCAGTCGCGAAAGCGAATCAGTTGTCCTGAACCGGGCACGTAGCTCCCGGCTTTCAGCGGGTCGGAATCGACCACCGTGGGAAAGCGCTCCGCGTCGGCGCCGTGCGCATTGATGAACGCCGCCGCCCGGCCGGTGCCGCCCCAGAACGCCACCCGCTTGCCGGAGTGATGTAGGGCAGTCAACTGCTGCGCAATCCTTTGCCGCGCCCGGCCGGCTGCGGCGAGAAATCGAAGAGCCGCGAGGCCGTTGCCGACTGATTCTCCGGCGGCTTCCAGGCGAACGAAAGCGTAGACCACTTCCCCTTCGTATCCGTGGCCCAGCGCTTCCAGGCGCGCTCCGGTGCGCTCGAGCATGCGGCAGAAGCTGGCGGTCGTGAAATGCGAATTGTGCTCGTAGAAAAAATCTTCCGTTCGTCCGGCGTCGAGGGCGCGGTCGATGCAGGGAACCTCGAGGTACATCATGGGGCGCTGACCGAGGCAGGCCGCCGCCAGGCTGATGTGCTGGATGAACGCCAGCGGATCGCTGAGATGCTCGAGAACGTGCCGGCTGATGATCAGATCGGGGGCGAGCTCCGCCAGATGGCGTCCCGGGTCAAAAAGTTCACGCCGCAGTTCGAGACGCGGCGCATCCGCCGGCATTGCGCCGTGCGGGTCGAATCCGATGAACCGGCCTTTCGCGAGGCCGGCCGCCAGGGCTTCGAGGAAGCTGCCATCGCCATAGCCGATCTCCACGATCGCGGGCGAAGCCGGCAGGCGCCGGCGCACTTCACCGGCGACGCTTTCGAGAAAATCCGTCCACAGGCCTCCGCGGTTAAAGGTGCGGTACTCAACCTGGGAGTACGGCACCTGGTTGTAATCGAATGACGCGTTAAAGACGTGGCCGCATGCGGTGCAGCGGACGAAGTCCAGCGGCAGGCGCGGCATGGCGCGCGCTTCGCCGGCGGTTTTCGGCCAACCGAGTGTCGCCAGGGGCTGCCGGCCCCCGTTATAGAACGGCGCGGCCACGTGGTGCCCGCACGCCGGACAGGTTGCGCTCACCAGCTTGTGCGCCAGCTCCGCGGCGGCGTCAGTTGCGCTTTTGCGCGCTGCACCACTTGCGCCAGATGTCTCGATAGGCACCTTCCAGACTCCTTGTGAACCCAGCGGTATCGAAAAGCGCGGATGCGGCCAGCCGTTCCCGCATGGTGGCGCGCATCCGGGCGAGCGCCGGAATGTCTTCGGCGAGGCGGACGGCCTTTCGGATGTAATCGGCTTCGTTTTCCGTGATCAACTCGTGCAGCCCGGCGCTGTCGAGGACGCTCGACCCCACGCGGCTGATAAAGCGGTTTCCCCGCAGCGTCACGACCGGCACCCCCATGGCCAGCGCCTCGCACGTCGTAGTGGCGCCGTTATAGGGAAACGGATCGAGGGCGATATCCACCTGCGCATAATGCGCCAGCAGTTCGCCGTGCGGCGAGGCTCCCTCGAGGTCCACACGCCGGCGGTCAATGCCGAACTTCTCGAACTGCTGCGCGTAGAACTCGCGGGAGGCCTGATCGTCGAAAGTGGAGTTCTTCATGATCAGCCGGGCCGCCGGGTTGGCGCGCAGGATCTGGGACCAGGTCGCGACGACGTGCACGCCGACCTTGGATAAAGCATTGAAACATCCATAGGTGACAAACCCGCGGTCCGCCGAGGGAAGGGGAGCCACGCCAGGAGCATCGCCGGGAATTTCGTATGCCAGAAAACAGCCCGGCAGGCGCAGCGGCTGCTCGATAAACGGGGCTGGTTCACTGAGCGGCGCGACGATCTGGTCGGCAATCAGGTAATCCATGGCCTGCATTCCCGTGGTGGCCGAGTAACCCAGCCAGCTCACCTGAACCGGCGCCGGCTTGCGCGCAAACGCCAGAAGGCGGTTGCCCGCCGTGTGACCCGAGAGATCGACCAGGATGTCGATCCGGTCGTGTTCGATGAGCTCGGCCAGCTCGGCGTCCCCGAGCTCGGCGATCTCTCTCCACTCGGACGCATGCGCTCGAATGCGCTCGGTCCAGGCGTCGGGCTTGCCCGCGACGTAGCAGACCGTCTCGATCTGCGCGCGATCCTGCGATGCGAAAACCGGCGCGGTGAAGTACGCAATGGGATGCTGGCGGAAATCGGCCGAGACATATCCGACGCGTATGCGCCGCTCGGGATCCTGCTGGTTGGTGTGCCGCGTGGCGCCAGAGAGCGGATCCGCGTGGCGCGCGGCCCACTTGCGGTGTTCCGCCAGCACGGCGTCCGGCGAAGGCTCCGGATTGTAGTGCAGCGCGAAGAGCACCATCTGGTGGGTGCCGGCGAAGCTCGGTTCGAGCGCCAGCGCCTGCCGGTAGCAGCCCAGCGACTCGTCCAGGCGCCCTTGTTTGGCGTAAGCGTTACCGAGGTAGATCTGCAGTTCCGCCACGCGCGGCGCCTGGCGTGCCGACTCTTCCAGGAACCTGACGGCCTCGCCGACGCGGTTGGCTGTGAGCAGCAGATCGCCCAGGTTGACCCGCACATAGTGCTGGCCGGGAGCAATCTGGATGGCCCGCCGCAGAAGCTCCTCCGCTCCGGCAGCATTGCCCTGGCGCTCACGGACTACCGCCAGGTTGGACATGGCCTCAAAAGCCGAAGGCCGCTCCTCTATGACCTGCTCGAAACACGTTGCCGCTTCTTCCAATCGACCCGCGAAAAGATAAGCGTTGCCCAGTTCCGTGCGCGCGTGCGAATGATCGGGCCGCAGCGCGAGCACGCGCTCGAGACACGCGATGGCTTCCCGGAATTCTCCCTGTAACCGCAGCGCGTAGCCGTAGTTGTGCAGCGCGTCGACGCAGTTCGGGTCCAGGCGCAGCGCCACCCGGTATTCGGCCGCCGCCTTTTCGGGAAAACCGGCGGCGCCGAGAGCAATGGCGAAGCTGGCGTGAAACTCCGCGCGTTCCGGCCGCAGCGCCACGGCGCGCTCCGCCAAGCCGAGCGCCAGCGGGATGTCGCCGGACTGGCTGGCGATGATCCCCAGATTGCGCATGGCCAGCGCGTGGTCCGGGTGTTGCTCGAGGATGCGTATGTAAAGCTGCTTGGCCTGCTCGGCCTCACCGGCCCGCTGACAGCGGATAGCCACGTCGAGCGCGCGATCCATCCAGGCCAGGGCCGCCGGGGTTGTCGCAACACTGCCGGCCGGTCGGCCGTGGTAACGGCGTTTCTTGTCCACGCCTGTTGATCGGCAGAAAACCCTAATGGGCATTAGGGTGCTCCTGCCGGAACAGCCACAGATCCGCGCCCGGCCTAAACTAACCGCACGGTCCAGCCGATAAGTCCCTCGAGGAGCCTACCGTGGGTCTTAGTCCTCTTGTTTTCACCGGTGTCAGCAATTTTTCCAACGATTTTCAAACCATTCTGAACCGCGCGGTCGCCATAGCCCGGCTTCCCATCACGGCGCTGCAGAACCGGCAGTCCGATATTCTGCAGGAAAAGCAGTTAACCGTCAATCTCTCCAGCGTGGTGTCGGACCTGGCGGCCAGTGTGACCAATCTGGGAACGGTCGCCGCGAATCAGGGTATAACGGGCTCGAGCTCCGACACAACCAAGGTGATCGTCAACAGCACGGCGGCGACCGCGCCGGTGAGCTATGCCATAACGGATATCAGCTCGCTGGCGCAGGCCGCCTCGGAGACCACGCTCAGCGGGTATGCGGATGGAACCACGGCGCCGGTCGCCAGTTCGGGCTCCGTGCAGCTGATGGTCGGCGGCCAGGCGGTGGGTGATCCCATCACCATGGATGCGCCTCACAACAATCTCACCGCGTTGCGCGATGCCATCAACGCCATACCCAATTCCGGCGTGACCGCCGCCATCCTCACCACCGGGACGGGAGCGACGCCGGATTATCTGTCCATTTCAGCGGTCGCAACCGGGCAGAACGAAATCCAGCTGATGGACGGGGCGGTCAACCTGATGACCAACACCAACCCGGGCGCGAATGCCGACTTCTACATCAACGGAGCCCATGTCGTCAGTCCGACCAACAAGATCCAGGCGGTAATCCCGGGAATGAGCTTCACCCTGGTGGGGGAAACCGCGAACAACCAGACCGTGACCATATCGGCTTCTTCGAATTCCTCGCCGCTCGCCAGCGCTTTACAGGACTTCGCCGACAAGTACAACGCGGTCGTCGCGCAGCTGGATGCACAGATTGGGCCGGCCGCGGGGATGCTCAGCGGAAATCATTTGATCTACGCCATTCAGAACGCGCTGCACGGTCTGGTGAACTATACCGGCACGGGCGCCGGGGCGGTCACCAGCCTGGCGGCCCTGGGGATCTCGCTCGATTCCACCGGCAAAATGACTTTCAACCAGACCTCGACCGATCCTCAGGTTCCGGCATTCAACGATCTCTCGAGCTCCCAGATCGCGGCGGCCTTCTCGTTCCTGAACTCCGGCCAGAACAACTTTGCCTCGCTGGCGGCCACCCTGACCGCGTTCAGCGATCCGATTACCGGGGCCATCAAAGCGCAGCAGAACCAGTACGACGCCACCGACTCGAGCCTGACCGACCAGATCAATACCCTGATCGCCCATGCCAACCAGATGCAAACCACGCTGCAAGCCAAGCTCCAGGCGGCCGACACCCAGCTGGCCTCCCTGCAGTCACAGCAGCAGACGCTGACCTCCATGGTGCAATCTTTGAACTTCACCTCCTACGGGTATCAGAACACCAACACCTCTTTGTTCAACCCCGGCTCGAGCTCGGGAGGTTAAAGGCTCTTGACCCTGCCACGCGAGTGCCGGGAGCCACTGGAGGCTCTCGAACAGGCCACCGCCCGCCTTGCCGGGCTGTTTCGCGATCCCACCGGACAGGCCGATCGCGCGCTGCGGGAACGCGCGCACGCGGCCGCCGCGCTCGCCCGCTGGATCGAAGGCGAGCAGAAAGCCTCGCGGCCGCTCAGCCAGGAGTTTTTGGCGCGGCTGGCGCGAGACCTGGAACGCGCGTCCGACATCCAGGTCCGCCTGGCTCTCGATCGGGACGCCGCGCGCCTGGCGCTCGCCGAGGTCACTCGCGGCCTGCAAATCCTCCGCGGCCTCAAGCGCTCGGTTCCCCAAAAACTCAACAGTATCGATTGCCGCGGATAGAGCCGCGCAACGGGTCCCCGCGGGAACTCCGCCGCAGCCGTCCGCGAGATCGGTAAAAAAAAACCGCGGCCACCGGCCCTGATTGGGGACCGGCAACCGCGGTCAAGTAATGCCAACTGCTGCTAGCGGGAATTACCCGCGGAGCAGAGCCAGCACAGCCTGCGGGGCCGAGTTGGCCTGAGCGAGCGCGGCGGTGCCGGCCTGCATCAGGATCTGGGCCTTGGTCAGGTTGGCGGCTTCGGCAGCCAGATCGGCGTCGCGGATGCGCGATTCGGCGGCCGCCAGGTTGGTCAACTGCGACTGCGCCAGGTTGATGGCGTAGTTGAAGTCGTTTTCACCCTTGCCGACCACGGCTTGTGCCGAGCCGAGCGCAGCCACCGCGTTCGACAGGGCGGTGACGGCGCTCGAGGCGCCGGCCTGCGTATCGATAGCGGCGGTGCTGCCACCAGCCAGCGTTGCCGAACTAAACACCGGGCCACCCTGAGCGCCGGTATTATCCGACACCCCGTTGCCCAGCGGCGTGGCTCCCAAGCTGACCTTGAAGGCCACCGGGCTCAGGAAACGTACGCCCTCGGCGGTGTCGCCCAGGTTCTGTTCCTTCACCGCGTACATACTCTTGAGCGTGGCGTCATTGGACTGCTGCAAGGCCAGGTTGATGGTGCTCAGCGCCTGATCCAGGCTGTAGGCGTTGGCGGTGGTCAGGCCGACGTTCAGGGTGTGCTCCGATCCGGAAGTATCGACCGCCGTGAGGGTAATGGTCTGCGTGTCGCCTGCTACCCGGAGGCCTTTGAACGTGAACACATCGGCGTTCGATGAGGAGTTCACGCTCTCTTGCGCACCGCCCGAGTTAGCACTGATTTGGTCGGTGTACTTGCTGGCTGCCGCAAGGCCGGAGAGGTCACTGGCGTTGCTGGTGGCAAAGCCGAAAACGTTGGCCGCTGACCCGGTCCCTATGCTCAGGCGGAAGTTGGTGCCGCTGGCCGATGTCAACGCGACTTTGCCGCCGCTGTCCGAGGCTGAAATATCGGCCGCGCGTAGGGCTTTGGCCGATGCGCTGTTGCCGGTGGCAGCTGTGGCAATGGCGTTGTTAATGTTTTGGAGAGCCACGGCCTCGCTGGCGCCTACTACGACCGCGCCCAGGTCCACGGTGGTGTTCCCGATCGCAAAGATGAGGTGCTGTGTGTCGGCGGCTGTGGCAATGACGGCGGAGGTAGCGGCGATGGTGGTGTAGTTGAAGTTCCCGCCAACATCCGGAAGATAAGCGCCCAGCCCGAGGTTGTTGGCCGTGTCGCCCGTCGCCTGGACTTCGAGACTCGTTCCCGCCGGGGCTTGGAACGAGATCGCAGAGCCATTGGCGCCCGTAGCCGTGATGCCGAGGGTCTTCAGGGTACTATCGGCCGCAATCGCGGTATTGATGTCGGTAGCCTGTTGCGTACCGGTGTCGAGGGCGTTGAGCGTCACCGACAAATCGTAGTACCCGTTGGTCAATCCAGCGCCGATAAAGCGCAGTTTGACCGCTTCGCTGGCACCTCCGACGGCGCTCATGTTCGCTGCTCCGGTGACGACGGAATAGGCAGACTGGCCGTCGGCATTACTGGGGCTCGCGCTGGTGAAGTTGCCGAGGAACGCATTGGCCACTCGATCGCCGGCCTGTACCTGGAACACGGAGTTCGAGGAATTAAAACCGAGCTGCTGCTGCCCGGAGCTGTTGGTCACGACCGTAGCCGTGATATTGGCGTTCTTGAAAGCGGTGGCCTGCTGATTGGCGCTGTTACCGGCATTCTGGATGGCCGTGTTGATAGCGGTGGCCAGGGTTGCCGTATCGGTTACGCCCGTCAGGTTGACTGCTACCTTGACCGGATTTCCAGTCGCACCCACTCCATCGGAGAAGCCCGGGCCGGTGAAATAGAAGTTAGTGTAGCCCGTCTGCGCTTCGGTGCCGGTGTTGGTTGCGTCGGCCAGAATCTGGGCCACGCTGGTTTTCGCCGAACCGGTTCCGAGGTCTACCACACGGGTTTCGCCGGTGTCCGGGCTTCCGTTCCCCAGCGCCTGTAAACCTGCCATGCCCAGGCTCTTGGAGTCTACGGTGGATTTGCTCAGATCGACTGCGACCGACCCGTTGTTGATGACGTCCAAGGTGTTGGTGTCGGTGGCGCTGGTGCCCCGGCCGCCGCCGATGAACACCGAAAGATTCTTGGCGAAAGTGCCGCCCTGGTTCAAACCGATGGACTGCGCCTGCCGGTCGATTTCCGCCAGCACACTGGTGAACTCTGAGTTCAACAGGGACCGGTTGCCGTTGAATGTGCCCGAGGCCGACTGCGTGGCCAGGGTGCGGGCGCGATCGAGCAGCATGGATATGTTGTTCATGCCGCCGTCGATGGTCTGCAGGTTGGACAAACCGTCGTTTGCGTTGCGAATACCTTGCGTCAGCACGGCCTGATCGGATCGGTAACCGTTGGCGATAGCCAGACCCGCCGCGTCGTCGCCCGAACTGATGATGCGCAGGCCGGAAGTTACGCGGTTGATGGTCTTCGCTTGAAAGTCGCTGTTGACGCGCAGGTACTGCTGCGCCTGCAGCGACGCGATATTAGTGTTAATGTCAAAAGCCATTTTGCTTCTCTCCTTGAAGCCGCCCTTTGCCGGAAATTCCATTCCCGGCCGGCGGAGCCTGCCCGCCTGAGGCTTGCTTACAACTGGCTTATCGGCGGCCAAGATCGAGATTTGAGGGAATGTAAAGGCTTCAGCGCTGCAGTTTTTCGAGCACCGACGACAGCACCTCGGGCGGAATGGAGCGGCTGGCCGCCCGGTTCTCCCGGCGGGTCAATTCCACCTCTTTGCGCACGACCGCAATCTCCTTTGGCGCCCGGATCCCCAGTTTCACCCGGCTGTGGCCGGTTTCCAGAATTTCGATTTCGATCCCGTCCGCGATCAGGATCGATTCGCCCGCCCGCCGGCTGATCACAAGCATGGCGACTCCGCGGACGGCGCGAACAGCACATGCCGGCAGTTATACACCGCGTCATCCCGCACCGCCTGCACCGCCCGCCCGTTGTCCCTGCGAATGACCACCGGAGCGAGCAGGTTGGCGGTCGATGTGCCGTCCGGCTCGACCGAGACGATGGCCAGACAGATCAGCGGCGATTGGCCGGGCGCCGGCTGGGCCGCGGTTTCCAGGCCAAGCGCCCGCAGATCCTCCGCCGGGATCTTTAACTGATACCCCGGATCGATCGCCAGGACCGGCAAAGTCAGAAAGCACAGGTGCGGATCCTCGAGGCTCTGGAGAAATACCACGGGCCGGCGGGCCTGATCTTCGATCAGCAGAAACCGGCGGCGGGCCTCGAATCCCGGCAGGCCGCTGGTGAATTCGACCGCCGTCCCCGGTTCGTAACGGAGCGAACCAAAATATTTCGTCTCACAAGCCGGCATGAGCACCCTTCAAAGCGCCTGGTTGGGAAGTCGGGACCGGCTCGTTCACGAGTTGCTGCTCGTTCAGAACCACGATATCCACCCTCCGGTTGCGCGCGCGGCCGTCTTCGGAATCGTTGGGAGCCACCGGCGCCGTCTCGGCGTACCCCGCGATGGCCAGCCGCTCCCGCGGCAAACCAAAGCGCTCATTCAGTAACTCGAGAACGGCGATGGCCCGAGCCGCCGAAAGGTTCCAGTTGCTGCGAAACCGCGCGGTATGGATGGGGACCGCGTCTGTGTGTCCTTCCAGGCGCACCTGATTCGGCAGCTTGGCGATGGCGGTCGCGACCTTCTCCAGGCTGGGATAGGTGGCCGGATCGACTGTGTCTTCCCCGGATGGAAAAAACGCCGCCTGGCGCAAGCTGACCACCAGCCCGCGCGGTTCCAGGCTGACACGCATCTTGCCGCTTTCAATTTCGTTTTTCAGCTGCGCGTTCAGATACACGAGCGAGGCGCGCAAATCCGCGGATTTTGGAGGGGCCGGCGGTTTGGCTTCCGGCGCCTTCCCGCCCGGCCCTTTCATCGCCGCGCTCCCTTTTCCGCGATCCGCCGGGGTCCCGCCGAGAATTTCAGCGACGACCTGTTTCACCCCGGCTCCGGTCCCGTTTTCGAGGGCCCGGGTGACCGACTCCGAGATTTGCTTGAACCGGCCCTTATCCGCCTGCGCCGAGGCGAACATCACCACGAAAAACGCGAACATCAGGGTGATAAAGTCGGCGTAAGAGACCAGCCATCGCTCGTGGTTTTCATGCGCCGCGTGCCGCTTGCGTTTTCGCATCACAAACCCGTGGTCTCTGCGCCCGTGGCTAGCGTCTCCCGATCTTCCGGCCGGACCCGCCGGTTGGCGGGAGCCGGCGCTGCGGCTTCGCGGGCGTAGGCTTCGAGCTTAATGCGAATCAGCTTGGGATTCAGCCCTTCGACGATGGCCACCACCCCTTCCAGCATCAGCTCGCGATTCTGTACGGCCCGGTTGAGACGGGCGCGCAGCTTATTCGCCGCAGGCAAAAAGAACAGGTTGGCCGCAGCCACCCCGTAGACGGTCGCCACAAAGGCCACGGCGATTCCCCGGCCGACCTCCTCGATATTTTCCAGGTGCTTCATGACCTGGATCAGCCCGAGAACGGCGCCGATGATGCCCACCGTCGGCGAATAGCCGCCGGCGGCTTCGAAAACTCTGGCCTCCGCCTCGCCGTGATGCTCTTCCAGGCTGATTTCGAGCTCCATCATTCTGCGAATGGCTTCCAGATCGGTGCCATCGACCGCCAGGTTTAAGGATTTGCGGAGGAAATCATCGGCGACCGCATCCGCATCCTGCTCGAGCGATACGATGCCGTGCCGCCGGGCCTTGGTGGCGAAACGGATGATCTCCTCGATCGCCTGATCGGGCGATACCACGGTCTCGAAGAAGACCAGGTGCAGTTTGCGCGCGGCCCGCTTCAGTACCGCCAGAGGCGTGGTCACCAGCACCGCGCCCAACGTTCCGCCGAATACGATCAGCGCAGCGGTGATCTGGGCGACGTCCTTGATTTTTCCGCCTTCCAGCAGCAGGCCGCCTAAAATACCGCCCACCGCCAGTGTCAGGCCTCCGATGGTTGCAAAGTCCGGTTTGGGACTGGGAGCGCGCGGCTGAACCGGAGGGGGTTGGGCCATGAATCAGACCGGCTCCCCGCCGGGCTGTAAGCCCCCTCCGTCGCTCGCGACCACAGGGCAGCGGAGCATCCCCCTATATATCGAGCGCCGGAACGACACCACGCGGTCCACTATCTGATCGGCACTTTCGAGCACCACGATCTTTTGCCCGGTGGTCAGGGTGATTACGGTATCGGGTGTAATTTCAATGTGCTCAATCAGATCGGAGTTCAGCACCAGAGGAATGTGGTTGAGTCGCGTGAGCTGAATCATTGACCCGGAGCCTTCGCTGTTTCTTATCGGCAGAAAACTGGCGGGGGTTTAGCCGGTTCGGGGAGCCTAACTAGCCGGGGTACGGCTCGCCCGGCTTCACAATCCGGATCTGGTGATCAGTGAAAAGATTATGCGAGCCCGGGATCTCGTAGCGGGGCATGTGGCAACTGACGCAGTTGGCGGACGCTTTCGGGCAGACGACCGCGGTCCTGCGGCCATCGCTTCCCGCTGCGGCGGCATGGGCGCCAGCGGCTGGGCCAGCGCTGTGACAGGCGAGGCACTTGGCGTCGTAGGCCGACGTTTCGCGCACGACTTCGCGATGCGGGTCGTGGCAGGCCACGCAACTGATGCGCCGGTCGGTGGCGTCATAGCAGCGGCTGTTGGTCAGCCGGTAGGGCTGGAACCGCACGTTATTGACGTTGCGCGGCCCGCTCGACGCGATGTTGGCCCAGGTGCGGTGGCATTGGCCGCAGAAGTCGGACAGCTCCTCGGTCGAGAGCGCGCCCAGCCGCTTCATGGCCGCGCCCTTTACATCGCCTGCTCTTACGGCCGCGACGTGGCGCGTGGCATCGCCGTGGCAGCGCTCGCATTGCACGCCCGGGGTCAACTGATCGAGCGTGGGGCGATTATCGTGGACGGCGTTGGTGGCGTGGCAGCCGAAGCACTCGGCGACTTCTTTGCCGCCAATGCGCCGGCCGGCGGCCTCCTCGATGCCCGCCGGAACCATGTTTTGAGCGCCCATAGTGAGATCGAGGCCCTGCACTTTCTTGTAGTAACTCACGCGGCTCTCGTAGAGATTTCCGTTCCACTCGTAGACATAAGTCTGGCCGGCCGAGCCCAAACCGAGCGCCCATCCGATGGGGACGCGCATGGTCTCCTTGCCGTCGGTGACGGAGTAAATGCTCTTGTCGCCCTCGCGGAGAATCTGGTACGAGTACGGACCCTCGTGGAAAACCAGCTTGGGGTTGTCGCGCAGGATATCGCAGGCCGCGACCATCTCGAGCGCGTGGCTCATGGAGGTGGAGGGCTGCGTGAGCGCCTGGGCGCGATGGCATGTGGCACAGGAGGCCGCACCGTTCGATTCGGGTGTTCCGGCGGCAAGCAGGGACGCCAACGATGCGCCGCACGCAAAGACGCATCGAAGCAGGGTAAGTCGGGAGGTTGCCGTGGACGGCTGAATTACCTGCTGCAATATCAGACCCTTCGGACCCACGTCGAGCTCTCGCGTGGATCAGATCAGCGAGAAGTTAAACTGTTAGGCGGAAAAGGCGTACTCTTGGTTACACCCAGGGAGATTTAACATCTGTATCTAGCGTTCCTCCTGCTTCTTGGCCAGTTGCTCCAGGTTGAGGAACGCGGCGCGCTCGCGCGCGGCATCCTGCTTCCGTCCGGCCTTGGCATAGGCTGAGGCGAGGGCCACACGCGTCTGCGGGCTGTTGGGAGCCTGCTCTCTGGAGATTTCCAGCTCGGCGACCCCTTTGGCTAAATCGCCGGATTCGACCAGCGCGCGCCCGAGCGCGTAATGCGCGGCGAACGAGCCGGCATCGATCTCGACGGCTTTCTTCGCGTATGGTAAAGCCGCCTGCGCATCCCCACGTTTCAAATATTCGAGCGCCACCTGTAAAAGCGCCGGCACGTGGCGAGGCGAGATGTTGAGCTCTTCTTTAAGCTCCGCCAGGCCTTGGTCCGGATTGCTCGCGAGCAGAAACGATCCGAACAGATAATGCACGTTGGGGGCGGCGGGATAATTTTTGACGAGCTGTTCAAAATCGGTCTGCGCTTGCGCGGCGCGCCGGGCGGCTGCATCGAGGACGGCGCGGCCGGCATTCAAGACGAGTTCGCGGTCCGCCGCCGCGAGTTCCTCGGGCAGGATGGGTTTGCGCAGAGCGGCAATGCCCGCCGCCTCGATCATCGAAGGCGTTTCTTCATTTCGGCGCACGAGGCGCGTAAAGATTTCGAGCGCGGCCTCGAATTTCCCCGACCGCGTCAGCAGCAGGGCCGCGTGATATTGCACGACCTTATCCATCTCCGGGTTGCCGCCGAGACCCAGATGGCGCGCCTGCTCGATGTGGGCGAGCGCCGGCGCGTACTTCTTAGTCTGATATTCGCAAAGGCCCAGCAGCGCCCAGCCGGGAGCGACTTTGGCATCCAGCTCGGTGAAATGCCGGAGCGCGGTAACGGCCTCGGGATAGCGATCCTGATCGTAGAGCATGGTGCCCAGGTACCACCAACCCTCTGTCCAGGATGGCCGCAGCCGCACGGCTTCGCGATAGAGGCGGATGGCTTCGTCGAGACGGTTGGTCTCGCGCGCCTGAGCGGCTTGCTTCGAGACCTCGTCAAAAGCCGGCGGCGGCAAAGGTTTCTGGGGAACCGGTGAGGCGGCGAGCGATAAAAAAATGGCAAGCGGCAGGATCATTTGGGAGCGGCAGTTTCGCTGCGCTGCGCGGCGGCTCCGGGCTGTTTCGCCTGCCGCTCGGCCTCGAGCTTCTTCACGATGGCGCGTTCGCGATCGCCGTCGGCTTTTCGCTTGAGGCGGTAATAAACGGTGGCGAGCGTCACATGGGCTTCGGTGAATTGGGGCGATTCGGCAATCAGCTTTTCGAGCTCCACGCGCGCCTCATCGACTTTGCCTAACGAAAAATTCGCCGCGGCGATCTGATAGCGAGCTCCCGGGTCGCCGGGCCGCAGGTCGAGCGCGTGTTTGAGATGGGCGACAGCCGGATCGTAATCCTGGTCCTGGCGCTCGAGCGCGCCCAGCTCGAGGTTGGCAGTAAAGTCGTTGGGATTGGATGCGAGCTCTTTGCGGAAGGCGTCGGCGGCCCCGCTGGTGTCGCCGGTGTGCAACAGCGCCATTCCGTAATAGGAATAGACGTCCGGGAGTTTCGGATTCAGCTCGACGGCGCGCTTCAACTCCGCCAGTGCGCCCGCGTAGTCGCCGACCATCGATTTGGTGGTGCCCATGAGCAGGCGCGCTTCGGCCGAATCGCCGTTTCGCAAAATGCGGTCGATCAGCACCTGTCCGCGCTCCGGCTGTTTGTCGCGGATCAGCGCGGTGCCGAGCAGATAAGTGACGGCGAGATCGGTCTGGTTGCCTTTTTCGAGCGGCGAGAGCAGATCGATGACCTGTTTGTTTTCGCCGAGGCGCAGGTGGCAATCGGCTTCGATTAACAAAGCCTGGCGGTTCTCCGGCTGGCGCGTCCGGACCTGGGCCAATTGATGCGCGGCTTCGGAAAACCGGCCCGATTTGTAGTACGCCAGCGCGAGATTCAGCAGCACGCCGGGATTGTCCGGCTGCTCTCCGAGCGCCAGCCGGTATTCGACGATGGCTTCGTTATACAAGCCGTCGTGGGCCAGAGCCGCGCCGAGATTCGAGCGCGCCTCGAAGGCATTGGGCCGCAGCTTCAGGTAAGCCCGGTACTCGCGGATCGCTCCTTGGATATTGCCGGATTGGTGCAACTGAATGGCGCGGTCGAGAATGCGGTCGGGATTCTGCTCGGAGCGTGCGAGGCCGAGGAACACCAGAAGCGCGAGGGCTAGGCTGCGGAACATCGCGGACTAATTTTCAATATAAACAGAAAAGGGGTGGCCCGTTATGGACCACCCCTCGCGCTTCCAGACGAATCAGAAGTAGAACTTGATGGCGAGCTGAATGATGCGGTGTCCCAGCTTTTCGGTCGCGATGCCGAATTTATCGTTGGCGAGCTGGCCGGTTGTGCCGTCGAAGTTCAGGTTCAAGTTGTTCGAGCCGTTGCGGAAGCTCCACAGCGGATGGTTCATGAAGTTGTACGCCGAGAAGCGGAGCTGCAGCTTCTTGGATTCGCTGAACTGATGGTTCTTGAAAAGCGAGAGATCGCTGTTGAAGAACCACGGCCCGAAAATCTCAGGCATAACGATTGGCCCGTTGCCACCCGGGATGCTCGGGAGCGCAAAGCAGGAGCCATTAACGAACTGGTGTGAGCCGCGATTCGAGCCCGGGTTGCAGGTCACCAGCGGCAGCAAGGGAACCGAATCGGTGCCGTTGATTGTCCGTGAGCTGACGTTTTCGCCGTCGGCAAGCTTGAAACCGTTGGTACCGATGTTGAAATCGGCATTGCTGGAGTTGGGCACGAGATTGATGCCGCTTTGCAATTGCGTGATGCCGGAAAGCTGCCAGCCATTCACCAGAACCTTTGCCAGCGCATTATTGTGCGCCGGGTTAGGCAGTTCAATCGAATAAGCGGAATTGAACACGTGGCGCCGGTCGGCAGCCGACGGGCCGTAGTCGTTGGCCAGGTTGAACTGATCCAGACCCACGATTCCCATGGATTTGCTGAAGGCATAATTCAGCGTGAAATCGAACCTGCCGCGCTGCCGGTTCCAACTGATCTGCATCGCGTTGTAATTCGAATAGAGATTGTGATTCACGGCATGCAGGTCCTGATAGAGCGGGAACGGCCGGTAGGAGTCGTAGCTAAAGCCGCTGGCGTTGGGATCGGTCCCGATGTGCAGCAGCGTGCCGTAGGGCACCGCGTTGATGTTGGTGCCTACGCCGCCGTTATTGAGCTGGTAATCGCTCTGGTTGCCCACGTAGGAGACTTCGAGCAGAGACGACCCGGGCAGGCGCTGCGAAACCGAGAAGCTGTAGCTGCGCGTGCGCGGGGTCTGGTCATCGGTCCGGTTGAGCGCGTCCGTTCCGATGGCGCCGACACCGGCGTCGGTCGCATCGATCTGGGCGAGCGTTGTCAGAGAATTGAAGGCCTTAGTCTGCACCCCGGCCGGAGCGTCGAGGCCCGTGGTGAACTGGGCGTTGTGGTAATAGAACTGTCCCCAGCCGCCGCGGAGAACTGTTTTCCCGGTACCGAAAATATCCCAGGCGACGCCGAAACGAGGCGCGTAGAACAGCGCGCGGCTCGGGAAGCCGGAGAGCGGAATGCTGGCGTTCCGTTTGTGCCAGAGCAGCCCGGTATAGTCGGTTGGCGCGGCCGTTGAGCTATAGCTCGCCGGATTCCAGACGGCGAATCCGATTCCCTGGCGGTCGTACCACGGACCGAGATGCGAGATGCGCAAGCCGTACTCGAGGGTGACCTTGCGGCTGATCTTCCAGCTATCCTGCCCAAAGAATTCGGTGGTGTGATAAGCCTCGTTGTGCAGCGGGTTGACGTTCTGCTCCTGGTACTGGCCGGCCCTGCCCAACAACAGGTCGGAATACGGATTGCCGGAACTGCCGCCGGCCCAGTTGGCTTCCACGATGAGGCCGTTGGTGTAGCCATTGGCAGGCTGGTCATTGATCACGAACTCGTAGTAGAACCCGAACTTCATGGTGTGAGTGCCCCAGACTTTCGAAACGTTGTCCGAAACCGAGGGGAGATACTTGTCCGCGAACAAGCCCTTGCTGCCGCCGGCTTCAAAGCCGCCCGGGTTGAACAGCGTGGCGAATTCACCGCCCCATCCGAGGAATGAGGGAATCTGCTTGGTGCCGTTGTGATAAACGCCCTGATAGGGATAACCGAGCGCCGTGCGGTCCACCTTCTTCGGGTCGTGAAATACGTTCGGAAACGTAATGAAGGTATGGCCAAAGACAAATTCGTTGGTGAGGGTCGGGCTGAAAACGTGCGTCAGGCTGGCGGAAATGGATTGGGATTGGTTCCGGCCGTCGATGGGAGTCGGATACGGCACCTGGTTGCCGTTGCGCCACCAGAGACCGATCGGGAACTGCTGTAATTCATTTTGCAGGTTATAGCGCACGAACAGCTTGGTGTTATCGCTGATCGAATAATCGACGCGGCTCAGCCACTGCCAGCCGTTTTGATTGAACGCTTCGTCTTTCACCCAGTTGTAGCCGCCGGTGGCGTTCGGATCGGCGTTCGGGGTGGGCAGAAGTTTGAGCAACGCCTGCCCGCCGGGATCGATCTGGCTCGCCGGAATAATGCCGCCCGGGAATTGGGTGGCGTTCAGTTGCGAGGGCGCGCCGCCGCTGGCCGTCTTCGTGCCCAGCGCTGCCAGCGCGGAAGGACTGAAATTGCCGCCGAGCATGTCCGCAGTCGGAACGGTCGCAGTGAGAATTCCCGTGTCGAGCGTCTGGTAGTAATACTCGTAACCGGTAAAGAAGAATAACTTATCGCGGTTCCTGTTGATATTCGTTCCTGGAATCAGAATCGGGCCGCCGATGTTGCCGCCAGGGAAAAAGTATTTGTTTTCCGGCTGGCGCGTGTTGGTGGCATTATTCAGCCAGTCGTCGGCGTTCATGGCAAAGTGCCGCGCGTAGAAATAACCCTCGCCGTGGAAATCGCGGCCGCCCGCCTTGGCGATCGTATTAATGACGGCCGGGCCTTTGGAATTCTCCGCGCTGAAGTTGGAGGTCAGCACTTTGAACTCCTGGATCATGTCGGTATTGGGATTTACCGGCGTCGCGCAATTGCAGCCGGGGTCGGAGACATGCGCGCCGTCGGCCGTGATGTCCAGAGAATTGGTGGGCAGGCCGTTCACCGAAAACGCGTTGTTCAGCGCGCTCTGGCTGCCGCCGTCTCCGTTGCCGTTAATCCCGATCACTTCGCCGGTGAAGTTGGCGCGATTCTCGACGCCCGTGCCTGCGATGGCCATTCCCGGCAGCACTTTGATAAATTCCGCGGCGCTGCGGCCGACTACCGAGAAATCCTGCAACTGTTTGGTGGTCAGCACAGCCGATTTTTCACCTGAATCGACCGGCGTGATCTGTTCGACCGACGAAACGACTTCCACTTTCTCGCTTGTAGTGCCGATCTGAAGCACGATGTCGTTCAGGTTCCGCTTATCGGCTCCGGTGAACTCGATACCGGTGCGCTCCCACTTGATGAACCCTGAAGCTTCGACCGAGACGGTGTAATTGCCGGCCGGAAGCGAGGCCACCGTGAAATAGCCATCGGCGTTAGTTTGGGTCTTGCGGATGTCGCCCGATGCGTCGTTTTTGACCGTCACCGTGGCGCCGGGGACGACCGCTTGCGACGAATCGGAAACAATGCCGGTCAGCGTGCCGAAAATCGACTGGCCGAACCCTGCCGGAGCGGCGATCCCGAGGCAAGCGATCAGAATCAACACCGGCGTAAGTCGTTTCAAGGTCAACATAAGACGAACCCCCTATTTTCGATGGCTCTATACGTGGAGCGAGGTATCTGGTGAATAATAAATATACACTAGAAGCGGGGAAAGGCTAAAGGGGTTAATTTAGGTCGGAAAAGCCCACGTTACACGATGTAAGTCTAATTAATTCAAGCGTTTTATCCCCGTCTTTCCGGCTTTGTTAATCTACTCACTTCGAGGTTACTTGATCTTGCAGTTCAATCAATTGCAGGCAAAAAACTTCGGTGAGCGCGGGTGGGCCGCCTGCCGGCAGGGCCGTAACCGAGAGGAATGCACGCGACTTCAGTGAAGCTGAACGCGACTTTCAGTAAGGACTAAGTTTGGGGCCGAGCTGGCGGGCGCCACGAGCGCAAGGCGCGAGCATCGCGAAATGCATTTAGAGCGCAATGCACTTGAAAGAAGTGAGACAATAAGGGTCACTATGCGGTGGATACTGTGCTTATCGGTGTGTGCCTGCGCCCTGTCGGGGCAGGAAGTGGCCAAGGCTCCGGCGACGAATCCTTCACCGGTGATCAAAGCGGGGGCGCAGGAAGTGCTGCTCGATGTCGTGGTGCGCGACAAAAAAGGAAAGCCCATTCGCGACCTCGAAGCCAAAGATTTCGATGTCTCCGATGAAGGCGCGCGCCAGAAGATCGTCGGTTTTCGCCTGGTGACGGGGAACGACGCGGCCGGTCTGGGATCGGAAACCGCTACAGGTCCTAAAGCGCTCGATCCGCTGCGGCAGTTGCGGCTGGTCAGCCTGGTTTACGAGCGGCTGGACAACGATGCGCGGCGCCTGGCGCGGCAGGCCTCGATGGAGTTCCTCAAGAACGAGCTGGAGCAGAACGTCTATCTGGCGGTGTTCGTGATCGACCAGAGGCTGCACGTGCTGCAGCAATTCACGAATGACCGCGACCTGCTGAGGAAAGCCATCGAGCTTGGCACGACGACGCAGTACACGCAGTTCGCGGCGCAATCGGACGCCATCCGGCAGCAACTGGAGAAAGCCGTGCAGGCCGAGGAAAGCACCCAGGCAGCGGCGGCGGCCACCTCGCCGGTCGGTGGCCAGCAAGCAGGTGCGGCAGGCACAGCGCATGGCGCGGCGGCGGCGGCCGCCAAGATGGCGGAAGTCACGCTGCACATGCTCCAGTTTGAAGAAAGTCTGTCGAGAGTGCAGCAATCGCGCTCCTCGATTTTTTCGTTGCTCTCGCTGGTGCGCGAGCAGGCGCCGCTGCCGGGCCGCAAAACGCTGATTTATTTCTCCGAAGGCCTGCAAGTGCCGGAATCCATGATCGAGACGTTCAACAGCGTGATTGGGGCCGCTAACCGCGCCGGTGTCAGCGTTTATGGCGTGGACGCACGCGGCCTGCTGCTCGAGCAGCAGAACGCGCAAGCCAAGGCCATGCTGGACTCGGCGGTGAAATCCAGCCGCACGCAGCAAACCACGCAGGGCGGCAACCCGGTCACGCCGGATCAGGCTAAGATTTTCGATACGGCGCGCGACAGCATCCACGGAAACGTGCAGGAGTCGCTCGACACTCTCTCCACCAATACCGGCGGCTTTTTGATCGCCAACACGAACGACTTCCGGATGCCATTCCGTAAAGTCAGCGAGGACATCCACGCGTATTACGAAGTGTCTTATGTGCCGCAGATCGCCGAATACGACGGCAAGTTCCGGAAGATCGCGGTGAAAGTGGACCGCCCGGATGTCAAGGTGCAGACGCGCAGCGGATATTTCGCGCTGCCTCCGAATGAAGGCACGGTGTTCGCTTACGAGATGCCGCTGCTCAACGCGCTCAACTCGAATCCGTTGCCGAATAACATCCCCTATCATGCCGCGGCTCTGCGGTTCCGCAAAGAAGACAACAAGGTTGAATACGGATTGGTCATCGAAGTTCCGATGAAAGATGTTACATTCACGGAAGACCCGGCCAACCACCGCTATCGCGCGCACCTGTCGCTGCTGGCATTGTTCAAAGACCAGAAAGGCGAGGTAGCCGAGCACTTCAGCCGCGATCTGCCGCTCGAGGCGCCTGCGGACAAGCTGGAAGCGCTGCGCCGGGGCAATTTCATTCAGACTTATCACGTGAATCTGGCGCCGGGCCGCTACGTTCTGGATTCGGCGGTAATCGACCGGGAGAACATGAAGATCAGCGCGCACCGGGCAGCGGTGGTTGTGCTGCCGCCGCCGGCCGGTATCTCGCTCAGCAGCCTGGCTCTGATCCGGCGCGTGGAGCCGCAATCCGGTGAGACGGATGCGGAGGATCCGTTTCATTTCGAAGGAGGCCGGGTTGTTCCTACGCTCGACAACTCGATACAGGCGTCTGCCTCCGGCGAGCTCTCGTATTATTTCGTGGTCTACCCGTTAAACTCCGGCGCGGACAAACCGGAGCTGAAGATGGAATTTATTAAGGACGGTACGCCCATCGGACAAGCCAGTCCACAGCTTCCTCCACCAGGTAAAAACGGATTGATTCCTTATGTGGCTGAGATGCCGCTGGCCAACTTCTCTCCGGGCAACTACGAGCTGATCACGACCGTGAAGCAGGGCAGCTCGGTGGCCGAGCAGCGCACTTCGTTTTCGATCCATCCGTAACGCCGGGCATGAGCAAGCAATTCTCGCGACGAACGTTTTTGACAGGGAGCGCGGGGCTGGCAGTGAGCCGGGCTTTTCCCGCTGCGCGGATCGGGAATCCCATTTTTGAAGAAGTTCCACCGCAAGTGAGCGGCATTACCTGGGTGCACGACAACGCCATGTCTGCCGAGCGTTATCTGCCGGAAACGCTTGGTCCGGGCTGCGCGTTTTTCGACTACGATAACGACGGCTGGATGGACCTCTATCTGGTCAATAGCGGAGTGTCGGATTTTTTCAAGCCCGCGAAGCCCCTGCGCAATGCGCTCTACAAGAATAATCGCAACGGCACATTCACCGATGTCACGGAAAAGGCAGGGGTGGGAGCCGGCGCGACATTCGGCATGGGCGTCGCGGTGGGTGACTACGACAACGACGGTTATCCAGACCTGTTCGTCAGCGCCTACGGCCGCTGCATTCTCTATCACAACAACGGAAACGGAACTTTTACCGACGTGACCGACAAAGCCGGGCTGGCATTGCCGGGATGGACCACAAGCGCCGTCTGGTTCGATTACGACAACGACGGACGCCTGGATTTGTTTGTGTGCAGCTTCGTCGATTACTCGAGCAAGTTCTCGTGCGGCGACAATAAACTCGGCCGGCATTACTACTGCATTCCGCGCGTGTTTAAGCCGACCCACAGTTTCCTGATGCACAACAATGGAGATGGCACGTTTACCGACGTCACGCGCGGCACGGACATCGAGCGCGCCTTAGGCAAAGGCCTGGGCGTGGTGGCGACCGACATCAATAACGACGGCCTGATGGACCTGTTCGTAGCCAACGATACGGTGCAAAATTTCCTCTTCGTCAATCGCGGCAAGAACAAATGGGAGGAGATCGCGCTCGCCGCCGAAGTTGGGTTCAGCGAGAACGGGCAAGCGCGCTCGGGAATGGGCGTGGACGCCGCGGATATCAACGCCGATGGGTGGGAAGATCTGTTTGTCGCCAACGTGGATCAGGAAATGTTCTCCCTTTATACGAACAATAAGGATGAATCCTTTTCCGATTCCGCGCATAAAAACGGGGTAGCCCAGGCGACCCGGCTGCTGAGCGGCTGGGGGCTGAAATTTTTCGATTACGATAACGACGGGTCGATCGATCTCATACTGGCCAACGGTCATCCCGACGACATGATCGAGATGTACTCACAGCAGGTGAAGTACAAAGAGCCGCTGCTGCTGTTCCGGCAGGAGGGCGGCCTGCTGCGCAATGTCAGCTCCGAGGCCGGCCCGGCGTTCGCCAAGCCATATGCCGCGCGAGGTCTGACGGTTGGCGATTACGACAACGACGGCTACCCTGACGTGCTGGTAGCCGCAAACGGCGGCGCGCCGGTTCTGTTACACAACCGGGCAAACACTGGGAATCACTGGCTTGGTGTGAAACTCGAAGGGGCCAACTGCAATCGCGATGCAATCGGCGCGCGGCTTACCTGGTCGGCCGGCGGAGTGAAACGGTCGAGGCTAAAAAATAACGGCGGCAGCTATCTTTCGTCGCACGATCCGCGAGAGCTGCTTGGGCTGGGAGCAAGCGGCAAAGTGGACTGGCTGGAAATCCGCTGGCCGAAGCCCAGCACTCGCGTGGACAAGTTTGCGAATGTGCCCGACGATCGCTACATAACCATCGTTGAGGGCAAGGGAATCCAGTAAGATTCCGCCTTTTCGACGTTACAGCGTTAAATTCCTGATTTTCCAATCACGTTACAGAGAGAGGTGGCGCAGGTTAACGGGTTGATGATATACTTCCGCCCAAGCTGAAGTTTGGGGGTTTTGCTGCGGGCATGCAGGCACTAGTGCAACCGAATGAAGCCAGAGCTGAGCTGGATGCAGTTCTGAGTTCGGGCGTTTTTGCGCACGCGCCGAGTCTTGCGCAATTTCTTTCCTATGTGGGCGCCAAATGCCTGGAAGGGCAGGCGAACGAAATCAAAGAGTACAACATTGCCGTCGAAGCCCTGGGCCGGACCGCTGATTTCGACCAGAAGCGAGATTCGATTGTTCGTGTGGAAGCGCACAGATTGAGAAAGCGGTTGCGGCAGTACTACCAGGCGGAGGGCGCCGGGCACGCGGTCCAGATTCTGATTCCATCAGGCCAGTATGTGCCGCAGTTTGTTTACCGGGAAGAGCTCACCGGAATTGCCCCGCAAGGCAACGGAGAGGAAGCTGAGGCGGCCGAAAGCGTGAATGGAAGCGCCGCAATTATTCCGGTTTCGAACGGCACGGGGCCGGCGGAACGGGGCAGACCAAGGAGGGCCGCCTGGGCGGCAGGAGTGGGAATTGTTGTCCTGCTGGCAGCGACCGGGATCGTGTGGCAGATCGCACCCTCCGGCCATTCGGTGGCGCGTGTGGCCCAGGCCGAGGGACCGGAACTGCCGGTAACTGCGGCCGCTGGTGAAGGACAGGAAGTCCGCATTTTGTGCGGCTCGACGGTTGCGAAGTACGTCGACCGGTTCGGCAGCGTGTGGTCGGCCGACCGCTTTTTTAACGGCGGCGCCGTCTTCAGCACGCCGCCGGGGCTGCGAATCGCGGGCACTCAGGACCCGACGATCTACCAATCGCGGCGGGAAGGCAACGGGATAAATTTCGCCTTCGGCTATGACATTCCGCTGAAGCCTGGAGTTTACGAGCTGCACCTATACTTTGCGGAAACGTTGTTTGGCGAAGGCAATATTGCCGGAGGAGGCGAGACGTCGCGGCTTTTTGAGATCTCGGCAAATGGAAAAGTGCTGACGCACGATCTGGACGTGATCTCGGATGCGGCCGGCGATAATACGGCCGATATGAAGGTGTACAAAGATATCGCGCCCGGGGCGGACGGATATTTGCATCTGAAGCTCACGCCGGGTCCCAAGGAAAAGCCGTTCCTGAACGCGATCGAAGTTCTTCCGGGTATTCCGGGACGGATGCGTCCGGTACGGATTACGGCGCGAGACACCTCGGTTAACGCCAAGGACGGGCGCCTTTGGGGCGCGGACCGTTATTTCACCGGCGGGCAGAAGGTGCTGCGGACCGAACCCGCAAAAGGAACGCCGGATCCGGAGCTTTATCTTGGGGAACGGTACGGCAATTTCCGCTACTCGATACCGGTCGTCGCGCCGGGGCGGTATACGGTGACGCTGCGGTTTTCGGAATCGTGGTTTGGGCCAAAGAAGCCGGCGGGCGGCGGAGCGGGGGACAGGCTGTTTGACGTTTACGCCAACGGCTCCGCGCTCCTGCGGAATTTCGATATTTTCAAAGAGGCCGGAGGCGAGGATCGGGCGCTCGACAAAGTGTTTCACTCGCTCGAGCCGAATGCGCAGGGCAAGCTGGTGCTGTCGTTTGTCCCGGTGAAAAATTACGCGTGTGTCAATGCCATTGAAGTGCAGGATGAAGGGCCCGCGCGCGGCAAATAGCCGTTAGACTTTCCATTTATAGAAATAGAAAAGCAGGCGCGCGGTTCCGGTGTTGACGATGCCGTGCAGCTTGCCGGCTGCGCAGTACATCATGGACCCCGGGCTGACGTCCGACTTGCGGCCGTCGACGGTGATCTCGCCGGAGCCCTCGGTGATGACCATGAACTCTTCCTCAGGATGCTGGTGCGGAGGATGCGGCGACATGCCGGGCTTCAGACGGAGGCTGCCGGCGGTCATGGAGCGGACCTGATCGGTGCGGCCGGTGAAGTAAATGGCGAGATCGCCGAAGGATTCGTGGGAGACTTTGGCCTGGGCGGCGGAAAGTGTGGCGTCGGGCAATTTGTCGCCGGCACCGAGGCGCGGAGCAGCGAGGAAGAAGCTTGCGCCCCCGTATTGCAAAAGATGTCTTCTCGATGGCATGGAAAATAGGATAATCCAATGGGATCCGCGGGACGGGCGGGCGCTGCGGAGAATAGAAATTTTCAATTGGCCGGATAGATAACGTTCATTTCGAAGGCCGGCCTGACCGCGAAATAATGGGTTGCGGGCTGGTGTGGAAGCCGGAGAAGGAATCCAGTAAATGAAGCTTTTGAACCTGCTGTTGTTTTGCGGGGCGGCGATGGCGCAGGCGCCGCCGCAAGGGATGGATGCGCGCCTGGCGGCGCTGGAGACGGCCACAAAATCGGCGCAGAGCGCGGGAGACAACGCGTGGATGCTGATGTCGGCTGCGCTGGTGCTGATGATGACGGGGCCGGGGCTGGCGTTATTTTACGGCGGCCTGGTGCGCAAGAAGAACGTGCTGGGCACGATGATGCAGAGCTTCATCCTGATGGCGGTGATCACGGTGATCTGGGCGATTGTCGGATACAGCCTGGTGTTCGCCGAGGGAGTGCCGTTTCTGGGTGATTTGCGCTATGTGTTTCTGCACGGGGTGGGGACTGCGCCGAACGCGGATTATGCGGCCACGATACCGCAGCAGACCTACATGGTCTACCAGTTGATGTTCGCGATTATTACACCGGCGCTGATCGCCGGGGCATTCGCCGAGCGGATGAAATTCAGCGCCATGCTGCTGCTGACGGCGCTTTGGGCGTTCCTCGTTTACTTCCCGATGGCGCACATGGTTTGGGGAAAAGGCGGGCTGCTGAATGCGGCGCTGGGCGGGAAGATTCCGTGTTACGACTTCGCGGGCGGGACAGTTGTGCATATCACGTCGGGCGTTTCGGCGCTGGTCTGCGCGCTGTATCTAGGGAAGCGCCTGGGGTATCCGCATGAGCCGATGAAGCCGCACAGCCTGGTGCTGAGTTTCATCGGAGCGTGCCTGCTCTGGGTGGGATGGTTCGGATTCAACGCGGGGAGCGCGCTGGCGGCGTCGGGGCTGGCCACAAGTGCGTTCGTAGCCACCCATTTCGGCGCGGCGGCGGCGGCGCTGGGATGGGTGCTGGTGGAATGGATCCGCACCGGCAAACCGAGCGTGCTCGGCGGCATCTCCGGATGCGTGGCGGGCCTGGTGGCGATCACGCCGGCATCGGGATTCGTCCAGCCCATGCCTGCGCTGGTGATCGGGTTCATTGCGGGCGTCGTATGCTACTTCATGACCACGCTGGTGAAACACAGGTTCGGATATGACGATTCGCTCGATGCTTTCGGTGTGCACGGCGCGGGCGGCACGGTGGGCGCGATTCTCACCGGCGTGTTCGCGACGAGTGTGATCAACGATTCATTCAAAGACGCTTCGGGGAAGACCATCGCTCTCGGGTGGGTGGACGGAAATCCGGGGCAGGTGCTGAACCAATTAGCCGGGTGCGCGATCGCCTGGGCGCTGGCGGCTATCGGGACGTTTATTATTTTGAAGATTGTGGATGCAGTGGTCGGAGTCAGGATGGATGCCGAACAGGAGACGGAGGGCATGGACGTTAGCCTGCACGGCGAAGAAGGCTATTTCCTGGAGACCTAGGCGGGGCCGGTCGAGGAGCGTGCGATGAAGAAAATCGAAGCCATCATTCAGCCGTTCAAACTGGAACAGGTCAAGGAAGCCTTGAAGGCCATCGGCATCGACGGCATGACCATCACGGAAGTGCGCGGGCATGGCCGCCAGAAGGGGCATAAAGAGGTTTACCGGGGACAGGAGTATAACGTCGATTTGCTGCCCAAGATGAAGATCGAGCTGGTGGTGACCGACGCCCGGCTGCAGGAAGCGTTGAAGACCCTGGCCGATGCGGCGAGGACGGGCAAGATCGGCGACGGCAAAATTTTCATCTATGAGGTAGCGGAAGCGATCCGCATCCGGAACGATGATCGCGGAGAAGCAGCTCTTTGATCCGCTGCGCGCGCTCGAGGAGCGCACTTCGGCGGTCGACGCCCTGGTCCTGAACGCATGGGAAGAGCGGCTGGCGGAGGCAGCGGCCGGCGATCTGGCGCTGATTGCAGTCGGCGGTTACGGGCGGCGGCAAATGTTTCCGTATTCCGATGTTGACCTGCTGCTGTTAACTCCAAACGACAAGAGCATTCCATCGGTCAAAGAGCCGATAGCGCGCTTCCTGCAACAACTGTGGGACGCGGGCCTGCGGGTCAGCCACTCGCTGCGAACACCGGCGGAATGCTCGGAGCTGAACGATCGAAATATCGAGCTGAACGTCAGCCTGCTCGACCAGCGGCGTCTCGCGGGTGCGCAGGCAGTGTATGGAGTCCTGGTCCAAAAGCTCGCCAGGTTCGTGCACAGCCAGCGCGATGGGCTCACCCGGCATCTTTGCCGGATGACGCGCGGGCGCCACGCGAATTACAACGACACGTTCTATCACTTGGAGCCGAACATCAAAGAAACGCCGGGCGGATTGCGCGATTTGCAACTGATTGCCTGGCTGGGCCAGATCGCCGCCACCACGCCCGAGAAGATGGCGGAGGCGGAATTGCAGCCGGAGCTCGAGGAACCACGACGCTTTTTGTTCGGTCTTCGCGGATATCTGCACCATCACGCCAAGCGCGACTCGAATGTGCTGAGCTTCGACGCACAGGAATGGGTGGCGGAGCAGTTGGGCGGCGAGGAACCGGCTGCGCTGATGCGCGATTACTTTCGGAACGCCCGCACCGTGAATCGTTCGGCAGAGCGTGTACTCGAGACCGCGGAGGCGCACGCCAGTTCGCTATTCGCACAGTTTCGGGAGCGGCGTTCGCGTGTCTCCAATGCGGATTTCACCGTCGCGCGCGAGCGGATTTATTTTCGCTCGCCGGGCGAACTGGAAACCGACCCAGGGCTGATATTGCGGCTCATCGAGTTTATGTCGCGGCATGGGTTGCGATTGTCGGTCGAAGCCGAGCAGCGAATAGCCGGGCGAGTCGAGGCGATTCGCACGTATTATGCACAATCGCGTCCGGTCTGGCCGGCGATTCGAGAAGCGCTTGGGCTGCCGCACGCGCCAATGGCGTTACGAGTGGCTCACGAGACGGGCATACTCGCAGCGCTATTTCCCGAATTCAGCGAGATCGATTGCCTGGTGATTCGCGATTTTTATCACCGCTACACGGTCGATGAGCACACGCTGGTGGCAATCCAAACGGTGGCCGGGCTCCGCGGATCAAAAGAGGCCGCTGCCGCATCGTACGCGGGGCTGTTGGCCGAGCTCGAGCAGCCGGGCCTGCTGACGTTCGCGCTGCTCTATCACGATATCGGGAAGGGCAGTCCTGAGGAGGGGCACGTGGATGCGTCGCTGCGCATCGCCGAAAGCGCGATGGAACGCATCCAGATGCCGGCGCAGGATCGGGAAACGGTGCGGCTGTTGATCCGCTGCCATCTGGAGATGTCCGCGGCCATGCACGGGCGCGACCTGTTCGATCCGGCGACTTCGCAGGACCTGGCACATAAGATCGGCACGGTCGAGAACCTGAAGTATTTGACGCTTCTGACCTATGCGGATATCAGCGCCGTGAATCCAACAGCGATGACGGCGTGGCGCGCCGGTGAGTTATGGCAGCTTTATCTGCGGATTTATAACGAGCTGACGCGGGAGCTTGAATCCGAGCGCATTCCCAGCGGAGGAATGGAGCAGAGCGCGATCCTCGAAGGATTTCCGACGCGGTACCTGCGCACGCATTCCGAAGCGGATATCGAGCGGCACATGCGCTTGATCGAAGCAAGTGGCGGGCGTGGCGTCGCGGTCGAGATCAATAAAGTGGCGAGCGTCTACCGGCTGACCCTGGCAACCGGCGACCGGCCCTTTCTGTTCGCGTCAGTGGCGGGCGCGCTCTCGAGCTTCGGCATGAACATTTTGAAAGCAGAAGCCTTTGCCAACCGCCGGGGCACGGTTCTCGACACATTTACGTTCGCCGATCCGGGGCGCACTCTCGAGTTGAATCCAACGGAAATCGACCGGCTGCAATCCACCATTGAGCGGGCAGCGCTGGGCAAAGCCGATGTGCCGCAGCTTCTGCGGAAGCGCCCGCGCGTTGCGGCGCCCAGCCGGAAAGCGCGCATCGAGCCGGCGGTCCATGTGGATGATCAAGCCTCGCAGACGGCTACGCTGATCCAGGTGGTGGCGCAGGACCGCCCCGGACTGCTCTACGATATTGCCTCGGCCATCTCTTCGCAGAGGGCGAGCATCGACGTGGTGCTGATCGACACCGAGGCGCACAAAGCCATCGATGTCTTCTACGTCACCGCTGGCGGCCGAAAGTTGGATGCGGAACAGCAGCGCAAGATTCAGGAAGCACTGGAAGCCGTGTTGCGCGTCTGACCGGCTGATTCCGTCGATTCCACAGTTTTCCGCCTGCGCTGCCACCAGATCAACGGACCGGTAATGGCCATGACGGGGAGCATCAGGCTAAAGAAGCTGGCGAGGATACGGGTGGGCCAGCCGAAGATATCGCCGGTGTGAATTTCGCGGTTCCAGAGCTTGACGATTTTGAAACTCACCGGCGCGTTGCGCGAAGTTTGCGCGAAGAGAATCTTGCCGGTGTACGCATCCAGGTAGATATTGGTGCGGCCGGCCGGCGTGCCGTCCTCGGGATACTTCATGATGATGCGAACGGCCTCACGGGGGCCGCCGGCAAGAGCCAGGACTCTTGCGCTGGCGCCAGGAGCCGCTCTTTGTGCGATGGCCAGCAGACTTTCGGGATCGAGCGGCACGGCCCCGGGCGGAGGAGGCGCGGAATCGGGGATGCTCTGCTGCTGGGGAGAATTTGTGAGGCGCTCGGCCAGCTTGGACGCCGGTTCTTCCCAGCGAATAACGATGGCGGTGAGTGAAAAAAGCAGCAAAAAAACGGAAGAATAGATGCCGAGGGCGTTGTGAAGGTCGAAGGTGATGCGGCGGCCCGAAGCGTGCCAATTGACCTGGAATATTTTGCGCGGCCACCACAGGATCAAACCGCTGATGGAAAGAAACAGCAGGAACACGGCAGCCCAGCCGACGATGGTTGCTCCCGCCGCGCCCGCGAGCAAACGGAGATGAAACTGGTGAAGCTTGCCGGTGAAGTTGTTCGACTCGTCCGAAGTTCCGAGGATCCGGCCTGTATATTGATCGAATGCAACGCCAAAACCTTTGTGCAGGGCCGGTGACGCAAGGAAGGCCGAGTATGCGATGTCCTTGCGAGTGGAAAGGCTGAAACCACCCACCTGATACCCCGGATATTTATTCTCCAGACGCGATTTGAGTTCGGTGAGCGAAAGACGCTGCGGAGCCGGGGTTACCCAGGTGAGCCTGGCGTTGAGCGCATGATCGATTTCATCTTCAAAGACCATGACGCTGCCGGTTACCCCCAGAATCAGCAGAAATACAGCGGCAATGAGGCCCGCGCAGAGGTGGATGTTGAGCAGGGCGCTGCGGAATGACATCGTAATGGCCGAATCCACAGCGTAACTTAAAATGGAACGCCCGGTTCGCGTAAGATATGGAGAATCCGATATGAGAAAACTGATCCTCTCACTGGCTGTGCTCCCGGGCTTGTGTGTTGCCTCGGCGCACACCGAAATCGGCGAAATCAACGGCGCCAAGTTTCGCATCGACATGCCGGAGCACTGGAACCGGGGACTGGTGGTGTATTGTCACGGCTATAGCGACAAGCCCGGCAGTTATGAGGAGAAGGATAATCCTTTTGTCGACATCTTCGTGAACCAGGGTTACGCATTCATCCAATCGGGCTATGCGGCAGGCGGCTGGGCCATTAAGGAAGCCGTCGAGGACACCGAAGCGCTGCGGCGATACTTCATCCGGAAGTACGGCGCGCCCAAAGAAACCTACGTCACCGGCCACTCCATGGGTGGATTTCTGACGATGGTGCTGGTGGAATCTTTTCCGGATGCGTACGACGCGGGGCTGCCATTGTGCGGGCCTTTGGGCGCGGCCACATGGTTTATGGAGCGCCAGCCGTTCGATCTGCGCGTGGTCTTCGACTATTATTTTCCGGACGCGCTGCCAAATCCGGCGGAGGTTCCGCCCAGCTTCGAAATGAGCAAGGAGCTCAGCGAAAGAATAGAAAAGCTAATCGAATCGAAGCCGGAAAAAGCCGGAATTTTGCGGCGCTGGTCAGGCATCCACACCAACAAAGAGCTGGCCGGCACGGTGGTGTTTTTTACATACATTCTGATGGACCTGGAGCAGCGCGGCGGCGGAAATCCGTTCGACAATCGCAACATTATTTACTCGGGCACTCCTGACGACAACGCGCTGAACGATGGAGTAAAGCGCTACGCCGGGGATGCACGGGCCATTCAATATCTGCATACGTACTATACGCCGACGGGCCGGTTGACCAGGCCCATGCTGGCGATCCACACGACGTATGATCCGCTGGTGCCGCCCTGGGTTCCCAATGCGTATTCTTTGCTGACGCAGCAGATGGGCACGGAAAATCTGTTCGTGCAGCAATACGTGAAGCATGACGGCCATTGCGCCATCAACAACACGGAGGTCGCACGCGGTTTCGCCGAGTTACGCGAGTGGAAAGATCGCGGCAGGGCGCCCGCGGGCGGGGCGAGCCAGTAAGCCGGAAGGAAACTCGCGGCAAAACTTCGGCAAGCGGTAAGCTGAAAACTGGAAATGCGACTGTTGAGCGGACCAGCCGGGTCCGGCAAGACGTTCGCGGCGTTAGAAGCTCTTCGCGAGGCTCTCGGAAGGCAAGAATCAGGCAGTGTGCGGCTGCTTGTGCCCACGGCTACGATGGCGCAGCATCTTCGCCATGCGATGGCGCGCGAGGGATTCGTTTTTCGTCCCGAGCTGATCCAGACACTCCACCGTTTTATCGAGCCGTGGGCGGCCGATCTTCCGGAGGCAGGGGACGCGCTATTTCATCTGTTGGTGGAGCAGGCGACCCGCACGCTCGGCCATCCGGACTTTGCGAAGGTTGCGCATCTGCCGGGATTTCACGCGAAACTGGCGGCTGCGCTCGATGAATGCGCCTCCGCCGGATGCGACTCGGCCACGCTCGCACGGCTCCTGCCGCCGGCGCCGATTCGTGACGCCATCATCGCCGCATTCGCAGAAGTCGAACGGCTGCTGGCCCAGCGAAAAATCGGCTTGCGTGCCACGCGGCTCAAGTTGGCAGCTTCCGCGATTGAGCGGCACGGAACCGGGCCAATCAAATCTATTTGGCTCGACGGTTTTTTTTCGCTGACGGATCCGGAGCTGGCGGTCGTTGAGGCTCTGACGAAGCGCGCCGAAATCACCGTCACTCTCCCGGCGGCCGACGTTACGCGGCCGGCACGCGAGCGCTTGCTGAGAATGGGCTTCGAAGAGCACGTCCTCTCGCACGAGCGTCAGGCGGCCAGACGTGAACTTGTGGTGTCGCCGTCGATCGAGCGCGAGGCGGACGAAATCGCGCGGCGGATTCTCGAAGCACATGCCGGCGGCCGCTTGTTCCGGGAGATAGGGATCATCGTTCGCCGCCCCGAGATTTACGTTTCGATTCTGCGCGCCACGCTGGAGCGTTTCGGGATTCCAACGCGGTTCTATTTCGATCGAGTGCTGACCGAACAGCCTGCGGTTCGGTACCTGGCGGGTGCGGTCGATGCCATGCTCGGCGGATGGGACCACGCGGAAATTCTGGTTGCGATGAAGCTGGCTCCCGGCGTAGGCAGTTCGACGGTGATGGATCGCTTCGATTTTGCAGTTCGCAAGCGGATGCCGGGCACGGGGCTGGCGCGGCTCAAGGAAATTGCGTCGCAGACGGGGGCCGGTGACGACCGAGTGCGCCGGCTTCTCGACCGGCTATCGGAGCTGGACGGTTGGCGAGGGCTGGCGGCCGAGCCGGCGCGGTGGGCTGAGCAATTTGCGAGACTGCGTGCGCTCTACCGCCCATCCCGACCGCGAGACGGAGTCGATCACGAAACGGCGCTGGCGTGGCGTTCGCAGACAGAAGCCCTGGACTTATTTGACGGAGCGGTCGAACAGGCGGCGGAATCGTTTGATCGCGGCCGGAAGATTCCGCTCGATGAATTCTGGCAGACGGTGAAAGCCGTGCTGCGGCTGACGCCGTTGCGTGTGCCGGATCAACGTCGCGATGTCGTACACGTGCTGAGCGGGTACGAAGCGCGCCAGTGGGAGCTCCCGGTGGTGTTTGTCTGCGGCCTGGTGGAAGGGCAATTCCCGTTCTATCGCGCGCCCGATCCTTTTCTTCCTGAGAGTGCGCGCCGCGAGCTCAACCGGGCTGGAGTTCGCGTGCGGACCGCGAATGATCACGAAATGGAAGAGAGATTTTTATACGATTCCGCGATAACCCGCGCCACGGCGTCGTTGACTGTGAGCTACCCGAAAAATGACGCGCGCGGTGAATTGAATCTGCCTTCGCTTTATCTCGACGCCGTGGACCAGCCGGTGCCGAGCCGTGCGGTGCGGCCACAGAACGCTGCCATTGGAACCGCGCCGCGGAATGGTCTGTGCTCGGCGGATCTTCTCGCGGTGCTCCAGCAGAAGCACGCGGTGATGCGGCCTACGGCGCTGGAATCGTATGTGCAATGCCCGTTTCAGTTTTTCGGGCGCCACACGCTCGACCTTGAAAGCGCGCCGGTTCGTCCGGAAGAGCGTTTTGATTTCATGGTTCGCGGAACCATCGTTCATAAAGTGATCGCTGAATGGCTCACGACTCGCGGATCTGTGCGCGAGATCTTCGACCGGATTTTCCGCGAGCAGGCTGCGTCGCTAGCCCTTCCGGCCGGTTACAAAACCGAGATGCTGCGCGCACAACTGCTGGCTGATCTTGAGCGATTCGCCGCAACCGACCGCTGGCCGGACCATTTCGAAAGCCAGGTTGAGGAGAATTGCGAATTTGCGCTCGCGAGCGGGCTGGGCATCCGGGGCCGCATCGACCGGCTGTTGAAAACCCCGGACGGGCGCGGGTTCGTTATCGACTACAAGTACAGCCGTACCGCGAAGGACAAGGCGTCTAACGAGAATCTGCTGCAAGGGCCGCTTTACTGGCTGGCCATCGAGCGCGCGTTTCATTTGCAGCCGACAGGAATGTATTACTGCAGCCTGCGCGACAAGGTGGAATACGCCGGCTGGGGCGAAACGCCCAGTTGGGTGCGGAAGCCGAGTATCCAGCCTTTTACCCCGGAATGGTTGGAGACGGCTCTGGTGCGGAGCGCGCGAGCCGCTTCTGAAATTGCCGCAGGGCGGACTGAGCCGGCGCCCGCCGATGTTTCGCGTTGCCGGCTATGTGACTATCGCGACGTGTGCCGGTACGAAGTTGCTGCGTCAGCGGTAATTGCTGAGGGCGCCTGATGGATCTTACCCGGCAGCAGCAAAAAGCGATCGATCCTAAGCTTGCCGGACGCGACACCTGCATTGTGGCGGGGCCCGGTTCGGGTAAGACGCTGGTTCTAGTCGAGCGATATCAACGCTTGATGATCGATTCGCGCGTCTCTCCGCAACGCCTGCTCGCCATCACGTTCACCGAGAAGGCCGCGCGCAATATGAAGGAGCGGCTGGCGAAATCACTCCGCGGCCATCCGGAACGCCGCCGCGAGCTCGAGCAGGCCAGTGTTTCGACCATACACGGGTTCTGCGCCCGGCTGTTGCGCGAGAATTCCGTTGCTGCGGGGGTCGATCCGGAATTTCGTGTGCTCGATGCGCGTCAGGCGACGATTATGCAGCGCAAGGCCGCCACCGATGCTCTCGACCGCATGCTGGCAGAACAACCGGACGCAATGACGCGATTGATGCGCGGGCTTTCCTCTCCCGATCTCGCCGATAAGATTCCGGATGTCTACGACGCGATGCGCTGCGCAGGTGAGCGGCCGCAGAATCTGCGGCGCTATGCGCCCGGCGGTCCTGGCGCGAGTGACCTGCGCCGAGCCCTCGAAGATCTGGCGAACGAATCGACTGCGGGCTGGAACCCGATCCAGCTGGGTATTTTGCACGGGGCAATCAATGCAGCCCTCCGGATCGTGCGCCTTCCGGAAGCGAATATCACAGCGGACCACTTACGAGTCATCAGCGAATTTCCCACCGGCCTCAAGGGCATCAAGCGAAACACCCCTGCAGGCGACAGGATCATGGAGATCAAAGACAGCCTTATCCCGGAGATCAAACGCACGTGGACAACCCGCTATTACTCAGCGGAACGGGAGACGCTGATCGCGGTCCTCGAGTGCTTCGACCGGCTTTACAGCCAGCGCAAACGTCAGATGAGTGCCCTCGATTATTCGGATCTTGAATGGTTCACGGTCCGGCTGCTGGAAGAAAACTCCGGCCTGCGCGAGCGCATTCGCCAGGACTTCGAGCATGTGCTGATGGACGAGTTTCAGGACACCAACAATCAACAATCCAAGTTGCTTGAGCTCGTGCGCGGCCCCGGAAGGTTTTATGTGGTCGGCGATATCAACCAGTCGATCTACGGCTTCCGCCACGCCGATCCGGAAGTGTTTCGCGGCTACCGCGATACTGTCGAGGGCGATCACCTCGTCGAGCTGGCCGAAAACTGGCGCAGCCGCCCGGATATTTTGCGCGCGGTCGAGACGATACTGGCGAATGCTCCGGGAATCGAGCCGCGTGCGCTGATCGCGGCAAAGGAGTTTCCCAAGAAGCTGGAGCCTTCAATCGAGATCCTGGCGGCGATTGCGGACTCCCAGGAGGCCGCGCTCGATCTCGAAGCCCAATGGGTGGCGCGCCGCATTCTGGAATTGGCAGGCAAGCTTCAAGTGGCCGAGAGGCGCGCCGGTTTTGGCGATATTGCCGTGCTGGTGCGCAACACCGAAGTGCTGCCGGTGTTTACGCGCGCCTTCGGCGACGCCGGCATTCCCTATCTGCTCAACCAGGGCAAGGGATTTTTCGAAACGCGCGAAGTGGTGGACCTGACGAATCTGCTGCGCGTCGTTGCGAATCCACGCGACGAAATCAGCTTGGCTGCCGTGCTCCGGTCGCCGTTCACCGGTTGTTCCGACGAAACGTTGTTCCGGTTGAAAATCGAAGGCAGTCTCGCTACCGCGATTCACCGGCTGGATCAACTGACCCAGCCCTTCGATGCCGAAGAGGCCGGAAGGCTGCGGCGCTTTCGAGAGCAGCTCCGGCGCTGGCGTGAGGCGCGCGACGTTGCCGGCTTGGACCGGCTGCTCATCCGCGCATTGGACGAGACCGGTTATGGCGCCGATCCCGGCAGCCGGGCGCTGGCAAATATCGAAAAGTTTCTGGCGTTGGCGCGCGAAGCGTCCACGCGGCTGACGCTTGCCGAGTTCGTCGAAGAGCTCGAGTTGATGCGGGAAGCCGACGCGCGCGATGCCGATGCTCCGCCCGAAGACGCCGTCAACGCCGTGCGCATCATGACGGTTCACGCCGCCAAAGGACTTGAGTTTCCGGTTGTCTTTCTGGCTGCGCTGCAAAAAGGGATTCAGTCGGGTGCGGGACAACTGGCCTTCTCGCCGCGCGTCGGGCTGGGGGTAAGCTGGATCGATCCGGCCAGCGGTGAAAGCAAGCGCGACTGGTTCCTCAAGACCATCGAAGACGAAGGAAAACGCCGCGAAAAAGAAGAAGGAAACCGGCTGTTTTACGTTGCCATGACGCGGGCCGAAGAGCATCTGGTGTTCTCATTTTCGAGTTTCGGCAAACGCAAGGAATGGGCGGCCACACTCGAAACCGCGATCGGCGAGGATCTCGGTATCCCCCATAACAAAGTTCGGCGTGTCGATGCTCCCAACGGAGAATCGTTTCTGATACGGCTTTTGGCGACCAAAGAGGCGCCCTCGCCGCTTGCCCGGCCTAACGTGGATCCGGCGTCCACAGCAGTCGAAAGGCTCGCGCGTCCTGCAGTCAGGGACCAGCACGATTCGGCAGCCAGCGTCACTTCGATCGCGCTCTACGCGGATTGCCCGCGCCGTTATTATCTGGAACGTTATCTGGGCTGGCGTGCCGCTGGCCCTCGCCACATGCGCGTCAACGATGAAGATGCCGTCGTGGATAAAGACCAGGATGCCAGTGAATTCGGCCGCGAGGTGCACTCGTTGCTCGCGGGCGAGAAAATCGAAAATGCCACGCCTGAAGCGCTGAAACTTGCCGATGTCTTCAGGGCGAGTGAGATTGGCCGCCGCGCGTCCTGTGCCGCGCGCGTGGAAAGGGAATTCGATTTTCTGATGGCCGTCGATGATGCGGTGCTGCGCGGCCAGATCGACCTGTGGTTTGAAGAAGGCGGCGAGCTGGTACTGGTCGATTATAAGACCGACGACGTGAAAAATCGGGACGCCGCCGCTCAGGCAGAGATTTACGCGCCACAGTTACGGTTGTACGCCATGGCGCTCGAGCGCGTTACCGGACGGGTTCCCGATAAAGCGTTCGTCTTTTTCCTTCGTCCCGGCTTGGCCGTTCCGGTGAGCCTCGAGCGAAATCTGCTCAATAATCCCGACTTGCTGGTGGCGGAGTTCCGCGAGGCGCAGGCGTCGCTCCAATTCCCTTTGCGCGAGGGAGAACATTGTGCGCGCTGTCCGTACTTCCGCGGCTTGTGCCCCGCGGGCTCAGCCATGGCTGATGTAATCCATCCTCCCACCATCGACAGTGATGATCTGGGCGGTGATGAAACCGGCATCGGGTGAAACCAGAAAGGCCACCGCGTTGGCGATGTCTTCCGGCGATCCGGCGCGCCGCATCATGGCTTTTTCGGAAATGTTCCGGATCATGGCTTCGAGTTCACCGGGTTTGCGTCCTTCGCGCACCATCTCCGTTAAGATGAACCCCGGCGCGACGGCATTTACAGTAATGCCGTGCGGCCCCAGTTCCATGGCGAAACGGCGCGTCAGGATCGAGACCGCGGCCTTGGTCGCTGCGTAGAACGTGGTGCCGGCGAACGCCGTTCCGAACGCCGCAATCGAAGTGAGATTCACGATGCGGCCGAAGCGGCGCTTCTGCATTCCTGCCGTTACAGCACGCGTGACATTCACCAGCCCGTCCACGTTAGTGCGCCGCATGCCTTCCATCTCCGAGTAGTTGAAATCGCTCAGATCGCCCCGGCGCAGGACGCCTGCATTATTCACCAGGATGTCGACCCCTCCGAATTCACTCTCGATTTTTTCGACCATCGCGCTGACCGCGCGTGCGTCGCCGATATCCGCGGCAAGCGGAAGAGCCCGTCCGCCCGCGGCGCGAATCTCTTTGGCAAGTGACTCGGCCTCCGCGGCCCGCTCGCGGTAATTGACTCCCACTGCGGCGCCGTCCTCGGCGAGCCGGCGTGCGATGGCCCGCCCAATGCCGCGCGAAGCTCCGGTCACCAATGCTGTTTTTTCGTGAAGTGCCATGGAATGACGATGCCCGGAGAAGACGGGGGTTGTCAACAGCGAGTTAATCCAAGGAACTGGAGTAGAATCAAAAATGAGCGGGCGGTTAGCTCAGTTGGTTAGAGCGTCTGCCTTACAAGCAGAAGGTCCGCGGTTCGAGCCCGCGACCGCCCACCACCCAGTTCTCTTCAACTGCACGTTCGCAAGCGACGAACAATCGCTTCCCGCGCTCGCGTGTTGGCTACCACCGACGCGGGAGGCAATCTCCCGGCGAGAGTGTCATAATCACGCCATGCCGGAACCAAGCAAGGAAGAATTGTTGCAGCGGATCTCTGAACTGGAACAGCAGCTTCAGGGGCGCAAGCCGAGTGCGCTGGAGTACCGCGTCAGCGATAAGGGTGCGGTTAGCGTTTACCGTCTTGGCCGTTTTCCCGTCACGCTGTACTACGAACAGTGGGTGAAGCTGCTGGATCATGCCGAGGAGCTGCGAGCATTCCTGGAAGCCAACAAGTCCAAGTTGAAACTGAAAGACCGCGACCAAGCCGCCGGCACAGCCGAATAGGCAAAAGCGCGCCGAGGGTGCGGTTCGGGCGGATCGGCAGTTTGCGCCTAGTGATCGGTTGATCGACGCATGGCTACACCCGCAAAACCAACTAGCGCCAGCACCCCGAGTAACAGCAGCTCGGGAGCGTAATGGATCAGGCAGGAAAAGATATTTGCATCAACTGGACAACCGGAAATCATGCCATCCTCGCCTTCGCTGCTCAGAAAGCGTATCGGCCCGTGCGCTGCGCCGACTTCGCCCTCCGGCACTTTTCACAAAGTAGAGAAAAGCGAGCGGTGGTGTGGTTGCCACATCCGCCCGAGCCGTGCCCGACCGCGCATTCGGCCTCCCGGCACACGCACTGCGGCCGGCGTGCCCTGAGGATTACCGCGTCTGATGCTTTATGTCCCGCCCGCGCCATCTCTCCTCTCCCAACGGAGCCACTCTCCAGCGTGACGCCATACGCCCGCCGGGATCAAGCTGTCAAAGGTTAGCCGATGGTTAACATTAACCCTGGCACCCATGACGCTTTGGCTCCCAAATCTGCGTTGGTCCGCACCACCTCCCCCTCCAAGCCGAAGCCCTAGCGTACGGAAAAGTGCCGCCGTGTCTTGCTACGGTAGAATCTCACCTGCATGGCTGGAGCGGCGCCAAAATCTTCCGTCCTTTACCTGGCCCGCTTCTGGCCGCTGCTGTTTTTGGCTGGATGCGCGGCCCATCACCGGCCAGCTCATTTGTGCGATGCGGGCCAGATTGAATTCCAAAGCTACTGCGCCGCTTGCCATCAGTACGACGGCCAGGGAATGGGCGACGCCCCGCCGCTGGCCGGCTCGCCTTGGGTAACGGGGCCGGAGAACCGCGTCATTCGGATCGTGCTGCACGGCGTCCGCGGTCCGATGGTGTTGGATGGGAAAACTTACGATCGGGAAATGCCCGGGTTCGGCCAGATCTTGTCGGACACACAGACCGCTTCCCTGCTTTCGTACGTCCGCAGGCAGTTTGGCGCACCTTCCGAACCAATTACAGCCGAGACAGTGAGCGGGATCCGCGCCGCAAACAACACACGGACCGAATACTGGCACGTCGACGAGCTTCTCGAAAAACCCTGAAGCGCTATTTGCGCCCCAGTCCGAATTCATTTCCCATTTGGACAACTTTGCCGTCGCGAAAATGGACTTCGATATATTTCGACCCGCTCACCGGCTTTCCGTTTTCGTCCTTTAAGGTCGCCACCAGCTTCTTGGTCCGTGCGTCAAAAACATCGGGCGTGTGGGTCCATACGTACTGCCCATCGATACTGAACGAGACCCAGCCATGGCCGCCCTGGGACAACTCGACCTGGCCTTTGGGAGCCGGGGGCATTTTCGTGGCATCGAAAATGAACAGCTTCTTGCCCACCTGATCGCTGATCCACAACTCCGTCTCGTCGGGCGAGAGGGCCGAGCCGTGAGTCCGGTGAGCGATGGGCGCATCGCCGGCGAGAACGCGATGGAGAACTTTCCCGGTTTGCAGATTGACAACATCAAAACCCACATGCGCGCCAAGGCAAATGTAGCCAATGCGCTGCCGGCTGTCCATGGTGTACGGGAAGATGCCCACTTCACCCACGTCCTTGATCTGCCGGATCAAGCGATCGGTGGCCGTATCGAAGATGGACAGCATCGTTCGGGTGCAAAGATACATCAGGCGGCCATCGAGACTCACGATGCTGTTGTGCGCCTGCGGACCGACATGGATTCGCTTGATGAGCGCGCCGTTCTCCGCATTGACGATGAGCACGCCGCTATCCTCGCCCTCATACCACCAGCCCGTGGGCACATAAAGCTTTTTGCCATCCATGGTGACGGCCGACCGGTCGCATCCTGCGCCGTAGGTTTTTTCCCAGACGATTTTTTCGGTCTCCAGATCGAAAGCGCCGACCCGATGATTGCTCGTGGAGAAATAGACGCGATGCATTTTCAGGTTGCCCGCGAAACCGCGAAGGCCTTCGGCAAAGATAGGGATGTTGATGCGCCGCACGAGCTTGTGGCCGTTGTCGATATCGAAGATCAGGATACCGGGAGGATTGGATCGGCCCTCCTCCTGGGCCCCGTCGGGCATGCTGAGGTAGAGATACCGTTTCGTGCCGGATTGCGCGGGCGCGAGAGTAGCGAGGCAGAGCGAGATCGCGATTAATGCGGTCAAATTACGCATGGCGGGAATTGTAATGTCAGGCAAGGCTCCCGGTCAATGCCCCGGTGCGGTGAGCCGTGCAGTTTTGTTGAGAAGCTGAACCGGGCACGCCACGCGACATATATACTCGATTGGACAGATCTGATGTGCCAGCCGGGTCCAGCCGGCGAAAAAGACAGGAGGGGATTCGACATGGATCGGCGATTGCAGCGAGCGGCACTGAGCGTGGCCGCGGGATTACTGATATTTTCGGCACAGGCGCAAACACAAAGCCAGGCGCCGCAACCATCCACGGCAGATCCCTACGCCAACAACGCGGACGCAGGGAAAACGCGCTTCCCGCTGGCCGCGCCGGCCGGCAAGGACTCGGGCGCCATCACCACCGCGCCCTCCGGCGCAGTCAACCAGGGAATGCTCGACCCCGCCAAATGGAAATATGGACCGGCGTTCGATCCGCCGCCGAACGCCAGGATTTGGAATCCGGTCATGATCAAGATGATGAAGGGCGAAAAGGTAACCGGGGGCACGGTATTCAGCACCGACAGTCCGGAAACGTATTGTGCCATGGCAAATGCCGGCTATGACTTCATCTGGACCGAAATGCAACACAGCCCGCGCGATTGGGAAGCGGTGGGCCGCATGTGGAAGGCGTGCCCTCACGCTAAAGCGGTGCCGGGCGTGCGCGTGGCCTACACCGATGAACGCGAAATCCAACATGCTATGGATCTGGGCGCGCTCGTGGTCGTGATTCCCACGGTCCGTTCGGTAGAGGAAGGGAAAGCCGCGAGAGACTGGACCATGTTCCCGCCGGTCGGAAAGCGCAGCCTGGGCGGCGGCCAGGCCTTTGATCCGGCGATGTGGGGCGATGTTCCGGGCGGGTACCGTAACACGATCAACGACAACGTCGTGCTCATCGAGATGATCGAGACACTCGACGGCGCAGTGGCGGCACGCGAAATCGCTGCCATTCCAGGCGTGACCGCGATCTTTGCAGCCAGCGGAGATCTGGGCAATTTCTCCGGCTATAAACAAGGCACGCCCGACTACGAGCGGCTGATCAACATCGTGCACGATGCGGCGATCGGTGCGGGCAAGCGGCTTTGCGGGCCGTTTGCGTGGCGCGACCGGCCGGATTTCACCTGCTTCCAGAATGCGAGCGAGACGGCGGCCATCGCGCGCGGCGTTGCCGCTGAGCTCGGGCCGTTGAAAGACACACAAGGCAAACCGGAAGTGGGCCCGTACGCGCCCAAGAAGTAGACGGGCCTTCCTATCGGAGCAATCTAGACTGGGCGAAGTTTGCCGGGCCCGCGGATCACACCAGTTCTTTTAGCGGCTCGGCTGTGCGGTCGTCGAGAGAATTGGCGATTTTGACAGGGCGGCCGGCCGGGCTCATATATTCTTTTTGCCAATCGATGCCGAACGCCTTGTAAACGGTGGCGAAAACGTCGCCCATGCTGACCTGGCGCCCGACCGGGTTGAAACCATGCTCGTCGCTTGCGCCGACCACCTGGCCTCCCCGGATGCCGCCGCCGCCGATCGCAAGGGACCAGCAGTTGGGCCAATGATCGCGGCCCAGCGCCGGATTCATTTCCGGAGTGCGCCCGAATTCACCCATCGCTAGAACGACGGTCGACTCCAATAGACCCCGTTCGTCGAGATCCTCGAGGAGCACCGAGAGAGTCCGGTCCAGGGGAGGCGCCAGGCGGTCTCGATGACCCTGGTCGTTGGCGCTGTGCGTGTCCCACGAGTTGGAATGAAAGCCGGCCGTGGTGACGAAGCGAGTGCCTGCTTCCACCAGCCGCCGGGCCAGCAATGCGCTTTGACCGACGGAATCCCGGCCGTAGCGCTCGCGTGTTTTCTCGGATTCCTTGGAAAGATCAAACGCGTCGCGAACCGCTGGCGTCAGCAGCATCTGCCACGCCTGCGCGCTGAAGTGATCCATGTTGGCGTGCTCGGCCGCGGCTTCCAGACTGCGATAGCGCCGGTCTACAACCTTGAGAAACTCCTCCCGGCTCTCGACGGCTTTTTCCGAAACAGACTTGGGCAGGCTCAGGTCCGCAACTTGAAAATCTTTCTTGCTGGGATCGGGAATGCACATCGGATCGTAGTCGGATCCAAGAAACGCCGCGCGAAAATATTCTTCATACTGGCGGCTGTTTTCCCATCGCGGCAGCAGCACGTTCGGCGGCATATTCCGCCGCGCGCCCGCTTCCTTCGCGACGATGGAGCCCAGGCTCGGGAAATTCATCGCGGCGTTGATTTCATGCGCGGTGGCGGCGTAGTGCGTGCCCTGCGGATGGTCGTTGCCCTTGGTGTGCATGGAGCGGACGAGGGAGATCTTGTCCATGTGCCGGGCGATTTTCGGCAGCAGCTCGGAAAGTTGAATACCGGCTACGTTGGTCGAGATCGGCTTGAAGTTACTGTTGGGCTTGGGGTCCCAGGTGTCGATGTGGCTCGGTCCGCCCTCCAGCCAAAACAGAATGCAGGCTTGCGCTTTGGACGGCTGCGCAGGTTCTGTGGCGGCCATCGCACTGCGAACTGCCAGGAATTGGCTCAGATGAATGCCGAGAAATCCCAGCGAGCCGGCTTTCAGAAAATCACGCCGCCCTGCCTGAGCGCTGGTCAATTTCAAACAACCGGTTTGCGGCACGGTGACCTTCTTTCGATTATAAGCCTGCTTCTCATCAGTGGTTCTCGGCAAACTCGCGCGACGCGATCAACGCCCAAACGAAATCTTTCAGACTTTCTTCCCGGGAAGTTCCTTGGCGGATTAGCTTCTCGAGATCCGATGTCTCTTCGCGTGTCGGATAGCGGCCTAGAGCGGTCAGATAAAACTCTTCGATGATTTTGGAGTCCGGCACGCCCGCATCGAGCAGCCGCCCTATCCGGGAACCGTTGGCCATCAGCTTCTCGTTGTAATCCGGTCCCGCAAACATATCCAGAGCCTGTCCTAGATTCGCCTTGGCGTTGCGCTCGGGAACAGCCAGCCGGTTCGGACGCCCATACAGATCGAGAAAACGCGAAAAGTAGACGTCTGTCTGGTGCAGATTGATCGCCCGGGTCCCCAGCGGAGCCTGTCCGCCCCCGGCCGCATTCGCGTCGGACGCGGTGCTGAAGACTTCGGGCACGCCGGTCACATTCGAAATGGCATCCAACAGCACCTCGGCGTCCAGCGGGCGCGAGATAGCGTGGGAATAATTGATCTGATCGTCCCGGTTCGATTCATTGGGAACGCCGGAGAGCTGGTACGTACGCGACGTCACGATCAGCCGCATCAGGCGGCGCAGATCATGGCCATGTGTGCGGAAATCTTCGGCCAGTTTTTCCAGCAGGCCGGGATGCGTTGGCGGATTGGTGGAACGAAAATCATCCACCGGTTCCACCAGCCCCCGGCCGAAATACCAGCTCCAGACGCGATTCACGGCGGCCTCGGCAAAATAAGGATGGGCGGTAGCCCAGCGGGCGAATTCGCGCCGCGGATTCTCCAGGTCGGAGCCCGCAACCGGCGTCCCATCGAGCAACGCCGGCTTTACTTCCACTTTCGTGCGCGGATGAAAAAGCTTGATGCTCCCTTTCACGTCGGCTGAGCCTAGGTCTTCGTGAATGGGATGATCGAAGATCACCGAATCCGTGAGCGTGTTGCTCATGATGAACATGCGGTCGAAGAACGCGGTCAGGCCCCAGAACTGGTCCTGGGTCCAATTCTCATAAGGATGGTTGTGGCATTGCGCGCAGTCCAGGCGCCGGCCGAAAAAGACGCGCACCTCCTCGGACATGATTTCCGCGGGCGGCGAAATCACGGTGTAGGGAAGATAGTGGCGCGAGGGAGCGTCGTAACCTTGCGCCGCCAGGCGCTCCCGCGCCATCTGATCGTACGGCTTGTTTTTGGCAATGCTGTCGTGGATCCATTGCCAGTACATGTCGCTCCACTTCGGACTGAGGCCGTTCGAGAAGATGGCGACACGGAACAGGTCTGAGAAGCGGAAAGTCCAGTAGTCTACGAACTCCGGCGTTCCGATCAGCGTATCGATCAACTTTTCCCGTTTCTTCGGATCTTTGCTCGCAAGAAATTCACGCACGCGATCGGCGGGCGGCAAGGTGCCGGTCAGATCCAGGCAGATGCGGCGCAGAAACTCGCTATCATTTGACAGGTCCGACGGTACGATCTGCAGCTTTCTGAGCTTCGCAAAAACGTAATCGTCGATAAAATTGACACGCGGAACGTCCGGATAATCCGCGACGAATTCGCGAATGACACCGACGGTCGCGCTGGCCGAATGCCCCGCGGCCCGCGCCAGCACCGCCGTCTCACCCGAGTTCGTTCCGGAAACGATGCCCCCGGCGCTCACCGTCGCGACGTTCGCGTTGATCGCCTGATACACCACTTCGCGAGTAAAATCTTTCAGGCTGCCATCCGCCATATGCGCGGTAACCAGCAGGCGGTGCTTGCCATTTACGGGGAAGGTGACGAGGCGCGGCGTGACCTCGAGCGATACCACCCGCGAATCCGGTGCCCGCGCCGGGCCGAACGGCGCTCCGTTCCGGACCCATTCCAGAATCTTCCGGTAATCCTCGCTGTCTTTCGGAAGACGCAGCCCGCCGGCGTGAGCGACCGTCATGGAAGGTTTCTCGAGAAGCAAACTCTTTTCGGGCTCCTTCAGGTTGATGCGCGGGATTCTGGGGCCGGCCGGCGCGTCGGTGAGCACCTGGTAACCGCCGCCCTTGGTGATCCACTCGTAATCGTCGCGCGGATTCACGGCGATGGCGGACAGCTTGAACCCGCCGCGGCCCTTTACACTGCCATGGCACGCCACACCGTTGCAGCCGCGCCGCGTAAAGATACCGGCTATCTCGCGGGCGAAGCTGAAAGGACGCTGCTCTCGGGTGCGGACCAGTTTAATCGACGCGTTGGCCGAGCATTTCTGCACCTTCGCGGTAAGCGTAAGGGTGCCATCCGCCGCCGCAATCAGAAGCGCGTCGGGCGTTATTTTCGCAAGCGCGGGGTCGGAAAGCCGCCACGCCGCTTGGCCCGTCACATCCTGCTCGGTGCCGTCGGAAAAGGAGCCGATGGCGAGAAATTGCTGGGCGGCGCCGGCGCCTGTCAGCGTCCGGGACTCGGGCGCGACGCGAATCGAGACGAGCTTGGCTGCGCCGTGCGATGCCGCACCGGCGGCGACGGCAAAGAATACAAACGCGGAAATCAGTCGTGACGTCATCGCTTAGCCGCGCTTTTAACCTCGGCCGCGGCCGCCTCCGCTTTGGCCGCCACTACCATGACCGGCACGGATTTAACCGATATCGGCGCGGCAACTTTGCCCTCCACAATCGGGCGCACCACAACGCGCACCATTTGCGGCATGGCCATCACAGGCGCGTCGGGTGCAGCAGTCAGCAAAAGTACCGACTGCTGGTGCTTCGGAAAATAACGCTCTACTTTTCCGCCATTCATCAGCGGAGGCTTCTCCTGTTCGGGTTCCGATCCAGCCGCGGCCTCGACGCCTGGAGGCAAACCTTCAACGCTCAAGGCCACCAGTCCGGAATAATTCTCCTCGCGCTCCAGTTCCACGCTTACCTGTTTCGCCGTGCCCGGCGACAGATTCACACGCTCCTCCGTGACCTCAACCTTGCCGAGGTGCGGAATCTCGGGCCTCACCAGCACCCGGTATGCAAAGCTCGCGGCGCCGTTATCCGTGGTGAGGTCATGAATCTCGAGCGTATAGTTTCCCTCCGCAAAAGATGCGATGAACTTCGGCTGGACGGTCTTCATCATGAAGCCGCCGCAATTGTTGAGCTGCGTGTAGACGTTGGTGATCACTTCGCGGCCGCCGGAATCGAGCACCCGAATAACCGGATTGAACAGCGGTAGGGTCGCCTCCGGCGTCTCGACTTCGAGAGCCAGCTCCCCGGCATGCTCCACGTGAAAGCCGATCGTTTGCCTCTCGGCAGGCTTGGAAATCACGCCCTCGGCGATACCAGGCACCTTCATCGTGGGCCGCGAAGCCGCAGGCTCGGTCACGGCGCGAAACGTCTCGAGCGCCTCGGGATTCTTCGCTGGAGTGCCCCGGCCATGCAACTCGTCCAGCCAGTCTGTCGCAAGACGCCGCGTAAAAATATGTTCCTGCCAGCCCGGTTTCGCAGGAGCCCGCAGCAGCGCAGGCGGGCCTGCGCCTTTTGAGATGCGCAATTCGTATACGTCATTCGGGCTGCCGCGGCCTTGAAATGCCGACACGCGCACCAGGTATCGCCCGCCTCGCCCAAACCGGTGCACCAGTTTCGCATCCGTCGAGAAATCCGGATAATACAGCGGCTCGTCATTGAATGCGATGCGGTTCAGGCGATGCGGATCGAACCAGCTTCCCGACGGCTCTAAAATGGCGACGGCCGGGTCGAACGCCGAAAATCCCGAAAACGCTTCGAACGTCAGTTCTTTCCCCGGCTGCGCCTCGAACCAGTAGTAATCGACCTCACCTTTCTTCGCGATCCTGCCGTTCACCACCAGCGGAAAATCCGTCAACCGGGGCGCGTGCCCGGGTTCATCCGTCAACCTTTCCGGTTCGGCCATGGTGCGTTCCTGGACCACTCGCAGGGAGATTTCGTTGGAAACGCCTTCCTTGGTCACAACGCGGAATGGATAAACGCCGGGCTTGGCAGTGGCGCTGACGGTAACGTGAATATCGACCAGATCCGTCGGCGTCACGTCATCCGGTTTGGATTCGGGATCGCGCTCCACGCGGTCAACACGCGCCTGGATGGCATTGGTTTCAAACCAGATCGCCTGCGCATCATGTAGGGAAACCCCTCGTATCCCCGCCGCATAGTCCCCGCCCCGTGAGTAACCGAGCGGAAAAATACTAAAGGCGCGGGGTTCCGGATCGGGCTTGCCCGTTTTCGGCCATGCTGCTGGCGGCAGCAGGCTCAAGCAGCCGGACTGCACCAGGATGGCCGTCACCACACCGCGAATACACGCTCGCCGCATGCGCCGGAACCTATAGAAAACACTATACTGCAGCCTGCCTAGGGGACTGTCAATGCGTTGTCCAGCATGCTGCGAACTATCGTTATGTGGGTAATTGGCGGCTCTACTTCATTCCCGGCGGCGGTGGCCGGCGCACCGGCCCAACCACATTTCTCCAGGGCATTTGCCCGAGTTTCTCTTGAACCGGAAAAATCACCTGTGGCTTCCGGTACAAAGCAGGGATGTGCCGCCCGCGATTTGCTTGACACCCCTTTGTTAGCCGATGTACATTCCAAAAATCCCTTCCTAGTACTAGTCCATTAGGAACAGGGCGAAATTATCCAGAAAAATCGGCAGCGGAGGTTGACGAATGCGACGGTTTTTTGTCCCGGCAGTGTTGTTGGCGTTATGCCTGGCTTGTCTGTTTTCCTCATCGGTACTGGCGCAAGGCGTAGATACCGCCCTACTCCGGGGTACGGTGACCGATTCATCCGGCGCAGTCATTCCCGGCGTGACGGTGACCATGAAGAACGTGGCGACCGGCGTCGAGGAAAAACGGACGACCGACGAAGCCGGACGCTTTGTTTTTACGGACTTGAAGCCCGCCCCGTACACCGCGACGGCGGAAGCCCAGGGATTCAAGAAGCTGATCCGGGAAAACATCGTCCTGCGCGTCGGGCAGCAGAGCGATCTCGACCTGCAGCTCGAAGTCGGCGAAATCAGTCAGCAGGTTGAAGTTACGGCTGAATCCCCGCTCTTGAACACGGTCAGCGGGGCGCTGGGAACCGAGGTCACCAACAAGTACATCACCGCTATGCCGTTGATCGACCGCGACATTTCGACGCTATCGTTTCTGGCGCCTGGAGTGACCGAGGTTTCAAACGCAGGTATAGGGAGCCAGGGCGGTACCGTATTCGCTTCCAACGGCCAGCGCTTCGCCACTGCCGAGTTCCGATTGGACGGCGCCTTGTTGAGTAACCCCGAGGGCGGGGAAGGCGGATCGAGCAATGTCCAATACAAGCCGTCGGTGGAAGCCATCCAGGAATTCAAGCTGCAAAATAACAGTTTCTCGGCTGAGTACGGGAACAATGGCGGAACCGTGGTCAGTATTGTTACCAAGTCCGGAACCAATCAATTTCATGGCAGCGGCTGGTGGTTCTTCCGCAGGCCGTCTCTGGACGCCAACGACTTCTTTTCCAACGCCGCCGGCCAGCCCATCGGGCCATACGCTCACGACCAGTACGGCGGATCAGTCGGCGGGCCGATCAAAAAGAATAAGTCGTTCTTTTTCTTCGATTACGAACGGCAGCGCAACAACGGTCCATTCACCATCATCACCAGCGTACCCACGGACCTTCAGCGGAACGGCGACTTTTCGCAGACCTTCAATCCGGATGGAACAGTCGAGCAGATTTTCGATCCGCGAAACACCGTGTGCACCGGAGCGGGCAGCAGCCTGGACTGCGAACGTGCGCCCTTTGCGGGAAACAAAATTCCGCTCGCTCAGCAGGATCCGGTCGGCGCGAATCTGATCAAGCTTTATCCATCGCCCACCGATGCGGGCGATCCGGTGACGGGATTGAACAACTATACCCAGAAGCTGGTCGAAAATAGTCCGAGCTACCAGCTCGATGCGCGAATCGATCACAATTTCTCAGACAACCATCGGATAGACGGCCGGTACAGCCGCAGCCATTACCGGGATTTCCGGCCCGATCCGTTCCTTGCGCCGAATCTCTCGCAGGGCACGACCAACGACGTCACGATCCAGGATCACTGGACCATCAAGCCGACGATGCTCTGGACCAACCGGATCACCTTCCACCGTGGCTATTTCCCGCAGGACGTTCAACCCACCGTGGATCCGCTCAGCGTCGGTTTTCCCGAGATCCTGATCAACAACCCGTGGTTCCGCCAGCCGGCATTCCCGGATATCAATGTTGACGGATACCAGGGCCTGGTAACAAACGCCTGCTGCACGACGACGCGCGAGTCGGACACGCAGTGGTCCTTCAATTCCGTGATGAACAAGATCATGGGTTCGCACAACCTGAAATTCGGCGGCGAGAAGCGGATTTTCCTTAATAACTTCTTCCAGCCGGACGACACGGGAGGCGAATTCTCCTTCAACGGCAATATTACACAGCAAAGCATCTTCAACCCGGACTCGTCGCAAGGAAACAGCTTGGCCTCTCTGCTGCTCGGCTGGGCGGACTCGGGCTCAGTGGTCGCCCGCCCGCACGTCGCCAATAAATCCGGTGAAGCGGCTTTCTTCATTCAAGACGACTGGCGCATCACGAGCCGGCTCACGCTGAACCTGGGATTGCGGTACGAGTGGAGCACGCCCTACTCGGAGCGTTACAACCACAACCAGTTCACCTGCTTTACTTGCGACAGTGGCATCAATGTGCCGGGCGTAGGCGAGTTGATCGGAACGACCATCCTGGCCAGCTCCAGCCGGCGCCATGCCGATCCGGATTACAACAACATCGCACCGCGATTGGGCTTTGCTTACCGGCTGGACAACAAGACCGTGGTGCGCGGCGGAGCGGGAATTTACTACGGCATGAACTTCGCCACCAACTGGCAATACGGCGGCACGGGGTGGAACAAAGGCGTCCAGGTCATCTTCTCGAAGGATGGCGGGATCAGCCAGTACGCCACGCTGGAGAATCCTTTTCCGGTGGGTTTTGTGGGCCCGCAACAGGGCAAGTACGGCGCGCTCACGCTCTACGGCTATAACAACCACAACCATGGGAGCAATACATTCCGCAATGCGGAGATCTATCAGTGGAATCTGGGAGTGGAGCGCGAAATTCCAGGAAACGTCCTGGTCGAGCTTAATTATTCGGCGAACCGCAGCACGCATTTACCCTGGAACTACTCGACGGAAAACCGCAACTACATTTCCGCGGCCAACCGCCTGGCTTACGGCACAGCGGGCCTCGCGTCCCACGTGCCCAACCCATTTCAGTTTTTGTTCCAGCAGTTGCCCGGGCAGCCGGCGCCGATCTTTAACCTGGCCGACTCGATTTATAACGACCCGACGATTCCGCAGATCGACCTGTTGAGACCCTACCCGCAGTTCCCCGGAACGTTCGCGGGCTTTCCGGAATTTGTCGCGACCTCCAGCTATCAATCCATGCAGGTGAGGTTCGAGAAGCGGCTATCGCACGGGCTGAGCGTCACCGGCAGCTACACGTTCTCCAAGTTCATCGACGATTCCGACTCGGGCGGAAACGCCTGGATCGGCAATATCGGTTTTGCGGGTGCGCCGCAGGACCTGACCAACCTGCGTGCCGAGAAAAGCGTCAGCGCCAACGACACGCCGCAGCGGCTGGCCTTCGCCGCCATCTATGAACTGCCGGTGGGCCGCGGGAGGACGCTGGGCAGGGATATGAACCGCGTGATGAACGGCATAATCGGCGGCTGGCAGGTGAACACCTTCGTGACTTTCCAGACCGGGCAGCCGCTGGTGTTTTCCGACAGCAACCAGACGCTGGCCGATAGTCCGAATCAGCGACCCAACATCAACGGCAAGGCCTGCTCCGGCGCTAACGTGTACGATGTCGTAAACGGCACGGCCAATTACTTCAACCTCGACAGCTTTTCTCACCCGGCGGACCAGACGCCGGGCAACATGGGCCGCTACATTTCGGACTGCCGCGCTCCGGGCATTCACAATATCGACCTGGGCATCTCGAAAAAAGTGGAGTTCACCGAAAGCCGCTACCTCGAAATTCGAGGCGATTTTTTCAACGCTTTCAACACTCCACGATTCGGTTTCCCCAATACGACTTTCGGCGGCGACGGCTTCGGCGTAATCAACGGCCAGTACAACAGCCCGAGACACGGCCAGATCGGTTTTCGATTTGTCTTTTGAGCTAAGCGGAACCCTCACCCGAGTGTACTGAACAGTACACTCGGGGCTTTGCTTCTTGACAGCCCGCCCCCCCGGATGTAGCATTCCAAAAAGTCTCTAGTCTCAAAATACTAGTTGGTCCGGGAGGCAAGGATGCGAGCGAGGTTAACGTCGCTTTCAATCTGTATTTTTTCCGCAGTGCTGGTGGCTGCCATCTTTCCATCGTTTCTCAGCGCGCAAGGAATCGATACGGCTCTGTTGCGCGGCACCGTGGCAGACTCGACCGGTGCGGTGATTCCAGGTGCGACTGTGACCATGACTAACGTGGCGACAGGCGTTTCCGAGAAGCGCCCGACCGACGGAGCCGGCCGGTACCTGTTTGCGGATCTCAAAGCGGCTGCGTACCGGGCCACCGTAGAGGCTACGGGTTTCAAAACGCTCGTTCGCGATAATGTCGTTCTCCGCGTCGGCCAGCAGACGGACCTCGACCTGACTCTCGAGGTGGGCGAGATCAGCCAGAAAGTCGAAGTCACCGCTGAAGCACCGCTTCTAAATACGGTAAGCGGCGCGATGGGCACGGAGGTGAGCGGGCAGTACATGATCAACATGCCGCTCGAAGGCCGCGATTATTCGCCGCTGGTATTCCTGGCTCCGGGGACGACCGAAGTTGCAAACGCGGGAGGCATCTCTCTGGGTGGAACCGGCTTCGCCTCCAACGGGCAACGCTATGCTACCGCCGAATTCCGCCTGGACGGCGGCCTGATGACCAATCCCGAAGGCGGCGAGGGCGGCACAACCAATCTGCAATACAAACCGATAGTCGAGGCGATCCAGGAGTTCAAGCTCCAAAACAATAGCTTTTCAGCCGAGTATGGCAGCAACGGCGGAACGATCGTGAGCCTGGTCTCGAAATCCGGCACCAACCAGTTCCATGGAAGCGGCTATTGGTTTTTCCGGCGGCCGGAAATGGATGCCAATGATTTCTTTTCGAATGCCGCCGGACAGCCTATCGGGCCATACGACATCGATCAGTGGGGCGGCACGGTCGGCGGGCCGATCAAGAAGAATAAGACGTTCTTCTTCTTCGATTATGAGAAAGACCGCAACACCTATCCTTCGACCAAAACCACGAGTGTGCCCACAGATTTGCAAAAAAAGGGTGATTTTTCGCAAACCTTCAACCCCGATGGCAGCCTGGAAACCATATTCAATCCCTTTAATCAGACCTGCACAACGGACCAGGTCTGCACGCGCCTGCCGTTCCCGGGCAATGTGGTGCCTGCCAGCGCGATGGATGCGATCGGGAAGAATCTGATCAATCTCTATGCCGCGCCCAACACGAGCGGAGATCCAGTTACGGGATTGAACAACTACACAACGAAACTGGTCAACCCGAGCCCATCCTACCAGTACGACATTAAAATTGACCACAACTTTTCAGACAGCAACCGCGTCAGTATGCGTTACAGCAGAGGCGACTCATCCAGCACTACACCGGATCCCTTTTTGGCGACCGTGATTTCGTACAACCACATCCATGAAGGCGCTGTTTCGGATACTTGGACGATCAGTCCAAAAACGCTATGGACCAACCGCCTGAATTTCCACCGGTTTGTGAATCCTTTTGGTGTTCCGCTGACGGTGGACCCGCTATCCGTCGGTTTCCCAAAGGATTTGATCGTCAACCCGTGGTACGAGAAAGCCGCCTTCCCGGATATCTCGGTGAATGGCTACCAGAGTCTGGTGCGCGACGCCTGCTGCACGACATCCCTTGAAACGGACACGCAATGGTCTTTCAGTTCGGTGGTGGACAAGATCGTGGGTTCCCATGAGCTGAGATTCGGAGGCGAAAGGCGAATCTTTCTGAATACCTATTTCCAGCCGGACAACACGGCCGGTGGATTTGAGTTCAGCCCCAACCAAACGATGCAGAGCAATGTGAATCCCGATCCACTCCAGGGCAATGCTTTGGCCAGCATGCTGATTGGATACTTCGACAACAATAGCGGCATGGCCGAGCGGCCGTCGGTGGCTAACAAGTCAATGGAGACTTCATTCTTCATCCAGGACAACTGGAGAATCACCAGCCGGCTCACCTTGAATCTGGGCCTGCGGTACGAGTTCAGCACGCCGTATACCGAGCGGTACAATCGCGAGGCATTTACCTGCTTTACCTGCGATAGCGGCATCAATGTCCCCGGAGTGGGTGATATACACGGAACCACGATACTGGCAACCAAAAACTTTCGCCATGCAGATCCGGCGTACCACAATTTTGGACCGCGCCTCGGCTTTGCTTACCGCCTGGACAACAAAACCGTGTTGCGCGGCGGTGCCGGCATCTACTATGGGATGAATTTCGCCACTAACTGGCAGTATGGCGGGTCGGCGTGGAACTACTATCTGAATTACATCCCCTCGCTGAATAATTACGTGACCCAGTACGCGACGATGTCGAACCCGTTTCCGGCTGGTTTTGTCGGACCCCAGCAGGGGAAATATGGCCCGCTGACTCTGTTTGGAGAAGGCAATGACAACCATTCCAGCAACACCTTCACCAACGGCCAGATCTATCAGTGGAACCTGGGAATCCAGCGGGAACTGCCCGGTAAGTGGCTGGTCGACATGAATTATTCGGCCAGCCATGCCGTACATCTGCCGTGGAACTATTCGACGGAGAATCGCAACTACATATCGGCGGCCAATCGTGTGAAATATGGGACCGTCGGTTTGTATAACAATGTTCCCAACCCCTTCCAGTACCTGTTCACACAAGTTCCAGGCCAACCTGCGCCGGTGATCAACGATCCGAATTCGGTGTATAACTTCGATACCATCCCGCAAATCGACTTACTGCGGCCCTTCCCGCAATTTACGGGGTCGTTTACCGGTTTCCCCGAGTTTGTCGCCAATTCGAATTATGAATCTCTCCAGGTGCGGTTTGAAAAGCGCCTGGCCTACGGCTTGAGCGTAGAGGGCAATTATACGTTCTCGAAGTTCATGGATTATTCCGATGCCGGCGGCAACGCATGGATCGGCAATCTGGGATTCGCCGGGGCTCCGCAGGATCTGACCAACCTGCGTGCGGAAAAAAGCGTGAGCGCCAACGACGTGCCGCAACGGCTGGCATTCGCCGCGATTTACGAATTGCCGGTTGGCCGCGGCAGGGCGCTGGGCAGGAACATGAACCGCATCTTGAATGGCGCAATCGGCGGCTGGCAGGTCAACAGCTTCGTGACGTTCCAGAGCGGCAATCCTATGGTGTTCGGGGACAGCACCGGAAGTAACGGCGTGCTGGCAGACAGTCCGAATCTGCGGCCCAGCATCAACGGCAAGGCCTGCTCGGGCGCCAACATCTACAGCGTCGTGGATGGAACCGCCAACTATTTCAATGTCGGCAACTTCTTTCATCCCCCGGACCAGACCCCCGGCAACATGGGCCGCTATATTGCAGATTGCCGCGATCAGGGTATAGCAAACATAGATTTGGGCATTTCCAAGAAGGTGGAATTCACAGAAAGCAAGTATCTGGAGATCCGCGGCGAATTTTTCAACGCCTTCAACCATCCCAGGTTCGGCATGCCCGATACGACTTTCGGCGACGACACGTTCGGCGTGATCAGCAGCCAGTACAACAGCCCGCGCCACGGGCAGCTCGGGCTTCGTTTCGTGTTCTGAGCTAAGCTGGGAGGCAGTGCGGGAGTGGTCCATTTTCCTTTGCTGCCTCGTCATTTTTTGCGCGTTACCGGCCAGCAGCGCTTCCGATGACGCCCGCGAGCACGCCGAGCGCGGCCGGGCGGCTTTGGCCCGCGGTGAACCAAAAACCGCGGAAGCCGAGCTGCGCCAGGCCGTTCAACTCGCTCCCCAGGAATTTGAGTATCTGGCTCTGCTCGGTATCGCGCTCGGCAGCGAGCAGAAACTTCAGGAATCCGACGTCTATTTCGAAAAAGCGCTGCGGCTCGACCCCTCCGATGCGTCCGTGCGGCGCAATCTGGCCTGGAACCAGTTTCAGCTCGGCCAGTTGGCGCCGGCGAAAAGCAATCTCGCGCAAGTGCTCAAACTGAAGCCCGGCGATAACCAGGCCACACTCGTGCTGGGCATGGTTGAAGAAGAGCTCAAAGACTACCGCACGGCGGTCCGGCTTTTGGAAGCGGTGCCGGACCTGGTGCGCCGGCGTCCCGAGTCCATCGCTGCGCTGGCGCGCTCGCATTACTATCTGGGAAACATCGCGAAAGCGCGGGAAACCCTGAGAGATTTGCAACACGCGCCGCTTGGAGCGGAAGGAATCTTTCTCGGCGGGCAGGTGGCTGCCGAGATGCACGATTTCGAAACGGCGAGTTCGCTGTTTAGCGCCGTACGGCAAACCTATCCCGATACGGCCAAGCTCGGCTACAATCTCGCCTTGTCCGAGTACCGCTCGGGACAGTTCGTCCAGGGGGAGCGGACATTAGAAAGCGTCATTGCGGCCGGCCACGAATCCAGCGACCTCTACAATCTGCTGGCGTGGTGCCGCTATAAACAGGACAACTTCAAAAGCGCCGCCACAGCGCTGGACAAGGCCATCGCGCTCGATCCTGCGGACGAAACCAATTATTTGGATGGCGGAATGATGCTGCTCGAGCACCACCTTTACGGGGCGGCTCTCGACGCCGCGGAAAAGGTGCTCGAAGTCGCTCCGGATTCCTACCGCGGCCACCGCTTAAAAGCGCTTGTCGAGCTGAGAATGGGCCGGGTCAACGACGCCGAGAGCCTGTACCGCCGGGCACTCGAATTGAATCCCTCCGATCCCCAAGCCATCACCGGGCTGGCGACCGCTCAACTCGATAAGGGCAACGCGCACGCAGCGGAAGAAACGCTCAAGAGCGCAATCACGCGTTTTCCACGCGAGGCGCTCCTTTATCAGGGCTATGGCAGCATGCTGCTGTGGGGCGACGCGTCGAACAGCAACGCGGCCGAAGCCCATGCCGTTCAACTGCTGCGAAAGGCGATTTCGCTGGACGGTTCGCTGGCCGAATCCCATTACCAGCTCGGCAAGCTGGCGTTGCGCGAAGACCGCCTGCGCGAGGCGCAGCAGGAACTGGAGGCGGCCGTCAAACTGGATCCTGCAAGCGCCAAGAACCATTACGCGCTGGCCCAGGCGTATCGCAAACTGCATCGCTCTTCCGATGCCGCGCGCGAGGTCGACGAATTCCAGAAGCTGAAATCCCGGGACGAACGAACCTTCGGAACGATGTCGGCGGCTCAGAGCGCGGCTGACAGTCCCGCCGCGGATAAACCCGCGCCTAAGTAAGACTACCGGCGATCGTTTCCGTTTCGCTTCCGGACACCCGCGGTCCCACTCGCGGCCATTTTTGCTGATCGCTGCGGCCCGTAAGGTTATCTTTTCTTCGATTTACAAGCACTCCCGCATCGGCCAAAATCGTGCAACGAATGTCCGGATCGGCCGATATGCTGGAAACACTCATTCAGGACATTCGCTTCGCGCGCCGCCAGTTTTTTCAGCGGCCCGGATTCACGCTTACCGCGGTACTGATTCTGGCCATGGGCCTGGGCGCCACCACCGCCATTTTCAGCGTTGTCAACGCCCTGCTACTGCGGCCTCTGCCTTATCCGCACTCCGAACGCCTGGTCAGCCTGTTCGAGCGAAGAGTCGTGAAGGACGAGCCGATGGTCAGCGTGGCGCCGGGAAATTTTCTCGACTGGCAGAAAGCCGCCACCAGTTTCGAATCCATGAGCGCGATCACGACCGGCGCCGCGAACCTCGCGAGCGCAACCAACAGCTTTGAGCCCGAGCGTATCGACGCCTGCAATTGCTCGGGGAATCTGTTCTCCACGCTGGGCGTGCAGCCGTATCTGGGGCGGTCATTCCGCCCGGATGAGGACCGGCCCGGCGCTCCCCATCTCGCCGTCATCAGTTACGATTTGTGGCAGCGGCGGTTCGGTGGCGCAAGAGACGTCCTCGGCAAGCGGATCCGCCTCGACGCAGATGACTTTGAAATCATCGGCGTGGCGCCTCGCGGTTTCATGTTCCCTTCGAAGGACATCCAGGTATGGACGGCTCTGCTGCCTTATCTAAGTCCCAGTCTCCAAGACCGGCACGATCTGCATTTTTTCCGGGTGATTGGCCGGTTGCGCGCTGGTGTTTCGGTGGAACAAGCCGCCGCGGAGCTGGACGGCATCGCCGCGCGTTATAAGAACGCCCATCCGGAGCAGGCGACGGGCAGAGGCGCGGGCGCCATAGGGCTGCATGATTCCCTGGTACACGACGCAAAGTCCGCGCTTTGGATCCTGCTCGGAGCCGTTGGTTGCGTGCTCATGATCGCGTGCGTCAACCTCGCCAATCTGATTCTGACTCGCTCGGCCGCTCGCGCGCGGGAATTTTGCGTGCGCGCGGCCATGGGCGCGAGCCGCAGCCGCTTGATTCGCCAGTTGTTGACCGAGAGCATTCTCTTATCCCTGGCGGGCGGCGCGATCGGCCTTCTGCTGACTACGTGGATCACCGAGACACTTGTGGCGCATGCTCCCGGCGCCGACGCGATCCTTCCATCGGGAACGGTTCCGGTCGACAGCGGCGTCTACCTCTTCGCTTTCGGCATCGCCCTCATCACAGGAATTGCAGCCGGCCTCTATCCGGCGATTCAATCCGCGCGCGCCGACCTGGTGAACGGGCTGAAGGAAAGCAGCCGCTCCACGACCCTGGCCCGCGCGCACAGCCGGTTCCGCAACATTCTGGTGACGGCGGAAGTCGCGCTGTCGTTGATGCTCCTCATTGCCGCGGGCCTCCTGCTGCGCAGCGTTTCGCGCCTGTATCAGGTGAATCCCGGGCTGCGCGTTGGCAACACGCTTACCATGACGTTTTCGTTGCCTTCCGCAACGTATAAAAACGGCGCGCAGATATCCGCGTTCTACACGCAGATGGAGCAGGGCTTACAAACGCTGCCGGGCGTGCGCTCCGCCGGGCTGACGTCGTGTCCGCCGCTGGCCGGCGGCTGCAACTGGCTGTTCTTTTATAGGGAGGATCGGCCGGTTACATCCGGCAACATGATGGTCGCCATGGAAACGGACATCGATCCGGAATATCTCTCCGCTGCCGGAATTCCGCTGATTCGCGGCCGCGACTTCACCAGACAAGATGGAACCGGTTTCGATCAGAAGCACCCGCGGGTGGGAAGCATCCTGATCAGCCAGGCCACGGCCAAGGCGTCCTTCCCGGGTGAGGACCCTATTGGAAAGCGCATTTTCTTCGATTACGCGCTCGAGCAGCAGAAGGCCCAGGGGACTCCTGTGCCACATTACGAGGTGATCGGAATCGTGGGCGACGTTCCTCCGTTTATTGATCAAAAAGTAGAGCCGGCGTTCTATCTTCCACTTCTGAACGGCAATTATTCCGGGGCATCAATTCTGCTGCACACCACGGGTGACCCGCGCCTGCTGATTTCCGCCGCGCAAAGGGAAGTTCACAAGCTCGATTCGTCGCTGGCGATCTACGATGTTCGAACGATGGATGAGATTATCGGACACTCCGCCAACGATCACGAGTTCAGCATGCTGCTCTATGGCGCGTTTGCCTGCCTGGCTGTATTGCTCGCGGCCGTGGGCCTCTATGGCGTGCTCGCGTATGCGGTAACTCAACGAACGGGTGAAATCGGCGTTCGCGTGGCGCTGGGCGCGAGCCACTCCGACGTCACCAGCCTGGTTCTGAAAGAAGGTTTGAAACCCGCGCTGGCCGGCGTGCTGATCGGTTTCGCCGGCGCGCTGCTCGCCACTCGCATTCTCAAGAGCCTGCTTTTCGGGATTGAACCGATCGATCCTCTGACCTTCGCGGTGGTTCCTCCGCTGCTTGTGGCCGTGGCGGCCCTGGCCTGCTATTTGCCCGCGTGGCGCGCCGCCAGGATCGATCCGACCGTCGCGTTAAGGACGGAATAGCTCGAAGGATCGGCAAGAATCGGCGGGTGCGGGTCCCAACGGCGTGAGCAGCCGACCCGTGGATCCGGCTATTCTTTCTTCCGCCAAACAACCTGCTCGCCAAGCTCGGCAATGAGTAGCTGGTCATTCGGATGCAGCAGCGCCTCGAACTGATTCTGCAACTCAACGGCGACTTTTCCACTGTCCAGAATCCAATGGAAAGGCATGATCCTGGCTGCGCCCTCGCGCTGGAGTGCGTCGAGAAAGTCCACGTGCTCCACTCCCGGAGCGTAGAGGACATAACTGATCAGCCATCTCTTCATGTCCGGAGTCGCCTGTATTTTCGGGCTGCGAGCCGCTTGCCGTGTTGAACAGATCCGCCAGGCTCCCCGAAAAAGTTTGACCCGTTACCCGTCTGCCAAGCAGGCGCATTGCCTAACGATCTCTGCTCCGCACAAAATTGTTCTGCTAACGGAACAGCCAAATGCTCGCTTGCCGTGGATTCCGTGTTATTTTTATCAGGTTCTTAACTCGGTTGCAAGGGTGTTGTTCCGAAACTGGAACGACGGAAAAGGCCTGACAAACTGTCGTATGGGGGCGGCGGGCGCGCCCGAGCAATATCCAAAATAGGTCGCGCGAACGTTCTCCCGGTGAAAACTGCGTGATTGTACGGTCCAGCGCGTTTGGATCCGAATGTTCACAACCGTGAATTCCGATTGCCGGTAACATTCGGTCGTGGGTTCTGCCAGACAGCCACCCCGAACGTTGTGCCTTTCAATTGTTTTCGAAATCAGAAAAGGAGATAGTTGTGAAACTCATTACCAGAGGTTTGAACGCGAACCGGCGCCGTTTCCTCAAAAACGCTTTAACGGCCGTTAGCGCTGCGGGTGCCGTACCCTTGTTGACGGCAGACGATGGCCATGACCATCGGCGGCTTACCAAAGGCGATGCAGCGATGCTCCGCTTTGCCGCCGCGGCCGAGATCCTGGAAAGCGATTTCTGGATTCAGTACAACGAGCTCGGCGGAGTCCAGGATAGTGAGGTGCCTGGCGGATCGGGTATCCCGTCATATACCGCGAAGCTTCAAAACCTGGATGCAGACTTCCCGCAGTATATTCACGACAACACCGACGACGAGATCACGCACTTCACTTTTCTGAATGCATATCTCATGTCAAAGGGCGCAGCTCAGGCCAATCTCGATCAGTTCCGCACTTTACCCGGCAGCTCTGCCACCGGGTCTAGCGGGCAGCCGCGGCTCACAAACCTGATGCAGCTTACCTTGGATACCAGTTGGTGGACCCGGTATCGCAGCAGCGCAAACAATCCCGACCTCGACTCTGGCTTCGTATTCCCACAAGCCGTTCCCGGCCTGGCGTCCGGGCAGTTTACAGCAATTCCCCGGACCAACGCCGACCTGGCCCCTGATGCCCACCTCCAGGCCATCGCCAACACCGCCGCATTCCACATGCCTACCATCGAGCAAGGCGGCAATAGTCTTTACCCGTCCATGGCACAAAGAGCCAGCAGCGTGGAAGTCCTTCGCATATTGATCAGCATCGGGCCCACCGAAACAATGCACTTTCAAACCTGGTCGGACAAGGCGGGAAATGCCGTCTCGATGCCGTTAGCTCCGCTGACGGACCCCACCAATGGACTGGTGTTCCCTGATCTCAATTCCGGCTCTTTTGCCGGCGAGACTTTTCAAACGAACTTGATCATGCCCGAGCCCTGTCCCTTCCTGAGCCGCGATCTTCCTCCGTGTTCTATCATTCGGCCCACCGAGACCAAGGGCGTCGCTATGGGCGTGGTGAACTTTTTGACAACCATGGGGCTTTTCATCGGCCAGCCGAAAGCATTTTTCGAAATGTTGCAGGACCTTGCGGCCGATGCCGACAGGGCCAAACGCGAACATTGTGATGACAGTAGCGATTGATGCTCCTGGCCGCTGCATTGAGCTATCTCTGCGGTCCGGCTTTCCCGTTTTGGCAGCCTGAAGGTTACTTCCTTATCTGCACCAGCTCCGCGTTCTCCGGCTGCGGCTTGGGCGGATTCAGCAGCCTTCGCGGCAGTTTTGAAAAATACGTCAGACGCTCGATCAGCGGCAGTAATCGCCGCACCGTCTTGCCGTGAAAAACCAGGCTTCCGGCCACCAGCAGCGGATGCGGAATCGTCGTGCAGCAGCGCGAGCAGATATCGATCTCGCCCGCGCGCCCCGCCGCATGGAGGCGTCGCATGCGCTGCATTTCTTCCGAATTCCAGATGGCATCGAGCGGTTGCTCGCCCACCCGCCCCACCGGTTTGCCGTCCAGCATATAGCTCTGGCAGCAGGGATAAACGTCGCCCGAGTGCTTCACGTACATCGGCCCGCGCCAAAGATAATGGCACGGATATTTCCACTCCGAAGCGGCATGCCCGGCGTCGGGCCGCATCAGGTTGGTTTCGTCTTCTTTGATGCGCACCTGGTCCACGCCCGGCACGGCCGACCAGAAGCGCACGAACTCCTCCACTTCGCCCGCGTTGCGCTCCATCCGCACCATCTGCACCACCACCTGCATCTTCGCGCCGCGCTCATGCTTCATCCGCGCGAAACGGACGAAGTTGTCCCGCACTTTTTCAAAACGCGCGCCCTTGCGGTAGTATTCGAAGCTTTCTTTTGTCGCGCCGTCGAAGCTTAAGGTGATGTGTTCGAGCCGCGAATCGAGCAGCCGCTCCGACAGTTTCTCGTCCAGAAATGTCCCGTTGGTCGAAAGCAGGGTCGAAATGTTGTGCCGCGCGCAGTACTCGATCCGCTCGAAAATCTTCGCATCCATGAACGGCTCGCCCAACCCGATCAGCATCATGTGCTCGGCCGAGCGGCCCGATTCCTCAACCAGCCGGTTGAAGATCTCCCCGGCCATGTCTTCCTTTGGCTGCTTGTGGGTTTCCCGCGGGCACATCGGGCAGTAAAGATTGCATTTGGCCGTGGTTTCGACGATATATTCAACCGGCTGCGCGCCGATCACCGGCCGCCGCGCGAGATAGCTCCAGAGAAGTTTGGCCCGGTTCCAGACGCGCATGCTTTTGCAGAGTGCTGCGGACTGTTTTATTGTATCTACAACGATGAACATCTCCGTTACCGGTGCGACCGGCTTCATTGGACGGAATCTGGTCCACGCGCTGGCGGAGAAAGGTCATTCCGTTCGCGCGTTGAGCCGCGCGGCCTGGAATGTTACGGCGGGCGAGCCGCCTGCCGAAAGCATCGCCGCCGCGGATGCCATCATCTACCTTGCCGGTGAGCCCGTGGCGCAGCGCTGGACTCCGTGGGCAAAACGAAGAATTCGCGATAGCCGCGTGTTGGGAACGCACCACCTGGTCTCGGCGATTTCCTCCATGGCGCGGCGGCCGGAGGTTTTGATTTGCGCCTCGGCAATCGGCATTTATGGAAATCGCGGCGATGAAATTCTGACCGAGTCTTCACCCATCGGTTCCGGTTTCCTCGCCAACGTGTGCCGCGACTGGGAGCACGAATGCGATCTCGCCGAACCGCTGGGCGTGCGTGTAGTCAAAATTCGCATAGGAATCGTGCTCGGACGCCACGGCGGCGCGCTCGAACGGATGCTGCCGCCGTTCCGAGCCTTCGTGGGCGGCAAGCTCGGGGTCGGCGCGCAGTGGATGTCCTGGGTTCACATCGACGATCTGGTCGGCATCATCAGCCACGCGATCACCCATCCGATCCGCGGCGCCGTCAATGCCACTTCCCCCAACCCCGTGCGTAATAGCGAGTTCACTCAACAACTGGCCGCCACGCTGCACCGGCCGGCCATTGTTCCTGTACCGGCTATCGGGCTGAGGCTGCTATTCGGCCAAATGTCGCAGATTCTGCTGGATAGCCAGCGCGTTCTGCCCAAGGCCGTCGAATCTTCCGGATATCGGTTCGCCTTTCCCAATCTCAGCGATGCGCTCAATGATTTGAGCGGCAAAAATTAGCTTTTCAGCGCGAAGAAAACCACGAGGAACAAGGCCAGCACGAATAATCCCCCCAAAATGAGGTAAAGAGGCAGGTTAGAGGGCGCCGGTCGGCGTACGGGCGCCGTCTGCGCTACCGGCATCGCAATCGCTGGCGCCGGCGCGGTGGGCGCGACGGGCGCTTGCGGCATCACCGGTGGCGGTGCCGGCTGCATTGCATACATTGGTGGGGCTACGGGCGCGGCTTGTGGCGCGGGCAACCCATAGGCTTGGGGTGGGGTTGGAGCTGCGTGCGCGGGCACCCCGTAAACAGGTGGAATCATTGGAGTTGCGGGAGGAGCTGGGATACTCGAAACGGGTGGAACCGCCGGAGGCGCCGGGCGGGCCGGGACTGCCGGCCGCTGAGGCGTTGAAAATAGCCGCGTATACTCACTGGGACCCTGCTGCACCTGTGCCGGAGGATTCGGCGCCGGTGGCGCAGGCGGAGCGGCGGGCGGGTTCGAAGGGGCAGCTGCGGATCTGCTGAACAGGCGAGTGTATTCGCCCGGGCCTTGCTGTGGTGGAGGCGCTGGAGCCGGGGCAGGCACTGGGGCTCCCGGTGTAGGGCGGCCGCCGGGCGCGGACGGCGAACCGAAAAGCCTGGTGAAAGCGCCGGGATCGTGTTCGGGCGGAGGTTGAGGAACCGGATCAGGACGATTGAGCAACTCCCCGCCCGGCCTCGACTCCGGCAGTTGCGACTGAAAAAAACGCGAGAATTCATCGGCTCCTGAGGGCGCGGGCGGTGTTGGAGGCGAAGGCGCGGCGGAAGCTGATACTGGAGCCTGAGGCGTCACGCGCTGGTGCGGCGGTGCTTGAAACATCCGCGTAAACTCGCCCGGCTGTGCCGGAGGCGCGGGCGGTGTAGCACGTTGCGGCGGCTCACCCGGCGGGAGCGGCGGGTTTTGAAACATACGAGTGAACTCGCCGGGCGGTTGTGCGGGCGGAGTGGGCTGCGCGGGCGGTGTTGCGCGCTGCTGTGGAGTGCCTGGCGGGATTGGCGGAGCCTGGAACAGGCGGGTAAATTCGCCGGGTCCTTGAGCTGGAGGAGACGAAGGCGGCGCAGCCAGCGGATCCGGATCACTGGGGTTCAGGCCCGGAGTTTTCCAGCGTCCGGCTTTAAAGAACTTGTCGCCCGCTCCCGGTTTCGGGTTCTGCTCGTTGGGGTCCATCGCAACCCTTGGCGCCTTCGTCCCATGATGTCATTCCTGCGCGCGCATGTCCAACGCCAGAAGTGTCACTCAATCAACGCCGTCCGCTTGGCTATGCTACAGTATCGACTTGTGAAATTTCTTTCACGGGTCGTGTGGTCGGAAGGCATGCACCTGGGGCCCCACCACTTCCAGGCGCAAAGCCGGTACTTTGAAGATTCTATTTACTTTGCGGCCTCTTCCCTGTGGTTTGAGCCGTATGGCCTGGCGGGGGTGGAGCTGGACGCCGACGCCCTAAAAAATGGCACTGTCTCACTGATTAACGCCCGCGGCATCTTTCCGGATGGACTACCGTTCGATATGCCGGAAGCGGACCCCCTGCCGGCGCCGCGCAACATTACCGAACTGTTTCCGCCGACCCGCGACACGCTAACCGTGCTGCTGGCTATTCCGCCGCGCAATCCGGAGGGTATGAACTGCGCCCTAACGGACGGCGATGGATCGGCGATGCGGTTCATCGCTGAGGTTCGCACGTTTCACGACGAGAACACAGGCCGCGACGAAAAGCCGGTGAGACTGGGGCGCAAGAATGTCCGGCTGGTGCTCGACACCGAGCCTTCGGAAAACCATCTGGCTATGCCGGTGGCGCGGATCATGCGAGACGGGGCGGGGCACTTCATGCCGGATCCGCGTTTCATCCCGCCGCTGGTTCAGATCAGCGCCAGCGACCGGCTGATGACGCTCGTGCGGCGGCTGATCGAGATCCTGGAAGACAAGAGCGCTTCGCTCACCGGGGCGCGCAAGAGCGGCGGCAAATCGCTGGCCGAATTTTCGACGCGCGAGATCGCCAATTTCTGGATGCTGCACACGGTGAACTCCAGCCTGGCGCCGCTCCGGCATTTGTGTTTTTCGAAGCGCGGTCATCCGGAAGAACTCTATGTGGAGCTTGCCCGGCTGGGCGGCGGGCTATGCACGTTTGCGCTCGATTCCCATCCGCGCGCGCTGCCGCTCTACGATCACCAGCACCTGGACCAGTGCTTTGAGGCGCTGGATCTGCACATCCGCACGCATTTGGAAACCATCGTCCCGACCAACTGCCTATCGATTCCGCTGAAGCACGTGCGCGATTATTTCTGGGAAGGCGATGTCAGCGACCAGCGCGCGCTGGGCCGTTCGCAGTGGGTGTTCGCGATTCATTCACGCGCGGGTGAAGCGGCGGTGATTCAGAGGACACCGCAACTGGTGAAATTCTGCTCGGCGCAGTTCGTTGCGGAGCTGGTGAAGAGGGCGCTCCCCGGCTGCGCGCTCACGCATCTGCCGGCGCCGCCGCCGGCCATTGCGGCGCGAGTGGAAACGCAGTACTTCGGGGTTGCCAAGGCCGGGCCTTGCTGGGATCACATTGCACAGTCGCGCCGCGTGGGAATTTATGTGCCGGGTGAATTGCCGCAGCCGGAGTTGGAATTGATGATTGTGCTGGAAGCGTAGTCCTGGGTGAAGATATGATGCCGACCGCGGCGCAGCGCCGCACCGAGAATCTCGCGTTGCTGATGCAGGAAGTGCTCACGGCGGTTGTGCGGCTGCGCTCGAGCCGGCAAGCGGTCTCGGATGCCAACTCGTTTCGCCTCCACATGCGCGAGGCGCTCAAATCGGCCGACCAGGAGGCGCGCAAGCGCGGCTATTCGGGAGAAAGCGTGCAGCTTGCGATTTTTGCGGTTGTGGCGTTCCTCGATGAATCGATTTTGAATTCGCGCAACCCGCTGTTTGCGGACTGGCCGCGCAAACCGCTCCAGGAGGAGCTTTTCGGCACGCACATGGCGGGCGAGGTCTATTTTCAGAATCTCCAAAAACTTTTAGGGCACACCGATTCGCCGGAACTGGCGGATGTGCTCGAGGTCTATTATCTTTGCGTGCTGCTCGGCTTCGGCGGCCGCTACAGCATGGGCAATAAGGGAGACCTGCGCACCATCATGGATGCGGTGGGCGAAAAAATCCGGCGCATCCGCGGCCGCCCGCCCGATCTATCGCCCGCCTGGCAACTTCCCCAGGAAGCCGCGCGCAGAATGGGCGGCGATCCATGGCTCCAAAAGCTGGTCTACATTGCGCTGGGGTGCCTGGGCTTTGCGCTGGTGCTTTTCCTCATCTTTAAACTGTCGCTGGGCGGCGGAGTCTCCGACTTGCGCGCGCTGGCGCTGGCGAGGTAGCGGAGAGCCATGAATCTCTACCTGACGACCCTGGCAGCGCTTCTGGCGTACGTCCTCTTCACCTGGTTTCTCGGCAATCTGATGCACCTGCACGGGCGCGATCTGTGGGTGCTGCGTATCGGGCTCTGGATTATCGGGCTGGCTGCCGCCGCGGTGTTCATCTGGTTCAAGCGGAGAGAGGAGCAGGCCGCGGGCGAATCTTCCGGAGAAGCGGCCGGGCCGGGCCACCAGGAAATCGATGCGTTGATTCGCGACGCCGAAGCCAAGCTGGCGGCGGCGCGCATCGACGGCGGGGCGAAGCTGAGCAATCTGCCGGCGATCTTTCTGATCGGCGCCGGCGGCACTGCCAAGACCAGCACGATGATCCATTCGGGGTTGGATCCGGAGCTGATCGCGGGCCAGGTGTTTCAGGAGACAACTGTCGTACCGACGCAATCGGCAAATCTGTGGTTTGCGCGGCGGGCCATTTTCGTGGAAGCGGGCGGAAAACTCATGGCCGATGCCGCCGGCTGGCAGCGGCTGGTGCGGCGGCTGCGTCCGGGGAAGCTGGGCGCGGTGGTGGGAAAAGGCCAGCAGGCTCCGCGCGCGGCGCTGGTATGTTTCGATTGCGAGGCCTTCACGCGGCCGGGAGCGAGCGAAGCGGTTCCGGCGGCAGCACGCAACCTGCACGCGAAACTTGCGGAAGTCTCGCAGATTCTGGGTATTCACCTTCCTCTTTACGTTATTTTCACGCGCACCGACAGGCTGCCATTCTTTAACGAATATGTACGCAATCTGAGCAACGAGGAGGCGGCAGAGGTGCTCGGGGCCACGCTCCCCATGGCGGATGGCGGCTCCGGAGTTTACGCCGAGCAGCAGGCGCAGCGTTTAAGCGCGGCATTCAATGACCTTTATTATTCCTTGTGCGACAAGCGGCCGGATTTTCTGGCACGCGAGCACGATGCCGCGCAATTGCCCGGCATTTACGAATTCCCGCGCGAGTTTCGCAAGCTGCGCGCGTCGCTGGTGCAGTTTCTGGTGGATCTGGCGCGGCCCAGCCAGCTCACGACCGGCCCGTTTCTGCGCGGATTTTACTTTTCGGGAGTGCGCCCGATTTTCATCGACGAAGTGACGCCGGCGCAGCCTGCCCCCAGCCAGCAACAGCAGGGATTCGAGTCTTCGCGAGAAGCGACGGGGTTTTTCCGCATGGGCCAGGCGGTGCAGCAACAGGCGCCTCCGGTAGCGGCGCCGGTTCGCAGCCCGCGCAAGGTGCCGCAATGGTGTTTCCTCGGGCGCCTGTTCACGGATGTGCTGCTCGCCGATAGAGTCGCCATGGGGGCAAGCGGCTCAAGCACCCAGGCGAACACGCTGCGGCGCGTGCTGCTCGCGTGCGGCGCGGGTCTATGCCTGATATTTGCGATCGGCATGCTGGTTTCCTATTTCAATAACCGCGCTCTCGAATCGCAGGTGCTCGAAGCGGCGCGCGGGATTGCATCCTCGGAGTCGAGCGGGCTGAATCTGGCGTCGCTCGACGCCTTGCGGAAACTCGAAACGCTGCGCCAGTCATTCGAAACCCTGACCAGGTACGAGCGCGAAGGCGCGCCGCTGGGCCTGCGCTGGGGACTTTACAGCGGCAGCTCACTTTATCCGGAAGTACGCCGCATTTATTTCAGCCGGTTTCACCAGTTGCTTTTCGGCCAGACGCAGGCCTCTCTGGTCGGGACATTACAGCGCCTGCCGCTTGTTCCGAGTCCCAGCGACGAGTATGGCGCCACCTACGAGACTCTCAAGGCCTATCTGATTACGACATCGAACCACGACAAAAGCACGCGGATGTTTCTGGGGCCGGTGCTGGCCAACCGCTGGTCGGCGGGACGGAATGTGGATGCGGAACGCCTGCAACTGGCGCAAAAGCAATTCGATTTTTACGCCGAAGAATTGAAGGCCGCGAATCCGTTTTCTTCCGAAAACGATACGCTGGCCGTCGACCGCGCGCGCAGGTATCTGAGGCAGTTCGGCGGCATCGACCGCGTGTATCAGTTCATGCTGGCCGAAGCGGCGAAGAGCAATCCGGCGGTGAATTTTCACCAGGCATTTCCGAACGCGGCGCAGGCGGTGATCGACCGCACGGTAGTCACGGGGGCTTTTACCAAAGGCGGCTGGACGTTCATGCAAAATGCGTTTCGCGATCCGAGCCGTTTTTTCAGCGGCGAGCAGTGGGTGCTAGGGGACCAGGGCTCGGCGGGCCTCGATGCCGCAGCCGTCGATCAGCTCCGGAAGCGCTACCAGGACGATTTCGTCGCCAGTTGGCGCGCGTTTCTCAAAAACGCCGCGGTGCTGCGCTATGCGGGATTGAAGGACGCGTCGAACAAGCTTAGGGCTCTTTCGGGACCGCAATCTCCTCTGCTCGAGTTGTTCAGCCTGGTTTCGCAGAATACCGCGGTCGGGACGCCGGCGATCGACAACAATTTCAAAGCGTCGCACGCGGTGGTGCCGCCGGGCAGCGTGGATCAGTACATCGGGCCCTCGAACACGCAATACATGGGCGGGCTGGTGAACTTGCAGGTGTCGATCGATCAGATCGCGGGCCAGCCGGGCGCGCCGAACGACGCAGCGGCGGCGCAAACTCTGCAGCAGGCGGCGGCGGCGAAGGGCAACGTGGGGCAGATGGCGCTGACGTTCGGCACCGATCCCGAAGCCGGAGTCGTGCGGCAGTTGCTGGAAGCGCCGATTACGTATGTCGAGCCGCTGTTGCGCGGGGTCGGCGCGAGCGAATTGAATGCCGGCGGAAGATCGCTGTGCGCGAAGTTTCGCACGCTGATGGCCAAGTATCCGTTCAATCCGAACGCGACGGTGCAGGCGACGCTCGCGGATGTGAACGGAATGTTCAAGCCGCACGAAGGGGCGTTCTGGGCGTTCTACGATGCCAGCCTGCAGAAGATGTTGCCCAAGCAGGGATCGCAATACGTGGCAGCGCCATCGGGCACGATTTCGCTGACACCGGGGTTCGTCGGATTTTTCAACCGGGTGGCGGCATTTGCGGATGCACTGTATGCGGGCGGGTCCGCCGATCCGCACTTGAACTACACGCTCAAGCCGCTGCCGAGCGAGGGCATCCAGAACCTGAGCCTGATGTTCCGCATCGACGGCCAGACGCTGGCTTATACGGGCGGCGTGGCGATGGCCAAGCAATTCGTCTGGCCGGGAGCGTCGCACGAGGCGGTGGCGAGCGTGAAGCTCGGCGGGCAGGATGTGACCTGGTCAACCAACGACGGGCTGTGGGCCATGTTCCAGTTCTTCAGCAAAGCGGAGAAGCAACAAGGGAACACGCTCGAATGGGTGGCGCGGCTGGGGCGGGACCCGATGCTGGTGAACGGCAAGCCGCTGACGGTGCGTCTCGAAGTGGATATAACGCCGCCTATCTACCAGCGCGGTTATTTCTCGGGCCTGGCGTGCGTGGCGGAGGTGGCGCGATGAGCATGATGCAGCTTCCGGCGCGAATCGGAAAATACGAGCTCCAGGAATTTCTGGGCGGCGGAATGGCGCGGGTTTACCGGGCGACCGATACGGTGATCGGGCGCACGGTGGCGGTGAAGATCCTGACGGAAGAAGGCTGTGCCGACGAAGAGGTCAAGTCGCGCTTTCTGCAGGAAGCGCAACTGGCGGGCAACGTCAGCCACGACAATATCATCAGCATTTACGATTTCGGCCAGGACGAGCAGGGCCGGCCGTTCATGGTGATGGAGTTTTTGAAGGGCGAGGACCTGCGGCGCGCGATCAAGAACGGCACGGCGGGCGATACGCGCAATAAGCTGCGGATCGCGCTGGGGCTGGGCCGGGCGCTCGAGCACATCCACACGCAGAAGATCATTCACCGCGATATCAAGCCGGACAACGTGCATATAACGACCGCGGGTGTGGTGAAGCTGATGGACTTCGGCATCTCGAAGATGCAGAATTCGACGCGCACCACGACCGGCGTGGTGATGGGGACGCCGTACTACATGGCTCCCGAGCAGGTGCTGGGAAAGAACGTCACCGAACTGGTGGACGTTTACTCGTTCGGCGTGCTGCTGTTCGAGCTGATGACGGGCACAAGGCCCGTGACGGGCGATACCGTCGAGAGGATTTTTTACCAGATTCTCGAAGAGCCGCTCAACGTGGAGCCGATGCGCGCGGCGGGAGTGCCTGACGCGGTGATCGATCTGGCGGTGCGGTGCACCCAGAAAGATCCGGCGATGCGGCCGCAGGGATTTGGCGAGGTGTGTTCGCGGATCGAGCAAATCCTGCAGAACTGGGAGATGCCCACGCAGGCGCTGCCGGCGGCCGTGAGGCCTGCGGTTTCAACGGTTGGGGCGAGCGCGGCTGCGGCGGCTCCGGCGCCCGAAGTCATCAGCGAAGCGCCATCGGGCAAGGGGTGGCTGGCGCCGGCGATCGTGGTGGGCCTGCTTGTCGTTCTGTTGGCGGGGTATTTCGCGATGCAAGCGATCAGAAAACCGCAGGCCGAAAGCGTGGCGACGGTGCTCCCGCCGAAGGCCGCCACGGCGAAAAGCATCGAGACGCCGACCGGGAGGATGGTGCTGGTTCCGGCGGGTGAATTTTTGTTCGGCAAAGACAAACAGAGCGTAAAACTGCCGGATTATTACATCGACCAGACGGAAGTTCCGTACCAAGCCTACGCCCAATTCTGCGCGGCGAAAGGACGGCCGGTACCGCCGGGAGCGGAAGGCGAGCGGCCCGAAGACCCGATCGTGGATGTCAGCTTTCTCGATGCGCAGGAGTTCGCCAAATGGGCAGGCAAGCGGCTTCCGACTGCGCAGGAATGGGAGAAGGCGGCGCGCGGGGCCGACGGGCGTTTGTATCCGTGGGGCGAGGCGCAGACTCCGGCGCCGGCGAATGTGGGAAATCGCAAGGGCATGATGCAGGTCCACAGCTTCCCGGAAGGCGCCAGCCCTTATGGCGCGTTGAATATGGTTGGCAACGTGTGGGAGTGGGTGGATGAATCGCGGGTGCCGAGCGCGGGGGCCATCGCGAATCTGGCAAAAGCCATGCAGCCGGCGCCGACTGCGGCCGAGCCGTGGTTTGTCATCCGCGGCGGATCTTTTGCCGAACCGATTTCCGATGCTTATCTGTGGGACTCCGCCACGGTGCCGGCGCGGCGCCATGCGAAAAACATCGGCTTCCGCTGCGTCAAAAATCCGTAACGCCGGCCGTCACGCCGCTTCCGGCCCTTCATACGGAAAGCGGTGGACTTCTTTGATGCACTCGGCCAGAGCGTCGAGCAGGGTGCGGCCCCAACCGCTCGGATTAAACGGAGCGGTCTTCTGGTTGGTCTGCTTGTCGGCCAGCGCGAAGAAGGACATTTCGGGATCGCGCGGTTTGACGTACTCCCAGACGGTGATCCGGATTTCCACTTCGCCGCCGGCACAGGGCTTCTTCATGCTGAAAAAATGCAGTTGCGCCAGGTTATCGGTGGGGTGCAATTGGGCGAAAGCCCACTCTTTCATTGCGGTTCTCCTTGTTCAGTGACACAGGCTGTCTGGGGAGGATAACAAACCGGGTGCGTCCCGCGAAACCGCCGCTATTGCGTTTTACACCATAATTCATACGAAAATGTAACTATGACGGTCGAGGTAGACGGCGTCACACTGCACCTGGCCCATCCGGACGAGTTGCCCGTGCGCTGGGTGGGGCAGGAAGAACTGATGCGCCAGTTGCTGGCGGCGTGGCTGGTGGTCAACGAGCAGGACCTGCCGATGAACCCGCGGCTGCTCGGCAAACCGGGCGTCGGCAAGACGACGCTGGCCTATGCCGCCGCCAAGCGGATGGGGCGCGAGGTCTACATTCTCCAGGCCACGCTGGACACGCGGCCGGAAGATCTGATTATTACGCCGGTGATCGAAGGCGAAGGGCAGTTGCGCTACGTGGCTTCACCGCTGGTGACGGCGATGATCCGCGGCGGCATCGTGATTCTGGATGAAGGCAACCGCATGAGCGAAAAAAGCTGGGCATCGCTCGCGCCGCTGCTCGATAACCGGCGTTATGTGGAATCGATCGTCGCGGGCATCAAGATCAAGGCGCACCCGCAATTCCGCCTGGTGACGACGATGAATGACGACGCCTCGACGTTCGAGCTGCCGGAATATATTCACTCGCGCCTCCAGCCGCAGATCCTGATCGACTTTCCGGAACGCGACGAAGAATACCAGATCCTTAAGGAAAACCTGCCGTTCGCCGAAGACCACATCCTGAACTATGTGACCGAATTCCTCCAGCAGGCACATGCGGCGGACGAGCGCTACACGGTGCGCGACGGCATCAACATTGGCCGGTTCGCGATCAAGCTGAAGAGCCTGGCCACCGCGCGGAGCCACGAAACGGCGGCGCTCGAGACCGCGATCATCGAAACGCTCGGCGAAGAGGCGCTGCGCTATGCCCGAAGAGCTCGCGTTTCCTGATCCGGGAAGTCTGAAACGCGGCCGGTTCACGTACTTTCCGGTCGTGCCCGGCAGGCTCGAGTTCGCGATCGAGGTGCGCCGGGCGATTCTGCGCACCAAACCCCAGGTGATTGCGCTCGAGCTGCCCGTCACCCTGCGAGACGCTTATCTCCGCGCCGTCGAGCGGCTGCCGGAGATGTCGGTGATCTTCTACAACGACGACCAGGAAGAAGGCCGCGCCGTCTACGTTCCGGTTGAGCCGGCCGATCCGTTCACCGAAGCCATCCGCAGCGGAAGGGAGGTCGGCGCCGAACTGGTTTTCGCCGATCCCGACGCCGGCGAGCGCCCGCACCTCGTGGACGAATATCCCGATAGCTTCGCGCTGAGCCACATTCCGCTCGAAAAATACATTGAGGCTTACCGCCTCTGGCCGCAACCGCGCTCGGACGCCATTGCGGCGCACGCCGATGGCATCGCCTGGAAGCTGCAAGGCTGCGATCCTCTGGCCGAAGTGATGGTGGTGATCTCGCTCAACCTGCTCGACCCGGTGCTCGACGCGATGGAGCGCCCGCAGGCCCAGCCGATGTCGCGCACGCGGCGCGACGGATTGCAGATCGTCAATCCGCATCCGGAGTGCCTGGCGGAAATTACCATCGAGTATCCGTATTTACAGGATCGCTACGAGCAGTTCCGCCGGGAAATGGCCGACGCGCACATGATCGACCGGCGGCGTGTCCAGCTCACGGTGCTGCGCGACGCGGAAAAAACCTACGAAACCAACACGGGCGAACATGTGCAGCACTGGCAGCGGCGCCTGCTCGCACGGTACACGCGCAACCTGGCGATCGTGAACCACGAATTGGCGGCGCGCGTTTTCGATATTACGGTCGCGGCGCGCTCGATTGTGGACGATAACTACGGCTGGGAGGTCTGGGAGGCCGCCAACCGCTATCCGCACCAGAAGACCGCGAGCGACCTGGTGACCGCCAAGATTTCGGGCGAAGAAGTCTGGCTCGACACGAAGAGGCTCCGTCTGCGCCGGCGGCTTCCCAGCAAGAAACGCCGCCTGCGTCCGGTGGGCCTCAAAGCGCGCAAGAAGGAAAAGGTCCCCGGCGAATGGGGCAGCCAGTTGAACGGCGCGAGCATCTGTTCGTATCCGCCCGAGGACCTGGTCATTGAAGATTACGGCCGGTTTTTGAAGAAAAAAGGCAAGAGCATTCTTTCGGAGGAGCGCGCCCGCACCGAGCCGTTCACCACGTCGCTGCTCGACGGTATCGACCTGCGCGAGACCATCCGGAACTGGCATGAGAAACGGATCTACGTCCGCAATTTTCAAAAAATTCACGGCGAAGTGGGCGCGGTGATCGTGATTTTCGATGAGGACCGCGACGACCGCTACACCTACATGACCACCTGGCTGGGCGAGCACCAGAACGAGTCCGACATGGCCTTCTATTCCACGTATCCGTTCGATCACATGGTGGGCCCGGGAATCGGGCGCGGCGAATATGGCGGCTTTTTGATGACGCTTCCGGCGCGGCGCATGTTCGACGTGTGGCAGGACCCGGATTACGATTTCGCCGAATCGAAACCCGAACGGCTGCTGCTTGCCGGCCTCGATTATTCGCTCCAGCGATATGTGGTTTACGTGTCCGCGAAGCCGCCGCGCTCGGTCTTCCGCAACATCGCGGCGCGCTTCGGAAGGACGATTGTATATATTCCGATCGGCCAGCTATCGCCGGTGTCGCTGAAGAAAATCCGGGTGGTGCACGTGCTGGACGGATACGACAAGCGCAAGACGGCGAAAGACTATATTTGGTAGAGCACGCGATTGCAGGTGCGCGAGCCGGTTATCATAAGAATATGCCGCCGAGTACCAAAACGGTCTCGAGAAAGCAAAAACCCAAATCGGTCCGGAAGAGCGTGACCATCCCCGCACCTCTGGCCGTACAAGTTCGCCGTGTTGCGAAAGAACGGCACCTTACGGTTGGGCGCGCGTTAATCGAGCTCGCTGCGCGTGGTGTGCGGGCCGAAAGGGACGCTAAAAAGGACCTTAAAACTGCGCACGACCGCTTCATGGGCGAACTGGATTCCAAGCGGAAGGACCAGGCGGGAAAAGACCTGGTGCGTACGATTTTCGGACCTGACGCCATTGCCGAAGATCCGGTTCTCTAATCTGCCTCGGCCCCTCTGGCGTCACCTTCTGGATCGTGTTGCCGAACGGCAGATTTCTTTTGCGGAGCTTGAGGATCTGCAAGACTGGGTTTTGTCCGCACCGGACGCTCCCGAAGGAGACTGGTATAGGGACTTCGGGTCGTTCACCGTTTGCGGCACCGGCGAATTTCCGAAAACGATACTGACAAAGGGCATGAAGCCATACGGGAAGCAGATTAATTAGACCAGCTCCCCTACATCTTCGTCTTGATCACCTCGACCAGCTCTTTCACCGCGGCGGCGCTCTTGTTCAGCAGGGCCTGCTCTTCGGCGCTGAGCTTGATCTGGTAGATCTGCTCGATACCGCGCGCACCCAGTTTGACCGGCACGCCGACGAACAGGCCGCGAATGCCGTATTCGCCTTCGAGATACGCCGCGCAGGGCAGAACTTTTTTCTTGTCTTTCAGAATCGACTCCGCCATCTCGACCGCCGCGGCCGATGGCGCGTAATAGGCGCTGCCGGTTTTGAGATACTTCACGATCTCGGCGCCGCCGTTCTGCGTGCGTTCGACCAGCCGCTGGATGGTCGCCTGGTCCATCAGTTCGGTGAGCGGAATGCCCGAGACGTTCGACAGACGGACGAGAGGCACCATGGTATCGCCGTGCCCGCCCATCACCACGGCAGTTACGTTTTCGACGGCAACGTGCAATTCCTGCGCGATGAAGGTGCGGAAGCGCGCGGTGTCGAGCACGCCGGCCATGCCGATGACGCGATTTTTCGAAAATTTCGACACCAGAAAGGCCGCCTGCGCCATGGCGTCGAGCGGGTTGGTTACGACTAACAGAATGCAGTTGGGCGAATATTTCACGCACTGCTCGGTGGCCGCGCGCACGACGTCGAAATTGGCGAGCAGCAGATCGTCGCGGCTCATGCCCGGCTTGCGCGGGAAGCCGGCAGTGAGGATCACCAGGTCCGAATTCGCTGTCGGCTCGTAATGGTTCGAGCCGGTGACGGTCACGTCGTAGCCTTGGACGGGACCCGACTCCAGCAGGTCAAGCGCCTTGCCCTGCGGCACGCCTTCAATGATGTCCACCAGGACCACATCCGCCAGTTCCTTGTCCGCAATGCGCAGAGCGCAGTTGGCGCCGACATTGCCTGCGCCCACAACAGTCACTTTTTTTCGCAACGGGAAAGCTCCTTAAAATGAATGAAATCCACTGAAATTATATCGAGTTCGGGCGCGGGGACACACTGTGAGAAAAATACTAGAAATGTGCAGGAATTGCGCCGATAAGTGAGATGAGAGGAACCCTCACATGACCGCTCCCGTGAGCCACAGCCCCGGTGTCCACCACACCAGCGCGCAAGTGCCTGCAAATAAGCCGGAAAACAGACACACCCATGCGCCTGCCGCGCACCAGCAGGATACCGTGCAGTTGAGCGATGCCGCCAAGGCCGCGCTCAAGTCCAGCTCGTCGGGAGATGTGGATCACGACGGCGACAGCCGTTAAGGCTGTTTCGACGGCGGACCGGTTTTGAGCGCTTTGATCTCGGCCGGAAGATCAAAGCGGTCTTTGGGCATATCCACGTTGTATTTGACGCTGTCGATGGTGACCAGGAACTCCTGGCCCATGGCCTTCTGGCGCACGGTGTGAGGGTAGAGTAAGCCGCTCTCTGCTTTGTAGTCGCTCAGCGTGGTCTCGGCGGGAATTTCGCCCATGGGACTGGCGAGCGTCATCATCATTTTCACCATCAGGTTCGATTTTTTGTCATAGTACTCGGTCTGGGGCTTGCCTTCAGCAGGCGTGAGAATCACCTTGTAGCAGGGCTGGCCATCCACGGTTTCCTCGCCTGCCATTTCGGCCTTGTTGAACAGCTTGCGCCACATGAGCGGCCCGCGGAACGTGGCTTCGCGCATGGCGATGGCTCTTTCATCCCCCAGTTTAATGCGCGGCCCCTGCATGGCCGAGTTGGTCCACGCCGTTTCGCCGTCGGTACCTTCGGTAATCGTTCCTATGCCTTCCAGATCGATCGTCGTTACCGACAGGTTCGGTTCCGCGCGATAAGACGTAGCCTTGCCTTTGATGCCCTTGCCCACAAATTCGAACGTGCCGGTCCACGTCTCGTTGTGAACCTTTTCGTAAGCGGCTTTACCGCCGGTGACTTCGATGAACTTGTCGAGAATTTCTTCGGCCTTGGGAAGCTCATCGGCCTGAACGATGTACGCCGGAGATAACAGCGCGGCCAGCACCGCAACCTGCGTCAAACCGTGACGAACTTGCATGAAACTCCTCCTGCCCGCTTACACCAGCGCGCGGGCTATTTCTGCGCGTTGATCCATTCTATCGCGGCATCGAGAACCGGGTCACGGCCGGCCAACAGAGCGTCGCGCGTGAGATGCACGTCGACATCCGGAATTACGCCGATGCCTTCGAGCGACTTCCCGCCTTCGGAGATGTAATCCGCCAGCGCATGCTGGAAGGAGTCGCCGTTGGGGAGTTTGTCGATGGCAGAGGGCAGCGCCGCGCCCGCGCTGCGGGCGCCGAAAATGCGCGCGCGGCCCAGGTCTTTCATGCCGCCGGCGAAAACTTCAGATGTGGAACCGGTCGCGCCATCGATCAGGATGGCCACGCGCCCCCGGTACGTTGGGAAGCGCGGATTCACCACAAAGTTAAGCGGCGCCTGGCGTGTGTGCATCGTGCCAAGACGCAGATCGGGTTTATCGAAAAACCAGCCGGCCATCCCCATAGCCATGATGCCGAGGCCGCCGGGATTCCCGCGAAGGTCGATGATCAGCCCGCTGCATTTTGCACAGGACTGCACGAAATCGCCGAACAAGGGCATGAGGCGCGCGGGGTCGAGAAAATAGTTGAAGGTCAGATAGCCGATGTCATCCCGAATCTGGCGCGACCGGAACCGGACGTAGGTGGTGGGCAGATAGCCGAAATGCGCCGGTTGGCCCGGCGGCGTGACGCGTTCGAGCTCTTTCGTCTCGCGTTGATCGCGGCCGTTGAGAAACTCGACGCGAACTCTGCTCCCCACCGGCCCTGCCAGTTTCATAAAAACCGACCGGGCGAGATACAAGGCGCGGGTGGTCGAGTTTTTATAGAGCGCGGCAACTTTCGCGAGCGAAGGCGCAAGAGGGACGCTATCGATGGCGAGGATTTCCCACCCGGGGTGGACATCGCCGGCAGGCGCTTCGGCCGTGGTTACGATCGCGTGGCCGTCGAGCACCCGCACATCCAGGCCCGTAACGCCTGTGCCCGACCCGCCGGATTCCAGGTCGCCGAACAGATCTGCCGGAATAATGGCGAAATGCGATTTTCCCAGACGTTCGACCATCTCGGTCATCACGGCGCGGGCGCGCGACTGCGTCGCGGCGCGCTCAATTTCAGGGCGCAACTGGTCGTGCACCGCCTGCCAGTTAAGACCTCCGAATTGCGGGTCCCAGTACTGATCGCGAACGGTCGACCAGACGAGCTCGAACGATTCGATGTTGAGCTGTTTTTCACGGGACGTGAGAGGTGGTTCGTTTTTGGACTGGCTGAGGGCGAGCGTTGCCGACGCCAGCGCGACGAGGATAATCCGCGAGCGGTTCAATTTTCGATTCTAGCAATGCTGGAGAAAACCCCAGCGTGTTACAGTAAAAGTTCCAGCCAAAACAGGAGCGGAAACATGACGAAGTTTCGTTGGATTCCCGCCCTGGTCTTTTTCGCTGCATTCGCAGGCCTAAGCCAGACACCGCCGGCCGCCAAGCCGGCATCGACGAGCAAGAAAGCAACCAAGCAAAACTCAGCCGCCCGTAACCGCGCGGCCGGCGCCAATACGGCGCAAACCGACGCGGAGATCGAAAAGGAGATCCGCGCGCGTTTCGGCCAATCGAAAATCGCGGCAGATAAGTTCGAGGTTCATGTGCAGGGCGGGCGCGCCACCATCACCGGAACGACGAACGTCCTGCAGCACAAGGGAGTGGCGACCCGGCTGGCTCGCGCCGCCGGCGCCACCGAGATAATTAACCAGATCGAGCCCAGCGAGCAGGCCAGGCAAAAAGCAGCCGACAACCTGACGAAGGGCCGCCGGCGGGCGCAGATCAAGCGCGGCGAGGCGCGCTCGGAAAAACCCTAGCGGGCGAAAAAAAATCGGGCAAAGCTGCTGCGCTTCTCATTTCCATCTTGCCGTGAAAATTTCCAGGACAGTATCGCCGGGTACGATATCATGGGCAAGATGAGATGGGTCTGATCGCCGTTTCCGGACAACCCGGCTGCCGGTTCGAGGAAGTGGCGCGCATCACGGCGCACCGCCTGGAGTTCGAGCTGGTGACTGCGTCCCGAATTGCCGGGCTGGTCGATCAGGAATTCGCGCTGCAGAATGTTCCCGATAAAGCCTATCTCGATCTCATCGCCTCCATCGTGGCCCGCCTCGCGACCAACCACCACCTGGTCGTGTGTGGCGATGGCCTGGAATTACTTGCGAAATTACTGCCGGGCATGCTGCGCGTGCACATCGTAGCGCCGGACGCGGTTCGTGTCGGCAACGTCATGCTCGACGAGCGCCTGGAGCGTCCCGCGGCGCGCCAGGCCATCCGTGAGATGGAGAACCGCCAGCGGGCCCAGCGCAAGCAGCGCTTCGGCCAGGCCGGCCTGCCGGCGCACCTGTTCGATCTGATCCTGAACGCCGAACAGCTGGAGCCGGAACAGATTGCCGAACTGGTTATCAATGCGGCCCGCTCGGCGGGCTTAATCGAGCAAGGTTTTCTATCTGCCGCGGCCGAAGCCCAGCTTCAGTTTCGCTGCCGGCTGCGCCTGTCGAAACACGGGATCGTGCCGCCGGATAAAATCGCACTGCCGAGAAAATCGTTTGCTCACCCCAGCGAGGAAATCTTTGCCAACCTGCTGGATTTCTACCGGATCGCCTGGGAATACGAGCCGCGCAGTTTCCCGATTCAATGGGACCGCGACGGCAAAGTAGCGGAAGCCTTCACGCCGGATTTTTACCTCCCTGAGTTTGATCTGTACGTCGAGTTAACTACCATGAAGCAGTCGCTTGTTACCCGCAAGAACCGCAAGGTGAAGCTGCTGCGTGAGGTTTATCCGCACGTCAACATCCAGGTCTTTTATCAGAAAGACTTTGAAAACCTGATCTTCAAGTACGGCTTGGCTGAACGGGCCGTAAAGGTATGATAGCGGAGCTGCCTCCGGGCGTGGACCGGGTTCTTTTCACCCAGGAGCAGATCGAGCAGCGTATCACCGAGGTCGCCGGGGATATTTCGCAGCGTTACAAAGATAAAAACTTGAAGTTGATCGGCGTGCTCAAAGGCTCGGTCTTTTTTCTGGCCGAGCTGGCGCGGCGTATTTCGATTCCGCTCAAGATCGACTTTTTGGCTATCTCCAGTTTTTCCAACAAGAGCGGAGCTCCCGGCCTGGTGCGCATCGCAAAAGATCTCGACGACTCAATTGAAGGCGAGGATGTGCTCCTCGTGGAAGACATCGTGGATACTGGCTTTACACTGCGTTATCTACTACAGACACTTTCCAGCCGCGGGCCTAACTCTTTGGCGGTATGTACGTTCCTCGACCGGAACTCGCGCCGTATCGTGCAGGTGCCAGTAGAATACCGTTGTTTCGAGATTCCCGATCATTTCGTGATTGGATTCGGCCTCGATTATAACCAGCTGTATCGCAATCTCAATTACGTTGCCGCGATGAAACCGGAGCGTGCCGGGTAACACTCGTATACCTCTCGTAACTTGGTTGTAGTGTGAAATTATCTTGAAACAACCTGGCTTCAGGTCTACCTTTATCTCAGAGGCGAAAACCCACATGAGATCGAGAGTGCTGTTTGTGTCCCCGCATCATGACGATGCGATACTGCTCTCCCGGATGATCGGTTCGCTTTCGGTCGCCTTGGACCATGTGCCCGATCTCGCGCATGCACGCGCGGCTCTTCTGGAGGAACATTATCAAGTGGTCCTGACAGAGGCCTCACTCCCCGATGGAAAATGGATCGACGTGTTGAACATGGTGCGGCAACAAGCTTTGGCCGGTTCGGAAGTGATCGTCACGGACTCGCGCGCGGACGCGCGCTTCTGGGCCGAAGCGCTGAATCTGGGCGCGTATGACCTGATCGCCCAGCCCTTCGCCGCTTCCGAGGTTCAGCGCATTCTCGCCAACGCCTGTACCCGGCTCGAACCTCGCGCGCAAGTCGCTCACGCAGCACTATAATTAGGGTTCTCCCCAGGTCAAATCATGTCGGCGGCAACGGACGCATTCGTCCGCAGTAACGAAGCGCGGTTTCTCGACGAGCTAAAAACTTTTCTCCGCATCCCGAGCATCAGCACACTGCCTGAGCACCGTGGCGACGTCGAGCGCGCGGCAGAATTCGTGGCGGAATCGCTAGGCGCCCTTGGCCTGGAGAACGTCGAAATCATTTCAACCGACAAGCATCCGTTGGTTTACGCCGACTGGCTGCATGCTTCCGGAAAACCGACCGTTCTGTGCTATGGCCATTACGACGTACAGCCGGCCGATCCGCTGGAGTCATGGGAAACGCCGCCTTTTGAGCCTACAGTGCGCAACGGCAGCATCTACGGACGCGGCACAGCCGACGACAAAGGCCAGATGTACATGCATCTGAAAGCCGTCGAATCGTTGCGCGCGGTGCACGGCTCGCTGCCGCTGAATCTCAAATTCCTGATTGAAGGCGAAGAGGAAATCGGCGGCGAATCCATCGCCAAATATGTCGCTTCGAACCCGCAGAAACTCAAGGCCGATGTGGCGCTGGTCTCCGACACCGCTCTTTACGCGCCGGGCATTCCCACGCTCACCATCGGCCTGCGCGGCCTGGTCTATTTCGAAGTCGAAGCCTCCGGCGCCGCGCGCGATCTGCATTCGGGGCTTTACGGCGGCGTTGCGCCCAATCCAGTGTTCGGGTTGATCGAGTTGCTCGGCAAGGTGAAAAATTCGCGCGGCGAAATCAAAGTGCCGGGCGTTTATGAGGACGTCGAGCCGCCCGCGCCCGCCGAAAAAGAAAGCTGGGCCCGGCTTCCGTTCAACGAGAAGGAATTTCTCAGAAACGAAGTGGGGTCAAAGAAACTGACGGGCGAGACAAAGTATTCCGTGTTCGAGCGGCTCTGGGCGCGGCCCACTTTTGAAGTGCACGGCATCGCTGGAGGCTTTACCGGCGCGGGACAGAAAACTGTGATCCCCGCCAAAGCCACCGCCAAGGTCAGCTTTCGCCTCGTCCCCCGGCAAGATCCTGAGAAAATCATCGCTTCCTTTCGCCAGTTCACGAAGAAATACGCACCGCGCGGCATCCAGCTCGATGTCCGCGTGCTGAGCGCTTCGCCGGCGGTGGTGGTAAATCCTGATCATCCCGCGATTGCCGTGGCGGCGCGCGCCTTCAGCGAAGTTTTCGGTAAACCGACGGTGTTCATCCGCGATGGCGCGTCCATTCCGGTGGTCGGCGATTTCGCTTCGCACCTGGGGATTCCCACGGTGCTCATGGGCTTCGGGCTCCCCGATGACGGTTTGCATTCGCCCAACGAAAAATACTCGCTCGAGAATTTTTACAAGGGGATCATGACCATCGCGCATTTTTTCGAGGAGTACGGGAAGTAGCGCCTGGCCTTGGCCGGCACGCTCTAAGCTTTCGGATGCGCCTTGTCATACACCGCCATCAAATCCGTCAGGGAAACCTGCGTGTATTTCTGCGTAGTCGAGAGCCGCGCGTGTCCCAACAGTTCCTGAATGGAGCGCAAGTCCGCACCGGCGCCCAGCAGGTGTGTCGCAAACGCGTGCCGGAAGCTGTGCGGATGAATGGAGGAGTCACCCGCGACGAATGTCGCATAGAGTTTTACAATCCCGCGCACGCCGCGATCCGTGAGACGGCCGCCGCGATGATTGAGAAACAGCGCGGATTCGCTGTCGCTGCGTTCCCCGAGATACCGTTCGAGCGCATCCGCGGCTTTTGAGCCAAACGGCACCTGCCGCTCTTTGCGCCCCTTACCGCGCACCTTCAGCCACCGCTCAGCGCGATCCACATCCGCGAGGTTCAGCCCGGTCAGCTCGCTGACGCGCAGCCCGCTGCCGTAGAGCAGCTCGAGAATCGCCAGATCACGCGCCGGGTGCGGCCGCTCGATCTTTCCCGCGGCGACTCCATCGAGCAGCGTATTCGTCTGTTCGGCCGTCATCACCTCCGGCAGCCTCTTCGGACTGCGCGGCGTGCGCACCAGCCGCGGCGCGTTGACCGTCGCCACGCCCTCGCGAACCAAAAAACGGAAAAACATGCGCAGCGCGGCGAGTTTCCGCCGGATCGACACCGCATCGAGCTTCTGATCGTAAAGCCATGCCATCCATTCACGAATTTTCAGCACGTCGAATTCAGCGGGCGCCGGCGCCACGGTTCCCGGCGGCGAGAAATAATCGACAAACTGCCGCAGATCGGATTCGTACGCTGCGATCGTGTGTGGCGACGCGTTGCGCCGGTTCAGCTCCTCCACGAATCGCACGATGTGCCGCGACAGTTCAGACATGGGCGTGCAGGTACTCGTCGATGGCCGCAAGCGCGCGCCGGCAGATTTCGCTGTGGCGGGCTTTCTTATCGTGCCGGAGCTTCTTCTGCGCCCCTTCGTCGAGAAGCGGCAGCAGATCGAAAGCAATATTGGCGGGCTGATAGTTATCGGCATCCGCGCCCGAAACGTAGTGGCAGAGCGAGCCCAGCGCCGTCTCTCGCGGGAACGGCTGCGGCTCTTCGCCTGCCGCCAGCGCAGCCGCGTGCCGCCCGGCGATAAGGCCGGTCGCGACGGACTCCACATACCCTTCCACGCCCGAAATCTGTCCGGCAAAAAAAATCTTCGGCCGTGCGCGCAACTGCAACGTCGGCGCGAGCAGCGCCGGAGCATTGATGTAAGTATTACGATGCATCTGGCCGAAGCGGAAAAATTCCGCGCGCTCGAGGCCCGGAATCATCCGCAGAATGCGCGCTTGCTCGCCGAATTTCAGGTGATTCTGGAACCCCACCAGATTGTAGCTCTGGGCGCGCAGATTCTCCTGCCGCAACTGAACCACTGCGTACGGCCTGCGTCCCGATCGCGGATCGACAAGCCCCATGGGCTTCATCGGCCCGAAGCGCAGCGTGTCACGCCCGCGCCGCGCGATTTCTTCGATCGGCAGGCAGGCTTCGAAAAACGGCGTATCGTCCGCGATATGCGACTCGACGCTCTCGGCCGCCAGCAGCGCATCCACAAAGCGCTCGTACTGCTCGCGATCCAGCGGGCAATTCAAATAATCGTCCGTCGAATCGAGCGATTTCCCATAGCGCGACGCGCGAAACGCAATGCTCGTATCGATCGTGTTCGCATCCACGATCGGGCTGATGCTATCGTAAAAAAACAGTCGCTCCGACCCCGTGAGCCGCGCGATCTCCCCGGCGAGCGCGTCGCTCGTCAGCGGTCCCGTCGCAATCACCGTGATCCCTTCTTTCGGGATCGACGCGATCTCTTCGCGCCGCAGCGCAATCCGCGGCTCGGCTGCAATCGCCTGCGTGACCTCAGCCGCGAAAACTTCGCGATCCACCGTCAGCGCATGCCCGCCGGGGACACGCGCGCGTCCGGCGATTTCCATGAGCAGCGACCCCAGCCGCCGCAGCTCTTCCTTGAGCAGCCACGAAGCCGACGGCTCCTGATCGCTCTTCAGCGAATTGCTGCACACCAACTCCGCCAGCCGGTCGGTCTGATGCGCCGGCGTCCGCCGCGCAGGCCGCATTTCATAAAGCGCGACTTCGAACCCCGCCCGCGCCATCTGCCACGCCGCTTCGGTTCCCGCCAGCCCGCCGCCGATCACCCGCAGTGGAATCGCCACGCTCGCCCTCAACTATTGAGCGTAGGATACCCACACATCCGTGTCCATCAGGCAGAATAGGAAGTTCTATGCGGCGCCGTCCGATTTTATTCGCGTTCTTGGCTGTGGTTGCCGTGCGCTTTGCTGGAGCTCAAACAATGAAAGAAGCCAGACTCATTGTGGTCGATCCCGGCCACTTTCACGCCTCGCTCGTCCAGAAGGAAATGTATCCCTGGCTCGCGAAACAAGTTTCGGTTTATGCGCCGCTCGGCCCCGATGTCCTCGATTACCTGCAGCGCATCGCCCTCTTCAACAACCGCAAAGAAAATCCGACGTCCTGGGAAATCGATTTGCACACCGGCGCCGATTTTTTCGAGCGCATGCTGCGCGAGCATCCGGGTGACGTCGTGATTCTCACCGGCCGCAACCGGCCCAAAATCGATCGCATCCGCGCGAGCGTGGAAGCCGGTCTGAATGTGCTCGCCGATAAGCCTTGGATCATCCGCTCGTCTGACCTGCCGCGGCTCGAACGCGTGCTTGACGAAGCCGACGCCAAGCGCCTGGTCGCGTACGACATCATGACCGAGCGCTACGAGATCACTTCGATTCTGCAGCGCGCGCTCGTAAACGATGCGGACGTTTTTGGGAAATTGGTCCCGGGCTCCGAGAAAGAACCCGGCATCGCGGCCGCGAGCGTCCATAACCTGATGAAGCTCGTCGCCGGTGTTCCGTTGCGCCGCCCTGCGTGGTTTTTCGACGTCGGCGTGACCGGCGAGGGTTTGGCCGACGTCGGCACGCACGTGGTCGATCTGGTCCAGTGGACCGCTTTTCCGGATCAAGCGCTCGACTACCGTACCGACGTCCGCGTTCTGGGCGGCCGCCACTGGCCGACTGTAATTCCACAAGCGGAGTTCACGCGCGTCACCGGCGAGCCTGTATTTCCGGCGTTTCTTACCGAGCACATCAACGCCGGCAAACTGGAATACTATTGCAATAATTCCGTTCAGTACACGCTGCGCGGAATCCACGTGAAGCTCGATATTCTTTGGAATTGGGAGGCGCCCGAAGGATCGGGCGATACCTACTCCGCGATGTTTCGCGGCACTCGCGCGCGCATCGAGGTCCGGCAGGGCGCGAAAGAGCGGCTCGTTCCGGAGGTTTACGTGGTGCCGGAGCCTGCGGTGAAGGCCGAAGTGTTCGCCGCGCTCCAAGCGAAGATCAACTCGCTCCAAAAAACATATCCGGGTCTCGCTGTTCGTGACGATGGCGCGGAAGCGCGCCTCGTGATTCCCGAGCATTTCCGTATCGGCCACGAAGCGCACTTCGCGCAAGTTACTAACCAGTTCTTTGGTTACCTCAAAGCGCCCGCCACCATGCCCGCTTGGGAAAAGCCCAACATGCTGGTGAAATACTTCATCACCACCAAAGGCACGGAGGCCGGCGCTCGGTAACTTAGCGCGCAGTTACCACCGGTCATCCCAGTCATGATCTCCATGGCGAGAATTCCGGTAATGATGATCGTAACGATTGTGGTCATGGTACCAGTAACCGTCGCCCCGGTAATATCCGGCGCGCACCGCGCAGCCGGTCAGCGTCAGTGCCAGCATTGCGAATAACAGTGCCCGTTTCATAACTACCTCCTGTTGCTGCTAACGTCTCGAACGAATACGGAGTTGCCGTGTTCATCGGAAGTTAATGAAAAGGAATGTAAAGGGTGACGTCGATTACAGTACCGAGGATGTTGGTAATGATAAGAGGGCTTCTGGTTGACGCAGACTGACAAGCTAACTGAGCGCTACTTCGCTTCTTCGAACCGTTTCTTCCTCTTATCCCAAACAAACCGCCGCGTTGTGATTGGCGGCTTGAATTTCCCGTTCTCGGTGCACCGGCTTCTCGCCGTCACGGCTTGGAGGCCGCCGCCATTCTGCCGGTAAGCAACCTCGGACGTGCAGACGGTCTCGGTATCGCCGCTTTCGTCGTCGTGATTTTCGTCGTCCGTGTCTTTATCGAACGACAGCGCAACTTCGCCTTCCGGAACCGCGATCAAAAAAAGCCTCACTCCGGCGGTGCGATCGCCCCCGTCGCAACAGGGATTGTCGGTCGAGTGCTTGGCGGCCAGTTCAGCCAAATAGCCGGTTTGGGATGCGAATCGCTGCGTGAATTTCAGATGAAATAAATCCGAGCAATTCGTGCAATCGGCATCGAGTGGCAGCAGTTTCAGCACGGTTTGGTTGGAACTGAGCAGGAGCGCCGGACGTTCGTCGTAGAAAACGGTATCCGGAACCTGTAACGTGCAGCGGAGTGCCAGAACCGCGCTCCGCACCGTTCCGGCGGATTCCGCGTGCAGCAGCCGCACGCTCCACCGCGCTGTGACCTTCGTTTCGGGGCCGAAATCTGCCACTATGTCGCGACAGCCGTTGCGCACGTTTTCGGGCAGGGATTCCATCAGGAACTTTGCGAGGCGCGGCGAAAGGGGTTGCTCCGGCCCGCCCTCGAGCATAGCATCGATTTCCGTTTCCGCCGATCGATCCAGCATGATCTGCGCGGAGACTTGCGGCAGGTTCAGGCGCTCGCCGGCTCTCGCAGCGCCAGGCAGCATCAAGCACGAACCAACTAACGCGAAATGGAAACACGCCGGAAGACCACGCAAGGCCGCCTCGCCCTACCGGCTCTTCAAAAACGCGTCGATGCTCGCAATATTTTTCCTTGCGAGATCGGCTTCCGCCAGATCCGAATTGAGCGCCAGCATCGTGGCGAAATGCTGCCGCGCTGCCGGAAGCATCTCGACCACGCCGTTCTGCTGCGCCTTCTTCGCGAGCGCCAGGCCCAGCGCCAGGTGCACGTAGGGATCGTCCGCCGAGTAGTTCAGCGATTTTTCGCAGTACGCAATGGCCTGATCGAAATGCGATTGCTTGCGCTCGGCGTCGCACAAGCCGAAATAAGCCAGGCTGCGCAGGTCTTTCCAGATATCCTGCTGGGCGGCGCGTTTTTTCTTTCCGAAACCCATCAGGTAACCAAGCACATAGTAATTCAACTGGCCGGCCAGCTTGCTGTCGAAATCGCTGAGCTTCAGGTATTGTTGATATTCGCTCTTAGCCTCGTCGTACTTGCCTGTCAGCCGCAGACTTTCCGCCAGCCAGAAATGCGCCTCGGCCTTGTTGGACGCCAGCCGGATTGCCTTATGGGCGGCGTCGATGGACATCGGGTAGGCTTCCTTCAGACGGTAAGCTTCCGCCAGCAAATACCACGACATCGCGTGATTGGGATCGCGCTCAACCGCCACATTCAACTGCCGCACAGCCTCATCGACGTTACCGGTATCGAGCAGCATGCCGGCGAAACTGGCATGGGCCTCCACATAATCGGGATCGATTTCTATCGCCCTGCGAAAATACTTCTCCGCCTGGTCTTCCTCGAACAACGCATTGTAAGTGCGGCCTAAGTACAAAGCCGCCTGGCTGTAAGTGGGATCAACCGTGAGTGCTTTTTCAAAGTAACTAGCCGCCTTGCGATAGTTATCGGCAAAGCCCTTGCTGTAATACTCGACACCTTTATCGAGCGCCTCCGCCGCGGCCTTATTACGCCGCTTGGCAATCAGAATCTTGATCGAAACGGTCGTTTCCTGGCCCGGGTAGACCATTTCCTCGCGCGGGCCGTCGGGCTCATAACCCATCCTGACGCCTTTGATAGTGTGAACGCCCGGCATCAGGCCCGGCAGGGTCAGGGGCGTGCCCTTGGCCACCACGCCTACCGATTTACCGTCTACAAATACCTCGACGTCGCTCATGTTGGCTTCGAGGATCAGGGTCCCAAACTTAGGCGCGGGAGGCGCGCCGGGCTTTACGTTCGAAGGCACATAAGCCAGCAGCATGTTCGTATCGAAACTGCCGCGGTCGGACGTCGGATTCTGCTGGCCGTTGGTCGCTTCCCTCACATTGCGATGAACATACTCGGCCAGTTCATCGGCAGTTACGATCCCGTCGCCCGATTCATCCGCGGCGCCTTCGAGCCCCTTCACCACATAGTAAGTGAAGATGCCGTGGCCGCCGCCCCAGTCCTTACTTTCGAAGGAGCGCTCCCGGTCGCGGCTGGCCGTCAAAGAAAACAGCGACTTATTCAAGTTACCCAGAGTCCCGTTGATTAGTTGTATGTCGGCGTCGGGATTAATAGCTCCCGAGTGACAGGAATCCGTCAGCAGTACCTTCCACTTACCTTTGATCTTCACGCCCATGTCGCGCCCGAGCGTGTCCATCGGGTATCCGGTCGATGCAATGTTTTTGAGGTCGATGTCGTAAGGAGCGAGATAAGCCTTGCCGCTGTACACAAAACCGTGACCCGCGAAGTAGATCAGGACACGATCGTCGTCTTTACTTACAGAAGGCAGCCAGTCCTCCAGCTCGTGGCGCAGATTCGCCAGAGTGGCCTTCGGGCCCGTCAGCTTGTGGACATTCTCCGCGCGAAAATTGCCGCCTTCGGTGCTGATCAGGATGGAATAAATCGCGTCGGCGTCGCGCTCCGGAAACTGAAGCTGCTGCGCCGGCGCCAGGTTCTTGTAATTGGCGATCCCCACCACCAGGGCGTAACTGCGTGGAATGGCCGTTGCTTTGGCCGCGCCCGGAATCGATACCGGGCCGGCGTCCTTTTCGACCTTGAGGTCCCGTTGTTTCGTGGGCGCAGATTGCTGGGCGCCCGCGGGCAGTAGAAAGCCGCCAACCGCCAGCACGCAAATCAGCCGGATCGCCTCGCCGGCCTTACTTATGCGCCAGATGGAACTCATAAATAACCGGGCCTTTCAGCGGAACCGGCGAAGAAACGACCGCCGTATTTTGCTTCCGGAGAAACATCAGGTCGCTCGATCCCGGCTGAACCTGCGCCAGATTGTCCGGCAGCAGTTCGCGCGCCGTCACGTTTTTCGGACCAGCCGAGGTATCGATGCACTCGCCGCGCGCGCGGAACAGCGTGTCATCGCAGCGCGGCGTGAGGTTCCCCGGCACGCGCTTTTCTTTGGGCGGCGGAGGCGGCAGTGGAACGTACTTGGGTTCGGAGGCAGCCCCGATCTCCGCCGGAGTCACCATCCAGTACACAATCTCGTGCCCGGCCGGACCTGCGATCCGAAACAGCGTCTGGGTCGCCGGCACCATATATTCCCTGCCCGCGCGGATCCGGTTTTCGCGACCTGTTTCTTCGCTTGGAAACAGCATCGTGTAGCTGCCTGACGTGCTCTGGTTCATCACGTACAGATAGCCGTCGAAATTGGTGTGGAAGCGAAACCGCACGCGGTCGTTCTGCTCGAGCACCAGCCCCGGATCGACTGCGTGCCACGCGCCCGCATCGCGCCGCTCGAGCACGATTTCCATCCGGTACGGCCCTTGCTGCGAATTGGACTGCGGAAAAAGCGGAAGCGTTCCGCCGGCCACCGCGAGCATGCATGCCCAGGCGCGCATGGCTATTGATGTTTCAACGTGATGTCCGCCACCACGCGCGAGTCCTCGCTGCCCGACGGATTGACCGCGTAAACCGCCGTTTCCTTTTTCGGCCCGGGCTGCTCATCGTCCACTTTCTCGACGATCAGGTCGCGCGCATAAACGTTGCGGAGTTTGCTGATCAGGTCATCGCTAAACGCCGCGCTGGCCAGCAGCATTTTTGGCTTTTCGACGGCGGGCTTTTCCTTGGCCGGATTCGGCTGGCCGAGCGAGTAGATCAGCTTCTCGAGATCAGTCTCCGGTTGGCGGGAAAATACGATGAACAGCTTCTCCTCGCCCTGCTGCTCGTCGAAAGTGAAGGTGTAGCCGGAGGGAATTTCATACCTCACGCGCCGTTCGATACGGTTGTCGCCGTCTTTGATCTCGGTCGACGGAAACAATAGCTTCCACGTCCCGCTCGAACCGCGATTGACCACGTAAAGATAGCCGCTGTCGTTGGCTTCAACCGCCAGCCGGATGCGGTCGCCGGCGTGAAACACTGCATCGGCGCTGGTTTCCACCTGCCCGTCCGCGGTTCGCTTCAGGATGGTATACCGGAGCCCGAGGGCCGGCCGCGGTCCGCTCGGCCGGTACGCGGCCTGGATCACCGGAAGCGATTGGCTTGGACCTTCCGCTGGCGCCGTTTGCCTGGCCGCTTCTTCGGCGGCTGGCGCCGCAGGTTTGTGGCGGGCCGGCCGGGCTTTCGATTTCGAGGCTTTTGGGGCAGCTGGCGCCGGGGTGTCGACCGCCGCGTAGAAGAGCTCGCGAGCGGTGAGCTTTCTTTCCTCCTGCTGCGCCCAGGAGCCGGGAACCAGCAGAATGGCGGCCAAGAGACCTAACCCACGTGCTTTCAATCTGATCCTCCGTTAGGGTGCCAAACCACCCGGTTGCAATACCGCCTGTTCTTCTATAAGATAGCAGCCTGGCCGGTCGGAGGAAAGGGAGGCCTCAGGCATGCGGATTTTGGCGGTCGTTTTGTCCGGTTTGTTGGTATTCGAACTGATGCCGCCCCCTGCCCTGGCGCAGGCCGAACCTGCCAAACTCAACCTGGTGATTGTAGAGGGCGAAGGCGCGATCAACAACATCCGCCAGCGCACGGCCCGCGAGCCGATTGTCCAGGTCGAGGACGAAAATCACAAGCCGATCGCCGGCGCTGCGGTGGTTTTTCTGCTCCCAAACCAGGGAGCGAGCGGCACTTTTACCGGCGGGTCCAGAACTCTGACCACGACCACCGATGCCCAGGGGCGTGCCGTTGCGCGCGGCTTTCATCCGAATAACGTCAAGGGGCAGTTGAACATGCGGGTAACCGCCTCGTATCAGGGCAAGGTGGCGAATGCCACCATTACCCAGACCAATGTCGCGACTGCGGTTGCCGGGGCGGCGGCAGCAGGCATTTCGGCCAAGCTGATCGCGGTACTGGCCATCGCCGGAGCCGCGGCAGCCGGAGGGGCCATCGCCGCGACGCGCGGCGGAGGCAGCAGCACGCCCACTACGACCGCAACCATCTCCCCAGGCACCGGAACTGTAGGCGCACCCCATTAGGAGAAGCGACCCATGAAAATTAGAAATTACTGGTTTTTGGCGGCTTCGTTGATGCTGGCGGGGTTAGCAGCCGCAGCCACACTGGAAGGCCCGCACATGGGCGTCGTATTCGACGCCCGGACTAAAGCGTTGCGGCCTATTTTGGGGATGCCAGGGTCGGCAACTGTCGGCGACGCGCTCAAGCTGAATTTCGAACTGGATCAGGCGGCGGTCTCGCCGCTGCAGGATTATGTGCTCGCCACCGTGGCCGGTTCGCGGCAGGTGATGGTCGTCAGACCGGATCGCAGACCGGTGGTGGCGACGGCGCTCCAGGGAGCCGACGCGTCGCCGGATCAGATTCAATTGAGCGCACACGGCAGTGCCGCGCTTCTCTACCACGCGGACCGGAACCGGATTCAGGTTGTGACGGGGCTTCCGGACGCAGCGAAGGTGTCGGGCGAACTGATCCTGTCCGCGTATCAGGTGCCTTCGACCTTGGCCGTTGCGGATGACGGTCACACGGTGCTGGCCGGCGTGGAGGGGACGGTATACCTGGTGACGCCGAATGGCGAGGTGCCGATTCTCACTGGATTGCGCAAGATCACGGCGATGAGCCTGGGCGCCGGGCGCACAGCGCTGGTAGCGGACGGAGCGAAGAACCGGATCTATCGGATCAGCGATGTGTCGGGACCGGCGGAAGCCATTATCCTCGGCGACTTCCGGGACGGCATCGACGGGCCGTCAGCCGTTGCGATTTCCGACGACGGCAACCGGGGATTTGTGGCCAATGGAAGATCAGGAACTGTGGCGATGCTCGATCTACGGGGCCAGTCGCCGATAGAAAAAATCGCGTGCCATTGTAAGCCGACCGGCCTAGACCGGCTGGCGGGCAATGGCGTGTACCGCCTGACCGAGCCTTCCGACAAGCCAATGTGGGTGCTGGAGGCCGGCGCACATGCGCCGCGCATGCTCTTCGTACCGGCGATGCTGCCGCGGAGCAGCGAGAAGTGACAGCAAGGACGCCTCGCAAACTTTTAATCCTGACCGCATTCGCGCTTGCGCTGGCGAATTCCGGCCGTGCCCAAAGCCTCATTCTCTTTCCCAGCCCGCCACCTGGCCCCCCCGTACCGCTGCAGGATGGGATTACAGGCCAGAATTATTTTTCCGGCGTCTCTACCAATCTGAACGGCCCGACCACCTGGTCTATCAGCGCAGGGTCGCTGCCGCCGGGAGTGAGCCTGACACCCGGACAGAATTTTGCGAACTTCACCGGCACTCCGGCTACGACGGGGATGTTCATTTTCACCGTACAGGCAATCGACCAGACGGGCCTCAAAGGGTCCCAGCAATACAGCATTCAGGTCGTTGCGCCGCTCCAGATCACAACAACAGTGCTCCGGCCGGCTGAGCTGGGTGCGAATTACACCGGCACATTATCCGCGACGGGCGGCGTTCCTCCCTACGCATGGTCGCTTGGAACAATATCACGAGTAGGGTCCGTCGGCCGCCTGATCCGGCCCGCGGCACTCACCTCGCCACGAAGCGCCGTGCCCTCCGGATTGACGCTCGCGAGCAACGGAGCTCTTAGCGGCACACCAACCGAATCAGGCACGTTCAGCTTCGACGTCTCGGTAGCCGATAGCTCCAACAGCAACCCGCAGTTCGCCGGCGGCACGATCACACTCGTGGTAAACCTGCCGCCGGCGATCAACACGCCGTCCACCCTGCCCGGCGGCGTCGTAGGAGTTGCCTACTCGACGCCTTTACGGGCGGGTGGGGGAACGGTTCCATATCGGTGGAGCGTCACAGGCGGCTCGCTTCCGCCGGGGCTGACCCTGGCTCCGGACGGATCGCTTACAGGAACTCCCACCCAGGCCGGGGCTTTTAATTTTACCGGCACGGTGGTGGATGCTTTCGGGGTTAAGGTAAGCGCGCCGTTCTCGCTTACGGTGGCAACCGGAGTGATCATTACCACGCAAGCGCCACTGCCGTCGGCAGGCGTGGGCGTGGCCTACGCTCTGAAATTTGCCGCTACCACAAATGCCCCGCCGGTGACATGGAGCATTGTGAAAGGCGCGCTGCCCTCCGGGCTGACGCTCGATCCTGCTTCCGGCGCGGTTTCAGGGACGCCCACTACAGCCGGAAATTTTCCATTTACGATGCAGGCTAGCGATGCGGCCAACAACAGCATCACGGCGCCTTTTGCGATCATTGTGACGCAGGCGCTCACGATTACGACCAGCTCGCTGCCCGATGGGACGATCGGCACGGCGTATTCACAAACGGTGGCAGCGGCCGGAGGCACGCCGCCCTACCAATTCTCGATCACCAGCGGGACACTGCCGCCCGGGATTTCGATGGACGCGTCGACAGGCGCGATCAGCGGCACTCCGACGCAGACCGGAACCAGCAGCATCACGGTTCAAGTGACCGACGCCGGGCAGCAAACGGCGAGCCAGAAATTAACGCTCAAGATCGCGAGCACGCTGGCGTTTACGACCGCCTCGCCGCTGCCGGCCGCGACCGGCGGGAGCGCTTACAACCAGACGATTGCAGTCACCGGAGGCACGACGCCTTACACGTTCTCGATTGCGGGCGGCTCGCTGCCCGCGGGCGTCACGCTCGATCCGACGGGAAAGCTGGCGGGCACGCCAACCGGGCTGGGGGCATTTCACTTCACCGTGAGCGTGACGGATTCGAAACAGAACACGTCGACGAAAGACTACGATCTGACCGTTACTGCACCGGCGCTGCCACCGCCATCGGTGACCGGTGTAGGGGACACCGCGCCTCCGGGGCAGCAGCCAACGCTCGCGGTGGCCCTGGGGAGCCCATATCCGTTGCCTCTCGACGGTTCGATGGATCTCACGTTCGCTCCGGGTTCGGGCGGCGTGGATGACCCGGGGATCCAGTTCTCAACAGGCGGGCGGAGTGTCAAGTTCACGGTGCCGGCGGGCACGACCGACGCCGTGTTTCCCAATGCGCAGATTTCGCTGGCCACCGGAACGGTGGCGGGCACCATCACGTTAACGATGCACTTCCAGGCTGACGGACAGGATGTGACGCCGAATCCTGCACCCACGCGCGTGATCCAGATACCGGCGGCGGCGCCGGTGATTTCGAATGTAGCGGCGCACAAGACAGGCGCGGGTATCGAGGTGGATGTCACCGGCTTTTCCAACACGCGGGAAATGGTGAGCGCCACGTTCCAGTTCCAGGCAGCTTCGGGAACGACGCTGCAAGGTTCTTCCGCGACGATCACGGCGGATCAGCTATTCGGGACGTGGTTCGGCGATGCGGCGTCGGACCCGTTCGGCAGCCAGTTCCTGTATACGCAGCCGTTCACCATCAGCGGCAACGCGAACGGTGTGGCATCGGTGAGCGTGACGCTGACCAACAAGCAGGGAACTTCCAACGCCGTGAGCGGAAACGTTCAATAGTGGAAAAGTGGCCTGATCTTTCGCCGGGCATGGTGCGCGAAGCCTCGGAGCGCATCCGCCCGCTGGCGCGCCATACGCCGGCGTTTTCTTCGACGAGCGTGAACCACGCGGCAGGCGTCGAGGCGCATTTCAAGTGCGAAAATCTCCAGCGCGGCGGCGCGTTCAAGATTCGCGGTGCGAGCAACCTGATTCTTTCGATTCCGCGGGAAGAACTCCGGCGCGGCGTGGTGGCGTTTTCCTCGGGCAATCATGCGCAAGCCGTGGCGATTGTGGCGCACCACGTGGGCGCGAAAGCCACGATCGTGATGCCCGCTGACGCGCCGCGCACGAAGGTAGAAGCGACGCGCAATCACGGAGCGGAGATCATCAGTTACGACCGTTTCCGCGAGAGCCGCGAAGCTATCGCCGAGAAAATTCTGAAAGAGACGGGCGCGACACTAGTGCCGCCGTTCGATCATCCGCTGACCATGGCTGGACAGGGGACGGCGGCGCTCGAGCTGCTCGAAGCCGTGCCGCAGCTCGACGCGCTGATCGCGCCGGTGGGCGGTGGTGGGTTGCTGGCCGGCTGCGCGACCATCGCAAAGGCGCTCCATCCCGACATTCGCGTTTTCGGCGCGGAGCCGGAGCGCGCCAACGACACCTATCTTTCGTTTCAGGCCGGCCATCGTGTCGAAATCCCGCTGCCGGATACCATTGCCGACGGGCTGCGCTCGCAGCAGCCGGGCAAGCTGACGTTTCCGATCATCGAGCGGCTGGTAGAAAAGGTTCTGCTGGTAACCGAAGACGAAATCCGCGCGACGGTGAAATTTCTGCTGATGCGCATGAAGCTGCTGGTCGAGCCGAGCGGCGCTGTGGGCGCGGCGGCGGTGCTTCACCGCAAGCTGCCGGAAGGAATCCGTTCGATTGGCGTGATTTTATCCGGCGGCAACGTAGATTTCGAGGATCTGGCGCGGTACTAGATTCATAGCGCGGCGCCCGCTCCTGCGCCGCCGCCGATTTGACGCGCTCGCAGGCCGTGGACCGCGTGCGTCAACAACTTTTCGCCGGCGCTCAAAAACCGGACCGTGTGCGGCAACTCGGCGTGCCGGTTAAACGCGGCTTCATCCACCCACTCGGAATGAATCGCGAACATCGCGGGCTCGCGGATCGACTCGAAAGCGTGGATGCTCAGGCAGCCCGCTTCGCGGCGTGTCGGCTCGAGGACGCGGAGCAGCTCGTCCCGAAACGCCGGCGCCTTCCCTGGCTGCGGTTCGAAGCGGACGAGAAAGTGAAAAGACATGCGCCCCTCCTGATGAACCAGTATGCCAGCCGAGCCGTTTTATGGAGCTATGGTACGTCGACGCAAATCCTGGCGCCGTCGAACGATGGGCCGCCTCTTGCAATACTGATGGTCAAGTTTGATGTGACGCGGCCATCTACCGCTAGGCATGGCAAGGTACCAGGCGGAGGCTGCGGAACGACAAAATTGATTTGATAGAGCCCCACAAAGCCAGAAGTCAAACCGGCGAAAGCCGGCACGGTGGACGGCAGGATGGAGTCACCGGGATTTTGCGGGCTCGCGTTCGGTGAATAGTCGAAAACAATGGAAACGCCGTCGGCCGGCGGCGCGGACGCCGGCGAGGCCTCGCCGCTTGGAACGGCAGTGGTGGTCTTGCCCAGACCAACGGCATACATGACAAGCTCTTCACCCGGCTGAGCTACCCCTGTGCCTTTATCGAAGCTGGTGATAGGGCCAGAAACAAAGCGACCATCGGCATGCGTCACCACCGGCCTGCAGGGGAGCCCACTCCCGGTGTCGGCCACCCTGGTAGTGGTGCAGGTCGTCAGAACGTGAATATTGGCGTCCACAGTTCCGAGCTGGAACGCTTTGCTGTTGATGCCATTCTCCGCGAGAACGACTTGTGTGGTCGTCAGACCGATCTGAGGCGGTCCTGAAAAGCTGGGGACAAAGAGTTCGAAAGGTATCTGCACGGTGACAGCGGTGAGCAGGCAATCCGGCATCGCCGCACTCGGATCCGCGCACGTATTGATCTGGTCAACCGAGAACAGCGGCACCGGGAACGTTCCGCTCGGGTTCATTTGTGTGATCGTGGCGGAAATCCCTGCAAGCGTATTGGGCAGGGGGAATCCCGTGGCTTTGACGGAACGCGGTGACGGAAGCACGGTTTTCAATCCGCTGACGTAGAACGTCACGACCTGGCCGGGCGAGACCGTCATCTGCGGATCCGTATAGCCGGAGCCTACCAGCGTTGGACCTTGCCCGAACAAACTAGCGGCAGACACGAGCAGAAGCGACAATCCTGTCCTCATCGTCAATAGTCCTCCCGAACTCTTTCGCACTTCGCACGCATGCTTCCACACTGGCCTGGTTTGACTTGCTTCACCAGCAGCGATTTAGTTGGCCGGTAGTCGAAAGGCTGCGGCAGACCGACACAGCCAGTGAGTCAGATACTCACGGCGCGCACACGGAGTTAAACGTAAATGCGCTCGACCCGCGCGCCGATGCCGCACAGGATCGCATAGGAAATTGTTCCGGCCATGCGCGCCATCTGCTGGGCGTCCAAGCTGGCCTGGCCTTCGCGGCCGAGCAGCGTGACTTCGTCGCCGGGGCGAAGCGAATCGGCGTGAGTTAAATCGATCGTGGTCAGATCCATCGAGACCGTGCCTAAAATGGGAACCAGTTTTCCGGCAGCGATGACTTTGCCGCGATTCGACAGCCGGTGCGGGACGCCATCGGCATAGCCCGCGGCGATGACGCCGATACGCATCGGCTCGGGCGCGCGAAAGGAGCCGCCGTAACCCACCAGCGCCCCCATGGTGATTTCCTTTACGACCAGAATTTTCGCGCGCCAGGTGAGCACAGGCTTCACCTGGAACGCCGGCTTGGGCGCATCGCCTCGGGCCGGCGAAACGTAACCGTAGATCGCGTGGCCCGGGCGCACCATGGTGAGCCACGCCGGGTTCCGTTTATAGGCAAGCGCGTTGGTGCTGGACATGTGAATGTTCGAGGGGCGAAAGCCGGCGTTGGCGAGCCGTTCGACGATTCCGGCGAAGTATGCGGCCTGTTCTTCGGTCTGCTGCGAGGTGTAGTCGGCGGGCGAGGCGAAGTGAGTCATGAGGCCGTCCAGGCGCGCGTGGGTAGCAGAGGCCAGCGCCTGGATGATTTCGCCGGCGGCGGCGCGGGTGCCGAGGCGATGCATGCCGCTGTCGATCTTCAGGTGATAACCGATGGGCTTGCTGGATTCGCGCGCCATGCGGTCGAGATCGGCGATGGCCGCGAGCGAGTGCAAAGCGGGCGTGAGGTCAAATGTGACGAGCGCGTCCCATTCGAATGGAAGAAAGCCGGTCATCACGAGAATGTGCTCGGCGATCCCGGCTTTGCGCAGCGTGACGCCTTCTTCGACAGAGCTGACCGCGAGCCACGTGGCGCCTTCGGCGGTCAAGACGCGAGCCACTTCGAGAGCGCCGTGCCCGTAGGCATCGGCCTTGACCACGCCCATGACCGCGACATTCGGCCCGACGGCAGCGCAGACATTCCGATAGTTCTGCGCGATCTGTTCGCGGGAGATGAGGGCGTAGGAGCGGTAAGGAACGGGCGGCACCTTTCAATTATCAACCGACGGGTGCTAGCGGCGCGCCGGCCGCACAAGCTCGCGAAACAATCGTTCGTAATCGGCGGTGACCGCGTCCCAGGAGTAGCGGTCGCGCACCCGCTCGGCGGCGCGGCGGCGGAAGTCGTCACGCTCGGCTTCGGACATGGCGAGCGCCTGTGCGAGCTTTTCGGCGAGATCGTGCTCGCCGAAGGCAATCCCCGCGCCTACCGCGACCTCGGCGTTTTCCTCGGTATCGCGATACAGCACCAGCGCACCGCGCCCCATGGCCTCGATCAGCGCCGGGTGCGTGCCGCCGACGGTAGTCGCGTGGATATAGGCGAAGCAGTGGGAGCCGAGCTCCTGATAGCCCACGCCATAAATCGCGCCGGGGATCACGATGCGCGGGTCGCTCGTCTCGCGCACGCGCCGGATGTAGTCCGCGGCGTAGGGCGCGTCGCCGATGAGCGCCAGTTTCATCTCGGTCTTCACTTTCTCGAAAGCCTGGCGCACTTCGAGCGCGTGATTCTCCGGCTCCATGCGGCTCACGTAAAGAAAGTAACGGCCGGGCTGGAGATTGAGCTCGTCGAGAACCGCGGTAGTTGCCACTTTGCCCAGTTCCGCGCCGTAAGGGATGAAGTGCGTGGCCTTGCCGTAGCGCGCGCGGTAGTAATCGGCGATGGCCTGCGCGTCGCTGACGACCGCATTCGGCAGAAGTGTAGCGAGCTTCTCAGACACCCGGTACCAGAATTTGGCAATGCGGTTCCACTTCTGACGCTTGCGCTCGATGCCATCGACATTCAAGACTACGGGCATGCCGAGAACGCGCGGCACGATCGTAAAGATTGCGTTGGCGGCGTTGCAATAGAGAGCGACGTCGGATCGATGAAAGATCAGATCGATCGTCGATAGCAACGTGTGCGCGGGTGTGTCCAGGTACTTGTGGCGGATGGTGGGAAGGTAGCGCAGGCGCACGCCGTGGTATGCGGGCTCCGGATGTTTCGTGCGGCAGTAGACGGTAACGGAGTGGCCCACGAGCGCGAGGCGGGTGGAAAGCTCCTCAGCGAAAGTCTCGAAGCCGCCGTAGCGCGCAGGAATACCGCGCGTGCCCAGAATGGCGATCCGCATGAACTGTGAATTACAGCACAGGCGCGAGCGCCCGTTCCACTTAGCTGCGGAAGGCTTGAGAGCGCGAAAGCACGCCGGCCATCTTGCGAGGAGCGGGCTTGCTCACGGGAGTGTACTTGAACCAACTCGCGATGTAGGCGTTGTCGACGCGCTGCCGGCGTTGGATCTCGCGGCGTTTTGCGAGAATGCGGCGCCAGTTTTTGGCCAGGTACCAAAACGCCTTGAGCGACGTGTGCTCCCAGATCAGGCAGCAGGCGACGACCATCACGTCGCGCAGCGAAATCGAAAACCAGTTCCGGCGGTAGAGGTCGCCCGAAATGTTTTTGACGCGCAACAGGAACCGGTTCTTGACCGAGTGCATGTTGATCTCGGGCGGCAGCGCGCGCCGCTTGCCAGGCAGCACGCTGCGCACATGATATCCGCGGGCGTAGGGCGCGTAGAGGCAGCGCCAGCCTAGCAACTGCGCGCGCCACGCGACATCGGCGTCCTCGCGATAGACGAAGAAGTCCGAATCGAAGAATTCACCATCGATCAGAATATCCTCGATCATCTCGCGCCGGTACAAGGCCGCGGCGGCGGTTGCGCCGAACACGTACTCGTAGTTGAGAAAGTGGCCGTTGTCGACTTCCTGGCTGCCGCGGTCCAGGTGGCGCAGCATGGGGTTGAAGTAAATGCCGGTGGAATCGACGACCGGCTTGGACGGAATGTCAAACGCGGCCGTCATGGTCAGAAGCTTGCCACAGACGGTTCCTACCTTGGGATCCATCTGGCCCGCTTCGACCAGGGCTTTGATGAAATCCGGCAGCAGAAGGACATCGGGATTCAGGGTGAGCACCCATCCGCCGCTGGACAAGGCGATGGCCTGGTTCTGCGCCGCGGCGAACCCGATGTTCTCCTCGTTGTAGACAATCTGGCACCGATCTTCGAACTGCTCCAGAATGTCGGCTGTGCCATCGGTAGAGGCGTTATCGATGACGATGATCTCTTTGGACGGATACCGCTGGGCCAGAACCGACTCGAGACAGCGCCGGATAAATCTGCCGCTATTATAAGTAACTATGGTGACGGATACAAAATCGCTATCGGACATGAACTCGAACCTGAATTGACGTCACTTGGAACAAAAAAAAGCAAAGTTCAAGGAAAAGGCAAAACTTCCGCTTCGTCCTGCCGTCCAAAAAATAGATGGCGACCGGCAAGCCGCACGACTTGGCCGAAAACTGCTATGGGCTTCAGGCTCCTCTGGTGGGAAATACCCAGCACTGTTCTCAAGACGGAGCCCACAATCACAGCCAGGCAGACTGCTTTCTCCGCGCCCGGAGGAAAATGCTTAGCTGCGTACTTTAGAAGACTACGATACCAATAAAGCTGCCGGAACTCCAGTGAAATCTTTCGGATGGAATGCGCGCCTGTATGTTTGGCCACGGCGTCCGGTATAAATCGAACGCGGTAGCCCGAATCTTTGGCGCGCTTTAAAAAATCCACGTCTTCAAACCACAGCGGGTAGAAATTCTCGTCAAATCCACCCAGAGATTCCCAGGCGTCGCGGCGGATCATCAGAAAGGCTCCCGCCGGCTGCTCGACATCGAGCGCCGCCCGATAGTCCAGGTCCAAGCAACGGTATTGCCAATTCACCCGGTTACGCGGCCAGAGCCGGTTTAACAACAACGCTTCGTAACACAATGTCATGGCTGTTGGGAATCTCCGCACCATGAAGCCCACTTGTAAACAGCCCTGGTTATCCACCAGGGCGCCGCCGGCAGCCGCGACTTCAGCAGAACAGCAGGCCTCGCGCAATGCGTCGAGCCCGCGCTCGATCACCGCATCCGGATTGAGGAGTAATAAAAACGGCGTTTCCAGAGCCCGGGCGCCCAGGTTGACTGCTGCGGCAAAACCGAGATTGCGCCGGTTGGAAATCAGCTTCACGCCGCAGCGCTCCACCTCGCGGCAGGTGGCGTCCTCGGAGGCGTTATCCACTACGATTACTGGAGCGCCCGTCGAGACGGCGGCATGCAGGCAGGCGGAAATTTCCGCAGCCGAGTTATACGTGACGACGATGATCCCCACGTCGCGCATGTGTGTCAATCCGACTCACCGGCGGTCAGCGCCAGGTACACTCGCCAGTACCAGTCGAATCCGGTCCGCCGCTGCACGCGGACGATGTCGCGCTCGGATTCGCGCAAAATTTCGACGAGCCGGCCGGCCTCGATCCGGCGGGCGGACCGGCGGGCCGAGCGGAACCGGATCAGGCCTTCGAGCTTGCCGCGGATGAATGCAAGCAACGTCCCGTGGCGAAATGCCAGCAGTCCCCACAGTATTTGGGAAACAAGAATCGGCCAGATGAAGCGGCAGAGAATTCCGGCCGGGTAATATTTCGCCAGCAAAAGTACCTGGTTGCGCGAGATGCGGCGCACGGTGGCGGGATGCCATTCGCCCAGCGTCGCGCTTCCGACATGATAGGCAACCGCCGGCGGCGCGTACCGGCCCGAGTAACCAAGGCAGGCGCATCGCAACCCGAACTCGACATCTTCGAGGTACGACTCAAACTCCTCATCGAGCAACCCAGCGCGGTGAAACAATTCGGTCCGGTAAAGGACCGCCGTGCCGGGAGCGAACCAGATGGCGCGGGCGGACGTAAATTCAGGGCCATCTGGGCGGCCATGGCCCAACCGGCACGCGCAGCCGCCGCGGCAGAGAGCGTCCCATGTCCCATCAATCCGCTCACGGCGCGCGGCGCTCAAAATTTTGCCGGTTGCGAACCAGACTTCCGGCTCCCGAGCCGCCTCCAGCAGCCGGGCGAGCCAGTCCGGCGCGAGCTCGACGTCGCTGTTGACAATTGCCAGCCACGGGGTTTTTGTTTCCCGTATGCCGCGGTTGACGGCCCGGCTGAAGCCCGCGTTCGTCCCCATCCGGATCACCCGCGCCCCCAGGAGCTCCGCAGCCTCCGGTGCGCCGTCCGACGAGCCGTTGTCGACGATTAGAATTTCTGCGGCGGGACAGCTCTGCGAGTGAATACTCGCGATGAGGCGCTCCACCAGCGCGCGTCCATTCCAGACCGGCACGATCATGGTGACGTCTCCGGCCATATCACTTGCGCCGCGGAGTAAAGCGCTTTTTCACGAGAAAAAAAAGGTTGTAAAAGCCGTCGCGCCACGGATTGAGCTTGATTTCCCCCAGCCGTGAGGTGTACTGGATGGCAATCTCGCCGAAGCGGATGCGGGAATTCTTGAGCGCTTCGATCTTGATCTCCTCGGAAAACGCCATGCCGTCGGATTCGAGGCGCATCCTGTCGAGAATGCTGCGCCGCAGCACCCACATGCCGGATTGCGAATCGCGCACCCAGCGCAAATAGAGCACCGACATGGCAAGCGACAGCACCAGGTTCCCGAGCTTGTGCTTAAAACTCATGGCGCGCGCCTGGCGGACCGGAAAGCGGGAGGCGTTCAGGAAATCGACATCCAGGTGCAGGAAAGCCTCCAGAAGATAGGAGAGCGCATCGACCGGGTAGCTGTGATCTCCGTCGAGCGTGACAATCAGGTCGCCTGAGGCGTTGGCGAAGCCGCGTTTGTAGCTGCGGCCGTATCCGCGCACCTCCTCGCGGATGACCTTGGCGCCCAGAGATTCGGCGATTTTCGCGGTGCCGTCGGTCGAATTGTTATCCACCACGATGGTTTCATCCACAAACTCCGGCATGGCGCGCAGGATTTGTTCGATTCCCTGCTCCTCGTTCAGGCACGGAATGATGACTGTGATTTTCTGGCCTTTATACATAGCAGGGCGGCGCTGTTATGATAAGGGAAGTCATGCGATGGACTGCGGTATTCGTCTTCTCGAGCATTCTCGCGGCGGGAGAACTCAGCGGAAACATCCATACGGTATACGTCATGCCGATGACCCACGGCCTGGACCAGTATGTGGCCAACCGGCTGACGCGCGAACACGTTTTCGAAGTGGTGGCCGATCCGCAGCGCGCGGACGCCATTTTCACGGACCGGCTGGGCGCGTCGCTCGAGTATGAGCTCGAGAAATTGCATCCCACACCCAAGGCCGCCGGGACCCAAAACGAAGCCGATGATACGGGCAAGAGCGCAAAAGAAGACACATCCAAGGACGCTGCGAAAAGCGATACTACGCCCCGCCAGTCCAAATTCATAACGGAGAAATCCGCTCCGGCCACATTCAGTTCCGGCCGCCAGAAAGGAACGCTGTTTCTGGTGGATGCAAAATCGCGCGCGGTGCTCTGGTCTCTGTACGAGAAGCCGGGACGGTCCGCTCCCAACAATCTGGATCGTACCGCCAAGCGCGTTGTCGATCGGCTCAAGCAGGATCTGGCCGGCAAGTAGCGCTCCGTTTTTCCCGCACCACATCGCGGTAACTTTCGACGAGTTTTCCGGTCAGCACCGCCATATCCCAATTCGCCTCGACTTCGGCGCGAGCGCGCTCTGCCATGACCAGCGCCTTGTCGGGTCGCTTTAAAATGCGAACTACTTTCGCCGCGAACTCGCCGGGTTCGTCGGCCAGCAAACAGAACTCGGCGTCGGTGCGCGCCAGCCCCTCGGCGCCCAGGCGGGTCGACACCACCGGAATACCGCTCGCGAACGCCTCCAGCAGCTTGACCCGCACGCCCGAGCCGCTGCGAATCGGGCACACGAACACGGCGCGGCGTTCCAGCTCCGTCCGGATGTCTTCCACAAATCCTAACAGTTCGACGGCGCCCGGCGCGGCCGCAAACAAACGCGGGGGAGGAGGATCGGAGCCCACGATCGTCAACTGCGCATCCGGACATTCGGAAAGAATGCGCGGCAGCACGCGCTCCACAAACCATTTGAGCGCCACCAGATTGGGCACGTGCCGGAAACTGCCGAGAAACAGCATCGTGCCCGGCTTGCGCCCGTGCGAACGAAAGTTGTAGCGTGCGACATCGATTCCCGCACGCAGTCCGTCCTCAATCCGCGCTTTCCGTCCAGGCAGAAAGGATGCCAGATATGCGCGATTTTCCGCGGTGCACACCTGCACGCGGTCGCAATCCTTCAAATGTTTCAACTCGTAACGCAGCGCACGCAGATATTCGTAGCCGGCCTTGGAGCGGGGGACGCCATTGCTATACGCCAGGCCGCGCGCAATTGACTGGAAGTAGATATCGTGCTCAAACACCGCAGTCGCGATATGTTCGAACCGGCCGGTATACTGCAATAACGCGGTGTACTCGAGCTGCAGCACGTCGATGCGGTGCAGATAAATCTGGCGGTGAATGAGCCAGTTAAGGTCCGGATCGGCGAACTCGCGCACCGCATGAGGATCGATCGAGGCTGCCGGCGCCGGCGGGCCCGGCGCGCGCAGAGGGAACTCTGCGGACTTGCAGATCGTGCGCAGCTCCTCGTGGGCCTGCTGCTCGCCGGGCGCTTCGAGCAGCGCCACCAGGTGCACTTGGGCGAGTTTGACCAGATGGCGGAGCGTCGCATACATGAACACGCCCCCGCCGTGCACCGGCGGGCAGATGGGGTAGGGCGAAACGAACAGAACACGCAGCTCGCCCGGCTCCGGATCAAAATGGGAGAAACGGTCGTGAAAATACCCGCCGAGCGGGCGGCGAAAGGCCTCATCGTCGTTAACCTCGGCGAGCCGTTTCGCATTCCAGCGCGACCGGACCGCGCCGGGCACATGGAGAAATGCCTGGCAAAGGGCGCGCATGCTCGCGCGGCGCGGCGAATCGCCGAAAACCGCATTCACCAGCGCTCCCGCCCATAAAAAAAAGAAATGCGACGCGAGCCGCGGCCATCGGTGAATGTTCTTCCATGCGAACAGAATGAAGTTCTTCTTGAGCACCGCTTGAATCTGCCGTTCGGTGAAGCGCTTGCCGATGGTGCCGCGGTGCTCGTGATAGACCATGCTCTGCGGCTGGTAGAGCACTTTCCAGCCGCGTTTCCAGGCGCGGTAGCCGAGATCCGTGTCCTCAAGATAGAACGGCTCGAACAAAGGATCGAACCCGCCCAACTCCAGAAATTTCCTGCGATCGAATGCGCATGAGCCGCCCCCGCCGTAAAAGCACGGGTAGAGATCGCGAATTTCGTCGTCGACGCGATGGCGCACGCGCAGACTGCCCTCTTCCCACCAGCCCTCCGTCAGTCCGGTTTCTTCGCGCAGCCTGGTGGGATCGGAAAACAGAATCTGGCAGGAGACCGCGAAGACCAGCTCGTCGCTGAAGCCCGCGAGCAGCGGCTGCAAAAACCCGGCATCCACGCGCATATCGCTGTTAAGCAGTACCACGATGTCGTTCGACGCCGCGCGGAAGCCCGCGTTCGATCCGCCGCCGAAACCCAGGTTGCGCTCAAGCGCGACGAGCTTCACGCGCGGGAAACGCTCGCGAACGAATTCCGCACTGCCGTCCGAGGAGCCGTCATCCACCACGATGATTTCGTTGCCCGGGTCGGCCGCGAGCGCGGCTTCCACCGATGGCAGGTATTTTTCCAGCAGATCGCGCCCGTTCCAATTGGGGATGACGACACTCGCGGCGCGCGTCGAAGCAACGGTATCGGAGCGGTGCTGCCTGCGGCCCGCAAGCAGCCAGGCGAGATCCGCCAGCGCAAGGCCCAGCGCGCTCAGCAAGGCGAGCAGCGTTGCAACCACCAGAAGCGCCGGCAGCGCGACGAGCCGCAGCAGGAGCTTCATTTCGCGCGTTCCAGCTTCGGTCCCAGCCCCAATTGCCGCCCGAGCCGGACCCATCGCGAACTCTGGTACAAATTCACCTTGTGCCGCTCGGCGTCGGCCTCGGCCTGGTTGCGTTGAGCCCACTGAGTGCGCTCTTCGACGGTGCGCTCGGCCGCGTGAAGATACTCGAGCAGACGGAGTTTTTCCTCCTGCTCCTGAGCGAGCTGCGCCTGGACCTGTTCAATATTCGCTCGCGCATTCGCCTGCTCGGCCGCGAGCTCTTCTTGCAGAGCCACCACGCGCGCTCCGCGCTCCTCGAGCTGAGCGTTCAAATTCGCGGCCCAGCGGTTGCTTTCATCGAGCGCGCCGGTCTGGCGGCGGTGCTGCTCCATGAGATCCGCAAGATCGGCTTTTGATTTCTCAAGCCAGCCTTCGAGCAGTTGGATGTGGTGCTCGCGCTCGCGCAGCAGGTTGGCGGCGCGCGGCACGTAAACAAATCCTGGAGGCGCAGCTATTTCCCGAACGCTTGCCACGGCGACAAAGAAATGCGCTTCTAGCGCGTTGGCGGAGCCGCTTCCGGCCCGGGCTTCGAGATTTTCCGCTCCCGAGACCGGCGCGAAAACCATGGCATCGCTGTGATTTTCGAGGAAGATTGTCACGTGCGGAAAAACTTCGGCAAGCTCATGCTGGAATTCTTCGAATTCGAACTCGTGCACATGGAACGGATTGGGGCCGAGCTTCGCCCGCGATTCTGCGTAATAAAGCTTATTCGGCGTCGAAACCACCAACTGCCCGGCGGGCGAAAGAATGCGCCGGGCTTCGCCGAGAAATGACCGCCAGTCGCTCAAATGCTCGATGATCTCGAACGCCACCACCAGGTCAAATGCGCCGGCCGCGGCAGGAATCTGGAGGCACGACGCCGTCTCGAAGCGCAACCGCGCCGCGGAATAATGCTCGCGCGCATAATCGATGGCGTCCGGAGCGACGTCGATCCCTAAAACCTCGCTTGCCTCGCGCGCCAGCTCCGCCGCCCCATAGCCCGATCCGCACCCCGCATCCAGCACGCGCCGTCCACGCGCCATCCGGGCAGCGAACAGATACCGCGCGACGTGCTCATTCAGCAGGTCCGCCTCGACTTCGCCCGGAATGACACGCTCACCCGTGAATTCAGCCAAGCTTTTTTCCTGAATGAGTTAGTTTACCTGAGCTGTGGATGCTTAGCGGTCGCACCTGCGATCATCTGAACAGAGCCTACGGATGCTGTAGACGCGCTCGATCCTTTCAGGATCATCGCGTTCGTTTCGGGAAGCGTCGATCAGCGCAAACAGAATGTCCATCCGTTGCTGCGGTGTCAGGCTGCGATAGTAGCGCAGTGTCGCCTCCTCGGCTTCCCGGTGGCTGGAGAATTTGGCTACTTTGCGCTCCATCGATCGTTCATTGTAGCTCTGGCACCCGCGCGGATTCGGCGTTTTCACCGAGCCGCGCGTCCACCATCACGCGGCAGGGAAGGCGCAGGAATCCGTAAACCTCGCCCGACCCGTGGTTCATCTGGAGCGCGATGGCGTTGTCGACCCAGTCGCACATGCGGTAAGCCTCGAGCGGGCCATCGGCGATGGCCGGTGAAAAAGAAAACGAGCTTGGATAGAGTTCCGGCAATTCGAGATGAAAATCCACCGTGTGAATTTCGCCGGGCAGCATGGACGGCAGCTCGCAGCCTTCGCGTATGGTGTTGGTGCCGGCAAAATCCACGCCCAGATGATTGCGCACCATGAACCCTACATTGGGCTGCGCAATCTCGGCCTTGGCGCGCACGCTGATCCGCACCACGATGCGGCTGGCGGGATCCAGCAGCTCGAGCGGCCGACCGCGATCGTCGAGCACCGCAATGCCCAGCACTTCCGCGCGCCCGTCGCCGTAGCGGTGATCGATATTCGGGATCCGTTCGACAATTTCGGGCGCCTGCGAGGCAACGAGCGGCCGATCCCGCTCGGGCCGCTTCTGGTGCGCGAGATAAGCCGAGTCCTTCTCCATCATGGCGGCCAGATATTTTGAAACCACGCTGTCCGTCGCGCCCAGCTCGACGACGCGCCCTTGCTCCAGCCACAGCGCGCGATCGCCCAGGGCTTTGACATCCGCCAGCGCATGCGAAACATAGAGAATCGTGATTCCCCGCGCGCGCAGCTCGTGCACTTTGCGCATGCACCGCTGGCGGAAGTAGAGATCGCCCACAGCCAGCGCCTCATCCACCAGCAGAATCTCCGGATCCACGTTGATGGCCACGGCGAACGCCAGCCGCACTGCCATGCCGCTCGAATACGTCTTCACCGGGCGGTTAATGAAATCGCCGATCTCGGCGAAGCTCTCGATTTCCTTGTATCGCTGGTCGATCTGCCGTGTCGTGAAGCCTAAAATCGAGCCGTTCAGATAGACATTGTCGCGCCCCGTGAATTCCGGATTGAATCCAGCGCCCAGTTCGAGCAGCGCCGAAACACGCCCGTTGACCTCGATCGAGCCGGAGCTCGGCTGGAGAATCCCCGCCACCAGTTGCAGCAGCGTGCTCTTTCCCGAGCCGTTTTCGCCGATCACGCAGAATGTCTCGCCGCGCTCGGCCGTGAAGCTCACGTCGTGAAGCGCCCAGAAATTACGGTGGAACTCGAGCCGGTTGAATGTGGCCAGCTCCTTGAGGCGGTCGCCGGGCGATTCGTAAATCGGGTAGCTCTTCGAGACGTGGTCGAATTCGATGGCGTGCATCGGGCCGTTACTGCGGAAAGCCCGCCGGATTCAATCCCGGGATTACCCGCAGCGCATTCTTATAGTACAGTTTCTTCAACACCTCATCCGGCAGGTCGAGACCGTACATTTTCCAGAACGCGTGCCGCTTGCGGTAGTAATCGAAATATTCATCGGCCGTCTCGAGCACCCGGAAATAGCAGTAATATTCGGTCGGCGCCCAGGTGTCTTTGCCGAACAGCACGCGGTCTTGATGCTTGATAAACCACTCGCGGGCGAACCGCGGCTGCCGCCCCAGCTCCGCCAGCACGGCGCCGATCTCGGTGTACATATTGGGCATCTGGTCCATCAACCGGCCCAGTTCCGCCAGATTCCCTCCCAGCCACCCAAGATGCGCGTTGATGAAAATCGTTTTCGGATGTAGCGCGAATAAGTGGTGCTGCTCGCCCATGAGCGTTTCCCAGCTTGGATACCGGTCCGGCGGCCGCGCCCGCTGCGGAAATTGCTTGAGCTCCAGCCACCGCTCGTTAAAGCGGTCCTGCGGCTGGAAAAACGACCACGGCTCGCCGGTATGGATCAAAACCGGGATTTTCCATTTCGCGCACATGTCCCAGACCGGATCGAAACGCGGATCGTCGACGTGAATGCGCTGGCCCTTGGTGTCTTTCAAATCCATGCCGAAATTTTTGAAAAATTTCAGCCCCTGCGCGCCGTTGCGGATGTCCTGCTCGAGCTGTGCCGCGGCGCGCTTGCCATAATTTGGATCGTCGATATTCGAGAAATCCAGGTTGGCGAACACCACAAAGCGGTCTTTGTAGCGCGCCTTGAGCACCCGCACGTTTTCCTGGAGGCGGTCGCCGTAGCCGCCGCTCAGATTCACCATGATCCGCAGGTTGATGCCGTCCATATCCGCCACCAGCTTGTCTACTTTTTCAGGCGTCAGGCCGTACTGGTGATTGTGGACATCGATAAACGGATATTTGGCGCGCGTCAGCACATGCTGCGGCACGACCAGCGTCGATTTCGGTTCGTACTCCTCGATCGACATGGTCTGCGCGGCGAGCGCCGGGACAAAGAGAATGGCAAGCAGAGTGGTTTTCATCCGGGTTGACGAACTATTTTAGCGCCGCGCGTTTCGTTTCTTCGCGGTCTTTGCCGGAGGCCGCGCGATTCGCCGCCGCAGACGTTCTTCGCGTTGCTGGATTTCGGGCGCCTCTTCGATTTCGCGCGCGCTAACCGTCATCTCGAGCGCCAATGCGTAATTGCGCTCGCGGTGTTCGTAGTATTTCGCAAGCTCCAGATACGCATGCGCCCGGTAAGGATTGGGCGAAGCCGTGAGATCGGTGAAGATTTCGAGCGCCGCCGCCTCGCGTCCCAGGCGCTTCTCGATCGCTCCCGTCTCGGCCAGCGCGCGAAACAGCAGATCGTCCGGAAGCCCCAGGTCGACCGCGCGCCGGTAAAGCGCCAGCGCTTCTTCGTAGCGCCCCGCCGCCACGAGCCACCGCGCCAAGCCGATCAGGTCGGCTCCATGCCGCAGCGACGCGCCGCCCGGCTCGCCGAACGCCAGCGGGACAATCGCCGTCAGGCACGCGAGCGAGACGATGTCCATCATGTTGTGGTGAAAAATCGGCACCAGGCGGAAGGCCTGCCGCATTCGCAGATACTCGAAGTAATAGTAGGGGATCATCTCGCCCGGCAGGTCGCCCTGGCGTTCCACCCCCAGGATCTGGTGCTCCAGATCCACCAGACGGCACCGGTCGAGCCGTAATTTCCATAGCCGCCGCGCGCCATACAGCAGGTCGAGGTGCTGGAGGCGCGCAAACGGCGGCCGCGACCGCACCATGCGGTAGCGTGTTTCGAGCAGCGGCTGGTCGTAGGCTTTGCCGTTATACGTGACAAGTACTTCAAACTGCGCGAGATAGTCCGAAAGCGAAGCCAGAAGCGACGCTTCCTCGCCGTAATCCCGCATAAAAAACTGCCGCACCCGAAATCCGGACTGGTCGATCGAACCGACGCCGATTAAAAACGCATAAGTGCCCGTGCCGCCGGCAAGTCCTGTAGTTTCAGTGTCCAGGAAGGCCCAGCGCGTGGGGTGAGCGCGCGGGATCGCCCCTTCCGACAGCGCAAGTAGCGCATTTTCAGGCAGATCGGCCAGGTCTGCGATCCCGACCGAGCCGTGCCGCCGGTGCCGCTCGTAAAGCCGCTCGGTCTCGAAATGCGCCCCGAAAGCCGTCTCGACCACTTGCCCCGACACGATCTCTTCGATCAGGCAGGGAGCGACTCGGGGCTTTTCGGCGGCCGCGTACTTTTGGTCGATGCGGGCGACCTTTTCGCGGAGCAGCGCGAGTTGTTCCTGAATGGCGGACATGCTTCGCCTTATCTTCGCCTACTATAGAACGAGATCGGCTGGCGTTCAAGTTTGGTCTATAGTCGGTCTATACCCGACGCGATGCGCGCCCGCTACTTTTTCCTGGTGCTGTTTGCGATTCTGCTCGCCGCGCGGCTCTGCCACGTGGACATTCTTTGGGCGGAGGAGACGCTGCCGATGGCGGCAGCCAAGCAGATCGAGTTCGGCAAAACGCTCTATCGCGATGCCTGGTTCGATAAGCCGCCGTTGCTGGCCTGGTTGTATCTCGCGTGGGGCGTGAAAACCGGGTGGGTGCTGCGGTTTGCCGGAGCGCTTTATGCGCTGGCGGCATGCCTGCTGGCCTACGGGTTTGCGCGGGATCTGTGGGGCGAGCTGGAGGGGCTGTGGGCCGCGGGACTCGTGGGATTTTTTCTGCTGTTCGATTTTCCGTCGTCGGTGATTCCGCTGGCGGCGGACCTGACGATGCTCGCGCCGCACGTTGCCGCGGTGTGGCTGGCTTACAGGGGACGCGCGTTCTGGTCGGGGGTGGCGGCGGGCGCGGCGTTTCTGGTGAATACGAAAGGCCTGTTCGTGCTGGCGGCGTGCGCGGTGTGGTGCTGGCCGGGCGTCGTGTCTCTAGGTTTGGGATTCGCGGCGGCCAATGCGGTGGCGGCGATGTGGCTCGCATGGACGGGCGCGCTCGTTCCCTATCTCGACCAGGTCTGGCGCTGGGGATTTCTTTATGCGGGCCGCACGTTCGTGGAGCATCCGGTGCGGAACGGCATCGTGCGAACGGCGGACTGGCTGGGATTTCACGCGGCGCTGGTGGTGGGGGCGTGGTGGGCGCTGCGCAGTCCGGATAAACTGCGCTCGAAGTTTCTGGCGTGGGGGGCGCTTTCGTTTTTGGCCGCGGTAGTGGGCTGGCGATTTTTCCCGCGCTATTTTTTCCAGTTGCTGCCGGTCGTGGCGATTGCGGCGGCGCGCGGGATGGTGCTCATGGGACGCAAGCGGGCGATGGCACTGGCGCTGCTGCTGGTTCCGCTGATCCGGTTCGGTCCGCGATACGCGATGCTGGCGCGCGATCTGGCGGAAGGCAGGCCGCACCAGTGGGCGGATGTGGCGATGGACCAGGACAGCCGCGCGGCGGCGCAGATTGCACGCAAGATTTCCACGCCCGGCGACACGCTGTTCGTCTGGGGTTTCCGGCCCGAGCTTTTCGTCTACACAGGGCTGCCCGCGGCGACGCGTTTTCTCGATTCCCAGCCGCTGACGGGCGTTCCGGCGGACCGGCACCTGACGCAATCGGCGCCCGTCGGAACGAATTTCACGCGCGCGAATTTAGAGGAGCTGGCGCGCGCGAGGCCTGCGGTGGTGATGGATGGGCTGAGCCTGTACAATCCGGCGCTGGCGATGGAGCGGTATCCGGAGCTGCGGGAGTGGCTGGAGCAATATGGGGAGGTGGGGAGGACGCGGGGGATTGTGATTTATGAGCGGAAGGCGCGGCCGTAGCCGGGGAGTTAAATGAAGCTCTTATGAACTGGATATGCCCGCGGTGTGACCGGACGTTTCGCCGGGCGAATCAACCTCACGCGTGCGGGGTCGGCAGCACCGCGAACTTACTCAAAGGCAGGCCGCAGGCGCTGGCCGATCTCTACCGGAAACTCGAGACCACGGTGAGGAGCTTCGGCGAAGTGGAGGTCGTTTCGCGCGACCGGTACGCGCTGTTCCGGACGACGCGCATCTTTGCGGACCTGACGGTGACGCGGGATGCGCTGCGCGTGGTGGTTCACCTCGGCCGCAAGGTGAGCGCGCCGCAGTTCATCAAAATCGGGCCGAGCGGCAAGCGCGTGTCACACGTCGCGCTGGTCCGGACGGCGGGGGAGCTGCGGAGGGTGATGCCGTTTTTGCGTGAGGCGTTTGAAATGGCGGTGAGGGAGAAGGCAGGAGATTAATGCGAGATGGTTGGCTAAAACAGCGCTGGCGCGGCGGATGATGATGGCGAGGCCTACCGCCGGCGCTAGCGATCGGAGGCATTCGTAGTTGAGGGTGTTTCGAACAAGATCGAGAGGTCGTGGGACGCGGAAATAATAGGGGGGACTCCGATAGGCAAAGTGACACGCTTGCGTGTCGATCCAATTGAGAGTAACCTCTAACACGTCTGACACCAGTGACGGGTTGAGGCTCAAAAGGACGTGATGCGCTCGCTTCAATTAGCCTTTTTGGCTCTGCTCGCGTCTATTCCGACCAGAGCCGCCGATTTCCACAAGGGGTACAAAGCAGAACAGCGCGGCGACTATGCTACTGCATTAGCTGAGTATTTGCCATTGGCGACAAAAGGAAACGCTTACGCCCAGAACAAGCTCGGCGTGCTTTACTACTACGGCAGGGGCGTGGAAAGGGATTACTTGAAGGCGGTCGACTGGTATAGAAAGGCTGCCGAAGCCGGTCTTCCTGTCGCCTACAACAATCTTGGTCATTGCTACCAAAAGGGACTCGGAGTACCACGAGATTATGTCCAGGCTGAGATGTGGTTCACACTTGCCGGGCCGTCCAATGATGCCGCAGATAACGCTGCCAGAACCGATGTAGTAGAGCACATCACGGCAGAACAACGTTCGCAAGCGTTGAGAATGGCTGCTAGTTGGCGGCCCCCGCGAGCAAAGGACAAAGAAGAAACTAGGGTGTGGGTGCGCGCAGTATCTTACCGAGCTATCCCTCACGACAGCACATATACCCGGGCAGGCTCTACTGACACGACCTGCTACGGAAGTGGTGCGGACTCGGGTTATTATTCAACAGCAAGACTAGACTGCCAAACTGTCACTAAGCCTCCGGAGAGATGGACGATCACTACGCAGATGGAGATCTACAACGCAGTGGAAACTGATCTATCGCTGTATACCGTCCGGTGTCTGTCGAATCCGCTTATCAGGCCGGAAGATAGTGCATGTACCTGGCTGATTCCGGGTGAGACCTACGCAGTGTCGATAAAGAATACGACAATGGCGGTCACCTACCGGAAAGGCGGCAACATGGGGGATGTTGTCCGCGCAAAATATCGAATCTTAGACGTCCGCGCGAAGCAAGGCGACACTGATTCTCATGCCGCTGGTTCCCAGTTGGCGACGGCATCACCGACAGCGCCCGATCACGGTCTCGAATATGACCGACCTCAGCCAGCGATTCCCAATGGAGAGAACCACGACACGAGTGCCATTGACACAAACGGTGGCGCCCGTTTTCGGCTACCTAAGCTCGGGGTTCCGTTTCTACTTCAAGGTGACGACTTGATTGAAATGGAGGTTGCTGAAGGTAAAGCCAGGACCACCGAAGGTCGAATCGTATATTCCGTGCCTGGGTCAAGTTCGCAGGCCCGCACCCAGTCGGTGCGGCCAATAATCATGGCCCAAAGTTCGACTCTGCCACAAATTGCCGGCCGGCTGGAATTGTACCGAATGGAGATTCGCGGCAACGAACGGCAGCTGATCTATGAGGTTGCCGGTAAGCAGATCGCAGTACCGATTCCGCTGACAATTAAGCAGATCTCGACAACTCTTTATGAGTTTAAGGTGGACCAGGATCTCGGACCGGGAGAATACGCATTGAGTCCGAAGGGCTCGAATCAGGTCTTCTTGTTCGAAGTCTACCAATAGCATTTCGGCTTAATCGCCTTTGATCGTTGCTGGACCGAAGCGCTGCCCAGATGTCTTTTGGCTCTCTCCAGCCGTTTACTCGTAATGCAGCGCGACCATCGGTTCCACTTTTGACGCCCTGCGGGCGGGAACAAAAGCTGCCAGCATTACCACCGCGAGCAGCACGGGAACGACGGTCAGATAGATCGTGAAATGGACGCCGCCGCCGCCGGAGTACATGGCTCTCAAGACGCGCTCCGCGCCGAAGCTGCCGAGCAAGCCAAAGCCGAGACCGGCGAGCGCCAGCACAAGCCCCTGGCGGAGAACCATGCGCAACACGTCGTAGCGGTGCGCGCCGATGGCCATACGAATGCCGATTTCGCGCGTGCGGCGGCTGGCGGAATACGCCACCAGGCCATAGAGGCCGACCATCGCCAGAACCAGACCCATCAAGCCCATGGCGGCGATGGTTTCGATGATCATCCTGGGCTGGTTGACAGCGCGGAAACGATAAACATCCTCGTACCTCCGCACATCGTACATAGGCTGGTTGGCGTCCAGACTGCGCACCACTTCGCGCAACGGGCCTGCAAGAGCCGCGGGATCGCCGGCGGATTCAGCCAGCAAGGTCATGCGCGCCTTGGGATGCTGGGTGAGCGGAAGATAAAGAAAAGGCATCGGCGCCTCGGCAACCCACAAATACTTCACGGTCCTGGCGACGCCCACGATCTGGACCCATGGGCTGTTACGGTCATCTAGACGAAAGCGCTTGCCGACCGGGTCCTGTCCGGGCCAGTACTGGTTGGCAAGAACTTCATTGACCACGGCAACATGCGGCGCGTCGGCGGAATCGGTGGCGAGAAATCCGCGGCCGCGAACCAGGCGTACACCCATGGTGTCGAAATAATTTTCGTCAACGGTGTTGCTGAAAACGTTGACGCTGTCTTTGCCTTTGGGGAACTCGTAGCCCTCGGGAAAAATCGATGAACCGTCCTGCTGGTTGCCGAAGGGGATACCGAAGGTCCAGGCCACGGACCTGACTCCACTGACACTGCGGGCGCGTTCGGCCAACTGGCGATAGAACTGTTGTGTCTGTTCGGGAGTGTATTGAATGAGCGACGGATCGAAACTCATCATCAGCAAATGATCGGTTCGGAATCCGGGGTCGGCCTGGATCTGGGCGCGGATACCGCCGAACATGAAAGCCGCCACCATAATGAGCACGAGCGAAACGGCGACCTGCCCGGCTACCAAAACGTTGCGGCCCCACAGACGGCGTTTCCCTGGAGTGTCGGCGCCGGCGGTCCTGAGCGAAGCGACCAGGTTTGAGCGCGTGGCCTGAATTGCGGGAATCAGGCCGAACAGGAGGACGCTGGCCAGAGAGAGCAGCAGGCTCAAAAACAGCACGCGGCGGTCGAGGGACATGGAGAGATCGATCGGCAAATCGGATGGCGGCTGGAGACCGTTCAGGAAAACCACGCCGCCGTAGGCGACCACCAGCCCAACGGCGCCGCCCGCCAGACCAACCAGCAGGCTTTCGGTGAGCAACTGGCGGATGAGGCGCAACCGGCCGGCTCCGACCGCCAGGCGCAAAGCGATCTCGCGCGTACGGACGCGAGCGCGGGAGAGCAAAAGGCCCGCCACATTCGCGCACGACACCAGAAGCACGGCGCCGGCCAAAACGGTCAGCATCGCGACCAATTGCGCGTCCGGAGGCGACTGCTCGATTCTGGCTTGCAGCTCGGTGCGCACGACGGCGCGCTGGTTCCGGTTGGTATCCGGGTAAGCTTTTTCGAGACCGTTGGCGATCACTTCTAGCTCGGATTGGGCTTGCGCGACCGTGACGCCGGGCTTCAGCCGGCCCTTTACGGTAAGCTCGCGCACGCTGCGATCCTGGAGCGGATTTTGCTTCGGATTCGTGACAAAACGCGGCCACATCATGATCGGAATGTAAAACGCCGGCCGGAAATACCGATCTAACCCGTTGAATCGCTCCGGGGAGACGCCGATCACGGTAAACTCGATCCCATTGATCCGGACTTTGCGGCCCAGGATGGAGCGGTCGGCGGCGAACTGCTTTTCCCAAAGATCGTGACCCAGCACGACCACGGCATCGCGGCCGGGCACCTGGTCCTCTTCAGGGCGAAAACCGCGGCCCAATTCAGGCTCGACGCCCAAGACGCGGAAAAAATTGCCGGTAGCCAGCACGCCGTACTTCAGTTGGGGTAACTCGCCCGGCTGCGTAGTCAACCCGAAGGAGCTGACGCGATAGGCCAGCAGCCCGTCGAAGCTCTTGTTTTGATCACGAAAGTCGATGTAATCGCGGTAGGAACAGACGATGGCGCTGAAGCGATCTACGGTTGTCAATGAGCCGACGGTCACGACCTGGCTCGGATGCAGGACCGGCAGCGGCCGGAGCAGCAGCGTATCCGCCAGGCTGAACATGGAACAGTTGGCGCCGATCCCGATTCCAAGGGAGATGATAGCCACGAGCGCGAATCCCGGATTCTTGGCCAGCATACGGCGCGCGTAGCTCAGATCCTGGAAGAGGCGCTCGATCCAGATCCAGCCCCACACCGCGCGAGTTTCTTCCTTGACGTTGAGCACCGGCCGGCCGAATTTGCGCATGGCGGCGTGACGGGCTTCGTCGGGTGTCATGCCGGCGTCAATGTTGTCGCGAGTTTCGCGCTCGAGATAGTCCTGAATTTCGTTATCCAGGCTGGCCTCACGCCGTGCAAAGAATTTCATGACTGGCTCTCCTCTCCAAGCGGGGGACGCATGATGCCGGCGATGGCACGCGTCAACCGCTCCCATTTGGAGTTCTCGGCACTCAGCTTCTTGTGCCCTTTCGGGGTCAGGCTGTAATATTTGGCGCGTCGATTGTTTTCCGAAACGCCTTCCTTGGCTGAAATGAGGCCTTGCTTCACCAGGCGGTGAAGGGCCGGGTAGAGTGAACCGTGATCCACCTGCAGGACATCCTCAGAGCCGCGCTCGATGGCGTGAGCGATGGCATGGCCGTGAGCGGCGCCGAAAAGGAGCGTTCGCAAAATTAACATGTCGAGCGTGCCTTGGAGGAGTTCGATCTTGTTTTCAGCTTGTCCGGTAGACATTCTACTTGAAGCTAAAGCGACTCGGGTAGAATGTCAAGGGGAATTCCGGACGAGGCGCAATATTTCACATAAATTATTGATAATAAAATGTTTAGATGGATATAAAGCGGTCCGTTAGAACATTGCGCACGGTCGTGGATTGGGATGCTTCCCCACCGGTGAGGGATCACACCGGCTGGAACCCCTTGAAAATGCAACGTAACAGTAATAGGCTTATTCCAACCGGGGATACGCTCGCTGTTCAGCTTGTAACGCGACTTGCGGGCGGATTTTGGCGCTTTAAGGCCCAAAAATTTGGAGGGGTGAAAAGGAGCTTTAGATGAACCGTGCGACACGATATCTACTTCTCGTCCTTGCTGCGTTTGCTCTAGTCTCGTTACAAGCACAGGACATTACGAAAGGTTCGATTGCGGGTGTGGTGCGCGACTCGAGCGGCGCTGTGATTGCCGGCGCGAAGGTCCTGCTCACTTCGCCTTATGGCGATAGGACCGCGACCACAAACTCCGGGGGCGAATATACGTTCACAAACCTGGTAGTGGGCTCGGGCTACCTGCTCACGGTGGAACAGAGCGGCTTCACCACCGCGAAGCTGCCGAACCTAAGCGTTGGCGTCAACCAGCGAACGACGGCGGATGTAACTCTGCAAGTCGGCGCCACCACCACCACCGTTGACGTGGTGTCCACAGCGACGGAAACGATCGACCTGGTCAGCACTACGGTTGGCGCAAACATTGACGAGTCGCTGTACAAGAACGTTCCGGTAGGCCGCAATATTTCGTCAATCATTTCCATGTCGCCGGGCGTGGCCAGCGGATTGGGCACCGGAGCAGCGAATCCATCGATCAACGGCGCCTCAGGACTCGAGAATGAATACGTCATCAATGGCGCCAATACCACCGATCCGGGCTTTGGCGGTTTCGGCACCTACAGCCGGGTGCTGGGATCTCTGGGCAACGGCGTCAACTTCGACTTCATCCAGGAAGTACAGGTCAAAACCGGCGGTTTCGAGGCCGAGTACGGGCAGGCCCTGGGCGGCGTGATCAACATTCTCACCAAGAGCGGCGGGAACGACTACCACGGTTCGTTCTACGGCTATTTCTCGCCGAAGAACCTGGCGGTGGACTGGAAAAATTCCAACATCGGCCTGGTCAACCCGGGCACGTATAACAGCGGCCAGTCGCAGTATGACTTTGGCGGCAGTCTGGGCGGCTACATTAAGAAAGACAAGCTGTTCTGGTACGGCGGTTTCAACCCGCAGTTCACGCACAATTTTCGCTCGGTGCCGCCGGTATTCGCCAACAGTAAATTCGGCACGGTCGCGGTCGACACCAGGACGCTAAACTACCAGGCCAAGGTCAACTATAACTTGACCGCGAATCATCAGTTCGAAGGCTCGTTCTTCGGCGATCCGAGCACGGTGCCCTCCAGCTTCGCCCGCGATAACCCGACGGCCGACGCGCTGGCCAGCAACGACACGACGCAGAAGAGCGCCTTAGATTACGGATCGCGCACAGTGACCGCGCGCTACAACGGAGTCCTGACGCCGAACTGGGTAATTTCGGCGAATTACAGCCATTACTTCAACCATTTCCACGAGACGCCCACTTCCAATGGGATTCAGGTGATCGACATCACTCCCTCGCAGGAGCCGGGAAACACCAATCCCACGCAAACGTACAACGGGATCGGCTTTCTCGAACAGACATCCTCGCATGTGAATGAGGCGTCGGCCTCCAGTTCGCATCTGTTCAATTTCCTGGGCGGCCACACGGTGGTGTACGGGTATCAGTTTGAAGACGTCAAGTACGACGACACGTACGGCTATGGCGGCCCGGACTTCACGCTTCCCAACCTTCCCGAATTCGAGGGAGCTGCCGGGGCTACGCAGCACGGCGGCATCGTACTGCGCACACACGCCGATCCCACTAATCCCGCTTCGCCGATCGTATTTGAAGTCACGCGGGGGAACTATTCGAACCCGGTGATTGCCACCGGCACCCGCTATCACGCCGGGTTTATCGAGGATAGCTGGACCATCGGCCGCCGCATCACCATCAAGCCGGGCCTTCGCTTCGAGCAGCAGGCGGAAACCGGCAACGCTTTTCGCTATGTTTTCTCGCACAACTGGGCGCCGCGCATCGGTCTGATCGTCGATCCAACCGGCAACCGCAAGTCCAAGTTTTTCGCCAATTGGGGCCGTTTCTACGAAAAGATCCCGCTCGACATTGCGGTCCGCTCGTTCTCGTTCGAGACCGAAGTGAGCAACGAGTTTTACAAAGATACAGGTCCAGGCAACGCGCCGGACCTCTCGGCGGCCAACTACATTCCGGTGGCTCAGGGTGGAGCGGCCCCGGTCCTGCTGGGAGGAGGCGCCGGAGAGAACGTGTATCCGGGCACTCGCAGCCAGTATCAGGACGAAGTGGTGGGCGGCTACGAACATGAATTCCGCAGCGGCATGACGTTCAGCAGCCGATTCGTGTACCGCCACCTGCGGCGCGTTTTGGAAGACACATCGGGAATCAATGTGACCCAGGCACTGGCGGGTGTGCAACTGAATTACGTGGTTTCGAATCCATCAGCCAAATCGGACGATTTCCAAAATCCTGTGGTGTGCACGTCCGGACCCGACTGCATCGGTGGTTATACAGCCAACAGCGGCGCGCTCGGCCCGGACGGCCAGCCCGACGGCTTCCCCAATCCCACTCGGATTTACAAAGCCGCCGAGTTCATCCTGAGCAAGCGCTTCAGCCACGGCTTCCAGTTCTACGGAAGCTACCGGCTGTCGAAGCTCTACGGAAACTACGAGGGCAATTTCCGCAACGACAACCAGCAGCAGGACCCCAACATCAGCTCCATGTTCGATTTCACCAACACCGACGGCCTGCTCGGAGATCAGTATAAGATCGGACTGCTGCCTGCGGACCGTACCAACCAGTTCAAGTTGTTCGGCAACTGGGAATGGAGAGCATTCAACTTCGGCGCATCCTGGGTCGCGGAATCCGGCGCGCCGCTGAGCGCTTTCAACGCTCATCCGGCTTATCAGAATTCCGGTGAGATCCCCATTGGAGGCCGCGGCACTAAGGGCCGCACGCCGTTCACGTTCCCGCTGGATGTCTCCGCGAACTACACCGTGAAGATGGGCGAGCAGAAGCGCCTCAAATTCGGCGTCAACCTGTTCAACCTGTTTAACCAGCAGCGAGTGCTTTTCTTCGATCAGAATCTGGAGCTGGCGCCGGCAACGCCCGACAACGACTACCACAAACCAACCGGTTTGCTGGTTCGCGGCAACGCCTATCAATCGCCATTTATCGCACAGCTTTCCGCGCGGTTTGAGTTCTAGCTCTTTCGGGGCGGCGCACAGGCGTCGCCCCGCTCTTCACTCCGGCTATCTTAGAGCCGGAACATAATGGTAAGAGCATGAGTTTTTTACGCCCGTGCGTTATCGGGCTGTTTGTAGTCCTTCTAACCGCGCAGGCAGCCACCAAGTCCAGAACGACACTGCCACAACGTTATAAGCAGTGGCTTGACCGGGACGTCGTCTACATCATCACCAACGAAGAACGCAAGGCTTTTCTCGGGCTGGCCACCGACGCCGAGCGGGACAGTTTCATCGAGGATTTCTGGAACGTGCGGAATCCCGTTCGCGGCGCCAAACAGAACCTCTACAAAGAGGAGATTTACAAAAGGATCGATTACGCCAACCATTATTTCGGGCGCCAATCGAACACGCCCGGCTGGATGACCGATATGGGCCGAACGTACATCGAGTTCGGCAAGCCCGTCTCCAAGTTCAATCTAACCGGCTACGGGCAGATTTATCCGCTGGAACTGTGGTACTACGAAAATAACACCGGCGACACTTCGCTCCCGCCGTTCTTTTATGTGCTGTTCTTCATTCCGGAAGACATCGGCGAGTACCGCTTCTATCACCCGGTGATCGACGGCCCGATGAAGCTGGTGCGGGGCAGCCAGTTCCACTCGAACGGCGATGTTTACCGTTTTCTTGCCCCGCTCGGGGGCGACATCGCGCACGCGGCATTTTCGATGATACCGAACGATCCCATCGACAAGCAGAACTTCACGGTGGACATGAGCGGCGAAATGCTGATCAGCAAGATTCAGAACCTGGCCAACGATCCGTTCAACGTCAAGCGGATTCGAGAACTGCGGGCCGAGCGTTCGCGAGTCACTTCGTTTGTTCTGCTGAACCAGCAGGCCGCGGTCGAGGTGAGCACGCTGGTGTTGTGCGATCCCGAGGGCCAGAGCTGGCTGGATTACGCGCTCTGGATCAACGATGAAAAATTCGGCAAAGCCGATTCCAATGGCCGCGATCTGCACGTAACGGCGGGATTCCGGCTCACCACCGAAGGCGGAAATCCGATCGTGGACGATTCCGAGGGCCGCGCCTATCCGGCGTTTGAAGGGGCGGGCAGCGAGCGAAAATTCGTGCCGTTTCGCATCGCGAGCCGCATTCCCATGGTGCCTGGGAAATACGTGCTGCATGTGCAGGTGACCAACCATGCCGCCGGCAAGATTTACGAAGGTGAGCGAAAGGTCACGGTCAGTGGCCCTAATGCCGCGGGATTGAGCGGACCGCTGGTCATTTCCGGCATTCTACGCCCGGCGCAGCCCGATCCCGGCGTCCCGTTCCAGTATTACGGAGTGCAGTTCATACCGGTAGCCGACCGCGTTCTTCCGCGGAACGAACCACTACGGGCTCTTTACCAGATCGAGGTTCCTTCGGCGGGCGATTATGCTGTCGAATACGTCGTGGCGCATGCGCAATTGCGGGAACAGCGTAAGGTGGTTGAAGAGAATGTCGGTGCACAGGAATTCCGGAACGGCAGGCTGCTGAAGGCCAAAACGATCCCGCTCGACGGGATGGCGGAAGGCGACTACCGGCTGGTGATTAATCTGAGGGCGCAAGGATCGAGCGCGGTTCTGGCTTCGGCAAACGTTCCGTTCCGCCTGGTCGAAGAGCCCGCAAACGAGCGTTTATTTTTCCTGTCTAATTTCCGGGCATCGGAAACCGGCGGCGTGTCGGCCTACATTCGGGCGCTGGAGTCGCTCGCGCTAAAGGATCGCGAGAAAGCTTCCGAGTTTCTCGCCTCGGCGGTCGATCAGAACCCCGCGAACACCTACGCCGGCCAGATGCTGGTCGGACTTTACTTCAGCAGCCACAAGTACGACCGGGTGACGGCGCTTTATGAAAAGATGGGACTGAATGCGTTTCGCTCCGCGCCGGAGGCGCTTGCCCAGATCGGCGTGAGTCTCTGGCAAGCCGGAAAAGCAGCACAGGCCCGGCAGGTGATTGAAACCGCGCGTTCGCTGTTCCCGCGGGATGCGCTCATCGAATCCACCGAGAAAAGCTTCGAACGCCTGGCGCGATAGTCTATCCCAGCACATCCAGCACGGCTTCGAGCTCGCTTTTGGTGTGCTGATCTCCGATCTCAGCGGCAACTTCGATGCCGCGCTTATAGATGGCGCGCGCGTCGTCGATGCGGCCCAGCTTCTCAAGCGCCTGACCCTGGTGATAGTATGCCGCGACGTACTTGCGATTGATTTCGATGAGCCGCGCGTATTCATCGATCGCTTGTGTATAATCGCCGGCCGACGCGTAGGCCATCGCCAGTCCATATCGCGCGAAGCTGTCGCCCGGATTCTGCGCGACTAGATTTTTCAAGAGTTCCAGCCGGTTTTCCGCCATCCCTGTGCTACTATACCTCGGTGGCGTGCCTGTTTTTTGAGCCGACAAGCCGCCGGTTCGAGGCCAACACAATCCTGCCTCTTGGCGACCTGTGGCGCGGAGTCTGTCATGCGGGGAACGAAGCGTTCGATCCCGGCGAGCGATTGACCGGCGAGTGTTGCAACATGGGCTACGCTCGCGGCCGGTGTCCTCGTTTTCCCGAGGATTCGGGGCCTGACGCTGTGCGATTCACCGTCGCCGGCGATTCGGATCAGACCATTCTCATCAGCTTCGCCATGGAGAAAGATCACCATCCGTTTGCGCAGGGGACGCTCGAATATTCCGCGCGAACCGGCGGGTTCATTGAGAATTCCAAGCCCGGGCTCGAGCACCTCGCCCGCGCCTACGTTGCGAGCTACCTGCGCCGGAAGCGGGCGGCGTGAGCGGGCATCCTCGAACCTTGAACGCGCATCCCAGGGCCATGGAAGGCAAACCGGTCCGGGAATCGCAGTCGGAATATTCAGAACTCGCGCTGCCCAATGACGCCAACGGACTCGGCAATGTGCTGGGTGGAAAAGTCATGCACCTGGTCGATCTGGCGGGCGCCATGGCGGCGATGCGCCATGCGCGCTGTCCGGTTGTCACGGCGTCCATTGACTACATGAATTTCCTGCACCCGGTGCGCATCGGGCAGCTGATCATTCTGCGGTCGTCGGTGAACCGGGTTTTTCATACATCGATGGAAGTCGGGGTGAAGGTCTGGGTGGAGGACCTGTTGAAGGGCGAGCGGCAGCACACCTCGTCGGCGTATCTAACGTTCGTCGCTATCGACGCCAGGGGAAACCGGGTGCGTGTTGCGCCGGTGATTCCGGAATCGGAGGAAGAAAAACGCCGGTATGCGGAAGCGCTGGCGCGGCGGGAATACCGGTTGGAAATGCGAAAGCGGGCGAAGCCTTAAGACTTAGCGCCATTTTCGGCCGTTCGGGCGGGCGGGCGGCATAGCAGGTTGTCGATGAGCCGCGTTTTGCCGAGCCAGAGAGCGGCAGCGACGCGCACCGGGCCGGTGATCCGGCCGACCGGCTGCATCTCATCGGGATCGACGATTTCTAGATATTCGACACGCAATTCGGGGTACTGCTGCAACATTGCCAATGCCGCGTCCCGTGTTTCGGCGGGGTTCGCGCCGGCGGAGATTAACGTTTGCGCCTTCGCCAGTGCTTGATAAAGAACGGGCGCCGTGCGCCGCTCTTCAGCCGTCAAATGTTGGTTCCGCGAGCTGATCGCGAGCCCGTCGGCCTCCCGCACGGTTGGCACTTCAACGATGCATACCGGCACATTCAGATCGTCAATCATCCGGCGGATCACGGCCAGTTGCTGCGCATCTTTTTCGCCGAAATAGGCGCGGTCCGGCTGGACGATGTTCAGCAGCTTCAATACAACCGTCGCCACGCCGCGAAAATGCCCGGGACGGAACTTGCCGCAGAGGTGGTCCGCCACGCGCGCGACGTCCACAAACGCGCGCTCTTCGCGCGGGTACATCTGTTCCGCCGCCGGCGTAAAAACGACGGAGACGCCGCGCGCCGTGCAGAAGGCGATGTCTTTCGAGATCGGCCGGGGATAGCGCTCGAAATCGTCGCGGCGGTCAAACTGCAGGGGATTGACAAAAATGCTGACCACCACGCAGCTGGTCTCGTGCGCCGCAGTTTCGATCAGTTTTCCGTGGCCTTCGTGCAGCGCGCCCATGGTGGGGACGAGCCCGATGGTTCCGCCGCGGCCGCGCACCTGGTCCAGCAAGCGCCGCAGGTCCGCAATGCAGGCGATAATCTGGGCAGGCGCAGCCGTCATTACAATGCGCTACGTGCCGACGCGGTGGCGGCCTCGGGAGCGGGAAACCGGCCTAGCCGCACGTCATCGGCATAAGCTTTGGCCGCGGCGATCATCAGGTCGCCGAGCCGGGCGTACTGTTTCACAAATCCGGGAACCAATTCGTCATTGAGCCCGAAAGCGTCATAGCTGACCAGCACCTGGCCGTCGCAATGCGGACCGGCCCCGATACCGATAGTTGGGATCTCGAGCTCGGTGGTAACCGTCCTGGCGAGCTGCGAGGGAATGGACTCAAGCACCAGGGCAAATGCGCCCGCTCCTTCGAGAGCGCGAGCGTCTTCGATCAACTGATCGGCGGCCCGCTGATCGCGCGCCTGCTGTCGAAACCCGCTCAACTGATGGACCTGCTGGGGCACGAGACCGAGATGCCCCATCACCGGCAATCCGGCGTCCACCAGACGCCGCACCACGTCGACCACGGGCCGGCCGCCCTCGAGCTTCACGGCCCCGGCTCCGCCTTTCTGGATTAGTTTTCCCGCGTTACGAACGGCTTCCCGATCACTCACCTGATAAGTCAAGAAGGGCATGTCGGCGATTACCAGGGCGTGTTCGACTCCTCGCGTCACCGCCTGAGTGTGATGAATGACAGCTTGCAGGGTGACCGGGATGGTCGTATCGTGCCCTTCGATGACGTTGCCGAGCGAGTCGCCGACCAGAAAAACATCGATGCCTGAGCGCTCGAGCAGGCGCGCCATAGTGGCGTCATAGACGGTGAGCATGGGGATCTTTTCGCCGCGCTGCTTACGCAGCTTGAGATCGCGGATACGGACTGGTTTCAGGCCCTGGGACATGGCGATTCCATGGTCGCACAGAGCGGCGGGGAGAGGGGATGGGGCGGTTACAGTTAACCCGGCGTAACTTTCGAGCATCTTAGCGACTGCTCGGCTTGATTGCGGGCAGCTTCGCGACTGCTCGGCTTGATTTCGAGCAGCTTACCGCTGCTCGTCCTTATACATGTACTTGATGTTGGGCTTATAGAGCAGGAGGTTGGGCTCGCCTTCCCGGTTCACCTTGAGGCAGGATTTGTCGTACCACTCAATCACGCCGTGCAGCGTTTCGCCGTCGCGCAGAACAAAGACCATCGGGGTCTTGGACTGCATCTGCTTCACATAGTAGAAATTTTCCGCGTTGGTCTGATCCGGAGGCACGGGCTTCTTCTGCTGGCGGCGCGGCCCGTTGAGTTGCTCTTTGATCTCATTAAAAGACGGACGGATGAGTTTTCTGTTGGCAGACTCCACAGCGAAACCTTCCTGATAAAAGTATTGTCAGCGATCGTTGAGCTCAATCCGAGAGCTGAATGTTCCGTGGATCGAGATGTACGACTTGACAATATTCATAGCACAAGGAACAGACGCGCGCAATGTCTGCATTGTTCCGTGCTCCGATCGGTTTTTCGCGACGCGGAATCCGTTATCGAAAACGGCGCGTCCAACCAATGAGGGGCCCATGGCCATGGAAAGCAGCGACGTAGCGCAGCCGTTAATGGAGATCGTGGAAGGTGACCACGTGCAAGGTCCGAAGGGAGCCAAATTCACGCTGGTCGAGTACGGCGATTACGAATGCCCGGACTGCGGCCATTTGTTTGAAATCATACAGGAGCTGCGGAGCCGGGCTACGAGCCGGTTTCGACTGGTCTACCGGCATTATCCTTTGTCAGGAGCTCACCCCCACGCGCTCGAGGCCGCGGAAGCCGCCGAAGCTGCGGCAACGCAAGGCCGCTTCTGGGAGATGCACAAACTGCTATTTCAAAATCAGACGGCGCTCAAACACAGCGATCTTTTAACGTATGCCGAACGCCTCGGTCTCGATGTGGATCGTTTTCGCCGCGAGTTGGAAGAGAAGGTCTACGAGGAGCACGTGCGGGAGGATTTCCGGCGAGGGGTTCAAAACGGAGTTTATGGAACGCCAGTGCTGTTTCTGAATGGGGTGCGCTGCGACGCGACACGCGACTCTCTGCTCCGCGTGCTGGCCGCGGGAACCGCAGCTTCACCCCGTTCAAGATGATTTGGGTCCAAATCGGCTTCGGCCTAAGAGGCGTTCGTCGCGCTGGAGGCCATAGCTTTCATTTGTTCCACCATCGCCTTCTTCATCTCCGCGGGCGTAGGCTCCGCCTTGTGCGTGGCGATCATCCACTTATAGCCGTCCGGATCGACGATGTTACCGACACGATCGCCCCAGAACATGTCGGTCACTGGTCCTGAAGCAGTGGCACCCAGCTTTACGGCTTTCGCCACGGTTTTATCCGCGTTTTCGGTAAGCAGATATAGGGTGGAGGGCGAGCCACCCAGGTTCTTCGCGCTCCGGTATCCCATTTGAGGCATTTCCGGGCCCAGCATCAAAGTGGTTCCGCGGAGCGTCAACTCAGCGTGCACCGGCTTGCCATCCGGTCCGTTCATAATGCCGCGCTTGGCGAAACCAAACGCCTTCTGATAAAAGGTAGCTGCGGCCTTCACATCCGCCACGGTGAGCGCTGTGCTTACCGCGCCGTACTGTTTGCTGTTCAGGGGATCAATTTTTTTTGCCATAGGCACAATTCTCCAGGGAGGCTATTTTATCAAACGTGTCCTGGGGGCCGCTCCGGAACCGTGAAACGGCTGGGGCCGGCGTATCACCGGATACTTTCTTTCCTCTTGCGTTTCGACAGGAGCGATGATATGCTCCCACCTGTAGAAGGAAAAGGGGAGCATGGCTGAGGAGCGGATTGACCTTCCGCAAGGCACGCTGGATCTTTTGATTCTTAAGACTCTGGCACTCGAACCGCAGCACGGCTGGGCGATTTCGGAGCGCATCCAGCAGATTTCGAGCAACGTGCTAAAGGTGCAGCAAGGATCGCTTTATCCGGCGCTGCACCGGCTGGAGCGGCGCGGCTGGATCAAAGCGCACTGGGGAGTTTCGGAAAACAATCGCAAGGCGAAGTATTACGCGCTGACGCGCAGCGGGCGCAAGCAGCTCGAAGCGGATGCAGGCGCGTGGCGCAAGCTTTCGACGGCCGTCGCGCAGGTGCTCGACACGGCATAAGGAGTTCTATATGGGCGGGTGGGGCATTTCGTTCTGGCTGGCGGCAGCCGGGGTTCTGGCGATCTGTAACGGGGCCGGCGAATGGGGCCGCTGGCAGGATCTGGCGATCTGGACGCGGGTGCACTCGTCGATTGATTTCGGCGCAGGGCTTACGATGCTACTGGGGGCCATCGGACTGCTGGTGGTTCGCAAGGGACTGCGCGCGGTTGTCGCGACCAGCGCGATCGCTCCGGCGCTTCTGGGCGTGAGCCTGATCCTGGGAGCGTTGTGCGGAACGATTCCGTGCACGGGGCCGGCTTGAGCGGGCTCAAAATGCGCCCTCGGCGGGGGCCTGATTGCATTGGCCGCGGTGGTGTGGTCTCAGCGTTGAGACCGGGACGAGCTAGCTGTTGATGCCATGCTAAGCGACTTGCGTTACCGGCTGCGCGCTTTGTTCCGGCGCAATCACGTCGAAACCGAACTGGATGACGAGCTGGGATTTCATTTCGAGCAGCAGGTGGAAAAGTACGTTCGTGCGGGCTTCGAACGCACCGAGGCGGTCCGGCGGGCGCGGCTCGAATTCGGCGGAATCGAGCAGGTCAAAGTAGAGTGCCGCGAGGCGCGGGGCGTCTTCCTGATCGAGACGCTGGTTCAGGATCTCGGTTATGCACTGCGCATGTGGCGCAGGAATCCGGGCTTTGCGCTGGCCGCGATCACCGCGATCGCGCTGGGGATCGGCGCGAACACGGCGGTGTTCACAATCGTTCTCGGCGCGCTGGCTTTCGATCCAGGAATCAAAAATCCGGACCGTGTTGTTTTCATTTCCACGTCCGATGCGGTCGAGCCGGGTGCGCTTTCCCGCTTGGACCCGCATCTGCGGAGTTTTCGATCGCAAGTGAAATCGCTTTCAGGCCTGGCGGCGTACGAGTTTGCGTTTGTGAATGTTTCGGATAAAACCGGTGTGCCGGAGCGCTACGCATGCGCGGAAATTTCCGCGAATGGTTTCGCAGTTGCCGGACGGAAAGCCGAGATAGGGCGGAAGTTCGTTAGCGGCGATGAGCGGGCGGATGCAACTCCGGTGGTCATGCTCACGCACCGGGTCTGGCAAGACCGGTACGGCAGAGACCCCTCCATCATCGGGAAGACGATCCGAGTTAACGAGGTGCCGCGCGTGGTGGTCGGAGTTATGCCGGCGGGCATGCGTTTTCCGGAGGATACGGACCTGTGGATACCGCTGGCCGACACAGGCGTTGACCGGCGCGAACCAGCGATGTTCGGCCGGCTTGCGGCGGGAGTCGATCTGCCGGCGGCACGCACCGAGATCAATCTCATTGCCCGGCGTGCGCTCGATCGGAATCGAGGAACACAGAGGGGGCCGGCGATGGATGTGGTCCCGATTCTGCAGGTTTATGGAGTCTATGCCATGCGGCCGCTGATGATTGTTGTGTTGTGCGCGGTCGGCCTGGTGTTGCTGATCGCGTGCGCAAATGTCGCGAACCTGATCCTCGGCCGTGCCGCCGTGCGATTGCGGGAGATTTCCATTCGCATCGCAATCGGAGCGGGGCGGAGGCGGATCATCCGGCAATTGCTGGTGGAAAGCATTGTTCTTTCGTTTGCGGGCGGAATCATCGGATGGGCTTTGGCGGGCGCGGGTCTGAAATGGTTTGACGCCGCGATCTCGAAATTTCCGCGGCCGGCATGGTTGGATCTTTCGATGAATACGTCGGTGCTCGCTTATCTGGCTGCCGTCTCGATCGGAACTGGTATTCTGTTTGGCCTGGCGCCGGCGCTCGAACTCTCCAAGGTCGACGTAAACAGCGCGATTAAAAATGGCGGTCATGGATCGACCGGCGGAAGGCGCGGACGGCTGTCGAGCATCCTGGTGATCTCGGAAGTTGGGCTATGCGTGGTGCTGCTGGCGGGAGCCGGGCTGCTGATCCGGAGCGCGGTGAAGCTATACGGAACGCCTATCGGAGTGAACGCGGCGAATGTTCTGACGATGCAGATCGATTTGCCGGAGGCGAAATATAGCCGCGCGGATGATGAAATCTCATTTCACGAGCGCCTGAAGACGCGGATGGAATCGCTGCCGGGAGTGGAGGCATCGGCGGTGGCATCCAATCTGCCCGGCGCCGGCTGGATGCATTTCAATTACGAGCTGGAGGGTGAGACGCGGGGAGACAGCGGACGGCCGCCGAACCTGGCTGGTCTGGTGGTGAGCCGCGATTATTTCCGGGTGATGCAGGTCGAGCCGCGGCGCGGGCGGCTCTTCGATGCGCGGGACGAGATCCTGGGAGGCGCGGCGGCAATTGTCAACGAAAGCTTCGCGGCGAAGTTCTGGCCCGGCGAGGATGCTCTCGGAAAACACGTGCGGCTGGTGAAAGACGGCGTGCGCCAGCCGTGGCTGACGGTTGTGGGCGTCGTTCCGGATATCCATCAGAACTGGAGGAACCTGCTCGAGCGAGATCCCTTAATTTACGTTCCGTACGCAGCAGAAACTCAGCGCACCACGTTTCTGATCGCCCGGACGCGCGTGCCCACAGCCACGCTGGTGAATGCGTTTCGCAGAGAGGTGCAAAAGCTCGATGAAAACCTCCCGGTGTACGACATACGAAGCCTGGAAGATCGAATTGCACAGCGCCGCCTGGACGTGGGTGTTTTCGTCGGGTTGTTCACGGTATTCGCCGGCATTGCACTGGTGCTTGCGTCAGTCGGATTGTACGCGGTTATGGCGCATTCTGTCAGCCAGCGAACGCAGGAAATCGGGCTGCGCATGGCGCTCGGAGGAGGCGCACCAGAAATTATCCGGCTGGTGCTCATGCAGGGGATTCGTCAGATCATCATTGGTCTGGCGATTGGGCTGCCCGCTGCCTTGGCTGTAACGCGGGTCTTGCGGGCCGTGCTGGTGGGGGTCTCGCCAGGCGACCCGATGACGTTTCTGGCCGTGGTGATGGTTCTGGCGCTCACAGGCGGAGTTGCCTGCGCAATTCCGGCGCGGCGGGCGGTGCGAGTGGATCCGGTAGCGGCGCTGCGCTGCGAGTAATCTACTGAACAGCGATGCGCACGGTGTTGGCGGATTGCCCCTTAACGGCAAGCACGACATCCACTTCACCCGCGCCGCGCAGTGAGAGCGGCAGCCCGACATTGACTTGATCGAGCCCCGGATAGACGCCCTGGGGTCCGGCGTACAGGACAGGTGCGTTCACGTTTCCGATGGTCACGCTGACGTCTGACAACGCAGAGCGGCCGCGAATGCCGGTGCCATAGAAGGAGACGTAGACCGGCGTATCGACCCCCAGCGGGATCGGCACGCTCTTGCAACTTCCAGCGTGGTCGCAAGTAAATACGGGAACAGGGGACTGGGAGTTGTCTACGGCCACCTGAATGGCGCTCGCCGCCGCTACGCCCTCTCCATTGCCGTCCGCGCTGAACACCGAAGGAGCGGTTTGGGCGATCATCAGATTTCCCAGATTGTGCGTGCCTGAGCCGTTTTCGATGGTTAAACTCCCGTTACCGGTCGCGGTTCCCGAGGGAACGGCGAAATTGATTTGCGAGGGCGACACGTAGGCCATCAGCGCCGGGTGTGTAGCTCCGGCTGCATCTTTGATCGATAATTTCACACCGCCGAGGGAAGTTGGCCAATTGGGCGAATCGGCGCCGGTCTTTTGGGTGCTGAGATTGGAACCAAACACGGAGCCGATCGAATCCGGCGCCAGCAGCGCGTAGCCGCTCGCGGCGGAAACAGCGGACGGCGAGTAGGTGAGACGGTAAATGGCTCCGGCGGAATCATCGGAAACGAGCAGGTTGCCGGTGGAGTCTACGACGGCATCGACGGGCTTGCCCCAGACGTTCTGCGACGCATCATCGAGCCAGCCGGTGAGGAGGTCGATGGCCGCTCCGGGTGTTGCAGTTGTGGCGTTCCAAGGAAAGTAGATGACTTTATAGCCGGTTTTGCGCGTTCGGTCCCATGAGCCATGGAGAGGGACGACGGCGCCCTGCCGGTAAGGCGGCGCAAACGGCGTATTTTGAAGAAACAGCAATCCGAGCGGCGCCGAGTGGGCCTGAATGCCTTTGGTGGCGCGATCCATTTTGCTGCAATCCACATGGCCGTCGCGGTTGGTATCGTAGTCGTCGTCGAACGGCATCTGATCGAGGCTTTTATCGGGGTTGGACATGCAATACGGCCAACCGTAGTTGCCGCCATCGCGAACCGCAGTTAACAGGTCGGGAGGGTGACCGTCTACATAAGGCCAGACTACCTGGCCGTAATTTCCACTTGAATCCTGGAAGGGATAGGGCAGGTTATCGAGATTATTGACTGCCGCCCAGAGAGTATTAGTGCCGGGAAGAAAACGCACGCCCTCGGCATTGCGAAGGCCGGTAGCGAAAAGGCGGCCGCCGGTGCCGTCGGCATTGTATTGATAGATCGATCCGCGCACGGGACTCGCAGTTGTGTCCCCGGTGCAGATATTGCAACTCGAACCGATGGAAACGTAGAGGTGGCCGTCGCCGCCGATTGCGAAGTTCTTCAGCTCATGCGCATAGCCGTTGACCATGCTGCTGTCGGGGAGGCCGGAAATGATGACCTGGCGGCCGTGTGCGGAGGTATCGCCGGGGCTGTAAAGAGAACGATCGATCTGATTGGTCTCGGCGATGTAGAGGTAGCTGGTGCCCGCGATGGTTTTAAAAATCATGTCGTGTGGGTGCCGCAATCCGGTGGCGAAGGTGAACCGCTGGGGGACGCCATTGGCGACGGGGCGCAGCAGTGTCACCTGGCCGCCCGCATCGGGTTGGGAGACCAGGATATCCCCGTTGGGCGCGACGGCCATAAAGCGGGCGTTGGGGACGATGGCAAACAGCGAGACCTGAAATCCAGGCGGGATGTTCAGATAGCGTGCGTCCGCAAACGCGCCGGTCTTGAGCGCGTCAGGAACATTTAATCTCGTGCGGACCATAGCGCCTGGAGGCGCAGCCGCGGCGGACATCAAGGAGAAGGCGCCAAGAATCAGGAAACCTGCCGGTCGGGACATCCCTAAGCCTTATTCTTTTTACCCTGAAAGCGGCGGCAGAGCCAAACCTGGAGTGTGACTGAAGACACCTAAAGCGGACGCGTTCATCCAGATGATGGATTGCGCGCTTTACCTTGGTGTGAAACTGAAGTTGGAGACGTAAAACTCGTCGGTGCCGGGCAGATAGAATCCGAATTTGCCCTCCGAGGGATCGCCGCCCGAGGCGCTCCAGCTATCGAGCGTGATCCAGTTGCCGCCCTGCTGCACGCTGGTGACGACACCCGCTGGGGAAATTTCAATCTTCAGGTTGTATTCGAGATTATCTTTGCCGCCGGTGATTTTAAGTGCTTCTTTCTTTTCCGAGTCTTTCTGTTTTTTGCCATCGACAAACTGAGACCTATAGAAATTCTTCTTGTCGATGCCGAACAGAAGGTAATTGCCGGGCGTGTAATTCACGATCCATTGCATCCGACCGGCGCCGAGCAGCTTGCCTTTACGCAGTCCGCTGAACACAAATGTCCCCGGAACCGGCTCGGTCGGGTAAAGAACAAATCCGCCGCCGCGATGCACGTACCATCCGTTTTCGAGCGCCCAGCCAGTCGCCGTGGCCCACTGCTCCATTGAGACGGGCAGTGCTTTTGCTGCGGCGACTTTGGTAGCCAGCTTCAGATCGAGCGTTGCGCTCTTGCCCGCGGCAATCTGAATGGTTTGTGTGCGGTCGACGTGGCCGGGAGCGGTAGCGGTGAAGGTATAGTTCCCTTCTTCGAGCTCCAGGATGCCGCCGTGCGTCTCGTGGGTTCTGCCGTCCGGACCGCGATAGCTGACGCTGCTGTCGGCAGGTGAAAGATTGACACGCAGCGTGCCGGTAGCCGCAGCGAGCACGACATCGGCCGCGCCGAGTTGCACGGTTTCACCGGCTTTGAAACTGCGTTGCAGCCGCTTGTGGCGCGTCTTGCCGTCCGTCAGATCAATCGTGTGATTGCCTGGGCTGATGTTGGCGCGGGAGAAGCTGCCGTCGGACGCGATGGCGCCTATGGATTTTTGATCCAGCAGGACCTGCGCTCCGGGCAAGGCGCCGCGGATCATTAAAGCGCCAACCGTAGGAACCGGACGCAGATGGAATTCGAGACGTGCCTCGGCGCCTTTCTGAATTTGCGCGTGCTGCTCAGGCTCCTGCTGAAAACCTTCCTTTTGCACGCTGACCGTGTAATCCTTGACGGCCAAGTTAGAGATGACCAACTGGCCGCCTTTGCTCAAACGGCGGTAGGGTTTGCCGTTCACCAGGACCTGGACGCCGTCTTCGCCGGTGAGCACCAATAATGTGCCGACGTTGCGATCCGAGTTGAGGAAGATGGAAAGGGCCGGAGCGAGTCCTGTAGTGAAATTCAGCGTCTGCTTCTCTTTTCCTTCCCCGAGAGTCATTTCGACATTGCCTTCCGGAAGGTTGGCAATATCGGTTCCGGACGGGCCGGCTTCGCCGGCAGGCTGGCCGTTAACCGCGATCTTCACCGGGCCATAGCTGGACTGAACGTGCGCCTGATTGCCGAAACTGGTGACGATGACGGCTTTCATCTCTTTGACGGCCGGCGCTTCTGTAAGAACGGGCGCGCGGCGCGGGGCGGCGTCGAATTTAATGGTGGCCTTCGCGCTGCCGGCCGAAATTTCGAGTGTGTGCGGACCCCAGCCCATTGCTTCGTTAGTGAACTGGCCGTCCTGCAGGTCGGCGGGGGCCTGTTCATCGATCTTCACTTTCCCGGACGGGAGATCGGTCGAGAGCTGGAGGATCTGAGGAAGCTCGACGGCGGGCTGCGGAGGCGGCGTGGGTTTAAGAACCAAATCAACTGATGGCTGAGTCCCGCGCTTCACATCGAGCGCTGCGGTGGCCGGCAGATAGCCGTCCTTCCGCGCTTCGAGCTGATACTTGCCGGCGCGTAATTTGAGAGTGAAATTACTTGTGCCGCGCACTTCGCCATTGACGCGAACAGTTGCGCCGGGCGGATTGGTGCGGACTTCGACCGGCACCCCGCGAAACAGAGCGGCGATGATGGCGACGAAGATCAGAACTGCGCCGGCGCCCACCGAGATCCAAATCACCAGCGGATTCGCCTTCTGTTTCTGACCGGGAGCAGGCTTTTCTTTTTTTGGCGCTTCGCTTTTTGCCGGGAGCTTTGGCGGAGCTACCGGCGGAGTGGTCGGAGCAGTTCCGGCTGCCCCGAGCGGTGAACTAACAGTCCCGGGTGTGCTGGTAGAGAGCACCATCGTAGCGAACCGGCCCGAATTGAATTCCGCTGGTTCTGGCGCTACCGGTGGAGCGGCTGTTCCGGGTGGAGTGGGTTCGGCAGACGGCCCTGTAAATGCCGGCGCTTCGGGAGGCGCGACGGTTCCCTGTGCCTGCGAGACTGGACCTGCGCCTGCGGCGGTCGCGGCGGCCTGCTCAGGAGAAGCTTGTTCGCGCAGGCGCCGCTCGAATTCCTCCCAGCCGGCTGGAGGCGCTTCGGTCCGGGAAGGCACCGCGATCGTCTCTTGTTGTGCGGCAGCGGTCTTGGCAGCAGTTTGCGCAGCTTGCGCCTTGGTTTGCAATTCGGGCGCCGATTTGAACAGCGTGGACTGCAATAATGTGAGTCTGGTTTCGCGCGGGTAGGCCGTGAGCCCCTCATCGATTTGGGAGAGCGCGCCCTCGAAATTGCCGGCGGCCTGCATCCGGCGTGCCTCAGCAACCCACTGGCTGACCTCTTCATCACGCTTGCGGTCAAGCGCCAGGTTGCTGACGCCGCGGGCGAGTGCATGGGCGGAATCGAGCTCGAGCGCCTGCTGGCTCAGCGATTCCGCGGTTCGCCAGTCGGTATCGATAACGGCACGCGCATGTTCCATCAGGGTTTCGATGAGGAAGGCGCGAATGACCTTATTGTGCTGGTCCATCTGAAACGCACGCCGCAACGTCTCGATGGCCTCTTCGTAGCGCCGCTCGCTTGACAACTGCTGGCCTTGCTTGAAAATCTCCTGAGCTTCGGCGGCGCGCGCCTGGCTTTGCTGCGCCAGTTCGCCCAGTGCGCTCATTTCGGCATCACCGGGAAACTCGGCGGCAGCGTTGTGTAAAAGCTCGATCGCACGATCGTAGTCGCCACTTTCGAGATGCCGGTCGATTTGCTCCACCCAGCGCGCTTTGGCTTCCGACCGCGACTGCTGGTCGCGGCGCTTGCGGACGCGCTCGATTTCGAATTCCAGGCCGGGATACTGTTTGTGAATGGTTTGCAGAATTTCCCACTGGCCCTGCGCTTCGTTGAACTGGCTGCGCTCCTCATAGCTGCGCGCTTTGGCAACGATCGAGTTCACCAGATCGCGCTTATCGCGGGCCAGGCGCAGGGCGCGCTCGAAATGCGGTTCTCCGGGGTAGGTGTCCAGCGCCTCCTTCAGGATATTGACGCGGCGATCGAGGTCGGGCTCACCCTCCACACGGCGATCGATCTCAGCCACACGCGCAGAAAGATCCTGGCGTTGGCGCTCTTCGACGTCGAACTTCAATGCCTGGAACAAAGCATGCCCGGGGTATTTGCTCAAATACTGTTGGCAGATCGTGAGCGCCTGGGTGAAGTTGCCATCGACCAGATATTTGCGCGCTTCCTGATAGGAGCCCTGAATCAGATCATGCTCCGAGCGAACCTGGTTATAAAAATTCTGATAAGAAATGCCGCGCTCAGGCGCTGAAGTATCGGGCACACGGCGGTCGAGATCCACGAGCCGTTCCAGTTTGGTTAGCGCGGAGCTCATCTCGCCGCTCTGCCAGGCCTCGAGGGCGGCTTTGTAGAGCTGCTCTTTTTCCTGGCGCGCTTTGACGTACTGTTCTTCGCGACGGTCTACCTCGGAGAGCATCTGCAGCGCAGTGGTGTCCTTGGGCTGCAACTGGAGGAGATTCTTCAGCGCTTCGCGGGCATGGCCGAACGCGTTGTTCTCCAGATGCTGGCGAGCCAGCTTCATCCACTCCTCAACTTTGGCTTCGCTGCGCCTTGTTTCGATGGTGCTTTTGAGCGTCAGCGCGGCGCTGTTGGTGGGATCGAGCTGGACGATCTCCTGGATCTTTTGCAGCGCGAGCAGGTACTCTTCTTCCTCCATGCAGGTGCGCGCGCTTTCGAGCAGTTGGTTGATGGTTTTCTGCCGGACGGCCTGATCGAGCTGCCGGCGGAGCAGCGTCATGCTGGTTTCAACATGGCCTTCGGCCTCGAGCTCGTTCAGAATTTCGGCGGCAAATTGATAGTTTCCCTGCTCGTAGGCTTTGCTGGCTTTCTGGATGCGTGGCTGTAGCCGGGCGGTATCGAAAATCTCGATCGGCTCGTTGCGCTGCGCCTTGAGCAGGGTTTCGGCAAATTCCTTGGCCGTGGAAAACCGGTTCCAGGGCTGCTTGGCCATGGCCTTGTGAATCACGCGGCTCACCATCTGGCCGACCGCGGGATTCAGCTCGGAAACCGCAGGCGGAACATGGTGCATGATCGCCTGGGCCGTTTCCTGCTCGGTCGGGAAATCGAACGGCCGCCGGCGAGTGAGGCTTTCGTAGAACACCACGCCGAGCGAAAAAATGTCGGAGAGCGGCGAGGCTGGCTTCATCTCGAGCTGCTCAGGCGCCATATAGGGCAGGGTGCCGCCGGCGACCGTCATGGTGGCAGTGGTGTCGGCCATGTGGGCGACGCCGAAGTCGATAATCTTGACGGCATCGTCCGGCATCACGAAGATGTTGCTGGGCTTAAGGTCGCGATGCACCAGGCCACGCTCATGCGCCGCGTGCAGGCCGCGGCAGGTCTGCATGATGATTTCGACCGTTCTTTCGACGGTCAGGCGCTGGCTGGAGGTACGGATCAGATGGTCGAGCGTCACTCCCGGAAGCAGCGGCATGACGAAGTAGGGCTTCACGGCGCCATCTTCGTTAAATTCCCCAATATCAAAAATTTCCACGATGTTGGGGTGGCTCATCGAAGCCAAAACACCGCACTCTTTGCGGAACAGATCGAGCGCCAGCTTGCTCGGAGTGTCGCGCAGCGTTTTGAGAGCCACCTCTCGCTGCACTACTGTGTCATAGGCCTTATAGACGAGACCCATCCCGCCCTTGCCGAGGATGTCGAGGGTCTCGTAACGATCGGTAATTTTCCTGCGAACCGGCATGAGACTGGGGTGTCTTATATCATACAGCCACGGTATGCCTTTGGGTTATCGGGGATTCTCCCGATGGCCCAGAAATCATATATGAGAGGTCTCGGTGGGTTGCAGACACTGGTTTTTCTGCCATGCTGGATATCAGGAAGCCTGAAATGGAAATAGCCGTTCATAATCATGTGGACCCGGATGTCAAAACCAGTGTCCTTACCCGCGATGAACTCCACAAGATGGACGCCTGGTGGCGCGCGGCGAACTATCTGTCGGTCGGACAGATCTATCTCTACGACAACCCTTTACTCACCGAGCCGCTCCGGCTGGAGCACATCAAGCCCCGGCTGCTGGGGCACTGGGGGACCACTCCGGGTCTGAACTTTATTTATGTCCACTGCAACCGGCTCATCAAGAAGTTCGATCTGAACATGATTTATGTCACAGGTCCGGGCCATGGCGGGCCGGGCTTGGTAGCCAATACGTACCTGGAGGGCACCTACAGCGAGATTTACCCAAATATTCCCCAGAATACCGAGGGGATGAAGCGGCTTTTCAAGCAGTTTTCCTTCCCAGGGGGCATTCCGAGCCACGTGGCTCCCGAAACACCGGGCTCGGTCCATGAAGGCGGCGAGTTAGGGTACGCGCTGGTCCACGCTTACGGGGCCGCGTTCGACAACCCGGACCTTATGGTCTGCTGCGTGATCGGGGACGGCGAAGCCGAAACAGGCGCACTGGCTGCCAGTTGGCACTCGAACAAGTTTCTCAATCCCGCTAAAGACGGGGCGGTGATCCCAATCCTCCATTTGAACGGTTACAAAATCGCCGGGCCAACGGTCCTGGCGCGGATCCCAACCGGCGAATTGAAGGAGCTGCTCACCGGCTATGGCTACCGCCCATATTTTGTAGAAGGGCATGATCCGGAGCCGATGCACCAATTAATGGCGGGCACGCTGGACGCGATTGTCGAGGAGATCCGCCAGATTCAGACTGACGCCAGGAGCCACGGATTCCACAACCGTCCTCAATGGCCCATGATCGTCCTCCGCTCGCCGAAAGGCTGGACCGGGCCGAAAGAAGAGGACGGCATACAGATCGAAGGAACTTTCCGCGCCCACCAGGTGCCGATCGACGGCTTTCGCTCCAAGCCATCGCACGTCAAAGTGCTCGAAGCCTGGATGAAGAGCTATCACGCCGAAGAGTTATTCGACCAGAACGGTAAATTCAAGGCTGAACTGGCAGAGATGGCGCCGAAGGGGGAGCGGCGTATGGGCGCCAACCCTCACGCCAACGGGGGCATCCTGCTCAAAGATCTCCGCATGCCGGATTTCCGCGCTTATGCTATCGAAGTTCCCAAACCGGGCGTGAAACCCGCCGAATCCACCCGCGTGCTGGGTAACATGCTGCGCGACATCGTGAAAATGAACCAGGATGCGGGCAACTTCCGGGTCTTCGGACCGGATGAGACCGCCTCCAACCGGCTGGGAGCTGTGTTTGAAGTGACGGACCGCGTCTCGACCGCCGAGATCATCCCAAACGACGACCATGTCTCACCCGACGGCCGAGTGATGGAGGTGCTGAGCGAGCACATGTGCCAGGGGTGGCTCGAGGGCTATCTGCTGACCGGCCGGCACGGTTTTTTTTCGTGCTACGAAGCATTCATCCACATCATCGACTCGATGTTCAACCAGCATGCGAAGTGGCTGAAAGTTACTCGGGAAATTCCGTGGCGGAGGCCTGTCGCTTCGCTCAATTACCTGCTCACCTCGCACGTGTGGCGGCAGGATCACAACGGTTTCAGCCACCAGGACCCGGGCTTCATCGACCATGTGGTCAACAAGAAGGCCGACGTAGTGCGCGTTTACTTGCCGCCGGACGCCAACTGCCTGCTCTCGGTGGCGGACCATTGTTTGCGCAGCAAGAATTACATCAACGTGATCGTGGCGGGAAAGCATCAGGAACTGCAATGGCTGGATATCGATGCGGCCATCCAGCACTGCACCGCGGGAATCGGAATCTGGGACTGGGCGAGCAACGACGAAGGAGCCGAACCCGATGTGGTGATGGCCTCTGCGGGTGACGTGCCGACTCTCGAGACTCTAGCTGCGGTCAGCCTGCTGCGCAAGGCCATTCCTGATCTGAAAATTCGAGTGGTCAATGTGGTCGATCTCATGACGCTCCAGCCATCCAGCGAGCATCCGCACGGGCTGTCTGATCGGGACTTCGATTCGCTGTTCACCGCCGATAAGCCGATCGTGTTCGCGTTTCACGGATATCCGTGGCTGATCCATCGGCTGACATACCGGCGGACAAACCATGCCAACATGCACGTGCGCGGTTACAAAGAAGAGGGGACCACGACCACGCCGTTTGATATGACGGTGATGAACGATCTCGACCGCTTCCATCTGGCGATGGATGTAATTGACCGCGTTCCGAGGCTGCAAACCGTCGGGGCGCATGTGAAACAGCGGTTCCGCAATACTCTGATCGAACACAAGCTCTATATTCGCGAGCACGGTGACGACATGCCGGAGATTCGCGACTGGCGCTGGCCGGGCTGATCGCGGCCGGACGCGATGAAGATCCTGGTCTTGAACGGGGGTTCGAGCAGCTTAAAGGCGCGGCTATGGGATGTGCAAAGCGAGACACTTCCCGCCGATTCGCCGCAGCCGTTGTGGGACGCGCGCGCGGACTGGGGGCGGCATGCAGGCACCGCGGATGTTCGTGTCTCGACCGGCGCCGGCGATCAAAAGCAGATCCGGATCAATAATGCGAGTGAAGTGCTGGAACCCGTGCTCCGCACGCTCTGGGGTGGCAAGGTAATCGGCGGTCCCGGTGAAATCGACGTGGTGGGCCACCGGATCGTCCACGGCGGAAAAGCCTTCACACGAACCACTCGGATCAGCGCCGAAGTGAAGGCGGAGATTAAACGCCTGGCGGAGTTCGCGCCGGAGCACAATTTGCTCGAGCTCGAATCGATTGAGGCTGCGGAGCGCGTTCTGGGGACGGACATCCCCCAAATCGCAGTCTTCGACACAGCTTTCCACGCGACATTACCGCCGGCCGCGAATGTTTATCCGGGACCCTATGGATGGCTGGCCGACGGCATTCGCCGCTACGGCTTTCATGGCATCAGCCATCAATACGTTTCCCGGCGCGCGGCGGAAATTCTCCGGCGCGACCTGCGATCGTTGCGCATGATCACCTGTCACCTTGGAAACGGCTGCTCTCTGGCAGCCGTGCACGATGGCCGCAGCATCGATACGACCATGGGGTTCACGCCGCTCGAGGGCCTGGTGATGGGCACACGGTGCGGGTCGATCGACCCGGGAATCGTGATTTACCTGGTGCGGCATTGCGGATATCAGGCGGATCAGCTGGACCGCATCCTGAACAAGGAATCGGGGCTGAAGGGATTATCCGGCTTATCGGGCGATATGCGCGAGATCGAAGCCGCAATGGATGCGGGAAACGAGCGCGCGAAGCTGGCCTTTGACGTATTCGTGCACCGGCTGTGCGGGGAGATTGGCGCTATGGCGGCGTCGCTCGGCGGTTTGGATGCGCTGGTATTTACCGCAGGCATCGGGGAAAATAGTGCGCGCGTTCGCGAGGCCGCTTGCGCGCAGTTAGCATTCCTCGGCATCAGGCTCGACAAACAGAAAAACGCAAGAGCAACACCCGACGCGGATATCACGGCCGCCGGTTCGCCAGTGCGCGTACTTGTAATCCGGACGGAAGAAGATTGGGAAATCGCGCGCGAGTGCCATCGTGTGATGCGTGAGAAAGCTTAGTCATGGCCGCTCAGCTTTGGTTGATTCGTCACGGTGAAACGGAATGGAGCCTATCGGGCGCGCACACGGGGAGCACGGACCTGCCGCTAACCAAGCGCGGAGAAGAGCGCGCCGCGGCGGTTGGCCGGTTTCTCAAAGGCCGGCAGTTTGCGCTCGTGCTGACCAGTCCCCTGGCACGCGCGCGCGAAACGTGCAGGCTGGCCGGGTTCGGTGAGGTGGCCCGGATTGACCCGGATCTCAAAGAGTGGGATTACGGCGAGTATGAGGGTCGCACCACCACGCAGATCCGCAAAGAACGGCCTGACTGGTCGCTTTGGCGCGACGGCGTGCCGGGCGGGGAAACCATCGAACTAGTGGCGGAACGGGCGCGACGTATCATCGCGCGGTCGCAGGGAGCATCCGGCGATGTAGCGCTGTTTGCCCACGGCCACATACTTCGCATCCTGACAGCCTGCTGGCTCGATTTGCCTCCGGATGCCGCGCGCCTGTTCGCATTAAGCACGGCTACCGTGAGCACGCTCGGATATGAACACGAAACACGCGTGATTACAAGCTGGAATCTAAACGTCTGCGGCGATTGAGCTCTTCACCAGGAAGCGCTGCGCAATCCGCCGCGTCTGCTGGAGCGGGAATCGCGCACATCGTCCGAAACCCAGCCGGGTTCAGTGACGCCCGAACCGCGGCCGGACGCCCAAACAGGCGTGAACGAGTAAGTCAGCTTAATAACAAAACGTTGCTCTCTTAGTTGTTCTAAGTTACCGGCTATCAGGCTCGAAAAACGAGTGCCAATATTATAAATTACGAATAAGTCGCTGTCGGGGCGGTAGTTATAACGCAGCCTCAGATTGGCGCTCACAGCCTGTGGGTTGGCGGTGTCCATCTGGATGAGCGAGCTGGTCGTCAGAAAACGGGAAAATGAATAGTTAGCCTGCACGGATGCCAGCGCAACGGAGAACTTACCTTGCGCGAGGGAAAACTTATTCCAACCGGCGGTCGTAGAGATCGAGAATCGCGACGCGGGGCGGTAATTCGTTCGCACGCGCGCCTCGTTCAAATGTCCCGTATAGTAAGTGCCGAATCGCTCGAATAAGTTAAACGTGAATCGCTTGTCCTGGCCCGAGCCAAAAGTGATCTGATGGCGTTCGAAGTGGTACATGCCTACCGGGATCGTGATGTTTTTGTAAATCTGGAAAGGCTGCGTAATGCGCTGGGTGAACACATCCCAAAGGTCGTCATCGGTGTAACCGCCATTGTGAAATAGTGCGCGAAATGTGGTCTGCCACTCCTGCGTTTGCAGCACGCCGTGCGTGTCTGGCGCGTGGAAAATGAAGGCTTCGAAGTTCAGCTCCCGGATACCGCGAATTTTGGGCCGCGGACTGAGATTCAAGTCCACTTCGTTCTGGACGGCATCGACGCGTTCGATGAATCCAACTTCCGGGTTAAAATTCGCGCCAATCTTGTTGTGGCGCGCCTGAAACTGCATCCAGTTAGTGTTGTAGGAAACATCGCCGCCAACATTAGAATCGCCGCTGCGGATGCCGGGCGATGCGGTCTTGGCAGCGTAACCGTGCAGTACCAGGTTTTTGAAGAAGACCAGACGCGTATCCACGCCGCCGGTACGATTGAAGCGGTCCTGCGGATTGCCCGACTCTTTATCGATGGCCATAGCGCCGATGTAGGAATCGCCGAATAGCGACCGCTTCACGCGTACGACGCCGTAATTGGCGTATGGATTCGTGTCTTCAGCACGGGTTCGCACATCCATCATTCCAAGCTCGAAGCCGCCGAGCGAACCCGTCACCTTACCTCCACCGTCGAGCGGCACCACCTCGCCAGAGACAGGATCGATTCCGATCTGCCGGCTGAAAAACAGCAGATCGTTAAAACCCGTTGAGAAATCGAAAATGCCCGCGTTTTCGAGAAAGAACGGACGCTTCTCCGGAAAGAACAGCTTGTACGGCGTCAGATTGAATTGCTGCTGATCCACGTCGGCGTCCGCAAAATCTGTATTGGCGGTCAAGTTTGCCACCAGATTGGAACGCAGCCCGTATTTAATATCCACGCCGCCGGTATGGAGCGCATCGAAAGAGCCGCGGCCCACACGCGAAAATCCACCGAGCGCGTAAGGCTTCACGATAAATAGCCGGCCGCTGCCGATGTCGTTGATGCCTTGCAACTCACCTGCCTCGGAAACTTTCGTAATGCCAAAGATACGACGCCACGCGCTCCACAGGTCTTCTTCATTCTTTCGGCGGATAAATCGCTTGAAATTCAGGCCCCACACGACATTTTCGGACTGAGTAAAATTCAGTGTCGTGAATGGAATGCCGACAGTTGCCGTCCAGCCTTTGTCGCTGATGCGAGCCGCGGACGTCCATACGCCGTCCCAGCCGGCGTCGAAGTCCTGCCCTTCGGCATGCCTCTCTTCGGTCACCAGGCCGTCGAACTGCGTGCCCAGGGGATTGATCTGAAAAACGTACGCGTTGCGGCGGTCGTGCGTCGAGTCAATTGAGATCTCGAAATAATCATCGAGATCCTGCGGCAAATCGCGCCGCAGCTCGTTGGCGACAATCCGCCCGGGCTCCGAATCGTAACAGGCGATCCCGAAATAGACCTCGTGGCGCGTGAACAGGATTCTGACTTCGGTGCGCTCGGTGGGCGGCTGGCCTTCATATGGTTCCCGCTGGCGAAAATCGACGACCGGGTCGGCCATTTGCCACAGCGAATCGTTCAGGGTGCCATCCAGCGCCGGCGCACGATCCACCCGCACGGCGTTTGCAGTTTTCCGGCCGCCGGAATTTGATATAGGCTGGCACACGGCAGCGCCAGCGGCGCAAATGAAAATGAACCATCGGCACCAATAGCCCATCCGGCCCAGGTATTCTACCGGGAACACATGAAAATCGACTGAAATTTCGCTGCGCTATTCGCCACCTGCCGATTGCCGGCGCGGGCGATACAGATCCATCGGATCAAGGTGTGCATCGAACGCGACATCCATGAAACCCACCATCATCTCTTCCCAGCTCTGGTCACCCCAGCGAACTTCGGCTTTGGGGTCGGGATTGGTCGGATTATTAGGCGAATTATCGAAATGCGCGGTGCATTCGATTCGCGTGCCTTTCGGCAATAATAGCGGCTTCGCGAGTATGTACGGCATTTGCCAGGCGAACAGATAACGCGGGACGCGCAACAGCGTTTCGTCTTCGCCCGTGGGAAAGATCACGCGGTACTCGAACGACTTTCCGCGCAGGTGCATATGTGGATTCATGCTGATCAGCGTGGCATCAGACTGCAACACAAATTTCGACTGTACTTCGTAGTTCGGCGCGCCGGGAGGAATCACAAACCGGTCGGTCGCGACCGCTAGCGTGTACACGCGCTTCGCCGGCGGCTCGCCGGCAAAGGTCAGGCCAATCTTGCTGCGATCAACCGCCGGTTTACCGTTGGTCGTGTAATGGATCTGGAAAATCAGGTCCGAGCCTGCCTTGATCAGCTTAGCTTCACCCGGTTTCAGAATTTGCGGCGTGACGCCCGGAACGTAGATGTCTAGAAATTCGTCGTACGGCGACCGGCCGACGCGCCAGTCCTGCTTGGGGACAAAAGCTTCGCCGGGCCTGGCGTCGGCCATGTACCTGGACCCCGGCGGCCGCACAAAAATCAGCGCATGGTGCACCACGGCGCGATTGCCGGGACGCAATTCCGCGATCCGCACCCACTTGTCTTGCTTGAATCCGGTGGGAAGTACGAAATGCTGGTAGGGGATTGTCCCGGACGCCGGCACATGAAACTCTTCCGGCATCTCGATCACGAGGTCCGGCCTTCCCGCGCTCCAGCCTTCAGGAAATTCGATCGCGGGCGGAGCCTCTTTGGCATTGCCTTCTACGGCCCCGCCATCGGCCCACGTGGCGAGCGTGTCGATATCGCTTTGCGCAAGAGCGCGATCGTTGCGGAACTTGCCGTAATGCGGATCGGCATACCACGGCGGCATCTTCTTGAGCAGCACCGCCTCGCGGATGGCTTTGGCCCACGGCCGGACGTCAGCGTAGGTCAGAAATGACATAGGCGCCGCTTCATCCGGACGGTGGCATCCTTGGCAGTTCTTCTGCAGGATCGGCAGGACGTCTTTATAAAAGGTTGGCGCCGGCGCGCCGAATGCCGCGCCCGCGAGAAGGAACGCCGAACAAATCCTGGCCCTCATGTGCAGACCCCCGGATCAGAATAGCGTCTATGAACGGCCAGTTCAAGATGCTCCGTAGCGCCGTCCCTCTCGGCACAGATCCTCCTCGCATTGCCGCGCCCGCTCGCCTCTAGTATGCTTTTCACTTGTCGGCTCGTTTGATTCTGGTCGGTGGCTTTTTGGGCGCCGGTAAAACCACGCTGCTGCTTGCAGCCGCCCGCCATCTGCGGGGACAGGGCGGGCGCGTTGGCGTGATCTTGAACGACCAGGGCGCGGATTTAGTGGACACGCGGCTGGCTGAATCCGCCGGGTTCCCGGCTGAGGAGATCGCCGGCGGCTGCTTCTGCTGCCGGTTCTCGCAATTCATGGCCGCCGTTGAGCGTCTGGCCGAACGCGAAGCGCCGGAGTTCATCCTGGCAGAACCGGTCGGCAGTTGCACCGATCTTTCCGCGACCATTTTGCAGCCAATCAAGCGATACCACAGCGGCCGGTTTCGTCTGGCGCCCCTGACAGTGCTGGTCGATCCGGCGCGCGCCGAAGAGCTGCTGCGTCCGGACGGCGACCCGCTGGCGGCTTATCTTTTCCAGAAGCAGATCGCCGAAGCCGATGTCGTCTGTTTCAGCAAGGCGGACCGCTACGAGCGTTTCCCTACTCTCGACGGAATCGAAGCCCGCAAGCTCAGCGCACTTACCGGGTTCGGTATCCCTGAGTGGCTGAATGCGCTGCTGGCGGCAGGCGCGAGCACAGGCTCGCGGCTTCTCGAGATCGACTATCAGCTCTATGCCGAAGCAGAGGCGGCGCTTGGCTGGCTGAACTGGCGCGCCAACTTACACCTCGCGAGAGCCCTGACACCCGCGGCATTGGCCGGTCCGCTCATCGCTCATCTCGACAAACTGTTGACGGAGTCCGGAATCGCCATTGCACACCTGAAAGTGTTCGCGCAATCGGCGAACGGATATCTCAAGGCCAGCGTGTGTCGTAATGGAGAAAAACCATCTGTTGAGGGCCAACTCGATGCTCCGCCCGCGCGCCGCTACGCTCTGACTCTTAACCTGCGAGCGCTCGGAGCACCGGAGAAATTGAGTGCCGCAGTCGAACACGCGATTCATCAAATGCCGGGTACGGTGCGCGTAACTCGACAGCAGTCGTTCCGCCCGTCTCCGCCCATGCCCGAACATCGGTTTAAGGAAGTCGTATGAAGATTACCAGACGATCTCTGCTGGCCGGTTCAGCCGCGGCCGCCGGTTTATCCGCCGCCCAAACCACGCGCGGCACGGCGAAATCCCAACCTGCGCCTGGCCGGCGCTTCACGAAAGCCGCGCTCAAGGAGATTGCATTCCCGCTGGGAGGCATCGGCACGGGCACGGTATCGCTCGGAGGCCGGGGCGACTTGCGCGATTGGGAAATTTTCAATCGCCCGAACAAAGGCGGCGTTCTGCCCTTCACGTTTGTTTCGATGAGACTGGAAGGCGGCGGGCTTTCGAAACCCCTGATCCGAGTCGTCGAGCGCCAGCCTCTTCCGCCGTTTACCGGTTCAGACGGGCTGCCGCGTGATACCGCCCTCGGTCTGCCGCGCTTTCCGGAAGCAGTGTTCACCGGATCTTATCCGTTCGCCACGGTCGAATTCCTGGATCGCAAGCTGCCGGTGGGGGTGTCGCTCGAAGCGTTCAATCCGATGGTCCCGCTGGCCACGGCGGAATCGAGCCTCCCGGTGGCTCTGCTCACCTATAAGCTGCACAACCGGGCCGCATCGGCAGTCAATGCCGCGCTCGCCTTCTCGATCATGAACCCAGTGGGTTACGACGGTGTAACCAGGCTTTCCAGCCGCTCCGAGCCGTTCTTCGGATCGAACTTGAACGAGTTTCGCACCGAAAACGGCGCGAGCGGGCTCTATCTGTCGTCGAGCAAATACGGCTCCGATTCGCCAGGGCATGGTTCGATGGCCGTCGTCACCGAAGCGGGCGACATTTCGTACCGCTTGCATTGGGAACACGGCGAGTGGTGGGACGAGTTTCAGAAGTGGTGGGATGAATTCCTCGCGCGCGGCCGTTTTCCGAACAATGCCGGCGCCCCTTCAGAAGATAAGACCACCGACTACGCTTCGCTCGCCTCGCATTTCACTTTGAAGCCGGGCGAGACCAGACACGTGACGTTCGTGCTGGCCTGGCACTTTCCCAACACCGAGATCTATTGGCGCAGCGCGGGCGAGGATTTCGGGCCGGTCGCCGAGGCTCCCAAACCTACCTCCCTCAAAAACCAGTACGGAACGCGATGGCCATCGGCGTGGGAACCCGCGGTTCATGCCCTGCGTGAGATCGAGTCGCTCGGCACCCGCTCCCGAAAGTATCGGGACACATTGTATGCTTCCACGCTTCCGGGGCCGGTCATCGATGCTGTCTCCAGCCAGGCATCGATCCTCCGCACCAATACAGTGATGGTCATGGAGGGCAACGTGACCCTCGCGTTCGAAGGCTGCAACGATCATTCCGGATGCTGTCCCATGAACTGCACGCACGTTTATAACTACGAGCAGGCCATGGCGCATCTCTATCCGGACCTCGAGCGCAGCATGCGGGAAACCGATTTCCATTCCAACCTCGGCCCGGACGGCAGCATGAGCTTTCGCACACCGGTGCCTTTGCGCTCACAATCGGGCGGAAGCCAGCTCCCCGCCGCCGATGGCCAGATGGGCTGCATCATGAAGGTCTATCGTGAATGGATGCGCGGCGCGGGCGACGAATGGCTGCGCGATCTTTGGCCCGCCGTCAAGCGAGCGCTCGAGTACGCCTGGGTGAAATGGGACGCGGACCGCGACGGCGTCATGGAAGGCGAGCAGCACAATACCTACGACATCGAGTTTTACGGTCCGAACACGATGATGGGCACGCTCTATCTTGGCGCGCTGGCTGCTGCCGCGCGCATGGCCGAGCACCTAGGCGACCAGTCCGCTGCCCAAACCTATCGCAAGATTTTCGAACAGGGCCGTGCGCGGCTGGATCAGGCGTTATGGAATGGCGAGTATTACGTCCAGAAGGTGGACGAATCGACGCCCAAGGCGTCGTACTACCAATACGGCGAAGGCTGCCTCTCGGATCAGTTGCTGGGCCAATGGTTCGCCGAGGTGGTGGGACTCGAAAAATTGCTGCCCCATGATCATCTACGCAGCGCTCTCGCTTCCATCTTTCGATATAACTTCAACACAGACTTCGCCGATTTCGCCAATGCCCAGCGCATTTATGCGCTCAACGATGAAAAAGGCCTTCTGCTCTGCAGTTGGCCTAAAGGAAAACGGCCTGCATTACCCTTCGTCTACTCCGACGAGGTCTGGACCGGCATCGAGTACCAGGTGGCCGCGCATCTGATTTACGAAGACATGGTCAAAGAAGGTTTGGCCATCGTCGAGGCCGCGCGCGCCCGCTACGATGGTGCGCGCCGAAATCCATGGAACGAGATCGAGTGCGGCAATCACTACGCTCGCGCCATGTCGAGCTGGTCCGTGCTGACCGCCATTTCAGGCTTCGATTACTCGGCGCCGCACAAAGCCATCCGCTTCGCGCCCCGCGTTTCCGCGTCGAACTTCCGCTGCCTGTACTCAACCGGCACCGCCTGGGGAAGTTACGCGCAGCAGGCTGCAAAACAGAATCTCGATGCCGAGATCGCTGTTGAAGGCGGTGCGCTGGAGCTTGCTATCGTGCGATTGCCCTTTTCGGGCACGCACGCGAAAGTCTCTTCGAGCCACCCGGCCGTCGCCGAGGCCGCGCGTGGCGAGGCAGTGGTGCGGCTCAGCCCTCCCGTAAAATTATCCGGCGGCCAAAAACTGAAGTTGACGCTAGCCTGAACGAGCAATTTGCGACAGCGGTCGAGTGTAGAAAAGTGGCGCCAGCGAACTGCGGCGCGCTCCTGCTCTTGACTTTCCTTCAACCGGCAGGTTATTGTAGCGATTCGACTTGGCCACGCTGAGGCCAGCTCAAATATGGGGAAGAACACTGGCGGCGAAGCCGAGACTGTAGATCAGTTTCTGGATTCGACACTGGAGAGCGTGGACAGCGCTGAATCCCTGGTATTGGACTTGGCGCAAAAAGCTGGTTTTCAAGAAGAAGATTTGCACAAGATCGGCATGGCTGTGCGCGAATCGATGGTGAACGCCGTAGTGCACGGCAATCAGTACAGCGCGCATAAAAAAGTTCACGTATCTGTTTCCAAGCAGACCGACCGGTTTACGGTGACCATAGCGGATCAGGGCAAGGGGTTCGACTTGGGCAATGTGCCCGACCCGCTTTCGGATGAAAATCTGCTGCGGCACTCGGGGCGGGGCATTTTTCTTATCCGCGCATTTATGGATGAGCTGCAGGTCCGGCGCTTAGCTCCGGCCGGTACCGAGGTCACTCTGGTCAAGTATCTCGGGCGGAAATAGCGAAGCGTTTTTTATCGAGGAGGTTTACGGAAGTGAGCGTTAAGTTAAACACGCGGCAGGTTGGAGACGTCAGCGTCTTGGATGTGGCTGGGCGTATTACGCTGGGCGAAGGTTCGAGTGCGCTGCGCGACACCCTGCGGGACATGGTGAGCAAGGGCCACAAAAAGATTCTGCTGAATCTGGGCGAGGTCTCCTATATTGACAGCTCCGGTATCGGAGAGCTGGTTTCCGGTTTCACGACCGTCGCCAACCAGGGCGGCCAGTTGAAACTGTTGGGGTTGACCAAAAGAGTAAAAGACCTCCTGCAAATTACCAAGCTGTATACGGTTTTCGACGTGCACGAGGACGAAGCCGGGGCGGTTCGCAGCTTCGCATAATGCCTGCGCGGCTCTCTGCAGAATTAAGGAGGCGACTGGCGCAACCATAGATGTACAGGTCCGTTTTGAATTTTGGTACGGAGACGCGTCTCGTCTTGTACACTGCGAGCGCGCCACAGGACGCGCCTAGCAGTACGAATATTCGACGTCCTGGCAATCAGTAAAACGGTGTCAGCCTTAGCCGCCTCCGACGAATTGCACGATCTCCAGCTTCGAGCCTCCGCTCAGGTGTGTCATACTCCAGTCCTGCTTTTTCACAATGCGAAGATCGAGCTCCACGGCCAGCCGCTCAGGGTCCAGATGCAGCTCGCCAATCAGATCCGCGATCGTCGCGCCGTCACGAATCCGGCGCTCTTCGCCGTTGACCGAAATAGCAATTTCCATCGACGTGTGCCGCATAACACCCGGGGCGGGTTGACACCCCGTTTTCATAGTCATTATATTGAAATTTAAAGCCTTTTTTAGTCCCCGGCAAAACAGGAAATGCCTACTAGTTATCCGGAGCTCTATTTCCCTGTTCTGCTTCAGGTCGCGATCGGGATCGCCGTAGCGACGCTGATGCTGGGGCTCTCCTTTGTTCTCGGCAAGCGCGTCCGCGACCGCGTCAAGGAGCAGCCCTACGAGAGCGGTATCGTTCCGACCGGCGATGCCCGTCAACGTTTTAGCGTGAAATTTTATCTGGTCGGCATGATTTTCATCGTCTTCGATATCGAAGCGATCTTCTTATACCCTTGGGCCGTGGTTTACCGGGAGCTGAAAATGTTCGCCTTCATCGAGATGGTGATCTTCATCGTCCTGATTGTTTGCGGCTTCTTTTATATCTGGAAAAAAGGAGCGCTCGAGTGGGCTTACTCAGACCGCTCGGGCGAGAAGACGTAGTGCTTGCCCCGGAACTGAACGATGATCCCGTGGTGTCGGCGCTGGTGAGCGCTCAACCCGAAGCCGTAGACGGCGGCAAGCTGGATCGCAACGAGCTGACGCTCGAAATCGCTGCGGATAAAATCGTTGATGTCTGCCGTCATCTCAAAACCGCGCAGAAATTTACTCGCGTGAGCACGGTGACCGCGGTCGACTGGTATCCCGAAGAGCCGCGGTTCCAGGTCGTTTACCACCTGCACTCGATGGAGCGCAATTTGCGCCTCCGCCTGAAGTGCCGCCTTCCCGGAGCGAATCCGGAGATCGATTCAGTGACCGCAGTGTGGCGCGGCGCCGGCTGGTATGAGCGCGAGACCTTCGACCTGTTCGGCATCCGTTTTCGCGGCCATCCCGATTTGCGCCGCATCATGCTGCCGGATGATTGGGAAGGCCACCCGCTGCGAAAAGATTATCCGGTAACTGGTTCGCGAGTTTGAACGATGAGCGAAACTGACACTCCCGGCGTAACAACGGCCGAAGCGGAAACTCCGGCTGGCCAGCCTGAGGTGACCCCGCGTCCCCGCCGCATGGTGCTCAATATGGGGCCGCAGCACCCGTCAACCCACGGCGTGTTGCGCCTCCTGCTCGAGCTCGACGGCGAAACCATTGTTTCCGCCCAGCCAGACATCGGTTACCTGCACACCGGCATTGAAAAAGAATTCGAGGCCAAAACTTACCAGCAGGGAGTCACCCTGACCGATCGCATCGACTATCTCGCTCCGCTGTCCAATAATCTCTGCTATTGCCTCGCGGTCGAAAAACTCCTGGGAATCGAAATTCCTCCCATGGCGCAGTGGCAGCGCGTTATGCTTACCGAGCTGACGCGGCTCAATAGCCACCTGGTCTGGCTCGGCACGCACGCCATCGACATCGGCGCGATGTCGGTCTTCCTCTACTGCTTCCGCGAGCGCGAAGACATCCTGCGCATCTTCGAAATGTACTCGGGCCAGCGCATGATGACCAGCTACTTCCGCATCGGCGGGCTGGCTCTCGAGCCGCCGCGCGGCTGGCAAAAGCGCGTGAAAGACTTCATCGACGTGTTTCCCAGCCGCGTCGATGAGTATGAAGAGCTGCTCACCAACAACCGCATCTGGATCGGCCGCACCAAAGGCGTGGGCTTTCTGTCGATCGAAGACATGCTCGATCTGGGCGTGACCGGGCCCATGCTCCGCGCCGCCGGCCTGAAGTGGGATATGCGCAAAGCTGAGCCGTATTCGAGCTACGACAAATTCGATTTCGAAATTCCCACGCGAACCGAAAACGACGTCTACGCGCGGTATCTGGTGCGTATCGAGGAAATGCGGCAGAGCTCGCGCATCATCCGGCAGGCCCTCGAAGGCATGCCCTCCGGCCGCTGGACCGCTGACGCCCCGCACGTCGTGCTTCCCGACCGCGAAAAAATGAAAACCCAGATGGAGGCCCTCATCTACCACTTCAAGATCGTTACCGAGGGCTTCCGCGTGCCGCCGGGCGAAGTGTATCAGGTCATTGAATCGCCGCGCGGCGAGGTAGGCTACTACGTGGTCAGCGACGGCACAGCCCAACCGTACCGCGTCCACGTGCGCGGTCCGAGTTTCGGCAATCTCCAGGCGGTGCCGCAGATGATTCAAGGCACCCTGATCGCCGACGTCATTGCCTCCATCGGCAGCATGGATTTCGTTTTGGGAGACACGGACCGTTAGAGCACATGCAGCTTTATTGGGATTTTCTAAAATGACGTTCTCACCCGAGCTTGAATCTAAATTCGCGAAGCTTCTAGCCAGCTACCCGCCGGGGCGCAAGCGTTCCGCTATGGTGCCCATGCTGCTCTATGCGCAGGACGAAGTCGGCTCCGTTACGCCGGAGCTCGTCGAAGAAGTCGCGCGCCGCGTGGGCGTTCAGCCGCTCCAGGTCGAAGAAGTCCTGAGCTACTACTCCATGCTGCACCGCAAGCCGCTCGGCAAATATCACGTCCAGATCTGCACCAATATCAGTTGCCTGCTCACTGGCGGCGAGGAGCTTTGGAAACATGCCTGTTCGCGGCTCAGCATCGGGCACAAGGAAGTCACGGAGGACGGAAAAATTTCGCTCGAAGAAGTCGAGTGCATCGGCGCTTGTTCCTGGGCGCCCGCTTTGCAGGTCAACTATGACTTCCATCACAAGGTTACCCAGGAAACTCTGGATCGCCTTCTCGATAGCCTGAGGAAAAATTCGTAGCGTATGGTCTATAACGAACCAAGCCCGCTCGAAATCAAGGTGCTGAGCCGCCGGTTCCGCTTGCCCAACTCCGCTTCGCTCGGTACCTATCTCGCCACCGACGGCTACCAGGCGTTTCGCAAAGCTCTCGGCATGAAGCCGGAAGAAATCATTGAGGAAGTCAAGACCTCCAACCTGCGCGGTCGCGGCGGCGCCGGCTTCCCCACCGGCATGAAGTGGAGCTTCGTCCCGCGCAATTCGCCGAAGCCCAAATACATCGTGGTCAACGCCGACGAGAGCGAGCCCGGTACCTGTAAAGATCGGCTGCTCATTGAGAATGATCCGCACCAGTTGATCGAGGGCATGCTGATCGCCGGCCTGGCGGTCGACGCGCACGCCGGTTACATCTACGTCCGCGGCGAATACCGCTACCTCATCGAAATCCTCGATAAAGCCATCGCCGAGGCTTACAAACACGGCTACCTCGGCAAGAATCTGCTTGGCTCAAATTTTTCCTTCGACGCGTACACGCACACTGGCGCCGGTGCTTACGAGTGCGGCGAGGAATCCGCACTCCTTGAATCGCTGGAGGGCAAACGTGGCATTCCACGGATCCGTCCTCCGTTTCCCGCCGTGGTCGGCGCGTTCCAGTGCCCCACCGTGCTGAACAACGTCGAAACATACTGCGCGGTCCCGCCTATCATTCGCGATGGCGGCGCCGCCTTTGCAGCGCTCGGCGTTCCCAAAGCCGGCGGCACCAAGCTGACCTGCCTCACCGGTCATGTCAACAAACCCGGCGTCTACGAGCTGCCCTTGGGATTCCCCGTCGACAAGATGATCAACGAAGTGGGCGGCGGCATTCGCAACGGGAAAAAGTTGAAGGCCTTCATTCCCGGCGGCTCCTCCTGCCCTGTTCTCACCGCCGCCGAGTGCGAAGGTCTCACCATGGATTACGACGCCATGGCCAAAAAGAAAACCATGCTCGGCTCGGGCGGCGTTGTCATCATGGATGAAGACACCTGCATGGTGAAAGTCGCGATGCGCATTATGCGCTTTTACGCACACGAAAGCTGCGGCTGGTGCATTCCCTGCCGCGAAGGCACTAACTGGCTCCGCAAAATTCTCGTCCGCTTTCACGAAGGCGGAGGCCGCCGCGAAGACATTTCGCTCGCCGGCGATATCGCCAAGAACATGCTCGGCCGAACGTTCTGCCCTCTGGGTGACGCCGCCGCTCTGCCCACAATCTCCATCGTCGAGAAGTTCCGCGAAGAATTCGAAGCGCATCTCGACGGTAAACCGTGCCCCTATGAAAAATCCTCCGAGCTGGTGACGGCCTGATGGCGGATCTCGTCAAGCTCACCATCAACGATCGCCAGCTCGAAGTGCCTGCCGGCACCCTCGTCATTGAGGCCGCCAAGCGCAACGGCATTGAGATTCCGTCGTTCTGCTATTACGAAGGCCTCGCGCTTCAGGCCGCCTGCCGCATGTGCCTGGTCGAAGTGGAGAAAGCTCCGAAGCTGATGGTGGCCTGCACGCTGCCCGTCGCCGAAGGCATGGTGGTGCGCACCGAAACCGAGCAGGTCCGCCAGGCGCGGAAGTACATGCTCGAGTTCCTGCTCACCAACCACCCGCTCGATTGCCCGGTTTGCGACAAAGGCGGCGAATGTGAATTGCAGGACATGACCTTTCGCTACGGCGTCGGTGAGAGCCGCTTCACCGATCAGAAAATTCATGTCGAGGAAAAGCAGTGGTCCCCCGTGGTCTTCTTCGATATGCCCCGCTGCATTCTCTGCTTCCGCTGCGTGCGCATTTGCAACGAGGGCATGGGCGTCGGCGCTTTGGGAGTGATCAACCGCGGCGCGGTTTCCGAAATCGCGCCCAACAAAGGCGATCACCTCGAGTGCGACGAATGCGGCATGTGCATCGACATCTGCCCGGTGGGCGCGCTGACCAGCGGCACGTACCGCTATCGCACCCGGCCCTGGGAGATGGAGCATGTCGGCACCATCTGCACCCATTGCGCCGATGGCTGCAAGACCACATTAGGCGTGCGCAACGACAAAATTATCCGCGGCAATAATCGCGACCGTTCCGGAATCAACGGCGAGTTCCTCTGCATCAAAGGCCGCTACGGCTTCGATTTCTTCGATCATCCCGACCGCCTGCAATCGCCGCTCGTGCGGAAAAGCGGAGTCCTCGAACCGGTTCCCTGGTCGGAGGCCATCGAGACCGTCGCCCAAAAATTCCAACAGGCAAAGTCACAGCGCGGAAACTTCGGCATCATCGGCTCCAACCACACCACCAACGAAGAAAATTACTATTTGCAGAAATTCGCGCGCCAGGTGCTCGAAACCAACAACATCGACCATCACCGCACCGGCGACGTGACGACTTTGCTCGACGCTCTCAGCGGACGGACCAATGCGCTCGCCAGCACGCACGATCTCTACGAGAAAAAGGCCATCCTGGTGATCGGGGCCGAGCTGGCGCTCGAGCACCCGTTTCTCTCCTTCCAGATTCGTGCCAACTACCGCCACCATCAGGCGCACGTTTATGTCGTGACCGCAAAGCCCGTCCGGGAAGACAAAATAGCCGCCGCCATGGTGCGCGCCGAACCCGGCATGGAACTCGCCGCGCTCGAGTCCATCCGTGAGCGCCTCAAAGCTGAGCCGGAACTGGTCATTCTCTACGGCGACACGATCAAAGGCGAGAGTGTCCGCAAGCTGGCCGAATTCGGCTCGTCGCTCGGCATCCCTGTTCAGTATGTTCCGCTGGTGGATGCTTCGAATTCGCGTGGAGCCATCGACATGGGTCTTGTGCCCGAGTTGCGGCCCGGCTTTGAGCCTTCCCGACAAGCCGGACTCACGGTAGCCGACATGCTCGCCAGCGAAGATCTCGCCGTGCTCTGGATTATCGGTTCGAACCCGCTGAAAGCTGCCGAGCTGCGCGCGTCCAACGCCTTCATCGTCGTCCAGGATCTTTTTCTCACCGAAACTGCCAGACGCGCCGATGTCGTGCTGCCTGCCGCATCGGCGTACGAAAAGACCGGGACCGTGACCAACATCACCGGCGAAGTGCAGCGTCTGAAACGAGCCATTCGCACCATGGGCGCCAAGCCCGACCTCGAAATCATCGGCTTGATCGCCAGGCAAATCGGCGCCGCTCCGCAAATGGGGCCTTGGCTTGCCGATTCCGTTTTCGAGGAAATTCGCAAAAACGTGCGCGGCTATAATGTCCCGCTGTCTCAAATTGCGGCTGGCGGCGCCGCACTCACGATGCCTCTGAACGGCCGCGTTCCGGTCCAGAGCCGCCCGGACCTGATCTGGTCCGCGCACGACAACTTGTTCACGTCCGGCACCTTGGGGCGCTATTCTAAGAAGTTAAACTCTGTCCTCGAGAGCCGGCTCGATTACCACTAAATGAATTTTTTTCTGCTGAGCTTCCTGAAGGCGGTGGTGGTGGCGTTTGTCCTTCTCACCACTCTGGCCTATCTGCAATGGGTGGAGCGCAAAGTCATCGCGCACATCCAGGTCCGCCTCGGGCCTTCGCGCGTCGGGCCGCACGGCCTGCTGCAGCCTCTTGCTGATGTCATCAAGCTCATCACCAAAGAAGATCTGATCCCGCCGCACGTCAACAAGTTCTTTTACTTGCTCGCCCCGTTCTTCGCCATCACCATGGCGCTCATCTCCATTTCAGTAATCCCATTCGGTCCGGCGATCGATGTCTTTGGCCAGCACACCTGGCTGCAGCTTACCGATCTCAACATCGGCCTGCTGCTCATCCTCGCCATCAGCTCCATGGGCGTGTACGGCATCGCTCTCGCCGGGTGGGCGTCCAATAACAAATATTCGCTGCTCGGCGGCCTGCGCAGCTCGGCGCAGATGATCAGCTATGAATTGCCTCTGAGCCTGGCCGTCGCCGCGCCGCTGCTGCTTTCGAATAGCTTGAGTCTGCGCAAGATCGTCGAAATGCAATCCGGTTGGCTGATCGACTGGAACATTCTGCGTCTCCCGGCGCCCCAAATCGTCGGCTTCCTGCTATTCCTGACCGCCGCATTTGCCGAAACCAATCGTGTTCCATTCGACCTTCCCGAAGCCGAAAACGAGCTGGTCGCCGGCTTTCATACCGAATACAGCAGCATGAAGTTCGCTGCGTTTTTTATGGCCGAGTACGCCAACATGGTCACGGTCTCCTGCCTGACCACAGTTCTGTTCCTGGGCGGATGGCAGCCGTTGTTCCCGGTCTCCGCGGGTTCCAATTACCTCCCCACCGTCTTGTTTGCCCTTGCCGGAGCGCTCTGCCTCTATCATGGCTTTCATCCTGCCCGCCGCAAGGATCGCTATACCCTTCCCGTATTCGGCGCCGTCTTCTTATTTATCGCGCTGGTTTTCCTCACGCCTGCCGTGCAGGCTATTTTCATCCCGCTGTTCTGGTTTCTCGCGAAAGCCGGCGCTATCCTGTTCCTCTATATCTGGGTTCGCGGCACGCTGCCGCGCTTCCGCTACGATCAGCTCATGCGGTTCGCCTGGAAAGTCTTGTTCCCGGTGGCGCTGGTGAACTTGCTGGTGACGGGCCTGCTTGTGGCGTGGTTTTCATAGTATGGACGTCATTCTGTTCCTGATCTTCGCCATCATCGCCGTCGTTTGCGGCGTGAACGTCGTCGTGCAAACCCATCCCATCGCCAGCGCTCTTTCCCTTATTGGCGTCATGGCCTCGCTGGCCGTGCTGTATCTCCTGCTCGGCGCTGAGTTCATCGCCATGGCGCAGCTCATCGTCTACGCCGGCGCCATCATGGTGTTGTTTGTCTTCGTGATCATGCTGCTCAACGCCGGAGCGGAATCGAAACGCGGCCGGTCGTTCGTTGCGCAGTTGCTCGGATTTCCGCTGCTGATCGTCTTTCTCGCGCTCACCAGCTATTTCATCCAGCGCCTCATCCCCGCATCGTCCTTCGTGCGCTTCGGCGCGTTCAAAGGCGGCACCGCCGAGAACTTCGGGATGACGCTTTTCACCCAATATCTCCTGCCTTTCGAAGTCACCTCCGCGCTCATCCTGATCGCCATCATCGGCGCCATCGTGCTCGCGCGCAAGGAGCTTGACTGATGGCCGGCGTCCCGCTTGCCTGGTATCTGATCCTGAGTGCCGTCCTGTTCGCCCTGGGTATCGCGGGATTTCTGTTCCGCAAAAGCATCATCACCGTGTTCATGTCCATTGAGCTGATGCTCAATGCCGTCAATCTCACTTTCGTCGCGTTTTCCTACCAGCTCAAGCAGGTCAATGGCCACATTTTGAGCCTGTTCGTTATGGTCGTCGCCGCCGCCGAAGCCGCCGTCGGCCTCGCCATTATTCTGACCGTATTCAAAAACCGCTCGACTCTTAACGTCGACGATGTGGACTCCATGAAATATTGACGCCATGCAACTGCTCTGGCTCATCCCCGCGCTCCCGCTTGCAGGATTCCTCGTCAACGGAATCCTCGGCCGCCGCTTTTCTAAAACGGTCGTCAATGCGGTGGCCGTGGGGACCGTCGTTCTCGCCTTCATCTGGGCGCTCAAGGTCGTCGTGGGGCTCGGCGACACACCCGTCAGCGAGCATTATTTCGATTGGATCGTCGCCGGCGGCTTACGCGTAGGTTGCGATTTCGCGGTCGACCGCCTTACCGCCGTCATGCTCCTGGTCGTCACCGGCGTCGGCTCGCTTATCCATATTTATTCCATCGGCTACATGGCGCATGAGGGCGGCTACTATCGCTTTTTCGCCTATCTCAACCTGTTCATGTTTTTCATGCTCACGCTCGTGCTGGCGGCGAACTACCTGCTGCTGTTCGTCGGCTGGGAAGGCGTGGGCCTGTGCAGCTATCTCCTCATCGGTTTCTGGTTCCTGAAAAAAAGCGCCACCGATGCCGGCAACAAAGCCTTCATCGTGAACCGCATCGGCGACTACGGCTTCTCGCTCGCCATGCTGCTCATCGTGGTCAATTTCGGCTCGCTCGATTTCTCGACTGTCTTCGGCGCTGCCGCCTCCAAGCCCGAGGGCCTGCTCACCACCATCGCCATGCTCCTGCTCGTCGGCGCTTGCGGCAAATCCGCGCAGTTCCCGCTCTACGTCTGGCTCCCTGACGCCATGGAAGGCCCCACGCCCGTTTCCGCCCTGATCCACGCCGCCACCATGGTGACTGCCGGCGTCTACGTCATCGCGCGCTCCTTCCCGATCTACATCCACGCTCCCACCGCGCTCGAATGGGTCGCGGTCATCGGCCTGTTCACCGCCGCGTTTGCCGCAACCATCGGCCTCGCGCAAAACGACATCAAGAAAGTATTCGCCTACTCCACCGTTTCGCAGCTCGGCTATATGTTTTTGGGCGTCGGTACGGGCGCGTTTTCCTCCGGCATTTATCATCTGGTCACGCACGCCTTCTTCAAGGCTCTGCTCTTCCTCGGAGCCGGCAGCGTGATCCACGCCCTCTCCGGCGAGCAGGACATGCGCAACATGGGCGGCCTCCGAAAAAAAATTCCCGTCACCTTCTGGACGCTCCTGTGCGCCGCCGTCGCCATCTCCGGCGTTCCCCCCACTTCCGGATTCTTCAGCAAAGATTCCATCCTGCTCGGCGCCTACCATCACGCGCCCTGGATGTACTGGATCGGCACCATCACCGCCGGCATGACCGCATTCTACGTTTTTCGTGCCATGTTCCTGACCTTCTGGGGCGACTATCGCGGCCACGCGCATCCGCACGAATCGCCGCGCGTGATCACCGTGCCGCTCGCCATTCTTGCGCTGCTATCGCTCGCCGGCGGCTACATCAACGTTCCCACCTGGCTCGGCAAATTCTTCCCCACTATGGAAGTACCTGAAGACTGGGTCTTGGTTGTTGTCGCCTCCCTCTCCGGTCTCCTGGGTATCGGCCTCGCTTATGTCATGTACGTCCGAAGCCCCGAGCTCGCCGATGCCTTCGCCTCCCGTATCAACGGCTTCTACCGCCTGGTTTACAACAAATATTTTGTCGACGAAATCTATGACGCCACGGTCGTCAAGCCCGTGGTCAACGGCTCGCGCCTGGTCCTGTGGCACGGCATCGATGCCGGCGTCATCGATGGCGCGGTCAACGGCATCGGGTCGCGCTCGCAAAGCTTCGGCGGCTTGGTCAAGCTGTTCCAGTCCGGCAATATTCGCAGCTACGCCACCTGGGTCGTCTTTGGCTCCGTCATTTTCGTCGTCGCCCTGAGCTTGATCGGAGTCGCCCGGTGACTCTCCTGAACCTCGTCCTCGCTCTCCCTCTCATCGGGTTTCTTGTCCTGCTCCTCATCCCGCGCCGCAACGAATCCGCCATTCGCAATATCTCCGTCGCCTTCGCGCTCGTGACCTTCATCTTCTCCATCGGCCTCGCCACCGGCTTCCAAAGCAACGTTCCCGGCGCGCAATTCTCCACCGACGTCATCTGGATTTCTCCGCCCGAAATCCATTACCACGTCGGCATCGATGGCCTCAGCCTCTGGCTCGCCATCCTCACCGCCTTTCTCACTCCCATCTGCATTCTGATTTCCTGGCGCTCCATCGATAAGCGCGTCAAAGAGTTCTACGCCTTCCTGCTTCTGCTTGAATTCGGCCTCATCGGCGTCTTCGTTTCGCTCGACCTGTTCCTCTTCTACGTCTTCTGGGAAATCTCGCTCGTCCCCATGTACTTTTTGATCGGCATCTGGGGCCATGAGCGCCGCATCTACGCCGCCGTGAAATTTTTCCTCTACACCATGGCCGGCTCGGTGCTCATGCTTACCGGCATCATCTTTATCTATAACCGCGCCGGAACTTTCAACTACACCGCCATCCTCGAAATGCTCACCGCCGGCCGTCTCTCCTTCACTTCCGGCGAAGAATTGCTGCTGTTCCTCGCGTTTTTCATCGCCTTCGCCATCAAAGTTCCGCTGTTTCCCCTGCACACCTGGCTGCCCGACGCCCACGTCGAAGCGCCCACCGCCGGTTCGGTTATGCTCGCTTCCCTGATGCTGAAAATGGGCGCCTACGGCCTGGTCCGTTATTGCCTGCCCATGTTCCCCCAGGCCGCCCGCCGCTGCGCTTCCTGGATCGTCGTTCTCGCCATCATCGGCATCATCTACGGCGCGCTCGTCGCCATGGTCCAGCCCAATATGAAAAAGCTCGTGGCTTACTCCTCCGTCAGCCACCTGGGCTTCGTCGTGCTCGGCATCTTCAGCTTCACCCAGCTCGGTCTCGATGGCGCGGTCTACCAGATGCTCAACCACGGAATTTCAACCGGCGCGCTGTTCATTCTCGTCGGCCTGCTCTACGAGCGCCGCCATTCCCTCGCGATTTCCGATTTCGGCGGCGTCGCCACTGCCGCGCCCTGGCTCTCCACCGTCTTCCTCATCACCACCCTCGCCAGCGTCGGCCTGCCAACGCTGAATAATTTCGTCGGAGAGTACCTCGTGCTGCAAGGCGCCGCCCAGGCCAACTTCCGCTGGTCCGTTTTCGCCGCCATCGGCGTCATCCTCTCCGCCTGCTACATGCTTTGGCTCTACCAGCGCGTCTTCTATGGCGAAACTCCCGAGCCGGTCGCCTCCCACGTCGGCGATCTCAAACGCCGCGAGTGGGCGGCTCTCATTCCTTTGGTCGCGATGATGGTCTGGATGGGCGTCTACACTCCGAGCTTCCTCCCTCCGGTCACAGAGGCCAACGCCGCGATTCTCGCGCAAAGCAAAATGAACGTCCGCTTCCGCGTCGCCGCTCAGCCCGCCGCGCCCTATCTCACCGCGCGCGAGGTCCCGCATGCCCGCTGATTTTTTTCCTGGACAACTCGACCTCATCCGCTTCCTGCCCGAAACCATCCTCATTGCTGCCGGAACTTTGCTCATGGTTCTCGTGCCGCTCATGGGCCGCCGTCATCAGTCCCGGCTCTACGGCCATGTCTCCATCCTCGCGCTTGCCGCCGCCATCGCCGCCGCCGTCCACGCTGCCGCCAATCCCGGTCCCGCATTTTCCGGAATGCTCTCGGCCGATGGCTTCGCTGCGTTCTTCCGCGTCCTGGTCCTCGGCGTCGGCATTCTCGTGGTGCTCGCTTCCTACCGGTTCCTCGCCCGCGAAGGCGTCGACACCGGTGAGTTTCACGCGCTCATTCTCTTCTCCGTCGCCGGCCAGTGCGTCATGGTCTCCGCCGGCGAGCTGATCATGATCTTCATCGGTCTCGAGATTTCTTCCATCTCGAGCTATATCCTCGCCGGCTATCTCCGCGATGACCGCCGCGCCAACGAAGCCGCGCTTAAATATTTCCTGCTGGGTTCCTTCGCCACCGCGTTCTTTCTCTACGGCATCGCCTGGATCTACGGTCTCACCGGCACCACCACCCTCAGCGCCATCCGCGGCGTGCTCGCCTCGCGCGAGCTCTCACCATCGCCCGTGTTGATCGGTTTCTCCGCTGCCCTGATGTTCGTCGGTCTGACTTTCAAAGTTTCCGGCGCGCCGTTCCAGATCTGGGCCCCCGACGTCTATCAGGGCGCGCCCTCTCCCGTCACCGCGTTCCTCTCCGCCGGACCCAAAGCCGCCGCCTTCGCCGTTTTTCTCCGCATCTTCATGACCGCCTTCGAGCCCATCGGCGCCGGCTGGGAACCCCTCGTCTGGCTCTCGGCGATTCTCTCGATGGTCATCGGCAACTTCGCCGCGCTCACCCAGTCGAACGTCAAGCGCCTCCTGGCCTACAGCTCCATCGCCCACGCCGGATACGTTCTGGTCGCCGTCGCCGCGCGCTCCGAAACCGGCACCGCCGCCGCCATGTTCTACCTCGCCGCCTACGCCCTGATGAACGTCGGCGCATTCGCCGTCGTGACGCATCTCTCCGGAAAAGGCGAGCGCTTCCAGAACGTCGACGATTTCTCCGGGCTCGCCTCCCGCCAGCCCTTCACCGCCGCGCTGCTCACCATCTTTCTGCTGTCCTTGATCGGCGTTCCGCTCACCGGCGGCTTCTTCGGAAAGTTCTATATCTTCCGCGCCGCCCTCGCCTCGCACCTGGTCTGGCTCACCGTGCTCGGCCTGCTCACCACCGCCGTCGCCGCCTATTACTACCTGCGCATCCTGGTCGTGATGTACATGCGCGAGCCCAGCGAAGCCTCCCTCGAAGTCGAGCCGCTCAGCGTCCCGATGACCGCTGCGCTAGTCCTCTCCGCCCTCGGTACTTTTTTCCTCGGCATCTTTCCTTCCGCCGTCCTCAACTTCGCCGGAAAATCCGCCGTGCTGGTCCGCTAGACGCACCCGGCCGGGAATGCAGTCGGGATGACGAGACTTACTGGTCAAACCTCCGCAGCCAGATATCCCGCACCGATATCTTGCACGGCTCGCTCTCGATCTCGAAGCCGATAAGTCCGGGTTGGTTATTGACCGAGTCTTTATTGTCATCGATGAAGATCGCCATCAACTGGCCGTTCATGATGTGCATCATCACACCGCCCCGCGCGATGACCTCGTAATCGTTCCATTCGTTCACCTTCACGTAGCCGCCTAGCGCCTGCTTGTCGCCGATCGTGGCCACCAGGCGGTTGGTTTGTCCGGGCAGCGCCTGCGTCACCTGGCCGCGGTACGCAAGAATTCCCTGCATCGTGTTTTCCGAGTACCACTGGCCCGTGTACGCCGCTGTCTCGGCACTCACCGGGAACCAGAAGTCTGCCTGCGGGCCCGTCATCATAAACTTCAGGTCATACGGCGGCTGGCCGGCAGGCTGCTGCCTGCTCCACGGAATGCCCGTGACGCTGCGGTACTGTATGCCGCCGCCACCGCCTTTTTCGATCTTCATCTGCAGCTTCAGATCGAAGTCGCGCGTTTTTGCGCCGCGATACACGATGTAGTTGTTGCCCATCTCCTTGCCCTCACGCGTTTCGCCCACCATGACGCCGTCTTCCACGCGCCAGATTCTGGTGTCTGCGTCCCATCCCGAGAAACTCTTGCCATCGAAGATTTGCTCATAGCCCGTGTGCTCGTTGATGTCATACGGCGCCGGGTCGTGAAACTTCGGCATGCCGATGAATTTCTCGCCATGCGGCCCCGTCTGCGGCGGCTCCGCCGGCGGAGATTCCAGCGCCGGTGGCACCGATTGACCGGCCAGCACGGCCGCGAGCGCAAGGGAAAACATACACAGCGCGGCGGCCTGCAAAATTGTTCGACCAACGAAGCGCGCATCACGGCGAAACAGTGCCGGCATCGAGTTTGTCCCTCCCGTTCCGACAATCCGGAACCCATAGGAGTTTATCGCGACCAGGTCCAGAGCGATAGTTTTCTCCAGGCGGCGTTGGCCCACTGCCGCGAACCCGGTTCTACGGAATCGCCGCCACCCGGCCCGCAACGTCTCTTTGCCCCACCTCCTCGCATGCATTTGTGATAGATTCGCGCTCATGCGATTTTCACTAGCCTTCAGTTTGCTCGCGTCGTTGGTGAGTGCAGCGAATTTGCCGACTGCCGCTCCCGATCAGGCCGGTTTCTCCGTCGATCGCCTGAATCGGATCAACACCGTAATGCAGGAACATATCGCCGCAGGCCGCCTGAACGGTGCTTCCGGCCTCATCGCTCGCAACGGCAAGGTCGTCTTCCGCCAGACTTGGGGCGAATATAAGCCCGATACGATCGTCCGGATGTACTCGATGACCAAGGCCATCACGGGCGTCGCCGCCATGATGCTTTACGAGGAAGGCAAGTTTGCGCTCAGCGATCCGGTATCGAAGTACCTTCCCGAGTTCACCAGGATGACCGTCGCCCAGGAATCCGTCGACGCTGCCGGCAAGCGGACCTACTATACCGTTCCCGCGGATCGTCCCATCACCATCCGCGACCTGTTCCGTCACACCAGTGGCCTCGACTACGCCGGGCCGAAAGACGAAAACGGCGAGTATGCCTACAAGAAGCTGGGCGTGGAGGGCGGAAACGGGTGGGTGTCCTTCGATCTGGCGGAAGCCGTGAGGCGTCTGGCCAGCGTTCCTCTAAACCACCAGCCTGGCACGACCTTTCACTACGGCATGTCGATCGACGTGCTGGGCCGTCTGGTCGAGGTCCTGTCCGGCAAGCCGCTCGACCGGTTCTTCGAAGAACGGATCTTCCGCCCGCTCGGCATGAAGGATACCGGATTCTTCGTTCCGGAAGAAAAATGGAGCCGCCTGGCCGTGTTGTACACGCCGAAGAAAGGCGGCGGCATCGAGCGCTCTACCAGGCCTGCTCAGGAAAATTTCAAAAAGAAGCCGACGCTGCTGTTGGGAGGGGCCGGTTCGGTCTCGACCCTCGATGATTATGCGCGCTTCGTCGCCATGCTGCTGAACAATGGCGAGCTCGACGGCGTCCGTATTCTCGGCCGCAAGTCGGTAGAACTGATGAGGAGCGACCATCTCGGCACGCTGGCGCGCGTCGGCGGCATGCCAGGGGAAGGCTACGGTTTCGGTTTGACGTTTGCCGTGAACCTGGGGCCCGGCAAGTCGGCGGAGGTCGGTTCTGAGGGCGAGTACAATTGGGGCGGCGCAGCCGGAACCAGTTTCTGGATTGACCCCAAGGAACACATGATGGGCGTCTTCCTGGTGAACGTCCTGCCCAGCAACGAGGTCGTCGCCCGCGGGCAGTTCAAGCGGTTGGCTTATGAAGCGCTGGTGGATTGATACCACTCTGCTACCCGCGGCGGCGTCCGAGTCACGTTATTTTGTACGCACCACCACCGGAGCTTTCCCGCGAGGTTCTCGTCGATGCATCGTGCGCCCGTTCGACAGTCTTGCCTCCTACTACCGTGCGAATAATTTGAACCTTTTTGATATTCGACCCGTGGGCCTGCTCTCCAGCGGCGCCCAGCTCCATGGCTTTTGATACCTCTCGCGGCGCGTCGGCGTGCCTCCATTACAAGGGGCGTTGCGTCGAGTCACTTTCCACAATTATCTGTTCAACGATTTCCGGCAGGAACATTTCGCAGATTCAGGTCGCCGTTGATAACTGAGCCGGAAATCCTGGTCCGTTAGCCCGTTCGCTTCCTCGCCTCCCCACCCCTCCCCGCCAGGCCTCATACTGCATGAATATGCCCCCTGTAAATCGCCGGCAATTTCTCCTCTCCTCCGCCTCCGCCCGCACCGGTTTGGCTTTCCAGGTCTCGCCCGGCTCCGCTTTCCAGGCCGGTTTCGCCGAGCGTGACATCACCCCCGACATCGGCAGCGAGCAGCCCGGCGACTATCGCAAATCCTTCCACACGAAATTTCACGACGCCTGCAAAGTCCGCGCCGCCGTCTTCGATGACGCCAAAACCCGCGTCGCCCTCGTCGGCGTCGATGCGCTCGCCCTTCCGCGCGCCCTCGTCCTCACCGCCCGAAAAGAAATCCGCGGCCGCACCGGCATCGCCGAAAACGCCGTGCTCATCGGCGCGTCGCACTCCCACTCTTCCGGCCCCACCGCCATGGTCCTTCCCGGCGAGTTCGATCGCTCCTCTCCTCTCGTCCAGCGCCTCGCCTATCAGGATTCTTCCTGCGCCGATCGCGGCTATCTCGATCGCGTCCGCGCCGAAATCGTCCACGCCGTCGCGCTCGCGAGCGACTCGCGCCAGAAAGCGCTCTGCGGCGTCGGCTTCGGTCATGAAGATAAGGCCGCCTACAACCGCCGCTTCCGCATGAAAAACGGCCGCACCTACACTCACCCTCACCAGGGCAATCCCGATATCGTCGGCTACGCCGGCCCCATCGATCCCCAGGTCGGCGTCATCGGCGCATGGTCGCAAGACGGCCGCCTGCTCGGCTCGATCGTCAACTACGCCTGCCACGCCACCACCAATCCCGGCGGCATCTCCGCCAACTGGATTCACTATCTGGAAAAAACCATCCGCGGCGCGACGGCTTCCGATGTTCCCGTGGTCTTTCTCCAGGGCGCCTGCGGCGACATCACGCAGGTCGATAATCTCAGCCCGTACGCTTATCCCGATGGCGAACATTGGGCGCAATTCGTCGGCGGGCGCGTCGGTGCCGAAGCCGTGAAAACGCTGCTCTCCATCACCCCCGCCCCGCTCGATCCCCTCGCCGCCCGCTCCACCGTCATGTCCATCAAACGCCGCCCGCCCTCGCCCGTGCACGTCAAACGCGCCTACGAAATCGTCGCGCAAGATCCCAAACAGGCTGGCCTGACCGAGTGGACTTTCGCCAAAGAAACCGTCCTGCTCTCCGACCTGATCGCGCGCGAGCCTGCGGTCGATGTCGAAGTGCAGGCCATCCAGATCGGCCCCGCCGTCTTTCTCACAAACCCCACCGAGTTGTTCGTCGAGTACGGCCTCGCGCTCAAAAAGCAGAGCCCGTTCCCGTTCACGTTTCCTGTCGAGCTCGCCAACGGCTGCGTCGGTTACGTGCCCACTGAGGAAGCCTTCGGTCCTCACGGTGGCGGCTACGAAACCCGCCTCACCAGCTACAGCAACCTCGAAATCTCCGCCGGCAATCAAATGGTCGCCGCCGGCCTCCAACTCGCCCGCGACCTCACTCCCGGCAAAACCCCCGAGCCGCCGCAAGCACCCTCGTTCACCGGAGCATGGTCGTACGGCGACGTCCCGCCCGAACTGAGTTAACATCGTGACCTCGCCGCCACGAGCGAACGCTGCATGGTCGTTCCAATGAAACCCACGGCGCTGAGCTGCAGCGCCAGCACCATGCGAAGGAAGTTAGATGGACATTGGCATTTCCTCACTGCTATTCGGACTTGGATTTGCCGGTATGTTCGCCGCGTGGTTGCGATTATCCAGATGGCCAGGCACGTACCGGCGCCATATCTCCGCGCTCAAGCGCTTGCACGAAGCACATTTTCCCAGTAGTGTGTTGCGAGGCACGTCAAATCTATTGATTGCGGTATCGAGTTCCTTCTGGCATTGGCGGCTATTGTTGGAATCGCAAAATGAAGCAAAAGTCTTGTCGACGAGTTATGTGCAGTCCGATGAAATTTATCTTCGCCCTTCTCCTCTCCGCCTTTTCTCTCTCCGCCGCGCCCCGCACCATGCGCGTCGATTACGTCCACACCGGAAGCGCCACCGAAGAACAGTTTGCTCTCGATGAAATCGTCCTCGAAGGCGATTGGCCCGGCCCAACCGACCGCTGGATCGATGACACCAACCTCGGCCCGTATCTATTCGAGGTGATCGACCGCAAAACCAACCGCCTCCTCTACTCCCGCGGCTTCGCCAGCATCTTCGGCGAATGGGAATCGACCGGCGAAGCCCGGCAGATCCGCCGCGCTTTTCAAGAATCTCTCCGCTTCCCCGCGCCGGCTGCCCCCGTCCAAATCGTTATCAAAAAGCGCGACCGCCAGAACGCCTTGCGCGAAGTCTGGTCGCTCAACGTCGATCCCGCTGACCCGTTAATCGATCGCACGCCGCCGTCGCCCAATGCCAAAGTCTGGGCCGTCATCCACAACGGCGAGCCGCGAGACAAAGTCGACCTGCTGCTCATGGGTGATGGCTACACCGCCGCCGAAATGGAAAAATGGCATAGCGACGCGCGCCGTCTAGCCGCCATTCTGTTCTCTAATTCGCCCTTCAAAGAACACCAGCGCGATTTCAACGTCTGGGCCATCGATATCCCCGCCGAAGAAAGCGGCGTCTCGCGCCCGTCCGACGCTGTCTACCGCCGCTCTCCCTTGCGCGCCAGCTACGACGCGTTCGGCTCCGAGCGCTACGTCCTGACTTTCGACAACAAGCGCCTGCGCGAAGCCGCCGCCGCGGCGCCCTACGAGTTCATCGAGATCATCGTCAACGACCGCAAATACGGCGGCGGCGGTATCTTCAACCTCTACGCCACCGTCTCCGCCGATAACGCCTTCACGCCTTACGTTTTCGTGCACGAATTCGGCCATCACTTCGCCGGCCTCGCCGACGAATACTACACTTCCGACGTCGCCTACACGAAGCCGGAAGAATTGCCGGAACCTTGGCCGCCGAACGCCACCGCCGATCCGCACGCGTCGAAATGGAAAGATCTGATCTCGCCCGGCACGCCTCTCCCCACGCCTTGGCCGAAAACCGGGTTTGAAAATTTCGAAAAAGAGATTCAGGCGCGCCGCCGCACCATTCGCGCCGCGCACCGCCCCGAAGAAGAAATGGAAGCCCTATTCCGCGAAGAGCGCGAAAAGAGCACGAAATTATTGGGATCCGGGCCTTACGCCGGAAAGGTGGGAGCTTTTGAGGGAGCCAACTACGAGGCCAAAGGTTACTACCGCCCGCAATCCGACTGCATCATGTTCACCCGCGATGAAGTCGGTTTCTGCGCCGTCTGCCGCCGCGCCATCGAGCGCATTATCGCGCTCTACGCGAGCCAATAAGAATTACCGCTCGTCGGTGTGACTGACGGCATGTGTCCCATGCGCCGGGCGGACGGCAGCCTCGTGAATCCGTTCGACATAGTGCACGAACTCCACGTACACTTTCACGTACTCCCGCCCCGCGCCCACATCGTCCTTGGCGAAGCGTTTCCGGTCGATAACCTCCTGGAAACGTTGCGCGACTCCTTCATGTACCGATTGGGTAAGCAGCTTGACCAGCGCATCGGGCGAACCCGTTTCGATGGCCCGGTCCGCCGCGGAAATCGCCGGCCCAGCGTCTTGTCCAGCCGGTTTCAGGCCCGTGTACGACGCTCCCTCGCCCGCTCGGTGGATGCGGACCAGCGTCTCGAAAAAATAGCGATCGGCAAGTTCCCGGCCCTCGGGACTCAAACTCCGCACCGCGATGGTTTGGGCGAATATTTTTCGAATTTCCGCTTCGTCCTGCGGTTGCACCCAGATCAGAACCGGATTCACATCGTTGCTTTCAAGAGCGTGTCGGGCGGCTTTGACTACCGGGCCGTCCATGCCGTCACAGTGTGCGCGAGCGCGGGGAGGCGCCGACAAAACGAATGCCAGCGCCGCCGGAATCGTCAGCATCTTGCTCACGTTGCGAAAATTCATAACACTAACTCCAAAGCACTGGAATCTCGCGACGCTCGATCATCCCGGCCACCGCCGCAATGTCCGCATCGAGCGCGCGATCCGCATCCACAAACCCGCTGGCCGACCGCAGCATCCGGTAGATCGGCCGCGTTCCGGCGCCCAATTGCCCGCCGCCCTGCCGCAAATCCACCGCTTGCGCCATCGAAAGCAGCGTGATTGCCACCAGACTTCGCGCGAGGCGCGTGACGTCCATCGCAGTCTCTGCCGCCAGTGTCCCCAGGCTGACCACGTCTTGATTGAACTGCTCGGTCGGCAGCGTATGGATCATACTCGGCGCCGCCCAGTGCCGGATCGCCGCCGTCAAACTCGTATGAGCGATCTGCATTCCTTTGAAGCCTTGATAAAGGCCCGGATGCGGGCTGAGCGAATTCGGCAGCCCGTTCGAGAACCGGCCGTCCATTACCAGCGCCATCACCGAATGCAGCCAGTTGGCCAGATTCGCCAGGTCAAGCTTCAGTCCATCCATGGCGCGCGCGATGTGCGCGCCGTAAAAATTGCCGGTGTGATAAACGTGATCCGATCCTGGATCGATCAGCGGGTTGTCGTTCACGGAATTGGCTTCGCGCTCGATCACCTCGCGCGCCTGCCGCAGCGCTTCAAGCATCGGCCCTAATCCCTGGGGCGCGCAGCGCAACGAATACGGGCTTTGAATCGTCTCCGGCGCTTTCACCACATGGTGCATTTGGTCCGCCCTCCGCTCCGCTCGTTCCACGCGATGCCGGATTTCATCGAGCGGTACCGCGAGTTTCGAATCGTACAGCAGCGAATTCAGCATCTCGGCCACCCCGATTTGCCCCGGATGATGCTTGGCCAAGTGAATCACCGGATGAAAATAATCCGGCGACGAGCGAAGCGCCTCGACCGCCATAGCGATTGCGCCAAGCGCCAGATGAAACAGGTACGTCGCCTCGTCCACCGCCAGCGCCGCGATCCCGGTCATGACCGTCGTGCCGTTCAGCAGCGCCAGTCCCTCTTTGGCTTCGATCGTTAGCGGCTCGATCCGCTCGCACCACAGCGCATCCGCTGCCTTCACGCGCTCGCCGCGGTAGATCACTTCGCCGCGCCCGCACATCACCCGCGCGATGTAGGCCGACGGGCACAAATCGCCGCTGGCTCCCACCGAACCGAATCGCGGCACCACCGGAGTGATTCCGCGATTCAGCAGATCGAGCAGGCGCTCGATCACCACCAAACGCACACCCGACAAACCGCGCGCCAGCGCATTCGCGCGCAGCAGTATCGCCGCCCGTACCGCTTCTTCCGCCAGCGGCTCACCCACGCCGCACGCCATGAACTCGATCAGGTTCTGCTGATGATGCGCGAGTTCTTCACCCGGAATGACATAGCACGCGTTGCCTCCGAAGCCCGTGTTGACGCCGTAAATCGCCTCGCCTTCAGCGAGTTTGCGCGTCAGCGTCTCCCGGCCCAAGTCGATCCGGCGGCGAAATTCCGCGTCCGGACTCAGCTCAACCTTGTGACCTCCGCGAGCTACCGCGACGATCTCATCGAGAGTCAGGTTTTCGGTGGAAATCGAGATTGCGCTAAGAGAGCTTGTCAGGGTGGCCATACCAACCTGCCTTCTACACCACATTATAGTGGTGTTAATAGTAGATTGAAGCTCTCAACGGCTCGCGGTCAATAGCAAAAACCCTTTAGAAACGGTCTTCTGGACGCGTTAAGATTAACTGTGGAAGTTCGGTGACTGACTCCGAACGGGAATTCGCCATCCAACAGTTGCACCGCGGCCGGAACGCGCTAACTGCCGCAATTGCAGGCATTTCCGATGATCAGGCCAGACTTCGGCCAACCCCGGAATCCTGGTCAATTGCGGATTGCGTCGAGCACGTGGGCATAACTGAAGATGTGCTCTACTCGATGGTTACGGGCGGAGTGCAAAATTCGAATGGCGTTCCGCTCGATCCGGCGAAGTACGATCGGCTGGCAACAGCCATTGTGGACCGCTCGCGCAAAGTCCGGGCGCCGGAATCCATTCGGCCCACAGGCCGATTCGCGTCGCTGGATGAAGCGGCCCGGCAATTCTACTCGGCGCGAGAGCGCTCGATGAAGTTCGCCCGGGAGTGCACGCAGGATCTTCGCGCGCTCTATTGCCTGCATCCGGTGCTGGGGGAAATCGATTGCCACCGCTGCCTGATTCTGCTGGCGCTCCATCCGGCGCGGCACGCGGCGCAGATCGACGAGATCAAGCAGGCATGGAAAACTGCGGCGGATTGACTGTCCCTTCCCTGAGGTCCGCTATTTCGCAAGCAGCGTTTTGATATTGCCTTCGACGTTGTCCTTATCGACCAGGCCCACGTAAGTCGCGGCGATTCTTCCTTTGCGATCGATCAGGAAAGTATCGGGCAGGCTCTGAATTCCATAGCCGGACGCGGTGGCGTCATCTCCGAGCGCCATGCGGTAGGGCACGTGATTTTCGGCCAGGAACGGTTTCAGCACTTTCCAGCCGCCCTCGTCCATGGAGACGCCCACTACGCGGAAACCCTTTCGTCCGTAGGTGCGCTCGAATTCGGAAAACCAGGGGATTTCGAGTTTGCAACCGTGGCACCAGGTGGCCCAGAAATCGAGCAGAACGACTTTGCCGCGATAGGACTTGAGCTTCACCGTTCTTCCGGAAGCGTCCTTCAAGACGAAGGGCGCCGCGGGTTTGCGATCGCCGGCGGGAACGATGGGTGCGCGGACAGCCGGTTGATCGGCGGCAAACGCGATTCCTGCGGCCAGCAGCATGAGGGCGGTTTGAAGCAAGCGGCTTTTCATACGTTTTCTCCATGACGGCGCGAGGCCAAAACAGCGATCCAGTAACTGGCGGGTCCAACGACGCCGAGCGGAAGCAAGGACGGAAGATGCGGCAGTTGGGGCGGCAGCAATTGCCAGGTGCGTATCTGCCACCAGACCCAATTCTGGGTGGCAAGCGCCGCCGCACTGACCAGGCAGCAGGTCCAGAAGACGGCCCGGAGCCTGGCGGGCACTGCGGCGAGGCGGGCAGTCTGGCGCAATCCCAATATCGACGGGATCAGGACCAGCAATCCATGTACGAACAGCGGAAAGATGACGCGGTAAAACGGAAGCAGAAAGACGGCGCGATTCAGGGGGAAATCACGAGCTCGCTGAATCAGCAAAACGCTGCCGAGCGATTGGGGCGCGCCCAGAAATCCTGCGGCGAGCAACAGCAGGCAGTAGAGAGTTCCGCTAAGCCAGACGGCGCGGCGCGAAAGAGAGCCGATGAGGAAGCCGCCGGTCCATGCCCAGCAGGCGAGGACCGCGTAAGAGATGGCGATGTCTGCGATCACGCCCGGGATGTTGTGCAGAAAGGCGGCGTCGCGCAGAAAGTTCCAGTCCCAGTTATTTGCGTAGAGCCAGATAAAGATGGCGCTGCCATCGGCAGCGCGCCGGGAAGCCAGGGTGAGCAGCAGGACGGCGGGCGCGCCGAAAGCCGCGAGCGCGAGCCACGGCCGCCAATTCCTAGCGAGCGCGCATTGCCTGCGGACGGCCAACCCGGCGAGATCGCGCAAGGCCTGGCCGGCCGATGTGCCGGATTCCGCGAGATCGCCGCAGACGGCTTCGCGCTCGGCGGGAGCGAGCGCGCGCGAGAGGAGATCGACGAACCACCACAAGATGCGGTTCATAAATGGGCCGGTCGAAATTCGGCCTGCCAGGAAACGCCGCGGCTGGCTCTGGTTACGGTGTCGTAGAAAACGCTTGCAGCGCGCACGCCTTTCGTCGTCAGGCGGACCATGCGTTTGGCGCGGCCGCCGCGTTCGGCAGTCGCTTCGCCCATCCAGGTTTTGAGGAGGCCTTTGGATTCCAGGCGGTCGAGCGTGGTGTAGAGCGCGCCGATGGAGCAGCGCCGGCGAGTGGCCTGCTCGATTTCGTGGCGGATGGCGGCGCCATAAGCGTCCTCGCCAAGGCGCGCGGCTGCGGTGAGCAAAAGGTATTCGAATTCTCCGAGCATTAGTATCACATTGTGATTCTAATGGGCGGCCGTGTCAAGGGGCGGTGCGCGGGCGCCGGGCGGCGCGCGGCCGGATACGTCGTGTGGCAACGCCCGTTATAATGGGCCGATCCGATTTTCGCAGGCGGAATAAACAAAAAAAATGAGCGAGATCTGGAACGACTGGCGAGGGCAAATCGTCGACGGGCAGTTTCATTTGCGCGAGTTCCTGGGCGGTGACGACGAGAGCGCGGTGTTCCTGGCGGAGTACGGTGAGCCAAAGGGGCAAAAATTTGCGATCCGGCTGATCGCCGAGCCGCCGCAACAAGCGGAACATCAGCTATCGCTGTGGGAGCGGGCGGGAAAGCTGAGTCATCCTCACCTGATCCGGATGGTCCAGGCGGGCCGCTGGCGGATGGGCGACACCGATCTGGTTTACGCGGCGATGGAATACGCCGAAGAAAACCTGGCGGAGATTCTGCCGATGCGCCCGCTTACCGCGGAGGAAGTACGCGAAATGCTGGCGCCCATCCTGGACGCGCTGGCTTATCTTCACGGCCGGGGCCTGGTGCATGGTTACTTAAGACCGGGGAGTATCATGGCGGTCGAGGATCGGCTGAAGATCTCGACCGACCGGATCTGCGTGGCCGGCAAGCTCACGACTGTTCCCCGGAAGGGCGGCGTGTATTATGCGCCCGAAATAGCCGCCGGAGTCATCTCGCCGGCAGCGGATGTGTGGTCGCTGGGGGTTACGCTGGCTGAAGCGTTAACGCAGCATGTTCCTGTGCGGAGCGGCCCGGAGAATTCCATACTGACGCCGCCTGTTCCGGCTCCCTTCGATGAACTGGTGCGTCATTGTCTCGAAAATGACGCCCGGCGCCGGTGGAAGGTGGCGGACATTGTGGCGCACTTGCAGCCGCGCGCGCAGTCCAGCGGCGTGCCGGCAACTGCGACCGCCGCATCCGGGAAGTGGCGTTACATCGCCGCAGCGGCAGCGATTGTCATCGTACTGGCTGTCGTTGGTGTCCCGCGGCTGTTGAAGCGTCCAGAGAATGCTCCGCAAAGCACAGCGGCGCGGCCGGCCGCTGCGCCGGAACGCGGACAGGCCGGGCAAAGCGCCAGTGAGCAGAAACCGAGTGCAGTTCCCGATGAGCCGAAGCAAACGCCGGCGCCCGCTCGGCAGGAGTTCAGCGCGCCCAAAGGCCGTGTGCGCGGCGAGGTCATCCATCGCGTCCTGCCCGAAGTGCCTCGCAGCGCGAGAGCCACGATCAGGGGCAAGGTGAGAGTGGGGGTTACGGTCAACGTGGATCCATCCGGCAGAGTGACGGGGGCAAAGGTGACTTCACCCGGACCGAGCCGGTATTTCGCGGGACTCGCGCTGAAGTCGGCGCGGCAGTGGAGATTCAGCGCGGCGGAAGTAGAGGGCCGGGACGTAGCGAGCGAATGGATTCTGCGATTCGAGTTCAGCAGAGGCGGAACGAACGTGATTCCGGTCCGGCAGTCGCCGCGGTGAGAGGCCCGATTTCCTAACGAACCGGGCGCTCACGGGTCTAAGTATTGCAAAGCCATGCTGATCAAAGACCTGATTTACGCATTCCGGATGCTGCGAAAGAATCCGGTGTTCGCGATGACTGTGGTGGTGACGATTGCGCTGGGAATCGGGGCGAGCACCGCGATATTCAGCGTTACCAATACGGTGCTTGTGCGGCCGCTGCCGTATAAAGATCCCGCGCGGCTGGTTTTGGTGTGCAGCGATCTGCGCAGGCGCAATGTAAAAGATTTTCCTATATCGGATGCCGACCTGGTGGACTTGCGCAGCGGCGCGAAGAGGACGTTCGAGGAATTCGGGGCGGTGAACACGGGACGCGGCCTGGTGGACCAGGCGGACGGCACTCCCGAGCAGGTACGGTTTGCCGGCGTCACGACGAATTTTTTCCGGCTGATGGGAGCACGGATCGAATACGGCCGGGACTTTCAGGATTCCGACGGGCTGCCGCAGCCGCCCGCGCCGGCGCCGGGCATTGCTGCGGGCGTGCCTGCTCCGCCCCAGCTTCCGGTTTACGCGATTCTGAGCCACGGATATTTCGAGCGGCGCTTCGGAGGGAATCGATCGGCGATCGGTCAGGCGCTGCCGGTGGATGGAGGCGCGCGGCCGATTGTGGCGGGCGTCCTCGAGCCGGGGTTCGAACTGCTTTTCCCGCCGGACGCCAATATGGAGCAGTTTCCCGACATCTGGATCGCGGCGCGCATCGCGTATGACACGGCCAATCGCAACAACGTGCGATGGCGGGTGATCGGAAGAATGAAAACGGGCGTGACGATGGAGCGCGCGCAAGCGGAAGTGGATACGGTCTCGGAGCAATTGAGCCGGGTGAATCCGATCGCGCGGACCGCGGGGCAATACCTGCGGCTCGAGCCGATGAAGCAGCACCTGGTGAATGAAGTGCGGCCGGCGGTCGTGGCGCTGATGGGCGCGGTGATTTTTCTGTTGCTGATTGCCTGCTCGAATGTGGCGAACCTGATGCTGGTGCGGGCCTCGCTGCGCGAGCGCGAATTTGCGGTGCGAACGGCGCTGGGCGGGGGCTGGTGGCGGCTGGTCCGGCAGATGCTGGCGGAAGCGATGGTGATCGCGGGGATCGGGACGGCGCTCGGGCTGGGACTGGCGTGGGTGGGAATTCACGAGCTGCTGGCGATCGCTCCGAAAACGGTGCCGCGCCTCGAGGGAATTCACATCGATTGGAGCGTGGCTGTTTTTTCGGTGGCGGCAGGGCTTGCGGCGGCGGCTTTATTCGGAATTACTCCGGCGGTGCGGGCGGCGCGGCCGGATATCATGAGCGTGCTGCGCGCGAGCGGGCGGACGGCGGGGCTGGCAGGAGGGCTGCTGCGCAATGGCGTGGTGGTGATCGAAGTGGCGCTCTCGTTTGTGCTGCTAATCGGATCGGGACTGATGTTCCGGACATTTCTCGCGGTGCAGAAAGTGGACGTCGGCTTTGCGCCCGAGAACCTGCTGACGTTTCAGCTGCTGGGGAATCCCGGGGACAAACCGGCCGCGCGGGAAGCTTTCATGCGCCAGATGCACGACCGGCTGGCGGCGATTTCAGGCGTGCGGACGGTGACGAGCTCGAATCCCATGCCGCTGGCTGGAGGGTTCAATCCCGTGCGCTGGGGAACGGCGGATGCGCTCACGGATCCGACGAAGTTTCAGGCGGCGGATCTCCAGATCGTGACGGCGGGTTATTTCGAAGCGATGCATACGCCGCTGATCGCGGGGCGGACGTTCACGGATGCGGACAACGTGCCCGATCGCAATCTGGTGATGGTGGATCAGGCGCTGGCGGCGAAGGCTTTTCCGTTTGCGAGCGCCGTGGGCAAACGGATCTTATTTCGCGTGCGGAAGCTGGAACCGGAATGGGGAGAAATTATCGGCGTAGTGGCGCACCAGCGCGATGTCTCGCTGACCACGCCGGGGCGGGAACAGCTTTACGTCACCGATGGATTTGTGGGGCACGGCGCGGCGAACTGGTGGGCGCTCAGAACCGCGGGAGATCCGGCGCGCTATGCGGGAGCGGTGCGGGAGGCGGTGCGGGCGTTTGCGCCGCAGATGCTGATGAACCAGACCGCGACCATGGAGGAACGGGTAACCAAGGCGCAGGCGGGGATATGGTTTTCATTGGTGCTGATCGGACTTTTTGCGGCGACGGCGGAGATGCTCGCGGCGGTCGGACTGTACGGTGTGCTCTCGACCGTGGTGCGGCAGCGCACAGCGGAGATCGGAGTGCGTGTGGCGCTCGGCGCACCGCCGGCGCGGGTTTTTGGCCAGGTGGTGGGATACGGGCTGAAGCTCAGCGTTGCCGGAATGGCGCTCGGGATTTTCGCCGCGCTGGAGTTGACGAGAGCTTTGACCACCATGCTGGTGGGCGTCAAGCCGACGGATCCGGCGACGTTCGGGGCGATTGCCGTACTGTTCTTTGTGATTGCGGCGCTGGCGTGCTTCTTGCCGGCGCGGCGCGCGGCGATGCTCGATCCGGTGGAAGCGCTGCGGGTGGAGTGAAGACGGGCGTTCTAATCTCGCAGCACGGCAAAGTAAACCGAAGCCGGAATCAGCACAAGCAGAGCGGCGGCGGCTATGGCGAGAGCGCTGTGCTGCGTCACGAGCGCGGTGGCGGAGGGAACGAGGGCATCCCATTTGAAGCCGGCGACGGTGGAAGTGACGCGGCCGAGCGCGGATTGAAACCACGTTGAGGTCGCGCCGAAGCATGCACCAAGCACCGCTGTGGCGCAGGCGAATGCGATGACTTGCGCGGCGGTGATGGGGCGGCCGGCGGTTTTCGCGGCTTCGCGGCGGGCGCGCAACTGGGCAATCCACCACATGCGGCCGGAATCGGGAATCGCGGCCTCGGCGCGCATTTCTTCGCGAGCTTCGTCAAACGCGCCGGCGACGGCGGCGACATCGGAGCAGATTGCGCATTGGGCGGCATGGGCGCGTAGTTGGACGTCGGCGCGATCGGGCCAGCGGGACTGGAGAACGGCGGCCAGCACCTCGGGTTCGAATTCGCATTCCATGCGTTTCATGCTTTTTCTCCGGGCCGGGCGCCGCCGAGCAGGGAAGCGAGCTTTTGCCGCGCGCGAAACAGCATGGGTTTCAAACTCGCCGGACGCAGGCCGAGCGCGGCGCCGATCTCGCGGTAGGAAGCGCCTTCCGCGTACGCCAGCCAAAGCATGGCGCGCTCGCGCGGCTTGAGGCGCGACATGGCGCGTGAAAAATCGGTTGCCTGCTCTCGGGCTGCGGCTTCATGGCCCGAGGCGAAGCGCTCAATATCGTCACCGGCCAGACCGAAGAGTCCGCGGGTCAGGCTGCGGCGGTGAGCATCGCGTGCCAGGTTGGTGGCGATGCGATAGAGAGAGTTGCACCGGTGCGATTCGCTTTCGTAAGCCGTGCCGGCGCGGAGGAAGCGGTAGAAGGTTTCCTGGAGCAGGTCGTCGGCAAGCTGGCGGTCGCCGGTGAATTTCGCGAGATAGGCCCAGAGCGAGCGCGCCGTGCGGTCGTAGAAGGCGCGGAAGGCTTCTTCGTCCATCACGAATTCCGCGCGGGCGTTTTCGAGCGAATCGGCGCGGCTGACATCGTTAAAGGTCGTTTCGTGAAACATAAAAAAGCTGCCGCCTGCCTCGCGCTAGTCTCCCGGCTGTTCCGACCGTGCTGCCGAAGCAGGCGGTTCGATCAGCCCGAGGCGCTGCGAGATCACAAAAGAGATTATCGCCGAAATCACGAAGCCCAGGCCGAGAGCGATTCCCAGCACACCCAAAGCGTGCAGCGGCTGGGAGGCGGAATCGACAACGCGGCCGCTGACCACTTGCAAACCGATGCCGCCGGCGATCAGCACCACGCCGCCTTGAACGGACCACATGATGCGGCCGAGCGGCGCGCCGAGGCTGCGCGGAGCGGCGTCGAGCGTGATGGGCGAAGATTCGAGGAATTTCGAGCCGGCGGGCGACTGGATATAGGTCAGCAGTTCATTATTCGCGGTGAATCGGTCGAGCAGTTTGGTATGGACTTCGGTCTGAATTTTTGAGAGGCGGCTCCAGCGGCGATAATCGACGAGCGTGCGAATGAGCCAGACCAGCAGGCCGATTCCCAGGCCAAATCCGGCGAAAGCGCCGATGTAGTTCAATACGTCACGCCACAAATCCAAAACCTGGCCGGCGTGGTCCTGGCTGAAGCGGCCGCGGGGACCTTCCCCTATATAAAAGGATGGATTGCGCGCGACTTCGGGATGCTTTTCCAGAAAGCTGGCAAGCGCGGGATAGGTCGCGAGATAGGACTGGCTGTTGAGCAGAGTCGGATCGAGCGCGAGCACGCCGCGCAGCGAGGGCGGATAGTGCTCGAGAAGCGCGGAAAGTTCTTCACGGGTGCGTTCGGCGTCGGGCTGGTCGACCGTAACGATGGTGGGCGGCTGCGCGGCCGGGTGTTTCGGCCCCTGCGCCCAGCCGAACGAGGGCTGGAGCGCGCTCACGCATACCAGCAGCGTTCCTGCTCCCCAAACCTGCCTGATTCGCGTCCGCGTCATCGCTTTTGTTCCTCTCAACCGGGTAATACGCGGGGAGGAGCGGGAGGTTAACAGCTATTTAAAGATCCAGTGGGCCAGGCTGGATTCCAGATTCCAGTAAATGATGGCGAGCGCGGTCAGGTCGAATGCGGCGTGGGCGAACATAAGCGGAAAGAGGCGGCCCGTCGTGGCAAAAATCGTGCCGAAAACGAGCCCGACGATGGCGCCCTGCTCGGAGCCGGCGAGCCCTTGATCGGAGTGATGAGCGAGGCCGAAGGCAGCCGAGGTCACCAGGACGATCGCGGCCTTTGCAACCGCGCCTTTTCCGAAGAGCTTAAAACCGCGTTCGAACAAATAGCCGCGAAACACAGTTTCTTCGGAAAATCCGGCCACCAGCATGGCCCAGACCGCCGCGGGGAGCAGCGCCCGGTTTCCCGTGAGGAAATGATAGGTGCGGTTTACGGGGTCGGCGCCAAGGATGGGCATGACGAGCACCTTCATGAGGACCTTGAACGCGCAACCGAGCGCGAGGCTAACCGCCGCTGTTGCTAGCCAGCTTTTGGGACGCACGTAGCCGATGTCGCGCCACGGAGTGCACGATGCCCAAGTCCATGCGAGCACCAGAATGGCACCGAGCGGCACCGCCACCATGCGGCCGATAGAGATATTGCCGGTGAGGAGGATTACCAGAATTGCGAGTATTCCGATCGGCCCAAAGCCGCGGAGGCTCGCGGCGAACCGGTCGCGAGCGGAAAGCGGAGTTTCACCGCCCGCGGACTGAAAAGCTTCTGCGGCGGGCGTCTTGCCGGACGTCATCGGCCTAATGCTACTCCATCTTCAGAGCGTTTAACGGATCGTTTGTGGCCGCGCGCCAGGCCGGAATCGCGCTGGCCAGCGCTCCGATGGCGAGCAGGAGAACGCCTGCGCCCAAAAAGGAAACCGCATCGGTGTTGCTGATTTCATAGAGCAGACTCGAAAGTGTCCGGCTCAGGAGCAGTGCTGCGAACGCTCCGGCTATGAGACCGCATGCCAGCGGGATCATGGCGCCGCGAACGATGACGGCCACGACATCGCGCGGAGCCGCGCCGAGCGCCACGCGGATTCCGACCTCACGTTTTTTCAGGCCGGTGGTGTACGCAATCACGGCGTAAATCCCCGCTGAGGTGAGCACGAGCGCCAGCGCACCGAGCACCGAAAAAATCCACGCGGAAAAGCGCGGGCGCCAGATGGAACCGGCAATGACGTCATTTAACGTCTCGATTTTCAAAATGGGCTGGTCCGGATCAACCACCCAGACGGCTTTTTTGAGCGCGCCGGCGAGCGCCAGCGGATCGCCGGAAGTTCGGACCACGACAGTCGACATAAATGCGGCGAAAATGAATTGCCGGTACGGCAGGTACATTTCGCGCTCAGGCGGCTTCTCATAACTCTGCTGCGGCGCGTTTTCGACAACGCCCACCACAGTCGGGCCTTCACGGGAACCCTCGCTTGGTAATTTGCGGCCCACAGCGGTTTGTCCGGGAAACAGCTCTTTCGCAAAGCGCTCATTGATGATGGCGACGTCCGGTGAATCGGCCCGATCGGCCTCCGTAAAAAACCGGCCGGCGAGCAAGCGCGTTCCCATCACGGTGAAATATTCGGGGCTGATGGTGCGCGCCGGGCCGCGACCCAGTAAGGAAGTGCCGACGTCCGAAAGCGGCAGGTTGTTCACCACGGCCAGCGCCTTTACGCCCGGAATTCTGTGGAGCGTTTCAACCAGCGCGTGGTAATACGCCATCTGCCGCGGCTTGGTGTCGTACTTGCCGGTCTGCCCCAATTGCCTGAGGCTGCCCACCGGCACTCGCATGGTGAGCACGTGATCGGGATGGAAGCCGTGATCGGTCTTTTCGAGGCGGACCAGGCTGCGAATCATGAGTCCTGAACCGGCGAGCAGAAGGAACGCAAACGCGGCTTCGGTGGCAATCAAAACCGAAAACACGCCGGTCGACGCCCTGGATGCGCCGGATCCCTGGCCGGCCCGCAAAACCGCCTGCAAGTCCGTCTTCGCCGTCCAAAGAATCGGCGCGAGACTGATGACGCACGCCAGCATCAGACACAAGGCGGTGTTGAACAGCAACACGCGTTGATCGATGGCTATGCGCTGAAGGTGAGGGAGGACGACGGGCACGCGTGCGAGCTGCCGGATTAAATAGTGAAGCAGATAATGCGCGATCGAAATACCGGCGACACTTCCCAGAGCGGCCAACACAAAGCCTTCAGCGATCAGTTGACACGCCAGTTGCAGGCGTCCCGCTCCCAAAGAAGCGCGGATCGCCATCTCTTTTTGCTTCTCGATTACGCGGCTGAGCAGCAGTCCGGCCACGTTCACGCAGGCGATCAACAGCACCAGGCCGACTGCCGCCAGCACGAAAACCAGCGTCAATTCGTACTCGCGCGCCGGAGTTTCCCGCCACGGTGAGACGACGATCCGCAGGCCGGCTTTTTCTTCCGGATCTTCACGCTCGATCCGGCGGGCGGCGATCTTCATAGCGCTCTCGACCTGCGCAATGGCCAATCCCGGCCTGACCCGCGCCACGACTCCGAGCCAGAGTTTTGACGGGGTCAACCGGAGGGGAATCCAGATATCGATCTTTGGATCCGGGAACTCGAACTCCGGTCCCATGATGCCGGCAATGGTATATGGCTCGCCGGAGAGCCGGATCGTGCGGCCGATGACGCCGGGGTCGGCGCGGAAAACACTTTGCCAGAAATGGTCGCTCAGCACCGCGACATTGGGCGCGTTCTCATCCGCATCGAGCAGGGCGCGGCCGAGGCGCGAATGAACGCCCAGCATCGAGAACACGCCGGCGGAGATGCGCTTCACGACCGCCTGGGTGGGCTCGCCGATGCCCGTGACCGCCATATCGTCCCTGAGGAACGCGGCGGTCTTGTCGAACAGATCGGTACGGCCTGCAAGCCTCAGATAGTCGGCAGCGGGGACGCCGTGGACATCGTCCTTCGTCGTCGCTTCTTCGATGCGGACCAGTCTGCCCGCAGACGGGAAGGGAAGCGGGCGCAGGAGCACGCTGTCTACGATGCTGAAAACCGCGGTGACCGCGCCGATTCCGAGAGCGAGAATGGCGATGACAGCGACGGCAAACAGCGGCTTTTTGCGGAGCATTCGCAGCGCGTAGCGAAGATCCCAGGCAATATCAGATATAAAACGCATTTCCGATCTCTCCTGAATTGTGAGTCAGCGGCATTTGACGCGGTCCCCCGGCAACAGCGGTACGCGAAGCGCCTCCCGGTCGCGAGGATCTAGACTGACGGGGGCGAGCCGGCCATGATATAGCCGGTAAAGCTCAACATGCCGGCTGCCGCCGGCAACCTCCGCGAGAACGGCGCTGAGCGGGACCTTGCGTGGCCGGCCGTTTACGACGATGTGGATTTCAAGCGACGCGGTGCAGGCTTCGGGGAACACAGTGCAATGCGTCGCAGCATTGCCGCAAACCGATTGCGGCTCGCTCAGGAGCTGGCTGGTGAGGCGGTCGAGCTCATCGGCGGACGAGGCACTCAGCAGAACGGCGTTATGAGCGTTGGTCTTTTTGTTTAATACGACTTGGTAAAACAGCCGGTGGCGCTGATAAAGTTTCTGGGCGGCAGGCAAAAGCTCCTGTGCGGGAGGCTGGTCGGAAGGCCGCCGCTCGAGGCGCGACTCGAAGGCAACCTGTTCGAGAGCACCGGACGAGAGCACCCGGTAGGTCACGATTTCGGTGCCGAGGAAATTTGCCAGCCCGTGTTTCGGCGCACCTTCGCGAAAATACGCATTCTCCACGCGCAGCCTGATGCCAGGGCGCAGCTCCACCCAGCCCGGACCGGCATTTGTATATCCGCCGATCACATCGGGAAACGGCGTCTCTAGGGCGTCCGGCGAGCGAAGCAGGTAATCCGGCCTGGCGGGCAAGACCTGGAAGGCTATTCGGGGGCGGCGCGCGGCGCACGATGAAAAGAGCAGCAGCGCGCAAATGAGCGCCGAGAAGCGCAGACTTGCGGAAATTCCCAGGAAGCGTTGCGCAGGCCGCACGAGGCTTACGGTTTGAAGGCCAGCACCGCATCGAGCGGCGCGCCGGTCGAGCGGCCTTCGACGTTCGTAAATCCCGCGGCCTCGAGTAGTGCGCGATATTCCGCCAGCGTCCGCTCCTTGCCTTCGGTGCACACCAGCATGTTGAGCGATTGCATGTGCGCAGAAATCTTGTCGCCCGCCAGTAATTTCTCGGCGATCAGCAGCGCCCCGCCGCTCGGCAGCCGGTCGTAGATTTTTTTGAGCAGAGCGCGGATTTTTTCCTCCGACCAGTCGTGCAGAATGCGGCCGACGGCATAGAGATCGGCTTGGGGCAGCGGATCGCGGAAGAAATCGCCCGCGACGAGCTCGATGCGGTCCTTTGCAGACGAACGTGCGACCTGGTCGCGCGCAACCTCGATGACACGCGGCAGATCGAACACCGCAGCATGCAGACCGGGATAACGCTCGCAGGCGGCGATCGCCAGGTGGCCGGTAGCGCCGCCGAGATCCGCCAGCTTTCGGAATCGCCCGAGATCGAACGCCGCCACCACTTTGGGCGAACTGAGCACGCCGAAGCCGTGCATGCCGAGCAGAAAGGTGCGCATGGCATCTTCGTTCTGGAAGAAATGATCGAAGATAGGGCCCTCGGAGCCGAAGGTTTGTTTCCAGCGATGGCTGCCTTCGCGCACGGCATCTTCCAGGTGCGCCCACATCGGGAATAGCACCTGATTCGAATAGAGGACGTAGCCGGCCAGCGTCCGCTCGCTTGACCGGACGAGGTACGTTTCGGCCGCGGGCTCGTTCGCGTAGCGGCCATCGCGCCGGGCTAGGAGGCCCAGGCTGGCGCACGCATAGAGCAGGCGTTCGAGAGCCGGGGCATCGGTGTTGAGGCGCGCGGCGAGCGACGGGACATCCGCCGGATTTTTTGAAAGTTCGTCGAACACACCGAGCGCGACGGCGGCGAACATGGTTTGGGAGCGCCGGAATGCTTCGATCAGGTCGATGACGGGAGCAGGGTCGGGAATATTCATGAGCGTCTGAAATGATCGTAGCCGAGCGCAACCAGAGGCTGCCCGTTAAGTGTGACGCGGCCGGCATTGCCGCGGCGAATGGTTCCGATACGCGTGAGCGGCAAGCTTTCAAAATGGGCCGGCACGCGCGCGCCAGGCGGGGCTGTAAACAGCAGTTCGTAATCTTCACCACCGTTCAGAGCGTCTTCGAGCGTCGCGCCGGAAAATACGGGCGGCGCCTCGATCTCCGCTGACACATTAGACGCCAGACAGAGCCGCCGCAGATCGAGCGAAAGGCCGTCGCTTAAATCCATCGCCGCCGAAGCGTGAATGCGTTCACGGAGGAATCGCCCGAGCGCGAGGCGCGGCGCGGGCCGCAGGTGCCGCTTCCAGGCCGGCCCGCGGTGCGTGCGAAGCCCCAGGGCGGAACCGCCCAGACGCCCCGAAACATAGATGGCTTCTCCAGGCCGCGCGCCGTCCCGCCGGAGCGCACAGCCTTTGGGAACGGATCCCGCCACGACGATGTCGCAGGCGAATCGCTCTGAGTGCGCCAGGTCGCCGCCGGCGAGAATCGTACCGGTTTTCGACGCCAGTTTCAGCAAGCCCGCGAAGAACTCGTCGATCCACTTCTGTCCGGCCCGTTCCGGCAAGGCGAGGGAGAGCAGGCAGAACATTGGATTTCCGCCCATGGCCGCGATATCGCTCAGGCCGCGGGCGAGCGCTTTGTGCCCGGCGTCGGCGGCGGTATGGCTGTCTCGTCTGAAGTGCACGTTTTCGAGCAGCAGATCGGTCGTAAATAACAGGTCGTCGGGCGAGCCGGGTGGGCGGAAGATGGCGCAATCGTCGCCCATCCCCAAAATCAGCCGCGAGCGCCGCGGAATCGAAATGTGCCCCCTGATCCGGTCGAGAATGTTATCTTCGGTCAATGTTTGAGTCCTAAGAGTACTTGAAGCGCCGTCGAGGACGGAGAAATAGGTCGTTGGGCTAAGGGAAATATACCAATTCCAGCTTGACCCGGAAACCCGTATCTGGGAGAATACAAAGGCAGTTTCAACATGGTTGTTCGTCAAGGCAAACGGGAAAACTAAAGCAGGCCGCGAGTGTTTGCTCGTGGCTTTTTTGTTTTTTAGGGCCTTCGCGCGCCACTAGGCGAACAATGTTTAGGAGAGTCAGTAGTGAAAGAAAAAGGTGTTGTGAAGTGGTTTAACGCCGCCAAAGGCTATGGATTTATCCAGCGAGCCACTGGCGACGATGTGTTTGTTCATTTCTCGGCCATCCAGGCCAACGGGTATCGCAGTCTGGACGAGGGCGCGGAGGTAGAGTTCGAAGTCAAGCAGGGACCGAAAGGGCTGCAGGCTGAGAACGTAAATAGGCTATAAACCACCTTCTCCCGACAAAACACAATGAGGAGCCGCCCGAAGTGGCGGCTTTTCTATTTTGGGGTACGGTTTTTGAAGGCAGGGCGAAATTGGGTTGTTGTCACCGCGTTTTTTGCGGCGCCGGCCGTCGGTCAACCGGCGAGGGAACCGTATCTGTTTGATTCCAATCCCACGCACATCTGGAACCGGCTGCACGCGGCGCTCTACGAGCGTTCGGACGCCGATGGACATGGGTATGGCCGTGATGAACTGGATCCGCTGCTGTGGGCACAGACGCGATATTTGATCAGCGGGCCTTCGCGCGATGCCGCGATTCGCGTGATGGACGAATTCTTGTCCGGACAGGCCGAGCGGCTAATCCGCGACCCGATAAAGCGGGCCATTCTCCAGCGCGATCTATGGGCCGTATTCGACTGGCTGGCCGAGCGCTCCGGCGTGAATGGCGGCGCCAGTCGCGAACTCGAGACCCGTATCGCGGCGATCATGCGGAGGGTCGCCTTGAGCGAAGCGGAAATTCGGGCGCTGCAAGATAATTACGCGGCGGCGATGGGATCGCGGAAGTTTGCGGAACGATACGATGGCGCACATCGCGCTCAGCCGTTTTTGCCGCCGGATCTGTTCGCGCCCGCAGGCCAGTGGGTTCCGCTCGGCACGCAGGACGGCGAACCCGTGGCGCTGTCGCACCTCTATGAAGTGAAAGGGCACTCGGCGTTCCAGGTTTTTCTGAATCTGCCGGGAGGCAGAAACGAAACGCTCGAATATTTGAAGAAATTGTCGGAGTATCCCCGGCACTGGCGGTTCAATGCCGAGCGCCGCGGGCCGGACGACCCGGAGCTGATTCCCAATCCCGATGTCCCGCAGTTTCCACCTGGCACACAGGTGGCTCTGGTGCGGCGCATGATGCTGGTGGACGATCAAGGGCGGCCGGCCGTCACGGGAGTAACCGAGAGCGTTCAAATTCGCGTATACCGCGCCATCGCGGAGGAAGCGCCGCCAGGCACCAGGCGCGCGGATCGTTTCCAAGACGGCGTCGAATTCCGGCTGAGCCGGGCACAGCTTTTGCGAAATCAACCAGGCGGGCTGCGGGCCGTCGAGCCCGGCGAGAAACAATTCCCGGTTCTGTTTTCGCACGGATTCGATCTTTTTGAAATGAAGCCGGAAGATGGCCCGATCGGGCGCCATTTGCTGCCGGTCTTGCAATCCTGCACCCAATGCCATCAGCATGCGGGAATTCTCTCGATGCTCAGTTATACGGGTTCGTTCTCCGGTCCGCGCTTCTCGCATCCGGCCAGGCTCGTCGAGGCCTCCGCCGCCGAAGAGGGCCGACGGATCGTGTGGCGGAAGCGCGAGCGATACGATTGGGGCCTGCTCGAAGGACTCTGGCGGGCGCGGCCGTAGTCGCGAGAACCAACTCGAATACCACGGAGCGCTTCGCGTTTGTAATACTGGCGCATATGACCAATCTCTACAACCGCCGGCAGTTGCTCCAGGCCGCAGCCGCGGCCGGCGCGCTCCAGGCCGCGGCGCAGACTCCTAAAAAGATGCGGCTCGGCGTGATTACAGGAATCGGAAAGGATCCCGACGCCGCCATCAAGCGGGTGCACGACCTCGGCTTTCCCACGTGCCAGCTAAGCATCGGCGCGTTCGATAACGAGACCCTCAAGAAGCTGCGCGACGCGCTGGCGAAATACCAGGTCGAGGCGTCCTCCAGCGTGGCGGGAGGTCCGGGCCCGGAGATCTACGACTTCTATAAAGGACCGCAGACTATCGGGGTCGCGCCGCGCCAGTATCGCGAGGCGCGGATCGCGCGCATCAAGCAGGTTTCGGATTTCGCCAAGAAGGCCGGCATTCCGGGAGTGCAGACGCATTGCGGATTTATCCCCGAAGATCCCAACGAGCCGCTCTACGAAGAAACCGTCAAAGCTATCCGCACGGTTGCCGAATACTGCAAACAAAACGGGCAGACGTTTCGCTGCGAAACGGGGCAGGAGACGCCCATCACGCTGGTGCGCGCCATCAAAGATGTCGGGCTCGACAATGTCGGCGTGAATTTCGATGTGGCGAACCTGATCCTCTATGGCAAGGCGAATCCGGTGGATGCGGTGGAGCTGCTGGGTCCGTATATCATGGGTGTGCACGCCAAAGACGGCCTGTATCCGACGAATCCGCGCCAGCTCGGCCGCGAGGTTCCCATAGGGCAGGGCAAAGTGAATTTTCCGGTGCTGATCGGGCTGCTGAAGAAAGTCGGATATACGAATCCGCTCACGATCGAGCGCGAGATTCACGGCGAAAAACAGACCGAGGATATTCTGACGGCCAAGGCCTTTTTGGAAAAGTTGATTGGCTAAAGGGGAGATGACAATGACGAAAGAAAATATCGGGCGGCGCCGGTTTCTGCACGCGGCTTCGGGCGCGGCGGCATTCACGATTTTGAAATCGCAGACCGTGCGCGGCATGCAGGCGAATTCGGCGGTGCGCGTAGGACTTCTGGGTTGCGGCGGCCGCGGCACGACGCACACCGAGACGATTCTCAAAAACACCGACGCCCGCGTCACGGCCCTCGCGGACATGTTTCAGGACCGGTTGGACAATGCCAAAAACCAGGTGAATAAATTGTCCGCCGCTAAGGGCCACCCCGGCGTCGAGAAAACTTTCGTCGGCCCGAACGCCGCTCACGAAATCGTGAACTCGAATGATGTCGACGCCATCGTGATCGCTACGCCGCCTTATTTTCATGTGCAGCACCTGGCGGCGGCGGTCGCGGCGGGCAAGCATGTGTATTGCGAGAAACCCGTGGCGATCGACGTGCCGGGGGCTAAGCACGTGCTCGAAATCGGCAAGCAGGCCGAAGGCAAACTCAGCCTGGACGTCGGCTTCCAGATTCGCATGGCGCCGCCGTTCATCGAGCTGGTCAAGCGCATTCACGAAGGCGGCCTGGGCGACATCGTTTCCGGCCTGGCGTACTATTACTGCCCGCGCATCGACTTCAGCTTTCCCAATGCCGACCCCAAGGTAAAACGCCTGCGCAACTGGCTCCAGGACCGCGTGCTTTCGGGCGACATCATCGTCGAGCAGAATATTCACGTGATCGATATCTGCAACTGGGTGATGCAGGGGCATCCGGTGAAGGCCGTCGGCCACAACGGCCGGAAAGGCCGCGATTTTCCAGGCGATACTTGTTCGTCGCACTTTGATCTGGTATTCCGCTATCCGAACGATGTGGATGTCAGCTTCGGCTCCGTGCAGTTCGGCAAGGTGCAGTTCGACGCCAACGAGCGTTTTTTGGGCACGCGCGGATCGTCGCAATCGCCCTATGCCGGACCGCTGGGCATCTGGGGTGACCAGCAGTGGATCTGGTCGGGAAGCGACAAACCCGCGGGCGGACAGTTTTCCGCCGCCGGATCTTTTTCCGACAATCTGGCGCAAGCCGATTCCGAAAAGCAGAAGGCCTTCATCGGCAGCATCACCAGCCGGCACTATCACAACCAGGCAGCGCTCGGGGTGGAATCCGCCCTTTCGGCCATGCTCGGCCGGCAGGCGGCTTACGACGGCCGTGAAGTGACCTGGGATGAGCTGATGCGCTCCACCGAAGTTTGGGATCCGGAAATCGATCTGAGCAAGCTCGGATAACTGTCACGCAAGCGCTGTCAGTCGCGCATCGTGCGGCAGCAACGCTAACTGCGATCGCTCAGGCGTTTTGAATACGTGATGGATCGCCCGCTTTTCACGCCGGACTAAGGTTGCTCGTTAACACCCTTGGCCGTTTCCTAGCGCACGTGTTTCTACGGAAATACAGCCGCGGCAGGATAGTCGAATCTAATTCCAGTGGTTTACATTAGATCACTCTCGAATTAGTCCCGTGGATCGACCAGACCGTAGGAGGCGCGACCGTGCTCCGAAGTATAAGAACCCTTCTTGTGCCAATTGTATGTGCCATTACATTTCTCCAGCCTGCCGCCGCACAGGTGCTGTACGGATCGCTGGTCGGCCAGGTAAATGATGCCTCAGGCGCAGCCGTTCCCGGCGCGCTGGTAGTGGTTACTCAGGAACAAACACAACTGATTCGCAAAGTAGCGACAGATGCAAGCGGCCGCTACACGCTGCCTACACTTACTCCCGGCGACTATCAGATTAAGATCACGGCGCCGGGCTTCAAGACCTTTGCGAAAGAAAATGTCGGCGTGACACTGAACAGCATTACCCGCGTCGATGCCTCACTACAAGTGGGCCAGGTCAACCAGACCGTAGAAGTGACCGGCGCGGCGCCGCCGTTGCAGACCGACGTCGCCGATGTCCATCACGACCTGACGGCGGACACCATCCGAAACGTCCCCCTGCCGCCCGGAAACAACTTCGAGACCTTGTTCGGCACCATTCCGGGAATCAATCCGCCGACAACCGCCCACTCCATCCCGACCAATCCATCCCGCGCGCTGCAGTTCAACGTCAATGGGACCAGCGAATATGGAAATGATATCCGCATCGACGGCGTCAGCCAGTTCAACATCTGGGTTCCCGAGAACGCCGCTTACATTCCATCCTCTGACGCCATCCAGGTGGTCAACGCTGTTACCGGCAATTTCAATCCGGAACAGGGGCTGGCCGGCGGCTCTACAGTCAATGTCGAGATCAAGAGCGGCACTAACAACGTGCATGGGGATGTTTACGAGTACCATTACAATAACAACCTCGAGGCCCACAACTTCTTCGATCCGCAAAACAAGATCACGCGCGTCCCCAAGGACATCTTCAACCAGTTCGGAGGCAGCATCGGCGGCCCTATCAAAAAAGACAAGCTGTTCTACTTCGGGAATGTGGAAGCCACGCGGCAGCGGCAGTTCGCGACCAGCGTGGCGACCGTTCCCACCCTGGCCATGATGAACGGCGATCTGAGAGGGAATGATCCCGCATCCGGCCTTGACAAGAACGCCGACATCGTTTATGACCCCACCACCGGCAACGCCAACGGCGGCAAACGCACTCCGTTTCCAAACAACATCATTCCCGCCAGCCGCATCAGTCCGGTGGCTCAAAAACTGATGGGGCTGCTACAACAGGCGCCCGGACGCTTTTTGCCCAGCACCCGCCCCGCCGCGCCGAGCAGTAACTACCTGGCGGCCACCGACTTTGCCTTCGACCGGATCACTACCGACGAAAAGATCGACTGGAATGCGACGAATAAGTTGACCATGTTCGCCCATCTCGGCTACTTGAACTACAACGATCTCGACCCGCAAATGTTCGGCAAGGTGGGTGGGCCTCCTATCAGTGGTTTCGGAGGCAACGAGGGAAGAGGCGATGGGTACACCAGCACCTTCTCCATCACCGGCGACTATGTAGTCAGCCCAACCTTCGTTCTGGATGGCAATTTTGGAACTACGAAGATGGTCACCAACTCGCGCCAGCTTGACCTGAATAAGAATTGGGGAACCGACTATCTCGGCATTCCCGGCACCAACGGCACGCGTGCTTTTGAAGGAAGCTGGCCCCGGTTCGGCATCAGCAACTTCACCGATTTGGGCACGCATAACAACTACATGCCCTATCTGCGCAGCGATCCGCAGTTCTATTGGAGCGGCAATGCCACCAAGATCATGGGCAGTCACACCGTCCGCTTTGGCGGCTCCATATTTCTCCTGCACTTGAATCATCAGCAGCCCGAGTGGAGCGGCGGCGGATCGGCGGAGCCCGGCGCCGGCGGCTTCGATTTCGGAAGCGGCCCTACAGCTTGCAAGGACTGCAATAAGGGCAAGGGATCCAAGACGAATGCGTATAACAATTTCGCGACCTTCCTGCTGGGCCTGGATACGGCTTACGGCAAGAACATTCTGGTGCCCAATTACTTCCACACGGTAACCCACCAATACAGCCTCTATGTAGGCGATCAGTGGCGCGTGACTCCTAAGCTGACATTAACGCTCGGCACCCGCTGGGAATATTACCCCGTACCCACGCGTCAAGGCAGCCGTGGGCTGGAGCGCTATGACTTCGCGACCAACGAAGTGCTGCTTTGTGGCGTGGCCAATATTCCTACCGATTGCGGCGTGTCCGTCAGTAAGAAGGAATTTGTGCCGCGGGTCGGCGTGGCGTACCGCATGACGCCCAGCTTCGTCATTCGCGCCGGGTATGGCATCACCAACGAACCGTACAACCTGGCGGATGATCTGCGCACCAATTACCCCGTGCTGATTCCTCTCTACGTGGCGGCCGAGTCTTATCAGGCCGCAGGCGCGCTGGATACGCAGAGCCTGCAGAACGCCCCGGTGGGCTCGCGTAACATTCCGGTCGGCATTCCCCTTCCCGCCCTTCCGGATACTTCGAGCGGCAGGGTTCCTCTGCTTCCTAACGTGGCTTCGGCGTCCACTCCGACAAAGTTACAGCGGGGCTATATTCAGTCCTGGAACTTCACGCTGGAGAAGCAGTTTGCCCGCAACTGGGTGGCGCAGGCGGGCTACGTTGCGACGCGCACGATCCGCCAGCTTGGTTTTCTCGACTTGAACGCTCAAAGTCCCATTCTTCCGGTAGGCTGCATCCCCGGCAGCGCCGACCATGAGTGCGGCGGCAACGCCAGCCGTCTTTTCTACGATGCGGCCCACGATAAGCGGATCGCGGCCACGTCTCTCATCACGCCCATCGCCAACAACCACTACGATGGCCTTCAGGCGACGCTCAAGCACCGCTTCGGCCAGGGCTACCAGCTGAACCTCTCGTACACCTGGTCGAAGATCATCGGGATCGCCGGTGTTACTAACGAAAAAGGAAGCGCCTACATCCAGACGCCTGCGTTTTACTTCTTGAACCGCGGTCTCGCGCCGGACGATCGTCCGCAAAACTTTGAAGCGCTTTTTGTGGCCCAGCCGCCGTTCGGCGCGGGCCGGCGCTGGGCGAGCGCCGGAATACCCTCAAAGATTCTGGGCGGCTGGCAGTTGAGTGGGGTCCTGAGCGTGGTTGCCGGCACGCCGTTCGAGTTGCACGCCGGCGGAACATCGTCGAACAACCTCAATGCCACTTCCGGTAACGTTCAGCGGCCGGATTTGCTCAGTTCTTCCATTCACGTTACGAATCAGGTCGGCCTCGGCACCACCTGGTTTGACACCTCCGCCTTTGGCGTCGTCGACGACCTGAACCGCTTTGGCACTTCGCCATTCTATTTTCTGCACGGGCCGGGAATGTTTAACTGCAATCTCGCGCTCGCCCGCAGCTTCGTGCTGACGGAAAGGTTCAACCTCCAGTTCCGCGCCCAGGCGATTAACTTCACCAACACACCGCACTTCAGCAACCCCAACGGCGACCTGAACAGCAGCTCCTTCGGCCAGGTGAACGGCCTGGCCAACACGGGCCGCGATGGCGGCGTTGACGCCCGGCAATTGGAACTGAGTGTCAGGCTGAGCTTCTAACCTGCAGAATTAGGGCAGCGCCGGCGTAGGACATGAAAATCGTGGTCGTGATAACTGTCCTCCGATCATGTCAACTAGCGCAAATTGAATTAGGAAAATATCGGCGGAGGGAACGAGCGTCTACGGCTCCAAATACACCCGCACGCGGTTGCTTTCCTGGCCGTCGGCGGTGATATACAGCTCGGCAGGTCCGGAGTTGACCAGAGCGGGCAGTTGCAGCTCGATCAGATAAAGGCCGATATAGCCCGGAGCGAGGGTAGCGCGTGTTACTTCGACCGGCGCGCGGTCGAGATATGCTCGAACGGTAGCCGCAACAGAGGGTGGATTTTCGAGCGGCGCGGCCAACCCGGTCGGCCAGTCCGGCCGCACCCGACCGAGGCCTGTCGCCAGCACCTGGATCCGCGAATTCGAATGCGCCGTATTGGCGGCATCGAGCATCAGGCCGCTATCGGCGTCCAAGAGCATCGGCGCGCCGTCGCGATCCACAAAAATCGCCGGCGAAGTAGGCTGCACGGCAAGTCCAAGCGATACGCGGCCCGAGCCGCCCTCGAGCGCGAGTCCCACCGACGGGCCTTTGGCTTCAAACGGAACTTGAACCTGCGTGCCGCTTTCGGTCGACGCCAGGACGGGAAATTCGAGATCGCTAGACCGCACCGAGCGTACCGGCGCTCCCAGCACGCTGACGAGCGATCCGGGCGCTGCCGGCCGCGTGCTGAAATCGGCAGCGTTCACGATGCGCAAAGTCCGGTCGCGGTGCGGCGCCGCCGCTGCGTAGACGCCGTAGCCTTCGAGCGCGACATAGAGCTGGTTGCCCGCGGGATCGAGTTCAACGGCGGTTGCGCGGGCTGCCGGAAGATTCCGGCTAATGAGAGTCCAGTTCGATGCGGGGCCAGCCGTTTCGAGATCCTCATGAGCGAAATAGACGCCGCGGTCAGTGGCCACGTAGAGCGCGCCGGCGCTTCGCTCGGCGGCAATGCCGTGGGCGGGAACGTCGGGCAGGTTGGCGGTCAAATCGTCCCAGAATCCACCCGTGCCGGTATTGGTTGTTCGCAGCACGTGTGCCCCTGCTCCTCCAACGGCGGCCAGCGCAACCCGCGGCGCCTGCGCATCCGTAACCAGCGCCTCAATGGGCCCGTTGCCGGTTGCGCGCGAAAGCGTCCACGTGCGGGCGCGGTCGGTTGAGACCCAGATACGGCCGTCGGCAGAGCCGGCGTAGACCACGTCACCCGCGGCAGCGGAGGCGGTAATCTGAGCGCCCAAAACGCCGGAATACACGCGCCGTAATTCCGCGTCGCTGGAGCTCCGGCCGTCAGCCACCGGCTGCCAGGCGTAGGAGACTCCTGAATTGCCGGGCGGCAGCTCGGCGGCGCCCAGGCCGTCAATCTCCACTTCCGCGCCTCGGCCGTTCGCCGGCGTCGCGAGGATGCGCCGGACGTTCAAGTTGGGCAGGAAGCGGTTCAATCCGCTCCAAGAAAGCCCGCCATCCATCGAGCGCCAGACACCTCGATCGTTCGCCACGACGATCTGATTCGCATCGAGCGGCGAGACCGCGAGATCGTGCTGGCCCGGACCAATGACTGATTGGCCTTTGTAGGCAGTCAGGTTGGTCCAGGTGCGGCCGCCATCCTCAGATGTGTACAGTTGGCCGCCCAGCGCATACACGCGGGCTGCATCGGCGCCCGCGCGCAGTAATGCATTGGCTACCGGTAAATGCTCCACAGCCAACGCGATGGCGTTGTCGGTCCTGGGAGCCGCCGACTCCGGCACCACCCAGTTCTGAAAATCGTCCGTCTCGAACACCCGGCCGGACCGCGTACGGGCGTAAAGCGCGCTGCCGTCCGGGCTGTACCAAACCGCATCCACCGCTCCGGTTGCGGGACCTGCCAGATCCAGTTCGAATGACGTGCTGCCGATCTTGCGCCAGTCGGGACGCGGTGTGTCAGGTGTGGTCTGCGCGAACGCCACGATCGACATCGCGGCCAATGCTAACAATGGTTTATTGAGCGTTGTGACTGTGGAACTCCGACACATCGATGTGTCCTATTTTACCGCATCAGCGGTAGTTATCTATTCCAAAAGTGTTGCATTTACAATAGTTATCGCAATTATTTTGCCACGGTGATATAGTTGCATCAGCGCTTTGGATGCTAGACTAGGGGGCGAACGTGTCGAAAACAAGTGGAGTCGCGCCCCGCAGTAACGGGTCAAGGGGCAGATGGCTTGCCACGGCCATCCTGCTGGGAGTGTGCGCCGCTGTTGTCCAGGCGCAAGACGATGATGGCGCTGCCAAAGTCGTCGTTTTGAACGGCCAGGTGTCCATTCTGCGCGATAACCAGCCCTGGGCGCTTAGTGTAGGCCAGTCGGTTCAGCCCAAGCAGATCATCGTCACAGGCTCTGACGGATACGCGTTGCTCCAGGTCTCGGATGGCAGCACGTTCGAAGTTTTCCCCAACTCGCGCGTCGTGTTCCGCGATAATCCCGGCAATTGGAAGGATCTGCTCGAAGTTTTTCTTGGCCGCGTGAAGGTGCAGATCCAGAAGATCGGCGGGCAGCCAAATTACAATAAAGTCCGCACTCCCACCGCCGTTATTTCCGTGCGCGGCACGGTCTTCGACGTGACCGTCGAAGATGAGGACGCTACCACGGTGGTATCGGTCGAAGAAGGGCAAGTGGAGGTGCGGCATTCGCTGCTGCCCCAAAAAGAGCCCAAGATCCTGAACGCCGGCGAATCGATTCGCGTTTACAAAAACCAGCCGCTTACTTCCAAAAGCGTCGATCACAGCGGCGCGATTCGGGCCGCGTTGCGTGCCGCAGCAGATGCGATGTACGAAGTGATTTATCGCAGCGGGCGGGTGCCGGGCGCCGGCGGCGGATCGCCGGGCGGCGGCTGCGCCGGGTCTGGCTCGGTCTGCGACAAAGGCACGAAGAATCCACCGCCTCCGCCACCACCTCCGCCGCCACCTCCGCCGCACTAGATGTGAGCCGGCGAGAATCACCTCAATACCGGAAACGGTATCTTAGCTCCACAAAAATCTGGCGGGGATCGGCGTAGTGCACTCCGCCGAAGGTTTTGCTGTTGTCGAGCAGCGCCCGGCGATTAGAGACATTCAGCGCGTTCAGCGCAACCGACCAGCGTTCGCCGAAGCTTTTTCCCAGTGAAAGATCGATCAGCGTCCGGCCCGGCAGATGATTGGGCCCGCCATTATCGGCGAAGCCCGATCCGTATGAGATGTTGCCCGCGGCCCACGAACTGCGCGGCAGCAACAGATGGAAGCCGGTGCTCAGTGTGTTTCGCTGATCGTGATCCAGCAGAAAACCGCTCGCGGGCGCCGAGAAATCGGTCAGGCCGCCTGATAGCGCGCCGAAACCTTCCGCATGCTGATGCGAGTAGGCGAGATGCAATTGGGCGCGATGGGCCAGGCGCGGGGAGCGGACGCTCGTTTCCCATCCCCGAATGCGGGCGGCGCCAATCGTCACCGGAAAGAAAATGTTCGAATTGCCGAGCACGCTGTGATCGAAGAAATTCGCCGCGTGGGTGTGGAATTGATCCACATCCAGCACCCAGCCGCGAAGCGGAATCGCGACGCCGAATTCGTGCTCCTCATCGCGCTCGCCGTGGAGCGGAAGAAATCCGAAACCCTGCTCGCGAGCGAGCGACACAAGCGGCCCCGAGACCGTGTCGAGCGGCGGCGCCTGGTAGTAGCGGCCGTAAAATCCGCGGAACACCCAGTTCAGTTTGGGAATGCGCAGCGCGGCCCCGGCGCGCGGGCTGGCGGCGTTTTCGGCGACGATTCCGGAAAAATGCGTGAGCCGCACGCCGCCGTTCACCGAGAGCCAGGGCGTGATTTTGTACTGGTCCTCGAGAAACAAAGCCTCCAGATGCCCGGAGCGGCGTTCGCGCTGGGTGAGCTCGATCCCGTCGTTAAAGCTCAGGCCGAAGCGCGTATCGTCGCGTTGCGTGAAGCCGTAAATGCCGGCGCGCGCGTTGTGCTTTCCGGCCACGGCGGCCAGCGTAATCTGGGCGCCGGCGTAATGCGACGCCCGGTCATCATCCGGACTGACGGGATTATCACCCGCTCCGCCGATATAGTCTGCACGGTTGAAATGATAGAACGGCGAAACCGTCAGCAGCAGCCCGTGTGCCGCGGTGCGCACCCAGGAAAAATTGACGAATGAATCGCTTTCGCGCTGGGCATCGCGAATGCCCGCAGACTGCTGATCGGGACTGTTCGGAATCTGATAGAAGTCGCGGCGCAGCGAAGTGACTAGCCGGAGCTGGTTCGCCGGATTCACGTTGAAGACCAGGGTGCCCATGCCGCCCAAGCCGCTGGCGCGGTCGTGCGTGATTTCCGGGCCCGGCGGCGCAAGCCCGAGATCCGTGCGGTTGCCGTTCACGCTGGCGTAATACGCGAATCGTTCGGTATGGCTGCCGAGGCTCAATTGATCGTTGGTTTGTGAGAAGCTGCCGAAACTCGTGACCAGCTCGGCCTCGTTCGAGCGCTCGAAGCCGGTGCGCGGAATGACGTTGAAGACGCCATACGTTCGGTCGCCATACTCGGCGGAATAGCCGCCGCGCTGGACCTCGAGCGAATCGATGTCTTTCGGATCAAACTGCGGGCCGGCGTTGCTCGCAATGTTCGTGTTTGGCACAGGAACGCCGTCGACCAGCCAGCTCACCTGGTGGCCGCCGCGGATGTGGAGCTGGTCATGGACCAGATATGCTCCGGGCACGAAATCGGTAATCATGGCCAGACTGTTGGTACGGTCGGCGCCGGGAGCGCGGGCGATCTCGCCGCGGCTGACGAAGGTAGACGGCGTGGAGGAGTCCGGATTGACGCCATCGGCCCGCTCGCGGACCTCGACCGACTGCCGTCCCCCGGCGATCGCCAACTGAAAATGCAGAATCGGCGCGCTTCCGGATGCCACCGTGACACGCTGCTCGACTGGCGCGAACCCGTCGTATTTCAAGAGAACGAGATACTCGCCCGCGGGGACGGCCGGAAATTCAAATGCGCCGTCGGCGTTGGTCACAGCCGACTTGGACCAGTCCGCCGCCGACGCGCGAAGGGTCACCTCGACACCCGCCACCGGCCGGTGATCGGGATCGTGCACAATCCCCCGGATATCGCTAAAAATGCCCGCGTACGCCACAATGGGCGCAAGCAGGCAGAAAATCCGCCTGAAAAACATCCAGTTCCTCCCATTCTGAAAAGCAAAATGCCGTTTTCAGGCGTGGGGAGGAGGACGCTGGTAGAGAAACGCGAATAACGAGGAAGGGCTGGAGAGCGCAACCGGCCGCTCGAAGCAAATCGTGGAGCGCGCTTGGGTGTCGAGCGCCGCAGAACGCGGGGCGACTAAAAGAGATGGCGCGGTCCACAGGCTGACCGGCAGCCGGCAGGTCTGGCCGCATTCGGGAACCGCGGTCCATGACACCCCGGAGCTTCCCGACTTGTGGCAGCACGAGCCATGGCGCGTTCGCCGGCAACAGTTGGCTGCGGCCGGTTTGGAAGTCCACGCGACCGGCAGCGCGTAGCAGGCGCTGAACGCTGCGACGAGCCCTAGAGCGATAATCCGGCGCATGAGTAACCTGATTAATCCACTTTAACGCAAGGGCTTAGGTGCCGGTACTGCATAAAGCTGCAAGCCGTTTCCGCCGATATCAGCAAGTGGACGTGTCTGCCGGCTACGGGACTATGCGAAGCAGAGCGATGACTTATAAAACCGGTGCGCTGCTGCTTTTTATTCTGCTCTGTCCGCAGGGGGTCATCTCGCAGCCAGCGCAAGAGAATTCCTTTCCCGCGAAGTTGCCGCTTCTCACCGGTATTGCGCAAGTTCGCAGCCTGTCGCCTGAGGAGGCGCGGCGGGGGTATCCAGTCCGGCTTCGGGCGGTGGTGACTTATTTCGATTCGTCCAACATGTTCGTTCAGGACCCGACGGGAGCAATCTGGGTCGAGTGGCCTGCCGGCACGCCCAAGCCGAAGCGAGGGCAGTTGATCGATCTGGAAGGCATCAGCACGCAAACCGACTTCGCACCGGACGTCGCCAAACCTGTCTGGCACGCAGTCGGCCATGCGCCCATTCCCGCGGCGCGGCGCGTATCGATCGAACAAATGGCCTCTACGCTTCTGGACGGCCAGTGGGTGGAGGTGGAGGGTATTGTCCGCTCGTCTTACGTGATCGCGGCCGATGCCCGGTTGCGCTTCACCCTGGAAGTGCCAGGAGGGCGCGTAACGGTTTATATGCCGGATCACACAGTCCTAGCGCCAGGATTGATTGACTCGCGGGTTCGCCTGCGAGGAGTGTGCGGGGCCGTTTTCAACCAGCGAAACCAGATGGTGGGAGTCACCCTGTTCGTGCCCAACTGGGCCGAGGTGCGCATCCTGGAACCGGGCACGGTTGATCCGTTTCGGGCGAGGAGCCGGCGCATTGCCGATCTTCAAAAATTTACCTTCGGAGGTCTGCCCGCGCACCGCGTGAAAGTGGAAGGAACAGTGCTGGCGCGGTTTCCGGGGGGTGATCTCTACATCGCGGACGGGAGTGGGAGCCTTTACGTCAAAACCCTGGAGGAAGGATCCCTGAAGCCTGGAGACCGTGTGGAAGCGGCCGGATTCGCCGGCTACAGGGATTACCGTCCGGTGCTCGAAGACGCGGTGTACCGCCGGTCGGGTGCAGGACCGGCTCCGGCGCCGGTCATGATGCATGCCGATGCGCCGCTCGATGACAAATACGATTCGGCTCTGGTCGCCGTAGAGGGCGTGATGGGCACGATCGCGGCACAACCCGGCGAGACGGTCTTTGTTCTTCGCCAAGGCGCAATCGTATTCAGCGCGGTGCTTGAAGAAAAATTCGCGCGTTCTTCATTCAGAGAAGGAAGCCGCCTGCAACTAACGGGCATTTGCCTCATTCAAAAGGACGCAGCCGGCGGCCCGCAGTCTCCGCCGTCGTTCCGGCTCCGGCTGCGATCGGAGGACGATGTGGTTTTAGTGGAAAGCGGACCCTGGTGGACGCGCGAGCGGGCTCTATCGGCGATGACGTTTCTTCTGTTGTCGACCTTGGGGTTCCTGAGCTGGGCGGCCATCCTGCGGCGCCAGGTGCAAGGGTTTACCACGCTGTTCCGGACCGCGCTGGAATCCACCGCCGATGCCGTTCTGGTGGTGGACAATCGCGAGCGGATGGTGACCTATAACCGCAAGTTCCTGGAAATGTGGCCGCTTCCGAAAGAAGTGGCCGCAGCGCACGACGGCGAAAAAGTAAGGCAATACTGCAAGACATTGGTCAAAGATCCGGAGGCTTTCCTGTCCCGAGCGGACAAATTCAAGGCCGATCCGGACCACACCACCGACGATGTGCTCGAATTTCTGGACGGCAGAGTGTTTGAGCGGCATTACGAGCCGCGGCGTGTGGGAGGGAAGATCGTCGGAAGAGTCTGCGATTTTCGTGACATCACCGCCCAACGGAGGGCGCAGGAAGCATTGCGAGCGCACGGCCGCCAGCAGGCCGTGGTTGCCGAGCTGGGGCAACTGGCCCTGGCGGAAACCAGGCTGGACCTGGTAATGAACCAGACTTTGGCGCGGATTGCGCATACTTTGGAAGTCGAGTATTCGGCGGCCATGGAGTTTTCGGCGGGCAGGGAGATGCTGGTCGCGCGAGCCGGTTTTGGGTGGAAGGACGGCACGATAGGCGCGATCGCGGTAACGGCCAGCGGTTCCGGGACCGAGTACGCACTGGCGCTCGGCGAACCGGTGGTGGTCAGAAATCTCCGCAGCGAAAAACGTTTCACGCCGCATCCCATTCTTCTGGATCACGGGGTGGTCAGCGGTGTGTTGGTGCCGCTGCATGTGCATGGGTCGGAGTACGGCATTCTGTGCGTCTTTTCGAAAGACTCCAGGGAATTCAGTGCGGACGACATCCACTTTCTGCAAGCCGTCGGCCATGTACTCGAAACGGCAGTCGCGCGCAAATACGTAGAAGCGGAACTGGACGACGCCAGGCAGGCGGCGGAGACCGCCAACCGTGCCAAGAGCGAGTTTCTGGCCAATATGAGCCATGAGATCCGCACGCCCATGAACGGAATTCTGGGAATGACCGAGCTGGTGCTGGACACCGATCTTTCGGGCGAGCAGCGCGACAGCCTGGAGATGGTGAAGCGATCGGCCAACTCGCTGCTCACCATCATCAACGACATTCTGGATTTTTCCAAGATTGAGGCGGGCAAGCTGGAACTGGATGAAATCGATTTCCGCCTGCATGACACGCTGGAAGACATTCTCAGAAGCTTTGCCTTCAGGGCCGAACAAATCGGGCTCGAACTGGCGTGCGAGATTCCATCCAGCGTGCCTGAGGTGGTGCATGGGGATCCGATTCGCTTGCGCCAGATCATCGTTAACCTGGTGGGCAACGCCATGAAATTCACCGAGCGCGGCGAGGTGGTTCTGGAGGTGAAAGCCGCCGAGCGCACCGACGATACGGTCCTGGTCCAGTTTACGATTCGCGACACCGGGATCGGCATTCCGCCCGAAAAGCAGCAAAGCATTTTCGACGCCTTTTCGCAGGTGGACGGCTCAACCGCGCGCCGCTATGGCGGCACAGGCCTCGGGCTGACGGTTTCCTCCCGCCTTTCGGCCATGATGGGCGGCCGCATCTGGGTCGAGAGCGAGACGGGTGAAGGGAGCCGGTTCCACTTCACGGCTCGATTCAAAGTCGTGGCGGAAGCTGCGAAAGCACGGGCCATCGAAGTGATCGGGCTAGAAGGCGTCCCGGCGCTGGTGGTGGACGACAATTCGACGAGCCGGCGGATTCTGGACCATCTGCTCAAAGAATGGGGGATGGAGGTGACGTCGGTTAAGGACGGAAATCAGGCTTTGGACGCGCTCGAGACCGCGCTTCAGGCCGGCCGTCCGTTCCGCCTGATGATTACCGATGTCAACATGCCAGATATGGACGGATTCATGCTGATTGAAAGGATCAGCAAGAGACCGGAGTTAGCCGCCGCTCTGGGTATCGTTATGTTGACTTCGGGTGACGCCCGGCGCGATCGCGCGCGATCGCAGGCCATGGGCGTCTCGGCGTGTCTAACCAAACCTGTCCCTCGTTCGGAGCTGCGCCAAGCGGTTCTGGCCGCTGTTAATGCGTCTCGGCCGGCGAGCAGCGGGAAAGCGGCGGAACCGTGCCCAGGCGGCCCCAAACCAACAAATCCGGTGGAGCGAGTCGGGCGTATTCTGCTGGCGGAAGACAATCCGGTGAACCAGACGGTCGCCAAGCGGATGCTGGCCAAACGCGGGCACACGGTCGAAATGGCAACCAACGGCCACGAGGTGCTATCGGCTCTGGCTGGCGGTGATTACGATCTGGTGCTGATGGACGTGCAGATGCCCGAAATGGACGGCTTTGAAACCACGGAGGAAATCCGCAGACTGGAAAAAGCCACCGGGGCTCATCTGCCGATCGTCGCCATGACGGCGCACGCCATGAAGGGCGACCAGGAACAATGTCTGGCGTCTGGCATGGATGGGTATATCACCAAACCGGTCAATTCGGAAGAACTTCTGGAAACGGTGGATCGCTTCCTGAGCCTGGCTAAATCCCGCGACCTGCCGACAGTCTAGGGGCCGCCGCGCTGTGTCGGTCGCGGCTCGGCCCTGCCCGCGTCTGCCTGAGGCAGGCGGTAGACAGAAAATGCGGGATCGCGATACAGCATCTCGGCCCGCATGGATTGCGGCGGCTCACCTGCCGCGGCCGGCGAAATCAGAAACCGCGAGCCGTCCTGCCGGGCCCGTTGCTCCAGGGTCGGCCAGAAGCTGCCGCCCAGACGCAGAGAAAAACAATCGAAAGCGGCGGGATCCGGCGCGTAAGCGGCCGACTCGTTTTCTGCGCTGAGGACGCGATCACCGGGAGCGGTCTGTGTTGCCAGATATTCCAGAGATGAATACGTCACCAGCGCCTGGCGCAAGTAGCCGCGAGAATCCAGCTTTCCCGCAAACAAATGAAGCTGGGGCTCGTTAACTTCCACAATCAGTGTGGCGCCGAGCGCGAAGGATAAACAGTAAGCTGCGGCGGCAAGAATGAACTTCTTCGCCCATGGCCGCGAGGCAGCATAGAGGGCGAAAAGCCGGCTGCCGGTCAAAGCGGCGAGCAGCAGAATCGGGGCGCAGGCAAAGCGCAGATCGGGATCGGCAATCGCCCAATAAACTATGTAACCGGCCACGAAGACCAGGCAGGCCCGTTGCGCCCGATGTGCTCTGCGGCGCAACAGAAACCAGATCGGCGCAAAGAGCACGAAGAAGACGCCCAACGGATTAGCCAGTGGCGAGGCAAAGTAGTCCTGGCCTGCGAAATGGAGCCGCCAGGAAAGTTGTAAATAAAGCAGTGGCGTGGCGGGTTGTCGGGTTCTTCCGGCGGCCGTCGAAACAGCCGCCCGAAGCGCGAATGGATACACGGGATTGCCGGTGAGCGCCCATGCCCGCACGTACCAATACAGACCAAAAAGGGCGAATATGGCCGCGAGCGATCCCATGGCCCGCCATCGCCTCGGCTGCCGCCAGGCCGCGAGAAAGTAAAGAATCGCAAGGGGCGGTAGCCCGAACACTGCCGTGGGCTTGACGCCGGCGGCAGCCGCCACAAAGAAAGCGCCAAGCCTGATCCAGGCGAACTTTCCCGACTCCTGCCAGCACAGGTAAGTGTGCAGCGCGGCGAGCAAATAAAAGGCAAGCGCCAAGTCATTTTTCGCAACGCTTCCGGTCCAGTGCAGGAATGGAATCGTCGCCGCGAAAAGTGTTCCGATGGCAGCGCCGAGTCTGCTCGCGCGGGCGCGGCGGGCCAGCGCAAAAGTCATCAACAACGCAAGAGCGAAGAACAGAGGCGGCGTCATCTGCGCGGCCGGCTGTCCGCCCAGACTGTAGGCCAGCGTCATCAGCAATTCCGAGTTCTGGGGGCTGTAGCCGATGTTCAGAAAAGGTACGATCGCCAGCGCGTGCCGCGCGTTATAAACCATCACCTCGACCAGGTGGTAACGCAGCACATCAAACGCCAGGCTGGGAGCAAGGACGACCATCGACGCCGCGGCGGCGAACACAATGCCGAATGCCAGGCCGAGCGTAGCGAAGCCGTCGCGCAATTCGCCGGCCTCGCGCCATGCGCTCAACAACGACTGCAACGCCTTCCATAACGCGGGAATCCCGCCAAAGCACGCGGCGCAGACAGTCGCCAGCAGAAGCGCGAAGACAGACGGGTAATATCCGTGCGCCAGGCCGAGGAAAAACGTCACGATGGACAGCAGCGCCAGGCCGACTCCGGACGGTAATGCCACAGCCTCCACCGGCGATTCCGCCCGCAGCCCTGCGCGATTGAGAACAGACCATCCCAGAGCATAGGCCGCGACCATGATCCAGGCCACCACCAGCGTTGCCCGGGTTTGGTAGATCAAACCGGCCGCGAGCGGCAAAGCAACGACTGCCGGTTCGTACCGCCATAATCCTCGAATGCGCAACCGATGATAGAGCGGGACACCGGCGGCAAAGACGCACGAGGCAGCGAGCAGGTAATAAGGATATCGAGCACCCGGATGCCCAAAGAATTTGATGTATCGAACCAGGAGCGGTGTGGTCAGGGCAGTCGCTCCGGCCAGCCAGGATATCCAGGCGGCGTTGGCCAACCGGCTCTGTACGGTGGTCACACGGCAGAGCCGGCGGCTCTTACTCCGGCATGTCCAGGCGGGATTAATTCGAGCCGGCGCCTCTGTCGATGCTCGTCATTGGAACCGAATTGAATGCTATCGCATGCGGAGCGGACCTCAGTCAGCATGGAATGGTTCTCGCCATTATAGCTTCCGCCGCCGTTGACGCGGGTCGGCCGGAGCCTGGTTCACCAACGCTTTCGGTGAATGGCGCTAGACATCCAGCGCATCATTACTCTGCACGGTTACCGCTTCGCTCTGCCGAGGGG
>DATEFW010000042.1:0-84220 GCA_035280425.1 Bryobacteraceae bacterium | reverse complement strand
CGAGGGTGTTCCGAACGAGGAAGCGCAGCGAGTGCGCTTGTGGCTGAATGCCAAAGGAGTCGAGTTTCGCACTGGTCCGGATCCGGAAAGCGACTTGACCGACGAACAGATTCTCGAGCAGTGCAAGATGTACATCGCGGCGATGCGCATCGCCGACGAGTTCGGTTGCGACGCCATCGGCATCCAATACCAGCAGGGATTGAAAGACCTCACGCCGGCTTCGGACCTGGCGGAAGGCCTTTTCAACAACGTGGACCGGCCGCCGGTGCGCGACGAAAAGGGCCGGGTGCTTTACGAAGATCAGGCTCTACCGCACTTCAACGAGGTCGACGAATGTGCGGGACTGGATGCTCTGGTGACGAATCGCATCTGGACGCACCTGGGTTACGATCCTGAAACCACGCTGCACGACGTGCGCTACGGAGAAGCCTATCGCGTGAATGGGGGATCGGAGTTCGTCTGGGTATTTGAGATTTCGGGCGCAGCGCCACCCAGGCATTTCATCGGCGAGTACGCCGGAACGGTGAGTGAGCGGCAGCCACCGATGTATTTCCGGCTGGGCGGCGGGACTTTAAAAGGCGTCAGCAAGCCCGGGGAAATTGTCTGGAGCCGTGTTTTCGCGGACCACGGCACACTCAAGGCCGACCTCGGACGCGCGCAGGTGGTTGAACTTCCGCGCGAAGAGACCGAACGCCGCTGGCAGATTACGACGCCGCAGTGGCCGATCATGCATGCCGTGACGTATGGCATCACGCGCGACCAGATGATGGCGCGGCACAAGTCCAACCATATTCAGGTGGCGTACGCTCGGGATGCCGAAGCTGCCAACCTGGCGCTGGCCACCAAAGCCGCAATGTTTCGCGAATTGGGCCTTAAAGTGAGCATCTGCGGAACAAATCACGGGTTGTTATAATCCGCATTGGAAGCCCCGCAGCGCGAACGTGGCGGAATTGGCAGACGCACCAGACTTAGGATCTGGCGCCCGCAAGGGCTTGGGAGTTCGACCCTCCCCGTTCGCACCAACAAGCAAAGTCGACGGTTTAGGTGGCCGAGTGGAGATTCGTCCGGGCGGGACCGGTGCTCTTACCGAGTTGCAGTAACCTAAACTGTTATAAACTTCTGTGGCCTGGTTTCTAAGACTTGGGCTGATTGGCTTTGTGGCCGGTGCTGCGCATGCAGCGTCCTCGTCTCTTTCTCTTTCGGTTTCACCCAACCCGGCCAAGTTTGGCGAGCAGGTGACTTTCACTGCCACGGTCACGCCCGCTGCCGCCACAGGAAAGGTTACGTTTTATGACGGCCTGACAGTCGTGGGTGTTGCACGGCTGTCTTCCGGCAAGGCGACTCTGACCACCAAATTGCTGGCCGCGGGCAGTCAACCGGTCAAGGCATACTTCTCGGGCGATGCGATCTCCGCCCCGTCAACGTCAGCCCCATTCCCAATGGTAGTGAATGCCGTGCCCGCTGAAGGTTTGAAGCAGCTCGAACAATTGCCGTCTGCCGTTCTGCAGTTTCCCTTTATTGCACTAGGTGATTTTAACGGGGACGGAAACCTGGACGTTGCCGCCACCGGCGCACAACCGGGCGTGACGAGTTTGGCCATTTTCCTTGGCAAAGGAGATGGTAATTTCACTCCTGGACAGACGTACGGCGGAATTTCTCAAGCCACGTCTATTGTCGCGGCGGATTTCAACGGCGACGGCAAAACCGATCTGGCGGTGATGGATGATGGCGCTTCTGCGCTGCGCATTATGATCGGAAACGGTGATGGCACATTTCAGCGTGTGGTCAACTATGCCCTGTCCGCCTTCCACTTGATAACTGGAGATTTCAACGGAGATGGCATCATCGACATCGTGGCAACGGAGGGCGCCCACACGAATGGTGGTATCAGCGTTCTGCTGGGTAAGGGTGACGGTACCTTTAAGGCTCCGGTATTCTTGCCGGTGGCGAATGGCGCCGATGCCATTGCAGTCACTGACGTGAACGGAGATGGGGTGGCTGATCTGGCGGTGCAAGAAGGCGCAAGCAGCTTCCAAGTGTACCTGGGGAAAGGCGACGGAACTTTCGTCGCCGCGGGAAGCCCGGTCGGGCTGAATAAGCAGATTTCTGATGTGGCGACAGGGGATTTTAACGGCGACGGCAAGGCGGACCTCATCGTGAGCAATGGCGATGGCGTCTCGTTGCTGGTCGGGAACGGCGACGGCACGTTCGGGCCCCCCAACTTTTTCTCAGTAGGACGACCGGCCTACACTCTGGGCGTAACCGACGTAAATGGGGATGGGCACCTTGATGTCATCGTCGGAACAGGATATCCGGAATTGTTGACGGGCACCTCGGGCAGTTTCGCGGTGCTGCTGTGCGACGGAATGGGCTCGCTGCAACTGGCTCCTTTCCACGACAACTTAGCCGGCCCGGTTTCGTTTGCCATCGGCGACCTCAATGGCGATGGGAGAGTGGATATCGTCGAAGCGTTTTCCGGTCTTGTTACCTACCTCGGACTCGCCCCAACGGATCTGAGTGTAACTTTAAGCCATGCAGGCAACTTCCTCCAGGGTCAGCAGAGTGCGGCTTTCAGCAGCACCGTCGGCAATCTCGGGCCCGCTCCCACGGCCGGGCAGGTGACGCTCAGCTTCAGTCTCCCAGGTGCGCTCTCTCTCGTCGGCGCGTCGGGCCCAGGATGGACTTGCAGCCTTAGCAACTGTACCCGTTCGGATTCTGTGAACGCAGGGACCAGCTATCCGCCCGTAACACTCACGGTCAGCGTCTCCCGGACCGCGCCGACATCGTTGAGCGTCACCGCTAATGTCTCTATTGAAGGTATGAGCGACCCGAATCCAGCGAACGATTCTGCTATCGACACCGCCACGGTTGTCCAGTATCAAACAATCGTCTTTGGAACCTTACCGGACCTTGTGTTTGGCGCAGCGCCTTTCACGCTCACGGCTACTGCCACTTCGGGTTTACCGGTCAGTTACGCGGTATCAGGGAACTGTAACTTGCAGGGCGCCATCGTGACTCTGACGGCAGCCGGCTCCTGTACGATCACGGCTAGCCAGGCGGGCAACTCCCTCTACCTGCCCGCGCCAAGCGTCGCGCGAAGGTTCACGATTGGCTCAGTGGCTACGTCGGTCAGCGTGAGTGTGGCGCCCGGCTTGGCAACAATCGGAGCGCCAGTTACATTAACCGCCACCATCAAGCCCGACACCGCGCAGGGCCACGTAGTCTTCTACGACGGTGCCATGCTACTGGGGAGTGCGAATCTCGTAATGGGGATAGCTCACCTGGGAATCAGGCCTGTGGGCACCGGTATCAGGCGGATCTCCGCGCGATACATCGGAACTCCTCCATGGCCCGAAAGCGTTTCGGGGACGGTCAATCTCACCGTAACCTCCATGCCGGCCTTCTACTTCACGGCCATGACAGTGGCAGGGGGTTCCCAAACAAATTCTGAGCTGGCGTACGACTTGGCCGTTCGAGACTTCAACGGCGACGGCAAACCCGACATCGTTGCCGTTTCCAACTTCTTCATCGATGTCCTTCTGGGGGACGGCTCGGGCCATTTCAGCCCCCCGATTCGAACCAATGTACCGTCTATCGGACTGGACGTGGCACGTGTAGCGCCTGGGGACTTTAACGGCGACGGGAACCTCGATGTAGCCATCGCCGCGGGATCGCAACCACAAGACCAAAATGTAAGCGTCTGGTTTGGCCGGGGTGATGGAACCTTCAAACAAGGGCCGGTGTTTGCAATTCCCGGTATGTCTGTGGTTGCCGCCGACTTCAACGGAGATGGTTTTGCCGACCTGGCGGTTGGCCACGGTCCCGCACCCAGTATCAGTGTGCTTCTCAGCAAGGGGGATGGGACGTTCGAAGCGCCCATCGAATATTCTGTGAGCGGCGATCAGTCTTCAATTCTGCTTGCCACGGCAGATCTGAACCAGGACGGCAACGCTGATCTGGTTGCCGTCACCGCAGTAGTTGAGGCCAACGCTGACAATCGGATCAATGTCCTTCTGGGCCGGGGGGATGGCACTTTTCTCCAGCCCGCCGGCTGGGTGGATGATCGCGTGAGCGTGACCGGTGTCCCCCGCTCGGTCGCGGTGGGCGATCTCAACGGCGATGGTATCCCCGACCTTGTGATCCAGAACGGCTTCAGCTACGTCCCGTATCGCTGCTCGGTCACCGCTATGGTTGGGTATGGCGATGGCACTTTCCATCCGCCCGGCCATTACCTGTGCGGTCTGACGTCCCAGGTCTCGGCCAACGGTACACCTGGAGGTGTAGTTATCGCTGATTTTACCGGCGACGGCAATGCCGATATCGCTGCAATCTACTCATCTAACCAGGGCTTCCTGCAACTGTTCCCAGGCAATGGCGACGGCACGTTTCAGGCCGCCTCGGTCTACCAATACCCTGTCACGTACACCTCCGCGATAGCTGCGGCGGACTTCAACGGTGATGGGCGTGTGGACTTGGCTGCCGGAACTCTGGGAAGTATCAGTGTTCTGGAAGGGATACCAGGTGCGGCACTCCGCATCGCGAAAACGCACGTAGGGACCGTCACAGCCGGGCAGAACCAGGCTTATACGATCACCCTCGGTGATGCGATCGGCGCCTCCAGTACTACCGGCGCCGTCTCGGTGACGGAGGGGGCGCCGCTGTACTCGAATATCGTATCGATGGCGGGTCCAGGATGGAATTGCTCCATCGCCACGTGCACACGGAGCGATAGTCTGGCCGGTGGGTCCAGCTTTCCGCCAATCACAGTTCAGATGAGCCTCGAACCCTTCTCCGGGGGAAACAACACACTGACTAATGGAGCTGTCCTCTCCGGCGGTGGCTCGCCGCCCGCTGAGGCTCTTGATACCGCGCCAGTCATCGAGAGCGGAGCCGTTGGCGTGATTACAGGCGTAACGACGACAGCCGCCACCTCGCCTCCCACCATCTCACCGAACGATTGGATCGAGATCTATGGTGTCAATCTGGTCCCAGCAACCACGCCAGCCTCGGGTGTTATTTGGAGCAACGCCCCGGAGTTCGCCTCGGGCCGCATGCCAACTCAACTTAACAGTGTCTCCGTTACGGTGAATGGCAAGCCCGCGTACGTCTATTTCTTTTGCAGCGCAGCCACCAGCCCGGCTTGTTTCACCGATCAGATCAACGTGCTGGCCCCCCTGGACGATCTGTCCGGCCTCGCCTCGATCGTGGTCGCGAGCAATGCCGGCAACATCCCCCCGTTTCTGGTCAAGGGGAATGCGGTTTCGCCCTCGTTCCTGCGATTCGGCGGATCAAGATACGTTGTAGCAACGCACGCCGACTATAGCCTGATCGGGCCACCGACTCTCTATCCCGGCCTGTCCACACCGGCGAAACCTGGCGAGATCGTGCTTCTGTGGGCAGCGGGTTTCGGGTTGCCGGCTGGACCCTTGACTCCAGGCTCATCGAGTCAGTCCGGAAGGATGGCGGAAACCCCTGTGTGCACTATTGGCGGGCGCGTTGCTAACGTCTCGATGGCTCTCGTAAGTCCCGGCCTATATCAGCTCAACGTCACCGTTCCTTCACAGACTCGAAGTGGAGATAACCCCGTTACCTGTATCTACGCAGGTGCGGTGACCCCAGACGGTGCACTGCTTGCGGTGAAATGACCCGCAGGGTTAGTCCTGCGCCAGCAGGGAAGCCAAGGGAGCTGAATTGTCCAGGCAATGGCTGAACTCAAAAACGATCTCGCCACACTGAGAATGGTGATTCGTGAGGAGCTCAACACTATTCAATCTACACCGCGCGGACAGAGCTTACGCAGATAGCGAGATGAAAGTTGACACGTAATGGCTTGCATGACTCCACCAGATTCAGCTCGTCATTAAGGTACTCGAGGAATCGGCGCAACACCACGCGCCCCGGAACTCCCATTCTGGGAGATTGATCGTTCCAAGCTATCGGACGGACTGTCTCCCCCGCGTTGTGTGGGGTTGCGACGGTTAAACACGCGCCGGCATGACGCGCAATTCGCTGGGGAGGTTTCAAATCCGATCCGGAACGAGAAAGGGGGCTCTGCATGTGTCCCGCAACATCGCGTCGGCTTCGGAATCGTTGAGGAAGCGGTTTGTGCCGGCGTCAAAGCGCAGCTCCCGCTTCAGCCGGTATGAGATGTTGCCCAATAAACAGAATGCTGTCGAGAGGAAGGTTTCGTTGATCTCTGCCGTCAACATCTCCCGTTTCCCTGCGCGCACCGCATCGAAAAAGTTCTGAAAATGCGAAATCTCTTCATCTCCGATCCGATCGACGTCATCGTCCTTGCCGAGGTCAGGCTCCGCCGTCTTGCTTCCTCCAAGATACACTTTGAAAACGTCCGCATGGGCATCGGCTATCATGTACCCTTTCGAGCCATAGAAAATCGGCCCGGAGTCAAGACCGCCTTCCGCGTTTGTGTAGCGCCCGCGGATCTCTGCTACCATCTCGGTCCCGTCGTCGAACTGATATGTGACTACCTGAGTGTTGGGCGTTTGTCCCTGATCCTGATACCCGAAACGGCCGCCGATGGAGTAGATTCTGGAGGGCAAACGCTTGTTGAGAGCCCAACGCGCGACATCAATATAGTGAATGCCATTGTTACCTAACTCGCCGTTGCCGAAGTCCCAAAACCAGTGCCAGTTGTAAGGATGAAGGTTGCGGTTAAAGGCTTGATCACGTGCGGGACCGAGCCATAAATTCCAGTCCAAAGTGGCCGGTGGTTTCTCTGCATCCTTAAACCCCAGCGAATCCCGTTTCTGATAGTGCACGCAGCGCGCCATGTACACGTCGCCGATAATGCCGTCGTGCAAAGCCCGGATCGCGCGGCGGACGGTGCCACTCGAACGGCGCTGCGTCCCACCCTGAACCAGGCGATCATACTTGCGCGACGCCGCCACCATCTGCGCGCCTGAGAAGAAATCATGACACACCGGCTTTTCGACATATACGTGCTTCCCCGCCTGGCAAGCCCAAATTGCCGCGAGCGCGTGCCAGTGATTGCAGGTGGCGATAGTCACCGCATCGATATCTTTGTCATCGAGAACTCGGCGCAGATCCTGGTGAAGAGCCGGTTTCTGACCGGTCAATGACTCGAATTCCGAAGCCCGTTGTGCCGTCCGGGTCTCGTCCGGATCACAAAAAGCCACCACCTTAACGCCGGAAATCTTGGCGCAGTCGCGCATGTGGTCGCGGCCGCGGCCGCCTAGACCGATAATAGCCACTCGAATTGTGTCACTGACGGAAGCCGACGCGCTTCCGGCAAGAAGTTGCGCGCCCGCTCCAAAGGCGGTTCGAGTAATGAAATCTCGTCGTCCGATCTGCATCCTGCGAATCCTCCCAAGTACCAGTTTAGTGAATCCTCACCGGCATGCCACCCTGCGCTAAACTGCGCTGGGCAGCATGCATGAACTCCATCACCTCTAGAGACTCCTCGTTGGGAACAGGCGGTTGTCGCGTCTCGAAAAACTTGACGATCTCCTCGACCAGCGGCCGGTAGCTGTCATCGATCTTCGGAGATATCGCGATCTTCCCGCCCTTGCGAAAGATCATGGCGCCATAATCGATGTCGGGACGGACGGCGCGCACCTCGCCAGTCTTTCCGCCCCTCCATTTTCCGACGATTATGTCTGTGTCCCCGGTATGAGTGCGCGTCACCTCTTCACAGCCCGTGCCCAGAATGGAGTACAAGAGCTCAACAACGTGGATGGCGTAATAGCTGAGATCCAGTTGGTCCTTGCCTAGCGGACCCGCGCCCCAAGTTATCGCGCCGGTCGTATCGGCAAACTTCAGCGCCTCGACATCTTTGCCATAGCGGAGGGCTGACGCGCTAAACCAGGGAACCCGCCCCTTTGCAACCCGTTCAATTTCTCTCGCATCTTCGAGCGAAGAGGCCAGAGGCTTGTCAATCCAAATGGGCTTTCCGCAAGACACCGCTTGCTTGACCTGATCCAGATGCTGCCGTCCATCCACACTCTCGATCATCACGCCGTCCACTTTCGCGCATAGTGAAGCGATGTCGGAAACAAATTCCACGTTCCATCTCGTGCGAAGCTGCTCGGCGAATTTATCGACTCGCTTGTAGCTGTCCGGCAGAGTCTGACTGCCGCCCTTGAACGCCGCCACTACGCGAGCGCCCGGAACGTGCTCGGGTGAAGAGTTATCGTTGAGAATCCTGGTGAATTCGATGACATGCGAAGTGTCCGTTCCCACTATGCCCAATCGCAGATCGGCGGCGCACGCCGCCAGTGGCAGGGCCACCAACAAGGCCAGCTTTCTCATTGGGCGATCCGCTCCCCGGCCGCAATTCTGCCTGAATCCCACGCCTCCGGATTGTTCCAGATTGCGATATTCCGCATAGTAGATTTCCCGGGCGCCGGCCACATGATCCCAAAGCTAACCTTTTATCTCAGCACGATTAGAGGGTTTGTGCAGGGCCAGATGTTATTGACAACTGCCAAATCGGCCGGCGGTAGGCGCTCCTCTTCGCGCCGGCGGCTAGTATACGCTCATATGCCCATACCTTGACCTTCGACCTATCCAGGCTATATGCTCAACCGTAGAAGATTGAGGTATCGATGCCGTCTTCCCGCTTCCCTATCCCGCAAGGCACGCTGGACATGCTGATTCTCCAGATCCTCTCGCTCGAGCCCGCCCATGGGTACGGGATCGCGCAGCGGCTGGTGCAGATCTCGCGCTCGGTGGTCCAGGTCAACCAGGGCTCGCTCTATCCCGCACTCCATCGCCTCGAGCAGAAAGGCTGGCTGCGGGCTGAGTGGAAACAGTCGGAGACCGGGCGGGAGGCCAAGTTCTACTCCATTACGCGCGCCGGGCGCCGCCAGCTTGCCGTCGAGAAGGATAGCTGGGCGCGCCTGTGCGGTACCGTCAAACTGATCTTCCAGGAGGGCAGCCGATGATACGGCTCTTCAACTGGTTTCGCCGTGGGTCCCTGGAGCGCGGCCTTGACCGTGAGCTCGAATATCATTTTGGTCGCCGCGTCGCTGATCTCACTGCCGCCGGCATCCCCGAGCCTGAGGCCCGCCGCCGCGTGGCGGTCGAACTTGGTCTCGCCCGGATTCGCGAGGAAGTCCGCGACGTCTGGCTCACCCGCTGGTTCCGCGATTTCCTCTACGACCTCCGCTTCTCCGCCCGATCGTTCCTTCGCAGCCCCGGCTTCACCGCGGCGACGCTCCTCTCGCTGGCCCTCGGCATCGGCGCGACCACCGCCATCTACTCACTGGTCGACCAGGTGATCCTGCATGCGCTGCCCGTCCGCGAACCCGAGCGCCTGGTCCTCGTGGATTGGAACGCCGACGACCTCATCACCGGCGCCACCGGCTCCGATAACCTGATGCCCTACCGTATCTGCCGCGACCTCCAGCAGCAGACCCGGTTCCTCGACGGCGTCCTCTGTCGCGCCGAAATCCAGGTCAACCTCACAGCCGGCGGCGATCCCAGGCCCGTCGCCGCCGAAATCGTCTCCGGCAGCTACTTTCCTATGCTCGGCGTCGGCCCGGCGCTCGGCCGCATTATCGAACCCGAAGACGATGCCGCGCCCGGCGCCGGTCCAGTCGTGGTGCTCTCGTATGACTTCTGGCAGGCCGAGTTCGGCGGCGCAGCCGATATCGTCGGCCGCAAAGTCCTGATCGGCAATCACCCCATGACCGTAGTCGGCGTGGCCGCCGCCGGCTTCCGCGGCGTAGATGTCGGCGCCGTACCGGCCTTCTGGATTCCCACGTCCATGTACGCGGACGCGAACATCGACCCCGATGAGGATCTCCTCAACAGTCCCACCCGCTGGCTGCAGATCCTCGCCCGCCTCCGCCCGGGCGTCTCCGCCGCGCAGGCGCAGGCCGGCCTCCTTCCCTGGTTCCGGCCCTGGCTCGAGGACAGCGCCCGCCGCCCCGGTTTCCCGGTCATTTCGGCAGACCGCCGCCGCGACTACCTGGCCTCCACCCTCGCACTCACGTCCGCGCCTCAGGGCCATTCGCCACTGCGCCGCAGGCTATCCCAGCCGCTGTGGCTGCTGTTCGCCGCCACGTGCGTTCTGCTCGGCCTCGCCTGTCTGAATGTTGCCGGCCTCTTTCTCGCCCGCGGCTCTGCACGGGGCCGCGAGATTGGCACGCGCCTCGCTCTCGGCGCTTCCCGCGGCCGGATCGGCCGTCAACTTCTCGCCGATAGCCTGCTCCTGTCGGTGGCAGGTGGTGTTCTTGGCGCGGCCGTTGCTCCGGTTGCGATCCGCGGGCTCATCGCGTTTCTGCCGCACGACCTGGCCGCCACCAACCTGCACGGAACTCTCAGCCTTCGCCTGCTCACCTTCGCCTTCTTCGCTAGCATAGCTGCCGGATTCTTGAGTGGCCTTGCTCCCGCTCTCCGCGCCGGCGGTGACAGCCTGGTCAACTCGCTCCGGGAACGCGGCGGCACCGGCTTCGGCGGCGTTCGCCTCCGCAAGACGATCGTCACTCTCCAGGTGGCGTTCTCGCTGATCCTGGTCGTCGGCGCAGCCCTCTTCCTTCGTACGCTCACCGGCTTGTTGGCCAAAGGACCCGGCTTCGATACCTCCAGCCTCCTCTCCTTCGCCATCGCTCCGCTGCAGAACGGCTATTCTCGCGCCGACGCCTCGCGCCTGGTCCGCCGCCTCGACGAGCAGCTTCGCACCTTGCCTGCCGCCCGTTCCTCCGCCGCTGCCCGATTTGCCTTCCTCACCGGCGGCGCCTGGAGCAACAAAGTGACCATCCAGACCGATCGCCGATTCGTGACCGATGGCACCGTCAACTTCAACGCCGTCAGCCCCGGTTTCTTCGCCACCGTCGGCGTTCGCGTCCTCGCCGGCCGCGATTTCGACCAGAGCGACTCTCTTCCCGCCGGCAAGATTGATCCCCGTTGCGCCATTGTCAACCAGGCGTTCGCCAAGCGCTATCTGGCCGGCCGCGATCTCCTCGGCGTCCGCATCGCCCGGGGCGGCGGCAGCGCGGACGTCAAGCCCAATAGCCCCATCGTCGGCGTCGTTGCCGACATGAGCTATCGCGGTCTCCGTGATACCTCCGAGCAGGTCTTCTTCCCGCTCTTCGAACACGACGACACCGGCGCTACCTTCTATATCAAGGTTCGCGGCGCCCCTGAGCAGGCCATTCCCTCCATCCGCCGCCTGGTCCGCCAGAACGACCCGCGGCTGCCGATTCTCTGGTTCCGCACTCTGAACGACCAGGTCAACCGCTCGCTCACCACCGAGCGCCTCCTGGCGGCGCTCTCCGGCAGTTTCGGTGCGCTGGCGCTTTTGCTCTCGTTGATCGGTCTCTACGGTGTGATGTCCTTCGTGGTCACCCGGCGCACGCGCGAAATCGGCATCCGCCTCGCGCTTGGAGCCACCGGCGCTTCCGCCATCCGTCTTGTCCTGCGCGACGCAGTCGCCATGATCGCCGCCGGAATGGCTATCGCGCTTCCGTGCGTCGCAGTCCTCGGTAAGCTCGTCCAATCGCAGTTGTTCGGCGTCACAGCCGCCGATCCGGCGACCGTCGCTCCGGCCGTACTGGTCCTGGCCGCCGGAGCACTCGCGGCAGCATTCATCCCCGCATGGCGGGCCTCGAAGGTGAGCCCCACGGACGCCCTGCGGCTGGAGTAGCGCCGATCGCCGCAAACATGTCGAATCCAGCCTGGCTTTGTCTGACGCGTTCGCACTACGCACGAACAGTTAGAATGCCATCCAGCGCCCGGGCATTACAGCCTCAAGCCGGATGCCGTCTTTGTGCGATAACGCACAGCCGGCGGCGACGCGCTCCGCGATTGGCAGTCGTCAATGGAACTGAATTTGCCCGCGCACTCGGGGTATTGCGGCTATTCCGAGCAGACGCTCCCGCTAACAGGCGGTAAACCGAAAGTGTACTTGCCTTGAAATCACGCAGGATTCGAACCAGAATAGGGTCTATCACGTGCGGCAAGCCTTTATTCGCTCTGGCTTTGGCCGCGCCGGAGGCGGTACATGGTTGAGTTTTTCAGAAGACTGTTTACCAGCGACTTCATGCCCCACGGGACATGCTACTTCTGGAATTCCGCAGTGCTGTGGCTGAACGTGATTTCTGATGGTGTCATCGCACTCGCCTATTACACCATTCCGGTTCTGCTGTTCAGCTTCGCGCGTAAACGCAAGGATCTGACTTTTCATCGGATCTTCCTTGCTTTCGGCATCTTCATACTGGCTTGCGGAACTACCCACGTAATGGGGATCTGGACGGTTTGGCACGGTACTTACCGGTTGGCCGGCGTCATTAAAGCGATTACGGGAGTAGCCTCAGTCGCCACGGCGCTGATGATGATCCCGCTGCTGCCGGCCCTCGTGAGATTGCCTGGTCCGTCGCAGCTATCGAGACTCAAGGAACTTCTTTCTGAAGAAGTTTCCGAGCGGGACGAGGCCAGCCGGGTCCTGCTGGAGCAGGCCGGGCTGCTCGACCTGGCACATGACGCGATTATCGTCCGGCGGACGGACGGCACGGTGCTTTTCTGGAACCGGGGCGCCGAGACGATGTATGGATGGCCGAAAAACGAGGCGCTGGGGCGCAAGACTCAGGAACTGATTAAGACGCGGGCGCCGGTTCCAATCGATGAAATCATTCGGCTGCTGTCGGAGCAAGGCCGGTGGGAGGGTGAACTGATCCATACGAAACGCGATGGCGGCACGGTGATCGTCGCCAGCCGGTGGGCATCGCGCCGGACGCACGACGGCCAATTGGAAATCCTGGAAATCAATACCGACATCACGAGGCAAAAAGCTGCGGAAGAACGGCTGCGCACATTGAACCAGGAACTGGAACAGCGCGTCATCGAGCGTACCGCTGAACTGCGGCTTTCCAACGAGCAACTGCACAGGAGCACGGAACGGTATCAGTTTCTGGCAGACTCGGTGCCGCAAATGGTTTGGACCACGCGTCCAGACGGAACGCCCGAATATTTTAACCGCCGCTGGCAGGAATACTGCGGGCGCAATCAGAGGCAAAATCCGAACTGGTACGATAACGTCTATCCCGACGATTTTCCGGCGGTGGTTGAGAAATGGCAGGCTGCAAGGGAATCCGGCCAACGCTACGACGTCGAGTGCCGCATTCAGGCTGTTGCGGGCTCATGCCGCTGGCACCTGGTGCGTGCCTTACCGATGTTTTCCGAAGAGGGTTCGATTATCCAATGGGTAGGCACCTGCACCGATATCAACGACCAGAAGTCGTTTGCCGAAGTGCTCGAACGGCGAAACCAGGAGCTTCATGAAGAGATGGCGCGGCGGCAAGCTGCCGAACAGCAGTTAGTCCAGTCTCAAAAGATGGAGGCCATTGGCCAGCTTGCAGGAGGCGTGGCTCACGATTTCAACAACCTTCTGACGATCATTGTGGGGCATGGCCGGCTATTACAAAGCGAGCTGCCGGCGGATAGCGCGCTACAGGAACGCCTTGCGGCGCAATTGACGGCCGCCGAGCGCGCGGCCGGGCTTATCAATCAACTGCTGGCATTCAGCCGGCGGCAGATTGTGCAACCGAGGCCGGTGAATCTGAACAAGGTTGTGGAGAATGCCGGGAAAATGCTGCGGAGGCTGATCAGCGAGGATATTCGACTGAATATCGCCTTGAGCCCGGATCTGAGCAACACCAAGATAGACCCCGGGCAGGTAGAGCAGATTCTGCTTAACCTCGTGATCAACGCTAAAGACGCCATGCCGCAAGGCGGACAAATCACGGTGGAAACTTCCAATTTGGAGCTGGCGGCGAGCACGGCCGACAAGCTGAGCCTCACGCCGGGAAAATACGTGATGCTTGCCGTCAGCGACACCGGAACGGGCATCGACCCCGCCATCCAGTCACGAATCTTTGAACCGTTTTTCACAACCAAGGACGTAGGCAAGGGAACGGGACTGGGGCTGTCGACGGTTTACGGGATAGTCAAGCAGAGCGGCGGCGACGTTACCGTGCAAAGTCAGCCCGGGGCCGGGACAACGTTCCGCGTGTATCTGCCGCAGTTCTTCGAGCCCGTTGAGCCATCTACACCCGAGAGTCCATCTGCGCGCATGCCGCGCGGAACGGAAACGATCATCCTGGTTGAAGACGAAGCCGGCCTGCGTAAGCTTGCACGCGACGTTCTGGTCCGGCAGGGATATACCGTTCGCGATTTTGCCGGCGGAGCGGCGGCACTGACCTATGTCGCGAATCACGAGGGCGCCATCCACATGCTATTGACCGATGTGGTCATGCCGGGTATGACAGGCGGCGAGCTGGCGCAGAGGCTCGAGCGGCTTTATCCACAGATCAAGGTGCTCTTCATGACGGGTTATACCGAAGATACCGTGGTTCACCACGGAGTTGTCGACACCGGTGTGCGCCTGCTGCAGAAGCCTTTTTCGCCTCAATCCCTGGCTCTCAAAGTGCGCGAAGTGCTGGACGCCAAAAAGCGGGAATGGGTCCTGGTGGTGGAGAACGAGGAGCCGGTGCGGGCGCTGGTCCGCCAGGTGCTGGAGCGCAATGGATACCAGGTTACCGAAGCCGGCGACATGCCAGAGGCGCTAGCGCAATCTGAGAAAAACGCGATTGATCTCGTCGTTACGGATCTGGTCATGAGCGACGAAAAAGCGATGAGAGCGGCGCAAGCCATGCACAGCCGCCTGCCGAAATTGAAGATGATCATCATTTCCGGAGCAGCGCGGGCTGAGGTACTGGCGGCGGCGGAAAAGCTGGGTGCGCAGGCCACGCTTCAAAAGCCGATCCAGCCCCAGGAATTGCTGGATACCGTCGAGCGCCTGCTTGGCTGAGTCTCTCACGGCGAATTTTGCATCTCCAGCTGTATTGCGGCCGGTGCGGTAAACTTCTCTGCTGTGAAACCACCCGCGGACAAGATCGGGATTTTCGTGTTTTTGGCTTGCTGGACCGCCCTAGCAATCTGTGCCGGCGGTGCACAGTCCAGGGCTCCGGAAAGCGCCGTACGCCGCGTCCTGGAAGAACAGCAGGCCGCCTGGAACCGCGGTGACGTTGAGGCCTTCATGGGCGGATACGATGCGAGCGATGAGACGACCTTTGTGGGAACTACCATCACGCGCGGTTACCAGCAGGTGCTCGAGAATTATCACCGCCGTTATCCAACAAAGGAAAGGATGGGACGGCTCACCTTTTCCGATATTGAAATCAAGCTGCTGGGCGCCCAACACGCGTCGGTAATCGGCAGGTGGCATCTCGACCGGCCTGCCGAGGCCGGAGGACCAGCAGGAGGAATTTTCACGCTGCTGTTCCGTAAGACAGCCGCAGGGTGGAAGATTATTTTGGATCATACCAGCTAGCCCGGGAGGGACGCCGGCTCAGGGCAACCTGAGCGCCGGCTGGAATTATGAACGGACGAAAGAGTTTAATCAGATGAGCACTGCGAGCCCTGCACCCCTAACGAATCCGGAAATCTCTTTTGCGCTCCAGCGTGAGGCGTTCTCAGCCGATCCCTTCCCCAGCGCCCGCGAACGGCGGACCCGCCTAGACCGCTTGATGCGAGCTATCAAGTCTCAGCAGACGGAGATCGAATCCGCCATAGACCGCGATTTCGCGGGACGCTCGCGGACCGAGGTTCGTTACTCGGAAATCCTGGTCTCGCTGCAATCGCTCCGGCATGCGAAGCGGAACGTCGGCGAATGGATGAAGTCGCGTCCGGTGCATGTCGACCTCACGCTTCAGATGGCTCGCGCGTGGGTGATGCCGCAGCCTGTGGGCGTGGTGGGAATCGTGGTGCCGTGGAACTACCCGCTGTTTCTGACCATGGGGCCGCTGGCCGGAGCGCTCGCCGCGGGGAACCGGGTGATGCTGAAGCTCTCGGAGTTCGCGCCGTTTACATCTTGCGTGCTGGCGCGGCTGCTCGCGGATTGCTTCGCACCGGATCTCGTGACCGCGATCGAAGGCGAGGCCGAAGTGGCAAAGGCCTTTGTCCGGCTTCCGTTCGATCACCTGTTGTTTACGGGCTCGACGGCCGTTGGTCGCCAGGTAATGCGTGCCGCTGCAGAAAATTTAACGCCCGTGACGCTCGAGCTGGGAGGAAAATCGCCGCTATTACTGGCTCCCGATGCCAATATCGCCTCCGCGGCGGCGTCGATTGTTTACGGCAAGTTCCTCAATGCCGGCCAGACCTGCATCGCCCCGGATTACGCTCTTGTGCCGGCTTCCCGGCTCGAGGAGAGCATCAAAGTGTTGGGCGCGGAAATCGAAAAGCAATATCCCGGCGCAACGGACAATCCCGACTACACAGCCATCATCAACGAAGCGCAGTTCAACCGGCTGGCCGCATATCTCGACGAAGCGCGCGCCGCCGGATGCCGGGTCATTACGGCCGGTGAACAAGCGGTCCGGCAAAACCGGAAAATGCCTCCCACGCTGGTCGTCGATCCTCCGGAAGACTTGCGCCTCATGCAGGAAGAGATCTTCGGTCCGATCCTGCCCATCCTGCCCTACGACTCGCTCGATGACGCGGTCCGCCAGATCAATGAACGTCCCAAGCCCCTCGCGCTTTATCTCTACACACGCAGTTCACAGATCGTCGACGACGTTCTGCGCCGTACCGCCTCGGGCGGCGTTTCGATTAACGATACGTTAATGCATATCGCCGTCGAGGATCTTCCCTTCGGCGGCGTTGGTCCGAGCGGCCTGGGACACTATCACGGCCGGACCGGATTTGACACTTTCAGCAAGCTGAAGCCGGTGTTTGAGCGGCGGAGTTTCGCGTTGAGCGCGGCCTTACGCCCACCCTACGGCAGGCTGCACGAGCTCGTGATGAGTTTTCTGATCCGCCGGTGGAAGTAGCGGCTACCGCTTTTCGCCGGCCGGAGCCTGTTTCAGCGCCAGATGGCTGTGATGCCGGCTGTAAGCGAAGTAGATGATCTGGCCGATAACCAGCCAGATGATCAGCCGCAGCCAGTTGTCGAGACCCAGCGAATACATCATCGCGAAATTCCAGACAATGCCGAGAATGGGGACCAGCGGTACGAGCGGCGTCTTGAACGGCCGCGGCGTTTCCGGATGTGCTCGGCGCATCACCCACACGCTCGCGCACACGATGACGAAAGCGAACAGCGTGCCGATGCTGGTCATTTTTCCCACGATGGACAGAGGCAGCAGCGCCGAAAAAGGCGACACGAAGAGCATGAACAGCAGATTGGATTTCCACGGCGTGCGGAACTTCGGATGGATGTCGGAGAAAACTTTCGGCACCAGCCCGTCGCGCGACATGGAGAAAAAGACGCGGCTCTGCCCCAGCAGCATGACCAGCATGACGGAGGTAAATCCGCAAATGATGCCGAATTTGATCAGCACGTTCAGCCACGTGTATGGAGTCTGGTCGATGGCTACGGCGACCGGGGCCGCCACGTTCAGCTTGGTGTAACTCACCATGCCCGTGAGCACGTAGGAGAACACCACATAGAGCACGGTGCACACGGCGAGCGAGCCGATGATGCCGATGGGCATGTCCTTTTGCGGGTTCCGGGCTTCCTGTGCGGCGGTCGAGACCGCGTCGAATCCGATGTACGCGAAAAAGATTACGCCCGCGCCCGCCATGATGCCGCTCAAGCCGAATTCACCGAACGTTCCCGTGTTTTTGGGTATAAACGGCGTGTAGTTTTCCGGGTGGATGAACTTCCAGCCGACGGCGATGAAGACCACCACCACCATCAGCTTGATAACCACGATGATGGCATTGGTGCGTGCGGACTCTTTGATCCCGATCATCAGCAAAAGCGAAATCATGCAGATGATGAATACCGCCGGGAGGTTGATCATGCCTTGAATCATTCTGCCGTCGGGGAGCGCCAGGCGCTCGAACGGGCCGGCCACGAGCTGCGCCGGCAGTTCGATACCGAAATCATGCAGCAGCGAGACCACGTAGCCCGACCAACTGATCGAGACCGTGGAGGCTCCAATGGCGTATTCGATGACCAGGTCCCAGCCGATGATCCAGGCCAGCCATTCGCCAAGCGTCGTGTAGGCGTAGGTGTAGGCGCTGCCGGCCACAGGAATCATACAGGAAAACTCGCTGTAACACAGTCCGGCGAAAGCGCACCCGATGGCTGCGACGATCATGGAGATGGCGATGGCGGGACCGGCGTTCTGCGCGGCTGCCACACCGGTCAGCGAGAATAAACCCGCTCCGATGATGGCCCCGATTCCCAGCGCCACCAGGCTTCCTGGTCCGAGCGTGCGCTTGAGCTTGTGCTCGCCCGCTTCGGACTCGGCCATGATGTAGTCTACGGACTTGGTCGCAAACAGACTCACGCCTTCACCTCTTTCCTGTGCCAAATAAAATACACTGGGACGCCCAGCAGCACGATGATCAGCCCCGGCCAGGTATAGTTCGGCTTGTACAGCAACAACAGAATTTCAATCAGCCCTGCCGCCGCAATGTATACCGCTGGAAGCACCGGATATCCGAGCGCACGATAAGGTCGCTCGGCGTTTGGCCGCGTGCGGCGCAGCCTGAAGATTGCCGCAATCGTCAGGATATAGAAAAGCAGAACAGCAAAGATAACATAGTCGAGCAGATCGCTGTAACTTCCGCTGAGCGTCAGCAGCGCCGTCCACACCCCTTGGATGACCAGCGAAAAAACGGGCGCGTGCGTGCGCGGGCTGAGATTCGCCACCTTGCGGAAAAACAGGCCGTCGAGCGCCATGGCGTAATAAACGCGCGCGCCGGCGAGAATCAGGCCGTTGGCGCAGCCAAACGTCGAAATCATGATCGCGATGGCCATTGCCTCGACGGCTATCGGCCCGAGCGTCACAGCGGCCGCCGCCGTAGCGACGCGGTCTTCCGCCGCGGTCTGGATGGCGTGAAGCGGCAGCAGGTTGAGATACGTAAAATTACACGCGACATAAAGCACCGAGACGATGGTCACGCCCAGTCCGAGCGCGAGCGGCAGATTGCGTCGCGGGTTGCGCACCTCCGCGCCGGTGAACGTGACGTTGTTCCAGGCGTCTGAGGAGAACAGCGAGCCCACCATCGCGACACCCACCAAGCGAATCGTATGGAAGTCCCAGTGCGCGTTGCGCCAGAAGCCGGTGAAGTTCGCAGCCACCGCGTCCAGATTCCGGCCTATAAAACCAAGGACGATTAATGCTAAAAGCGCCGCCGTTTTGGCGAACGTGAAGACGTTCTGGACCATCGCGCCGGTGCGGATGCCGCGGGCATTGATCGCCGTCAAGGCGATGACAACGATAATGGCGATCAACTGCTGCGTGGATAACCCGAAACGGCCGGATCCGATCAAATAATGGCTGCCGGATATCGCGGGCGCGAATACTCCTAGGAATTTCGCGAAAGCCACCGCGACCGCCGCGATCGTGCCCGTCTGAATCACCAGGAACAACGTCCAGCCATAGAGAAAACCGGCCATCGGGCCGAAAGATTCGCGCAAATAAATGTACTGGCCGCCCGCATGCGGCATCATGGCCGCCAGTTCGCCGTAGGAGATGGCCGCAATCAAAGTGAGGACGGCCGTCGCGATCCAGGTCATCAGCAGCAGCGCGGGCGAATTCACCTGCCGGCCAATGTCTGCCGAGACAATGAAAATCCCCGAGCCGATCATGGAGCCTACCACCAGCGTGGTGGCATCCATCGCACCGAGCCCTTTGACCAGTCCAGTGTTTACTTCTGCGCCAGTTGTTGCCATTCTTCCATCCGGCGGCGCAACGCCGCGCTTGTGCATTCGTCCGGCATCAGGTCGCCGATCACTGCAATCGAATCGGCGCCCGCCGCGAACAAGGGCTGCGCTGTATCGCGCGTGATCCCGCCGATCGCGACCAGCGGATGCCTCGAACGCATCCGGCATTCCCTCAACCGGTTCAGACCGACAACCGGATCGGGGTTCTGCTTCGAAGCGGTTCGAAAAATCGGACCGAGCGCCACATAGTCCACCGGTTGCGAAACCGCCGCGTCGATTTGCGCGGGATTGTGCGTCGAGTAGCCGATGTATGTTTGTGCGCCCAAAATGCTCCGCGCGTCGGCCGGTGCCAGGTCATCCTGCCCGACATGAACTCCCGCATCCAGCAGCTTGGCCATATCGGCGCGATCGTTCACCACAAAGATTGCGCCGCGCTCGCGGCAGAGTGAAGCAATACGCCCGGCTTCATCGAACACAGACCGCGTCCACTGTGCTTTGTGTCGGTATTGCAGAATGCTCGCTCCGCCATCGAGCCACGCGCGAGCGGCGGTTTCCGGGTCACACCCTTTCGACCTCAGCGCTTCGGTGTCGAGAATTGGATAAATGCGGGGGAGCTTCATTGCAGATTCCGGTCCAGCCACTCGGCAGTCCGCCGAAAGGAATCGATCAGCGTTTCATCGCGCACGAAGCCGTGGCTTTCTTCCGGATAATAAATTTCAGAAAAGTCCTTACCCTCGTGAATCAGTTTCTCGGTCAGCTCGACGGCGTCCTGAAACATCACATTATTATCGACGATGCCGTGCACCACGAGCAGCGGATGCTTCAGCAGGCCGGAAAAATAAATTGGTGAGCTGCGCCGGTAGGCTTCGGGATTGTCGCGCGGCTTGGTCAGACGTTGTTCGGTGTAAAAGGCGTTGTAGTTTTCCCAATCGTTCACCGCAGCCCATCCGGCGCCCGCGCGAAAGGTGTCGGGCGAGAGAAACATCGCCATGTTGGTCATAAACCCGCCGTAGCTGACGCCCCAGATGCCGATGCGCCGCATATCGATATTGCCGAGGGAGCGCAGATAATCCACGCCGCCCAGGACGTCCTCCAGATCCGGCCCGCCCATCTGCAAGTAGACGCCCGTGCGCCAGTCGCGGCCATATCCTGAGCTGCCGCGATAATCGAGATCCATCACGACGTAGCCTTTGTTCGCCAGGTAGCAGTTGAAAACGTAGCGCAGCTCCTGGTAGCTGCCCCACTGCTTGAGCACGCTCGTGGCGTAGCCCGAGCCGTGAATAAAGAAAACGGCCGGCCAGGGCTTCTGGTTTCGATTTTCCGGACGGTAGCCGGGCGGGAGAAGAATCTTCGCGGCGACGGTCTTGTGATCCTTCCGCGAAGGGAAGCTCACAAAGCGTGATTCGGGCCAGCGATAGCTGGAAAACTCCGCGCGCGGTGAAGTGGTCACGCGTGCGCCGTTAACGTAAAGATCGAAGGGGTTGTTCAGATCGGCTTCGAGCACCGCGATGTACCCGCCGTCCGCCGAGACCGCGCCTATGTTGATCCCGGCGCGCTCTGAAAGGCGCTGCTTGTCTGAACCATCCGCCCGGATGCGGTAAAACTGGCGCTCGGAGGCGCCGGACTCGGTTGAAGAGTAATAGATAGAATCGCCCACCCACTCGGGGGCGCGCGCAAACGAATCTCTATGAATTTCCCATTCGCCGTGCGTCAACTGTTGCGCATTCCCGCCATCCACTGAAACGCGGTACAAATGCTCCCAGCCGTCGCGGTCGCTGGTATAGAAGAGATTTCGCGAATCCGGCGACCACCCGAAGGACATCGAATTGGCCCACGCCGCGTCGGCTTGTTCGAATACAACGCGCGCCTTTCCGGTCGAGGCGTCGAGCACCAGCAGTTCCTGCCGCTTTAAATCCGGATTTACCACGCGCCGCAGCAAGTAACGGGAATCGGGCGACCATTCCGGCGGATCGCCCCAAGATTTCGCGCCCCACGGACTCGCTTCTATGGCCACCGGCTTGCCGCCCTCGCTCGGGACCACGTAAATCCGGCTCTCGGGAGCGTCGTCCCCTGCCAGCGACCGGGTGAACGGACGTGCCGTGACCACGCGGCCCGAGTAGTTGGGCAGCATCAGTTGCCGCGGCGATCCGATACGCACGGTGTAAAAGAAGCTCTTGCCGTCCGGCGACCAGGCGCTCGCTCCGAGCGATTGGGTTTTCTCTTCGATATCCGTTATCTGCCAGAGCTGCCCGGTTTTCAAATCGTCGACAAATAGCTGCCCGTCGCGCTCGTATGCAATTTTGCTCGCATCCGGTGAAAGCTGTGGTGCAGACTCGGCCGCCTTGGTCTTGGTCAGCCGGAAGGGCGGCGCGCTGCCATCGGTGGGCACAATGTAGATGTCGCCGAGATAGGCAAAAGTCGCACGCCTCCCGTCGCGCGACATCTGAAACGCTCCGATGCCTTCGGCCGGCATCAGGTACTGCTTCCTCCGCTCATCTTTTTCGGCTTCAGTCAGGTTCAGCTCGTCCCGCACCGCCTCCATGTCAGTTAAGCGAATGGGCTTTCTGCTTACGGGATCATAGGCGTAAAGATCGCGGAAGCGGTTGCCCTCTTTGTTCCACAAAAATAGAAGCGTGTGGCCTTGTTTTGACCAGGTGACAGCCGCGGGAGATGTGCCCCACGCAAACGGCCGAGTGAATAGCTTTTCAATGGACCATGGTTCGGCAAGAATGGGCGCTGCAAACAGCAGGAGGACAACCAGCCGTGGCATCGTAATCAGCGCCTATCATAGCGTGCAGCGGACGCGCCCCGCAGGCACAGCAGCGTGATAGCTTAGAACCGATGAAGCTGCACGTGAAATCCCCGGGTGACGCGCGAGGCGTTTACCCCATCGTCAAGCGCGGTGAGGGTTTGAAATATCTTTCGTTCACCATCGTCCAGCTCGGCGGCGCGCTTGGGCGCCACACGATCGAAACCGGCGACGATGAACTCGCGCTCGATTTCTACACCGGTCCCGTGCGTGTGGAAATCGAAAGCGCCTCCGCCCGCTGGTCCGAGGAGATCCCGCCGCGCGCTTCCATTCGCCAGCCCGGACCTATGGTTTACGTGCCCGCCGGCTCGCGGCTTACACTAACGAGCCTCGCCGGCGATGCGCGCATCACGGCCACAGCCGCCAAAGGCAAACCAGGGCTGGCGCCGGAGATGGTTCACGCCGATCAGGCGGTCCGCAACAGCGTCGGCAAAGACAATTGGTCTCGCACCGTGTACACTCACATCGCCAACAATATCGACGCCGCGCATCTCATCGCCGGTGAAACCGTGAATCAGCCCGGCGGCTGGTCGAGCTGCCCGCCACATAAGCACGATCGCTTCGCTCCACCCTCCGAGGTCCCCATGGAAGAGGTCTATTATTTTCAGGTGGAACCGAGGCAGGGTTTCGGCTTCATGCGCGTTTACACCGCGCCCGGTGAACCAGATGGCTTCGATAACGCCTACGCCGTCGAGCATGGCGATACGGTTTTGATTCCGCGCGGCTACCATCCGGTGGTGGCCTGCCCGGGATACACAATAAATTACACCTGGGTGCTCGCTGGTGAGGGCCGCACCTACGGCGCCTGGAGCGACGATCCCCGGCACTCCTGGATCAAACAGGCCTAGCGCTATTTCGCCGCCGCCAGCACCTCCTCCGGCGCGGGCTTGCCGCGCTTCGCGTAACGGATCGTTGTATCAGGCCCGAACAGGTAAACTGTGCGTTTCAGGAGCAGGCCGTTGGTGTGATATGCCTCGCCCGTCTATTGCCCGTGGTCCACCAGCAAGGGAAACGGAAACTTGTATTTATTGCGAAACTTCTTGTCGCTGTCGGGGCTCCGCGGGTTAACGCCATAGACCATGACGTCCCGCATTTTCGCTTGCTCCCAGCGGTCGCGAAATTCGCACAACTGGCGGGTGTAATGCAAACTCCGGCGCTTTTGTGCCCACCGCCAACGGATCGGAAAAAAGCCATCCCAACATTACTGAATCCCGACCTTCACTATGTTGCTTTGTACGCTGCCCATCGTTATCTGCAGCGTCGTTGTGCCCGTGGGCGCATTCTGTGGTACCTGTACGTTTACCTGATAAAGCCCGCCATTGTACACGGGCGCGAGGCCGCTGAAGCTCACCGGCGCATTCACTCCTCCAATCGAAACTTGCGGGCTGCCCACAGTTGCCATCATTCCCGCGCTGTTCTGCTGAACTGCGCCAAGACCTGTGCAATAGATTTCGATAAACTGCCCACGCTTGGCGGACCTGCTGAGCGTCGTTTGCGACGTTCCGGCATTCAGAATGGCGCCGAAGTTCGTGCCGGAATCGAAGAAAATTCCGGGCGAAACGGCGGCGACCGGCACTTCAATCGTCGAAGAGGTCCCGATCGACGTCATCACCGTCACCTTGGCGGAGCCGGTCGCGAGGCCGGCGGGCGCCAGGAAATTAATCTGGCTGTCGCTTACGTATAGCAGTTCCGCCGGCTGATTGTTGACCAGCACACTGACGTCTTCGATCGACTTCGGCCACGGAAGGCTGGCCGCACCGGAAACGCCGCCCGCGAGCGTCGTGCCGTAAATGGTGGCGAGACCGCCCGGGGTCATTCCCGTGACAAACGACGCCGCATTAACGACACCTGCGGCATTAATGTTGGTTGGCGGCAGCGCCGTCACGGTCACGCCACTTGCCGGCGCCGAGCCCTGAAGAAACACCTGCAACTGCGCGTTGGCCCCGGTGCCGGGCGTCCATTGAAACGTCGCCAGACCGTTCGCGTCGGCACTCGCGATGTCGGGCGTCACGGTTCCGCCCGCGCTGGCCGTAGCCTGCACCTTGGCTTCTGGATAGAAAAGATTGTTCAGATCGCTGACCTGCACCACCACCGGTTGAGCGAGCGTCCCCGACGCGCTTACAATTTGCCGGTCGCCGGAAACGGTCGATAACACCAGCGCCGATTGCGCCAGCACCTGAACGTGCGCGTAAACAGTCTCGAAGCTCGTATCGGCGGGCGTCGCCGAAAGCTCCTCCACGCCCGCCCGCGCTCCGTTAATCGTGAAATTCACGCTGGCTTGTCCGGCTGGAATCGTCACCGATGCCGGCACACTGATATTCCCCGCTGGAGCACTAAGCGCAATCGATAGCGGCGATGAAATCGGCCTCTGAACGGACACGGTCGCCGTGATCGAGCCGCCGGCCAAAACGCCCGCGGCCGGCCAGACGGAAAGCGCGAGCGCGCGCCGCAGCTTAGCGTCCATGTGGCCGCGGTTTCCACTCGCTTGCGCGTAATAGGCTTCAAACTGCGAGCGAAAACCCTCCACCTGCGCCAGCTCCGTTGCCGGAGGCGTCGTTCCCTGCTTCACGATCAGCACGAACCCCATCCTGAAATGGCGCTGGGCGACGGTATAATCCGGAGTGCGCCGGCCGGCCGCCTGGATAATTTCATCAATGGAGATGTCCCGCCGGTCGCCATTGAAGGTTATGCCCAATGAGGGGAACCGGTCGGAAAATGACCGCGGATTGCCGGTCACAAGAAATGTCGGCGCGACTTCGTCGGCAGAGCGGAAGCCCATCAGGTATTGATCGAGCGGAGCGTACTGGTCCACGATCGCCGTGGTTCTATAGCGTGGTGACGCGTTCGGCCCGTTATCCAGAATACGATTGCCTTCCATGAAGGACGCCTCGGCGTTGAAATTGAATCCCCAGTGCGCAAGGTCCGACCGCAACATCGGCATCGCCATCGGATCGTTCGGGTCATTCACGCTGGCATAGGCAAGGAAAAGGTGTCCGGTCTCGTGCGCAATGAGCTTCAGAGAGTCGTAGCCCTCCCGGCCCCCAACGGTCACCGGATCAGTCGGGTCGATCGGATATTGACTGAGCGGTCCCATATTCAGCACCGATTGAAGCCGCGCGGGCGAGCCGTATTGCGGTGCGTCGTTCACCGGAATGTCGCCATAACCCGTGCGGTTGTTTCGAACCGTTTGCTCCCACGCCAGAGCGCTGGCGCCCGCCTGGATGTCTTCATCGTTAAAGAATGCCAGGTAGTCGTAAGAGTCGTCGTGCGTCTCGAAAAATTTCTGCGTGGCTGTTTGAATATCCACTTCGGTCGTTGAGCCGAAAATCTCTGCAACCGTCGAGGAAAACGCGGCGGAACTGCCGGCCGTGAAGGAAACGATCGTGCTCGACCCCTGAAATCCTCCGGGCGAAATGCCCACCACGGCGCTCGAAGTCGTGATTCCCGAGTAAGCGAACTGAATCCGTCCGTCGGGATAGAGCCGGACCTGGAAAGTCTGGAGCGGACCGACACCGAAATCCGCATACTCCGGCACCTGCACCCAGCTCACAATCAATCGCGAGGCGCTCGAGGATACCGTGACGCCCTTCAGCGCCTTCGAAGGATCCAGGTCCCGAAACAGCGGCGCAATGCGCGGCGGTCCGGCCACCATACGGCCCAGTGAACGGTCCGTCGATGCATCGTCGCCTTCGGTGAACGTGAGGTTCCCGTCGGAATCCACAAAGACGTTTTGGTAACTTTTGCCGAAAAAGGGAAAGGAGAATGCCAGTGTGGTTTGGTGGAATTCGTCGTCACCTAAGCGGACCAGCGTTCCCGAGGAGGCCGCGCCTGCGTCGTACGAATTCCCGCTCACCTGAATTTTGTAGCTCGCTGCGAGCGCCGACGCCGGGGTGAACGTCAGTGTCCGCTGGTCCAGATTAAACGGATTGGGCTGAACCACTACTCCGCCTGAATCTTCCAAAACCGCCACGTTTCCTACATCCAGCGAGGCGGAACGTGGCGACGAAACCTGCCTTGCGGTCGACTGAGTTCGTGCCGTTCGCCGTGCAAGCTCGGCCTGGCCATGAAGAAACAGTTCCACCTTAGAATGTTCCCGGTTCGTTCCGCAAATGACCCGGATTTGGCGGGCCGCCCCCGCCTCAAGGAATAAAAGAAAGCATAGAAATATAGTGAATTGCCGTCTCATAAATAGCCGCGAAAGGCTATTGTAGCGGCTTGCGAGAAATATTCTGTAGAAAAAGAGAATTAGCCGGGTTAGCTGCCGAGTTGCGGCCAGGTCATTTCCCTGCCGCTGTAGATGGCCTCGCGGGCTAGAATCGCGGTTAGCGTGCTCTCGGCGGCGCTGAAGGCGGCGTTTTCCAGCTTCCCGGTGCGCGCCCCTTCGACGAACTCGTTGACGGCATCCTGCGTGATGTCACCCTTGGTCACGACTTCTTCCGGCGGCGCGTCCTTGCTGCGATAGACCTTGTAACCTTTTCTGGACGTATTGATCGCCCCGCGTTCACAGATAAAGGTTTCCGACACATCGCTGAAACCGCCCGTGGAGAACTGATTGGCGCTGTAACTGAAGACGACGCCGCTCGGAAAATGATACGTGGCGGCGAGATTATCCATGATGTTGCCGATATTCGTCCGCACCTGCCGCCCGCCATAGCCGCACGCACGCTCCGGGTGCACTCCCATGAACCAGTTCACCACGTCGATGTTGTGACAGTTCTGCTCTACAATAATGTCGCCCGAGCGTTCGCGGTAAAACAGCCAGTTGCGCATCTGTTCTTCGCTAGCCGGAACGCCTTCGCGCACCGGCAGCCCGCCGCCCAGCCAGGACGCGCGAACCATCTTGATACCGCCCAGTTCGCCCGATTTCACGATTTCGTACGCGCGCCGGTAATCTTTGCCGTAGCGCTGCTGGTAATCGATGGTAATCCGCTTGGTCTTGTCCGCCTGCCTGGCTGCCGCAACCACGCGCCGGCAACCGGCCGGATCGACTCCCGCCGGTTTCTCCATGAAGATGTGCTTGCGCGCTTTCACCGCGGCCTCGAAATGCTCCGGGTGCAGATATGGCGGCGTCGCGATGTAGACCGCGTCCACGTCACTGGCCAGCAGATCATGATAATTTTTGTAAGTCTTTGCGCCCGAAAATTTCTGCGTGGCTGCTGCGAGTTGGTCGTCGTAGATATCGCACAGTGCGGCGATTTTGGCGTATTCGTTTTTCACGAATAGCCCGCTTACATAAGTCCCCCGCCGCCCGCAGCCGATCAGCCCGACAGAAAGCGCGGAATTTGCCTGGGCGCCGCGAACCACGTGTGGTTTCAGCAACAAAAGGCTGCCTGCGGTTCCGGCAGTGATCAAATCGCGGCGGCTTGTTTTCGTTTGCATGGAATCTCCCGAGACCTCCTAGTTTACTCTGAAGCGCGCCGTGGCATCGTCTCCCGCAAGTGGGTGTTATTAATCGCGCGTTTGCTTTGGTACAGAAGCGGGTGAGCCGCTGGGGGTTGAAAACAGCTACTCGGCCCGAATCGCTTCCAGAGGATCGACACGGGCCGCCCGCCGCGCCGGAATCAATGTGGCCGCAAGCGACACCACCGCCAGCGTTAGGATGACGCACCCCAGCGTTGCCGCATCCATCGGGCTGACGCCGAACAGCAGAGAGCGCAGGATGCGGTTCGCAACCAACGTAAGAGCCAGCCCCGCTCCCGTTCCGATTGCAATCAGACGCATCAGGCTCGCCAGCACGTGATTGACAATCTGCATCGCACCGGCGCCCAGCGCCATCCTGACGCCGATTTCCCGCCTGCGCGACGCAACGGCGAGTGAGGCCACGCTATAAAGCCCGATTGCAGCCAGAAGCATCGCCGATAGGGCAAACAACGCCAGCATCCGGGTGTTCAGACGGGGCTGCTCGAGCGCTTCCTCGAGCACGCCTTCGAGCGGTTGAACGCCGAATACCGCGCGCGTTGAATCCACATTGTGCGCGATACGCGGGATGGCACGGGCCAGCGCCCGCGGGTCACCCTGGCTGCGAACCACGTATTCGGGGTCCGGCCAGCCGCCTGCCCACATGCAAACGTAAGCGTACGGGGCGGCCGTCACATTCAACGTATCTTCACGCATGTCGCCAACCACGCCGATAATTTCGGTGGGAGGCCCTTTCGGATCCTCCAAGCCCCGAAAATGGCGCCCAATAAGATTCCGACCTTTGCCATACGACTCGACAAAACGCCGGCTCACGAGCGCCTTGGGATCTGACGTAGCTACCGCGCGCAGATCCGGACAGTCCTGGCCGGATAATATTGGCGCGCCCAGCGCTCCCAGATAGCCGCGGCTGATGCTCCTCTCGCCCACCGTGATTCTGCCGGTCTCATCGGTTCGGGCCAAGCCTTCAAGTGTCACCTGATAGCGCAGCGTAGCGCCCATCGTCGGAAGAAAGTTCGCGAATCCGGCGGACTCAACGCCCGGGAACTGCTTGAGCTCGGCCAGCAATTTCTCCTGCATCTGGCCGACACGCGTACGGTCCTCATCCCAGGCAGCACCGACGTGAAACGTGACCGCATCGGCTGGATTGAATCCCAGTTCGACGTGGGAGAGATTGTAGTAACTCCGCAGCATCAGTCCGGCGCCGGCAAGCAGCACGACTGCGATCGCAATTTGCCCTGCCACGAGGCCCGATTGCCAGGTTTGCCGCGCTGCTGACCCGCCGCGGCCGCCATGCGCCAGCAGCGCCGCCACATCGGCCCGCGTCGCCTGGAGTGCCGGCAGCAAACCGCACAGCAGGGTGGCGAGAACGCCGGCCGACGCGGCAACGGCCATCGCCCGCCAGTCCAGTTGAAGTTCCGCCGAGCGAGGCAACGTGCTGAAGACCGAGGAAAGAAATGCGACCAGCCAGACCGCGATGAGCGACCCCAGCCCTACGCCGCCTGCTGCAATCAGCGCGACCTCTCGCATTACTCCGGCGGCCACCTGCACCCGCGTTCCACCGATCGAGCTGCGGATGGCCAGCTCCCGCTCCCGGCGGTGAAGCTGCGTCAGCATCAGCCCGGCCGTATTGGCAACGGCAATCAACAACAGCAACGACACTGCGCCAAAAATCAGCAGCAGCGCCTGCCTGTAATTTCCGATGCGCGCTTCCTTCAGCCCGCCAACCATCGCCGACCAGTTCTTGTCCGTTTGCGGAAACTGCTCGCCCAATTGCCGCTGAACGCGCGCCAAGTCTTCTTGCGCCTGCGCAATCGTCACACCGGCCTGCAACCGCCCGACGCCCGATAAAAACCGCCCATCCCGGAACTGGAGCGCCTGACCGAATTGCGCGGGCCTCCAAAGATCGACTGCACTGCCGGTAAAATGCCTTGGCATCACGCCAACGATGGTCAATCCTTTGCCGCCAACCACCAGCCTCTGGCCAATCGCCGCCGGCGACCTGTGGTATCGCCTGGTCCAGAAACCGTGGCTTATGATCGCCGCGAGCGGACCGCCCGCCACCTCCTCATCCGGAGTAAACGTCCGGCCCAGCTCCGGTTTTGTTCCAAACACCGCGAAGTACCGCGGCGTGACGATCCGTGCGGCCAGCCTCTCTGGCTCCGCGCCGCTGGTATCCGTGACGCTGTCCCAATAAATGCCGGCGATGGCCTCGAACGTCCGGTTTATCCGGTTCCACTCCTCCAGCCGCACCGGAGCAATCAGGCTGATTTTTTCGTTCTTGGCCGGACTCGCCTCCATCACCGTCACCAGCCGGTCGGGATTCGGATACGGCAGCGGTTTCAGCAGGACCGCGTCCACCAGCGAGAACATGGCCGTGGTCGCGCCAATACCGGCCCCGAGCAAAACGACCACCGCCGCGAAAAACCCAGGACGCCGGACGAGCGCCCGCCAGGCGAAAATCCACTGTTTCATTCTCAGGTCAAGCAGCAATTTTTGTGCCGGAGAACCGGCCCATAAGCCATTGATGGCGTGGGGGTTATTCTCTTAGAGCTTGGGGATTTTGTCCGCTCCTGGGACCGCCGGTGCCGCAATTGAACAGCAGAATGGTACGATTCCCCGCAATTCAGCGTGCCCTTGCTACAGTAGGATGTTTCATCGCCGCTCATGAAGCTTTCTATCCTGATGCCCGTCTACAACGAGCGAACCGTTGTAGAAAGGTGCATCGCCCAGGTGCTGGCGTCACCGCTCCCCGAGACCATGGAGCGCGAGCTGATCGTAGTAGACGATCAATCCACCGACGGCACCTACAGCATCCTCGAGCGGCTCGCCGTGGAGCACCCCGAGATTCGCCTTTTCCGCCACGAGGTCAATCGCGGCAAAGGCGCGGCCGTGCGCACCGCGATCCAGCAGGCTACCGGCGATTTTTCGCTCATTCAGGACGCCGATCTCGAGTATGATCCCTCCGAATACCCGATCCTAGTCCGCCCCTTGCTGGACGGCCGCGCCGACGCCGTATTCGGATCGCGTTATCTCGCCGGGGGCCAGACGCGCGTGCTCCTTTTCTGGCACTCCGTCATTAACAAAGCCCTCACCACTATCTCCAACATGTTCTGCAACCTCAACCTGACCGACATGGAAACCTGCTACAAAGTTTTTCGCACGGACCTGTTGAAGAGCGTCCCTATCCGCTCCGACCGCTTCGGCTTCGAGCCTGAAATCGTCATGAAATGCGCCAAGCGCAAGCTGCGCATTTACGAAGTGCCCATCAGTTATCACGGCCGCACTTATGAAGAGGGCAAAAAAATCGGCTGGAAGGACGGCATCAAGGCCCTCGGCGTCATTCTGAAGTTCTGGCTGATCGACGATCTCTATGCCACCCTGTACGGCCGCGCTTTCCTGAACAATCTGACCGGCACGCCGCAATACCTGAGCTGGCTCGCGCGCGTGCTCCGCCCTTTCGTGGGCGATACCGTGCTGGAAGTCGGCGCCGGCATCGGCAACATGACCGCGCGCCTGATGGGCCGCCGCCTGGTTTACGTAGCCGGCGAAAAAGATCCGCTCTATCTGCACGCGCTCGGTAACCGTTTTCTCCGCACGCCCAACGTCGCGGTGCGCAAACTCGATCCAGAATGCCCCGCCGATTTTCAAGGCCTCGGCGAATGCTTCGATACCGTGCTCTCAGTCAACGTGCTCGAATATGTGGAGAAGCCCGCAGCCGTCATTGCTTCGTTGGCGTCTACCCTGAAACCCGGAGGAGTGCTGATCGTGCTGGTCCCGCAAAGCCGTGCGCTTTATGGCTCGCTCGACCGCACCATGGGCCACAAACGCCGCTTCGAGCGCCGCGAAGCCGTCAGCCTGCTGGAAGCCGCCGGACTGAAGGTCGAAAGAATTCGAAGTTTGAACAAAATCAGTGCGCCTTCGTGGTTTTTCTCCAGCCGCGTATTCCGGACCGCCCATATCAGCAAAATCGCCCTGAAACTGTTCGACAAGACCGTCTGGCTCTGGCGCCGCATCGACCCCGCCCTGCCCTGGCGCGGCCTCTCGCTCGTTCTGGTGGCGCGCAAATGAACGGCGGCGCTCCCGGCGTGCACCCCGCCAAAAACTTGTAAACTGAGTTCTTGACAATGAGTTACCAGTTTCGGCACGCGATTTGTAACGAAGCCTTTGAAAAATTTCCCTTCGCCGATGCCTGCCGCGCCATTCGTAAGGCAGGATACACCGGCATTGAGATTGCTCCGTTCACGCTGGCGGAAGATCCGGCTACCATTTCCGCCGACAAGCGCCGCCAATACCGCTCCATCATGGAATCGGAAGGATTGCAATTCGTGGGCCTCCACTGGCTCATGGTCAGCCCCAAAGGTCTGCACGTCACCACGCCGGATGCGTCGTTGCGCACCCACAGCTGGCAGCACATCCGCCATCTGATCGACCTCTGTTCCGACCTCGGACCCGGCGGCGTGATGGTCTTCGGCTCGCCTAACCAGCGTTCCACCACCGGTGGCCTGAAGCGCAGCCAGGCAACCTGGAATTTCGTCGAAGGCCTAAAAAGCGTCGCCCCGCATGCCGCCCAACGCGGCGTCACCATTCTGGTCGAAGCTCTTCCGAAAACCCAGTGCGACGTCGTTCAATCCCTCGACGAAGCCGCCGCCATCGTCGGCGAGATTGACAGCCCCGGCGTGCGCACCATGTTCGATACACATAACGCCATCGACGAAACAGAACCCCACGCCGCGCTTCTCGAAAAGCATTACAACCTGATCCGTCACGTTCACGTCAACGAGCTCGATGGCCGCCATTGCGGTGCGGGTTCGTACGATTTCAAGCCGGTGCTGGATGTCCTGCGCCGCCACAAATACCCCGGCTGGGTGTCGCTGGAGGCCTTTGATTTTTCGCCCGGCGCCGAGAAGCTGGCCAACGATTCGCTGCGACATCTCGAATCCGAAATCGCGAAACTGCCACAATGAGCAAATACATCGTAACGGGGGGAGCCGGGTTCATCGGCTCGGCGCTGGTCCGCGGTCTGTTGCGCAATGGCGCCTCCAAGGTACTGGTCATCGATAATCTGCTGACCGGTTGCGCCGAAAATCTGGATGAAGTGCGCGGCTCCATCGAGTTTCATCACGCCGACATACGCAACTACGATGAGATCGCGCCGATTCTCCGCGGAGCCGACATAGTTTTTCACGAGGCCGCAATCCCCTCGGTGCCGCGCTCCATTCAGGACCCCGTCCCCTCTCACGAAGTCAACATCAACGGCACGTTCCAGGTCCTCCGCGCCGCTGCGGCGGGCAAAGTGGGACGCGTCGTCTACGCAGCCTCGTCATCCGCCTATGGCGACACTGAAGTCCTGCCGAAGGTCGAGACCATGAATCCCCAGCCCAAATCGCCCTATGCTCTTCAGAAGCTCGCCGGCGAGTATTATGCCTCCGTGTTCGCGGAATGTTTTGGCCTCGAAACAGTCTCGCTGCGCTATTTCAACGTTTTCGGCCCGCGTCAGGACCCCTCCAGCCCCTATTCCGGCGTGCTGTCGCTTTTTATCCGCGCGATTCTCGATCGCCACCCGCCGACCATCTACGGCGACGGCGAGCAGTCGCGCGATTTTACGTACGTCGAAGATGTCGTCAATTTGAATCTGAAGGCTGCTGCCGCCAAGGGTGTTTCGGGGAAAATGTTCAACGGCGGCAACGGCGGCCGCATCACTCTGAACCAGGCCTGGGCGCTGCTCCAAAAAATCGGAGGTCTCGCGATCCCCGCGAATTACGGCCCACCGCGCCCCGGTGATGTCCGCGATTCTCAGGCCGATACCACGGCGGTCCGCCGGGCTCTCGATTACACCCCCGCTTACACATTCGAGCAGGGCCTGCGCCTCACCCTCGAATGGTTCCGCTCGCATCCGCAAAAGTGAATGCTCCGGCGCTTCGGCGAGTGCTTGCCCCAGATCAGGCCCGCAGAATCGCTGCAATGAGCCCATCCGTCGTGTAGACGCTCGCCTCGGCGGTGACCGCGACGCCCAGCTTTTTTGCCGTCGCGCTGGTCACTGGTCCGATCGACGCGACCTTCATTCCACTGAGCGCGCCGGCGCCGGCGACCTTTACGAAGTTCGTGACGGTCGACGAGCTGGTGAAAGTAATCCAGTCCGGTTTTCGCCCGCTCGAAAACAACTCTGCCGCCCGCATCGCCGCCGGTTCCGGAATCACAGTTCGATAAGCCTCCACCACATCGACGTGCGCTCCCCGTTTCGCCAGCTCGCGCGGCAGAACGTCCCGCGCCGCCGCGGCTCTCGGCAGCAGGATTCGCGTTCCTTCAAGATTCATCGATCGAAACGCGTCCACCAGGCTCTCCGCGACGTACTCTTCGCCCATCAGATCCACTTTGAGATGCAGCGACTCGACGGCGCTCTTGGTCGCCGCGCCGATCGCGCAGATCCGCGCCTTGAGCGCGCGCAAATCCCGGTGCGACTGGTCCAGGCGCTCCAGAAAATACCGCACGCCGTTCACGCTGGTGAAAATCAGCCAGTCGTAATCGTTCAGATGTGCGATCGCCCGGTCGAGCGGGCCGTAATCGCCGGTCGGCGCGATCTCGATGGTCGGCAGCTCGATCACATGCGCCCCGAGCGCGCTCAGTTTCGCGTTCAGCGATTCCGCCTGCCCGCGCGCGCGTGTGACCACGATGCGGTTGCCGAACAGCGGCAGCCGTTCGAACCAGTTCAGCTTTTCCCGCAGCCGCACCACCTCCCCGACAATGATGGTCGCCGGCGGTTTCAATCCGCGCTGTTCAATCAGTTCCGGCAAATCGGCGAGCGTCCCGGCAATCGTCTCCTGATCCGCCCTCGTGCCCCACCGGACTGCCATCGCCGGCGTTTCCGGAGACCGCCCGTGCGAAATAATCTCGCGCGCGATCTGCCCGAACGTCGTCAGACCCATGAAGATCACCAGCGTCTCCGCGCTTCCGACCTTGTCCCAATCGATACTCTCCACTTCGTGGCCCGTAATGAACGTCACCACCGACGTGTGCGCGCGATGCGTGAGCGGCACTCCTGTATACGCCGCAATTCCGAGGGGCGACGTCACACCCGGAACCACTTCGAACGGAACTCCTGCGTCCGCCAGCGCCTCAGCTTCTTCGCCGCCGCGCCCGAAAATAAACGGGTCGCCGCCCTTGAGCCTGACCACTGAAAGCCCGCGGCGCGCCCGGTCGATCATCATCCGGCAGATCTCTTCCTGCGAAAACGCGTGCACGGATTTTTTCTTGCCGACGTAAATCCGCTCGGCGCCTGCTGGTGCCACTTCGAGCAGCGCTTCGTTCGCCAGGTGATCGTAGAGCACGGCGTCGGCTTGCGCAAGCACGCGGCGGCCCTTTACGGTAATCAGCTCCGGATCGCCCGGCCCCGCCCCCACCAGATAAACCGGCTTCATACCGCCGGATCCCGCACGGGCGCGCCGTAAACCTGCTCCAGGATTTCGCGCGCGCCTTTTCCGAGCAGCGCCGCGCCCAGCCGCCTACCGATCTGTTCTGCATTCGCCGGCGCGCCGTGATCGGTGTCGCGGATGAGTTTCGTGCCGTCGGGAGCGATCACTACCCCGATAATTCGCAACACATCGCCATCCATCACCGCATGCGCCCCAATCGGTACCTGGCAACCGCCGCCCAGCGCAGCCAGAACGCCGCGCTCGGCCGTGACTGCTGCGCGCGTGGCCGCGTGATCGAGAACCGAACAAACGCCGGCCGCTTCTCCCGCCGCGCGCGTCTCCACCGCCAGCGCGCCCTGCCCCACCGCCGGGCACATCACATCCGGCGAAAAAATTTCGGCCACCCGATCCGCCCAGCCGAGCCGCGTGAGCCCCGCCGAAGCCAGCACAATCGCGCGGTACTGGCCTTCATTTAGCTTGCGCAGCCGCGTGTCCAGGTTGCCGCGCACCGGCTCGACCGCCAGATCCGGACGCACCGCCCGCAATTGCGCCGCGCGCCGCAGCGAGCTCGTTCCGACTTTGGCTCCCGGCGCAAGATCGCTCAATCGCGCTCCTACCATCGCGTCGCGCGCGTCCGCGCGTTCCGGGATCGCCGCAATCGCCAGCCCGGCCGGCAATTCCGTGGGTAGATCCTTCAGGCTGTGCACCGCCAGATCGATGCGCCCGTCCAGCAACGCTTCTTCAATCTCCTTGGTGAAGAGCCCCTTGGTCCCGACTTTCGCCAGCGGAACATCGGTAATCTTGTCGCCCGTGGTCTTGATGATCTCGATGCGCGTTTCTGAGCCGCGCTCCGCCAGCCGCGCGGCAATCCAGTGCGCCTGCCACAGGGCCAGTTGCGAACCGCGCGAGCCAATAACCAGCATCAGTCCTTTAGATGGAAAACCTGGCGGATAGCGTCAATAATGTGCACGCCGTCAGGGTGGCCAGCGTGGCGCCGCAGCTCCGAGATCGGCCCGTGCGCGATCTTGTTGATGATTCCTCGGGTGAGCGATTCGATCGCTTCCTCCTGCTCGGGCGTCAGCGTGCCGAATTTCCGCCGGGACCGCTCAATTTCCGCGGTGCGAATCTGCTCGAGTTGCTCCTGCAGGCTCACGATGGTGGGCGTCACCTCCTGCACCTTGAGCCGCGCCATCATGCGCTCGACTTCTTCCGCCACCAGCGCTTCCGCGCGCTCGGCTTCCTTGATGCGCTCCCGCAGGTTGGCGTTCACCACTTCCTGCAGATCGTCGATGTCGTACAAAAAGACGTTGTCGATCTCGTTGACCGCAGGCTCGATATTCCGCGGCACCGCGATGTCGATCAGAAACATCGGCCGGTTGCGCCGCGCCGCGATCACGCGCTCCATCTGCGCCCGGTCCAGAATGTAATGCGGGGCGCCGCTTGAAGTAATCAGAATATCCACTTCCGGCAGAATGCCAAGAAAGCGGTTGTACTCGATGGGCGTTCCCTGAAACAGCGTCGCCAGTTCCTGCGCCCGCTCGAAAGTCCGGTTCGTCACGAAAATATGCGCCGCGCCGGATCGGCGCAGGTGCCGCGCCGCCAGCTCCGACATCTTGCCGCTCCCCACGATCATCACCGTGCGGCCGTCGAGCGTTCCAAATATCTTGCGCGCCAACTCAACCGCGGCGTAACTCACCGAAACCGCCATCTGCCCGATCCCGGTTTCCGAGCGCACGCGCTTCGCGACATTAAACGCGCGGGTCACCACCATTTCGAGCAGCCCGTTCAGGCAATCGTTCGCCTTGGCCCCCGCGTAAGCCGCCTTGAGCTGGCCCAGAATCTGCGGCTCGCCGACCACCATGGAGTCCAGGCTCGAAGCCACGCGGAAGACATGATGGACGGCGTCCTTGCCCTCATAAGAATAGAGTGACGGGCCCAGCGTCTCTGCCGAAATCTCGTGGGACTCCTGCAAAAAAGTGCCGACGATCGCTGCCGGATCGACGCCGTCATCCGCGCTCACCGCGATTTCGACGCGATTGCAGGTGGAAAGCACCATGGCTTCGACGATGCCCTTTTGCGAGACCAGGTTTCGCAAGGCTACCGGCAGACTGGCCTCGGGAAACGCCAGGCGCTCGCGCACCTCGACTGGCGCAGTCTTATGGCTGACCCCGGTGACCAGCAGTTTCATCGCACCAGTACGTTTTGCAGTTGCGCATGCGCCGCCCAGGTCAACGCCGAGCAGCCCAAAGCCGTAATCGCCATCACGGCCGCCTTGCGCCCGCGCCAGCCCGCGGAAATGCGCAGAAATACCATCGCGAGATAAATGCCCCAGGTGAAGAACGAAATCCCGATCTTCGGATCCGTCACCCAGCGCGTTCCAAACTCCACGAATGCCCAGGTGCTGCCCACAATCACCGCCAGCGTGATCAGCACGAACCCGAGTCCCATGAATTTCGTGATCAAATCGTCGAGCGTGCCGAGCGGCGGCAGCCGGTGATAGAAGCTGCGCGGTTTCTTGCGCTTTAACTCCCGCTCTTGCAGTAAATAAAGAATCGCGGCCACCGCTGTGAAGAGCAGCGCCGCAAACCCCAGCAGCACCAGCACCACGTGCGTCATCAGCCAGGCATCGCGCACGGTCTGGCTCGACCAGGTCGACGCCACCGGACGCCCCAGTGACGCTACCAGCGCCATCACGAATACCAGCGGAAAAATAAAGACGCTCAGGCTTTCCAGACGGTATCGCCAGTAAACGAACAGAAACAGCGCGGTGATCAGAAACGCGCACAGCGACATCGACTCGTAGAAGCCGCTCGCCGGAAAATGGTCGATGGCCACGCCCTGCTCAACGATCGAAACCAGGTGAAAGATGCCGCCGAGCGTCAGGGCGCCCAGCGCGACAGGAAAGGCATAGGCGCGCCGCCGCGTGACGGTCAGAATCGCGTGCAGAAGGCTGAGCGAATACAGTCCCGCCGCTACTCTCAACCAGATGATACTCATTTCCGCCATGCGTTCAGTTGACCCAGGGGTCGCGATCCGATCCGTGCTTCCGCATGTAGACCTGGAACTTCTTCTTGGCCCTCTGGAGCTTCCAAGTCTGGTAGCGCCGCCAGAGATTGCGGGTGTCGAGGTGCAGGAAGCGCCCGCGCAGGTAGGCATACCCGAACAGCATGCCGCCCAGGTGGGCGACGTTGCTCACCCCGCTCCCCGCGCTGCCGAACGAGCTCATAAACGCGATCGCGCCGATGATCATGACGAAGTATTTGGCTTTGATCGGAAAAAGAAAGCTCATCAGCACGACCCGGTCAGGGTAAAGCACGCCGAAAGCCATGAGCAGCCCGTAGATCGCGCCCGAGGAGCCGATCGTGCGCGTGTTGAGCGTCCCCATCAATACGTTGACCGCCACATCGCAAATACCCGCCCCGATGCCGCATAGAAAATAAAATTTCAGGAAGCGGCGTGTTCCCCAGTCACGCTCCAGGTCGATCCCGAACATCCATAGTGTCAACATGTTAAACAGGATGTGCCCAAACCCGCCGTGCAGGAACATATAGGTCACAAGCTGCCAGACCGCAAAATGCTCGACAACCGCGCGCGGGGAAAGCGCCGCCAGATAGAAAACCTGGCCGAGTTGCGTTCCCCCGAGGAAGAAAAAGAGAACAAATATCCCGATATTGGAAATCAGCAGCCATTTGACGCCGGTGGGGAAAAAGTTCGACCACGAATATCCGGTGGATCGGAATCGATACGTGTTCCGCATGGGGAAATTTGGCCCTAAGGTTTAGGATATCAAAGGCCCAACTGATTTAACGGCGGTCCGGCCGCGATCTCCTCGATTTTCAACGCCTATAGAGGAAAATGTGTTTGTGAATGCCCAACCGATCCGCATCCTGATCACGGGTGGCACCTTTGACAAGGAATATGACGAGCTGACCGGCAAATTGTATTTCAAACATTCGCACCTGCCTGAAATGCTGAGACTTGGCCGCTCGGATCTCAAAATCGAAATTCAGACGCTGATGATGATCGACAGCCTCGACATGAGCGATACCGATCGTAACGTGATCGTGGAGCAGTGCCGGACGGCGCCGGAACGCCGCATCGTCATCACGCATGGCACCGATACGATGGTCGAGACGGCGGAGGGGCTGGCGTCCAAAATCCGGGACAAAACGATCGTGCTGACCGGGGCTATGGTGCCGTACAAGTTCGGCAGCTCGGACGGGCTGTTTAACCTGGGCAGCGCGCTGGCGTTTGCGCAAACGCTGCCGCCGGGCGTTTACATTGCGATGAACGGGCGATATTTTGCGGCGGGGCGGGTTCGGAAGAACCGGGAAACGGGGATGTTCGAAGAAACTACGCCCATTCCATGACGACTTTGCCGGAGCAGCCGGAGCGAACGACCGCGAAAGCCTGCTCGAAATCCTGGTAAGAGAAACGGTGAGTGATGACGGGGCGGATGTCGAGTCCGGATTCGAGCATGACGGTCATTTTGTACCAGGTTTCGTACATTTCGCGGCCGTAGATGCCTTTGATGGTAAGCATGTTGAAGACAATGACGGTCCAGTCGATGGCGATGTCTTTGGAGGGAATGCCGAGCATGGCGATTTTGGCGCCGTGACTCATGTTGTCGAGCATTTCGCGGAAAGCTGCGCCGTTGCCCGACATTTCGAGGCCGACATCGAAGCCCTCGAGCATCCCGAGATCCTTCTGGACCTGTTTGAGCGGAGTTTCCGATGTGTTGACGGCGCGGGTGACGCCCATTTTGCGGGCCAGATCGAGGCGGTAAGGGTTGACGTCGGTAATCACGACGTGGCGGGCTCCGGCGTGGCGGACGACTTCGGCGGCCATGATCCCGATGGGGCCGGCGCCGGTGACGAGCACGTCCTCGCCAAGGACGGGGAATGAGAGGGCGGTGTGCACGGCGTTGCCGAAAGGGTCGAAGATGGCGGCGACATCGAGGTCGATGTTTTCTTTGTGCCGCCAGATATTGGTCATGGGGACGGCGATGTAGTCGGCGAAAGTGCCGGGACGGTTCACGCCGACGCCCATGGTGTGAGCGCAGAGGTGGCGGCGGCCGGCGAGGCAGTTGCGGCAGCGGCCGCAGACCACGTGGCCTTCGCCGGTGACAATGTCGCCTTTGTGAAAATCGTTTACGTTGGAGCCGGTTTCGACAATTTCGCCGACGAATTCGTGACCGATGACCATCGGCACGGGAATGGTGCGCTGGGCCCATTCATCCCAGTTGTAAATGTGGAGATCAGTGCCGCAGATGCCGACGCGGCGGACGCGCAGGAGAACGTCGTTGATGCCGATTTTGGGCTCCGGGACCTCTTCGAGCCAGAGTCCCGGCTCTTTGCGGCTTTTGACCAGCGCTTTCATGGGTTCATTCCATCTTAAGTCGGATTTCGTAAATTGCGGGTCGCGCTGTTAGAAGCCATACATGTGGGGCGAGCCGTGCTCTGGCGGCTGAACTCGATGACTTGTAGAGTTAAGTTTGAGCGCCCCCGCTCTTGAGAGCATGCTTCCTGGAATCCTGGATTTTCTGGGATCGCACCTGGTGGAGGCGCTCAATTCCTTACCGAAATCTTGAAGGATCGGACCTCGCGCAGATCCTGGCAAACCTGAGAACTGTTGGGCCGATAGCACGTCCGCTTACTCACCGGGCGCGGCGCTCGAGGAACGTGCGTGATATATAATCCGTGCACCGAGGAGGGATGAAATGAAGAGCACGGCGATTTTTTTGATGGCGTTGGTCATGCTGGTGGCCGCGCGCGCGGCGGATGTGACCGGCAAGTGGAAGGGAACGCTCGAAGGGCAGAATGGTTCGCGGGAGATCACGTTCAACCTGAAAGCCGACGGCGCGAGTCTCAGCGGGACGGTTGTGGGCCTGCTGGAGCGCGCGCTCGATGTGCAGGAGGGCAAAGTGCAGGGCTCGACGGTTACGTTTTCGGTGATGTCGGAGTGGGAAGGCAATCCGGTGAAGCTGGTTTATAAAGGCGAGCTATCGGGCGATGAGATCCGCTTCACGATGGGGACCGAGGATGGAAGCTGGAGCACGGAGCTGACGGCGAAGCGAGTGGGATGAAGCGGGACGGGCAGCTAACGCATCGAGAGGTACCTGCAACTTCGCCGGAAACAAACCGCGAGGCTTCGGTGTCTAAGCGACAAGGCTTGCAAACTGTCATGAAAGATCTGTCCTTAGCCCTTAGACAACTGTCGAGAGCTCCCGGATTCACTTTGACTGCGGTTCTCGTACTGGCACTCGGCGTGGGCGCGAACACCAGTATTTTCAGCTTTGTCAGCGCGTTTCTGCTTCGTCCGCTGCCGATTGATAAGCCCGACGAGACAGTCCTGATTAGCGGCGTCGAAGGCGCGACGATTTCCTACTCCGATTATCTGCACTGGCGCGAACAAACCTCGGTCTTCAGGGGGGTGGCGGCTTTCCTGCCGTACGGTCTGGACGTCATAGACGAGAACGGACGGCAGCGGGTGTTCGCCGAGCTGGTTTCCGAAAACTATTTTAAGGTTTTGGGCGTTTCGCCCACTTTAGGCCGGACACCTGCAACAAACGATAGCGATCGGGTGGCCGTCGTCAGCCGGGAGTTTTGGAGGCGCCACCTGCACGCCAGCATAGATCTGGCGCAACAGACGATCAACATCAACCACCGAATCTTTGCCGTTATCGGCGTCATGCCGGAGCGCTTTACCGGTCTTGCCTCGCCGTGGCGTACCGACCTCTGGATTCCCTTCCGTGCGCAAGGCCAGATCCTTCCACGAGCGCCCCGGGATTTTCGGGAGGCCGGCGCCTTGATTACGGCACGTGTGCAGCCGGGCATCACCATTCAACAGGTTCACGCAGCGGTAGGCGTCCTCGAGGAACGCCTGCACCGTGACACGGGAGCGCCACCGCAGAAAGTGACCATCCAAAAAGGCGGTGGGCTGACGTGGCAACCGCTCATTCCGATAGCGGTACTCCTTTCGGCCGTCGTCGGATTGATCTTGCTGATCGCCTGCGGCAACCTGGCCAGCCTTCTTGCTGTTCGTACCTCTTCACGCCGCCGCGAAATCGCGGTTAGGCTGGCCTTGGGCGCCAGCCGAGGCCGGCTCGTCCGGATGTTGGTGACCGAAAGCACGGTGCTGTCAGTTTTGGGGGCTGTGGCAAGTTTGCTCCTAGTTCGCTGGACCGGTGACTTTCTATCGAGCCTGATTCCGGAGACGATCAGCGGCGGGTTTGCTATTGATCACCGGCTGGACTGGAGAGTTCTGAGCTTCACCCTGGCGTTGTCTGTATCGAGCGTCACGCTCTTTGGATTGCGGCCAGCCCTCGCAGCGTCGAAGCCCGACCTGGCTCCGGCGCTAAAGGGTGAAGGCGCCTCGTGCTTATACGGATCACGGATCCGCGGCCTCTTTCTAATTGCGCAAATCGCCTCATCCACAGTCGTACTCATCGTCGCAGGATTGTTCATCAGCAGTCTTGTCCGGCTGGAGACGCTGAGCCTGGGGTTCGACACGAGTAAGCTGCTCATCGTGGAGTTGAGTTCTTCAGAGGGCCTTCTCTCCGGCGCCGACCGCTCCGAGTACTACCATCGCCTTCGGAATAGCGTACAGTCGTTACCTGGTGTGCGCTCCGTCAGCCTCCTAAGCGGTATACCGATGGGCATTGAGAACGACACAGTGGAGATGCGGGTCACGGGGCAGGGGCCGATTCAGACATTCAGAAGTGATGTTGATGCGCTGTATTTCTCGACTATCGGCCATCCACTGCTTCGCGGGCGTGACTTTCGGCGCGGCGATGTAAAGGTTGTTATCATCAACGAAACGTTGGCACGGCGAGCTTTCGCTGGTCAGGACCCCATCGGCAAACGTATTCAGCTAGATCGCCCCGGTTCGACTTATGAAATTGTCGGTGTTGTCGGGGACATCAGATATTCACCTTTAAGAGAGACGCCACAGCCATACGTTTACCTGCCGAGCGAGCAAGTACAAACCCAGTCCGCGTTCCTGTTGGTGAGCACGACTCAGGGGCCTACCGGTGTTGCATCTTTAATCGGCCGGGAGATTCGGGCGCATGCACAGACGGCCGACGATTATCTGCGCCCGGTCTTGGAGCCAGCGCGTTCTGCAGCAACTCTGATGACGATTCTGGGCGCATTGGCATTGGCGCTCGCGGCATTCGGTCTCTATGGCGTCACGGCCTATTCGACCGCCCAGCGGACTACGGAAGTCGGTATTCGGGTCGCGCTCGGCGCATCAACGAGCAGAATGTTGCGGCTGGTTTTGGGCGAAGCGCTGCTGTTCGCCTCCATCGGTACAGCTATTGGATTTGTGGTGAGCCTTGGTATCGCCCAAGCAGTGTCGAGCTTTCTTTACGGTCTGAGCGCGGTCGATCCTTATTCCTTCCTCGGAGCCACGGCTGTGCTCATTGGCTCAGTGGTTACGGCAGCCTTTCTGCCGGCAGTCAGAGCAGTACGCATCGATCCTGCAACGGTGTTGAGGCACGAGTAAATCTTCCACTGTAACTACCGGAAAACGATGTTGGTGCTTCGTTATCGAAACGCTTCCCCGGCAACAAAGGTGTCGAAGAACTCCTGGAACCTGGCGATTTTGCCTCGCCGGAAAGTGACGAGATGTACAAAGTCCGTCTCATAGACCCGTCCTGTCGTTTTCGCGCGGCACTGGGTGTAACCCACGACGGCGATCGAGTCTTCGCCGGTGAGGAACTGTCTTGGGTCGAGGACCAGGATGTCTTCGGCTTCCATGCCGATTCTCAGCCACTCCAAGAAGCCAGCGCGTCCGTGGCGGGCCCCGCCGGCCGGGTTGAACGGGTTCGACGGCTCGCACCAAACCACATCGTCTGCCAGGACCGCAAGGATCCTCTCGATGTCGCGACGACCGAATGCTGCGTACAACTGTTTGGTCGCTAGAATCATCTCGGAAGGTGACATGGTCGCAGGAACGATACTAACGCTCTAAGGTTGGGCGTGTCACCGATGCGCTCAATATGCCGCTTGGGCGCGCCGGCCCCCGTGGGCGGGCAGCCGAATTGGATTTCGGCTGTGACTGCATCCAGGCGCAGCCGCTGCTCAGCCGCGAGGAAGGGCGATGAAGAGCACAGCGGTTTTTCTGACGAGACAAATCCAACGTGGGGCGTTATACGACCGAGTGCGGCTAACATCCCAGAACGCTGTTTGAACTGGTACGGGGAGCGGCCTTACTGCAGGTACGCCGAGCCGTTCTATCTCTAGAAGGGATTCCAGGCACATCTGCTGACGCTCGGAGTGCGGGTGGACCTCAGTTAAGATCGGGCGGAGTTCGTCTCTCGAAGCTCGCCGTTCCTAGCGCGTCGCAACATTGAACAACAGCACCGAACAGCGCGAAGCGAATTCCCTACATCTTTTGAGGGAAAAAGACAGAGCGCTCCGAAAATAGGTTAATTAGACGTATAATCGGTGCAGCCGGGAAGGCCAGGCGAGGACCCGACCATGGAATTACTGAAAGCGTATCTTTACGATCTGCGCTACGGATTCCGCACGTTACTGCGGGCGCGCGGGCTGGCGATTGTTGCGGCCATTACGCTGACTATCGGCATTGGGGCGAACACCGCCATCTTCAGCATTATCGACGCCGTGCTGCTACGGCCGCTGCCGTTTCGCGATGCCGGCCAGTTGGTGCGCCTGAATGAAACTGAAGCCGCACCCGGCCGCTATCCTTTCACGGGCCCGGATTTTCTGGACTGGAAGGCTCAGAACAAAACGTTCCAGGACATGACCCTGTTCGGCTGGCCGCACGACATGAACTTCGGCGGCAGGGGAGCACCGGAACACATCCGCGGCGTCCCGGTCGAGTCGAATTTCTTTTCGCTGCTCGGCGTCTCGCCGCTACTGGGGCGCACGTTCGTATCCGGCGAAGACGAGCCGGGCAAGGACCAGGTGGCGATTCTCAGTTATGGGCTCTGGCACGCGAATTTCGCCGGCGACCGAGGGGTAATTGGGCGCACGATTCAGTTGGACGCCAGGAAATTCACAATTGTCGGCGTCATGCCGGCGACTTTCAAGTATCCGTTCCAAGCCCAATTGTGGATTCCGCAGGACATGGACAACAAGACACTGGGCGAGCGCGGGAGTCACTGGGCGAACGCCATTGGCCGGCTGAAACCGGGCGTCACGCTCCAGCGAGGGCTGGCTGATCTCAAAGTAATTGCGGCCCGCCTGGAGAAGGCGTATCCAAACTCGAATGACAAAGTCGGCGCCGCTGCCCTGTCACTACACGACGACCTGGCCGGCGATTCCCGCGATTCTCTTGTGATGATGTTGTCGGCCGTTGGACTGGTGCTGCTGATTGCGTGCGCCAACGTAGCGAATCTGCTGCTTTCGCGGGCCATCACGCGACAAAAGGAGATGGCCGTGCGCAGCGCGCTGGGCGCGGCACGTGGGCGGCTGTTTCGGCAATTGCTGACCGAGAGCCTGCTCCTGTCATTGTCGGGCGGAGCGCTTGGCTTGCTGGTGGCGCGAGGTGTGCTGGCGATATTTTTGCGGATGCAGAGTTCGGCCTTCGCAGCGTTCGCTATTCAATTGAATGCGGAGGTGCTCGCGTTTACGTTTGCGCTGGCAGTCGCGACGGGTGTGCTGTTCGGCATCATTCCCGCGCTCCGTACGGCCGCTCCCGATCTGCACGAGGAACTCAAAGGCGGCTCGGGCAGTTCTGTGAGCCCCGGAAAACGACGCCGTTTCACAAGCAACGCGCTGGTGGTGGGCGAGATGGCGCTGTCCATGCTGCTGCTCGTATGTGCCGGGCTTCTGCTGAAGGATTTTGTGCGGACGCGTAGTCTGGATATCGGCGTGCGGCCGCAGGGCGTGTTTACGGCCGGTGTCCAACTTCCCGAGGCGCAATACGAGACCGCGCAGCAGAGGTTCGATTTCGCCCGCACGCTCCTGGACAAAGCCGCGCACATTCCGGGAGTAGACGCGGTGGCGGCGAGCAATCGCTTACCGCTTGAAGGAGGCAGCAACTATTACGTGAAGCTTCGCGGCTCGACAGGCGAGATGAGCAACCAGCTCGTGGAAACGCATGCGGTCTCTCCCGACTACTTTCGTGTGATGGGAGTTCGCCTGATCCAAGGACGGGTCTTTACACTGGCCGATATGCAAAAGGCGCTGGCGCTCGATGCCCGCTGGCCGCTGATGACCGCGAACGGCGCATCGCCTAAGCCGGAACAGACCGACGCGATGGTTTATCCCTCGGTGATCAACGAACGCATGGCGAGATTTTTCTGGCCGAACCGCAGTCCCCTGGGCCAGATGTTTTCATCCGGGAGCGACCACGGGCCGTGGCGAGAGGTGATCGGCGTGGTGAGCGACGTCCGGCAATGGGGTATCACGAGCAAGCCGAATCCCGAAGCCTACGAAGCGTTCGATGGGGATTCGGGCCTGTTTCTGGTGCTACACACTTCGTTGCCGCCGGCTGGTTTGAGGTTGCCGGTGCAGCAAGTGCTTCGCCAAATCGATCCGAGCCTGCCATTGTTCGGCGTACGGACAATGGACGAGATCATTGCTGACAGTGTGGGAGGCAAGCGATTCCTCAGCATTCTGGTGGGATCGTTTGCCGTGCTGGCGGTTCTGCTGGCGGCCGTGGGGATTTACGGGGTGCTGTCGTATGCGGTGACACAGCGCACGCGAGAGATCGGGGTCCGTATGTCGCTGGGCGCGACGCGAGGCCGCGTACTGCGGGAGGTGCTGATCGAAGGCATGCGCCTGGCAGCGCTGGGCTTCGTGGCAGGTATTGCGGGCGCGCTGGCCTCGACACGCGTGATGGCCAGTTTGCTGCACGAGGTGAAGCCGGGCGATCCGTGGATTTTCGTGACGACCGCCGCCCTCCTAGCTGCAGTGGCGCTGATCGCCTGCTACCTGCCGGCGCGCCGCGCGGCGGGGCTGGATCCGATGAGAGCGTTGCGGCATGAATGAGGCACGGTAGGCTCGCGCCTGCAAATCCTGTCGCGTGCCGGTCTGGCTATGTCGATCGGGCTGTCGAAAAAACGGTGGGGTTCGGGATTGTTCAGATCGAGTTCAGGCCCTTCCAATGATCGAATGTTCTGCGTCAGAGTGCCAGAGCGTAAGCGACGATGGTCTGGCCGTGCTGACCGGTCGATTTTTCCAAGTCGCCGACGAGCGCGGATTCCAAGCCTTCGGGGTCGATTTCGACTTCGCACGCGGCGATTTCGTTATCGGTCGCGCCTTCGAAGCACAGCTCGCAGACTCCCACGGATTCGTCAGCGCAGCGGACGGGAGGGCCGAAGGTGCGGCAGGTGATGGGGCGGGCGTCGTAGAGATCGCAGGCGCCGGTTTCGGGGTCGAGCGCGGGGCAAGGTTCGTCATCGGCGAAGTGCGAGAACCGTTCTTCAGCTTCTTCGCCTTGGGCGAGCAGGCCGGTGGCGGGATCACCGGGGAAATCCGCGGATAATCGGGCGACGGATTCGCGGGCGCGTTGGCGAACGCGGAGGGCACGCGCGGGGTCATAGGAATCGAGCGAAGCCAGGCCGAGGCGCAAGCGACGCGCGTCAAGCTGGGTGATGGGAAACACGCCGATGCAGCATTGGGTGCAGCCGAGGCGGCACACGAGCCAGGGGCCGGCTTTTCGCGCGGCTTCGGCGAGCGAGGCATCGACGATCTGAATCAGGCGGGCGTCGCCGCGATCGAGTTCGGCGGTCACTTCAACCATTTTTTCAGAAACGGCACGCCGGTTTCGACGCGGATCTCGTGGCCGCCATCGTGTAAATCCATTTCGATGCGATCGGCGATGCCGAGCTTTTGGTAGTGCTCTTTGGCGGCGTTGAATTCGCCGACCACTTGCGGCCACCAAGCGATGCCGTCTTTCTTTCCGGTTTGGACGAGCAACGGGCGCGGGCAGATGAGGCTCGCGACATCGCTATCGGTGAACTCGGTGAGCCAGCCGCGGAAGAACGCGTGCTCTTCCTTGGTTTCGAGGAAGCAACTGTAGCGCGGGTCGGGAATCACCATTTTGTTGCGGCGCTCATTGAACCAGGCGGTGACGATGCCGCATTGGATGCGCGGCTCGAGCGGCATCCAGAACATGGTGGCCATGCCGCCCAGGCTGATGCCCCACATGCCGATGCGGTTCGGATCGATGCGCGAGTCTTTGAGGACTTCATCGAGCAGCAATTGCATGCGGCGGAATTCGATTCCGGGGAGCGTGGTATCGGCGAGGCGGGCGAGGCGCTCGATGCGATTGCGATTGGGGACAAAGCTGAGATTGATGGGCGCGAGAACGGCGAAACCTTCGCGAACGAGCGCGTGGCCGTAATCGTGATAGAGATTTTCGTCATCGGCGACGCCGAAGACACGCTCGGGAAAACTGTCGATGCCGTGCTGGGCGATGACCAGCGGAACGGATTTGGTGGCGCCTTCGGGGATGACGAGCAGGGCCTCGGCTTTGATGAAGCCGAGAGGGAGGGTGAGCCATTCGGCTTTTACGCCGGGAATATTCGGCATGGGCTGGCGCGCGAGCGGGCCGGTGGGCTTGAGATCGGGCGGAGAAAACATGCGGCGGTAACGCTCGCGGTTGGGCTCGACGCTTTTTAGAAAGGCCGCCTGGCTTTCGTAGGAGCGGTGCCAGGCTGTGGCAGCGCGGGCGGGATATTGGGTGACGAGATAATCGCGGAAATAGCGCTCGAGCTCGTCGCTGTAGGCCTGGTTGCGCTGCTTCATGGCTTCGGGCGTTTCGGCCGCGAGAGCCAGGGCGGACGCGAGTAGAAAAACAACGGTTCCGGCTGTCATGATGTGTTTTCCGTTCAAAGCACATGTTATCGTGTCAGGACAATGAAACCTTCATGGCTGTATCGGATCGCGTCGATTGTTCTGCTGCTATTCGCTGCCGGACATACCATGGGCTTCCGTCAGATCGATCCCAAGTGGGGCGTGGATTCGCTGGTGCATTCCATGCAAACCGTTCACTTCAACTTCAACGGCACCGAACGCACGTATTGGGATTTCTACGTTGGATTCGGCCTGTTCGTCACGGTGTTGATGGTGTTCGCCTCGATCGTAGCCTGGCAATTCGGGAGCCTGCCAGCGGAGACGCTCGCGTCGATGCGCCTCAGCGCGTGGGGGTTCGCCGTATGCTTTGCTGTGGTCGCTTACCTGAGCTGGCGTTACTTTTTCGCGCTGCCGGTTGGGTTTTCGATTGTAATTTTTCTGTGCCTCACGACAGCGGCGTGGCTTTCAGGACACGGCCATTCAACTAGCTAACCTCTTCTTTGTTGGGATCCCAGCGCAGGGTGCGGTTCTGGCGGTAGCTGTCGACGGCCATCCTGGTGGCGATCGCAACGCGGTAGCCTAGCTCGAACGGGCAGTTCGGTTCTTTTCCGGAGCGGATGCAATCGAGAAAATTTTGCATGTGGGCGGTTTCGGGAGTGGTTCGCTTGCCGGTGACGGGAGCGCCGTTGGGACGGTTCACTTTTTGCGGCTCGTAGCGGATGGGATCATCCTGCTCGCCGCCGTTGATGATGGTGCCGTCGGTGCCGAGGACATGCTCGGTGATGCCGAGGGCGCTGTTGCCGAAGCCGGAGTCCCAGGTGAACAGCATTTCTTCGGCGTGCTGCATGTTGACGCTCATGGTATCGGGAACTTCGCGGCCGTCTTTCCAAAGATAGATGCCGCCCACGGTGGTGACGGCCTGAGGGATTTTAAGATCCATCACTTTGTACCAGATGGCCAACTGGTGGCACATGTTTTCGTAGAAATTGCCGCCGGAGTAATCCCAGAAAAAGCGCCAGTTGATGTAGCGGTTGGGATCGAAGTCGTGCGGCGGGGCCTCGCCCTCGAAAGATTTCCAAATGATATTTTCGGCAGTCATATCGGGAAGGATGGGGCGCGTCCATTGCGGCTTGTCGTGCGGGGTATTGCGATACATATGCGCGTGGATGGATGTGATCTTGCCCATGTTGGAGGGGGCGAGGAAATCGGCGGCATCGAAGACCTGGCCCATGGAGCAGCCCTGGTGGCCGATCTGGACGGTGCGCTTCCCTGCCCTTTGAAACGCGGCGCGCATGCGCTTGGCGTGATCGACCGTGAACGCCATGGTCTTTTCCTGGTAGACGTGCTTGCCGGCATCGAGCGAGGCGACGAAGTGCTCGCAATGCAGGTGCTGCGGCGTGGCGATCAGGACGGCATCGATGTTTTTGTCTTCGAGCAGGTGGCGGTAGTCGAGATAGGTTTTGGCGTTGGGCGCAATCTTGCGGGCTTCATCGAGGCGGCGCGTGTAAACGTCGGCGGCGCCGATGATGTCGGTATTCGGACAGGCGAGCGCCAGTTTCATGAGCTGCTTACCGCGCGCGCCGGGACCGATGATGCCGATGCGGATACGGTCATTGGCGCCCAGGGCTTGAGAGGAGGCAAAGGCGGCGCCCGTGAGACCTGCGGCGAGTTCTTCCATAAAATTACGGCGTGTAGGCATGAGATGACTCCTTAGGGTTCTTTCTTTGTACCAAATCGGCGCGGCAGGCTCGGGCAGCGTGAGGCGTGCAACGGGGGTATGATGAACGCGATGTCCTGGCGAAATCTTTTTTTAACTTTCATTGTTTCGGCGGCGGCCGCATTTTCGCAGCCGGCCGACCTGATTCTGCATCACGGAAAAATTGTCACGGTAGATCCGCTATTCCGGATTGTGGATTCGATGGCGGTGCGCGGCGACCGGATTATCGGGGTGGGAACGCATGCGGAAGTGGCCAAGCTGGCCGGGCCGAACACCAAACAGATCGACCTGAAAGGCAAGACGGTGCTGCCGGGCCTGATGGATTCGCACTCGCACGCATCGGAAGCGGCGATGTACGAGTTCGATCATCCGGTTCCGGACATGGAGACGATTGCGGACGTGCTGCGCTACATTCATTCGCGCGCTGCCATGGCGAAGCCGGGAGACTGGATCGTGCTGACGCAGGTTTTCATCACGCGGCTGCGGGACCAGCGCTTTCCGACGCGCGCGGAGCTGGATGCGGCAGCGCCGAATAATCCGGTCTATTTCGGCACGGGGCCGGATGCCTCGGTGAACTCGCTGGCGCTGAAGTTGAGCGGCATCGACAAGAATTTCAAAATCACGGACGGGAAACCAGGGCGGATCGAGCGCGACGCGAACGGCGAGCCGACGGGCATTTTACGCAGTTGTAGCCGGCTGGTGAAAATTCACGCAAGCGAAAAGAAACCGACGACCGAGGACCGGCTCGCGCGGCTCAAGATGCTGATGGCGGACTACAATTCCGTGGGGCTCACCAGCCTTTCGGAGCGCGATTTGAGCGACGCCGGGATCGAGCTTTACCGGCGTTTGCGCGATGCGGGGCAGCTCACGTGCCGGGTCTACGTGATGAACAGCGTGGACGCGCAGATGCCGCTCGACCAGATTGAGGCGCGCATGCTGAAGATCTCGCAAAGTCCGCTGCACCGCTACAACAACATGCTGTGGGTGCGGGGCACGAAGTCTTATATGGATGGCGGCATGTTGACGGGCAGCGCTTACATGTTGAAGCCGTGGGGCGTAAGCAAGGTGTATTCGATCACCGATCCGACTTATCGCGGGATGCGCTACATCGAAGCCGGCAAGCTTTACCAGATGGCGAAATTTGCGCTGCAGCACGATTTGCAATTTACGGCGCACTCGGTGGGCGACGGCGCGGTGCAAGGCATGCTCGATGCGTATGCGGAGATCAATAACGAATTTGCTGTGCGGGCGGCGCGGCCTTGCATCACGCATGCGAATTTCATGACGGCCGACGCGATCCAGGAAATGAAAAAGCTGGGCGTGGTGCTGGATTTGCAGCCGGACTGGCTGTGGCTGGACGGCGCGACGCTGCGGAAGCAGTTCGGCAATGAACGGCTGACTTATTTCCAACCGTACAGGACGCTATTCGAGTACGGGGTGATGGTGGGCGGAGGCTCGGATCACATGCAGAAGATCGGCAGCATGCGGTCGATCAATCCATACAATCCGTTTTTGGGCATTTGGATCACGCTCACACGCCAGCCGCGATGGACCGATGAGCCGCTGCATCCGGAACAGCGCATCTCGCGCGAGCAGGCGATCCGGCTGTACACCATCAACAACGCTTACCTGATGTTTTCAGAGAAGGAAAAAGGGTCGCTGGAAAAGGGCAAGCTGGCGGATTTCATCGTGCTGGACAAAGACATTCTGACGTGTCCAGTGGATGAAGTGAAAAGCATTACAGTGGACCGCACGTACCTGGGCGGAAAGCTGGTGTACGAGCGGCACTAGGGCACACGGCAGGCTTCACGCCCGGCGCAGCGTGTGCTAGGTTGGTCGTGGAGGTGATCTTATGCCTGCTCTTCGTGCAAAGGAACCCCCGATCGAAAAGCTTTCGCAGGAAGAAAGAATCCGCCGCCGGGCGTACGAACTTTACGTGCAACGCGGCAATCAATCCGGCTCGGAAGCCGACGACTGGCTGCAAGCCGAGGAAGAAATACTGCGAGCCCAGGAGGAAGCTCTCGACGAAGAATAGCTCGCGAGACCTCGTGGATGTCCGGTACTTATAAAGTTATGGAGATCGTCGGGACATCCCCGACGAGTTTCGCGGAAGCGACGCGCGCAGCCGTGGCCGATGCCGCCAAAACCATTCGACACATGGCATGGTTCGAGGTGGTGGAAGAACGCGGCAAGATCGCTGACGGAAAAGTAGCCGAGTTTCAGGTAACCCTGAAAGTAGGCTTTAAAATCGAACGGTAGCTATCCCGGGGCCGATTACTGACTCGAGCGAAGGCATCGTGTCGCCGTCTTTCAAACCGCGGGTTGCGCGCTGGAAACGAAGCTGCAAGCTTAGCCAGAATTGATATTCGTGATCCCAGCGGCCGAGGGCGGCTGCCATCCGGTAAGGCGTAAACTCTGCCAGCCAGGCGGAGCGGTAGGCCTCGCGGATTTCGGAAGCCGCGTCCATCATGTCCGCGAGCCGGCCGTGCGACTGGTACGGAACTTCGGACTCGAATTCATTCCAGTAGCGATCCGCGTTGTAACGGCCGAGTGAGCGCCATCGCTCGGCGATTTCGAGAGCGTTCAAAAATTTATAGGCGGCGAAATCGACCATGCGGCCGGCAACGAGCAGGCTGTTGAGCATTGAGGAGTCGGCGGCCGACTTCAGCGCGCGATAGATGTGGCTCTCGGCGTTTTCTGCGAACAGCCGCGTCTGCCGCAAGTCTTCGCGGTGCTCGGCGGACCGCTTGAGGTTAAAGGCGCTGAAGGGATCGTCCCACATTTCGTGGATTGCGCCCTGCCCCAGGACTTTATGGATGGTCACCTCGGCTTTGTTGAGGTCATCAATCGCCGCAGCGACCTCCGGCGCTACAGCGGGCGGGTACATCAGGCTTGCGTACTCGGGGAAAAAATGATCGCGGTCCATGGGAGCAGGTTGCCAGGGAGCGGCCGATCCATATGCAATCGCCGGCTGGGCAATGCGCAGAAGTCCCTGGGCGCTGTCGGTCCAGACTGAGTTGATCATGCCTTCGGCGCCGGACTTACGGCCCGCGGCGAGGAAGTTGTCGATGTTTGCAAGAGTCAGGTCATAATCGAGCGAGATTTCTTTCCAGTTCGCAACGCCGGACTGCACAAAGTGCGGGAGCCGGTGCGCTACGAGCGGGTCCAGCCATTTCTTGACGTCGGGCTGGGCATCGTAATCCCAGGCAACGGGGATGAGACCTTTGGGCAGGCGGTCGATAATGCCCGGATACTTCACGATGATGTCGGCCCAGGCCATGACGGTCTTGCCGCGCTGCTCGAATAGCTGGGCCACTTTGCCGAGCTGGTCGACAAACAATTCAGCCGGAGTGATACCACCGCCGCGCTTTTTGGCGGCATCTTCGATCCGCCAGGTTTCATCGAAGCCGACGTGGACAAACGGGCTCGGAAACAGGTCCGAAATCTGCGCCGCCCAATCCGCGAGCAATTTCGCCACTGCGGGATTTGCCGGGTCGAGTTCCGAGGCATGCGGAAACGCGCCGAGGTTGGAGTAATGCTCGATGCGCAGCAGGTCGTGCAAATGGCCGTAAAGCTCGAGGAACGGGATGACATCGATATGCCGCTCGCGGCCGTAGGCTATGATGCGGTGCACGGAGTCTTTCGAAAATCGGCCCTCGGGATTCAGCAGCGGAAAGCCCGCGAGCTCGATGCTGGCTTCGCTATAGAAATAATATTGATTGGCTTTCCAGCGCGAGAGAAAGTCGAGTTGGCGCTTGACTTCATCTTCGGTGGGCAGCGCGCCATGGCTCATGTCGACCATGGTTCCGCGATAAGCGAGCGAGGGCCAGTCGCGGATCTCGACTTCGGGCAGGACGCTGTCGCGCGGGTCGCCTTCGAGAAGCTGCCGGAGAGTTTGAACGGCGTAGAACAGGCCCGCCGATGATTGCGCGTGGATCTCGCCGCCGGCGGGAGTAATCTTGAGCTCGTAAGCTTCGCGCGAGTCTGGTCCCGGACGCTCGCCGGGTAAAGGCAAAGCCCCGACCGGACCAGTCCGTTGGAGGGCGATCGAATGAACGCCCGCGTTCACATCGCGCGTGACTGCGACTGGAACCGGACTCCGTGCCGAAAGAATGGCGGCGAGTTGATGGGCGGCAAAGTAGTCTTCGGGAGCGGCATTGGGCATCACGTGCACGGTCAAACGGTGAAGTGAAAGGACGCCCGTGCCGTAATGAATCGCCTGCGGCTTTGGCAGCAGGGGCGAGTGTGCCGCCATGGCGCAGGCGCCGGCCGCGAGGCCGATAAGAACGGTTCGGAAAATGCCCGACCTGTCGAGCGGCGGGATCATTGCACTTTACCGCGCCCCGCGATGCGCCATTCGCAAACGACGTGCTCGCCCTGAACGCCGAACGCCCGATCATGCATGTTGACGCACGGGCAGACGTGATTGGGAACCACGCGAACCAGCTCTCCCAGCCGGGGCTCGCGCGCGGACCCGTGCAGATTGACGTGGCCGTGCTCTTCGGAAAGATCCGCAATGTACACATCGGGATAGCCGAGCATGTGGCCGTAGCCACGCCGGTCGCCGGTTAGCAGCAGGTCGCCCGAGAGCGTTTTGCTTCCCGCATCGATAATAGCCTTGCCGCGCACGCTCCGGCTCACGACGCGCGCTAGAACGGTGACGGCGCAGTCCTCGTAAGTAGCGGCTTCCGAGCAAACGGTGTTTTTGTCGTTGAAGATGTAGGTGCCGGGGCGGATTTCGGTTACACCAATGAAGTGATGCGAAAGATACGCCGCCGGCGTGTTCCCTCCGCTGACGTCCGGGTAATCGATGCCGGCGGAGCGCAGCAGATCCCAAAGCCGGGCGAGTTTTTGATTCTCCTGCTCAATGAGCCCCAGGCGCTCGCGGGCGGTGGCCATGATGTGGCCGGGATATAACTGGATGCCGCGCCATTCGAGGCCCGGCAGGTCGTGAATTTCGCGCACGGCGGCAATCGAGGATTCCTCAATCGGCATACCGCAGCGCCCCATGCCGGTGTCAAACTCCCCGCGTACGCCGATGGTCACTTCGTTGACCACGGCGTCGTCGGAGATCTCGCGCGCGACTTCCACCGAATCGAGAGCCACGGTAACGTTGACGCGGCGGGCGAGCGAAACCAGCCGCTGCCGCTTTTGTTCGCCGAGGATCGGATAGGCGATCAGGATATCGTCGAGCCCGGCATCTGCCATGACTTCGGCTTCGCCCAGTTTCGCTACCGTGATTCCAGCGGCTCCGTGCTCGACCTGCATTTTGGCCAACTCCGGAATCTTGTGGGTTTTGGTGTGCGGCCGGAGTTTCAATTTGTGCTCCGCGCAATAGCTTGCGAGCCGGCAGAGGTTGCGCTCCATCACATCCACGTCGATGAGCACCGCCGGCGTGTCGAGATCCGTAACTTTCATAAATCAATCGCCCGGCCGCTCCGCGTATTTGAGGGCGAGCACGCGAATGTCGTAAGTAAATTCGAGGAAGCGCTTCTCCCAGCGTTTGGCCTGCGCCGGTGTGTACGAATAGAATCCCTTGGCGTTTTGAGTGCCCAGGGCGCCCGAAGCTACCACGTCCTGCATCAACTTGGGGACGGCGGTATTGTTACTCAGTTCCGGAAGCAAGTCGCGCATCACGGCCTGATAAGCGGGGATGCCCGTCACGTCCATGAAGCGGAACGGGCCGGCAAAGGTCATCCAGTAACCCATGTCATTGCGGATCGAGCGATCCACATCGGCAGGTGTGGCGTAACCGTTCTCGACCAAATGGAACGCCTCGCGCAACATGGCGTACATAAGCCGATTGGTGATAAAGCCGCGAATATCGCGCCGGACCAGAGTCGGCTCTTTATTCCAGCGCCGCGCCATTTCGAGCACCTTCTCGCCGTTGCGAATATCGGTCTGATTGCCGCAGATCACCTCGAGGAAGCGCGTGATGTGAGCGGGCTCAGCCCAGTGAATTCCCAGGATGCGCTCAGGATGCTGCGCGCCGCGCTGTAATTCGCTTACCGGCAGCGCCGAGGTATTGGTTCCGATCAGCGCGCCGGGAGCAATGGCGTTCTCAGCTTTCCGCAAGACTTCACGCTTGGCATCGAAGTCTTCAAAGATGGCCTCGATGACCAGCCCGCAATCCCGCAGCGCGCCGAAATCTTCTGTGACCGTTATGTTTTTTACGACTCCGGCGGGATCTTTCGCCAGCAGTTTTTCGCGGCGCATTTCCCGGAGTAGAGCCAGCACGCGGCGTTTCAAGCTCTTCCGGCGCTCAGGTTCCTTATCGATGCAGACTGCAGGATGACCCGCAGCCACCAGACACGTGGTGATGCTCGTGCCCATCAGGCCTAGGCCGATGATGCCTACAGGAACGGGCGATTCTTTTTTTGATTTCGATTTTTGCTTCGGCATAATCTCACTTTTTCTGCGGCACGCGGGCGATGGCGTCAATTTCCACCTTGATCCCGTTCCACAATACCGACTGCACCGTGGTACGCGCGGGCCTTACGCCATGAAAAAATTCCTGATACGCGGCGTCGAACTGGTCGAAATCCTCGATATCCGAAAGATGGCAGGTGCACTTCACGACATCGTCAAACGTGCATCCAGCCGCTTTCAGAACTTTTCCGATGTGGGACAGCGTCAGGCGCGTCTCTTCTTCGATGGTTCCGCGCACGGCCTCGCCGGTCGCCAGATTTTGCGGCGCGTGACCGCTGATGTAAAGCCATCCATCGCACATCACGCCTGCCGAATATGATCCGGTGGCGGCTCGCTTATCGGGATGTTTGATTTCTGTCTTGGCCATGATGAGAAAAACTCTAGCGAGGCCGGATTGCCGCTGGAACCAGAGCAGGATTATAGGGACGCTCTAACTCGTCGAGCATGGCGAGGATCCGTCCATTCAGGAATAAGATGCGTTCCTCGAGGTGGCAGTCGAGGGTCATGGCGAGCTCGCGCACTTTGCTGCCGGCCAGAATCCCTCGCGCTTCAAGCAGCCGCTTCTCCGCGTGATGGAACAGTTCCATGTGCTGCAAGCTGAAAACAATCTGCGGTAGTACGCCCTGAAAGATCTTGTCCGCCTGTTTGATTTCCCCTTTCTTAGCCAGGCGAAAGACCGTTGCCAGCAAGTCTGAAACTGCCAGCCCGGGCATGACGCCGCAAATGCCAGCGGGAATCAAATCCAGCATGTACATGCCGCCCCAGCCCTCCAGCACGCCCACTTCACCGCCCGTGGCATCCAGAATAGCTGCTACTTTGGCTGACATCATCGGCTCTTCCAGCTTGACCCAGCGGAAATGCGGATGCGCGCGATGCAACTCTGCGACAAAGCGCGGTGTGATCGTCGGGCCGGAGGGGTTGAAGTCCTGGATGAGCAGCGGAATGTCTATGGAACTCAGGATGCGGTCGAAGTAACGCTGGAGGTCCCACTCGCCGAATGCAAAAATTCGCGGCACCGCGACGGATATTGCCGATGCGCCGTTCTTTTGCGCAATTTGAGCCGACTCGACCGCCTGCCTGGCCGAAACAAAGTTGACTTGCGCGAAGACGGGCATACGGCCGGATGCCTGCCCCACCGCCTCCGCTACGGCACGAAGGCGTTCCTCCTCGGAAAGTTTGTAAAATTCGCTGGCATAAGCCGGCAGGCACATGGCACACGAGCCCGAAGCGCAAGCGAAATCCACCAAGCGGCCGAGAGCCGGCCAATCGACCTTTTCCTCGGTGGTAAAAGGCGTCGGAATGATCGGAACAATGCCATCGATTTGAAAATCCCGCGAGTTTGTCATGCCTGTTCTTTCTCCAATTTCCGCGCGGCCGCACCGCGTTTTCGTTCTTCGTAGACTGTAACCAAAAAGGTGCCGGTGAATACCAGCAGCCCGCCCGTCACCAGTTGCGCGGTAACTTTTTCACGGACGAAAATCGTCGAGAGCAAAACGCCGAACACCGGCAACAGGTAAATCGAGAGCGATGCCTGCGTGACATCGATCTTCTCGATCACCCAAAAGAACAGCAACATCGAAAGGCTCAGGCTGAAAAGCGCGATGGTCAGCAAGCTTCCCCAAACGCTCCAACCCAGGCCCAGCAGCCGCGGAACTGACGGCGGCTCGAGAAACAGCATCAGCACCAGCAGCTCCAGATCGGTGACCAGAAAACTATAGACCAGCAGTTCGACGGGATTGAAAGTTTCGAGCAGCTTCTTGCTGTAGGTGTTGTAAAACGCGCTTCCGAGGCAGCTGGCGAACAGCAGAAGATTGCCCCAAAGATAGGTCCCCTTGAAAATTTGAACGCTATGCCAGTCAATGTCGGACACCATCAACACACCGCAGATCGCGAGCACAAAGGAAAGCCAGCGGACCGCAGTCATCCGTTCGCCCAGCAGAATGACCGCCATGATAGCGGTCAGCACCGGAATGGTCAGGGTGAGTACCGAGGCGTTCGATGCCAGTGAGTGCTCGACGCCCCACGTCAAACCAAGCTGCGCGGGAATGATGCCGATAGTGCCGGCGAGAATGAGATCGCGGATGGCAATCGGGGTAAAACGCGGCCCGGGTTTGCCGCCGCGGCTCAGCCGAACCAGCGGCGCGAACAGCAAGGTCGAGAGCGCCAGCGGAATGAATGTTACGGTGACCGGCCCCAGGCGCTCGGTTGCAATTTTCGCGCCCGAAAACTGGAAGGCCCACATAAGGTTCACCAGCATCAGAACCAGGAAATACTGGACGGGTCTCCGCGCAGGTCCAGCAGGCGCGCCTGAGGTTTCGCGGGATGCGGTTTGTTCGCTAGTCATGCTTTTGATCCGGTCACATCCGCGGCCGCAGATCCTCCAGGCTCGGCAGCGTATCCCCGTCCTTGAAACCGTGGATCAAGTCCCAAAGACGCGTTTGGAAGCGGCGCCAATACTCGTATTCTGCGTCCCAGCGGCCCAGCACGCTGCGCAAACGATGATCCGTGTATTCGGCAAGCCATGCCGAGCGGTACGCGCCGCGCAAATCCGAAATCTCGTCCATCAGGTCCATGATGCGGCCGTGGTTGCGTGCGCTCGCTTCCCATCCAAGATAGAACTGCACGTCCGCATGGCTGGGATAGCTGCCCAGCGTTTTGAAAAATCCAGCGATTTCGAGCGCGTAGATGTATTTCATCCCGGCGTAATCGAGCATGCGAGCGTCCACCAGCAGCGACGGGAGCGAGTCGGCATCCGGCCGGATCGCGAGTGCACGCATCAGGTGCTCCTCGGCCTGCTCCGCGAGCAGCCGGATTTCGCGAAGCGACTGCTCCTCGGGAGCCAGCCGTTCCAGCCGCGCCGGTGTCAGCGGGTCGTCCCACAGTCGGAAGATGGTTTCCGATCCCAGAACCCTTTCGGCGAGCTGCTGCGCTTTAGCCATGGCATCGAGCGCCGCGGCCACTTCGGCAGCCGCCGGTGCGGCATAAAGAACCGAGGCATAATCGGCGAAGAATCGTGCGCGGTCCATCGGCTCAGCCTGCCAGGCAGCCGCCGCGCCGTAAGCCATGCCGGGCAGCGCCGTCCGGTAAAGCACCTGCGAAGCGTCCGTCCAGCCGGTGTTCAGCATTCCCTTGGCGCCGAACTTCCTCGCATCGGCCAGAAATCCATCGATGTTTTCAAACGAGCGGATGAAGTCGGGAGAGATCTCATCCCAGCACCAGATCCCAGGAGCAAATACCTGCGGCACCTTTTCTTTCGCGAAAGGTTCAACAAAGGGCGCATAGGTGCTCTGCACGTGGTAGTGCCAGGGAACCGCGATGACGTCCTTGGGCAATTGCGAGAACAGTTCGGGATACTTGACGAATATGCGGGCGCCGCTATTGACATCCGCCCAGAACATCGGCCGCTTGCCGAATTGCCGCACCAGCTTGGTAATACTCTTCAACTGGTCGATGTACAGACGGCCAGGCTCAACGCCGCCGGCAGCTTTAGTTCCGGCCTTTTCCAGTTCCCACGGCTCATCCATGCCCACGTGGAACCATGGGCTGGGAAACAGCGCGGCGAGTTGTTCAACCCAGTCGTGCAATAACGTCTGCACCTGCGGATTCGCGGGATTGATCTCGCCCCCGTGCGGGAGCGCAGCGAGACCGGCATAACGCTCGACGCGAAACAGATCATGCAGATGGCCGTAGAGCTCCAGGCACGGAACCACGTCCACGTGCCGCGCGCGCGCGTAATCGACGATGCGGCGTATCTGTTCCTGGGTGTAAACCGCGCCGATGTTGATCAGCGAGTAGCCGCGCAGCTGGATATTCGCTTCGGAATAGAAGTAATACTGATTGGCTTTCCAGCGGGCGAGAAAATCAATCTGCCGCTCGATTTCGGCTTCGGTCGGCAGCTGACCGTGGCTCAGGTCCATCATGAACCCGCGGTAAGCCAAAGCCGGCCAGTCATCGATCTGCACTTCCGGCAGAAATTTTTCTCCCCCCTCCTGCTCGATCAACTGGCGCACGGTCTGGACCGCGTAATACAGACCGGCGGAGGATCGCGCCCGAATTTCCGCGCCTGCCGGATCGATGCGCACATGGTACGACTCTCTCGCGTCCGGTCCGGGCCGCTCGTCAGCGCCCGGCAGCGCATCGACGGCGCCGCTCCGTCGAAATACGATGCTGCCTTGCACTGCCCTGCCGGTCACGACCGGAACACGATTGCCCGTGGCGTCCGCCAGCGCCGAGGCCAGATCGTCGGCTGCGAACAGATCCTCGGCTTCCGGAGTCGAGCCGAACGAAATGGAAATATTTTGAAAAGCCAGTTTTCCCTGTCCGTAGCGGACCTCACGCGGACGCGGAACAAGCGGCCGATGAGCGGCGCGAACAGGCGCCGCCGCCAGCACAAGCAGGCACAGAAAAATTATCATGACTTCGCTAATTTCAAAAATAATGGCGGCATGCCGCTAGACGTGCGAGCACTATAGTAACGCCTCGCCGGAGCCGGAACAATCCTGGCAAGTCGATGCCCACAGGTTTCGTCCAATAGGTTGAATCGATTTTCAGCCGGTGGTATATACCGCCGCGCCAGCCATGCTGACTCGCCGGCTTCTACGCCGTAAGAAAGATTTTTCGCTTATAAAGCCAATAGAGAACGATCCACTCGACCGCCAGAACCGCGATCGCGTGAAACAACAGGGTAAACGACCCCAGAACGCCCTCGAGAGGCGCTGTAAAGATCCCGACCGTCTTGCTCCAGGGAATGATGCTCTCGGACATATAAATAGCGACCGCGTTCATGCCGAACATCAGGAACGGGAAGGCCCACTTCCGAACGCCGCGCACGTCGATGATCCAGTAGAAGCACAGAAACATCAGGCAGGCCCAGCCCGCCGATGCCAGACCGTAACTGGTGGTCCAAATCTTCATGACGATCGGGATCACCGGGTTCAGCGCCCAGCCGAGCGCGACACCTGAAACGCCCACGGCAGCAATGATTTTCATCTTACTGGCCGTGCTGCGCGCGCTCATCAGAAGCTCTCCGATCAGCATGCCGAGGATCGTGGTCGAAATCGTTGGAATTGTGCAGATCACGGTGCCCCAGTGCTCCGGCAGCACGCGGCCCAAAGTTTTCAGATCGACCCAAAGCACCAGGTTGGCGTCCCGGCCATAACTTCCCGCAGGGACACCGGGAGCGGGCACGAAGGCCAGCAGCAACGCGTAGAAAACGAGAAGCCCCGCCCCTACCGCGGCCTGAATTCGCCAGGATTTCCGGACAAGCAGGAAGGCCGCGAGGTACGCAATCGCAATCGGCTGCAGCGCGCTGCTCAACTCCACCATATATGGGTGATTGAAATGAATCGACTCCCTGAGCGAACCCAGCAAAAACAGCACCAGAAAGCGCCGCAGCACGCGCAAAAAGATCTGTTGATGCGTTTGCGTGAGCGAGCGTTTGGCGTACGAGAACGGCAGCGACATGCCCGTCATTAGCATGAATGACGGCCAGATCAGATCGTAAAAGCGTAATCCCTGCCAATCGGTATGATTGAGTTCGTAGACTATGCCGTTGATGACCGGGTTCGGATCGAGTTTTTGCAATCCTGCAACCAGCGCCGTGCCGCCCACGATCCAGAACATGGTCCAGCCTCGGAAGGCATCGAGGGAAACCAGCCGTTTCGAAGACGGTGAAGGCTCGGCAGGTTGAACCGGCTTACCGATTTCTCGCGCTATTTCTTTTGTGGCAACCGGCGTCTGGCTGGCCATGGCCGTACTCCTTTAGCAAAACAGCATACATCTTTGCTCGCAAATTAGCGCGGCGCAATGGGCGTGTACCCGGAGTCGGGCCGGTACTCGAGAACCACCAGTGTGATGTCGTCGGCCTGTGCCGCGCTGTCGATAAACGCCTTCAGCGCCGACTGGACAGCTTCGAACACCGCAGCACAAGAACCACCCGCGTGTGCCGCAACCGTCTCACGCAGCCGCTTGCGGCCGAAAAATTCGCCTCCCGGACTCTGCGCCTCCGTGACCCCGTCGCTATAGATCACAATCTTGTCGCCCGGCGCTAGTTGTCTTTCCCCGACAGAAAAATCCGCCTCGGCGAGCAGGCCAACCGGCATGGCTGTCGCGTCCAGGTATTCATAGGCGCCTGCCGCCGAAATCACGATCGGCTCGCAGTGGCCCGCATTGATGTAACGGAACCTGCCGCTGCGATCGAGCAGGCAATAAAAGACCGTCGCGTATTTGCCGCCCTCGGTGCGCTCATTCAAGAACCGGTTCAGGTGCTGGATCTTCATGGACATCAGATCCGAGCTGTCCGAAGCCGTAAGAAACGCGCCTTGCAGCAGCGAAGCCAGCAGCGCCGAACTGACGCCCTTGCCCGACACGTCTGCCACTACGGCGGCCCAGCATGAATCGTTCACCGGAAGCACGTCGAAGTAATCGCCGCCTACTTGGTGCGACGGCATGCTCGATCCGTTCGCGCGAAACCAACCCTCCGTAGGCAGCAGACGCGGCAGCAGTGTCTGCTGGATGGTGCGCGCTACGTCCAGTTCCTTTTCCATTTTCTGTTTCGCGCGCTCCTCTTCGAGCAAGCGCGCGTTTTCCAGAATGGTGGAGGCCTCAATGGCCAGCGTTTGCAGCAGCTCACGGTTGCCCGTGGCCAAATCAACTTCGGCGATACGTGAGTCCATGTACAGCACGCCTACCGTGTCGCTGGCGGTCGAAAGGACGTTAGTATCCTGGCCGCCGCCCGCATTCAAGCGCACCAGAGGAACGCAAACGACGCTGCGCAAATCCAGATCCGCTACGCTGCGCTCCGCGCCGGTATCGCCCGTGCTGAGCGGATCGAAATTCATGGAGAGTAGATCGCGGCGGTTCTGCAGCGCGCGATGAATGACACGCCGCGGAACTCGCAAGTCCGATTCGTCGAGCGGCCGCCCGCGGTTGTCGCGCGCCACTTTCATCTCGAGGTCGTCAGTCTGGCGCAACAACAGGAACCCGCGCTCTGCGCCGGTCACCGCCAGCGCGGCATCCACCACCGAGTTCAGGACGTCCTGCGTCGAATACGAGGTCTGCAGCGTGCGTGCCACTTCCAGCACGGCCCGCAGCTTCGCCAGATTTCCACCGGCGCCCGACCGGCTCGCTGGCTCGGCTCGCGGCACCTGCTCCATCAGGCGCTTCAGCTCGGCTCCATCCAAAGCGAAAATGAGCTGGTAGGAATCCGGCACGCCGAATTCGATGCGGTCCGAGTTCCGCAGCACGCGCCGGTCGACGCGCACGCCATTGACGTACACGCCGTGCCGGCTGCCGGAGTCTTCCACCACGTACTGGCCGTTTTCGAGCAGGATTTGCGCATGGTTCCGCGAGGCCCGGCTGTCGCGCAGAACCAGATGGTTATCCGCTTGCCGCCCGATCTTGAAGGGGAGTGGTCGAAGCTCCAGGCGGATGCGGTGGCCATTCGGATCGACCACCACCAGCGACGCCGGGCCGGCCGCCTCGGAGAAAGCTTCCGCGGCCATCATGCCGGGCGCTTCGCACGCGTTCGATGGCCAATGTCATCCGGCTCGACCATCGCGTGCTGGGCGGAAGTTTCCTGGGCAGCGGCCTGCTCCATCTCGCGTGCTCGCAGAGACTGGCAGTGCGAACAGTAGCCGCCGATCTCCGTTCTCGCCAGCAGAATTTGAAACCCGAAATGGCTCTCCACCTGCCGGCGCAGCCTTTGGAGCGGTTCGCCGAAGAACTCTTCCACCTTTCCGCACCTCAGGCACACCACGTGCGCATGCTCCTGCTTCATGCGCGTCTCGTAATAGTGCTGATCGCCGCCGAAGTGCATCAGATCGAGCTCGTCGACCAGGCCGCCATGTTTGAGCAGTTTCAGCGTGCGGTAGACGGTGACGCGGTTCAGCTTTGGATCTTTTTGCTTCGCCAGCAGATAAAGCCGCTCTGCGTCCAGGTGCTCGCCGCTGCGGTCGATAATCTCGAGCAGCAGTTCCCTCTGGCGCGTCAGCCGCACGCCTTTTTGTTTCAGGGACCCCTTGATCGAATCGACGGCCATGTGAATCACCTTACATTTTAGCAAGGACGGCGTAAAGCGCTTCTCAGCCGGATTTGGTGACTCTGGCTTCGAGCCCTCCTTCGGCCAGCCGAACATTGACCATCGACCCCGCGGGTGCTTCGCGGCTGGACGTCACGATCTGGCCCGATTCGCTGGTGACAATAGCATACCCGCGCTCGAGGATCCGCAACGGGCTCAATTGCGAGAGCTTGGCCGCACAGGATTCGAGCCGGGACCTGCGTCCTGCCAGATCCAGCCGCACAGTCTGCGCAATCGACGCCCGCGCCGCTTCCAGCCGCCGGTGGTGCCGGGCGAACCGGGGCCGTGGATCGTAATCGCGCAATCGAGATTCGAGCGAGCGATGCCGCCGCGCGGCCGCCTCGCGCAGCTCGCGCACGCGCTCGCGCAGCCGGTATTCCTGTTCATCTACGCGTTGCAGACGCCTGCCGATCGATCGGTGGAATACGGTAAGCGCCCGCTGAACCCCCTGCTGCTCGAGCGCCCTACGCGACATGGCCAGGCGGTAGCGCACCGCCTGAGTTAATTGCCGGCCGCGCCCGCCTATCCGATCGATCAGATCATCTCGTATGGGAACCACCAGCTCGGCCGCCGCTGAAGGCGTAGGCGCCCGCAAATCCGCGACGAAATCCGCGATCGTGAAATCCGTTTCGTGGCCGATCGCCGAGACCACCGGCACAGGCGATGCCGCAATGGCCCGCGCCACGGCCTCTTCGTTGAATGTCCACAGATCTTCAAGCGATCCGCCGCCGCGCGCCACAATCACCACTTCCGCCCAGCCCGACCGGTTGAAATAATCCATGCCCCGGCAAACTTCTTCGATTGCCGTCTCCCCCTGCACCTGCGCCGGATAGAGCCGAATGTGGAGGCCAGGAAAGCGCCGCTCCAGGATGTTCAAAAGATCCCGAATCACCGCGCCGCGGGGCGACGTCACGATTCCAATCCGCCCGGGAAAGCGCGGCAGCGGCCGTTTGCGCGCGGCATCGAAGAGCCCTTCGGCCGCAAGCTTCTTCTTGAGCTCTTCAAATGCAAACTGAAGCGCCCCATGTCCTTGCGGCTCGAGAAACTCCACCAGCAGTTGATACTCGCCGCGTTGTTCGAAAACATCGATGCGCCCTCGCGCCACCACCGCGATGCCATCCTGCGGTTTGAATTTGAGGTACCGGTGGGTGGAGCGAAAGCAGACGCACCGCAACTGCGCGTCGCGCTCTTTGAGCGTGAAATAGCAATGCCCGCTCGCTGCCAGCTTGGTCCCTGAAATCTCGCCCGCGACCCAGACATCAGAAAACTCGCGATCCAGAACTCCGCGAATTGCAGAGTTCAATTCGCTGACGGAGTAGATGCGCCGCTCAGGGATAAACTGAAGGGCAAATTGTTCCATGGCTCGGCGAGTTTCTCAGCCATTGTACCGGGCACGGGCCCCGGCGAACTATAGCGCGCTAACAACGCGCAAACCAGGTATCGACCGGTAATGACGCGCATTTCCCGTCGCAACCGAGAATTCGAGGTCCATCGCCGTGGCGCCGATAATCAGGTCGGCAGTTGGAATCGTCCGCCCTGCCTTCCGCATTTCTGCATCCAACCGTCCGACCACCCTGGCGACCCTGAGAGTCATCGGCTGCACCGGTATGCGCGCCAAGATTTCTTCAACGAATTCCTCACGCTGCGCACGAACGCGCGCGGTATCTGCCCGCCAGATTCCGTGAATGAGCTCGGCGGCGGTCATGGCCGCGATCACCGCGGTTTGATCGCCCACGGACGAGCGAATTGCCTGGATTGCGTCTACCACGCTCAGCCCTTTGCGCTCTGCCGAAATCCAAACGGCGGAATCCAGTACTACTCCCAAGACGGTGACTCCGCCGCGGGATTCCCTCGAATGATGGCTTCAAGATCTTTTGCGAATTGAGCATCGGCACGTGCGGAGGGACGCGCGATTGGCATACCGGCACATGCCGACAATCGTCTCGGCGCCGCCGCGGCCGGCGAAAGAATGGCTACCGGATGGGAGTGCCGTTCAATTACCGCTTCCCCTCCAGATTCGATGCGGTCCAGGAGCGCGGAAAAATCGCGCGCGGCCTGGGTGGCCGTCAGCCGCTCATGCTTCGCCCGCAAACGCGCGCGCCGAATCTGATTTTTCACATAAAAATCATATCACATGAGCGGTCGCGCCCGCCCTAGCCTTCTTTGCGCTTGATCGACACGCCTCCATTCGTTGTCACCGCCCGTACCAGCGGCCCGCCCGAGCCGAGATCGATTGAAAGCTGGCGGTCAATTTCGCCGCGCACCGTCACCGGAAAGTCCACGCGAATGTGCCCGTTCACCGTCGCCGTTTCCAAGCGAGCGGAATAGTTGTCCGGGACCGCCACGGAAACGCCGCCATCTACGGTCGAAGCGTCCAGTTGCCCGCCCTCCCGGCGCGGTCCGGCCAGCACCACTGAAAGCCCGCCGTTGGTCGTGTGCCCGTGCACGTTGCCGGCCAGTCGAGCGAGTGACACGCCTCCGTTCAGTGCCTCGAATTCAATTTCGCCGCGAACGTCGGAAATACGAATGCCGCCGTTATGAGCCTTCAGCGTGAGATCCATCGTCTGCGGGACGAAAATCTCATAGCTGACCGACCAATTTTGTTTGCGTTCCCGCGCCGGGCCGTCCGCGATGATCCTGCCTCCGCCCGTGTGGATCACAATCTGGCGCGCGATCGACTGCGCTTCGCCCTCGGTCTCTGCGGACGTCTGGACGCGCGCCCGCACCAGAATATCCTGCCGCGCCGCGCCTTTGATCGTCATCCCGCCGTTCAGCCCGCCGTCCACCCACACGTGGCTCATGCCCGCGATAGTCATCTCGTTTATCTCGCAATGCGACACCAGGTCGCCATCCGATCCGCCATCGCAGGTCATCTCGCGCTCGGCGTTCTGCGCAAAAACCGTTAAGGCGAGCAAAGCGGCTAGTGTTAATCCGTGACTGAGTACACGCATGCCATTCCTCCCGTTCAGCCCTTAGACGATCCAGTTGTCTTCCGGTCGCTTAAATTCTTCACGCGGTTCTATCGCTTGTGCCTCACACTGTGGACGGCCGGTCAACGTCCGCCGCCCAGCCAGGCTCCGCGGCGCGTTGTGCCGCCAATAGCTTGCAAACTCTTGCCGAATGGCCGCTCACTTGCCGGCGGTCATATGTGATGCGCTCCCGCTTGCTCTCGCTCGCGATTCACCTCTGTGTCGTCGCACTGCTCATCCTGATCTCATCGAACCCTGCACTGCCGCCGAAAAGCCTCGAGGTATTCCGCCCCTCGCGATATCAGGTCAACCGGCTGGTCGCTGCGGCGGCCGATCCTGGCGGCGGTGGCGGCGGCGAGCATTCGCTGCTCCGGGCAAGCCGCGGGCGGCTGCCGAAACCCGCGCCCAGGCAGTTTACCCCGCCATCTGCAATCGCGCGCGACACGCCGCCGATCCTGCCGGTCGAGCCAACGCTGGTGATGCCTCCCGGCGTACAGCTCCCAACGGTCAACCTGGCGCTGTTGGGCGATCCAAACGGCGTGATCGGACCGCCTTCGAACGGCCGCGGCACACGGGGCGGAATCGGCGATGGTTATGGAGGTGGCGTGGGCGATCACCGCGGTCCCGGCTATGGGGATCATGACGGCGGCGGCATCTCAGGTTCATCTTTTACCGGCCGTCTGACCGCGCCGGTCGTGCTCTACAAAATTGATCCGGAATTTTCCGAGGAAGCGCGAAAAGCCAAGTACCAGGGCATCGTCGTGCTCACGATCGAAATCGGCACTGACGGTCTGGCCCACAGCTTTCACATTCTGCGTGGCCTCGGCATGGGGCTGGACGAAAAGGCCATCGAAGCGGTTTCGCAATGGAAATTCCGTCCCGCGCTTCGCAATGGTAGGCCGGTTTCCGCGCCCGCCACCATCGAAGTGAATTTCCGCTTGCTCTGAACAAATCTTTTCGCCAAAGCGCGCGCCGCCTTCGGCTATGCTGTGTACATGCTCAGCCGCAGAAGCGTGCTCGCCCTGAGCGCAGCCCTGCCCGTCCGGGCGGACCGCCAGCCCCCCATGGCTCTCGCAATTCATCAGACCACTTCTGTCGCCGCCGGATTTCGCGCCTCGCTCGAAGGTTACGCGCGTGCCGGAATCCGCTATGTCGAGGTCATCCCTCCGCTGGCTGAAGAGTTCATCAAGCGCGAGAGTGCACCTGCAGCCCGGCGCCTCATCACTGATCTCGGGTTGAAAGCAGTTTCCTCCGGTGGAACACGCGGCCTCGTTGAGCCGAATCCCGGACGAGCAAGAGCTCTTGAAGAACTGAAGCGCATCTCCGAGCTCGCGGCTTCTCTGGGAATTGATCGCGTCGTCTGCCCTTGCGGAGCCACCGACAAATTCACCGCCGACGACTACGCGCGCGGCGTCCAAAACCTGCGGGACGCGGGCGATGTTGTCCAACCGTTCGGCGTCACAGCTATGCTGGAATTCATGCGTGGGTCGACCTTCGTCGGCGCCTTGCCTACTTCCTTAAAGATGACGCGCCAGGCCGCGCACCCCAACGTGCGCTCAATGCTCGACTGCTATCATTTCTGGGCCGGCCTCAGCAAGTTCGAAGATCTCGATCTGATCCGCGATGGTGAAATTCATCACGTCCATTTCCAGGATGTCCCCGAAATGGCGCGCGAACTGCTGGACAATTCGACGCGCGAGATTCCCGGCCTGGGAGTTTCGCCGCTTGTTCGTATTCTCCGAAAGCTCGCTGAAAAAAAATATCGCGGGCCGCTTTCGGTCGAGGTGTTCTATCCGCGCTACCAACAAAGCGATCCGTACCAGTTGGCGCTGCTTATTCGGCGGAAGGCCGAGCCGATTCTTCAGCAAGCAGGCGTGTTATGACGCCTGCCAATGGCCGGCCTGCGTTTCGTGTCGAGAACCTGGGCAAGATTTTCCGCTCAGGCGCGACTGACCTTGTGGTTCTCGACCATGTGAACTTTGAGGTCCAGCGCGGGGAACGGCTCGCCCTCGTCGGTGAATCCGGCGCAGGCAAGTCAACGTTGCTGTATTTATTAGGCGGTCTGGACAGGCCGACAAACGGTACGATATACTACGGATCGAAAGACATATCAGGACTCGGAGATCCGGAGTTAGCGGATTTCCGGAATCAGGAAATCGGGTTCGTCTGGCAGATTCACTACCTGTTGCCTGAATTTACGGCGCTTGAAAACGTGATGATGCCGTTGCTCATCCGCGGGATATCTCAGGCGGAAGCAGCCTCGGCTTCGCGGGCGAGGTTAGAGGAGGTAGGGCTTGGTCAACGCGCTGCGCATCGCGCGGGAGAGCTGTCCGGAGGAGAGCAGCAGAGAGTCGCTCTGGCTCGCGCCCTGGTCGGCAATCCTTCGGTCCTGCTCGCCGACGAGCCGACCGGCAATCTCGATTTCAGGACCGGGGAAATGATCTTCGATCTCCTGGTTTCCCTTCATCGGTCTCATCAGCTTACGTCGGTTCTCGTTACCCATAATCTGTCGTTCGCTCAGAGATGCGACCGGGTCTTGCGGCTGGAGAAAGGAAATCTGGTCACGGGTATGCCGGATACGATGCATCCGGATGCGGGTCGGGAGTATCTTTAAAGTGTGGGAGTTGCTGTCCTAGTCGAGAGCGGGGGCTCAGTGCAGTATGTTTGAACGCTATACCGAAAAAGCCAGGCGAGTCATTTTTTTTGCGCGCTACGAAGCCAGCCAGTTCGGCAGTCCCTTCATCGAAACCGAGCATCTGCTGTTAGGCTTGCTGCGCGAGGACAAAACGCTGGCGAATCGTTTCCTGCGGTCGCACGCGGCCGTAGAATCGATTCGCAAGCAGATTGAAGGCCATACCACCATCCGGGAAAAAGTGTCGACTTCGGTCGACCTCCCGCTGAGCCATGAGTGCAAGCGCGTGCTCGCCTATGGCGCAGAAGAAGCCGAGCGGCTGAGCCATAAGCACATCGGCACCGAACACCTGCTTCTGGGGCTGCTCCGCGAAGAAAAATGCTTCGCCGCGGAAATTCTGCATGAACGCGGCCTTCGCCTTTCAGCCATCCGGGAAGAACTGGCGCGCTCGCAATCCGAAAAAGTCACTTCCAACCGGCCCAAGGAAAGCTCGCTGCTCGCCGAATTCAGCCGCGATCTCACCCAGGCCGCTATCGACAATGCCCTTGACCCGCTGATCGGCCGCGATTACGAGCTCGAACGCGTCGTCCAGATCCTCTGCCGCCGCACCAAGAATAATCCCGTGCTGATCGGCGAGCCCGGCGTCGGCAAGACCGCCATCGTCGAAGGCCTTGCGCAGCGCATCGCCGAAGGCGACGTGCCGTCCTTCCTGGCCGAGAAACGCATCCTGGCGCTCGATCTTTCCCTTATCGTCGCCGGAACTAAGTATCGCGGCCAGTTTGAAGAGCGCCTCAAGACCATCATGAAAGAGCTGATGGAAAACCAGAACGCCATCATCTTTATCGATGAGCTCCACACGCTGGTCGGCGCAGGTTCTGCCGAAGGATCGCTCGACGCCGCCAATATATTGAAGCCGGCGCTTTCCCGCGGCGAAATCCAATGCATCGGCGCCACCACCCCGGGCGAGTACCGCAAGTCCATTGAAAAGGACCGTTCGCTCGAGCGGCGCTTCCAGGCCGTCAAGGTCCCGCCGCCCACCGAAGCCGATGCCATCAAAATCCTGTTCGGCATCAAAGACCGCTACGAGAAATTCCACGCCGTCGGTTATACCGACGATGCCATCGAAACCGCCGTCTACACTTCGAACCGCTATATTCCGGACCGCTTCCTTCCCGACAAGGCTATCGACTTGATCGATGAGGCCGGCGCCCGCGTCAAGCTCCGCCAGACCACGCTGCCCGCCGACCTCGCCGACATCCAGAAGCGCATCAAATTCATCGTGCACCGCATGGAGAATGCCATTGCCAACCACGAGTTCGAAAAAGCGCGCTTCTACTCCGACGAAGAGCGCAAAGAGCGCGAGAACATGCGCCAGTTGCGCGAGAAGTACAATCTCGACGACACCTCCACCGGCATCGTGACCAAAGACGACATTGAAGAAGTCGTGGCCCGATGGACCGGTGTCCCGATGACCGCCATCAAGGAAGAAGAAATTACCAAGCTGCTGCGCATCGAAGAAGAATTGCACAAGCGCGTCATCAGCCAGGAAAAGGCCATTTCGGCCCTGGCCCGCGCTATCCGCCGCTCCCGTGCCGGCCTCAAAGCCTCCAGCCGCCCGGCAGGATCGTTCCTGTTCCTTGGCCCGACCGGCGTCGGCAAAACCGAAGTCGCCCGCGCGCTTGCGGCGTTCCTGTTCGGCAGCGAAAAGTCGCTCATCCGCTTCGATATGTCCGAGTTCATGGAAAAACACTCGGTCTCGAAGCTGATCGGCTCGCCTCCTGGATACGTCGGCTACGAAGAGGGCGGTCAGTTGACCGAGCGTGTGAAGCGCTCGCCTTATTCCATCATCCTGCTAGACGAAATTGAGAAGGCGCACCCGGATGTGTACAATATCCTGCTCCAGGTGTTTGAAGACGGCCAGTTGACCGACGGTCTCGGTAACACGGTCGATTTCAAAAACACCATCATCATCATGACTTCGAACCTCGGCGCGCGTTTCCTCGAAAAGCGCGGCCATTTGGGTTTCTCCGCTCCCGCCGGCGAGGGCATCCCCGGTAAAGTCGAAGATATGGTGCGCGGCGAGGTCAAGCGCGCGTTTAATCCCGAGTTCCTGAACCGCCTGGACGAGGTCATTCTGTTTACTTCGCTCACCGACGACGATCTGCTCAAGATCATCGCCCTGCTTGTCGAACAGGTCAACGGCAACCTCGTTGCGAAGCAGATCAAAATCCGGCTGACCACTGACGCGGCCAAGTACATCCTCGAAAAAACTTGCAGCGACCGCAGCTACGGCGCGCGTCCGCTCCGCCGTGCGCTACAGAAGTACATCGAAGACCCGCTTTCCGAAGCTCTGATCCAGGGCGCGCTGCCGCGGCCGTCTGAGCTGGAAGTTTATCTGGGCGATACCGGCATTTACTATCGCCCCGTCTCGGAGGCCCAACCGGTGGCTGCGGGCGATGCGCCTCCCGAGCCGGTCGCCGGTACGCCGCTTTACACATTCTGAGCCTTTTACGGCATAATTCGGGCAATTCCCCGATTAGGGCCGTCGCGCCGCCTCCGCTATAATCGGCTATGAAGCTACTGCGCAGGCGTCTCTATGGCTAATCCGGAAGAATTTGCCTCGGTAGAATCCCCCGCCGTCCCGGACTTCTACACCTGGACCTTCCCCGGTGCGCCGGTCCGCATTCACCTGTATCTGAATGCCGTTGAGCGCCTCGGCCGCGAAGCGCGCCGGGCATTCGAATCGGTTCCTTCGCATAGCGTCGAAATCGGCGGGCTCCTGCTCGGCACGGCCGACTTTCAGTCCAGCCCGATCGTCGAAGTGAAAGATTTCGAGCCGTTTCTCTCCGAGTATCGTCCGGATCATAAATTTATTCTGTCGGAATCAGATCGGCGCAAGCTGGAACAGACGCTCGAGACACGCAGAACTTCAAACGGGGAAAACCTGGCGGTGGTGGGCTTCTATCGCAGCCAGATCGGCGGCAACTTGGCCATGAGAGACAATGACCTCTCGCTCGCGCAGGCCTGCTTTTTCGATCCCGCCAGCGTATTTCTGCTGATTAAGCCATCGCCCGACGGGTCTTCGACCGCCGGCTTCTTTTTCTGGGATAACCGCCGCATTGATTCAGAATTCAGCTTTCTCGAGTTCCCCTTTGATGCTCGTCTGTTGACGGGAGCGCGCGTTAAGCCGTCGCCCCTTAGCTCGCGGGGTCCCGTCGAAGATGAAGAGCAGGACGTGCGGTCGCCCGCAACCGGACAGGAACCGGCGGCTGTACCGGCCATTTTCGAAAATGCGCTCGAAAAGACGGAGCGCCACACCCGCCCGTTTCGATGGCTGATTTATTTTCTGCTGGCCGCAGCGATCACCGCTGCGGGCGTCCTCAGTTATCCCGTTTATCTGGACTGGATGGCTTCTCGCAGTCCGCTTCGAACGCCCGTCGTCTCAGATGCGCCTGCACTTGCGTTGCAAGTGGAACGCCACGGAAACGATTTGCGCGTGATCTGGAATCGCAACTCCCCCCTGATCCAGCACGCGAGTGACGCGGTTCTCTCGATTCGCGATGGCGATGCCCAGTTGCAGGATCTTAAGCTCGATCTGGACCAGCTTCACAACGGCAGCGTCCTCTACACTCCCGCCAACACCACCGTGCAATTCCGGCTCCAGGTGACTGGCTCAGATGGACGGCAGATCAGCGAAACCGTGCTGGCCTTGACGGCTGCCGCTCCCGTGAACCCGAACCCCGCCGCAACACCGCAAAACCGGAGGCCTCCCTTGCCCAGGCCGGCAGCCACCGGCTTCAGTGCTCCACCCGAACCGACTAGCGCCGCGGTGACCGCGCGTTCGCAAGACTTCGGCGAGCCGGTTCGCGTCGTCACCGTCGATCCTCTTCCGCAGGCCGGAAACGCTTCCTCCACACCGGACACGGACGCAGACCTCCCCGCCGGCCCTTACGTTGCCCCGCGGCCGGTTCGTCAACCCAAGCCGGTCGTTCCTGCAAATATGCGCGATGCAGTCACTTCGGAAGTGGAAGTTCAGATTAAGGTTGAGATCGATGCGGCCGGACGCGTCATAAAAGCCGACCCGGCGGCCTCTACCGGTCCTGTTAACAGGTTGCTGGTGAGCGCCGCACGCGACGCCGCCCTCCGCTGGAGGTTTACTCCGGCGATGCGCGGCAATCAGCCGGTCTCCAGCAGCTTGATCCTGAAATTCCAGTATCAGCCGGTGCGCCCTGCTAATTGAGCCGCGTCAGGACTGTCCGGATCGCCCCGACAATCTCATCCGCCTGATCACGCGACAGCGTCAACGGCGGCGAAAGAATCAATACGTTGCAGTATCCCGGCAGCGAATCGTTGTTGCGCCCCACCAGCACGCCCGCTTCCCGAATCTCACGTTGCACGCGCACCACTTCAGCCTCCGCTAACGGCGTCTGCTCAGTATCTGCAACCATCTCGAGCCCGATCAGCAGCCCGCAGCCCCGGATATCCCCGATCCAGCGCGATTGCAACGCTCGCAGCCGCTCCATCAGATACGGCCCGATTCGCGCGGCGTTCTCCCACAGCCGCTCGCGCGTCAGAATGTCCAGGTTTGCAAGTCCCGCCGCGCACGAGCTCGGATGCCCGCCGAACGTGCTCACCTGTGCGAACTTTTCATCGGCATCGCCTTGGAATGCTTCAAAAACTTTTTCGGACGCCACCGTCGCGCCCAGCGGCAGATAAGCCGATGTCAGCCCTTTGGCGAACGTCAGAATATCGGGCCGGATTCCGGAATGCTCGAAGCCGAACAGCTTTCCCGTGCGCCCGAATCCGGTGATCACTTCGTCGATAATCAGCAGCACGCCGTGGCGGTCGCAGGTTTCCCGCAATCGCGCCAGGTAGCCGTCCGGTGCAGGAAAAATTCCGCCGCCTCCGATCACCGGCTCCGCGATCACACCCGCCACTGTCTCCGGCCCTTCCATCCGGATCACGCGCTCGAATTCATCCGCGCACGCGAGCGTGCAGGCCGATTCCGCCGAGCACCAGGAGCACCGGTAATGGTCCGGCGGCGCGACGTGCAGAAAGCCCGGCACCAGCGGCTCGAACGCCTGCCGCCGCGGCGTCTGCCCCGTCGCCGAAAGCGCGCCCATTGTGAACCCGTGATACCCACGGTGACGGGCGATAATCTTGTAGCGGTTCTGGCCCGGATGCATCCGCCGCGCGCACTGCCGCGCCATCTTCAGCGCCGTCTCGACCGCTTCCGATCCGCTGTTGGTAAAGAAAACCCGCCCGATTCCTTCAGGCAACAGCCCGGCCAGCCGCCCCGCCAGGCGCGCTGCCGGTCCATGCGATTGGGTCAGCGGATAGTATGCCAGTTGCGCCATCTGCGCCGTGACGGCATCCACGATCTCGCGGCGTCCATAACCCACATTCACGCAGAAAAGCCCCGCCATCGCGTCCAGATAGCGGCGGCCCTCGGCATCGGAAACGTAGCAGCCCTCGCCCGTTGTGATTTCGAGAGGCGGCCGCTTATCGAGACCCCGGTGTTGCAAATTTCCGTGCCAGAGGTGTTCTAGATCCAGCTCGCGAGTGGATGAAGTTGTCGCTTGGGGCATCGGCTGCCATTGTACTGAAACCGCAGAGCATTTGCCCGGCGGGTGAAACGCTCGCGCCCTCTCCGCCACTATTTCTTTGTGCGTATGGCACTTTGCACCATGCATGAACCAAGTAACGATCCGGATGTCGAGAACGTCTCGAATAACAAGAGGCGCGCCACGACTCGCTTGAACCTGGAACAGTATCTGGAACTTTTGCTCGGCCCTAAGGGTGCCGCTTCGTCTTTTGATGCCGAGGAGTCCCGGCGTCGGGCCTGGCACGAACATGCCGCGGAACTGACGCCGCTCGTCGATCCCGGTTCGCGCCCCTGGGCCTGGTGGAAGTATGATGCCCCCGAGCCGCGCCTCCCGCGGGAAGCCCAAACCGCCTACCTCTTGCGTTGCGGCCTGCTCACCGAAAAGGAGCGTACGCGGCTGGAAACCGCCGGCATTCACGCAACGGCGCACGCCACGCGAAATCCGTAGTCCGCATATTGGAAATGCGGCGGAATGCTCGATCGCGCCGCGCACCGGCTCACTTTGATTTGATGCCTCCACGAGCCGCCCCGTGAAGCGCGCCGCTGGCCGGCCTCGGGTCCCGGCGGGTTCCGCTCAGGCGAATGCGCGTAATAATCTTTCGCGAACCAGTCGGCGCACCATTCGTGAACGTTCTCGCCTAATTCGTAAAATCCCCAATCGTTAGGCTCGCCGCCCACCGGCAGCGTGCCCTTTACTTCCCCGCCCCACCGCTCGCGGTATTGCCGCCGCGAATCTGGAGGCTCATCGCCCCACGTGTAAAGCCGGCCCTCATGCCCAGCCCTCGCCGCACGCTCCCACTCCGCCTCCGTAGGTAGCCGGTAATGTTTGCCGGTTATGCCGCTCAGCCACTCGCAGTATTTCGCCGCTTCAAACCAGCTCACTGCGGCGACCGGCTGATCCGGATTGTTGAAGTTTTCGTTGTTCCAAAATGGCGGCGCCGGATGGCCCGTAGACTCGAGAAAAACGGCGTACTCCCGGTTCAGCGTCGGAAACCTGGCCAGAAAAAACTCGTCGACCTCCACGGAGTGCACAGGTCGTTCTTCGTCGCGGCCCTGCTCGCAGCCCATGAGATAGCTTCCGCCCGGAACCGGCAGGCACACCGGCGCCGCTTTGATTGTTACGGAACGATCCAGACTCGAACCTGCGGCTCCCTAATTCTCGATCGAGAGCTTCTTCATCTTATACAGTAGCGCTTTGTAGTCGATGTTGAGGATCTGGGCGGCTTGCTTGCGGTTCCAACGCGTGGAATTCAACGCCGTCAGTATCGCTTCCGTCTCCGCCTGTTGTTTGGCCTTCGTCACCTGTTCCAAAATCGGCGAGGCGGGAGGACCGTCATAGGCCCCCGCGGCTGAGCCGGCCGCGGCCACTCTGAGCGGCATCGTGGATAGCGACGACTTGCGCTGCGCCCGCGAAGACAGGTCTGAGGCGATCATTTCCGGGTCCCGGATCACCAGGTATTTCCGCATGACATTCTCGAGTTCGCGAACGTTGCCCGGCCAGCTGTGGGCAATCAGCGCCTCGCGCAGCAACGGCGTAATAGCTAACGGCGCCATCCCCGGACGCGAATGTTTCTTCAAGAAGAACTCCGCCAGCGTAACGATCTCCTCCGGACGCTCCCTCAGCGCCGGCACGCGAACCGTCACTACGTTCAGCCGATAATACAGGTCCTCGCGGAACCGGCCTTCGCTGATGGCGTTTTCCAGGTCGCAGTGCGTTGCTGCGATAACGCGCACATCCACACGGATGGTTTCTTTGCCGCCCAGGCGCTGAAATTCCTGGTCCTGCAGAACCTGCAAAAGCTTGGCCTGCAGCTTGAAATCCATATCGCCGATCTCGTCCAGGAGCAGCGTCCCGCCGTCGGCCAGCTCGAACATGCCCGGCTTCTTCTGAAATGCGCCTGTGAAGGCGCCTCGCTCGTACCCGAACAGCTCGCTCTCGACCAGTTCTGAAGGCAGCGCCGCGCAGTTGAGCTTGAGAAAAACTTTATTGGCGCGCGGCGATTGGGCGCAAAGCTGCCGCGCAATCACTTCTTTGCCCACTCCCGTCTCGCCCTGAATCAGCACCGGCACCTCGGAAGGTCCGATCTGCTTGAGCAGCCCGTCGACGGCTTTGACGCGCACCGCAACCGTATCGTCGGCCTTGAATGTCTCCGTGCGTGCATTGCACGCCGCCGCCCCGTGGCCGTTCGCCACACCGTTGACGCCCAGGACTTTCTCAATGGCGTCCTTGAGGTCGTCATGACTTACCGGCTTGGGAATGAAATCTGTGGCGCCGCTCTTCATCGCCTCCACCACCTTGAGTGGCGATGAGGCTCCCGAGAGCATAATGATGGGCAGATCACGGTCGGAACGCCGGATTTCCCGCAGCGTTTCCAGGCCGTCCTTGCGCGGCATCATGATATCCAGCAGAACCAGCGAAATCCGGCTCCGCTCTCGCTCGAGACAGCTCAAGACTTCCTCGCCGTCCTGGGCCGACTCGATGGAATATCCATGGCACCGCAGAGCCATCTCCAGATAGCTCCGGACTTCTAATTCATCCTCGCCTAACAGAATCGTCCTGCCGTTGTTGATTGTCTGCATAGCCCCTATGAATTCGTCGCGACTAGGCTCCCGCCTGCATCATTTGGCGGTGCGGATCGCTGATTACCACCGGTTGGGCGTCTTGTTGTACGAATGGTAGGACAAATGAAAACGTCGAGCCATCCGCCCCCGACTCCGCCCAAACCTGGCCTTGATGTAGATTGAGGATGAATTTGCAAATTGCCAGACCCAGGCCTCCTCCAGACCTGTCCTGGCCACCTGTATACGACGTATACTCTTCGAAGATCTTTTCCAAGTGCTCGAACGGCACTCCCGGCCCTGAATCGCGTATGTCAATCCGGAATGAATTCGGCGCCTGTAATCTCGAAATGCGCCGTTCGCCGTTTGCAATCGCCGTCTTTAACTTGGCGCGGCGTTCCCAGAAATACGGATAACCTCGGAGCTCAATCGCTCCGTACTTGGGCGTAAATTTGCACGCGTTGTCCAGCAGATTGATCAGCACTTGCTCGATTTGTGCCCGATCGAAATAGAGCGCCTGCGGCGATGCCATCATGTGCAGATTGACCTGGATGTGCTTGGCGTCGCTGAATGGCGCGATCTCGTGCATCGCCTGGTCGATACAGGCGTTCATGTCGCCTTTCTCCAGGTTTGGCCGCTTGTCGATCTGCCGCCCCACGCTCAACTGGAACATGGCCGTAGCCATCCGGGAAAGACGCTTGATCGAGTGCTGCATCCGCTCCAGGACTTCTTGCTGCTCCTCGGTGATCGGCCCCAGTTGCTGCCCCAGGATCAGCCCGCAATACCCGTCAATCGCTGTCAACGGTGCGCGGAAATCGTGAACCGCCCGCGCCAGAAAATTCGTCCGGTCCTGATCGTATTCCTGCAGCTTCAGATTGGCCTGCAACAGGCATTGCAGGATCTCGTCACGATCGGCCCGCAACGATTCTACGCTGGACGCCTGGTCCATCTTGTGCCGCGCCACTGCCTGTTCCAGGAAAGTTCGCAAGGTGGCGCGGTTTACCGGCTTAAGTAGAATGGCCATCGCCGCCATTGGCAGCCGGTTGCGCAGTGCCGCCATCTTTTTCCGTGACACCAGAAAAATGTTCTTGCGCTCCTGTTCGAGGTCCAGCTCTCGCGGAAGCGTGACATCGGAATCGCAGTCCCAAATGCAAAGGTCCAGCGATGGCGTGCCTGACTCCGGAGCGGCCCCCACATTGAGCGTCCACTCCTCCCCCCGAAAAGAGGCCAGCGTTTCGCGACATAGCTTGTACAACTGTTTATCCGTGGAAACTAGCAGAATTTGCATGGCGGCGCGTTATCTTAACTTAGCTGTGGAACGTTACCAAAAGATGACCGAAGCATATCGCAATCCTGATTTTTGTCAAGATTTTCCAATCGGAACTCCAATTTTTTTCCCTGACTCCTCCTCTACGTATACGTAGGATTCCCTTGAACTTCAAGTCCGGTAAATCCCCTAAGGTCTTTGAGAATCTTCCTAAATTTTTGTACCGAATCCAACAAGATGCGTCGGTTGTTCGCTTTGCGCACCCCAGACATATCCGGCTACTACTCGTCGTTTCCACCCCTAACTGCCTCGAGCCGGCCGAGTAAATTGACTGGTTGCAAAAATGCAGTCCGAGCACGGCTTGGTCGCGGGCCATACCTGGCAGCTTGAAGTAACGAAAGCCGGGAGCGTCGGCGGCTCGCGCGAGTGCGACCTCGGGTAAGCAGAACAGGCCTCTCCCGCAAATTGCTGTCAGAGCACATAGCGCCGTTTATGTGCAACCCACGGAGATGAACAAGTTTGGAAGTGAAATTGTAGGGGCATTGGAGTTTCTTACGATGGATCGATCCATGGTGGTGCCTGAAGAACGCCGTCGGCGCCCGCGCATCGCGCTTCATTGGCCGGTTCGCCTGTTCCGCGAGCCCGAGACGCAATCTGTTGAAACCACAACAGAAAACCTGACCAGCAACGGGTTCTACTGCATTTCTCACGAGCCGTTCAAGTTGGGTGAGCGTCTCGATTGCATTATCGCCGTGCCTTCTGGCAACCTCGGTTTTCCCAATTCTCCGGTTAGTTTGCAGTGCCGAATTCGCGTCACACGCGTTGAAGAACAGCGCGACGGATTCGGTTTGGGCTGTTATATTGAGGATTACGACTTGCTTGTCAAAGCCAACCAGGCCCGTCAGACGGCTGCCAAGGGGCAGTAGTAAACCAACTGATCGGCACTCAATCCCTAAAAATTGGGAAAATGGAAGAAATGTTGTTTCCAAAATGAATCGCACGACTTTCATAGTTGAAGCCGGATTTTTCCCCCGCTGCCTTATGGTTCGCCTGTTTTGCGCCGGTGCGGTCGTAATGGCTCTTCCATGTGCCGGTTTGACGGCGCAGCAGCAAAAGCCATCCACCCCTTCCGCTCAAACCCCCGCCGATAAGACCGGCCCTAACGCACATGGGCCCAGCGGATACCGGATTGGTGCGGGAGATGAACTGCAGGTCAGTGTCTGGAACGAACCACAGGCCTCGGTGCCCAGTGTAGTCGTGAGACCGGATGGCAAGATTTCTCTTCCCCTAATTAAGGAATTGGACGTCAATGGCATGACGCCTGCCGAATTGGAGAAGATCCTTACCGGTAAACTGGAACCGCTCATTCACGGAGCAGACGTCACCGTCGTCGTCAAAGCCATCCATAGCAAAAAAGTCTACCTGGTCGGTTCCGTCAAAAAAGAGGGCCCCGTCCTGCTTCTTTCCCCTATGACTGTTCTACAGGTACTGGCGGAAGCGGGCGGTATCACCGAGTATGCCAAGAAAAAGAAGATCTATGTTCTCCGTACCGAGAATGGTAAGCAGGTCAAGCTGCCGTTTGACTACGATGCGGTCATCAAAGGCGAGCACATGGAGCAGAACATCCAGGTTCTTCCCGACGACACCATCGTGGTTCCTTAGTTCGCAGTCTAAACAGACTCTCCTGACTTTTTGACAATTTTTTGCATATTTTATGCAGACCGAGGTGCCCTCGTCCCTTCCATCCTTTTCCTGCTGCACACCTTAGCTGGTTCTGCGCTCTGCCCTCCCAAGTGGAAGGAAAGATGCAATACCCGCGTTATTAATGATTTTGACTTCAACTTCGAAAATGGAAATCTTTTAGATGCAGTCATTTAAGCTCGGGGGCCTCAAACGCCGGTGCCTGGCCGCCGCATCACTGGCTGTGTTCGGCGCGATCATCTGCCCCGCGCAGGTAGTGCAGCAAGCCGTGCTATCCCAGTCAGCCTATCGCGCCCTGGGCCAACCGGACCTCCGCCAGAATGGCGTCAACATGGTCGCGGCGGGAACTCTGGCCGGGCCCCAGGCTTTAGCGCTGGACTCAGCCGGCCACCTCTATGTGGCCGATACCTTTAACCACCGGGTGCAGGCCTGGGCGAACGCCGGGGCGTTCCAGACCGGCGCGCCGGCCGATCTGATCCTGGGCCAGCCCACTCCCCAGCACTCCAATCAGCTGGGCATTGGCGTGAAGGGCTTTAGCTATCCTTTCGATCTTGCCGTCAATCCTACGACCATGGATTTGTACGTCGCGGATTACGGGGATAACCGCGTCCTAAGATTTCCCAAGCCGTTTGCCAATCCCACGCGCGTCGAACCGGATGCCGTTTACGGCCAGCCCGATTTCAACACTCGCACGCCCGATTCGTCCGGCGTCACCGCTCGCACGATGCGGGGTCCGCGCGGCGTGGCTTTTGACGGCCAGGGGAATCTGTGGGTTGCCGACGCCGGGAACAATCGTGTTTTGCGCTTTCCAGCCGGTGTCCTGAACAATTCCAATCCTTCCGCCGATCTTGTGTTGGGCCAGCCGGATTTTCTCTCTGCCGGCGCCAACCGGGGAGGAGCGATCTCGGCGGCGGGCTTCAATATGGCGGCGGTTCCACAACTGGTTCCGCCAGTGGGGCTGGCATTCGACGCGCAGAACAATCTTTACGTCGCCGATTTCCAAAACACCAGGGTACTCAAGTTCCCGGCTCCGCTGACCTCCGCTTCCGTCGCCACGATCGTCTACGGGCAAACGACTTTCACCGCCCGGGGCGTGCCGCAGGTGCCCACCGCCTCCAGCCTCGACGGCCCGGCGGGCGTTGCCGTGGATGCGTCCGGCAATCTTTTCGTCGCCATTCCGCTGGATAACCGCATCCTGATGTTCGCCGCCGGCGCCGCTTCCGGCGACAAGGCCAAGCAGGTGTTCGGTCAGCCGGACTTCGCCACATCCACCGTGAATACGGGCTCGTTTCCGCAAGCCTCGGCAACGTCGCTCAATGGCGCGGGCGACGTTAAAGTCGATGCACAGGGCAACGTCTACGCCGCCGATAGCGGCAATAACCGCCTGCTCTCGTTTCCTGCCGGCTCCAAATCAGCCGGTCGCGTGCTGGGGCAAAACAATTTCGCGACCAATGGCCCCAACCAGATCAAGCCGGGCAGTATCAATGCGCCTTACAAAATCGCCGAGGACTACTCGCACTCCCCATTCGCCCTCTACGTTTCCGATACCAACAATAACCGCGTGCTCGTCTGGCGGGATGGCGCACACTTCCTCACCGGCGCTTCGGCCGACCTGATAATCGGGCAGCCCGATTTTACGACGGCAGTGCCGAACGTCGATAGCGGCGGAAAAAACACGCCCACCGCAACCAGCCTCTCGGCTCCGCGGGGTATCGCGGTGGCGAGCGACGGGACATTGTATGTCGCGGACTCGGGCAATCATCGAGTGCTGCGCTATCCGCGGCCCGTTGACCAGTCGGGCCGTATCGCGCCTGACGCGGTGCTGGGGCAAGCCGACTTTACCAGCGCCGCCTCGGCCGCGGTCAGCGCGGCTTCCCTGCGCAATCCGGCGGGCGTTGCAATCGGGCCCAACGGAAATATTTTGATAGCGGACAGCGGCAACAACCGCGTACTCGAATTTCCGGCCGGCGCTTCGACCGGGGCGTCTGCCGTTCGCGTTTACGGCCAGCCGTCATTCAATTCTTCTGCTCTGCCCGGCACCGTTTCCGCGCAAACGCTGGTCTCCCCGCAGGGTCTTGTCGTCGACGCCGCATATAATCTCTACATCTGCGATTCCGGAGCCAACCGCGTTGTCGTCTACCCGGGTATTAACAACGCGCCGCCAGTGGGCCTGGCAGCATCCATCGTCATTGGCCAGGC
>DATEFW010000041.1:0-64483 GCA_035280425.1 Bryobacteraceae bacterium | reverse complement strand
ATGGCAAAGGAAAAATTCGATCGTTCCAAGCCGCACGTGAACATCGGCACCATCGGGCACATCGATCACGGCAAGACCACCTTGACCGCGGCCATCACCAAGGTGCTGGCCAAGCATAATCCCAAGGTCAAGTTCCGCAGTTTCGATTCCATCGACAACGCGCCCGAAGAAAAAGCGCGCGGCATCACTATCGCGGTGGCGCACGTCGAGTACGAAACCGCCAAGCGGCACTACGCGCACGTCGATTGCCCCGGCCACGCCGACTACATCAAGAACATGATCACCGGCGCGGCGCAGATGGACGGCGCGATTCTGGTCGTGGCTGCGACCGACGGCCCCATGCCGCAGACCCGCGAGCACATTCTGCTCGCGCGGCAGGTGGGCGTGCCGTATATCGTGGTGGCGCTGAATAAAGTGGACGCGGTCGACGATCCGGAGCTTCTGGATCTGGTCGAGCTCGAAGTGCGCGAGCTGCTGAAGAGCTACCAGTTTCCGGGCGACGATCTGCCGGTGGTGCGCATCTCGGCGCTGGGCGCGCTGAACGGTGAAGAGAAGTGGGAAAAATCGGTCGAGCAGTTGATGGACGCGGTGGACAGCTACGTCCCGCTGCCGACGCGCGAGATCGACAAGCCGTTCCTGATGCCCATTGAAGATATTTTCTCGATCCAGGGGCGCGGCACGGTGGTGACGGGAAGAGTCGAGCGCGGCAAGTGCAAGGTCGGCGAAGAAATGGAGATCGTCGGGTTCCGTGAGACGCGCAAGACGGTGGTGACGGGCGTCGAGATGTTCAAGAAGCTCTTGGACGAAGGCGTGGCGGGCGACAATGTGGGGTTGCTGCTGCGCGGCATCGAGAAAGACGAAGTGGAGCGCGGGCAGGTGGTCGCGAAACCCGGTTCGATCACGCCGCACAAGAAATTCAAGGGCGAAGTGTACGTGCTGTCGAAGGAAGAAGGCGGGCGGCACACGCCGTTTTTCAAAGGCTACCGGCCGCAGTTTTATTTCCGGACCACGGACGTGACGGGCGTGGCGGAGCTGCCGGCCGGCACCGAGATGGTGATGCCGGGCGACAACGTGGGGCTGGTGGTGGAACTGATCACCCCGGTGGCCATGGACAAGGGCCTCCGCTTCGCCATCCGCGAAGGCGGACGAACCGTGGGCGCCGGAACGGTGACGGAGATCATAGCGTAACGGGCGATATGCCCGCTGCCAGGAGACAATAGATGCCACGCGAAATCATTACCATGCAGTGCACCGAGTGCAAAAACCGCAATTACTCGAACACCAAAAACAAGAAAACCACCACGGAGCGGCTGGAATTGAAGAAATTCTGCCCTAAGTGCCGAAAGCACCAGGTGCATCGGGAAATCAAGTAAACTGGGAGTTGCCGGACCCAGGGGCGTAGGTTTAACGGCAGACCAGCGGTCTCCAAAACCGCGAGTGGGGGTTCGAATCCCTCCGCCCCTGCCAGCCCCGAATCAGCTCACAAGCGGGTTATCCAATCGAGAAGAGATTATGGCAGGCACATTCGAAAACATGAAAGAGTGGCCCAAAGCGACCAAAGCTTACATCGGCGAACTGCAGAATGAAATGAGAAAGGTAACCTGGCCGAACGGCAAGCAGGTGCAGGCCACCACCGTCGTCGTCATTTTGACTGTGTTTGCCTTTGCCGCGTTCTTCCAGTTGGTGGACTCGATTTTGAATCACACCATCAACCGGATCTACGACGCCCTGGCGCGATAGAAAGAGTGCTCCATGGATGAAGAGCGACAATTTCCGGAGGAACAGCCGCAATCGGAAATGAGTGCGGAAGAGCAGCAGGCCGGCGGCGACCCTGAACCGGAGACTGAGGCCGCGGCTGCGGACGAGCGCGCGGCCGATACTGGGCCGGCAGACGAAACAGAGCCGGAAGCTGAACAACCGCCGGTTGAAGAACCGGCCGCTGCACATCCTGTCGAAGCCCATCCCGAATCGCCCGAGGCTCCCGAAGTGCACGCGCAGGAATCCGCTGAAAGTAATGGCGACGTGCCCGGCGCGGCCGCAGTGGCGGACGAGAATAAAAAATGGTTCATCGTCCACACGTACTCGGGTTTTGAGCAAAAGGTTGCCGAATCGCTGAAAAGCCGCGCGCAGGCCTTTGGCTTCGCGGATAAAATCGGTCAGATTTTGATTCCCACTGAAGAAGTCGTGGAATTGCGCGGCGGTAAGAAGGTGACGAGCAAGCGCCTGGTTTATCCGGGCTATGTTCTCGTCCAGATGGAAATGAACGACGAGCTTTGGCATGCGGTCAAAGCCACGCCGCGCGTGACCGGATTTGTGGGAGGCGGATCGACGCCCGTACCGCTGAGCGCCGACGAGGTCAACCAGATCCTCTATCGCCAGGCGTCAAGCGCGGAGCGTCCGCGGCCCAAGATGAGTTTCGAAAAGAACGAATCCGTGCGCATTATCGACGGTCCGTTCGCGAATTTCTCCGGCAAGGTGGACGAAGTCAACGCCGAGCGAAATACGCTGCGCGTGCTGGTGACGATCTTCGGACGCGCCACGCCGGTGGAACTGGATTTTTTGCAGGTGGAAAAAACATAGTCGATTGACCCGGGAGGCGCGGAGCCATTGGTTTCTGCCTGCCGGACGGAAGGTTTAATCATTCATGGCCAAAAAAGTTACCGCACAAGTGAAGCTGCAGATCCCGGCAGGCAAAGCGACCCCGGCTCCGCCCGTTGGAACCGCGCTCGGGCCGCAGGGCGTGAACATCATGGACTTCTGCAAGGCGTTCAACGCCAAGACCTCCGCCAAAGACCAGGAGGGCCTGATTATCCCGGTGGTGATCACCATCTTCAGCGACCGCAGCTTCACGTTCATCACCAAAACGCCGCCCGTACCGGTGCTGATCAAGCGCGCCGTCAATCTGGCGAAGGGATCGGCCGAGCCCAATAAAACCAAGGTCGGCAAGATCACCGAGAAGCAGGTCGAAGAGATCGCCAAGATCAAGATGCCGGATCTCAATTGTTTTTCGCTCGAATCCGCCGTCAAATCGGTGAAGGGCACCGCGCGCAGCATGGGCGTGGACGTGGTCTAATCCCGGCCGTGAGAACTCTCGAAACTGCTTTGGCGCTTTGATGCCCGCGCCCGGACGGCAGTCTCTCCGTATCGTCACCCTGCATCCGTTCGAGCCCGAGGAAATCGAGAAGATCCGGGCCGCGGCTCCGCGCGCCGACATCGATTTCAGTGTTTGCCGCTCGCGCGAAGAATTCAACGAGAAAGTAAAAGATGCCGACGTGGTCTACGGCGATATTCGCGCCGAAGTACTGCGCACCGCTCCCAAAGTGAAATGGGTACAGGCCGGCGGCGCGGGCCTGGATGCGATGGACCCGGCGCTGTTCGAAACCCCGGTCGTGATCACCAATTTCGCGCGGTCGTTTGCACCGGCGATTTCAGAAACCGCCATCGGCATGTTGTTGTGCCTGACCCGCGGCATCAGCAAATATTATCTGCCGCAGTTTTACCGGCACGAGTGGAAGCCGGTCGGCACCGTGAAGTCGGCGGATCACACCGAGATTTCCGGCCGGACCATGGGGATCGCCGGCTTGGGCGGCATCGGCTGCGCTCTCGCGCGGCGCGCGTTCTACGGTTTCGATATGCGCGTCATCGCTACCGACGCCCGCCCCATTCCCAAGCCGGACTGTGTGGCCGAACTGCACGAGCCCGCGTGGCTCGGCGAACTGGCGCACCAGGTGGACGTGCTCGTTGCGGCGGCGCCCCTTACGCCCCAAACCGAGCGCGTGTTCAATGAGCAGATTTTCCGCAGCATGAAGAAGACCGCTTACTTTCTGGCGCTCTCACGCGGAAAATTGTTCGACGACATGGCGCTCGTCAAAGCACTGCAACAGGGCTGGATCGCGGGCGCCGGCCTCGACGTGTTTCCGCAGGAGCCTCCGCCGGCCGATCATCCGATCTTCGACTGCCCCAATGTGGTGATGACCATGCACACCTCCGGGTGGAGCCCGGACCGCCAGACCCGGCTCATCAACTTTTTTGCCGAGAACGTGCGCCGCTACACCGAAGGCCTGCCGCTGATCAACGTCGTTGACAAAACGCAGCGGTACTAGCTGCCGCAGCGGCGGATATTCGCAGCGCGTAAAATATCTTCATGTCGCCCGGCAACGCGCAGGAAGAACGGCTGCTGCATTATCTGCGAGCTCACTACCATTGCGACCATGTGTTCCATCCGGAGGAACAAGTGCGCGCGGAACTGAACATCGGCGACCGCGCCTGCGCCGATTTTCTGATCTTGCACGCGCCGCCGGCCGTCGTGCAGGAGGTGACTATCGCGGAATCGAAAGGCACCGATACGCACCACGCGCTCGAACAACTGGGTAACACCGCAGCCGGCGCGTTCGAAAAATATACGGGCCTGCGGGTAGTCCGCCTGCTGATCTATGTTCCGCGTTTGACTCCTACCCCGGCGGGCGCTTCGCCCGGTCCCGGCTATACGGTCGCGACAGCCGATGCGGCCGGCCTCCACCCGTTAAACAACGCGTTAACGGAAAATATCGCGGCGGCCCATCCGGTTGTGAACCTGCCGGCGCCGTGGAATCGCTGGTCGGCCGCGGTCGGCGCGCTGCCGGTTTACGTCGTCGTGGGTTAAACAGGTTAACCAGAGTGGTTGACTTGGCGAGGTCCCGGCTGGAAAAATAGATTTATCCGAACGTGCGGATGTGGCGGAACTGGCAGACGCGCATGGTTCAGGTCCATGTTCTCGCAAGGGAGTGGAGGTTCAAGTCCTCTCATCCGCACCAAGTCCCTGTGGGCGGCGCGTTGCTAGCCCATGAATTTCCACAAACATACGGCGCAGACTAGAACCAGAAAGCCGAGCAGCAGCAGTTCCGGCTCATAGCGGATCATGCAAATGATTATGTTTCTATCGATCGGACAACTGGCGCCCATTCGTCAACCTGTTCAGGCGATTATGGGTCGCCGCCGGCCGGGCCTCAAGATGCTATTTGGTTAGCTTGAACCTACTATCCCGGCTGTACTCTTCCTTTAAAATCAATGCGCCAGAAGACTAGTGAAAATAGCCTTTGGCGAGCTCCGGCTTGAGTTCGATAGCTCTTTGCCAACTGGCTTTGGCTTCCTGTTCCTGGCCGAGGCTCTGGAGCGCAAGCCCTAGATTTAACAAGGCTTCCGGGAATTCCGGCGAAACCGCGAGCGCTTCGCGGTAGAGACGCACGGCTTCCTGCTGATTGCCGGCTTTTTGGTGGAGCAGGCCGGCGTTGTAGAGGAATTCCGGGGTTTTCTCTCCGTTTTCAATAAGCTTGGTGTGCCGTTCGAGAGCTTCCTCGATCCGGCCGCACTCGAGAGCGAGGGAAGCCAGGGCACGCGAGGCGTCCAGGGAGCCCGGACGGGCGGCGAGGCACCTCTCGAAAGCGTCGTAGGCGGCATCCAGCTCGCCGAGTTTCCAGTACGCGATGCCGGCATTGAGCAGCGCCTCGGGCCAGTCTTTTCGCTTCCACAGGCAAGCGTCGAAGGCTTCAGCGGCCCCTTTATGGTCGCCCAGTTCGAGACGAAGGCAGCCGAGGCGGAATCGCGCGTCGTCGGAATCCGGCGCCTTGTCCAGCAGCCGCGCGTAGAGTTTTTCGGCTTCGGTGAAGTTTTTCTCCTGCTCGAGCACTAAAGCGAGATTCCCCAGCGCTGTGGTTGAACCGGCATCCAGCTCAAGAGCATGCTCGTAGGATTGCCGTGCCTTCTCCGCATCTCCGCTTTCCTGGTGGACCGCGCCGAGATTGACGTAAAGTTGGGCGTCTTTGGGATGCAGGCGCAGCGCCTCCGAATAGGCTTTGGCGGCCTCGGGACGGCCGGCCTTTTCGAGCGCGACACCCAGATTCAGCCAGGCTTCGAATGAATCCGGAGCGATTTTCACCAGCGCCGCACAATGCGCCGAGGCCTTCTCGTAATCCTGCGTGGCAAATGCCGCCATGGCGAGACCCTCGCGGGCGGCGCGCGAATCGGGCCGGAGCTTCAGAAGCCGTTCGGCGGCATCGGCAGCAGTGGCGTGATCTTTAAGCTCGAGGGCGGCAGCGATGAGATTGGTGAGCGCTTCCTCGGATCGCGGATTGGTTTCCAGAATCTTTCTGTAAAGCTCGGCTGCATCGGAGTATTTCTTGAGCAGATCGAAGGCGACGGCTTTGCCGAACAGCACGGGCTCGAGTTCTGCGGGCCCGCGGCCGGCAGCGAGGCGCAGGCAGCGCTCGTAAGCTTCGAGAGCAGGCCGGGCAGCGCCCAAGTGCAGCCGGCAGGACCCCAGGCCAAGGTGAGCTTCGAAGCGGTTTGGATCGGCGGCCAGCGCTTTTTCGAAAGCCGACGCCGCCTCCTCCCATTTCTCATCCGCCTGAAGGGAAACAGCCAGATTGAACCAGGCGGTCGAGTGGCCAGGCTCCAGCTCCAGTAACTGGCGATAGGCTTCGGCGGCCTCGCCGTACTGCTTTGTTTGATAACGCAGATATCCCAGGGCCGCGTACACCTCCGGTTGGTGTTCACCAGCTTGCAGTGCTGCTTCCAGCTCCGAGAGTGCCTCGGCGACCTTGCCTTCGAGATGGAGCGCTACAGCGCGCCCGAATGTCTGGCTGTCAGACACAGGCGCTGTCTTGGCCGTTTTCGATTTCACGACGGCGGAGCCTCGTAGAGTTTATCGGCGGTTTGGCCAGGAAAGATAAGAGCAGAGCCGGCCCAGCAGATCGTCCTGGTACACCACGTCCACCGAACGGATATAGGCGATCTCTCCGGCGTCGGAGAAGAAGCCCACGCCGCCGCTCGCGAGCGAGGAATCGGCCCAGGTATCGACCACCTGGCCGTCGACGTAAGTGGTAAATGCATCGCCGCGCACTTCCTCGCGCACGCGGTGCAGTGATTTCATTGAGCCCGAGAGTGGGAGCGGCATCTGCCGTTTGCTCTGCTCGCGGCCGCCGATGACGGCATAGCGCACGATGAAAAATTCAGATTGCGAGCCGCGTTTGGTTTCGATCAGCTTCGTGGCGTAATAACTGCGGCTGTCTGTGGCGCGAAAGACCCAGCCGACGGCCTTTCTGCCGATCTCAGCCGAAAACTCGAAGCGATAATCGGTAAGCGACCGGGTGCCGTCGAGCAGCGCCAACCGGCCCGGCCGGACAAATCCCGCCGGATCGTAGGACCAGGTTTTGGCCCAATCCGTAGCGCCGGTCCAGTGACTCAGCCCGGAGCGGAAATCATCCTGGAATTCGATCGTGGCGCGCTGCTCAATCCGGGAACGGACAGCACGTCTCGCTTCACGCCCAGGCGCGGAAGTGGCCAATTGAAACGCTCCGGTGACCGCCAGAGCAACTGCCGGAACCACGATGGCGAAGCGACGTTGCCACAGGGGCGCCGAACGCCAACTAATTTTTTTTCGCCTAGGCACGCGGGCAACCTGGCCGGCTTGCGGCAGATTCGCCGGCTCGGCCGCTGGGAAATCGGGAGCAATCACACGCAACCGAGGCCTTGCTCCCAGATGAACTTGAAATTTCGAGATCAGCGCGGCGCGGCTGGGCGCCTCATGGATGCGGATCATGAGAGGCTTTGGGCTGCCCGGAGGTGCATGCGGCGCCAGATCCAGAGCGGGTGCGGCAAATTCGAATCTCACGGAGGGAATTGCGGCCGGCCGGGAGGGCATGCTGCATTGGTTTTCCGCCGTGGAACCGGCGGCCACCGAAGATGACCGCACGGCAGGAGGCGTGACGGAAAACGGAGCGCTCATGCGAAAACCGGGAACACGCGGCGCAGGCGGCGGAGGCCGCAAGGGCTCGTGCGGGAAACATGCGGGTTGACGTGCGGCCGGTGAAGCATGCGACGCCACCGGAGCCGGTGCCGGTGCGGCGACGGCTGAACGGACCGAACTCGCTTGACAGAATGCCGGTTGAAGCAAATCCATTGCGGCCCTGACCGCCGGCTGTACGGCCGGGAAAGGCGACGCGTCCGCGGCGTGCGCGACAACCGGGGAAGGCAAAGGAATCCGCCTCAGTACAATTTTCGCGATGCCTGCGACCGAAGGAAGACGTTGAGCTTTTTTCGGCGGCTCGATCCAAAAAGGCCGCAACTTGGGCGGCTGCCAGAACGGCGGCTGTTTACGAAAGGGAGACGGCTCGAGGGAGGATTCATGCAAATCGGCAGGCGGCAGGCTGCCGGGCACGATCGCGTGAACGAAGGGGCAGCATGCGACTCCGGCGCCGGGGTATGTCTGACGCGCCGGCAAAAGAACGCGCTCGGGCTCTAGCTTGGCAGGCTCCGGATTGTATTGCGGGCCAGCGGTTATCGTGCCCGCTCGAACCTGCTCGCTAACAAATCCTGCCTCGTGCGGAAGGGGTTGCGACTCAGTTTGCGGCGGAGGCTCGGGTTCCCGATCGAAACGCGGCTTTGACCGGAGCAGGAAATCGAGCGCCTGCTCCTCCTGTTTTTTGCGATAGGCCTTGCGATGCGCAGCCGAGCAGAACTCCTCATCCTGGAGCTTGCGCAGCATTCCGATCTTCTTGCCGCAGTGGAGACACTTCATGCGCTGTCTGTGGGATCGAGTGATTGGATCGACAAGAACAGGCGGGAGAAGACTTAGAGGGCGGGCGGGAAGACCTTATGTGGAGGGGAGGGTGGGGGATTTGTGGATTAGCGCAGGAGAAGGCGGTTTCACAACTGGTCATCGGCATCTTCGTGACGCCCTTTGGCATAGCGAGTGCTGGCTGGCAAAACGCAGGACATTTATGGTCGTTCGATGTCTTTGGATGCAGGCAGTTGGCCGGGCAATGCCTGTAGTGATTCCGCCGCGTCTCTGTGGCCAAATTCCCCATCGCAGAGGTGACCTTCCGCTCCGCCTTAGTCTGTCCGCAGCCGTCTTTTTCTTGTTCGCCGCGTATTGCTTCGGGGCAATAGTAACCACCACCGCCGTTCCCATTAGCGTTACTGCCGGCGGCGCATCAACTGTATCGCCTCTGCTGATGGCTGTGGACGCAGCCGGATACATATACGTAGCCGGCAACGGGCAAAGCAATGTGACCGCCACGCCCGGCGCATTTCAGTCGCAGCCGGCTAAAGACCCTCGAGCGTGTCCCTACCCTCTGCTCTTTGACGGACTTTGCAATACGCCGTTCGTGGCCAAGCTCGATCCAACGGGCACGAAAATCATTTACCTCACCTACGTGAGCGGCAATTACACGGATTACATCTCCAGCATGGCTGTTGATGCGCGGGGAAGCGTCTATGTCGCCGGTTGGACCGATTCCACCAACTTCCCGACCACCGCGAACTCCCTCCATAAGTTGTCTCCTCCGGGCTGGCCCGGCTTTGTCGTCAAACTCAATCCATCCGGCAGCGCCATTGAATACGGCGCACTGTTCAGCGGCAGCCAGGGGCAGGTGGTCAGTGCCCTGACCTTGGACCCCGATGGGAACGCCTACGTGATCGGGTGGACAGAGTCTACGGATTTTCCTGTCACTCCGGGCGCATTCCAGCCGTATCCTGGACCAGGCGCCTATGGCGATACCGGATTTATCGTCAAGCTGAACGCCAGCGGCTCGGACATCGTTTACAGTTCCTACATCGCAGCAGCGCCGCGCGGCATCACTACGGACTCCAACGGTCAAGCCTATGTAACCGGCCAAAGCTGGGGACGTCTCACAACCACTCCGGGATCAGTACAACCGGCAATCGGCGGGGCGAGCGATGCCTTCGTCCTGAAGATCGGCGCGGGCGGAAAGCTTCTCTATTCGACTTATGTCGGCGGACCCGCGGTCGACGCCGGCGGGGGAATTGCTGTGGATGCGGATGGTTCAGCCTACGTGACCGGTTACACAAGCGCAGACCCCATGAACTCTTCTCTAATGCAACCGCAGTTTCCCGTGACGCCCGGCGCCTTTCAGACCGTCTTCGACGGAAGTTTCGATTCCGGCCATGGCGCCGCCGGTATTGTTTTCAAGCTGAGCCCGGACGGTTCCTCACTCGTATACTCCAGTTATCTCACCGGTGACGGTTTCGATTCCGGCCGCGATATACGGGTCACTCCGCAGCGAGAAGCCATCGTCGTAGGCGATGGGTCCTTCGCCTTTCCCACGACTCACGATGCCTATGCGTCGATTGCAAGCTCCATACTTAGTGCTAGTGACGGTTCCTTCCTGGCTCATCTCGACAGCTCCGGCCACACTTTGAAGTACGGAACGTATTTGCCCAACTATGCCCGTCTGGCCGCCGGCTCCCAGGGCGTGGTCATCTATGCGATGGCGCAAACGAGCGACGGATCTCCGTTAATTGTGCGCGTGGATTTCTCGTCCGAGCCCGCGCCTCCGTTCGTGGGCGGCATTGGCAACGCCGCCAGTTACCAGGGAGGTATCGTCGCTCCGGGCGAGTTGATCACCCTGTTTGGAATAGGCATTGGCCCCTCGCCGGGCGTTTCAGCAAGCGGCTTCCTCGGAATCATTGGGACTTCCACAGGCGGTGTTCAGGTTTTGTTCGATGACCTGCCGGCGCCCGTTCTCTACGCCGCCTCGGACCAGATCATCGCTCAAACGCCGTTCGAAATCGCCGGGCGTTCCACTGTAGATGTGAAAGTCCGCTACGCGGGAGCCGAGAGCAACGCGGTCGCCCTTGAAGTTACTGACGCGTTGCCCGGCATCTTCGCCGTCAATGGGCGGGGTTCGGGTCAGGCCGCTGTTCTAAACCAGGATGGTTCCATCAACTCGGCTGCAAATCCCGCGGCAAGAGGATCAATCGTGAGTCTGTTCCTGACCGGCGGTGGAGTGACGAACCCGCCCGGTGCGACCGGCCGAATCACGCCGGTTTTTGAGCGGCACGTTCTGGCCGAACCGGCGTACGTCGGATTTCAGACACCGATGACGGCGCAGGTGACATACGCCGGAGCCGCGCCCGGCATGATCTCGGGGATGGTTCAGATCAATGCTCGTATTCCGACAGACGCGCCTGCCGGCGATGCGATAGCCGTATTGGTGTCCATAGGTGCTAACCCATTACAGGATTTTCAATTAGGTCTGACGGTGGCGATCCGCTAGGAGAAACGCGATCTTTCGACCCGCGACGCGCGGATCGGGACGGCTTAATCCTCGGTCGGAAGCTGGTGACGCGGCCGGCCGGAGGGTGGCCTGCGTTAACGGTGGGTACGCGCGGGAAGCCAAGGTGGACAACATGCGCTGTCTGTGGGATCGAGTGATTGGATCGACAAGAACAGGCGGGAGAAGACTTAGAGGGCGGGCGGGAAGACCTTAAGCAGAAGAGGGGCAGCGAGGTGGCGCGGCTTCCTATCGCACGCCGACTTTATCGGTCCTGATCCAGATCGTTCTCACCATAGGCGACTATACGATCAGTCCCCTCTGCGGCTGGCTCCAGCAGAGCGTGTCCTGTTTAGGGCAGGCTGCCGAGGAAAGCATTCATTTCACGAAGCACATCCGCTTCGTTCGACAGGAACACGTAATGATTGGCATGCGGCAATCGAACGATCCGAGCGGAGGGTACTCCGCGCTCGAATGCCTTCGCTTGTGCCCCGGTAGTGGCCTCGTCATTTGCCTCGAATGCCGCACGCGCAGCGCCGTCGCCGCCGGCCGGTCCCAAATCGTGCGGGACAGCGTAAATGGCAAGAATAGGGACGGGAATGTTTATGTATTTCTGTTCGCCTGTCCGTATTGCCCGAGCCACCTCTGACAACGGACTCGACTCCTGGGCGGCGAGCAGTGCCGCGGGCGTCACTTGCAGTGTTTTTTCCCTCTCCCGCAGGTCCCTTTCAAATCCGGGGAGGGTTGTTTCGAGTAACTCATGCACTAATGCCTTAGGATCCTGGTGCCCCTTCCCAGGCTGCAATTGCTCCAGCTTCTTCTGCAGCTCAACTAAGTCGATGTCTAGATCGCCCCGCGAGCGATCATAGTATGCGTACGAATAGCCTGCATCAAGGTAGATCAACCCGGCGACCCTTTCAGGATGGCGTGATGCCACGGAACTCAACTCTTCGCCGGCGATGGAATGCCCCGCCAGCACCGGTCGGTCGAGTTTGAGTGATTCGAGGACAGCCAGCACATCGTCACCGAGCCGGTCGGCCGAGTATCCCGTGGCGGGCGCGCTGGACGCCCCGGACCCGCGCCGCGTGATTCCGTAGACATGGTAGTTGGCGGTAAGTTTTGGCGCGAGCTTATCGAAGATGTGTGCCGTGTTGCCGAGGCCTGCCAGCAGCACTACCGGCCGTCCGGAGCCACCCCAATCGAGCACCTCCAGTCTGATGTCTGTGTCCGCCGTTACAAGCTGCACACGGTGCGGCGATGGATCTTTCCAGGCACTTTCTGGAGTGGCGCGCTGGAACTCAAGTGGTAGAGGCTGGCCTTGCGTCCAGGTGCCCTTGATGGAAGCCCCGTCCGCGCTGACCTCGCCTTCGTACGTAGCCCGCGCTGCGTCGATGGTGAACTTCAGGGTTGAACCTTCCAAGGTAACTGAATTAGCAGTTATACCGACTCCCCGGTCGGGGACCTGGTCAATGCTGAATAACAAGCCATTCCAACCGCCGCTAGCCCCCTTCTCGATTTTCATAATGAGGCGGAATTGGCGGGGACCAGCCTTAAGCGTTCCCTGCCAGTCGCCGCCGATGTCGTGCGCATATAGGACGCCAATCGTTGCCAGCGCACCGATCCATAAGGTCGTTCTCATTTGCCGTCTCCTTCCCAGATGAAAACCTCTTCCACGTTCTTTTCAAACGCCCGCGCGATCTTAAATGCCAAAGGGAGCGCCGGTTCATACTTGCCGTTTTCTATCGCGACGATGGCTTGGCGGGAAACGCCGATCAGGCTCGCCAAGTTCGCCTGGGTCCAATCCTTTTCAGCTCGCAGCACACGAATACGGTTTTTCACTTGTAGTGCACCTTGGCAGTGAAATAGCCGATGGCGTAGAAACAGACCATGAATGTCCAAACCAGTCCCACGTTGAGCGGACCCGCCGCTTGAGCCTTTTCGAGGTAGCCGTAAACGATTACCGCCACGCCAGTCGACAGAAAGGCCACCGTGACGGCTTCGAAGTGGACTCGCTTCTGGAAATCATCAAGTCGTCGAATTGCCTGCAGAATCAATGCGATAACCGCAATTTTCGCGGGTATTGGCGCTAGCGCGACGGCAAATCGTGCAGTGCTTCCGAGGTCGACGCGTTCGAGAGCCCAAGACGCGCCGAGGTCGATAACCGCCGACAATAGAACCGTTACGAGCAATACTGTCCGACGAGCATTGGAGTATTTCATCAATGACTAAAAGTAATCTATATAAGACTTTTTGTCAAGTATTATGGCGGTGCGAAACGGGCCGGGCAAGCAGCGGAATTCAAATGCAAAACTGGAGAGGCAGCCGTCCGGTGGCTGTGGGGGAAAGCCTGCGTAAGAGTTAGACGCGCGGGGCGAGCAGAAGTGGACGGTCTTCGAGCTTCCGCCGTCGTCCTCTACTTCAGCAGATACATGATGGTCGTTTCGAGCTTGGATGGATCGTCGGACCAGTCACCGTAGATTTCCCAGGATTTTCCGGCGAAGGTGCGGTTGTTTGCCTCGCGCCAGGCATGAATGGCGTCGTGGGTCTCTTTCATGCGGTCGTAGGGGCCTACATGCACCGCGACGGCCACGGTGCCGGCGGGAGTTTCGGTCGAGTAAACTTCTCCGGCGGATGCAAACGCGCGGGTGACCTCCACGCCGAAGTCCACGTCCATCGGCAGATCGCGGCGCGCGGGGTGGTGATAGAGAAAAACGTTGTGCCCATCGGTGCGCAGGCCCGGCTGGGCACGCAGAAATTCCCACACTTTATCGAGCGCCGGCTTCCAGGCAGTGGCGATGCCGGCGATCGTGACATGACGCCGGACGGCGGCAAGCTTCATGGAGGAAACGGTGCGGACGGAGACGGGAATGCCCACGTCTCATTGGTAGCATGAACTCGACGGCGGCGCATGGTGCCACCAGCGTACAGCTTTGGCGCGCAGCGCCGCTAGTCCAGACGGATCACGATCTTCCCCCGCGCCCTGCCGGTTTCGAGGTGGCGCATCGCCTCGGCCGCTTCGCTCAGCTGGTACATCTTGTCGATCACGGGCGTCACCTTGCCTTGCTCGATCAGCTCGGCCAGCACGGCGAGGTCGTCTTGGTTGGCTCGCGCGATCATGAAGACTATCTGCTGACGAACGAACTTCGCATACAGCATTGCCGCGATCACGCTGTCGATGGGCTTGATCCACTTGCCCTTCTCGGCGCCGACCATGACGTAACGGCCGTTCGGCTTTAGGACGCGACGGTTGGCCGAGAGCGCGTGGTTGCCGACGTTGTCGATAATCAGGTCGTACCGAGTGCCACTCTCGGTGTAGTCCTGCCGGGTGTAGTCGATGGTGTGGCCGGCGCCCAGCGAGCGCACCAGTTCGGTGTTGCGGCCGCTGCTCACACCGGTGACCTCCGCGCCCAGGTGCCTGGCGATCTGGACCGCGAAGGTGCCCACGCCGCCGGAGGCCCCGTTGATCAGCACGTTCTGGCCGGGCTGGAGTCTGCCCGCATCGCGGAGCGCTTGCAGCGCGGTCTTGGCCGCGATGTTCACCGTGCCTGCCTGCTCGAAGCTGATGTTGTCGGGCTTCTTCACCAGTCGCTGGCCAGCGACGACCAGGTACTCGGCGAGCGCACCCTGGCAGCCGCCGAAGACCGCGTCGCCAGTCGTGAACCCGGTGACGTTCTTGCCCACAGTCTCCACCACGCCGGAGAAATCCACGCCGATGCCGGTGAACTTCGGCTTGCGCATCCCGGTGCTCAAGCGCATGAAGTAGGGTGTGCCGTGCAGAAAGTGCATGTCATAGGGATTCAGGGACGCCGCCCGCACTCGCACCAGCACCTGGTCGTCATTGGGTGCGGGCTTTTCGAGCTCTTCCAGATGCAAGACCTCAGGCCCACCGTACTCGCGGTAAGCGATGGCTTTCACGGGTTGTTCGGCGCGGTAGCGCACCGCTCCTCGCAGCCATTGTCCGACAGCTAGCAGGCGATCGCCAATGCCACGCACGGCCCTTCTCAGTGAAGGCGTGTGCGTCGAGGCTATTGGCGCGTCGTCCGGAGGGGCAGCGGCGAGTGTTTGCGATACGAGCAATCACGTCCGCGGGGGGCGCGCGGAAGTCGATTTCGGGGGGTTGTCGGTGCCGGGTATGACGCGGGTGAGGTCGTCACTCAGGATGGAGGGGCACCAGCGGGTTTCGATGTGCTCGATAACCAGCTCGGTGCCGCGGGCGTGGCTGACGAAGGGGCGGGTGCGCGGGTCGTACATGGTATCGGTGAGGTCGCGGACCAGGACGACCTGGAAGCCGAGGCGGGTCATCTGGCGGGCGCCGAAGGAGCGGTTGAGAATGCAGATGTTGGTGTGGACGCCCATCAAGGCGATGTTGGTGATGCCTTGCTGCTTGCAGAAATTATAAATTTCCTGGCCGTTATCGCTGACGCCGTCGAAGCCGATGACGTCGATGGCGGGGTTCTCGCGGATCCAGGGATAGGGGCCGGTCCACTCCTTGACGATGGGGTCATCGCAGCCGCCGGCGGAATCATCGATGGGGAAGTTGCGCTCTTCTTCGGGATCGCGCGGGCAGCGAGAGAGAAGCGGAAAGGGGGACGGAGCCATGGGGGCGCGCTGCATACGCAGGCGCTGCGGTGTGCCCTCGTAATATTTCATGGTGTCGCTGGGGGCGTGAATGATCATGACCCCGATGCTGCGCGCGGCGCTGACGACCTGATTCATGCGGGGCGCCAGGGCGGCGACACGCTGGGCGGAGAGGCTACAGGTGTGTGCGTCCCACATATCGCAAATGATAATGGCGGTCTGCGCGACTTCCCAGCGCAGCAGGCGCTCGGAGACGCGCACGTCGCCGGAGGGATCTGCGCTGCGGCTGCGGGCGTGCAGGGCCATAGTGCCGGGAACTTTGGGACGATTGGGCAGGGGGGCTTCGCGGGGGGCTTCGCGGGCGGCGTCGCGGGTCTGTGCAGCAGCCAAGGCGAGGGCGCCGGGAACTCCGAGAAACGATCTTCTGCGCATGAGCCTCCTTGTTTTTCCAACTTTAGCACTTGGGGCCAAGACGGTGGCGCGCGCAGTAGAATCCTGGGCGCATGAGAACCGGCGCACTCCCGGGGCGCGAGTTAATCGCCGATCGAAATGGCGGGTTTGCCACTTAGGCGTTCGGCAATATGTTCTCCGAGGCGGTCCGCAAGGCTTCCGTTCTGGCCGATTGTGGTATTGACAAGGACCACGGCCGCATAGTCCTCATTCGGATTGAAGAAAGCATAGCTGCTATATCCGCCGGTCGCTCCGTTATGCCAATAGTTTCCTGTTTTGGCGTTGAAGAGCCAGGCAAATCCGATTTTCATACCGGGCAGAGAGTCGGCACGCAGTTCGTGGGACATTTCCAAGGCCTCTGCGAGCGTCTCCGCGGGCGAACCAGCCGGGAGTCCTGTTGCATGCTGGATGGCACGAGGATGCAACTGGGCTTCGAGGTATGACAGCATGTCGCCGGCCGTGGATCGAATTGCGCCTGCGCCGGCCAGAGCATCCAGATTCCAGGCATGGACAGGCTGATGGGGACCGGCGTGGCCTGCGGCGAAACGCTTCTCCTGACCGGCTGAAAGCTTCACGACTGTGTCGCTCAGGTGCAGAGGTCCGGTAATTTCTGTTTTCAGCAAATCCGGATAGGTCATGGCTGTCCGGTTCGCGAGAGCCTGACCCAACAGCCCCAGCCCGAGATTGCTGTAGTTAAATTCGGCACGTTCCGGTTTAGAAACGCCGTGTTTGGCGAGAAACTCATACAGGTCCACTGCCCGGTAATCGGCATACGGGTCACGCGGGTCGGCCGGATGAAAATTGTCAGGCAATCGCGGCAGCCCGGAATGCTGAGTGACCAGATCCAGCAGAGTGATCTCGGCGCCTGCGGGCTTGGCGACGGTTCCGGGAGGCAACAGGTCGCGCACGGGTTCTTCCAGTTTGACTTTGTGCTGGGCGACCAACTGCGCCAGCAGTAGTCCGGTGAACGTCTTGGTAATTGACCCAATCTCGAAAATCGAATCTTCCTTCACCGGACCATAAACAAAGATCAGGCGGGTTCCGTGCTGGATCACGGCAATCACCGCGCCTATGCCGGTGCCGGGCGCCAGAGCACCGTCTTTTAACGCCACGGCCAAATCGCGATCGAGCACGGTCTTCAATTCATCGACAGGCACCGGGGGCCGGGCGGGATCATACTTCGGCGGCTCGGGAGCTTTCGCCGCGAGCGCGGTAGACTGCCGTGTCAAGCGCAGCGGCAGGCCTTGACCCTGCGTCCATGTCCCTTCGATCTCATTTCCGTCCTCACTGAGCGTTCCCGCAAATTGCCCTCGCACTGACGGGACCTCAAACGAAAAATGATTCTGTTGGAGCGCGACGTTCTCGCAGGCCAGGCCCATTGCCCCTTGGTCAAGGCTGTCGAGCGAACAGTACTCCTTTCCGGCGCGATCGCTTTTCACCTGCACCTGCACGCGCAGTTTGGCCCCGCCGGCCGCGAGGGTCCCCAGCCAGATTCCATCTACGCGCGACGGTTTTTCGGCGGCGACGAAGGGCGGTTCACTGCCATCGCGGTGAAATGTGAGAGGCAATTCCTGGCCCTGCGACCAGCTTCCTTTGAGGACGGCCGCATCATCCGATACCGTACCGTGCCACTTGCCGCCGACGCTGGGGACTTCAAACGAAAGCTCGCCGTTCTTCAGCTGGAAGTTGGCGCACGGGAGGCCATTGGCGCCCTGGTCGACACTATCGAGAGCGCCCTCGATGGAGCCCGTTGCGGAAGTTTTCAAATGGAGTTTGAGATGCAGCGGCCCGAGCATGCCTGAGTAGTCGCCGATGGGCTTCGGCGCCTGCGCGAATAAGGTCATCAGGGAGGTAAATGATAACAGCCAGCGAAGACGTGCCAGCCTGGGCCGTCGAGTCTGTGTCATTAAGAATTACGTTACTCCCTTGCCAGAACGCCCGCTACTGCCACCGGCTTACAGGTCATCTATCCCGCGGAGCTTGGTGTCCGCGTTTTTCCAGGCGGCTTTGAAGTCGGCTTCGGCCTGCTTGGCTTCGGACTTTTTATTTTGGGCTTTGAGGCACTGCCAAAGGCCGAATAGCGATCGGCCGCTGCGGGGGTGGTGAACCAGATCCTCACGAAAAACTTTTTCGGCTTCTTCGTAGCGGCTGGCGGTCATGAGAGCGCGGCCGAGAGATTCACGCGCGGGGATGTACCAATCGGGCGGCTCATCGTAATGCAGGCGATCTTCGATGGCGGCGGCCTGGCGGAAGTGCTCGACGGCGGCGGGGATGGCAACGCGGACCAGCGCGATGTGGCCTTCGAGCAGATGGCCGGCGAGGTTCACGATATCGCGCGTGCTGTTGAAACCGAGCATGGAATCGTCGGGGAGGTCGGTCGAGGCTTCGGTGAGCTTGCGGTCTTCGATTTGGGCGTTGTTGATGTTATCAAGGCCGCAAAATGCCATGCCGCGGGCGAAGTGCCAGAGAGCGTGGGTGTTGAGCTGGGACTTATCGGGCTCGGGCCGCATGAGGATATCGTTCCAGCGGTGGAAGCGCACTTCGATGAGCATCTCAGTGGGCATGAACCATTCGGCCATGGGGACTTGCTTGACGATGGGGGCGATGTTGGACGCGAGATCGGCGGCGGCTTTGCGCGCGTCGGCGTAACGGCCTTCCATGCTCGCGGCGACCGCGAGGAAGTGCAGGTTGTGGCTGTAATACATGGCCGGATACATGCCGGTGACGTTGTACTTCTGGATGTACTGACGGTCGACCTCGGCGGCTTCGGCGTTATTGCGGACGGCGCCGGCGTAATCGCCCTCGCGGATGTAGATGTGGGCGGGCATGTGGACCAGGTGCCCGGCGGCGGGCGCGAGTTTGGCAAGGCGGTCGGCAGCGGCCTGCGCCTGCTCGGGATGCGGAGAGGCTTCGACGGCGTGGATCAGGAAATGATTGGCGCCGGTGTGCTGTGGGTTGCGCTTCAACACTGATTGCAGTGCCGCGATGATCTCCTCGGTGCCCGGCGCGGGCTTGCCGTCAGCGGTCCAGAGCTGCCAGGGATGGAGGTCCATGGCGCTTTCGGCGAATAGCGTGGCGGCGTCGAGGTCGTCGGGAAAGCGTTTCATGACGTCGCGCATGGCGTTGCTGTAGTCGATACCGAGCTGTTTGAGATCGGGATGAGGATCGCTTGAATAGCGCTTGGCGAGGGCTTCGATGTAGGCTCGTTCGGAGTCGGTTGAGCCAGAGGCGAGAGAGCCGGCTTTTTCGATGGCATCCCAGGCCATTTTTTCGCGCTGCATGTCGGGCGCGGGATCGTTGTAATTGGGACCGACGGCGAGGGCAATGCCCCATTGCGCCATGGCGCATTGCGGATCAAGCTGGGCGGCGCGCTCGAACGAGCGCAGGGCTTCCTCATGATTGAAGGCGTAGATGAGGGCGAGGCCTTGATCGAAAAATTGCTGGGCTTCGGGATTTTTGGTCGAGACGGGATGGTGGACCTCGCCGAGGCCGGACATGAGGGTGGCGGGACGGGCGCCGGCGGAGTGGTCGTGCTGGCACCAGGCGGGGAGGGACAGCAGAATCGACAGAGCAACCAGGCGGAAGATCATAAGAATAAAATTGTAGCGGGAAGGCGAGGGGTTAGGCGCGGGTCAAGGATTCGTCTTGCGCTTGGCGTTCCGGATCTCTTCCAGGCGCTCGGCGATGCGTTTTTCGAGGCCGCGGTCGGTGGGGAAATAATAGCGGCGGCCGGCGAGCGAGGGCGGGAGGCATTCCATATCGGGGATGGCGCCTTCGAACTGGTGGGCGTGCTGGTAGCCGGCGCTGTAACCGAATTGCTTCATGAGCGGCGTGGGAGCGTTGCGGAGGTGGAGCGGGACTGGCTCGGCAATGGTGGTGGCGACATCGGCGCGGGCGACGTCCAGGGCTTTATAAGCCGCGTCGGACTTGGGCGCGACCGCGAGATAAATGGCCGCCTGGGCAAGCGCCAGATCGCCTTCGGGGATGCCTAAGAAATGCACGGCCTGCTGGGCGGCGATGGTCTGCTCGAGTGCACGCGGATCGGCGAGACCGATGTCCTCGATGGCCATGCGGACCAAACGGCGGGCGATATAGAGGCGGTCTTCGCCGGCTTCGATCATGCGGGCCAGCCAGTAGAGGGCGGCATCGGCGTCGCTCGAGCGCACGGATTTGTGGAGAGCGGAGATCAGATTGAAGTGCTCTTCGCCGGCTTTATCGTAGAGCAGCACTTTGCGCTGGAGGGCGTCTTCGACGGCCTGCTTCGAGAGTTCTTTGGAGGGCGAAGCGGCGATAGCGGCTTCGAGAGTGTTGTAGGCGGCGCGGGCATCGCCGCCCGCCATGACGGCGATCTGCTCGAGCAAATCTTCGGGCGCGGTGATTTCGAGATCGCCCAGGCCGTGGTCTTTATCAGCGAGCGCGCGTTTGAGCAGCGCGACGATTTCTTCAGTGGTGAGCGGGCGCAGCGCGTAGACTTTCGAACGGGAGAGCAGGGCCGAGATCACTTCAAACGACGGGTTTTCGGTGGTCGCGCCGATCAGGATAATATCGCCGCGCTCGACATACGGCAGGAAGGCATCCTGCTGGGCCTTGTTGAAACGGTGGATTTCGTCGACGAAGACGATGGTGCGGCGACCGGCGCGGCGCAGGCGCTCGGCATCGGCCATCATGGCTTTGATTTCTTTGATGCCGCTGAGCACGGCGCTGTAAGCGACAAACTCGCAGCGCGTAAGGTGGGCGATCAGGCGCGCGAGCGTGGTCTTCCCTACCCCGGGCGGGCCCCAGAGAATCATGGAGCTCAGGGCGTCGCGCTCGATCTGGGCGCGGAGAGGCTTGCCGGGACCGAGGATGTGCTCCTGGCCGACGAAGTCTTCCAGACGCTCGGGACGCATGCGGTCGGCGAGCGGGCGGCCCTTGTCGGCGGCCCCGGACATGGGCGGCGAATTGTCGAAGAGGCTCACGGCTTGAGCGATCTCTGGCGGCGCGCTTCGTACAAAATGACGGAAGCGGCCATAGCTGCGTTCAGGGATTCGACCCCGACGGTAGGAACGGCGAGATCGATGGCGCCGGAGTGGAGACTTTGGCTCACACCCTGGCCTTCACTGCCGATGACGATGGCGCATTTGCGGGTGAGGTCGGCATCGACCAGCGATTTGACATGATTTCCGGAGCGGAAAGGCACGCCGGCGTAGATATCGAGTTTGTTTTGCTGGAGCGCGGTGCGGGCCAGTTCGGCATCGAGCGAATGAACAAACGGAAGACGGAAAAGCGAACCAGCAGAGGCGCGCAGGGTTTTCGGATTGAATGGGCTGGCGGCGCCTTTGAGGAACATGACGCCGGTCGCGCCAAAAGCTTCGGCGGCGCGCACGATGGCGCCGGCATTGCCGGGGTCCTGGACACCGTCGAGCACGACGACCAGGCTGCGGCCGCGGAAAAGCTGCTCGAGCGTCCAGGAAACGGGGGCAACGAGAGCGATGACTCCCTGGCTGGTGACCGTGCCTGCCAGATTTTGGAAAAGGGCATCCGGCAACACGGCCATGCGGATCCCCGCGAGACGCCGCACATGCGCTTCGACAGCGGACTCAACCGAGCGCGCGGCGAGCACGACTTTCACGGGGCAATCGCTGCGCAGGGCTTCTTCGAGAAGATGGAAGGTTTCGGCGACAGCGAGACCTTCTTCGGTGAGACTGCCGTGCGCGATGGCGCGGCGGACGCTCTTGACGAGCGGGTTAGCGGCGCTCGAGATCGTTTCGGGCCGTGCCATGGCCTTCCTTTACAATGTTCAAATCAGAATAGCGCAGATGAAACGCGTGGTCGGCGTGGCGGTGGTGGCTGCGGCGGCGGTCTTGGCCGCGGCGATCGCGAAAGTGTCGGTCGAGATCGCGCAGCAATCGACGGTGGACGAGGCGCAGCCGGCGGACATCATTGTGGTGCTGGGCGCGGCGGAATATCGTGGGAAGCCATCGCCGGTGCTGCGCGCGCGGCTGGATCACGCGCTCGAACTCTACAAGAACGGCTTAGCGCCGCGGATTTTGACCACGGGCGGCGCGGGCGGAGATCCGGTATATACCGAAGGAGCGGTCGGGCGCTCGTACCTGGTGAGGCGTGGCGTGCCATCGGAGGCGATCTTCGTCGAGCCGGAGGGTGAGAGCACGGTGTATTCGACGGCGGCCGCAGCCGAGATCATGCGGCGCATGGGGCTGAGGTCGTGCATCGTGGTGAGCGACGGGTATCACATTTACCGGGTCAAGAAGATGCTGGAGTTCAGCGGAGTGAAGGTTTATGGCTCGCCGCGCTCGATGAATCCGCCGAACGACTGGCGCGAGCGGTGGCTGTATGTGCGGCAGGCGGTCGGGTATCTGTTGTGGCGCGTGGGAGTGCCGGTGTAGAGAAGGTGCTGGAAATTACTTTTGCGGGTAGACCGCACGCTCCAATACGCGGTGTTATATGATGCCCGCATATGCAATCTTCAGGTTCTGTTTCCCGTCGATCGTTTCTTGCCGCAACGTCTGCCATGGCGCTGGCACGCGGCGCTTCCTCGAAGGACACGTTAAAGGCCGGCCTGGTCGGCTGCGGAGGCCGCGGCACGCAGGCCGTCGTGAACCTGCTGACCGGCAATGAGAACGTCGAGCTGGTCGCAATGGCCGATGTTTTCGAAGATCACTTGGAGACTTCGCTCAACCGGCTGCGCACGAACGATAAATACGTCTCGCGCGACGCGGGCATTACCGTAGAGCGCGGCGGCAAGCCGGTTCAGATGAGCGCGGAGGACCTGGTGCGCTCGATTCAGCCCCGCATCAAAGTCGATCCGGAGCACCATTTCGTGGGGTTCGACGCGTTCGAGAAGCTGATCCATTCCGACGTCGATATCGTAATGTTGGCGACGCCGCCGGGCTACCGGCCACAGCATTTCGAAGCCGCGGTCAATGCGGGGAAAAATGTGTTCACCGAAAAACCGATAGCGACCGATCCGGTGGGCGTACGGCGCTTCATGGCGGCGGCAAAATTAGCTGAGCAGAAAAAGCTGACGGTGATGTCCGGAGCGCAGCGGCATGCCGAGCGCGAGTACATGGAGACGGTGGACAAGATTCACAACGGCGCCATCGGCGATATCGTCGCGCTGAACTCGTATTATCTGAGCGGACCGGTTTTCCACGCCGATGCGCGCGATCCGAAGTGGGGCGATATGGAATGGGAGCATCGCAACTGGTACTCGTTCATCTGGATCTGCGGCGACCAGATAGTCGAGCAGCATTTCCATAACATCGACTTCATGAACTGGGTCATGAACGGCCATCCGGTGGAAGTGGTGGCATCGGGCGGAGCGGCCTGGCGCCCGCGCGAACCGCTCTACGGGAACATTTACGATCACATGTCGTCGGATTTTGTGTATTCCAACGGCGTGCATCTTTCGAGCCACTGCCGGCAGTATCCGAAAGGCCTTTATCGGGACGTCAGCGATCTCATCGTCGGAACCAAGGGGCATTCAAACGGAATGGACATGGGCGAGAAGGGCATCAACCCCTATGTGCAGGAACACATCGACATGATCAAGAGCATCACGGGCGCGGGACCTTACATCAACCAGGGGATGCGCGTGGCAGAAAGCACGATGACCGCGATCATGGGGCGGGAGTCCGCGTATTCCGGGCTCAAGATCACCTGGGACATGATCATGAACTCGCAGCAGGATCTGCAGCCGAAGGAGTTCGACTACAATCGCAAGATGGAGCCCATGCCGCTACCGGTGCCAGGCGAATATAAGTTCGTCTAAAGCGATTCAGCCAACGCCTGGCGGCTCGACTTGGGCCGCGAGCAGCGCGAGTTCCCGAATATAGATAGGGCGCAGCAATCTGGTGGTGACGGTCCGCTCGATGGCGCCAACCAACCCGCCGCGAACCGGCAATTCGGTGACGATCGTAACGTCCGACTTCGTCTCATCCGGCCCGGGATTTACGGTAAAGGTCGCAACCGCGCCGTTGGTTTCAAGATCCTTTTCCACGAGCACCCGGCCTGGTTCCGGTTCAGTGACTGCCGCGCGGTAGGTCTGCGTTTTACCCAGCAGGCGCATATTGAAGCGGACGATCGTGCCCTGACCGGTACCGCCGCGCTCGACAGTCATACCGCTGAATTCGGTCGGAAGAATGGGCGGGTGGCCGTTACGATAGTCGGCGAGGGTGGTGTAGACGCGGCCGGCCGGTGCATTGATCCGCGCTGATGCCACGACCAGATGCGTCGTTTTGGGTTGCTTGTGCATATTGGGTCGCGCCTCGGCTCCGAAAGATTGGATGTTCTGAAAGGCTACCGGTTTCGATAATTCGTCTCGGGAAACGCGCCGGCGACAGGCGGAGCTATCCGTGTTACAGTCCTTTCCATGCGTATATGGGCGGTTTCGATTTTAAGTTTTTCGGCAGCGTTCGTTCTTTTGCCTCTTCGCGGCGCGGAGCTGAGACCCCGGAGCACACTGGATCAGCCGCCGCGCAAGGTGATCGTCGGGACAGCCATGCAGGCGTTTTGGGGCGAGTATCCGGGCCTCGAGAAGCGGCTCGACCAGCTTTCCGGGCTGATCGACCAGATGGCCGTGGAGTCGCAAAAAAAATATGGCCGCGGCCTGGATCTCGCCATATTGCCGGAGATGGCGGTGACGGGCGAGCTTTCCGGCGACGTGGCAGCGCATTCGGTACCGCTCGCGGGCCCGCTGCGCGAGACCTTTGCACGAAAAGCGCGGGAGCATCACTGCTACGTGATTGCTCCCACCTATCTGCTCGATAACAAGGAAAAGAAGCAGTGCTCGAACGCCGCGATCCTGTTCGATCGGGAGGGGAATCCGGCCGGTATTTACCGTAAAGTGCATCTGGCGGTGCAATCCGGCAGCGACGCGCTCGAAGACGGCACCACACCGGGCAAACAAGAGCCGGTTTTTCAGTGCGATTTCGGCAGGCTCGGCATCCAGATCTGCTTCGATATGGAATACGACTATGGATGGTTGGAGCTTGCGCGCAAGGGCGCCGAACTGGTCGCGTGGCCGACGCAATCGCCGCAGACCGCGCATCCGGCGTTTCGCGCGATGCAAAACCGTTACTATATTGTCTCGAGCACGTGGCGTGACAACGCGTCGTTTTTCGAGCCGACCGGCAAGGTCGTCGCGCAGATCCGCTCGCCCGGGCGCGTGCTCGTCGAACAGCTCGATCTCAGCTACGCCATTTTGCCGTGGAGCTCGAAACTCAAAAACGGAAAGGCGCTGCAAGACAAATACGGCGATAAGGTCGGCTTCCGTTATTACCAGGACGAAGACTGCGGCATGTTCTGGTCGAACGACGAGCACGTAACGATCGGCCGGATGGTCCGCTCGCTCGGTCTGGATGAAGCGGCGGATGAGCTGGGGCGCATCCGGAAGCTGTACGATAGGGCCGGAGTGCCGGATGATCGAGAGCGCTAAAGGCGAGGATGAAATGAGCTACTCACGACGCGAATGGAGTGTACTGTTACCCGCTGCGATGGCGGCTTTGAACGGCGCAGCAACTGCGCAGGAGAAGCGCCTGGCTTCCGCAATTTATCGCTATGAAGACCTCCCGGTCCACGGGAACGGGCCGAACTATTCGCGGCCGATCCTTCAGGGTGAATCGTATACGGGCGTGCCTATCGAGCTACATGAGACCGAGCTCGCGCCTGGACAGATGCCGCATCCCGCGCATCACCATGTTCACGAGGAGATGCTGCTCATCCGCGAAGGAACGCTAGAAGTGACGATAGGCGGCAAAAGCAGCCAACTGGGTCCTGGATCGGTGGCGTTTGTGGCGTCGAACGATCATCACGGCTGGCGCAATGTGGGAACCACGCGTGCGCGATACTACGTGCTCGCGTTGGGGCGGGACCAAGCTTAGGCCCGCCCCGTCGTTTTCGGAAGCCTCAGTTTCCCTGATCGTGAGGCACGGTGCACGTCGCGGTCGAGAATACCGTTGTTCCCGCCGTGTCTGTTGCCGTGGCGGTCAAGGTATAGACTCTGCCGGTGCCGGTTCCCAAGCGGTCGGCGCGCAACTGAACCGTGCGAGGCCCGAGCCCGGTACCAGTAATGACGATGTCCGGGTTGTTGGGGTCGGAGGGCTCGTTGCTGGTTCCCGCAACATCAAACGATGCCAGGCCAGCTTCGGCACCGGCGGTGATCGTCGCCACCTGCACCAGTTGTTTCTGGGGCGGCCAGAGCGTGCAACCTTCAGACGGAAGGCCAGTGATGACCGGAGGTGGCGGCGGACTCCCTGCACCGGCGCCATTACAGGTTTTGCCGGGAAACGCTGTCAACGACAACAGACCTGCCGGCTGGGCCGTCGAGAACGGCGATCCAGCCACAGGCGTGAGAGTGCCGTCGACAGCGATCTGGAAGACCTGAACGAAATTGGGTTGGCTGGCCACATACAGAAATGAACCGGCCGCATCGGTTGCCATTCCCGATGGAAAAGTGGATTGGCCGCCGATGGCAAACGGCGAGCCGGCCACCAAGCCGAGAGTACCTGAAGCGCTCACCGTGATGCTGGTTACCGAATTACTAAATTGATTGCCGACAAACAGGAGCTGATCGTTAGGACTGAGCAGCACAACGTTCGAGTTTGTCCCGACGCCGGGCGAATAGGGCGATCCCCGCATGCGCGTGAGAATTCCCCCCGCACCGATGCTGTAGGCATCGACGGCCGCACCGGTTCGCGTCATGACGCCGCCGAAGAGTTGGGTCCCGGCGCAGTTAACGTCGATGCCGGCAACCGTACCGGTTCCGATAAATGGCACGCCGTTGACCATCGTCAGGCTGCCGTCGGAAGCGATCGCGAACATGGCAATCGCGCCGAAACCAAGGTATCCGGGCAGTGCGGCCGCCAGAAATTTTCCATCGGGAGTAACTTTCATACCCGAGGGAGCGGCGGGGATGGCCAGGCTGGCCGCCTGCGAAAGCGATCCATCCGCCATCACTTTTAATGTGACGACCGTGTTGTTCGAGGTCACGCCGGCGAAGAGAAATTGCCCATCGGGCGACGCGGCCAGCGAGATGTCCGCGAACGTTGGGCCGCCAACCGGAAATGGCGAACCGGCGACGGGGTTCAGTGCACCCGTTGCAGGATCGATTGCGAACGCGCTGACGTCGGCAGTGCCGCTGTTTGAGGCGTACAGGTACTTTCCGCCGCCGATTACAATACGGTTGACGGCAAATCCGCCGCCACCAGCGCCTCCACCGCCTGTGGCAAATGGCGAATTCGCCAGCGGGGTCAGGTTTCCTATGGAGTCAATAGAGAATCCGGAGACAGTGTTGCCGCCAATGACATCATCGTTGGTATAGACGAAATTGGGTTGTGCATAAATTCCGGCAGTTGCGCCGATCAACACCACGAATGTGAATACCGTGCTGAGCGGATTTTTCATATATCTGTCCTCCCTTTCCGTTCAGCACGGGTTTGCTCGTAACGTGAATTTTGCCCGCAAGCGGGATATAAGTCTATACCGCCGTTGGTTAGCAGTACTTACTGAGTGATCTCATAGTACTTACATGAATTTTGTAGTTCATTTGTAGATGCCGGAGCCGGTGATGGTTAGTACCAGCTTGCTATCCGGAGTTATGGTCCCAGATTGATATATTTGGAAGCAAACCTTACTTCCTGTGAAGATGAATGGGCTTGATCGGGTTATCGACTCCGACGAACTGCAATTCCGCCTCGGCTTGGCCGATCAGTTTCATTTCGAATCGCAGAACTTCCTGGTCGTCGTCCTCTTTCCATTCGAAAGACAGCTTGGAGTTTTGCAATTTCGGATGCAGAATCGGAAAACTGCTTCCCGGCGGAGTGGAAGGTTCGGCTTCGGTGATCTCACCGTCGTTGTCGACGGAAATTCTGCCGGGGCTGAAAGTTCCGGAGATCGCAGCGCTGGTCTCCAGCTCGAGCACGCAGAATACCTTGCCCTTGAATTTTCCTTCCCAAGTGCCGGCAAATGCTTTTTGAGCTTGGCTATCCTGCCCGCCGGGCAATACACAAAATGTCGCCGACAGAATGAAGAGCCACAGAACGAACAGGAACTGTTTGAGCATGCGATTGGCGTATGCATGCCATGCGCCATCAGTGAAAATCAAGATTTCGAACGGCGTCTGAAATTAATAACTGTGAACCCAGCGCTCAGACGTGCCCACTGTGCTACACAACCGGCTGTTTTCAGGCCTCCCCCAGCAGCCAGCGCACCGCGTTTTTCTGGAGCTTGACGTACTCCGGATTCCAGAGCGCCGCGAGCAGATGGCCGGGCGCGAGGTAGCACACCCGGCCCTTACCATAGCCGTACGCCCAACCGGCCGGCGATTTCGCGCCCAGGTTTTTCCAGGTCAACCCATCTTCATTCACGCTCTCGAGCAGCAGATATTTCGGATCTTTTTCATAACGCATGAAGTGCTGCTCATCGGTCACAACGAAATCCTGAACGCCGCGTGTAATGGGATGCCCGGGATTCACGACGCGTACTTTGAATTTTCGTATGGGCGGGTGATCCTCGGTGACCGCGCCAAGCACATCGCGGAAATCCTGGTTGTGCGGGCTGATATAGGTGACGTTATGGAAAAACAGGGCCGCACCGCCGCGCTCGACGAACTCTTTTACGGCCCGGCCCTGCTCTGGAGTAATCCAGTAGTGAGGTTTCGCTTCGGTCTTGGGCACCGGCGGGACGCTTGCCACCCGGGGCGAACCGGCCTCGAGATACGCTGCATTCGAGCTTTCATCGGGATAACCGTCCGGCCAGGTCATCCCGTCGCGTAGGATAATCAGCAGCCGGTAACCATCGAGCGTTTCGGCGTCGAGCATCTTGACTTCATCGCAGAAATCCACGGAAACCCCGGCGTCCCGAACGATCGTTCTGCCGAGAGCAACGCGAATGTAATCGCTATTGTGATAGCGGTCGCCAATCAACGCAAAAGCCGCGGCTTTTTTTCGCGCAGCGAGACACCGGCCCACCGCGGCGACTCCCGCCGCGCGGAACAGAGAGCGCCTCGATAACACTGAGCTGCTCACTTATTCCTTGTGATAGTTCGGATACGATGGGCGTTTGGGCTGCGTCACGGGATGTTGATTCAGCTCTTCGAGCACCACCTGCACCGCCGTTTCCAATTGCACGTCGTGTCCTTTACGTAGCGCCGCCGGATCGAGTTCCACGTCGATATCGGGAGGGATGCCGCGGTTTTCGACATCGAACTCGCCATCCGGGTTCCAGACCGCAGCGTTAGGAGCTGTCACGCGTCCGCCGTCCATCAGCTCTGGAAACCCGAAGATACCGACCAGCCCGCCCCAGGTGCGCTTGCCGACGAGCTTGCCGACCCCGAAGCGATGAAAGTACCAGGGCATGGCATCGCCGCCCGAGCCCGCGAATTCATTCACGATCATCACCTTCGGACCGAAAATCGCGCCCTGCGGCTGCACCAGATCCGCGCCGTCACGAAATGTGACCAGGCTCATCATCGGGCGTTTCAGGTATTCGATGATATCGGTGGCAAGCGCGCCGCCATGGTTGAAACGCTCGTCGATGATGACGGCTTCCTTGCCTACCTGGGCGAAAAAGTAGCGATTGAAGTTTGTATACCCGCCGAACGCGGTATCCGGCATGTGGAGGTAAGCGACGCGGCCGCCGGTCATCTGATCGACCTTGCGGCGGTTGTCTTCAATCCACGACAGATGCCTCAAATTGGCTTCGTTCGGTACCGGCACTACCGTTACTTCGCGCGCATTTGCGCCTGAGGGATCAGGGCCGATTTTAATGACTACCGATTTGCCGGCCGTCTCTTCGAAAAAGCTGTAGATGTTATCACTCGCGCGCAGGTCCCGGCCGTTTACGGCGAGCAGGTATTCGCCGGCAACGGCATTGATTCCGGGCTGGGTGAGTGGCGCCTTCAGCTCCGGATTCCAGTTTTCGCCGTTGAAGATACGGGTGAATCGGTAACGTCCGTTTTCAATTTTGTAGTCTGCGCCGAGTAATCCCGTCTGGATCCTCTTAACTTCGGGATTATCGCCTCCACCTACGAACATATGGCCGACCGTCATCTCTCCCAGCATCTCGGTGAAGAGATAATTCAAGTCGCGCCGGGAAGAAACGTCCTGGAGGTATGGCTCATATTGCTTTTCGGCGGTTTTCAGGTCGAGGCCGTGGTAATTGGGATCGTAGAAGAAATCGCGCTCGATCCGCCAGACCTCGTGATACATCTGGTTCCATTCGGCGCGGGGGTCGACGCGTACCTCAATGTCTTCGGTCTTCAGCGCTTTCTCGCTATGACCATTCGGCGCCGGAGGTGGCTCATCATGGCCGTCGGCTATCGGCCTAAGGGCCGCGATAAACCAGCGGTCGCCCTGGCGGTAAAGCATCTTCTCGCCGCTGAGGGACACCTGGAAAGTACGCACTCCACCGATCACAACATCTGATTTCCGCTTGCTGAGATCGAAACGGTGCACGGTGAATACCGGCGGGCCTTCGCCGCCGCGCTGTGGCGCTTCGATGGCGAGAAGCACACCGGCCTTACCGGCCTGGAGACCTATATAGCGAAGCGGCGGGAGCGGCAAAGCCAGAATACGCTGGCCGATGTTGTCGAAATCAATCTTTACAACGACGGGGGGTTTGGTCTTATCTTTTTCTTTGTCGTCTTTCGTGGCCTCGGTTTTCTCAGCGTCTTTGCCGGCTTCGTCCTTTTTCTTTTCGTCTGCGGCTTTCTCGTCATCGCTCTCCGGGGCCAGTGGCGAGGTCTGATCCTTCGAGAGGACCATCAGGTAAACGCTGCGGGTCACCCGGCGGCCGATGCTGTGGATATCCTGCTCCATGGCCAATCCGGAATCGGTGCTGGCAGTGAAGTAAAGATACTTGCCGTCTTTGTCGAAAACCGGAAATCGGGCTTCGCTCATGCCGTCGGTTACCTGAGTGCTTTTCGCGTCCGACAGCGAGTAGAGATAAACGGCGCTCATGTGGCTCTTCAAAGTTTTCGCGTATGCCAGCCACTTGCTGTCGGGCGACCAGGAGGGCGTCAGTTCGCTGCCTGAATAATAGTAATCGCGATCCACCAGGACCGGCTTCTTCTCCGCGAGGTCGATGTACCACAGCCCGATGTGATTGTCGAGATACGCGATTTTCTTGCTATCGGGCGACCAGACCGGCGAATGGTAAAACGCCGGTTTATCGCCCAAGCTCAATTTCTTGACTTCGCCCATTCCGCTCTGATCTCGCAGATGCAGCGCATACTCACCCGATTCATCCGAGAAATAGGCGATGGTTTTGCCGTCCGGGGCCCAGACAGGACTGCGTTCATTTATTGCCACTGTGGTGGTGAGATTGCGCGCATCGCCCTTCTCCGCAGGCACAGTAATAATTTCACCCCGTGCCGCAAAGACCGCCCGCGCACCATTTGGCGAGACATCGGCATCATCGAGCCGCTTTCCCACGCTGACGAAATGCGGCCGTAGTTCGGTGATGTCGGCCTCCAGTTGCACCTCCACCGGCCGCGCCTTTCCTGTTTTCAGATCGTAAAGATGCAGGGATCCGAACTGTTCGTAAACAATCGCGCCGGGACCCGCCGACGCCGATTTGAAATCCAGGCCATGGTTCTCGATGAGCTGCTTGACGTTCTTGCTGCGAGTGTCATAGCCATAGAGCGAAACCGGACCGTTGCGATCCGAAAGGAAATAGATTCGATCTCCGACCCACATGGGATTGAAGTCGTTCGAGTTTTCCCTTGGAATCGGAACAACGCTGGAATCGGCAAGATCGGCAATCCAGATTTTTCGGGTCTGCCCGCCGCGGTAGCGTTTCCACGCCGCCTGCCACTGAAACAGCGGAACATAAGCCACGTGCGAGCCATCCGGTGAATAGGAGCCTTCTTCAGCGATCGGCAATGGAATCTCTTCCGGAAATCCGCCCGCCACCGGCATCGTATACAAGCGGCCGCCATCGGCCGGGCTGGCGCGGTTGGACTTGAACAGCACGCGCTTCCCGTCCGAAGTCCAGCCGACGGCGACATCGGGACCGGGATGATAGGTCAGACGTTTCGGCATCCCACCTGATGCCGGCATGACGAAGACGTCTACATTGCCGTCGTACTCGCCGGTGAAAGCGATTTTTGTGCCGTCCGGTGAAAATATCGGGTCGGTTTCGACGCCAGCGCTGGTTGTAAGCCGCCGGGCATGGCCGCCTTCACGCGGCACGCTCCATAAATCGCCGGCGTACGAGAAGACAATCTGCGTGTTGCTCAGCGCCGGCTTTCGTAGCAAAAGGTGGCTGCCGGTGTCGGCGAACGAAACCGAGGCGGCAAAAATGGCGAGTGCGGCAAAGGCTAACCTGGTCATCTGGCCTCCCTGAATCGCTTCAGTATATAGCAGGCGCGGCGGGCAAGACGCAGTAGCGCAATGGCTCTGCGTGTCATCGGTTAAACTGATGACTGGCGCCGGCGATCAAGCAAGCTGGTGCATCTTATGCCCGCGTATGACGACGAATTGGAGTCGATCGTTGCCGAGCTGAACCGTGCCGTCCCTGGATCGCGCCCGGTGCAGCAGCCAGTTCCCGGCGCTAGGGCAAGCCTGGACCAACTGTTGGGATACGCTCTGAGCCGTGGGGCATCGGATCTGCTGCTGATCGCCGGGGCGCCGGTGGCCTTGCGCATCCACGGAAAACTGGCGCCGGCTTCCGGCCCCGTGCTCGATGCCGAAGACACGCGCAACGCGCTGCTTCCGCTGCTGACAGCCAAGCAACAACAGGAATTGCAGCGCAACAAATCCACCGATTTCTGTTTCGCCCGTGAAGGCATTGGCCGTTTCCGCGCCAACGTGCATTATCAGCGCGGAACGCTGGCGGGCAGCATCCGCCTTCTCCCGGCCCGGATTCCCACGCTCGAGTCGCTGCACCTTCCCTCGACACTCGAGCGTCTGGCCGCGGCGCGCCAGGGGCTGGTGTTGATTACCGGGTCCACCGGCTGCGGCAAAAGTTCCACTCTCGCTGCATTGGTCGACCTCATCAACACGCAGCGGCACGACCACATCGTGACCATCGAAGATCCCGTCGAGTACGTGCACGCCAATCGGAACTCAATTGTCGAGCAGATCGAGGTCGGGCACGACGCCCCGGATTTCGCCGGCTCGGTTCGCAGTATCATGCGGCAGACTCCCGATGTGATTCTGGTGGGCGAGATGCGCGATCCGGAAACAATCGCCACCGTCCTCACCGCGGCCGAGACCGGGCACCTGGTGCTCTCGACTCTGCATACCAACGATACTTCGCAGGCGGTTTCGCGCATCCTGGATTCTTTCCCCGCCGGCAATCAGCCGCAGATTCGCCAACAGCTTTCGCTTGCCATTCTGGCGATCGTTGCCCAGCAGCTCCTGCCTGCTGCGGATGGAAACGGCCGCTATCCGGCGGTCGAGATCATGATGGGATCTCACGCTGTACGGAATCTGATCCGCAAAGGCGAGGACCACCAGATCTACACCGCGATCTCTACCGGCCGCAACGAAGGAATGATCACGATGGAGCAGTCACTGGCGGAGATGGTGCGTGCCGGACGGATAACGACGGAAACAGCGTCCGCACATTGCTTCCGGCTGGAAGATTTGCGCCGATATCTATAAGCTCAGATCTGCGAATAAGGCGTCGGGCTAAGGATCACGTTGGTGATGCTCGAAACGATGTCTTCGAAGTTGTATCGCGGCGAGCTGGTGAGCTTCTTCCATTCCGGCGCCGACCCGAAGGCCTTCCAAAGGCGCGCGCGCTCGGTGAGGTCGGGAAATCCGAGCATGTAGGTCAAATTCGGCATGTGCGCGCCGATGATCGTGTCGCCATAAAACACCGGCCAAAAACCGGCCTTTTCGAAAACCTCGAACTCCCCGCTGTTGAACATCTCGACTTTTCTTTTGTGATCCTGATCGCTGGGACTCTCGTAGGTCCGCAGCTCGAACACCCGGGAGCGGTGGTCTGCGGTCGCGGGTGGAACCGCAAGCCTCGGCCTTCCTTCAAAAGCCAGCATGAGAGAGCTTTCCATGCGCACATAAGCCGGCAGCTTTGCGGGAGCGTTCAAAAAATCCGCACCGGCCTTCGTGTATTCGGTGTCCTGATCCAAACGAAACTCAGCCATAGCAAGAGTCTCGATGGACGTGCTCGGCATTAGCACGTAGAACGACGGGCTTTCAGGACCTATATCCACGCTAAAAACGCCGACCGGCTTGATTCCTAGCCGGTTCAGCCCGGGGATTAGCGCATCTTGAAAAAAGCCATCCGCGAGTTTCCGCTGAGGGCCGTTTTGCAGATGATAGCGGCGCAGCTCATAATACTCGCGCTCCTTGCCGCCGCCACCCGCAGTTGTCGATTCCTGACCCGCGCGCAAGTTGGATGCCGTAGCCGCCATTAGAGGCGCCGCGATCGAGGAGGTCAGAAAATGTCGTCTTTTCACACAGCGATTATTTCACAGGTGCGGAATGACTGGTAGCGCGCCAAACTATTCGAAACTCTTGCGGAACTGTTCAAACTGCCGCTTCAGTTCGGCGAGATCGGCCTCCAGCTTCACAACGCGCTCTTCGAGCGGAGGCGTGTTTGACTCGCGCACAGGCGCTGCCGGGTGGGCTCTTTCGATTTCGCCGCCAAGCAGATGCATGAAGCGCGGCTCCTTTTCGCCGGCGTTGCGCGGCAGTCTTTCAACCAGCGGCGGAGTACGCTCCGCCAGCCGGGCCAGTGCAGCTTCCACATCGGCGAGATCGTCGAAGTTATGCATCCTCTCCGAGCGGCTCCGCAGTTCGCCCGCAGTTTGCGGTCCCCGCAGCATCAGCACACATAGCAACGTTTGCTCGCGCCTGTCGAAATTGAAGACTTCGCCGAGACGGTGCGAGTACTTGCGCACGCGGTGCTCCATTCCGGAGGTAACCAACACCAGCCCCTTGGCTCGCAAGCTGTCCACCGCGGCTGCCACTGTATTCTCGTCGAGCGACATCACCGGTTCCCGGCTAGATTTTTGATTGCAAGCCGCGCAGAGCGCGTTCAGGGACAGCGGGTAATAGTCGGGTGTAGCCGTTTCCTTTTCGACGAGCGAGCCGAGCACCCGCACTTCGGCTGCGTTGAGCTGGAGGTCCATGAATCAATCGTGCCACGTGTTGCTCTCGGCACGCGAGTTCGGAACTTGGGGCAAGGCCCGCCCCTCATGGCTTACGGCCCCGCAACCTAATATACTCAGCAGACATGCATCGCATAACGCCTGCTTTGTGCTTCACCCTTTTCTTGGCGGTCGCGTGGGCGCAGCCCAACCGCGGCTATTATCGTTATCCTTCGATCCATGGCGACCAGATCCTGTTTACGGCCGAGGGCGACCTATGGCAGGTCTCAATCGCCGGAGGCACGGCGCGGCGTCTGACCACCCACCCGGGAGAGGAAACGCGAGCCGTGTTTTCGCCTGATGGCAAAACCATCGCTTTTTCCGCCGATTACGAAGGCCCGACCGAAGTTTACACGATGCCCGCTTCCGGCGGTCTTCCGTCGCGCAGAACATTTGAAGGTGGCACGGCCCTGGTCGCCGGCTGGACGGCCGACGGCAAGGTGCTTTATACAACGCGCCGTTACTCTACTCTTCCCGACTCTCAGCTTGCCACCATCGACGCGCAAAATCGGATCAGGCTGGTGCCCCTGAGCCAGGCCGCGCAGGGTTCGTTCGATGCAACCGGCCATACGCTCTTCTTCACTCGCCTGCCATTTCAGGGCAGTTACGCCAAGCGTTATCAAGGCGGCACAGCACAGAAGCTCTGGAAGTACAGCGGCGGTCAGGAGGCGATCCCGCTGACGGTGGATTATGCCGGCACCAGCAAAGACGCGATGTGGTGGAACCGCCGCGTCTACTTCCTGAGCGATCGCGACGGCACCATGAACATCTGGTCCATGGACGAGAACGGAAAAAATCTCAAGCAGCACACCCATCATCAGGGCTGGGATGCCCAGACTCCGTCGCTCTCCGAAGGCCGGATCGTATACAAGCTGGGCGCGGACCTGCACCTCTATGACATTGCCGCCGGCGCCGATAAGCTGGTCCCCATCGAGGCCGTTTCTGACTTCGACCATCTACGGGAGCATTGGGTCAAGCAGCCGAACGAATACGGTACCGCGGTGCATATCTCGCATGACGGCAATCAGCTCGTGCTGACCTCGCGCGGCGAAATTTTTGTGGCGCCCGCTAAGCAGGGCCGGCTGGTTGACGCTACGGCGCGCAAACCGGGACGCTTCCGCGATGCCCGTCTGATGCCTGACGGTAAGTCGCTGATCGCCATCTCGACCGAGAGCGGTGAGGCCGAGATTTGGAAGCTGCCGGCTAACGGCGTGGGCAAGGGCGAGCAACTCACCACCGACGGGCACGTTTTGCGCTGGGAGCCCGCCCCTTCGCCGGACGGCAAATGGATCGCTCATCAGGACAAAGAAAATCAGCTCTGGATTTTGGATCCCGCGGCCAGGACGCAAAAGAAAATTTTCACTGCAGAGTTCGGCGGCAACTCCTTCCCGCAGTTCTCGACTGTCCGCTGGTCACCCGACAGCCGCTGGCTTTCGTTTGCGACCTCCGCCGCCGATGAGTTTGAGCAGATCTATCTTTACAGCATCGAGAAAGGTACTCTGACTCCCCTCACGACGGATCGTTACAACAGCTCGAGTGCATCCTGGAGCCCGGACGGGAAATGGATTTATTTTCTTTCGGACCGTGCGTTGAAAACTGTGGTGTTTTCGCCCTGGGGGCCAAGGCAGCCCGATCCGTTCTTCGATCACACGAATAGGATTTATCAGCTCGCTCTACACAAGGGCGAGCGTTCGCCTTTTGAGCCCGCCGATGAGTTGCACCCGAATAAACCGGAAGAAGCCGCCAAGCCGGGTGACACCGAGAAAAAGACCGAGGCCGGCAAGCCAGTCGACTCCGGCGCGAAAAAAACCGAACCGGTCAAAGTAGAGATCGATCTGGATGGCATCGCCTCCCGAATTTCCGAGGTGCCGGCGCCTGCGGGCAACTACGGAGCGTTGACGGCCACGAGCAAGCGTCTCTGCTGGATGAATTCCGACCGGGAAGATCAGGAAAAGACAGCACTGCAATGTCTGGAGATCGCCAATAAAGGCGAAAAACCCGAGACCATTATCGACGGCATTCGCGGCTACGAGCTTTCCGGCGATAGCAAGAAACTGCTCATCCGCAAAAAGGATGATTTCTACATCGTCGACGCCTCCGTTAAGGCCGACGCGCTAAAAACACCAAAAACCCTCGAAGAAGCCAAGGTGGATCTCAAAGATTGGACCTTCACCATCGTCCCGACTGAAGAATTTCATGAGATGTTTCTCGACGCGTGGAGGCTGCATCGCGATTACTTCTACGACCGCCACATGAACGGCATCGATTGGAAAGCCATCCGTGAAAAGTATTTGCCTCTGGTCGATCGTGTCCGCGACCGTCAGGAGCTCAGTGATCTGATTGCCCAGATGGTCAGTGAGCTTTCCGCGTTGCACACATTTGTCGGAGGCGGGGATATCCGCCGCGGACCCGATCAGATCCAGATCGCCGCGCTCGGTGCACGTCTCGAACGCGATGCGTCCGCCGGCGGTTACCTGGTCCAGCATGTTTATAGATCCGATCCCGACCGGCCCGACCGGCTGGCTCCCCTGGCTCGCCCGGGCGTAGACGTTTCTGACGGCGATGTCATACTGGCGGTGAACGGCCGCGATGCACTTTCTGCGGCCGATATCGGAGAGTTATTGCGCGCGCATGCGTCCAAACAGGTGCTGCTGCGTATTCGTCCTGCCGGTAAGGGCGAAACACGTGACGTAATCGTCAAGCCCATAACCGTGCAGCAAGAGGGCGACCTGCGTTACCACGAGTGGGAATACACCCGGCGGATGCGCGTGGACGAAGAGGCTGGTGGACAGGTAGGCTATGTCCATTTGCGTGCCATGGGTGCGAACGACATCAACCAGTGGGCGGAGCAATTTTATCCCGTGTTTAATCGGCAGGGCCTGATCATCGACGTGCGCCATAACGGCGGCGGTAACATCGATAGCTGGATTTTGGGCAAGCTCATGCGCAAAGCCTGGTTCTACTGGCAGCCGCGCATCGGTAAGCCAACTTGGAACATGCAGTATGCTTTCCGTGGGCATATGGTCCTGCTATGCGATGAGTGGACTGGCTCCGACGGCGAGGCCTTCTCTGAAGGATTCCGGCAATTAGGTCTCGGCAAGCTGATTGGAACGCGCACGTGGGGCGGCGAGATCTGGCTCACTGGCAGCAATGTACTTTCGGATCGCGGCATCGCCACTGCCGCGGAGCTCGGCGTCTATGGTCCCGACGGCAAGTGGTTGATCGAAGGTCACGGCGTCGATCCCGACATGGTCATCGATAACCTGCCTCATGCAACCTTCGAAGGCAAAGACGCGCAACTCGAAGCGGCGATACTTTATTTGAAGGATCTGATCAAAGAAAAGCCGATTACCGTACCGCCGCCCCCGCCGTATCCCGATAAGACTGTCCGCGCCGCTACCAAGACCGTCGCGGTCAAAACCGCCGGGACCCGGTGACCAGCGGGTTGAAATTTACATCGCACCTTTGAAAGACGCTTGTCAATAAGCGCCTGAGCGCTCACAATTGAGGCAAGCGCCTCCTTTGGGTGAACGGATGAATCTTTTCTTCCTGTTGGCATTGGCGGTATTCCCGAATTTCCACTCCATCACCGTCTCCCAAGCCTCGACGGGTATTACGGTGTCCGTGTCTTCGCGGGGGAACTATTTAATCACTGCCCAGGATCCAGCCTGGGCGTTCGGCGGAGTCCTGGGCGGCGTTCTCGAAGATCTGCATCTGAACACCGGTAGTGATCGCATTGGACCATATGATGAAATCGCTTTCCGGTACTCCACAGAAGCCCTGCGATACGGTTCGATCCGCGCATATCACTCCAAGCCTATCGTCATCTTCACCGCGACAATCCTCACTCCAGGCAAAAACACTCCGTCCTTTCCTACTTTGAGCGCTTATCCTCGTGGCCTTCACCGCTTAACTTACAACGGCGGGGACTACTTTTTTGATAAATCGCGTACAGACGGCCCGCTCATCGAGTTTGACGATGAAGCTCACGCGTTCATCCTTTCTGCCGCCACACACTTTCTCCTCACAACTACGGCGATTGACCACAATGACAACATGATTAGTGGCATTGATCCCTCCATCGCAATTCTCCCGGAACACTTCAGCCACCAGACTATCTTGGTCATCGGCAAGGGAATTAACCAGACATTCGATATGTGGGGCAAAGCCCTAACGGACCTGGCAGGCAAGCGTCGGCCCCGTAACGATGCCGACATTACCTTGTCCCACTTGGGCTATTGGACAGATCACGGAGCCACGTACTACTATCACTTTGAGCCCGCGCTGGGCTATGAAAACACTCTGCTAGCCATCCGCAAAGAATTCCGAGCCAAGGGTGTTCCACTTGGTTACCTTCAGCTTGATAGCTGGTTCTATCCGAAAGGCCCCGAAGCACGCTGGGATGACCTCGCACACGGCATTTACAAATACGTCGCTTCCCCCGATTTATTTTCGACCGGCCTCAAGGCCTTTCAGCAGGAGCTTGGTATTCCACTCGTCACGCACGCGCGTTGGATCGATGCCAGCAGTCCCTACCGTCGTGAATACAGGCTCTCCGGCAATGTGGTGATCGATCCGCGCTATTGGGAGGCCACCATGCGCTATCTCCATGACTCCGGCGTCGCTACATATGAACAGGACTGGCTCTCCGCCTTCGCACATACCGATCTCAATTTGACTGATCCAGATACATTCCTCGATGACATGGCCCAGGCTGCGGCGCGTTATGGTCTCACCATGCAGTATTGCATGCCCCGCGCACGTGATTATCTGCAGACGTCTCGCTATAACAACTTGACGACCATGCGCACTAGCGGCGACCGGTTTGATCGCAGTCATTGGGATCAATTCCTCTACGGCTCAAGACTGGCGGGCGCTTTAGGCGTCTGGCCCTGGGCCGACGTCTTCATGAGTTCTGAGCTAGATAATCTACTGCTAGCCACCTTGTCCGGCGGGGTCGTCGGAGTAGGTGATGCCATCGGATCAGTCAACGCTCAAAACCTTTCGCGTGCGGTCAGAAAGGACGGAGTGATCGTCAAACCCGACGCTCCCCTGGTGCCGCTGGATGAGAGCTTTATCCACGATGCACAGCAAGTGCACGCTCCAATGGTGGCCTGGACTTATACCGATTTCGGCAACTTGAGAATTTCCTACCTAATCACCTACAACCGGGCGGCTAGCGGCATGATTACCCTCAGCCCAACGGACGTTGGCCTAACAGGCCGTGTTTACATATACAATTACTTTGAAAAGACGGGGCAAGAACTGGAACCCGGCGGGACATTTACTACGCGGGTATCGGGAACTTTGGACTACTACGTCCTGACTCCGATTGGAAAGTCTAACATCGCGCTAATAGGCGATAGGGATCAACTGGTGCCCCTCGGAAAGCAGCGTGTCACCCATCTAACTGATGATGGAACGTTGCACTTGCTTCTTACTTTTGCTCAAGGTGAGGCGTCGCGTGTCATCGAAGGATATTCACAATCCAAACCTGTTGTCACTGTTAAGAGCGGTGATGCCAGCTCGCCCACTTATGACTCCGTCACCCACCGGTTTCGCTTGACTGTGTCGGGTGACGCGCACGGGTCTGCAGCCATAGATCTCGTTTCCGCTGATTAAAGCTTCAGATCACTCGATCGTCGAGACTCTTTCAACAATGAGCAGTGAGCGCCATGAGCGTGCTGCGCCCACTGCCTTAATCCAACAAAAGCCTACATGCCCGCCATTCCACTCATTTTCGAGCTGAAAAAGAGAAAAAAGTTGGACCCTACTTCGATCGCCCGTCCCGCAGTTTCTGCATCGTCCATGGCTCTCGATGAAGTGATACCGCTGCTCCCGTCCGCCGTCGGCCAGTCGCTCTGTTGCATCACCAGCACCGGCCGAACCTCCCACCAGATCGGCTGGGTATTTACTCGGCTGTTGTCCACGACGTGGGAATGGTTCGGCGTGGGCACGAAAATCGGCCCGGTAGGCGGACTCGGGGCCTTGCCCAGGGCCGCCAGAGTCACTGACAGGTCGACCGATGATGCATGCATCGTGCAAGTGCCGGGAGTCGGATTGTTCGGATCCGGGCACTGTGTCGTGATCATTGGATTGACCTTGGCTTTCCACGCCTCCGGGATGGCACCGAATGCCTTGATTAACGCCGCACCAAGTTCTGGGCCACATAGCTCTCCGGGTCGGCCCCCGCTCGGGCACGGCATCGCATCATTGACATTTTGATCGTTGTCAACCGAAAACATGGGGACCAGCACATAAAGATGCGCCGTATGTTTCAGGTCGCCGCCGGCGGGGTCCTGTGTCGGCTCGGTTACCGCCTGACAAATTGGCGTTTGCATCTCATTTGGGTCTGACTGCGCCGTGACTCCATTGAAATCAAGGTCCATCGTGGGTTGATCGACGCAATCAAAATTTTGCAGATAAGTGAACGTTACTAACCTGCCGTTTCCGAAACCTTGGGTCTGATTCGCCGCGAGCTGGGCCATTGCTTGACCTGCTCCAGCAAGCATGCATACGCCAGTTACACATGCTACCCGTGCTATCGCTTGTAGCTCATTCCTGTTCTTTCGCTCACTCCACGTTTCTCTCATACATACCGTTTCCTTTCTAACAGTTACTACCGCTTTAGCCACCTGCCTTCGTTGATGACTGTAGCCCACCTGTTAGATCACAATTGTAAATACCATCGTTGACAGGTCACAGATTAACACTCGTTACCCAGCGAGTGTGATCACGCAAAGTAACCCAATCTTTTTACAAGTGTTGGTGTGGAACATCACAGCATCAATGGAGGAGCGTCGATATAGTCGGCAGAGTAGATCGCGGATGACTAGCCGATCTTTCTCGTCCTGTCAGACAGGTGATAAGGAGACTCCACACATGCGAAAGCATCTCTATATAAGTGGCGCGGCCTTCGTAATTCTAATTACAACTGCAGTGGTTTTAGGTCTGCGAACGGATAAGGCAAGAGCCGACTCAACAAGTCAGGATGTTGCAGTCTCCAATGCTGTCCAACTGGTAACTCAGGGCCGGCAAACCTTCCGTTTTGATACGTTCGGTGATCAGGCATTCTGGGGCGATGCCCTGAAATTGCACCTGGCGATTGAAGGCGCCAAACTCGGCGGTATCGGCCCAGGCGTGAGCCCGAAGACCGCCCTCGCTGTTGGCCTGAAAGTGGACGTCGACGCATTGCCACGCGATTTATTCGAAAAGGTCATGAAGGGACGTGTCGATCTTGACAACCCTGCAGTCACGCTCGCGCTTCTGAAGCTAAATGCGGTCGTTGGCGTAACCGGTATATTTAATTCCGCCGGCGCGCTTCAATCCGTCGGTATCCAGTGCGCGCTCTGCCATTCTTCTGTAGATAACTCCATGCCCGCGCTCTGCGCCGGTGCTATTCAGCCGAACCCCGGGACCGGCTGCATCGGTCACCGTATGGATGGCTGGCCCAATCGTGACCTGAACGTAGGCGCAATCATCGCCTTGGCGCCCGATTTGAGTTCGGTCGCCGGCCTGCTGAATGCCACTCAGGATACCGTCAGGTCAGTATTGAATACTTGGGGACCAGGTAAGTTCGATGCCGAGTTGATCCTTGATGGCAAAGCCAGTAATCCACAGCAAGTAACCGACGGCGTCGTGACCGGTAACAACGTGCCCGGCGCTACGCTGATTCCACCGGCGTTCGGATTGGGCGGTGTGAACCTACACACCTGGACCGGCTGGGGATCCATTCCCCACTGGAATGCCTTCGTCGCCGCCCTGGAAATGCACGGGCAGGGCCGTTTCTGGGATCCGCGCCTCAACAATGCGGCGCAGTTCCCGATCGCGGCGGCTCACGGTTTTGGTGACTTAAAGCTCTCCAATGGCCAATATATCAGCCCGGATGACGATCAGATCACATCCAAACTTCAAGCTCTACAGTTCTATCAGCTCGCGTTACCTTCGCCACAGCCACCCGCCGGCAGCTTCGATGCCGCCGCTGCAAGCCGGGGAGATGAGTTATTCAGTGGCAAGGCCAAATGCAATAACTGTCACGTCGAACCGCTTTGGACCGATTCCGGTTGGAATCTTCACATGCCCGCAGAAATTTGCATCGACGGTTTTCAAGCGGGCCGAGCCCCGGATATGCGTTATCGCACGTCGCCCATCGGCGTTCTTTTCACCCATTTCAAAGGCGGCTTTTACCATGACGGACGGTTTCCCACCCTAGGTGCGGTCGTCGATCATTACAATGCTTGTATGTCGCTTGGACTAACCACAGATGAAAAGAGTGACTTGATCCAGTACCTTCTAAGCCTCACCTTTGGTTCGACGCGTAGTGCAGCTAAGTCCGGCTCGGGTTCTCATTCCGATCGCCGGCACTAACTAACTTGCGAGGTCCAAATCGAATCCGTGTTGTTTGCGGTGGTGCGGGCTGTCAAATGCTTTGCTGCTCTTGAATAGTTCGTGGCGGCCGTCTGTGGCCTCGTCTTTCGTGCGCGCTAGCAGTGCTGATTTCTCCTGCGACGTCATCGGCCTGAAGGCGCGCGCGATCGCCACATTCTCCTTGAGCTGCAACATAGATGTCACGCCGATCACCTGCGTCGCAACCGCCTGGCTCAGGCAGAACCGATAGCAATCCGCTATCGTCAGCCCGGCCTTCGACGGCAACCGGCCCTCGGGATATCCCCCCGCGAGCCCCTTCATGCCGATAACGCCCACATTCCTCTTCAGACACTCCGGAACCACTTCGGTCTGAAAGCTGCGGTATTGTGCATCCATGATGTTGATGGGCATTTGTGCCGCGTCCCACTCGTGTGGCTTCCCCAGCATCTTGAGGTGGATGCACGGATCTTTGTGCCCCGTGAATCCGATAAATCGCACCTTTCCTGCTTTGCGGGCTTCGAGCGCCGCCTTGATCCCGCCCTTTTCAAAGATCCAGTCTGGATCATTGTCATAGACCAGTTCGTGAAATTGCCACAAGTCGAGGTGATCTGTGCGCAAACGCCGCAAACTTTCTTCCAGGCACTTCATCGATCCCTTGTAATCGCGATCGCAATTTTTCGTCATCAGGAAAATCTTGTTTCGGCGGCCGTCCATCGCCAGCGCCTTGCCCATGATCTCTTCTGCCGCGCCATCGTGATAATCCCATGCGTTATCGAAGAAGTTGATGCCTTCATCCATCGCCGCGTGCATCACACGAACGGCCTCGGCATCGTCTTTGATTGCGCGAATGTGCCAGCCGCCGAGGCCCACGATCGAGACACGCTGGCCTGTCTTTCCGAGCTGCCGCGTCGGAATTCCATTGGCAGAGCCGCTCGATGTCTGCGCGATGACCCTGCGCGCCAGTGTCGCCGCCGAAACGGCAGTCGCTCCCCTCACAAAATCCCTTCGCGAAGTGGTTTTGCGCATAACATCACTCACCCTCAGGATGACCACTGTAATAAAGGTCCGAAATTTCGGCAAGTCTTCGCGGTTTCATGCGGGAATGCGCCCTGATCTCGGCATCAACCTGACGTCCTGAGTCGTCCACTTCCGCCCTCGCTGTGCTACTGTAAAAATCAATAAGATCGACTGGAGGATTCACATGCGCTGGACTCGACGAAATTGTCTCAAGGCCATGGGCGGTACGGTAGGCGCCGCGCTTGGCTCAGCAGCTACGGGCACATCCATGCTCGCGGCACAGGTTTCATCCAAAGCTGATTCCAGCAAGCTCGGCCTTCCCGGCCTTTATCGTGGCCGCGTCGTTGCGGTCGAGCATCCCGGTTCGATTATCGACGGAAAATATCAGGCCGATCCTGTCCGCCAGATGATGCACAAAGGCATGGCCGAGCTTACCGGCGCCGGCGGCTGGCCCGACGCCTGGCGCTTATTCGTCCAACCTGGCGACGTCGTGGGTATCAAAGTCAATCCCGTCGGCCAGCCGCATGTCATCTCGGATGCCACCGTCGTCCGCGAAATCATCTCCGGCCTGAATGCCGCTGGGATCAAGAACAAAGACATCGTCGTGTACGATCGTTACCGCGCCCAGTTCTTTCATGCAGGCTTCGATAAGTGGCTGCCCGAAGGCGTTCGCACCTCTAACGCCACCGAGGACTACGACAACGTGCAATTGGCCATCGAGGGCTACGATCCCGACCACTATATGGACATGGCCTTGACTCTGCCCGGCCATGACGTCAGTGAGGTCACGGCGCGCCGCTCCTACGCCGCGCACTTCATCACCAAAGAGGTCAACAAACTGATCAATCTGCCCGTGCTCAAAGACCACCAGTCGGCCGGTGTCACCCTGTCACTCAAAAATCTTTCTCACGGCCTGGTGAACAACGTCTGCCGCAGCCACTCGACCATCACGCTGAACGCCTGCGGCAGCTTCATCCCGGCGGTGGTCTCGATGCCCGTCATTCGCAATAAAGTCGTTTTGAACATTCTCGACGGCGTCAAAGGTCTCTATCATGGCGGCCCCGGCTCGCGCCCCGAGTTCGTCTGGGAACACAAAATGCTTTACTTCGCGACCGATCCGGTGGCGCTCGACCACATCTGCTGGAAGGCCGTCGATCAAAAGCGCGTCGCCATGGGCTTAAAACCGGTCGCCGAAGACCGGCCCGATAAGTACAGCACGTTCCTGAGCCGCCAGCCCGAACACATCGAGATTGCCGGCGCGCTCGGACTGGGTGAGTGGGATGAGGCCAAGATCGACCTCAGGAGAATCCGCCTCTGACGTATTACGATGACCTGGGCGTACCCGCCTCGGCATCTGGCGAGGAAATCCGGGAAGCTTATCTCAACCTGGTTCGCACGCTGCATCCCAACCTGCAGCATGAGCCGTCCCTGAAGCGGTACGCCGAAGTGCAGATGAAGCGCATCAGCCGCGCTTACGCCGTGCTTTCTGACGACCAGCGCAGGCGCCGTTATGACGCGGATTCCGCTCTCGCATTCGAGCCCGCAACGCCGGCTTCCTCCCGCCGCAACGCCGGCCGGTCGCGCGCACGCGCGTGGATCACGCTCGGCTGGCTGATCTGCGCGTTTGCGGGCAGCATCGGCATAGGTTGGTACATGAGCCAGCAGTCTGGGTCTCCGCCGGCTCCATCGGAAGTGAAGGCGGCGCCCGCTGCCCGTGTTGTCACCCCAGCGGTTCAAGCGCCGGCTGTTCCCGTTTCGAGCGCCGCCGCTCAGAGCGCGCAGGAACAGTCTGGATCCGCCTCGACTACCACTCCACCGCGCACCGGCGCGCCGCCCGGGCCTTTACAGCCGGGCAGCGTGCAAGCCTCCGAGCCGGCCGATCTTGCGTCCCTGCCTACTGAACTGGCTGCCGCCAAGGCGGAACGCGACCGCGCACTTTTCCAGATCGAGCTGAAAAACAAAGAACTCGACTTTCTCACCAACCGCATCATCGCCGCTCCGAAAACTCAGAAAGGATTCGGCGGTGTCTGGGTTCTTCCGAAATCAAGCGGCGTTCTCCCGAATTCCTCCTACGCTCCCGCCTCTGCCGACCTCATCGTCACCGAGAACGCCGGCCTGCTCGAGGGCCGCTTCCGCGCGCGCTATCCCACCATGGGCCGCACCGAGCCCACGATCGTGCATTTCTACTTCGAAGGTAAGCCGGAGACCGATGTCGCAAATCTTAATTGGACGGGCGACGGCGGCGCCAAAGGCGACATCCAACTGCGCCTCATCTCCCAGAATTCTCTCGAGCTGGTTTGGTCTGCCACCGAAATGGGACGGGAAGCCGGACCCGGCTCGGGGACCGTGCTGCTGCTCCGAAAACGCGAGCCTTAGTTCCATCGGCCACGCCGGCGCTTCAGCGGCGCAGCTCTCAAGTCCGCTTCTTCGCCGATTGCGATTCGCGATCCCGCAGCCGGCTGACCGCGCCGCGATCTAAAAACCATACGAAATCCCGCGCTTCCCGGATTCCGAGCTGCGCCGGGTACCGCTTCGGATCGAATGGCTCTTCGAAAACCCAGCGCACCGCTTCCGCTTTATCGTCGCCGCTCACCAGCATTGCCGTGTGACTTGCGGCCAGCAGCACGCCGGGCAAAAGCGTGATCCGCCACTGCGAGAGCTTCTCCACATGCACCGCCGCCGCAATTCTCTGGCGGTCGCTGATCAGCGGCTCGGTCGGAAACAGGCTTGCGGTGTGCGCGTCCGGACCGATGCCGCGGTGAATCACATCGAACTTCGGCAGCTCCTGCATCTGCAGCTTGAAAAAGTTCCGGATATCCTCCACGTACATATCGGCTGCGGCCGTTGGATGCAGCTCCGCGCGGATTCGATGCACCTGATTGCTGGGAATCCCCGCCGGCCGGATCAGCGCTTCCTCCGCCAGCCGATAGTTGCTCCGCTCATCGGTCGGCGGTACCGGTCGTTCATCCACCCAAAATAAGTGCACACCGGCCCACTGAAATTTCGCCGCCGCCATCCGCTCGAACATCAGCTTCGGCGTGGAGCCTCCCGAAAGCGCCAGCGTTGCATAGGAGCGCGTTCGCAGCGTCTCAGTTAAGGTCCTCAGGATGTGCTGTGCACACGCATCCGCCGCAGACTGCGCGTCGGCAAACACCCTCCGCTCGAAACTCATGACGCCTCCCCTCGCGCCAGCCGCGCCGCCCGCCGCAGGCTCGCTTCAAAAACTGAATCGTGGCCCGGAATCGAAAGTTCCTCGCGCAGCAGCCTGTAATCGTTATCCTCCGGAAACACCGTGCGGCTTACGAGTGATTCCACCCGCAGCTCCACCGCCTCGCTTCCCTGCCCCGCGATCGACACCTGCAGCCCGTCTGGACGATCCGACGTAAGTTCCAGCCGCAACAGCCCGTGGCCCACGGCTTCCGGACTCGCCTGCCACTCGATGCCAGCCGCGGCTCCCACGCTTCCCAAACAATTCACCAGCCACGCCGCCAGGTAATAAGCGGATGCCGGCGTGCTCGTGCCCGTAAAAGCAATCCGGATCTTCCGCACTTCCGGAAGCCGCGCCAGATAGTTGCGATTTTCAAAAACCTGCGAAACCATTTCGCGCCATCGTGTGAGCCGCGTCCATTCCAAGTCCGCCAGCGCCTTCCCGGAATTCACCAGCGCCTCGAACCGCCCGAGAATCGCCGCCGGTTCCGCAAACGCCGCCGAGTCGAGCACCAGCTTGTGCGCCACTTTGGCGAGCTGCGGAAATTCCGCGAGTTGAAATAATCTCGCGCCCCGGCACCAGAGAATCACCGGCAAATCCGCCACCGCCAGCGGCAGAATCACCGGCGCGAGGTCCGGCAGGCTCGCATCCGACGCCGTAATCTCGATCTGCTCGCAACAGATCTGCCGCCGGTGCCCGAACGGCATCCAGCATTGCGAAAATACCCGCGACGAAAGTTCCCGCTCGCTCCCCTGATGAAACCGGATCACGATCGCACGGCTGGGGTGTTCCGGCATCAGCGCCGCGATCGTCGCCCAGACATCGCTCGGATCTTCGCTCCCATCCGTGGTGGCGATGAACGTCATGGCGCACGCCCGCAGCACTCCCGATGGCCCCGGTTCCACTTCCTTGCCGAGCGATACCCAAAGCTCGGAAAGCTCGCGCAGAATCGTTTCCGGCTGAATCGTCGAGCTCATGGCTCTCTCCACGCGTGCCCGCGCCGCGCCAGCATGTCGTCCGCCGCCTTGGGTCCCCACGTGCCCGCCGCGTAATTCGGGAAATCGAACTTGCGATTGTCCCAAACGGTCATGATCGGCTCCACCACTTTCCAGCTCGCCTCCACCATGTCCTGCCGCGTGTAAAGCGTCGCATCCCCGATCATCACATCCAGCAGCAGCGTTTCGTATGCCGTCGGTGAGCGCTCGCCGAAGCTCGTGCCGTAGTTGAAGTCCATCGAAACCGGCCGCAGCTTCATTCCCGCTCCGGGCCGCTTCGATAAAAACCGCAGCGAAATGCCTTCTTCCGGCTGGATACGCAAAATCAGCAAATTCGGCGTCGCCTCGTCCCCGTTATCTCCGAAAACCGCGTGCGGCGCTTCGTTGAACTGAATCGCAATCTCGGTCACCCGCTTCGGCAGCCGCTTCCCCGTACGGATGTAAAACGGCACGCGCGCCCACCGCCAGTTATCCACGAAAAATGTCGCCGCCGCATAGGTATCGGTCTGCGATTGCGCATCCACTTCTTTCTCTTCACGAAATCCCGGTACGTCCGCCCCGCCGATCCGCGCCCGCCCGTACTGCCCCGCCACCGCGTTGTCCAGAACTTCCTCCGGTTTCATGATCCGGATCGATCGCAGCAATTTGGCGCGCTCGTCCCGCACCGCGTCCGGCTGGAATGTGGCCGAGGGCTCCATCGCAATCGTCGCCATCACCTGCAGCAGATGGTTCTGGATCATGTCCCGCAGCGCGCCGGCTTCCTGGTAATAACCGCCGCGGCCCTCGACTCCAATCGATTCCGCCGCCGTGATCTGCACGCTGTTCACGTACCGCCGGTTCCACAGCGGTTCGAAAATCCCGTTGCCGAACCGGAATGCCAGAATGTTCTGCACCGTCTCCTTGCCGAGATAATGATCGATTCTGTAAACATCCGACTCGCGAAAAACCTCGTGCAGTTTATCGCTCAACGCCCGCGCGCTCTCCAGGTCGTGGCCGAACGGCTTTTCCACTACGATCCGCCGCCATCCCTTCCCCTTCGCCAGCCCCGCTTCGCCGATCCCTTTCACCGTCGGCTCGTAATGGCTGGGCTGCGTCGAAAGATAGAACAGCACGTTGCCGCTCGTCGCCCGGTTTGTCTCGATTTCCTCCAGCCGCTTGCCGAGCTTTTCGAATGCCGAACGGTCGCTGATATCGCCCGCCATGTAGTAGAGATTCTGGGCGAAACCCGCCCAGACATTCTTATCGAATGGCGAATCCTCCAGGTATTTCGAAACCGACGCGCACATCTTCTCGCGGAACTGCTCGTCGCTCATCGGCGTGCGCGACATCCCGATCACTGCGAAGCCCGGCGACAAACGCCGCTCGTACGCCAGCCGGTAGAGCGCCGGCATCAGCTTTCGTTTCGTGAGATCGCCGTTCGCGCCGAAGATCACCACAGCGCATTCCGGTATGCGACGCTCAAAACGCAGCGGATCCTGGAACGGATTCTCCGCGGGCATGTACATCAAAATAGCATGACGCGCCGGGGCTCCTTCTGCTCTTGCGGGCTCGAGCGTCATGCAGCCGTAATAAACTTCGCCCCGATCACAACCGCCTTGCGCCCTCGGCCGCAACCAAGTAATATGGAGATTCCTTCCGGTTTCCGATCGGGTCCAAAGACCAGACTAGCTTAGAGCCTATTCAGGAGAGCAGTGTTGTAGCAAAACTGTATGAAGCAGGGAAACAAGAAAATCCTTGCGGTGGTCAGCGATCTTTTCTTCTCCGTGAAGATCAATGACGCCGCCAAACGAGCCGGCATGTCGGTCGAGTTCGTGAAAGAAGAGCATGAGGCTATCACCAAAGCCCATGCTCATCCCAGCCTGATTATTTTGGACTTGAACCTCGAGAGCGCCAACCCGCTCGAGATCGTCACTAAGCTGAAAAGCACCGCCGAGCTCAAAAGCATCAGCGTAATCGGTTACGTTTCACACGTCCAGGGCGAGCTCAAACAGAAAGCCCACGAAACCGGCTGCGATATGGTGCTCGCCCGCTCCGCGTTCTCCCAGAATCTGCAGCAGATTCTAAAACGTCACTCGGGCGCGCTCTAGCCTTTTCCGAACCGCGCCATCTCCTCGGCCTTCCGCCTCGCCGCTCCGGAATCGATCGATTTCCGCGCAATCTCCATCGCTTCGTGAAACTCGCGCGCCCGCCCCGCCGCCACCAGCGCCGCCGACGCATTCACTAGCACGATATCCCGCTGCGCTCCCTTCGCCCCTTCGAGAATCCCTCGCGCGATCCCCGCGTTCATTTCCTTATCCCCGCCCTTGAGATCGGAGGCCGCCGCTCGCGCCACTCCGAATTCCTCCGGCCCGATCGTCCGCCGCTCCACCCGCCCTTCACGGATTTCGAATGCCAGCGTCGGCCCGGTCGTCGTAATTTCATCCAGACCATCCGAACCGTGCACCACGAACCCGTGCGCCAGCCCCAGTTCCGCCAGCGCTCCCGCCATCAGCTCCGCGGCTTCGGCCGAAGGCGCGCCCACCAGTTGCGCCGTCGCGCCCGCCGGATTCGTCAACGGTCCCAGCAGATTGAACACCGTCCGCATCTTGAGCTCCGCGCGCACCGGCTGCGCGTGTTTCATCGCCGTGTGCAGCGCCGGCGCGAACAGAAATCCCATGCCGATCTCCCGGATCGACTGCGCCACACGCTCCGGCGCCAGCGTCACGCTGATCCCTAAACTCTCGAGCAAATCCGCGCTCCCGCACTGGCTCGAAAGCGACCGGTTTCCGTGCTTCGCCACCCGCACTCCCGCGCCCGCCACCACAAACGCCGCAATCGTCGAGATGTTGAACGTCGATTGACCGTCGCCTCCCGTTCCGCATGTATCGAGCAGCGTCTCGCCGTTCAGTCCCACATCGATCCGCACCGCCATCTGCCGCATGGCGCGCGCGAATCCCACCAGTTCTTCCACGGTTTCGCCTTTCATCCGCAGCGAAACCAGAAACGCCGAAATCTGCGCCGGCGACACCTCACCCCCCAGAATCGCTTGCATGGCTTCGCGCGCCTCGGCGCACGAAAGGCTCCGGCGCTCGGCAACTGCGTGAAGGAAGGGCAGAAACGGCATGCTATAGTGATGGTTTAGTCTGGCTTTCTCGCCATACTAACACACCGACACTCCATGAAAATTCATGAGTATCAGGCCAAGGCGCTCCTGGCCCACTACAACGTCCCCATCCCGCGCGGCCAGGTCGCGCTTTCCGTGGAAGAAGCCAAACAGGTCGCCGAAGCTCTCGGCGGCAGCGTCGTGGTCAAGGCCCAGATCCACGCCGGCGGGCGCGGCAAAGGCGGCGGCGTCAAAGTCGCCCGCAACGCTTCCGAAGCCGTCGCTCTCGCCAAAAAAATCCTCGGCATGACCCTCGTCACGCACCAGACCGGCCCCGAAGGCCGCGTCGTCCAGCGCCTGCTCATCGAAGAAACCCTGCCCATCGAGCGCGAGCTCTACCTCGGCATCGTCCTCGACCGCGCGCAAGCCCGTCCCGTCTTCATGGCTTCCGCCGCCGGCGGCATGGAAATCGAAGAAGTCGCCGCCAAATCTCCCGAGCTGATCCTCAAGGAAAGTTTCGATCCCTCCGCCGGCCTCGCGTCTTTTCAAGCGCGCAAGCTGGCCTTCGGCATGGGCGTTCCCGCCGCCAGCATCAACACCGCCTCCGCGGCCATGATGGCTCTTGCCCGCGCGTACGTCGCGGCCGACGCCTCACTCGCCGAAATCAATCCATTTATCCTCACTAAAGACGGCAAAGTCTACGCGCTCGACGCCAAAATCAATCTCGACGACAACGCGCTCTACCGCCATAAAGATCTCCACGAGCTGCGCGACCTGAACGAAGAAGATCCGCTCGAAGTCGAAGCCTCCAAGTTCGGCCTCAACTACATCAAGCTCGATGGCAACGTCGGCTGCATGGTCAACGGCGCAGGCCTCGCCATGGCAACCATGGACATCATCCAGTACGCCGGCGGCCGCCCCGCTAATTTCCTGGATGTCGGCGGCGGCGCCAGCGCCGAGCAGGTCAAAAACGCCTTCCGCATTCTGCTTTCCGATCCCAACGTCAAAGCCGTGCTCATTAATATCTTCGGCGGCATCCTCCGCTGCGACCGTCTCGCTACCGGCGTGGTCGGCGCCGCGCACGATCTCAAAATCAAAGTCCCCATCGTCATCCGCATGGAAGGCACCAACGTCGAGCTCGGCCGCCAAATCCTTACCGAATCGGGTTTCAATTTCACCGTAGCCAAAGACATGCGCGATGCCGCCGAGAAAGTCGTGAGGCTCGCCCAATGAGTATCCTGGTCGATCGCTCCACCCGCCTCCTCGTGCAGGGCTTCACCGGCAAAGAGGGCAGCTTTCACGCCCAGCAGGCCATCGAGTATGGCACCAACGTCGTCGGCGGCGTCGTTCCCGGTAAAGGCGGCGAAAAGCATCTCGACCGCCCCGTCTTCAACACCGTCGCCGATGCCGTCAAATCCACCGGCGCCAACGCCTCGGTGATTTTCGTTCCGCCGCCCTTCGCCGCCGACGCCATCATGGAAGCCGCCGACGCCGGACTCGCGCTCGTCGTTTGCATCACCGAAGGCATCCCCGCCATGGACATGGTCCGCACCTGGGCGTTTCTCAAAGGCAAACCGACTCGCTTGATCGGCCCCAACTGCCCCGGTATCATTTCGCCCGGCAAGTGCAAAGTGGGGATCATGCCCGGCCACATTCATAAAGAAGGTCACGTCGGCGTCGTTTCGCGCTCCGGCACCCTCACCTACGAAGCCGTCGGTCAGTTGACCAATCTGGCGATCGGCCAGTCCACCTGCATCGGCATCGGCGGCGATCCCGTCATCGGCACCAACTTTGTCGATGCCATCCGCCTCTTCAACGAAGACGCCGAAACGCACGCCATCGTCATGATCGGCGAAATCGGCGGCAACGCCGAAGAAACCGCCGCAGCCTACGTTCGCGAGCACGTCAAAAAACCGGTCGTCGGCTTCATCGCCGGCCAGACCGCGCCGCCCGGACGCCGCATGGGCCATGCCGGCGCCATCATTTCCGGCGGCTCCGGCGCAGCTAAAGACAAAATCAAGGCCATGCAGGAAGCCGGCATCACGGTCTGCTCCTCGCCCGCCGAAATGGGAGAAAAAATCAAAAGCCGTCTATGATCCAGCGCACCTTTTCCATCATCAAGCCCGACGCCGTCGCCGCCGGCCACGCCGGAGAGATTCTCACCATGCTCGAAAAAGCCGGTTTCAAAATCCTGGCCCTGCGCATGACGCGCCTCAACCAGAAACAGGCCGAAGGCTTCTACGACGTCCATCGCGCCCGACCGTTCTTTCCGAGCCTGGTCCGCTTCATGACCGAAGGCCCCATCATCGTGATGGCCCTCGAGCGTGACGACGCCATCGCCAAGCTCCGCGAAGTCATGGGTGCCACCGATCCCGCCAAAGCCGCCGACGGCACCGTCCGCAAACGCTTCGCCCAGTCCATCGAGCGCAATTGCATCCACGGCTCCGACGCCCCCGAAACCGCCGCAGTCGAGCTCCGCTACTTCTTCAGCACCGTCGATCTGCAGGGATAAATAAGCCGCTTCCGATCCGTGCCTCGATCGGCGGATCGAGATCGCGCTTCTGCGGTTTCAGTCACGTTTACGCCGGAATCCCTAGCCTGATGCTCAGCCCTAGATTATCGGCCTGCCGCGCTTGCACGCGAGCCTACATATGCCACGCCAATTGATACTCCACGTGAATATCCCCAACCCGCTCTTTTTGACGGAGCACCGGAGCCATAGAGTATCCAACAACTAACAGGTTATCGGATTTCCATTTTAGGACTGCCACTCCGCCTGCAAAGTCGATCGTAAAGACGTTCCCTTCGCCTTCCGGCAGCTTTTGCGAAACCTGCAACACTGACACGTTGAGAAGCGGCGGACAATACCGCGTCACCGCAACGCAGTTTCTTGAAAAAGTGACCGCTTTCCACCGCCCATCCGGGCTACGCGCTTCCGTCAGAACCTTATTCCCGCATGACAACCGGCAATTCGATAGAGCCGCAAAATAGAGACCCGCTGCCGCCGCACAGTATCCGAGCGTCAACAGCCCGGCCATACGCACAATCGCTCTCACGCCCCGATTCCGCCCCGTGATGTAACCAGCGATCCCCGCCGCGAGCGCCACGATCATTACCAGCCCACAAATCGGCGCGATGAGCTCCGTATATTTCCATCCGCCCTCTTGCAAGACCGACAAAACGTATCCAGCGGCGGTCGCCGCTCCCAGCGCGATAGCCGATGCCGACAGGATCCCAGCAACGTAAGCCGCTCTTCGCATCCGCAGGCATTGTCCCATACGCACGCCCTCCATCTATTTGCGTAACTAAGCCGCTTCCGACCCGTGCTGCACCAGCGGATCGAGATAGCGCTTCTGCGGTCTCGGCCACCTGTAAGCCGGAATCGGCTCGCCGTTGACATTCAGCGAAAACAATTCCGCACGCCCGTGATCGAAATGCCAGGTGGTCTCGACTGGCACGCGGCCATTCACAAACTCGGCCGCCCCGCCGATCGCCACGCTGAGCTGCACTCCCGTGCGCCTCTCGACGTGCGCCGCGAAACTCCGCCACGTCCCCCACCTGCGCCGCAGTTCTTTACACTTCTCCAGCCAGGTCTGTTTCGACTGCCGGTACCGGAAGGCCACATCGGCCTGGTCGAATATCAGCTCACACCCGCCCCGGTTGAACTGCTCGCGCAGCGTATCGACGCCCTTCATCGCCATCGCTTCCCGCGCCCCGCCGTTCTCCAGCACCTCCGCCCGATCCGGGCTGCACCCAGCAAGCAACGCCAGCAGACCCACGACGGCACAGAGTCCGCTCACTGCACTGCGTGGATCTGTACCTTTCACTGGTCTGCCCCACTCGAATTAGACACCTGAACCCTCTCGAATCTCCCAGTAGCCGATTTCCCGGTCACAGCGCCTTGCCCGGCCTTCCCCCCACGCCCTCAGCATTTTACGCGCCCCGAACTACCTCCCGCCGCCCGTTCCCGCATTACCCTATTCCAGGAGCCTCAAAAAAACGCCCCTATGTCCCATGCCCCCAGCCATTTAAACAATTTTGCAGAACAAACCCAATTTCCCCGAACTCGTTCCCCATCAATGCGATAATAAGTCCGTAACTTGCCGGACGGGCAACCGCCCCAGCTCGGGGAGGAAAGTCCGGTCTCCACAGGGCAGCGTGCCGGCTAACGGCCGGGAGGGTTCGGTTAAACCGGACTCGACGGAAAGTGCCACAGAAAACATACCGCCCCTAACCGGGTAAGGGTGAAATGGTGCGGTAAGAGCGCACCGCGGCCGGAGCAATCCGGCTGGCAGGGCAAACCCCACGCGGAGCAAGACCAAATAGGAGGGGAGGAGCGGCCCGCTCCGTTCGACTCTCGGGTAGGTCGCTAGAGCCTGCCAGTAATGGCCGGCCCAGAGGAATGGTTGCCGCCCGCAAGGGCACAGAAACCGGCTTATAGTCCGGCAAGTTATCTCAAGCCACCCGGAACGCCAGCCCCAGGCTGTACGTCACCGCCGCTTCGATCACGCCCACCAGCGTCATCTCGAAGCCCGAAGCCCACCACGATCTCGCCGTGATCAGCGATTTCGCCGCGCCGACAAGAAAATGGGCCGCAATGCTCACCGCAAACGCCGCCGCCACCGCCGAAAAGCCCTGCATGAAGAAGAAAGGAATGATCGGAATGAACGCCCCCACCGCCGTCGATGCCGCCGCCGAAAGCGACGAGATCCACGGATTCGGAAAATGACGCGCCGAAAGCCCCAGCTCCTGCTGCGCCATGGCTTCGATCATCTGCTCCGGATGTTCGGCAATCCGTTCCGCCATGCGCTGCGATTCTTCCTCGCTGAATCCCTGGAGCTGGTAGAACAGCGCCATCTCTTCGCGTTCTTCGTCCGGATTTTCCTCCACCTCTTCTTTTTCGCGCCCGATCTCCGCTTCGTAAACTTCGCGCTCGCTCTTTACCGCCAGATACGCGCCCGCGCCCATCGAAAGCGCCGAAGCCAGCATGCCGGCAAGACCCGAAATCAGCACGTAGCGCTGCTGATTGTCGGTCGCGCCTGCCACGCCCGAAACAATGCCGAACACCGCGCCCAGCCCGTCGTTGACGCCGTAGATCGCGTCCGCCACCCAGCTTCCGCCGCGCCCGTGCCAGCGCTCGCGCTTGAGAATCGTGTCCAGTACGCCCTGCGGCCCGAGCGCCGGAACCATCGACTGCAAAGCCCGGCCGTGGGCTTTTTCTTCGAGCGCGATTTCCCGCAGAATCTGCTGCGCCTCTTCGTCTTCGCCCAGCGCGCGTTTCTGTTGCGCCGTGTAGCGGGCATTGTCGCGGTCCTCCGCCGCTTCCATGCGCCGGATCGCTACATCTGTGCCGGCCTGCCGGTTCCACCAGCGCTCCAGGCGCTCGCGCCAGCTATCGGCGGCAGCAGGTTCGATGCCGTGCTCCCGCAGCTTCTTCGCCCACCGCGCTCCGTGCCGGTCTTCGGCTTCCGCCATGCGCAGGAGAACCGCTCGCCTCTTGGGATCTTTCTCCGCAGCGGCCAGCTCGCGGTACATGCGCGCACTCTGCACCTCCGCGCGCCAGTTTTGTTCGAGAGCGTCGACAATATCCCGTTCGTTCGTTTCGTCCGCCATGCTCGAAGCCTAGCAGTGATGCATCCCGCGGATGCAAGGATGCGCCACAAGGATGCGCCACATCATGGTAACGAAATCTGTTTCGAAGGAACGAAAATGCTTTTTAGAAAAGAAATGACTGGACCGGCTTCGGCAAAGGCGAACAGCGCGCGCCCACACGAGACGCGCGCACTCTTCGCCGTATCACGATCAACCGATCAAAGGCCGCAAATTCGCCTGACGGGCGACACTCTCATCACACTCGTCAAGAGCCCGCCGACGGCGAGGGCGCTAAGAATGCTTTTCCACTTATACCCCAGCGGAGCGAATATAGCCGTTGCCGCCGCCGCCGAACCTACCGCCATTGTGATCTTCTGCTCGCGATCGCTCATATTTTCTCTCATCATTGACTACTACTCCTTTTCATGAATGCTCCCTTTCAGGAGAAAATGGTGCTAATAGGATACGCTGCGCAGCGGTATTTCCTGTGTGCGATATCGCCCCTATATTTTTAAATGATTGAATTACTGAACAAAACGAAATCGAAAAATTCTTATCTCGTCTCCGGCTTCGCGCGGCCCGGCACAATGGCATGGCAGCCAGCGGGATCCGCCTGTGTGCGGGCCCCGGAAATCCTTCCATGACCCCCGCGCCCGAGACCGGACAAAAAGCTCTGCGCATCAATCTCGACGGCGAGCGATTCGGCACCTTTGCCGAAATCGGCGCCGGCCAGGAAGTGGTCCGCTGGTTTTTCCACGCCGGGCACGCCGCCGCCACCATCGCAAAATCCATTTCGGCTTACGACACCGTCATCAGCGATGACCTCTACGGCCCCGCCGAACACTACGTCAGCCGCGAGCGCCTCGCGTCCATGCTCGATCACGAGTACACGCTGCTCGTGAAGGAACAGGATTCAAAGCGCGGCGATAAGAGCTGCTTCTTTGTCTTTGCCGAAACTGTCGCCACCCATAGCCGCCCGCATGAGGCCGGCGGCCACGGTTGGATCGGCATTCGTTTTCAAACGCGGCCTCGCTCGGAGCCCTCCGAGATCATCGTCCACGTTGAGTTATTCGACTCCGTCACTACCGGCGAGCAGGAAGCCCTGGGCATTTTGGGCGTGAACCTGATCCACGGAGCTTTCTACTCCACTCAGGAGCCCGCACAGTTAATCGGTGAACTGATGGACGGCCTCACGCGCCGGCGCATCGAAGTGGACATGATCAAGTTCTCCGGCCCCGCGTTTCCGGGAATCGACAACCGCCTGATGAGCCTGCAACTGGTCGAGCAGGCCCTCACCGATTCCGCCATGTTCACCGCGCAAGGCGAGGTGATCCAGCCCTCCGAAGCGCTCTCCGGGCGGCCCGTGCTGATCGAGCGCGGCAGCTTCCATCCAGTAACCAACGTCACCCTCGATATTTTGCAATCGGCTCTCGACCAGTTTCGCGCCGACCCCAAAATCGGCGGCCAGGAACCTGTGGTCGTCATGGAAATGACCCTGAATAATCTCATCACCGGCGGCAGCATCGATCACCGCGATTTTCTCGACCGCGCCGATACGCTGGCGGCGCTCGGCCGGATGGTCATGATCTCCAACCACACCCGTTTCGATCGAGTGATCCGCGACCTCCGCCATTACACCGGCAACTGGATCGTCATGCCCACCGGCCTCCCTACGCTGCGTGAGATTTTCGACGAGAAATACTACACCGACCTTGCGGGCGGGATTCTGGAAGGATTGGGCCGGCTGTTTCAGGGGGCCGTGAAGCTCTACATCTATCCGGAGCAAAATCCAACAAATGGAACCATGACCACCGTGGATAAGCTGGAGGTTGCTTCCGAACTGCGCCACTTGTATGCGTACCTGGTCGACAACGGGTATATTGAGCCAATCCGCCGGTTTGGGACGGAACAATTGCACGTCTTCCCCGGCGATGTGCTCAGCCTGATTCAATCCGGCGACGCGTCCTGGGAGAAACTCGTGCCTCCGCCCGTTACCGCGCTGATCAAGAAGGAAAAGCTGTTCGGCTTCCGCGGCGGGCAATAGCCGGGCGCCCGCGTTCTTCTATTGCTGGATCGATTCGATGTACTTGGTCAGATTCGCAATGCGCAGCTTGACGACCGGTAGATTACTCGGATCCATCGACCGGAACACCGGTCCCCATAGCGGCATCTCGCTCGTGCCGTGAGCGCGCACTTCGTTTTCTCCGTCGATGATCTGGCTCACTTTGCCGCCGGGAAATTTCCCGCCGTTTTTCTGTTTCAGCAGCGTCAGATTAGCCGGCGGCATCTTCAACGCATCGGCTGCCGGACCGTTTCCTTTGCCGTCCATCCCGTGGCAGGAAGCGCAGTACGTTTTGAACATCGCGACTCCCGAATCTGCTCGCGTGGGAGTGACGGGAACCTTCTTGACTTCCTTCTGGGCCTGCGCAGCAGCAGACCAGCCGGCGCCGAGCAACGCGAGGCCGGTTATCGCGAATAAGGAAAGTGTTCGTTTCATCACAGTCTCCGTTCCGGACTCATTATACGCCGGATAAATGGCGCTTCCACTAATCAAAACCAGTTACCCAGCGTGCTATCCTTTGTATGGCTGCCGAGGAGGTCGTATGAAGTTCCTGGCCGCGCTCAGTATTCTCGTCGCGACGCCGCTGCTCGCGAAAGGCCCGACGGTCAAGATCGTGATCGAGGGCGGCGGCCTTTCGGCTCCCATCCAGATCACCGATTCGAAAGTCGCAGATTTCCGCGTCTGGTCCGGACCCGGAGTCTTCGCCAACGGCATTGAAGACACCAAGGGCTTCATCGTCGATTGGCCCAATGCCGATGGCTTCGTTACCGACTGGTCCGAAGCCAACGCCGTGAAGCCTCCGGCTGGTCTTCCGGTTTACCAGGTGTCGTTCTACTCGGCTTGCGAGTCGGAGGGTTGCCGGGCCAACCAGCCAATGCTGGTTTACGTTGTCCTGTATGCCTTCGATCCCGCAGCCGGCCAAGGCTATGTCTATCTGCCTGACCACGCGGACAGGTTGTTTCAGTTCAATCACGCGATGTGGCACGGCCACGGCTTCGAGGGTCACTGGTTGCGGGCAACCCGGGACTGGGACGGCTTCGCCCGGCACTTGATCCCCAACCCGAAATCCCCGGCCTGACAGCCGGACCCGTAAAAACCAAGGTCCCAAAAACGCATATTCATGCTCTCGCGGGCCAACCGCTTCCCGACTAAACTGATCCCTTCTCGAATTCCGGCGGCGTTGCGGATACGCGGCAGTGTGTCGAACTCCCGTGCGCTGCGATGCCGCCGTCGGAGGATTTATGCATGCCACATCGTCGGCCCGGGCAATTGCGCTTTCTGGGATCGCGGTCCTGATTTGCTTCGCGCCGGCATATGCCGACGACCTTCAGCTTAACTTTGCGGCCGTCAACCAAAACCCATGGGCGCCCGGAGGTGCGCAGATTTTCGAGCACACCTATTCCCTGCCCGATCCCGAGCTCAGCGCCCACCTGGATCTTGGAAAGTTCAGCGTCGATCCAAGCGGCGCGGCGCTGGACGCTCTGGGCAGCATCATCGGCGTCGATCTCAGCGGCCTGGCATCGCTCAAGCTCTCGCCGGTTGGGGATTTCACGGCGGGTCTCAATGCCAAGTATCACATCGACGCCGGCACCGTAAATCTGAACTATCCCGAGCAAGTCCAATTGAACCTACCCACTCAGGTGCAATCCGGGCAGGCATTCCAGGTCTCGGCAAACTTTCCCGGGCCGTTTTCTCATTTGCAGGTCTCGGAGTCGGATTTCTCGGCGCTGGGCGGGTCGGGCTACAACAAGCTCGGTCAATTGCTGCAAGTCGCGAACTCCCAATACATCCCCGATAAGGGTTTCGACACAACCTTCCCCTATGCCGACGCGCAACTGAACATCGACCTGCACGCATCGGGAGGCGTCGGAGCCAGAGCGTGTTTTCTGTTTGTGTGCGACAGCGGCACCATCAACCTGGGAAGCGTCGATCTCGGCACGCAAGTTCTCGATGTCAATTCGTTGAAAGGCATCAGCGTGCTCGGCCAGACGGTGCTCGGCTATGGAACGCACACGTTTGATAACACGCTGAACATGACCGTCAACCCACCGGATCTGGCGGTCCATGGTAGTCTACACCCCGATCTGACGCTCGCGGGGTCGGGCAAGGAAAAGGTCTTCGAGTTATCGTTCGATGCGGCGTCGCTGCTGCCGGTGGTCGGGCCGTTTTTGGCGGGCAGCGTGGGGCCGATCGATTACACACTGCTTTCGGTCGATCCGGGCGTTTCGCTCGGTCTCTACCAGAATTTCTCGTTCACGCCCAACCTGATGGTGAATCTGGATTTCAGCGAACCGGTGATGGAACAGAACGGCACGGTGACCCGGCATGTGGAGTTTCCGGTAGGCGCGCCGCCGGTGACGTTGCTTCCGGCGACGGTAGGCGGTTTCCTGGACCACACTTTGTCCATCAAGCCGACCTTTACATTGGACAACACGTTCCACAACACGACCGGCCTGACGCTGGGCGGCGATGTTGCCGTGACGGCGCTGCAACTCTCGGGCTTGTTTGATGCCGGACCTGCGTTTTTCGCAGACCCGGACCTGTTCAGCATTCCGATTCCGCTTTTCGACGACTCGTTCCAGCTCGATATTCCTTCCATCACCACAGCGGCGACAACCATCCCACGGTTTTCGGATTTCAACCAGTTGTTCTCCGTCAACATTATCCACATCGACACCTCGGGGAACGGGACGTTCGATCTGCGATCCGGCGATCAACTGCTGGCTTCCGGCATTGCCGGGCATGAGGTGCAGGTTCTGCGATTCGGCAACTTCTGCCAGGTTTTTGACAATCCGGACGTCAGCAACTGCGACACGGTGCTGGTTGCGGACCAGGACGTCATTGACGGCCAGGGGAACGATCTGGGCCGGGTCTTTTGCATTGTCTGCGCCGACGTGCCGGTGGACCTGTTGAATCCCACGAACCCGTTCCTGACCGCCGGCGACGGCAGCGCGCTCTACCTTTCCGACCTTTCGACCTTTCCGGATTTTCCGACTCCGGATCAAATCAGCGCATCCGACTCGATCTTCGGCGGCAGCACGTTCTTTCAGACGATCCACACCACCGCGGGCGGCACCTTCACGCCGACTGTCCCGGAACCTGGTACAGTATTCCTGCTCGGCTCCAGTCTCCTGGGCATAGCGGGAATCTACCGGCGCCGGCTTAGAGGATGATCCGCAACGCGCTCTACACGGCAATCGGAATCGCTCTTGGTTTTCTCGCAGGGTTTCTGATCTTTGCCTGGCCTGCGCACCAGCCGCCAAAATTGACGACGGAGTACCAACTGGTGCTGCTCGCCAACGGCCAGACGTATTTCGGAAAGCTCCAGCGGATCGGTTCCGCGTACCCGGTGTTGCAGGATGTGTTCTACATCCAGAGCGAAGCCGATCGCGAAACCAAGAAAGTCAAGAACAGCCTGATCAAGCGCGGCAAAGAGTGGCACGAGCCGGATTCGATGATCCTGGACGCGCGGCAGATCGTGCTGATCGAACCGGTGAAGCCGACGTCGACGGTGGCAAAGCTGATCCGGGAGTATAAGGGACAGTAGGGGCTTCGGTCGCGAACCGAACGGCATTCGCGTGGATCGAAACTCTGGCGACCGTTCGGCGGCGTCAGCGCTTGACCGGGGTCTGCGGGAAATCCTGCCAGACGTATTCGAGGGCTTCGGGTAGAGTTTGCTCCTTCATGGCCCGGTCGCAATGCCCCGCGTTTTTCACAAACAGGAATTGGTAGGTGTAGCCTTTCGACGCGAGCACTTTGGCCATGTCCTCGTTGGCCACAACCCAATCGTGCATGTTATCGCGCATGTTGTTGGGGTTGTAGAGATCACGGTCGCCGACCTCCATCCAGATGCGGATTGGCTTCTTGGGAGAATTGGGGACCAGGGATTCATGCAGTCCCCAGGCGCCGTGCGGAGTTTTCGGGTTGGGCGGCCACTGCTGATTGACGAACGTGCCGGAGTAACTGAGGACGCGGCGGTACAGATTGGGACGATACCAGGCCATGATCATCGCGGCCGCCGCTCCGGAGCTGCATCCCATGGTGGCGCGCGCGTTCGGGTCGCGGGTCAGCTTGACGCTGCATTGTTTTTCCACCAGGGGCAGCAACTCCGTCTCAATGAAGTCGGCGTAGCGGCCCGACATGGTGTCGTACTCCAGGCCGCGTTCGCTGCCCTGCGCGTCGCCGCTGCCGTTTCCGACAGAGATCGCGATCATCACCGGCACGCGGTGCTGCGCGATCAGGTTGTCAAGCGCGGCGAACAGCAGCGGGTCGGGTCCATCCGCGCCGACGATAAACGGCGCAATCGTTCCCGCCACATATTGTTTTGGAACGTAGACGGCGACCTTGCGCGTGTATGGCGCCGGGTGACTCGTGGTCACCACCAGTTTCGCCGGGTCGTTCGGGTCCGGCGTGCCGAATGTACCGGCGTCGCGGGCGATTCCAGGGTAGAGTTTGCTGTCCTTGGACTCGACCGTGAAGTTGTAAATCGTGCCCTGAGGCACGGCTTCATTGCGCGACATTTCGGGCGCGGGCGCGTGGGTCGGTCCAACGATGAAATTCCCATTGGCGGTGGGCGAAGGCAGGGCGCCGTCGGAAAGCTCGGTGGCTTGAACGTAACCGGGGGTGTGCGCATCGCGAGTCGGCGGAATGGGACGCGCGGCTTTCGGTGCCGAAGTCTGAGCCGACAGCAAAGAGAGGAAAAACAGGGATGTGAGGAACAGGTTTGAGAGACGGAGCACAGACCGATTCTACACCGCGATCCGCGGTTGGGGAGGGCCGGTTCAATAAGACACGGCTCGGACGAAGTGGTCGGATTGGTTTGAGTGGAGGCGGCGGGAGTTGAACCCGCGTCCGAGAACGCCCGCCATGAAGAGAACTACGTGCGTAGCCGGCTCCGCAATTTCGGCAGCGGCTCCGGAACCGGCAGGAAGCGCCGCCGCCTAGCCCGATTGATCTCGGCCTTC
>DATEFW010000040.1:0-92230 GCA_035280425.1 Bryobacteraceae bacterium | reverse complement strand
CCGCGTCCAGAAAAAAATTGCCGCGGTGGCCGAACGGCAGAATCTGGTAGATCCGGTCTCCCTGCGGACTCTCTCGCGCCATGCCCCGGCTGTCGGCGAAGCCGATGTCCAACAGCGCTCCGCCGCCCAGGTACCACTGATCGCGCACCGTCGAAACATAAAGGTGTTGCCGGTCGTTCGTGGTGGTGGGCACAGGGTCAAGAATGGTCAGCCCTTTGTTGTTATCGTCGCCGTAATTGAGCAGGAAACTTCCGGTCAGGATGTTGGCCGGCGTCAGATTCACCTGAAATCGGCTCATGTTGCTCGTCGTCACGCTGCGGCTGCGATTCTGGCCATGCGGCAGCCCGCTGATCACGTTGATGTCGTAGAAGGTATCGAAGCCGTTGTGAAACCAGGCGCGGCCTTTGGCCAGCGGGCCTGATACCTCCACTCTCGGCGTCCATTTGTTGATAAAAATTCCGTCTTGCGTGCTCACGCCGGGTATGAAGTTCGTGGTGGCGAATCGCCAGCGGTCATCCCCCATGGCCGTCTTGATGTCGAGGGAGCCCGACGATCCCTGTCCTTTTTCCGCCGAGTACCGCCCGCTTTCCAGGTCGAGCGACCGCACCGTCTCCACACTGACCCGCACTGCCAGTTGCCCTGTGTAGGGATCCGAAAGATTGAAGCCGTCCATCGTGAAATTTGTCTGATCGCTTGCTCCGCCGTTGAAGTGCAGCGCGCCGCTGGGATCCTGCACAACGCCAGGCATCAGCGGCAAAGCGCTGCGATAGTCCTGCGAGGCGGGATAGGGAATCTCGAGAACCTCCAAGCTGTTGAGCTGCTTCTGTTCCTCGGTCTGTTGCGGATCGATAGCCGGCGGTGAGTAGGACACGTCCACTTTTTCGGTCAGCTCCTGCAGGTGATTCAGAGTGATGTTGAGCTCGTTGGCGCCTTCCTGAAAAATGATGGACCTGCCGCTGTAGACGAAAAATCCGGGCTGTAACGCGCGTATCTGGTATTCCCCGGCAGCCGGCAAATGCACCTTGAAGTCGCCGGCATCATCGGCCGTCGCAGTGAAGGTCCCCGCCGCGGATGTGGCCTCGAAGCGCGCGCCCTTTACTGCAACGCCGTTCTCATCGGTAATGCGCCCCGCCAGCGAAACGGCCGCCGCGGGCGCAGCCGCCCATATCGTTGACGCACATGGAGCGGCCAGAGCCAGCGATAGGATGCCGCAGATCCGCCAGACCCCCCGCATGTAACATCAATTCTACCGGGAACATGTCGGTACGTGTGCCTCGCGAATCACCCGCATTTCGAAATGCGCGTGCTGCATCTGCTTTCTTTGCTGCCGCGGCCTATAATTCTTCCAGGAATGCCGCGATTCTTTGCCATGGCTCTTGCGTTCGCCCTCTGCTGCGCATCACAGGAGCAGCCGCGCATTCACGTGGACGTCAACCTGGTCAACGTGGCATTTGCCGTCCGCGATGCGCACGGCTCGCTCGCCTCCGGTTTGACCAAAGACGATTTCCAGGTGTTCGAAGACGGCATTCCGCAGACCATTTCTTTTTTCTCCCGCAGCGCCGATGTCCCGCTGGCCCTCGGCCTCATCGTCGATATGAGCGGCAGCCAGGAACATTTTCTAAAACGCCATCATCGTCACCTGGAGTCGTTTCTTCATGACGTGCTCGCGCCGCGCGACCGCGCGTTTCTCCTCTGCTTCGGTAACCACCTGCGCCTGGCCGGCGATTTTTCGCCTTCGAGCGCGCAATTGATGGACGGCCTGGCGCGTTTTGAGCACGGCGCCCGCAATTTTCCCGAGCTTGGCCCGCCGGAGGATCGCGAGCTGGGCACGGCATTTTACGATGCGCTCTACTACGCCGCCACAGAAAAACTTTCTCAATCCGAAAATAGCCGTCACGCCGTCATTGTCTTTAGCGACGGCGAGGATAACTCCAGCGCGCATCACATGCTGGATGCCATCGAAGCCGCCCAGGCGGCGGACGTGCGCGTATTCGCCATGCGCTACACCGAGCGGCGCCACGGCCGTTTGACCGCCCGGAATAAATACGGCATCAGCGTGATGGCGCGCATCGCGCGCGAAACCGGCGGTGCAGATTTCGACGCCGAACAGGGCGACATTCGCAACTCGTTCCGCCAAATCGGTGAGGACCTGCGGTCGTCCTACGAGCTGGCCTATGTTTCCACCAACCCTGTGCGCGACGGCTCGTTCCGGAAAATTGTCATCCGTGCCACGCGTCCCGGCCTCACCGTCCGCTCCAAGACCGGCTACTTTGCGCATTGAACCCGTCCCGCCCGGTTGCATCGCCGGCCGCTCCGGTACAAGCTAGAGAAGACCACCGCTTATGAATATCGACGTCTTCCTGACCGAAGCGGAAATCGCGCAGGAGTTTTCCGAATCTATCGAAGCGCGCGACCTGCCGGAAAAATTCTTCTACTGGTTCCCGCGTTCCGTGCGCGCCTGGCTGGACCTCAGCCAAAACTCCATCAACACGGGATTGCGGGAATGCTGGGAGAGTCTCGGCGCGACGCTTCCTAAGAAAATTCCCAACGGCCATGGCGGCGCCGTTTCGGTCATCAGCTTTGGCTCAGGCGACGGCGTCAAAGATCGCGCGCTGATCAAGTCGATCGAGCGCTCCGGCCGCAGCGTGAAATATTTTCCCGTGGATGCCAGCCAGATGCTGCTCGAGCTCGCCTGCTCGGCCGCCGAAGATGCCGAGATCGAAACCATGGGGATCAAAGCCGACATCTCGAGCCCCATGCACCTCGTGCTCGCTTCCGATGCCGCCGAGTCGCCAAAAATCTTCCTGGTAGCCGGCAACACCCTCGGCGGCTTCGATCCGCTCGATCAGGTGCGCCACCTCGCCGAATGCATGCGCAGCGAAGACCGGTTGATTATCGATGGCGAACTGTTTCATGAGGGCATACTGGCGCGCAGCGAGGAGCCCTGCATCCGCCGCTTCACGCTGGCGCCGCTCATTTCGGTGGGGATTGCCGAGGACGACGGCGAATTGCGCTTCGAGCACAAGCGCGACGAGCGCCACGGCGGCCTGCACCTGATCACCCGGTTCTTCCGCGCCGAGCGCGACCTCACCCTCACCCTGCCCGGCGAGCCCTCCCTGCCCCGGGGAGAGCGTATCTTCTTAAACTTTCGCTACGCCTACACGCCCGATTCGTTTCGCTGGCTGGTGGCTAAACACGCCGGGTTAAAGCTTGTAGAAGAAGTGGTGAACACAGAAGGCCACTCCATCGCCGCCGTCTGCTCACGCTGATTGGACTATCGCGCCGCTTCAGCCGCCGGCGTCAACCGGCTCCGGATCTGGTTCATCACGTCGGAAGCCAGGAACGGTTTGCGCAGCACCGGGAAATCGTGCTCCTCGCAAATCGCTTCCTCTTCCGGCGGCAGCACCGACCCGGTCATCACGATCACCTGCATGCGGGGCGCGCTTTGCCGCAACTGCACGCCCAGCTCTACACCGTTGCCGTCCGGGAGCATGTAATCGAGCAGCGCCGCGTTGGGCTTGGCGGAGTGCAGCAGCCGCCGTGCGCCGCTGGCCGATTCCGCCGTCAGCAGTTTCCAGCCCGCTTCCGCCATCAGCCGCTCGAGAAAATGCAGCAGGTCGCGGTTGTCGTCCACCAGCAAAACCGTGGGATGCGCCGGGATCTCGGCTTCGTCGGGGCCGGTCGTGCGCAGTACCAGCGATTCCCCGTCCTCCGCCGTTTCGACGCGCACCCGCGATCCCGGCTCCACCTGCCCGGTCGCCACCATGGTTGCCAGCGGCTGCGTCAGGTTGCGGTGAATCGTCCGGTTCAACTCGCGCGCGCCGTATTCGGGGCTGGTCCCCTTGCGTAGAAGCCACTGCCTGGTCTCGAACGGCACTTCGATGGTGAAACAGCGCGGCCCGAGCCGCGTGTTGACGTGATTTTGCAGGTCCGCAATCTGGTGATCGAGGATCGCCGAGAGCGATTCCGGAGTCAGCGGCTGATACGTGATCACGCAATCGATGCGGTTTACGAATTCGGGCGAGAATTTCTTGCGTACCGCGACCAGCGCGATATTTTGCAGCTTGCTGGTCAGGTCCGGCCGCTCGACACCGGCGCCCGCCTGAAAACCGAAATCGGGATTGATCTCCTTCATCATCTCCCGCGCGCCCAGGTTACTGGTCAGAAAAACGAGGCTCTTTTCAAAATTGACCGTGGAGTTGTCGCCCAGCCTGAGAATGCCTTTGTCCAGCACGCCGAGCAGCAGCCGCGTAAGCGACGGCGCGGCTTTCTCGATTTCATCGAACAGCACCAGCGATAACGCGCAGCGGTCGCTCGTGACGGCATTCAGCTTCTGCTGCGTCAGCATGGGCTGCGTCTCACGATGCCCCAGGTAGCCCGGCGGCGCGCCGATCAGTTTGGCGACTTCGTGCTCCATCTGGAACTCGCCACAGTCCACTTTGAGCACGTTCTTTTCGCTGCCATGCAGAATCTCGGCCAGCGCTTCCACGGTCTTGGTCTTTCCCGTCCCAGTCGGCCCAAGCAGCAGGAAAACGCCTACTGGCCGACCCTCCGGAGCGAGGCCAGCCTGAAACATCTGGATATACGGAACGATCACCCGAGTGGCAGCGGGTTGTCCTACGACTTTTTGCGAAAGAATAGCAGTCAGGTTCTCGGCCGCCTCGACTTGCTGCTTTCGAGGCCTGGGGGCCGGCTGCGGGTTCTTGGTTCGGTCCACCATATGACTGCTCTTATTATATCGGCGAGCGCAATCTTTGCGCCCATATTAGGCGATCTGATGTACGCTTTTTTCGGAACTCGATTTATGGCTCTTATGCTTGAAGAATGAACAGATTGCATCACCAATGCGCCGGCTTGCGTTTCCGTCGCCGTATGGGTTGTGAACGCGAGCTCGCCGGGCATATTCCTCCGCGTCGTCCAGCAATACCGACGCTTCCCGTACAATCCTCTGGACGTCCGTACCAACCAGACGCGCTGTCGCCGCCTCCACCGCTTCCGGCCGTTCGGTCTTCTCGCGCATGATAAGAATGGGCTTGCCGAGCGACGGCGCTTCCTCCTGCACGCCGCCGGAGTCGGAAATCAGGATGTACGCCCGCCGCATCAAATCGACGAACGGGACATAATCGAGCGGCGGCAACAGCACCACATTCTCCAGGTGAGCCAGCCTGCGGTTCACCGGATCGAGCACATTCGGATTGCGATGCACGGGGTAGACGATTTGTACATCGTTGCGCGTGGCCAGCTCTGCCAGAGCGGTGCAGATGTTCTCGAAACCATCGCCGAAGCTCTCCCTGCGATGCGCGGTTACCACGATCACCTTCTTGGACGGATCGAGCGCCGGCCAGCCGCCCCCTCGCAACGCGCCTGTCTCGAGACCATTTCTTACATACAGCACGGCATCGATTCCCGAATTGCCTGTCACGGAAATGCGCGCGCGATCCACTCCCTCGGCCTCCAGATTCCGGGCGGCGCCCTCGGTTGCGGCAAAGTGCAGATCCGTCATGCGCGCCGTCAGCACGCGATTCATCTCTTCAGGAAAGGGCCGCCACGGATCCCAGGTCCGCAGCCCGGCTTCCACGTGCCCGACGGGTATTTTTTGGTAAAAGGCCGCCAGCGCGCCGCAAACCGTCGTGGTCGTGTCGCCCTGCACCAGCACCATATCCGGCTGCTCGGCCTTCATCACCGGATCGAGGGCGGCGATCATTCGCGACGTCGATTGCGCCAGCGTCTGCGCCGGCTGCATCAAATCGAGATCGTGATTCGGCTTCACGTCGAAAGCGTGGAGCACCTGATCGAGCATCGAACGGTGCTGCCCGGTCACACAGAGTTTGACCTCGAAATCCGTGTACCGGCGCCGCATGTGGAGCAGCACCGGACAGAGCTTAATGGCTTCCGGCCGGGTGCCTAGAACGAACAGAATCTTGTGCATGGCTGAAGATGGAAGTGCACAAACTGCGGCCTATCTCTCCGGAATAAGTGGGGGAGAGCGGCGGCGAAACAGGGGGGGCTGGGAGGGAGGGATTTACCTGTGGCGGAAGGTGATGCGGCCTTTGGTCAGATCGTAGGGCGAGAGTTCCAGCGTAACCCGGTCTCCGGCCAGCACGCGGATGCGGTTGCGCCGCAAGCGCCCTGCCAGGTGGGCCAGTACGACACGGTTGTGATCGAGCTGCACGCTAAAGAGCCCGCTAGGAAATTTTTCCAGTACGACTCCGGTCACCTCGATGTTGTCTTCCTTGCTCATCCAATCCTTTCTGATGCCGGGAACCGGCAGGGCGTCGGCTGGCCGGTTCCCGATTTCATGCGCGCAGGCGGGCCTAACTGGAAACCGTTACATTTGCCGCCTGTAAACCTTTGGGCCCTTTGGTGACCTCGAATTCCACTCTGGCGCCCTCTTCCAGGCTGCGATAGCCATCCCCTTGAATCGCCGAGAAGTGCACGAAGACATCTTCTCCGTTCTCTCTCTGGATGAATCCGTAGCCTTTGGCGGCGTTAAACCATTTGACTGTGCCTTTTTCTTTCATGTGCTTCCTTTTCCACGGTGTATTGTAATTTGACCCCTAGCGCGCGCGTTCAAAAAAAATGGGGGGCGCGGTCCGACACACACGCGCGACCCCCAGCTTTGAGAACGCTAAGAAAAATGGTAAGAGTCAAATGCATAATCATTATACCCAAAAGGCGTAAAGCGCAAGCCGCTTTTGGAGCACAAAACGGAACCCCGGTTAGGACCCGCCGGAAGCGGCTGAGGGAGGATCGAAAATGCGAAAAATCGCGGCGGTTGCGGTGGTTTCTTCGACTCTGACGTTGCTGGCGGTATGGGCGGCCGGCTGGGGTCCGCTGCCTTCCAAGGTCAAGCTGGACAACGAGCGGGTGCGCGTGACGGAAGTGACGGCGCCGCCCGGAGCGCCCCGCGAGCGGCACATCCGTCAATCCGACCAGGTGATCGTCTTTCTCGACGACTGCCGCTACGAGCGCACCAATTCCGAGACCGGAGCTAAATCCGTGCAGGAACGCAAATCAGGCGACGTCATCTTCCACCACAAGGGCGAGGACGCGCCGCAACTGATCAACCTGGGATCGAAGCCCTACCGCACGCTGTTGATCGAACTCAAAGGAACGGAATAGGCAGGACTCCGATACAATCACTGCATGCCAAAAAGCCGCTTCCGCACCGCTGCCGTGATCGGCACGGGCATGATGGGGCCGGGGATCGCCGCCACACTCGCGCTGGGCGGCGTGCGTTCGACCATTCTGAGCCGCACCGAAGAGGGCGCCGCCAAAGGCCTGGCGTCCGCCCGCGAGCAGTTGCGCGTGCTGGCCGAAAACGGGCTCGCGGAATACGTGGCGGTCCGCGACGCCGTCGACCGCCTGGATGTTTCTACGGCCTTCGACCGCACCGTAGAGGCCGTGGATCTGGTGATCGAATCCGCGCCCGAAAACATGGAACTCAAGCAAAAGATGTTCGCGCGCATGGACGCGATGGCGCATCGGGACGCTGTGCTGGCGACCAACACTTCCGGGCTGAGCATCACCGCCGTGGCGTCGCGCTGCCGGCGCCCCGAGCGCGTGCTGACAACCCATTTTTGGAATCCACCGCATCTGATGCCGCTGGTTGAGATCGTGATCGGCGAAAAGACTTCTTTAGACGTGGCGCAATCGGTCCGCGAACTGCTGGCGGCTTGCGGGAAGGTCCCGGTAATGGTCAAAAAAGACCGACCGGGCCAGCTGGGCAACCGTCTGCAAATGGCGCTGGTGCGGGAAGCGGCGTTTATCGTGGGCGAAGGGATTGCGGACGTTGAAGACGTGGATCTGGTCGCGAAAAACGGCTTCGGCCTGCGCATGCCGGCTTACGGAATTTTCGAGCACCAGGACGCCGTGGGCCTGGACATGGCCCTGGGAATTCTGGACTACATCGCCAAGGATCTTTACAACGAGCCGCGCGCGCCGCTATGCTACCGCGCCAAAGTGGCGCACGGCGATCTTGGGGCCAAGACCGGCAATGGTTTTTACGACTGGTCGAAGAAGTCAATCGCGGAAGTGAAAGCCGCGCGCGACCGTTTCGTCATCGACGTGCTGCGCTCCCGGCGCGTCAAGCGCGAAGCGGCGACGCCTTAATCGCGCCAGTTCATCGCCAGATTCACGAACGTGCGCACGCCGACCCCAGACGGCCCTTTGGCCATGTAGGGTTTGGCGTCATCGAGCCACGCGGTACCCGCGATATCCAGGTGCACCCAGGGCGTCTGCTCGGCGAATTCGCGCAAGAACAATGACGCGGTGATGGCCCCGCCCGGCCGGCCGCCGACGTTCGCAATATCGGCAAAGGCGCTCTTGAGCTGATCCTTGTAATCGTCGTCGAGCGGCATGCGCCACATCTTTTCGCCGGCCACGCGTGAAGCTTCGAGAACGCGCTCGGCCATGCGATCGTCGTTCGAGAAAAGCCCGACATTGATGTGCCCGAGCGCTACGACCACCGAGCCGGTCAAAGTGGCCGCGTCGACCAGGTGCGTGCAGCCAAGCCGCCGCGCATAGGTGAGGGCGTCAGCCAGAATCAGACGCCCCTCGGCATCGGTATTGATCACTTCGATGGTTTTTCCCGAAAGCGCGGTGACGATATCCCCCGGCCGCTGCGCGCGGCTGCCAGGCATGTTCTCGACCGCGGGGATCAAAGCCGTCACCGGGATCGCCGGCTTCAACTGCGCGAGCGCGCGCATGGCCCCGATCATGGCAGCGCCGCCCGCCATATCGTACTTCATCTTTTCCATGCCGTCGGCCGGTTTGATGGAGATGCCGCCGGTATCGAACGTGACGCCCTTGCCCACCAGGCCCAGATGCGCCGCGCCGTTCGCTTTTCCGGATGGCTTATAGCGCAGCACGATGAGCGCCGGCGGCTCGGCCGACCCTTGCGCCACACCCAGCAGCGATCCCATGCCGAGCTGCTGCATGCGTCCGCGATCGAGCACCTCGCACTCCAGACCCTGCGCCGTGGCCATCTGGGCCGCGCATTCTGCGAGATAGGTCGGAGTGAGCTTGTTGGCCGGTTCGTTCACCAGCTCGCGCGTCAGGTTCTGGGCTTCAGCGATGGTGCGCCCGCGGCCGAGCGCAGCATCCAGACCCTTGCCGCCGGGAGCCGAAACGATGAAGCGGTCTACGGTCTTGACGTCTTTCTTGTCGCTCTTGTAGCGGTCGGGCTCGTAATCGCCGAGCAGCGCGCCTTCGGCGGCGGCGGTCACGTGTTCCGCGGTGGCGAAGCCGGGTTCGAGCGCGAGCGCGATGGATTTGAGGGACTTCGCTTTCAGATGGCGCAACGCGGCGCTGGCGACGCGCCGTAATTCGGCGGATGTGAACTTCTCCGGCGCACCTCCGCCGGCGACCAGCAGGCGCTTGGCCTTCACACCGGCCGGGCGGTGAACCAGCGTCATCTCGAAGATCTTTCCGGTGATTTCGCCCGAGCCGTAAACCTCGGACAGCGCGTCTTTGAATCGTTCGTTCGGTTTTCCGTCGAAGGTCAGGACCACGAGCGCGTCGCACTCCAGCGCTTCCACAGGCCCCTGGTCCAGTTGAATCTGCATGCTTTCTATTCTCCCCGTTTCGCTTTGCTGCGGCGGATGGCGGCACGCGCCTCCGCCTCGGCGCCTCGCTCCCGCTCGGCCTGGCGCTTGTCGTGCAACTGCTTGCCGCGCGCCAGCGCCAGCTCGCATTTGACGCGCCCGCCCTTCAGATAAATCTTGGTCGGGACCAGAGCCAGTCCTTTTTCCCGCGTTTTTCCCAGCAGTTTATCGATCTCCCGGCGATGCAGCAACAGCTTGCGCTTGCGCACCGGCGGATGGTTCTCGCGGTTGCCGTGCGAATATTCACTGATGTGCGCGTTGATGAGCCAGGCTTCGTTGCCCTCGATGGCGGCGTAACTGTCGCGCAACTGGACCTTGCCCATGCGGGCGGACTTGACCTCCGTTCCCGTCAGGACCAGGCCGGCTTCGAAGCGGTCCATCAGGAAATAGTTGTGTCCGGCTTGCCGGTTGTCACTCAAAATCTTGAACTCGGCTGTTTTGGCGGCCAATTTTTGCCTCAAAATCCATTCAACGCGGGGAAACCGTGCGGCGTCAGTACTTTTGATGATAATCCAGGTGTCGCCGCTCGCCAAAATGGACCGGGGCCCGCGTTAAGATGGGAAGTCCCAATCATTTCAGGCAGATAGCAGGTTTCGCGGCGCTTGCCGCCACGCTGGCTGCGTCCGTTCTCGAGGCCCGAACCAGAAAAGGCGACAAATTTCTATCCCAAAGTCACGCCGCCGAAGTGCGTAAGGATTGGGACGCGGCGCTCTCGTTCGCCGAACAGGCGCTGAGCGAAGATCCCGCGGATGTGGGCTATCAGCTCACCGCCACGCGGCTGCGTTTCTACGACGCGCAATACCACGTCGACCAGGGCATGAAGATCCGCAACCAGGGCAAACTGGACGAAGCTCTCGCCGAATTCCAGAAGGCTTACGGCATCAATCCGGCCTCGGCGATGGCCGAAGAAGAAATCGGCCGCACGCAGCAGATGATCGAGCGCGAGAAAAACAAGCCGGCCGCAAAACCGGAGGAGCGCGCGCTGACGCCGGCGCAGGTGGAGAAGCAGCGGGAAGCGAAGAAAATCGCGTCGATGCAGCCCTTGCCGGAACTCAAACCTCTCAATCCGGCGCCCATCAACCTCAAGATGAATAATCAGCCGCCCAAGGTGCTGTTCGAGACGGTGGGCAAGCTGGCAGGCGTCAACGTGCTGTTCGATCCGGAATACACCACGCAAGGCGGGGCGAGCGTCAAGCCGCAATCGATCGAGCTCAATAACGCGACGCTCGACGAAGCGCTGGACTATCTCTCGCTGATTACCAGATCGTTCTGGAAGCCGATTTCCGCGAACGCTATTTTCGTGACGCAGGATAATCCCACCAAGCGTCGCGAGTTCGAGGACTGGGTGGTCAAAGTTTTCTACCTGAACAATGTGCTGACGGCGCAGGAAATTCAGGAAATCGTCACGGCGCTGCGCACGGTGGCCGAGATCCAGAAGGTCATGACCTACCAGGCGCAGAACGCGATCGTGATTCGCGCCGAAGCCGACAAAGTGGCGATGGCGGAGAAGATCATCGCCAGTCTGGACAAGCCAAAAGCCGAGGTGCTGGTGGACGTTCTGGTGCTCCAGGTGAGCAAGTCCGCCACGCGCAATCTGGCGGCCGGCCTCGCGAACGGAATCAATCAACCGATCGCGTTCACGCCGCGGTCGAGCATCAGCATTCCGGGCAGCGGATCGTCCGGCGGCACGGGAGGAACGGGCGGGACCGGCGGAACCGGGGGAACGGGCGGGACCGGCGGAACAGGCGGCAGCACCACAGGAACCAGCACTTCGGTCGCGCTTTCGAATATTGCCCGAATCAGCACGCGAGACTATTCGCTAACACTGCCCAGCGGGCTGCTCGAAGCGCTGCTCCAGCAGAGCAGCACCAAAGTGCTGCAATCGCCGCAAGTGCGCGCGGTCGACGGCATGAAGGTGAGCCTGAACATCGGCGACAAAGTTCCGTACGCGACGGGCAGTTTCCAGCCGGGCATCGGCGGTGTGGGCATCAACCCGCTGGTCAACACCCAGTTCACGTTCCTCGAGACCGGCGTAACGCTGGAGGTTGTGCCGAAAATTCAAGGGCGGGACGAAGTTTCGATGCACATCGAGGTGAATATCTCGAACGTGAAGGACCACGTGAATCTGGGCGGTATCGACGAGCCGGTGGTGGGACAATCCAAGGTCATCAACGATGTGCGGCTGCGCCAGGGGGAAGTGAATCTGCTAGGCGGGCTGATGCAGGAGCAGGACAGCAAGAGCCAGAGCGGCGTGCCGGGCTTATCGAAGATTCCGCTGATCGGCCACCTGTTCTCGAGCGAAACCGTGACCAAAGATGAAAGCGAGCTGGTGATTGCGCTGATCCCGCACATCGTGCGGACGCCGGATATCACCGATGTCGACCTGAGCCCGGTGGCGTCAGGCAACTCGACGGTGGTGAAACTGAATTACGCGCCGGAGAAGCCGGAGCCGCCGGCGCAGCCCGCGCCAACGGCTCCGCCGCCGGAAGCTGCCGCGGCGCTGGTGCCGGGAACGCCTGCGGTGGTTGCGCCGCTCGCACCGGGAGTGCAGCCGGGAAATCCGCCTGCGACGGCCCCGCCGGCAACCGCACCGCCAGCAACGGCGCCAAATCCACCGCTGACAGCCCCACCGGCTACCGCTCCGCCTGCGACGGCTCCTCCGGTTCCGCCGGCAAGGCGGGAGACTCGGCCCGCGGCGGCGCCGGCCGGCAACGCGAAAGTGACGTTCTCGCCCTCGCAGTCTACGGTAGCGCTGAATGGAACTTTCACCGTCAACCTGATGGTGGAAGATGCAGCCGATCTGGCATCCGCGCCGATGCAGATCCGGTTCGACCCCAAGATTCTGCGCCTCGACGATGTGGTGCGAGGCGAACTGCTGGCCGGCGACGGGCAGCAGGTGGCGTTTTCGAAGAACGTTTTGAATGACACGGGCGAGGCGACTATTAGCATCAGCCGCTTCCCGCAGACCGGCGGCGTCAGCGGGTCGGGAGCGATTGTGAAGCTTGTATTCCAGGCCGTGGGACGCGGGGAGACCGCGGTGACGGTTCCGGACCTCACGCTTCGCAATTCGCAATCGCAGCCCATACTCACCGCCACGCCCAAGCTTGCGGTAACTGTAAAGTAAGAGGCATGCGCAGGGGCAAAAAGCAAAAAGGGCTGGCGCTGGTCGAACTGATCGTGGCGTTCACGATTCTGCTGATCCTTACCACGATGGCGGTGCCGCTGGCACGCGCCAAGGTGCGCGCCGAAAAAGAACGGGACTTGCGTCGCGCGCTGCTCGAAATGCGCAACGCCATCGATAAATACAAAGACATGGCCGACCAGGGGCTGCTCGGCCCGCAAAAAATGGGCTCTGAAGGCTATCCCGAGAGCCTCGATATTCTGGTCGAAGGCGTCAAAAAAGCCGGGCAGGTGGATACGAAGATCCGGTTCCTGCGCCGCATCCCCAAAGATCCCATGACCAACTCGACCGACTGGGGCAAGCGCAGCATGCAGGACGATCCTAAGTCGACCGGCTGGGGCGGGCAGAATGTTTTCGACGTGTACACCAAGAGCACCGACAAGGCGGCCGATGGAACTTCGTATTCCGAGTGGTAATTCGACACAGCCAAGTGTCAAAATGACACGCCGCACCAGCGGTTTTACGCTGATCGAGCTGCTGATCGTGATGTCGATCATCGTAATTCTGGTCGGAATTGCGATTCCGCTCTACCAGAAATCGCTCATCCGCAGCAAGGAAAGCGTCCTGAAAAATAATTTGATGACGCTGCGGACGGTGATCGACGAGTACACCTACGATAAGCAGAAAGCGCCGCAGTCGCTCGAAGATCTTGTGCAGGAAGGATATCTGCGCGAAATTCCGAAAGACCCAATAACCGATTCGAATACGACCTGGAAAAAAGTAATGGAGGACGCGACGCAAAGCGTCAGCCAGAATGAGCCGGGAATATTTGACGTTCACAGCGGTTCGGATAAAATGGGTCTCGATGGAACCCCATATTCGGATTGGTAAATCCGTTTCGGCTCTGTTGTTGTTCAGTTTTTGCTCATTTTTCCCGGCGTATTCCCAGACCACGTTATTCTGCAATCCCTCCGCAGTGCCCCCGATCGTGCGTTCCGAGGGCGTCACGGAGCGGATGGGCGATATCCTCCTCGACTGTTCCGGCGGCGCCAATGGCGCGGTGGTAGCGGGCAACCTGACCGTTTTTCTGACAGTCAACATTACCAATAAGTTAGCAACCGATCATTTCACCGATGTGCAACTGACCGTGGATACAGGCTCCGGCCCCGTGCCGGCCAACGTTTCGGCCCAGCCGTACGCGGCCAACGCGGTCGTTTTCAATGGATTGAGCTTTACCGTGCCCCCATCCGGCAAGGTCGCGCTGCGCATTACTAACCTGCGCGGCGACGCCAACCAGTTGGGCTCCACGGCGCAGGATCCGATTCTCGCGTTTTTGTCGTTCAATCAAAGCACGCAGCTGGCTATTCCCTCCAGCCAGTTTCTGGTGGCGATCACGGAACCCGGCCTATTGGCGCAATACGCTTCGACCGGCGTGCGGTGCACGGGATCTCCGCTCCCATCAACCATTTCGCTATCGAACCTATTCGCCAAAGGGACGCGGTTCGCGTCCACGCGGCTTACGGAAGGATTTGCCGGCGCTTTTCAGGTCAAAGATGCGTACGCGGATACGGGAACGCGCATCCTGTTGCGCTACAGCGGCTTTCCGGCAGGCGCGCGGATTTTCGTTCCCGATTTCGTGGCCGGCTCAAGCGCGGCGCAGCCCACGGCGGGAGGCGACCTGGGAGTGGCGCAATCGGGCGGCCAATACACCGCGGGCGTGCACTCGCTGCTGCTGGTGCGCGTAACGGGTGCGGACGCAACGGGGGCGGGCGGAGCGCTGGCTTTCGAACCGCCCGCTATGGGGACGACCTCCTTCAATTCGGCGAGTGAAGTAACCCTGACCAACGGCGCGGGCACTGCGGTTTATGAGGTAGTGGACGATAATCCGTCGGTGCGAGAGAGCGCGCAATTTCCCACGTTCCTAGGGCTTACGAATTTCGGCGGGCCGACGGCGACGGCGAGCCTGAATGTCTCGTTCGGGCCGCTTTCGACAGTGAACGTGGCGGCCATGGCGCCCATTCCGCGTTTTGCGGACGTAGCGCCGCAATCGGACTGCCAGGCGGTGGGCGACTGCAACGCCGCATATTTTCCGCACCTCGAAGTGGATGCACCGGCACTCAACTATTCGGCGCCGGTAAACGCGTTCCTGCAAACCAAGTACGTTCGCGTGCACAATACCGGCGGCGGATTACTGAACTGGACGGTGACCACGACGTACCCGACGAGCGCCGGCCAGAACAACACGAGCTGGCTCACCACTTACCCATCTTCGGGCACCGGCGATGCCACGATTCGCATCGACGCGGTTCCGAGCAAGGTCTCACCGGGAACTTACCAGGCGACGGTCACGATCGATGCCGGGCCGCTCTCCGGGAGCCGGACGATGCCGGTCACATTCACGGCAACGGCATCGCCGGACGTGGTTCCCATTCCAACGATCGCGTCGGTGGTGAATGCGGCGAGCTTTCAGCCGGGGCCGCTTGTGGCTGGATCGTTCGCTACGGTCATGGGCGCGACGCTCGCAGGCAAAAACGTGAGCGTGACCTTCGACAATACGGCAGCGCAACTGCTCTATACCGGGTCGACCCAGATCAATCTGCGGGTTCCGACCGAGATTGCGGGAAAAAGTTCCTCGCAGGTGGTGGTGACGGTGGACGGGCAGGCGAGCGCGGCTCAGGTGGTGCAACTCGCGACGGTCGCGCCGGCTATCTTCAGCGGCGGGGTTCTCAACCAGGACAACACCGTGAATAGCGACGCGCATCCGGCGAAGTTAGGCAGCGTGATCCAGATCTTTGCGACGGGTTTGGCCTCAACGGGTAGCGGAGCGATCAGCGCACGGATAGCGGGGCGGGATATTTTCTCGCTCAACTATGCGGGCGATGCTCCGGGGATTCCCGGGTTGCAGCAGGTGAACCTGGCGATTCCATCCGATCTTGCGGCGACACCTTCGCAACTGGAGGTGTGCGCGATCGGAAGCGATCCGAATCAGCGGATCTGCAGCCCGCCGCTTACAATCGCGCTAAGCAAGTAAGCCGGGCAAGCGAGGGGCGACATCATGACACCGGATGCGATTACACCCGAGAAGACGCGGCAGTTTTTGATTGTGATGTGGGTGGCGATGGTCGCCACCCTGCCCCTCTATTACTTCCTGACCGTCGTTTTGAAACCCGAGCAGGCGGATCCGAACTCTGTGTTGCCACTGCCCCTGTTTGGAACGGCGCTGATTCTGGCGATCCTGAGCCTGTGGGCGAAATCGCGGTTCGGCGCCCGCGAAGGGCAGAAGCGCTCGCTCGCGATGGTGCGGGCGGGATACGTGATCGCGCTGGTGCTCGCCGAAACGCCTGCGATTCTGGGGCTGGTTGTTTATCTGACGGCGGCATGGCCGCAGTACTGGGCCTTCTTCGTGATCAGCGCCGCCGCGTACGCGGTCAATTTTCCGCGGCGCGACGACTTCGAGCCCGCCAATTTCTAAAGCGCTTCACCGCTACTGAAGCCGCAGATCTTTCCCGGTCATTTCTTTCGGCTGTTGCTCGCCCAGCACGGCCAACAGCGTAGGCGCGATGTCGCGCAAAGCGCCGTCGGTGCGCAATTTCGCGGGCGAAGAATTCACCAGAATCAGCGGCACAGGATTGGTGGTGTGGTAAGTGTGCGGGCCATGCGTAGCAGGATCGATCATGGTTTCAGCGTTGCCGTGATCCGCGGTGATGATCCAGGCGCCGTTGCGCGCCACCAACTCCCGGTAGATGCGGTCGAGGCAGGCATCCACCGTTTCGACGGCGCGCACGGTGGGCTCCATTTTGCCCGAATGGCCGACCATGTCGGCATTGGCGAAGTTCATGACGATGACGTCGAATGAGCCATCTTTGATGGCTTTGACGACCACGTCGGTGATGCCCTCGGCGCTCATCTCGGGTTTGAGATCGTAAGTTGCGACCTTGGGCGAGGGCACCAACTCCCGCTCTTCGCCCGGATACGGTTTCTCGTTGCCGCCGTTGAAAAAGTAGGTGACGTGCGCGTATTTTTCGGTTTCGGCGACGCGCAGGTTCTTCCAGTTCAGCTGCGCGAATACGTTGGCCAGAATGTTATGGGGATGCTCGGGGCCGAGAACGTGGGGGAGCGTAAAGGTTTTGTCGTACTGCGTCATGGTGACGTAGTGGAGGTTTTTGGGAGCAAGCGAGCGCGAAGGGCGCTCGAGCTTCGCGTCCGTAAGCGCCATGGTGGTTTCGCGGGCGCGATCGGCGCGGAAGTTGAAGAAGATCACCGCATCTTCGTCGCGGATCAGGCCTACAGGCTGATTGTGCGAGTCCACGATGGTGACCGGCTCGACGAATTCATCGGTGATGCCGCGTTCGTAGGAGTGCTGAACGGCTTCGACAGGGTCACCGGCTTTGATGCCGTCGCCCAACACCATGGCGCGGAAGGCGCGCTCGATGCGCTCCCAGCGCTTGTCGCGATCCATGGCGAAATAGCGGCCGGAGATGGAAGCGATGCGGCCGGCGCCGATTGAGCGGATCTGCCGCTCGATTTCCCGCAGATACCCGCCGCCGCTTTCGGGCGGAGTATCGCGGCCGTCCATGAAGCAGTGGATGAAAACCTGGGAGACCTGTTCCTGCTTGGCCATACGCAGCAGCGCGTAGAGGTGCGTCAGCTGCGAATGCACGCCGCCCTGGCTGCACAAACCGAGCAGATGCAGGCGGTGCGCGCGCGCGTGGTGCATGGCACCGAGAAGCACCGGGTTCCGGAAAAACTCGCCCGAAGCGATCATGTGGTCGATGCGGGTGACATCCATCAAAATGATGCGGCCTGCACCGATATTGAGATGGCCGACCTCGCTGTTGCCCATCTGGCCGTCGGGCAGCCCGACGAACGGCCCGGAGGTATGGATCAGAGTGTTGGGAAATTTCCGAAGCAAGGCGTCGTAGGTGGGTTTGCGCGCGGCGGCGATGGCGTTGCCTTCAGTGGCGGGCGAATAGCCCCAACCATCCAGGATGGTGAGGATCAGAGGTTTGGGACGTGCCATTACCGACGGAAGGCCTTCCTGCCAAGGAAGCGCGCCGAATCGCCGAGCTGCTCTTCGATGCGCAGCAACTGGTTGTACTTGGCGATGCGATCCGTGCGGCTGGCGGAGCCGGTCTTGATCTGGCCGGCGTTGGTTGCGACTACGAGATCCGCGATGAACGGATCTTCGGTCTCGCCCGACCGGTGCGAAACCACCGAACTGTAACCGGCATCGGCCGCCATGCGCATGGCTTCGAGCGTCTCGGTGAGCGTGCCGATCTGATTGACCTTGATGAGAATCGAATTGGCGATGCCCTCGCGAATGCCGCGCGCGAGGCGCTCGGTGTTGGTGACAAACAGATCGTCGCCCACAAGCTGGATCCTGCCGCCCAGCTCTTTGGTCAGCATTTTCCAGCCCGCCCAGTCGTCTTCGGCCATGCCGTCTTCAATCGAAATGATGGCGGGATAGCGCCGCACCCAGTCCGACCAGAACCGCACCATCTGATCGGAGGTGCGCTGGCTCTTGTCGGACTTTTTGAAGACGTACTTGCCGTCGCTGAAGAACTCGCTCGATGCGGGATCAAGCGCGATACCCACCTGCTCGCCGGGCTTATAGCCGGCCTGCGCAATGGCTTCCAGCACCAGTTCCAGAGCTTCGTCATTAGATTTGAGGTTCGGGGCAAAACCGCCTTCGTCGCCGACGGCGGTCGAGTAATTCTTTTTCTTGAGCACTTTTTTCAGCGTGTGAAAGACTTCGACGCCCATGCGCAAGGCTTCGGAGAATTTCGCGGCGCCATAAGGAGCGATCATGAACTCCTGGACATCTACGGAATTGTCGGCGTGGGCGCCGCCGTTGAGAATATTCATGAGCGGGACGGGAAGCACGCACGCCGCTGCGCCGCCCAGATACCGGTAAAGAGGACTGTGGTGCGACATGGCGGCGGCACGCGCGGTGGCGAGCGAAACCGCAAGAATGGCGTTCGCGCCCAGCTTTCCTTTGTTGGGGGTACCGTCCAGCTCGATCATTAGCCGGTCGAGGCGGGCCTGCTCGCTGGCGTTTTTGTTGCTGAGCGCGGCCGCAATCTCGCGGTTGATGTGGCCGACGGCTTTACGGGTTCCCTTCCCGAGATAGCGCGACGCGTCGCCATCCCGCAGCTCCACAGCTTCGTGCTCTCCGGTCGAGGCGCCCGAGGGAACGGCGGCGCGGCCTACACTGCCGTCGGCCAGGATCACTTCAGCTTCTACGGTCGGATTTCCGCGGGAATCCAGAATCTCGATTCCTGTGATTTTTGCAATGGTCGTCAATCGCTGCTCCTCGCGGTAACGGTAGTTTCGGCGGCCGGTATATTTTCGGTACTGACCACCACAATGCCGCCTTCGGTGATGGCGTAGCCTTTGCTTCGGTCTTCGTCGACATCAAAGCCAATGACGCTCGAGTCCGGAATTTTCGTGTTGGTATCGATGATCGCCCGGCGGATACGGCTGTAGCGGCCGATTTCCACGTTGGGCATCAAAATCGAATATTCGACTTCGCAATAGCTGTTGACGCGCACGCCCGGCGAGAGCACGCTGCGCAGCACGCGCCCGCCGGAGACGATACAGCCGGCCGAAACAATCGAGTCGATGGCCACGCCCATGCGGCGGCCTTCCTGCGCGAAAACGAACTTGGCGGGCGGCTGCTGCGGCATGCGGGTGCGGATGGGCCAGCGGCTGTCATAGAGGTTGAGCTGGGGCGTGACGTCGACCAGGTCCATATTGGCTTCGTAATAGGCGTCCAGGGTCCCGACGTCGCGCCAGTAACGCGCCTGTTTGGCGTTGATGTCCACAAAATCGTAAGCGATGACGCGGTGGTCGCGCAGGGAGTTGGGGATCACGTCTTTGCCGAAATCGTGGGAGGACCGGGGATTTTCGGCATCCTCGCGCAGAGCGCGCGCCAGCACTTCGGTATTGAAGATGTAGATGCCCATGGAAGCGCTGACCATCGAAGGGTTGAAAACCGACCGCACGGGATGGCCATGCTGCGGTTTTTCTTCGAATCCCACAACGCGGTGGCGATCGTCGACCGCCTGAATTCCGAAGCGGTGGGCATCCTCCGGCGCCACTTGCGTGGTAGCGATCGTAATGTCGGCATTGTGGGTGCGGTGCCAATCGAACATCGAGCGGTAATTCATTTTGTAGATGTGATCGCCCGCGAGAATGAGCACATGCTCCGGGCTCTCCGCCAGAATGCTATGGGTGTTCTGGTACACGGCATCCGCGGTACCCTGGTACCAGCCTTCGCCGACCTGTTTCATCGCAGGAATGATTTCGATGTACTCGCCAAGTTCGGGAGAAAGGATGCTCCAGCCGTCGCGTACGTGGCGAATGAGTTCCAGGGATTTGTACTGCGTCAGAACGAAAATACGGCGGATGTCGGAGTTGATACAGTTAGAGAGGGTGAAGTCGATAATGCGATAGGCGCCGCCGAACGGCACGGCAGGCTTGGCGGTATCACGGGTCAGAGGGTAAAGGCGCTCGCCGGCGCCCCCAGCCAATAAAATAGCTAAAACATTATTCACGCGATTTGATTGTAAATCCTTTATCTACAGCCAGTTAAAGGTTTTTAGCGGGGCCGGTCGAAACAGGCTCAGCAAAATGGGACTTGACTTTACCGTTCAAGCACCTATGATATCAATACCTTGACCTGTGTGCGGAGGGGTTTATCGTGCGAAAGGTCAAGTTTAAATCATATCGAGCACGCGTCCAGCGTGCCGCAGATTTCGAAAGCGATGGGAGGTGTATTTAGTTGGCAGAAGTGAGACTGCAGGAGGGTGAAACCTTAGAAAACGCCCTTCGGCGCTTCAAGCGCAAGGTACAGCAGGAAGACATCATTAAAGAAGTGAAAAGGCATTCTTTTTACTTGAAGCCGGGAGAAAAAAAGCGGGTCAAGCAGGCCTTGGCTCGTAAGAGAAATCGCAAGAAAAGTCGTCGTGAAATAGAGTAATTTCCAAATCAGCAAGCGTTCTTAACGGGCGGATTAACGGACGGTGGCCTGGGTAGGACCGCGGGAGCGGCGGTGATGGCGGAATTTCAGGATCGAATCATCAAGTGCGCTGACTGTGGGGCGGAGTTCGTGTTTACGGCGGGAGAGCAGCATTTCTTCCACGATAAGAACTTCAAGAATGAACCCAAACGCTGTAAAACCTGCAAAGCCAAGAGGCAGGGAGCGGCATCTTCCGGAGCTTCACGGGTGGAAACCACGACGGTTTGCTCCCAGTGCGGACGGGAGACCACCGTTCCCTTCAAGCCTACCCAGGGCCGGCCCGTGTATTGCCGCGAATGCTTTTTAAGCAGAAAAGCAGCCGCGGCAGCCGCCGCCCACTAGCACCCAGTTCCAATTCTGCGCAAGCAGAATAAAGGCGATGCGCGCTTTGTGCATCCCGGCGTGGTGCTGTGTCTGCCTGCGCGCCCTCACCGCGACGACGCGTAACCTGCCTGATGCTCTCCGAAGTGGTGCCATTGCCCGTCGCCGGCATAGGCGTCCGTAGTCGCGCGGGCCGGCGGATCGTAGCGCCTGGTCACGCGAGGCGCCGGGTCGGGAGGGTCAGGCGCATAGTAGGGATTCGGCGCCGAGTACGAATAGCCGCCGTAATAATCGCCATAGTATGGATCGCTGTAGTAATACGGGTCGCCGTAATAGTAGGGATCGCCGTAATAGTAACCGGGCCCATAATAACCGCCCCAATAATAGTCGGGCCAATAATAACCGGGCCAGTAGCCGAAACCAAAGCCGAATCCGAAGCGGTCGAAGTCACGATAATGATGGCCGCCGTAGTATCCGCGGCCGCGGCCGTAATAGCCACGACCGAAACCGCCGCCGTAGTATCCGTGGCCGCCGTAGCCGCGTCCGGCAAAGCCATGGCCGCCGAAGCCGCCACCGCGTCCAAAGCTGTTTCCCCCGCCGAAGCCCCGGCCGCCACTGAAGCCCCGGCCGCCGCCGAACGAATGGCCGCCGCCGAACGAATGGCCGCCGCCGAATCCATGACCGCCGCCGAAACCATGGCCGCCGCCGAATGAATGCCCTCCGCCGAAACCGCCACCGCCGTGGCCGCCGGTACGCGCCGGAGCCAAGTCAGTCGCGACCGCCAATCCAAGCACCAGAATAGCCAGCCTGCCCATAGCAACCTCCCGCCATCCAGATTACCGCCGCCGCAACGAACCGGCGCGGCCCTCGGCAATTCAGGAATGCTTTGCCACGCTGGAGGGCGGTTTGTGCAGCAGAGCGATGATCGCTTCGAACAGCCGTGATTTCATCTCATAGCGCTGCGGCGCGCGGGTGATGTAGCGCACGATCACGTTGAGACCGCCGCCCGAGGGCCGCAGGTCGACAGCCGGCTTGGCGGAAAAAGGACGCATGCCGTACTGCCGGGTGACGCGCTCCCAATCGCGTTCGGCGGCTTGCGCATCTTTTTCGGTTTCTCTTTCGATCGCCTGGCGGATCTGCTGCGCCGTCTGGTAAGGGTCATCGGGAGACGGCAGCGCAACCTGCAGCTCATCCCAAAGCCACTGTCCGGCCGTAGAGAAATTGAAGTAATGGCCTTCGATGGCGAAACTGTTGACGAACGCGACGCGGCGCCCGGTGGGATGGCCGGTGCTGGTCCAGTTGCCCATTTCGAGCAGAACGGTTTTGAGCAAACCGATCTCAATCACCTCGCCGCTGACGCCATTGATCTCCACCCAGTCGCCGACGCGAAGGCCATTGCGGCCCATCAGCGAAAACCATCCGAAGAATGCCACGATGAAGTCCTTTAACGCGACGGTAAGGCCGGCGGTGGCAAGGCCGATGATGGTGGACGTCTGTCCGGGCGATCCGAAAACAATCAGCAAAACTACCAGAACGCCCACCACCTCCACCCCGATGATCGCCACCACGCGAAGCTGATGCAGCCGCTTGTGATCCGCGAAGCGGCCAAAAGCGTGGCGGATCGCGCGGCTGATAAGCAGAACCGCCAGCAGAACCGCCAGTGCTGCAATGAGGGAACCGAAGAGCAGATGCAGCACTCCACGGCGCTGGGAGTCCATCAGTCCTCTCCAGCGCTGGTACACATTTGCCAGTTGCTGGCTGTCCTGAATGCGTTTATCGAGATCCGTAAGCGTTTTTCTTTGGTCGGAAATCCGGTGCAGGCGGTCGAGCATGGTGGCCGTGTCTTCTTCGTCCCCGGCGGTTTCACTTGTCTCGGGCGAAGGGGCGGCCGCTTGAGCGCTGGCTCCCGGCGCGGGCTTCAAGAGCTTCTCCAAAGCATCATGTTCCCGGACGAGAGACGCCGCGTGATTGACAGCCTGCTGGCGGGCGGCTTCGATCTCGCGCTGGTCATCGCCGAGCGAAATCCACGATCGCACCTGCCCGCTGAGCGTGGAATTGTTGCCGGCGGCCCCGGCTTTGGGGAGCGGCACCGGCTGATGCTGCGCGCCTTCGTGTTCCTGAAGTGCACGCTCCAGCCGGGCATGCTCATCGCCTCCCTGGCGCGCCAGATCCTGCTGGGCGTCATCGAGGTCATCCTCATCGAGCGCAAGCTGCGCCTTGGCCAATTGCAACTGGTCGGCGGCGGCGTCGTTGGAGGCGGCCGTTTTCGTCAATTTCGCGACGGCCCTCTGGTCAGCCGCAATACGTGCCTTGGTTGCGGCAATGCGATCGGTGATCTGCTTGAGCGGTCCGGTTGGCGGCGGCCCGGGAGCGGCAGCTTCCCGCAAGGAGCTGGCGAAAGCCAGGTCCAGCTCGTGATCCGCCAGGCGTGCGGCCTCGGTTGCCTGGGCCTGTTCGTCGGGCGTGCGCGCAATCGAAGCAATCCGGCGCGCCGTTTCGAGAAGGCGCTGATCAACCGGCGAACCCTGGTTGGCCGGGGCCTTTTTTGCCACGACGCCGTTTGAGCTGGTGCGCGTGAGATACCACGCAGCGATGCACGCAACGAGCACAAGACCCAAAGCCAGCGCCGGCCAATTTTTTAAACGCGTCATGCGATGCAATGCTCCGCCCGGACCATCAGACACCATTCTTGAGGATACCGAGACTGGCCGGCGATCCGCCTGGTTGGGGGGAGTCGGTGTCCCTGTGTACAATGTTGCCCTGGAGGTAGTGAACTTGAAAAATACTGTTCTGCTCGCTTCGATGGTGGTTGCCGCCGGGTCGCTTTATGCGCAGGCCCCATCCGACCCGCTCAGCGCCGGCACCAAGGCAACGTTCGACATGGTTAAGAATTATGTAACCCGCGCCGCGGAAAAAATGCCGGAAGAAAACTATTCGTTCCAGCCCACACCGGAGGTACGCACCTTCGCACGCCTGGTGGGCCATATCGCGGACGCGAATTATGCCTTTTGCTCAGCCGTACTGGGGGAAAAGAACCCCGCACCGGGCATCGAGAAAAACAAGACCAGCAAAGCGGACCTCGTCGCCGGCCTGAAAGACGCCTTCACCTATTGCGATAAAGCCTACGACGGCATGACGGATGCCCATGCGGCCGAGATCGTGAAGTTCTTCGGCCGCGAGCAGGCGAAGCTGGCGGTACTGGCGTTCAACACGGCCCATACCGACGAGCATTACGGCAACATCGTGACCTACATGCGGATCAAGGGCCTGGTACCGCCATCGAGCGAGAAGCGCCGCTAAGCCGGCAAGGTGGGCGGCGACATCCGGCGGATCGGGCTGATCTCCGATACCCATGGATTGCTGCGACCCGAAGCGCTCCAGGCACTCAAAGGCTCGGAGCTGATTATCCACGCGGGCGACGTGGGCGATCCGAAAATTCTGGACGCCTTAGGCGCTTTGGCTCCGGTAGTCGCAGTGAGAGGAAACATCGATCGCGGGGGCTGGGCAGAGCAATTGCCCGCAACGGCCGTGGCGGAAGCCGGTGCGATCCTGATCTATGTGCTGCACGATGTCAACAGGCTGGATCTCGATCCGGCCGCCGCGGGCTTCCAGGTTGTGGTGAGCGGGCATTCACACAAACCCCGGCGGACGGAACGTGGGGGCGTGCTCTACATCAATCCGGGAAGCGCCGGGCCGAGGCGCTTTCGGCTGCCGGTGACGGTTGCGCGGCTCGATTTCGGAGTGAAGCCCTGGAAAATCGATCTTGTGAACTTACAGATTGCCGGAAGCCGGCACGAAGCCCGAATCGTCTAACCTGAACGATATGGGTTCCCTATTTCGCGATGTGCGCTACGCCGCGAGAATCCTGTCCAAAAGTCCCGGGTTTACACTCGTTGCAATCGGCATCCTCGCGCTCGGCATTGGAGCCAACACCGCCATATTCACGGTAGCGAACGCGCTGCTGGTGCGTCCCCTGCCGTACGCGGATCCGGATCGGCTGGTGCTGGTTTCGGCGCGCCAGGCGAACGATCCCGCCGATACCGGCGAGCTTTCCCTTCCTTTTTTCAACGTGCTGAACCAACGCAGCCGGTCATTCTCAGGGCTGGCTGCCTGCATCTTCGAAACATTCAGCCTGACCGGGCACGGCGACGCCGAACAGGTGTACGCCGCGCGCACAAGCTGGAATTTTTTTGACGTTCTCGGCGTACGTCCAATTGCAGGCCGTGGTTTTACGCGCGGAGAGGATCAGCGGGGCGGCGCTCAGGTGGTGCTCATCAGTTATAAGTTGGCGATGCGCCTGTTCGGCGCCGAGCGTGCGGCCGTCGGGCACACGATCACACTCGATAGCCGCGAGTACACGATCGCCGGCGTTCTCCCGGCCGGGTTTTCCTTTTCGCTTCTCGGAACCGATGTGGATATCTGGGCGCCGCGAGTGTTTGAAATGAGCCTCATCACTCCGGCCCGCGTGGCCGCCGGAGGCCGTTACTTTCAGGCGGTCGGGCGTCTGCGTCCAGGCGTGTCGCGCGAACAGGCGCGGGCCGAGGCCCAGGTGCTGTTCCGCCAGTACAAGCACGATAATCCCGGCAATTTCGACGCGACCATGGATCTGGAAGCGAACGCCGGCGACTTGCAGAAGCAGATGGTGGCCGATGTGCGGCCGGCGGTGCTGATTCTTTTGGGCGCGGTGGGGCTGGTGCTGCTGATCGCCTGCGCGAACGTGGCGAGCCTTCTGCTTTCGCGCGCACTCGGGCGCCGCAAGGAGTTCGCAGTGCGGACGGCGCTGGGCGGGTCGCGCGGGGCTCTGATCCGCCAGCTTCTCATCGAGAGCATTTTGATCGGGCTCGCGGGCGGGGTGCTGGGTATTTTTCTTGGCCAGGCGGGAACGGGAATGCTGTCGGCATTCGGCCAGAGCACGCTGCCGGGAACCAAAGATATCGGCATGGACTGGCGCGTTCTCGCGTTCACGCTTGGGATTTCCGTGCTCAGCGGGATCATATTCGGCCTCGCCCCGTCGATGCAACTTTCGAATCCCGACATCAATTCCATACTCCGCGACGAGGGTCGCGGCACGGCCGGCAACCGGCGCCGGCACCGGGTGCGCAGCGTGCTGGTGATTGCGCAGGTGGCGCTGTCGATGGTCCTGCTGATCGGGGCCGGGCTGTTGATTCGAAGTTTCACCAGGCTGCGCGGGGTGAGCCCGGGGTTTAATCCACGAAATCTGCTGACCATGCAGATTTCGCTGCGCAAGTACGCGCGGCCGCAGGAGGGCATTGCGTTTTATAAAAATGTGATCGAGCGCGTGTCGATGCTGCCGGGTGTGGAAGCCGCGGGCATATCCACCGCGCTGCCGCCCACCGCTACGCACCAGACGCCGGCGGTGTTTGAAGGCCAGCCGGCACTGGCTTTGGGCAAGCGGCCGATTATCAATATTCAGCAGATCAGCCCGGGATACGCCAAAGCGCTGGGTGTGCCGCTGGTGCGAGGCCGCACGTTCACGGATCACGACGACGCCGGAGCTCCCAAAGTGGCGATCATCAACGAGCGCGCGGCCCGCCGGTTCTTTCCCGGTGAGAATGCGATCGGCAAAAAAATATGGATCGGCCGCACCCCGGATGCGGCGGAGATTGTCGGCATCTTCGGCGACGTGCGCAATCTCAGCCTGGCGGCGCCTACCGAGCCCGAAGTTTTTCTGCCCTTTCCGCAGCTTCCCTGGTCGTTTTTATGCCTGAGCATCCGCACGAAAATCGATCCGCACAGCCTGATTACCGCCGTGCGCCGGGAGATTGCGGCGGTGGACCGCGATCAGCCGGTGATTGAAGTTCACACCGGCGAGGAATTGCTGGAGGCGTCCGAGGGACAGACGCGGTTCATGATGTTTCTGGTCGGCGTATTTTCGGCGACGGCGTTCATACTGGCAATCGTCGGGATCTATGGCGTGATCGCCTATTCGGTGTCGCAGAGGACGCCGGAGATCGGCGTCCGCATCGCGCTGGGCGCTGCGCGCGGCGATGTCTTACGGCTGGTGCTCATCGACGGCCTGATCCTGTGTTTGAGCGGCATCGCGATCGGCTGCACGGCATCACTCGCGCTCACCCGGATGATATCGAGCTTACTTTATCAGACCAGCACGACGGATCCGGCGACGTTTCTGACGAGTGCCGTGCTTTTTACTGCGGTGGCTGTGGCCGCGAGCCTCATTCCCGCGCGCCGGGCGATGCGAATCGATCCGACCGACGCTCTGCGATCTGAGTAACGGATACATTGCGAAGCACGCGGCCCACGCTGCTAAGATATAGGGACTCCCATTTTCAGGAAGGAGATTTATAGGATGACCGTCCCCTTTTACGGTCACGTCAAGCAGTACCACAACATCAAGGACGAGATCGACGCCAACATCCACGAGGTTCTGGAAAGCGGGCAATACGTCATGGGCCCGATGCTCAAACGCTTCGAGAAGGAACTCGCGGATTATCACGGAATGAAATACGCCGTGGGCGTCGGCAACGGAACCGATGCTTTGTGGCTCACTTTCATGGCGCTGGGCATCGGCCCGGGCGACGAGTGCATAACGCACACGAACACGTTTTTTGCCACTGCCGAAGCGATTTGGATCGCGGGCGCAACTGCGGTGTTCGTCGACTCCGACCCCCGCACGAACTGCATCGACCCGGCGAAGATTGAAGCCGCCATCACGCCCAAAACCAAGGCGCTGGTGCCGGTGCATCTCTACGGCCAGTGCGCCGACATGAATGCCATCCGCAAGATAGCGGACAAGCACCATTTGCTGGTCGTCGAAGATAACGCGCAAGCTCTCGGCGCGCGCGGCGACGGTTTCAAAATCGGCCACCTCGCCGACGCCGTCTGCACCAGCTTCATCACGCAGAAAAATCTGGGCACCTTCGGCGACGGCGGCGCGGTGATCACGAATAACGAGAAGGTCGATCGCGTCGTCCGCAAGCTGCGCAATCACGGCTCGGAGAAGCGCTCGTGCCACAGCATGGGCTTCAACAGCCGGCTGGACGATATTCACGCCGGAGTGCTGAGCGCCAAGCTGAAGCACATCGACGAATGGAACGACCGGCGGCGGAAATGGTCGGCGCGATATTCGGCTTGTCTCAAAGACGCCCGCAATATCACGCTGCCTTACGAGGTTCCCGGTTACCGCCACATCTTTCATCTCTACGTGATCGAGACGAAACGGCCGGAGCATCGCGATGCGCTGCTCGATTTCCTGAACGAGAACGGCGTCGACGCCAAGTGCCATTACCCGATCGCCATTCATCAGCAGGAGGGTTACCCGTGGGGCAAGCAAGCGCGCATCGCCGGGCCGATTCCCAACTCCGAGCGCAACGCCGCCTGCTGCATTTCGCTGCCGATGTTCCCCGAGCTCACGCAAGAGGAAGTCGATTACGTGATCGGCAAGACTCTCGAGTGGGACCGGACGGTAGGGTGAAGCGTGGCTGGAAAATACAAAGTTGTCGTCATCGGCATGGGGAAACGCGGTATGCATCACGCCGCCGCGTTTCACGCCAACGGGCGTTTCGAAGTCGCCGGCGTCTGCGATATCGACGAAAAGCGCCTGGATGATGCAGCCGCAAAATTCGGAGCGAAAGTAAAGGGAAAGGATGCTGCCGAGGTCGCGCACGCCGTTCGCCCCGACGTTTTCTGCTTCTGCACGCTGCCGCATATCCGCTCGTCGATGGTCAAGATCGGCATCGAATCCGGCGCCAAGTTGATCGCTATGGAGAAGCCGGTTGCGCTGACCAGCCGCGAGGGTTTCGAAATTCGCGACATGATCGCGAAGAGCGGGATCAAAGCCGTCGTCAGCCATCAGCACCGCTATGGCGAGCATTACAAAAAAGTCGGTGAGCTGGTGGCATCGGGCGCGCTGGGCCGCATCCACACCGTTTACGGCACCGCTACCGGCTGGATGATGCACATGCTCTCGCACCTGGTTGACTATCTGCGCTGGTTCAACAATGACGCCGAGGCCGAATGGGTGATGGCGCAGGCCGCGGGCCGAGGGAAACTTGCGGACATTCATCCATCGCCGGACTACATCGCTGGATTCGTTCACTTCGCGAACGGCGTGCACGGCGTGATCGAGTGCGGCGCAGGCGCGCCCGATGTTCCGGAAGTGGACTACTGGTGGCGCAAATGCCGCATGGGCGCGCAGGGCACCGATGGTTTCGCCGAAGTGCTCACCGGCGGCGGCTGGCGCGCCGTGACCAAAACCGGAACATGCTCGGGAGCCGGATCGATGAATTACGATCTTGACATGCCGCCCTACATCCAGCAGATGGCCGACTGGCTGGATGACGATCGCAACGTCCATCCCTGCCATTTCGAAAGCGCATATAAAGGCTTCGAGATCATGATGGCCTTTTGCCGCTCGGCAGCGGAGGGCGGGCAGGTGGCGCTGCCTCTTGCGGCGCCGGCGGACGAAATCGGCCTGCTAAAGGGTTCAATCCAAGACCGCAAAGTGCAGCTCGCGATTCCCGAGAGCGCAAAAGAATACCCGACCTAACTGCGCCCGGGCATCGCTATGCTTTCGGCGCGCTCAAGCCTTCGCCATCTCCCGCCGCTTCTTCGCCCAGCCGGGCTTGATCGTCTGCCGCGCGCGGCCTAATGCCAGCGCGTCGGACGGCACCGGATCGGTGATCACCGAGCCTGCCGCCAGGTATGCGCCCTCGCCGATCTCGACAGGCGCCACCAGCGTGGAGTTGCTGCCGACGAAAACATGATCGCCGATCATGGTTCGATGCTTCGCCCGGCCGTCGAAATTGCACGTAATCGTTCCTGCGCCCACGTTCACGTCTTCGCCGATGATCGAATCCCCAAGGTACGCCAGGTGCATGGCTTTTGATTCCGCGCCCATTTTCGTTTTCTTCAGCTCGACGAAATTCCCGATGTTCGCCCCGGCGGCGACATCGTTCTCGAGCCGCAGCCTGGCGTAGGGCCCGATCCGCGCGCCCTGACCGACGCGCGAAGTCCCGATGATCGAAAACGCGCCGACTTCGACTTCGTCCGCCAGCTCGGAATCGCGCACGATCGAGCAGGCGCCGATGCGGCATCGTTCGCCGATGCGCGTTTTTCCGAGAATCTGCGCAAAAGGCTCAATCACCGTATCCATGCCGACCGCGGCGTCTTCGTCAACCGCCACCGTCTCCGGCTTCTCGACCGTTACGCCGCTCAGCATCAGTTCGCGGATTTTGCGCTCCCGAAACGTGCGGTCCGCCGCCGCCAGCTCGACGCGGTTGTTGATGCCCAGCAGCTCGACGGCATTTTGCGCCCGGTAGGCATCGATGGGATGGCCGGCATTTCGTAAAATCCCGACCATGTCGGTCAAATAATATTCGCGCGCCGGATTATCGGTCCGCAGCTCGTTCACGTGCTTCCAGAACAAATCCGCGCGGTAGCAATAAATGCCGACATTGGCTTCGCGAATCGCGAGTTGCTGCGGAGTCGCCGCCTTCTGCTCGATCACTTCCTGCACACGTCCGTTAGAATCGCGAATCACGCGCCCGTAGCCGGTGGGATCGTCCAGCTCCGCCGCGACGATCGTTCCCGCCGCATCGGAATGCTTCTGATGTTCGACAAGCGATGCCAGCACGGTTTTCGGAATCAGCGGGCAATCGCCGTAATAAATCACCAGCAGCCCGCCCAGGCCGGCAAGAGCCTCGCGGCCGACCATCAGGGCATGACCGGTGCCTTTCTGTTCCATCTGCTGAACGAAACCCACGCCCCGGGCTTGAACAGTTCGGCGCACTTCGTCCGCCTGATGCCCCACCACGACAAAAACGCGCTCGCGGGGCGCCAGGGCCAGCGCCGTATCCACCGTGTGCTCGATGAGCGTCTTTCCCCCGGCACAGTGCAGCACTTTCGCGCGCCGCGACTTCATGCGTGTTCCCAGCCCGGCGGCCAGGATCACGACCGTCACTCCAGTTTCCATAGTCCCTATTATTCAATGCACGGCGCGGTTAACGCGACCGTTGCCGGCGCCTGCGGCCTTTTCGCGCCAGCTCCATCGTGATGGCCGCGATCGCGTCGGGGTTGTGCCGGACCACGCCGGCTTGCTGCACCAGGTCGGCGCAAACAACATCCACTCCCATGGCTACGACCGCATCCACGTCATTTTCAACCGGCGCGGCGTGCTTTCGCGCGTATCGCTGAACCAGAGACGCCCGGACAGCGCCGGTGTTCAGCACGGCAAAATCGAGCCAGCGCCCGCCGGCATGGTGCTGGATGGCGCGGATATGATCGGAAGCGCGAAAGTTGGTGGTTTCTCCCGGCTGCCACATCAGATTCACAAAATACGCCTTGATGGCGCGGGAGCGGCGAATGGCCTGCGCGATGCCATCTACCAGAAGATTCGGAATCACGCTCGTAAATAGCGACCCGGGTCCCAAAGTGATCACATCCGCGCGGCGAATAGCCTCCAGAGCATCCGGAAGCGGCCGCACCCGGCGGGGGCGAAGAAAGATGGTATCGATCCGCTGGCGGCTGCGGCTGATCCGGGTTTCACCGATCACGTGCCGCCCGTTTTCAAGCACCGCCTCCAGCATGACATTTTGTCCTGTCGCCGGAAAAATGCGGCCCTTGATGGCCAGCACGTCGGATGACTCCTTGACAGCCTCGGGAAAATCACCGGTGATATGCGTAAGCGCCGTCAGAAACAGGTTACCGAAGCTGTGTCCTTTGAGGCCTCGCCCGGACTGAAAGCGGTACTGGAAGAGTCGCGATAACAAAGCCTCGTCCTCGGAGAGCGCGACCAGACAGTTGCGGATGTCGCCCGGCGGAAGAACATCGAAATCGCGGCGCAGGCGGCCGGAGCTGCCTCCGTCGTCGGTGACCGTGACGACCGCGGTGATGTCCACCGCCGGACTGCTCGATGGGCCTCCATCGTATCCCGGCACGTATTTCTTGAGGCCGTTCAACAGGGCCGAAAGACCGGTGCCTCCGCCGATAGAAACCACGTGCAGCGGCTCAGGAATTGGTCGAGTCGGCGGGAGTGCAGACATATCAGCAAGAAGCCCCGGGGGCGGGCATCCGGAAATCGCGCAGGTCCAACTCGCTACAGAGCGCCGGTCTTATCCGGGGAAAGCAACTGATGAATCTGCGGCTGGTTCGCGATCGCGGCAAAGTCCGCGTCCTGCCGCGCGGCAATACGGTTGCGGGGTTCCAACTCAATGGCACGTTTCAGGTTCTCATACGCGCTGTCGATATCTCCAGCCAGCCCTTTGGCCAGCGCCAGCGCATAGTAAATATAGTCGGCTCGCGGGTCAATGGCGAGAGCCGCCTCGAGGTGCCGCTGGGCAGCGCCGAGGTTGCGCGCGTTGATCATGGCGACGCCGTAGTTATAATTGTCCTCCACCGTCTTCAGATGGACCTCCGGTTTTTCCAGACGGCTGTCGCACATGCGGACGTGCGTTTCGGCATTATGGGCCATTTCACGGTTCGGCCCGCCGGCGGCTTTCGCGAACAGCTCGCGAGCTTCGGCAAATTTCCGGCTGTGAAACAGACGGACCGCCTGCTCAAAAGATTTCACCTGCGCCTGGGCAGCGGCCCGGGCTTCGGCAGCGGCTGCTGCGCCTGCGGCGGTTTCCTGTGGAGAACTGGACTGGCGTCGTCGCGCCGGCCCGTCACGGATTGGTTCGGGTTCGGGTCTTCCGGTAGATTTCGTCACGTTCGTTTTCTTCTTAAAAGGCATTGCAGATGCCCGTTCGACAGCGACTTAGGAGTACCCTAGCAGACCGGAATTCGGAAGTCAAAACGGCCGTGACCGTTTCCGCCGGCGGCGTACGCGCCCCATGAACGCGTGAGATTCCGCCGCATGGCACAACCCATCACCGTATGATGGTCCATATGAAATCCATCGTCTGCGGACTCTTGTTGGCCGCCGGTGCATTCGCGCAAGGGTTTTCAGCGGCTCAGGCTTCGGCCCTGGATCACGTGGTGGAGCAGGCCGTCCGCGAACACGAGATTCCCGGGGCGGTGCTGGTGATCGGGCACAAGGGAGAAATCATCTTTCGCAAGGCATACGGCCACCGCGCGCTCGTGCCGGAGCCGGAACCGATGACCGTCGACACGATCTTCGATTGCGCATCGCTCACCAAAGTCGTTGCCACCACATCCGGACTGATGAAACTGTTCGAACTGGGAAAGCTGCGGCTTAATGATCGCGTCACGCAATACCTGCCGGAATTTCAGGGAGGCCGGAGCGACATCACCATTCGTAACCTGATGACGCATTTTTCCGGATTGCCGCCCGATCTCGAGCTTCAACCACCGTGGAGCGGCTACGAGAACGGCATTCACCGCGCGCTCATCGACAAGCCCATCGAGCCTCCAGGTGTGCGCTTCATCTATAGCGATATCAATTATATTCTGCTGGGTGAAATCGTGCGGCGCCTGAGTGGTGAGCCGTTGCCCGATTTCGTGCACCACATCGTTTTCGAGCCTCTCGGTATGCACGACACCATGTTTCAGCCGCTTGCTTCGCTGCGCTCGCGCATCGCTCCCACCGAAATACCCGACCATACCGGCGTGCCACTGCGGGGAGTTGTGCACGACCCCACCGCGCGATATATGGGCGGTGTTGCGGGCCACGCAGGCTTGTTCTCGACCGCCGGCGATCTCGCGCGCTTCTGCCAGATGCTGCTCAACAAGGGCGAGTGGGAGGGCGCACGCATCTTCAGCCCGCTCACGGTTGAAAAATTTACGACACCCCAAACCCCGCCCGACCAGCCGATCCTCCGCGGCCTCGGCTGGGACATCGATTCGCCTTATTCCGGCGAGCGCGGCGAGTTGTTCCCGATCGGCTCCTACGGACACACGGGATTTACCGGGACTTCGCTCTGGCTCGATCCTGTTTCTGACACCTACGTCATCCTGATGACCAACGCGGTGCATCCGCACCTCGGCCCTTCGATCACGCCCTTGCGCGGAAAGGCCGCAACCGTTGCCGCGGCGGCTCTGGGCATCGCAGCGCCGGTCGTCAGCCTCACGGGGTACAACGAAACGTTCTACGGAGCCGGCCTGCACCGCAAGGTCACACGCAATGGCGAAGTGCAGACGGGACTCGATGTGTGGAAACAGGATCGGTTCCGCGCCCTTGCGGGGAAGCGCGTCGGCCTGATCACCAACCAAACCGGCGTCGATCGCCAGGGCAATCGCAACGTGGATGACATGGTCGCGGCGGGCGTTCGCCTGGCAGCCATTTTTTCCCCCGAGCACGGCATCGCCGGCACCGAGGACCACGAAAATATCGGCAATACCAAAGATCAAAAAACCGGCATCCCGGTATTCAGTTTGTACGGCAAAAATCTCCGGCCCACGCCGGAAATGCTGCGCGGTATTGATGCCCTGGTCTTCGATATTCAGGATATCGGCGCGCGTTTTTACACCTACGAAACGACCATGGCCTATTCCATGGAAGCCGCCGCAAAAGAGCACATTCCTTTTTATGTGCTGGACCGTCCCAATCCCATTACCGGCGTGCATGTCGAGGCGCCCATCCTCGACCGCGACAAACTGTCCTTCGTCGGCTATTTCCCGCTCCCGTTACGGCACGGCATGACCATGGGAGAGCTCGCTACGTTATTCAACGCCGAGAATCACATCGGCGCGGATTTGACCGTGGTGCGGATGAAAGGCTGGGAGCGCGGCGACTGGTTCGATTCAACCGGCCTGCCGTGGGTAAATCCCTCGCCCAATATCCGCAGCCTCACCGGAGCGCTGGTCTACCCCGGTGTGGCCATGCTCGAATACTCGCAGAATTACTCGGTGGGACGCGGAACGGAAGCGCCGTTCGAAATTTTCGGCGCCGAATTCATTCATGGCGTCGAGCTGGCGGCCTATTTAAACCAGCGCTGGATTCCGGGGACGCGCTTTTATGCGATGCGGTTTCAGCCGGCCGAATCGCATCTGGCGGGAAAAGAAATTGAGGGCCTGCGGATCGTCGTCACCGACCGGGACTCGTTCGATGCTGCGCGGCTCGGCCTCGAAATCGCCGCGGCGCTGCTAGAACTCTACCCTGGAAAAATTGCGCTTGAAGACAACCAGAAGCTGATCGGCAATGAGGAAACCATGCGGGCCCTCGCCTCCGGTGAGGACCCGCAGTCGATTCGCCAGAAACAGCAGGACGCGCTGGAGAAATTTCTCGCCTACCGCGAGCAATATCTCTTGTATCGTTGAAGCGGCGCGAACCTGCGGGCGAAACTCAAGCCAGCCCGACCGCCTTCTGTATGTTTTGTGGTTTGTTTTTGCTTCCCGGCGGACGGCCGCGCTTCTTGTCCAGCTCAGCCATCCATGCCGGCGGCCGCCCGCGACGGCGCCCGCGCCCCCTGGCCAGACGCTCCAAACTCATGATGGCTTCTTCAATCTGCTCTCTTTCCTGGCGCAGCTCCCCCAGGATTTTCGTAACGTCCATCTCGCCCCCCGATTCAGGAATTTCGCACCCGGGCAGGCGCCGTATGTTCCGGTCTCAGAACAAAAGTAGCGCTACTTGCGAGTGTGCTGAAGCCTTTTTATCTTACTTTGGTTATCATTTCAAGCATTTTGTTCTGAAATCAGAACAAAATCGGCGGGCGCCTTGGAGACTTGGTCGCCATCCGGGCCGATTAGGCCCGCTTCTGCTGCTTTCTCCAATAGAAATAAAACGGTAACCCCGCGGAAATCAGTGCGATGCCAATCCCCGATTCGCGCGGTGAATTGTAGAGCGCGGAAATGGCGATGGCGGCGGATGCCACCACAAAAAGTACTGGTACCAGGGGATAACCGAGCGTGCGGTACGGCCGCGCCATCTCGGGCCGTTTCTTGCGCAATACCAGCACCGTCGCGCACGTCATCCCGTAAAGAATCCAGCTCGCGAAGATCACCAGGTCTACCAGTTGGTCGTACGTCCCGGAGAGCACCACCACCATGCCCCAGCCGCTCAACGCCAGAATCGCTACCGCCGGCGTCCGGTGACTGGCATTCACCCGCGCCATGGACGAAAAAAAATAGCCGCCTCGCGCCAGAGCATAAGGCACGCGCGAGCCCGAAAGAATGGAACCGTTTAAAGCCGCGAACATGGAGATCATGGCCGCTACGGAAACCAGATTCGCTCCGGACTGCCCCAGCACCTGGAACATCATGGTTGCCGCCACCCGGTTGCTCGCCGCGACTTCGCTCGGCGCCAGCACGTAAAAATAAGCCACGTTGGCGAGAATATAAATAACAATCACCGCAGCCGTCCCCCAGATTAAAGAGAGCGGCAAATTGCGGTCCGGTTTGCGAATCTCGGAAGACACCATGCTGACGTTGTTCCACCCGTCATAAGCCCAAAGCGATTTCACCAGCGCGCCGAAAAATCCCAGCACGGTCAGAGGAGCGAGCGCCGCGCCGCGCGGCGTGCCGGTCGGATGGCCCCACGCGAGGCCCGCCACCACGATCAGCAAAATCAGCGCTACTTTCAAAATGGTCACGGCCACCTGCACTCCGCCTCCGACCTTCACTCCGAAATAATTCAGCACGCCCAGCGAAAAAATCAGCGCCATCGCCAGCAACTGCCCATAACGGATATCGAGCGGCGCCCCGTGAGCGCCTATGGGAAGCGGAATCGTGTAGAAAACCTGATCCAGGCCCGGCAGAAAAGTCGTCAGGTAATAAAAAAATCCGGTCGCCAGAATGGCAATCGAGCCGCTTTTGGCAACCCACATCTGCGTCCACCCGTAGACGAATCCCCACAGCGGGCCATAACCTTCGGTCAGAAAAACGTATTCGCCCCCGGCCTCCGGCATCGCCGCAGCGAGCTCGGCATAGCTCAATGCCCCGGCCAGAGAGAGCAGGCCGCCCACCACCCAGACCACAAAAACCAATTCCGGTGAGCCCACCAGCTTCACCATGGTTTGCGGCACGATAAAAATTCCGCTGCCAATTACCGTGCCGACTACAATCGCAGCCGCGCTCCAAAGCCCGAGATCGCGCCGCAATTCCACCGAGGCTGAGGATTTTGGGGAATCGGGTGGGACGGTCATTTCCATAAGGTCTGTCTCGGCCGCTCGAATAATGATGCACAATATCCTGCCAGAAAGGTAGTGAGGCTGCCGATCAGCACCCACCACGTCCAGGCTATGGGAGTAAAGTAGCGCACGTACAGGATTGCTACGAGACCTGCCACGACTCCCGCCGAAGCCGCTGCCTGACCGGGGCGCTTCGTCAATACGCCAAGCAGAAAAACCCCGAGCAGCAGCCCCAGCGTGATGGAAGCGATCGACAGCCCGGACTCGAGCACCGAGCCCCAGTGCCGCGCCACGATCCCGATCGCCACCAGCACCACGGCCCACCCGACGGTCGCGATCCGCGCCCAGCGCAGAATGCTCGCGTCGTTTGTCGATGCACCCGGCCGCGCCATTGGGCGAAAGAAATCCATCACCGTAGTAGATGCGAGCGCGTTCAACGCGGCGCTTAAATTAGCCATGGCCGCCGCCACGATGGCGGCGATCACCAGGCCGGCAATTCCGGGCGGCAGAAATTGCCAGACGAATTGCGGATAAATGCGGTCGAGCTTCCCCGGCGGCGCCAGATGTGCGGCGCCGTAGTAAACAAATAACGCCACGCCGATCAGCAGAAACAGGCCGAACTGAAAGAAAATGACGATCCAGCTCGCCAGCAATGCCGTCCGGCTTTGCGTTTCGTTGCGCGCGCTCAAGAGGCGCTGCACCACCAGTTGATCGGTGCCATGGCTGGCGGTGGTCAAAAAACAGCCGCCCAGCACCCCCGCCCAAAAACTATAGGTCCGCGAAAAAAACTGCATGCTGAAGCTGAAATCGAAATCGAAGATCCGGAATTTGCCGGCCGGCGCCGCCACCGCCACTACCTGCGCCCATCCGCCGGGCACGTGATGCAGAATGACAAAAAAACTGAGGATCGCGCCCAGCACGTACAGAGTCATTTGGATCACGTCCGTCCAGATTACGGCGGTCATCCCTCCCTCGAACGTGTAGAAGAGAGTAAGCGCCACGATCAGCAGAATCGACGGGATATCAGGAGTATCGAGCACGATCGATATGACAATCGCCACCGCGAAGACGCGGACTCCTTCGGCCAGCGCGCGCGTCACCAGGAAGATCAGGGCCGTCAGCTTGCGCATGCGTTCGCCGAAACGCCGGTTGATCAATTCGTAGGCCGTATACATCTCGCCGCGAAAATAATGCGGCAGCAGTAGGACTGAAATCACGATGCGCGCCAGCAAATACCCGAACACAATCTGCAAAAATCCGAGATTGCCGGCGAAGGAAAGCGCCGGCGTGCCCACCACGGTCAGGGTGCTGGTTTCGGCGGAAATGATCGAAAGGCTGATGGCCCACCACGGCGCCGTGCGCCCGCCCAAAAAATAATCCTTCAGGCTTTTCTGGCTCCGGCGGAACCGCGCGCCGAACCAGGTAATCACGGCGAGGTAAGCCAGAATCACCCCGAGATCGAGAAAACGCATGCGGATGGGGAATTCTAGCATGCGGCTTCAGGCGCCGCCCTGCGCTGGGAACTAAAGTGCGCCCCGTGCCGTCTCACAAGTTGCGCCACTTTTGTGGTTCGGCTATACTCCGCAAGTACCCACCGGCAAGCAGTGTACCGGTGGGACGGCTGGTACGGCTCATCAAGTTTTATAATCAGCAGAAATTGGCAGGAGGCGCGAAGTGCTCGATCGGGTGACCAAGGCTGTTTTGACCGCGCACTACTCTTTTAGAACTCTGACCGGGATGGCGGTGCTCGGCGTGACCTTGTTTGCCGCCGTTCCACCCTACGCTTGGGCTCAAGCGGCTGGTGACGCCGCCGCCAAGCCGCAGAAGAAACCCAAAGACCGGATGGAGTACGACCTCTATACCCAGGTCATCAAGGACGCGGCCAATCCAGCCAAGCAGCTACAGTCTCTCGATACCTGGGCGCAGAAATACCCCGAGTCCGACTTTAAAGACGATCGGGCGTACTTCTATCTCTCGGCCTATAACGGAACCAACCAGCCCGCCAAGGTCACGGAGACCGCTGCAGGGTTGCTCGACAAAGACCTCAAGACTGCCTTCCAGGATCCGCGGCAGGTGGTCTCGATTCTTTATTTGACTGCGCTCAATATCCAAAAGCTCCCTAACCCGACCGCGGAGCAGTTGGCCACCGGACAAAAGGCGGCGCGGCAGTTGCTGGATTTCACTCCGACATACTTCACTGCCGATAAAAAACCGGCCGGCACCAGCGATGCCGATTGGGCCAACGCCCGCAACCAGCTCGACGCCGTCGGCAAGGCTGCGCTCGTGTACATAGCGATTCTTCCCGGCAACCAGGCGCTGGCCGCTAATCCCAAAGATCCGAGCAACTGTGCCGCCGCAGAAACCGCTTATACGAAAGCGCTTCAGGATTACCCGGAAAGCGCGCAGGTTGCTTATGCGCTCGCCGGGGCTCTGCGGTGCCAGCAATCCGTCAAGCCCGAAAAAGTACAACAGGCCATTTACCTCTACGCGCGGGCCGCAGCGTTGGATCCTGCCAAAGGCGGCTTTGCCGATCCGAAAACCCGCCAGGGCATCGATACCTACGTGCGCACGGTTTACAAAAATTTTCACGGCAGCGAGGACGGCCTGGATCAGTTGAAGCAGCTGGCGCTGCAAGCGCCGCTGCCGCCTGCCGATTTTAAACTGAAGACCGGCGCCGAAATTGCCGCTGAGAAAGAGGCGGAGTTCGCGCAGAGCAATCCGCAGCTCGCTTTATGGATGGGCATCAAAAAACAGTTGAGCGACACCAACGGCGAACAGTATTTTAACGACCAGATGAAAAATGCCGCCGTCCCCAAGCTCAAAGGTACGGTTGTGGACGGTAAGCCGGCATGCCGCTCCAAGGAACTCCTGGTGGCGATCTCCGATGCTACGAATCCCGAGGTAACCTTAAAGTTGGATGCTGCTTTGAGCGGTAAGCCCGAAACTGGGGCCCAGATTCAGTGGGAAGGCGTTCCATCGGCATTCACCAAGGAGCCTTTTATGCTGACGATGGATACCGAGAAGGCCAAGGTAGAAGGGTTGAAGGTTTCGCCTTGCGCAGCCCCGGCCAGAAGGGCGCCTGCCAGGAAGAAGAAGTAGGCGATCCTGACCGCGCGGCTCCGCCGCCGGAACGGGCGTTTGTTAACCGGCCGGGCTGATTGGAGCGATGAGACGGTTCGCATTTCCATTCCAGCATTCCGGAAACAGGAGTAAAATTTCGACTTGAGGTCAGCAGCAGAAAACCGCAGGAGGCTAGCAGTGCTCGAACGAGTTTCCGATTTTTTCATGATTGTGGCAGCGGCGGGGATTCTAGGGATCGGGACGCCTGCCTACTGCCAGAATCCGGCGCCCGCACAGTCCGCAGCCCCGGCGCAATCGTCGGCTCAGCCTGCAAAGAAGAACTGGAAGGATCGGGCGGAGTACGACCTTTATGATTCCATCATCAAAGAGACGGACCCGAACAAGCGGCTGGCGCTCCTGAATACCTGGAAGGAAAAATATCCGACGAGCGACTACTCGACTGAACGCCTCCAGATCTATCTGACCACCTACAGCTCGCTTCACCAGGCCGATAAAGTCATCTCGACCGGCAACGAGTTGCTGCAGAAAGATCCCAACAATCTGACGGCTCTGGTTCTGGTTTCGAGCAACGTGCAGGCCCTCACCAAACCCACGCCTGAGGATCTGAGTTCAGCGGAAAAAGCCGCGAACGCCCTGGTCTCCAACATCGATACGTTCTTTGCGCCGGACAAGAAGCCCGCCAGTACTTCCGATGCCGACTGGACCAAGGCCAAGAACCAGACCGAAGCGCTGGCGCACACCACGCTCGGATGGATTGCGATGCAAAAGAAAGACCCGGACGATGCGCAGAAAGCCGAACAGGAGTTCACCAAAGTACTGCAGATGAACCCCAATAGCGCTCAGGTCGCCTTTTGGCTGGGGACGGCCATCATGCAGGAGAAAAAACCCGAGCGCTACTCAGAGGCGCTCTATCAGTTCGCCCGTGCGGCATCGCTCGATCCTTCCCAAGGTGGATTTCCTGCGGACGCGCGCAAAACCATCGACACCTATTTCGTAAATGCCTATAACCGGTATCACGGTCAGGACGACGCCGGGCTGAAGCAGTTGCGCGACATGGCCAAAGCGCAGCCTTTCCCCCCTTCCGGTTTCAAAATCAAGGACGTCAACGAGGTCAAAGCCGAAAACGAAGAGGAGTTTCGGAAAAAGAATCCGGCACTCGCCCTTTGGATGAATTTGAAACAGGCCCTCACCGCTCCGGACGGGGAACAATACTTTTCCAACAACATGAAAGGCGCCGCAGTTCCCGGAGGCGCGGGCGGCGTGGAAAAGTTCAAGGGCAAGCTGCTCTCCTCGAAACCTACGCTCCATCCTAAGGAACTGGTGCTCTCCATCTCCGACGGCACGACGCCGGAAGTGACGCTCATTATGGACGCGCCGCTGCCCGGGAAAGCCGAACCGGGCATCGAGCTCGAATTCTCCGGCGTGCCCACGTCATTCACCAAAGAGCCTTTCAATGTAACGTTCGACGTGGAGAAGAAAAACTTGGTCGGTTGGCCCAAGGAGGCCGCTCCGGTGCATCACCGGCCGGCCAGAAAGCGAGCCACTAAAGGCTAGAAATCGGCCTTTACTCACCGGCCTGCGGCAGCTCGGCCGAATGTCTGTCGGGCTTGGCTTTGGTCAGCAGCAGGCTGAAAACGAAGCGCTCCACAGGATTGACGCGGGCTTCCGGTGTCCCCAGGCCCTCGAAATATTTGTGGAACTGCGAGTGGCAGTACGCGGCGCCGGCGCTGGATTCAACCGTCACGCCCACCAGAAACACTGAAATCACGGTGAGCATCCGGAATCGCTTTTGAAATAACCGCCGCATTCGTATACCAGTAAGACGCCCCGAACCCGCCCGCCGTTAGCAGCCTTCCGCTGGAAAAAGCGGGCGGGGTTAATCTCTGATATACGAACAGGTTACTGGACGGTCACGGTCACCGAAGCAGTCGTTCGCCCGAACTGATTGGTCGTGTATAGGGTATAAGTGGTGGTAGCGGAGGGAGTCACCACGATGCTCGTCCCACGCACCGGACCGACCTGCGGCGAGATGATGTTGTAAATGCTGCCGCTCACACTCCAGCTCAACGTCGTTGGTGAACCCGCGGACACCGTGGATGGATTTGCCGTGAAACTCGAAATGGTGGGCGATGGTCCTGTGGGTACGTTGGCATCGGTGTAGATCGTGCCCATCTGTACGACCTCGAAACTCGATGCCGTAATGGATTTCAGCAGGTTCAGATCATTGTTGTTCCACCGGTTGTCCGGGGCGCCGCTAATGAAGATGCCGCTGCCGTTATCGGCCAGAATCATGCCGTATTTTTTTAAAGCGGTCAGGATCACCTGGTCGTCCGCTGGAAAACCGGAAATATCGAAGCTGGCTTTCAATCGCAGGCGAGTGCCCATGGGCGGCGAGTTGGGATCGGTCAGCGTCGAGGCCCAGTGCGATGCCGGCGCAACGAACGCCCGGCGTGTGGTGGGCACGGTGAAACGCAACGCGTGGTTGATGGCTCCGGCGGCGACTTCATCGTACCGCGCGAGGCCGACAAATATCGGCAGGCCGGCGGCGTCGGCCGAGGTCCAGGTGTATGGCCGCTGCTCGTCAATGGTCATATCCCAAATGGCTGTGGCATCAGCGCTCCAGTTCCCGCTTTTCAAGGCTGCGTGGTAGAGCTCATAAAGCCAGCAGCCGTCTTTTTCGAGAACCAGAACGTGCCGGTCACCGTTTCCCGGCTTGGGGTAGCCTTCGATCAGCGCGTTGGAGGGAATCGGCATCGGCCCGGGATCGCTTTCACTCGCGAAAGTACCCAGCGTCACGTTCACTTTGGGTTGTGTTCCAGCCACCACCTGATAAGGAATGCCGATGCTCTGGTTGTGGAACGTGCCGGCTCCAAAATCCGGATGCAGCGTCACAGTCGAGCCGATGAAATTGATGATATTCGCTGAATTCGGGTCAACCGGCGCTGCTGAAATATCGGTGTTCCACAGATTATCGGCCGGAAACGGGACGAATCCGTTGAGGCTGGTTAGCTGGCCGACGGTCATCCCGCTGCAGGAACCGGATTGGGCCAAAGCGGTTCCGGTGAAACATAGCAAGACCCCGACCGCAAGCGAAGTTACTTTTGCGTTTAACATTGACTCTCCTTTTTGAAATAGCGGCTGCGTCGCAGCAGCTCGAGATGGCTGGAGTAGCGCGAGAGAAGGTCAATGGTAATGCATCACCGGAAGCGCGTCAAACGCCATGTGTGTTGTTACTAACAGACGGTCCCAGCGCGGATTCTACTAGTTGGCTGCGATGGCCGCGGTGACGCCGTTGCTCTTCACGACCGTGCCGTCCGGCAGTTTTACGTCGATCTCGAGCGAGACGGCGTCGCCGGTGGGAGCCAATGCAGGAATCGTCACGTTCACCTGATACAGGCCCGTAAAGCCGGGCGCGAGGCCGGCGAAGCCCACCTTCGCATTCACGCCGCCGATCAGAACAGTCACCGGGAGTTTTGTCGGGTTGAGCTTTACGAGCGAAGCCGCCTGGCCCGCCGGAAGATCGGTCTCGACCGGTCCGAGCCCGGTAGCATAAATGGAAATAGCGCCGCCCAGCTTGGCGGGCTGGCTGGGAATTCCATCGACATGGGCCATGGCGAGGTAAGGCGTATTCGCCACAAGAATCGCGCCTTGTCCCTGCCCCGATGAATCCAGGGTGAAAATGCCGGGAGTCGCATAAACCATCTGAGACGCCAGCGGGGTTGAGGCGCCGGTTCCGCTTTCAACGTCTATGGTCAGCGCTTCGCCTGAAGCGAGCGATGGACACTGGAAATTCACCTGACTATCCGACGCATAGAATACCGGTAAATAAACGCCGTTAGCCTTTACACGGAGGCCATTGACCTCGGTAGGAATGGGGTTCGCATCGGCGGCTTTGCCTTGTGTACTTACAAAACCCGCACCCAGCAAGGTAGCTACCGAGCCCGGGCTGCAGCCCCCATCTTCGAGGTAACTGGCAGCATTGGCCAGCGAGAGGATCACGGGAGTGGTCGAATCGACGAAGATTACGACATCCTGGGTGACAGAAACCTGCGCCGCATTCGTTGCAATAAAGTGCACCGTGTGCGGACCGATCTGTGAAGCATCGGGCACCCAGGTAAACAAACCCGTTTTGGGGTTGAAGGAAGAATTCGGCGGCACGGCCCACACCGAAATCTGGACCGGAAGATTCTCCGGATCGGTTGCCGAGACGGTGAAGTTAATGACCTTGCCCGGCAACCCGGTGGGGCGCACCGGAACGTTCAGCTTGGGCGCAGCGGGAGTAAGGGTGACCGAGTCCTGCACTGTGAGCTTGTCATAACTCACAGTTATTGTTCCGGTCTGGCTGTTGGTGACGTAGCTCGTGTTCGCCTGGAAGGTGATGGCCGCCTGGCTGGGCAAGCTGGTAACGGAGGCGGGCACCGACAGGTGGTTATTACTGGTCGATACCGCCAAAGTGATGCTGCTGGCGGCTTGAGCCGAATTCAATGTGATCTGGCAATTCACCGGCGCACCCGACACCAAAGACTTCGGCGAGCATGAAAGGGAAACGGGTCTGAGACCAATCAGCGCAACTGATGTCTGGCTCGAAGATGTGCCCAGATTGGCGGTTAAGGTAGCCTTTTCGTCCTTATTGATCAGGGCCGTGGTCGCATAAAACGGAGCGCTCGACGCGCCTTCAGTTACCGACACCACCTGCGGAATCGTCAACTGCGTGCTGTTTGTGGACAGCAACACGCCCTGGCCGCCGGCGGGCGCCGCACTGGTCAGAGCAACCTGACAGGCGCTGGTTCCTCCGCCCGTGAGGGTACCCGGGTTGCAGGAAATCGAGCTGATCGAGATATTCTTGCTTACCGGTGGCGTGAGGTTGAGCGTTTGGGAGACGTTGCCCGGGGAGACGGCAATGGTCGCAGTCGTGGTGGATGTAACTGCGGACGCGCTCACGGTAAAGGCGGCCCCGGTCAAACCTGCGCCAATATTGATCGATGGCGGAACCGTCAGGTTGGGATTAGAGGAGCTGATTGCGAGAGTAAGGCCTCCCGCCGGCGCCGGATTCACGAGGCTGAACAGGCAAGAGGATGTTCCCGGTGTCTGCACCGTCATCGGAGTGCACGCCAGGCTGGACGAGCCGGAAGGCGGAGCTTGAGAAACAGTTAACGAGGCGGTCCGCGTAATCGAGTGTGCAGATGCCGAGATAATGCCCGATTCATTATTGGCGGCGCTCGAGGAGACCAAAGCGGTGAATGCCGCCGACGTTGACCCGGCAGGGATCATGACCGAAATGGGTACGGTGATCTTGGGATTGGTGCTTGCAATCGCAACAGCGATCCCGCTGCTGGGAGCTGCCTGACTGAGAGTGACCGAGCAATTGCTCGAGCCGCCTGCGGTGACGATGCTGGGTGTGCAAGTCAACGAGGACAAAACCGATTGATTAGAAACGGTCAGAGAATATGTTGCCGTTTGGCCGCTCCAACTTGCCGTCAGAGTCACTGTCACGACGCCGCTCATCGTGCCCGCGGTGGCGGTAAATCCGGCACTGGTGGCGCCGGATGGAATCACGACGGCAACCGGAGTGGTTACGACCGAATTGCTGCTGCTCAGACCAATCGTCAATCCGCCGAGAGGGGCGGCCGCGGTTAGTGCAACGATACACTGGCTCGTTCCAGCCGAACCAATGCTCCCAGGGGAGCAGTTCAGGCTCGAGAGTGCAGCGGCTGCTGGTTCAATGGTAAGCGTGGCCGTGATGGTCGAGTTCCCCAAACCGGCAGTGAGAATCGAACTCTGCTGAGCTGTGACCTTCGAGGTAGAGACCGTGAAGTTCGCGTTCGATAGCCCGGCGGGAACCACAACCAAACCTGGCGCGGCAGCATAGCTGTTGTTGCTGCCGATGGTGATCGCGGCCCCCCCGGCAGGAGCAGCGGAACTCAAGGAAATCACACAATAGCTGCTGGTTCCGCCCACGGGGTTCGTGGGAGTGCACACCAGGGAGGAAAGGCCCGGTTGCGGGCCTGAGCCGGCGGAGAGGCTGATCGAAAAGTTGCGCACAGTTCCGCCCAGGCTCGCGGTGATGGTGGCTGAAGAACTTGATGTAACCGCTGACGGCGCCGAAGCCGAAAAATTCGCGCTGGTCTGTCCCGACGAAATGGATACCGACGCCGGGACCGAAAGGGCCGAGATGTTGCTTGCCAGGTTGACGCTGGTGGCGCTGGTGGCTGCCGCGCTCAAGCTGACGGTGCACGACGAACTGCCGGGTGGAGTAAAACTGGCGGGACTGCACGCCAGATTCGAAAGTACAGGGTTGGACGGTGCGGGCTGATTGATCGTAACCGTGGCGCCCGTGCCACTCATAGTAATCGGATTGCCGGTGCTATCGGTTCCCACGACTCCGCCGAAGCTGATCTGGGACCAGGCATTCGTCGTACCGGCGGCAATCTGAAATGAGACCGTGGCAATTGTGCCATCGGAGATCGCCGTACTATTGAGACCCACAACCACACATCGCACGTCGCTCGGGGATACGGTATTGCACGAGGCCTGCTTGCCGGCGGCGAGCGCCGCCGTACCTGTCGTGAAGAACGTCGCGCCCGCCGGGCTCAGGTCGGCAGACGAAAAAATCAGATCCCATTGGACACCAGCCGGTGCTGTTCCGCCGTTTGAGCTCAACGTGGCGCTGAGTGTGACCGTTGCACCGGGAGCTCCCGAGCCGGAAGAAAGCGCTACCGACGGAACGGCCGCAGACGCCTCGAAGGCCAATCCGGCCGTCAGGAAGATTTGTAGAATTCCTTGATAAACCCTGCGACGGATGATTCGTTTGGGTGTCATTTCCTCGATGCCGCCACACTGAATCTAATTTGGCTTACTTCTTTTTAGTGGCTTACGGCCTACGAAACAAGATTCCCGATAGTTGGCCCACAGTGGTTAACTGCCTTGTCCATCTTCCTGATAACCGGGCTTAGCATCGAAACAGGCTCATCGGGTCAAACCCATACATGCAGATAAGGGTTAAGGCCAAAAATGCTCCTCGATTCACCACTGTCTAGAAGTGCCCTTCTTGGGCCACACCTCTCCTCCTTTGAATTCCTTCGCCTGAGCGGCGCATTCTCGCCTCGGCAAGGACCGACTTGCTCGATTTCAACAGTTGAGGAGCGGCGCGAAGAGATGATGGAAATCAACTGCCAGTACACCTTCGCTGTGTACTTTTGTTATCTACCAACGTTACATTGGCTTGGCTCTTAGTTCAAGGATTTCTTTCGTGACTGAGCGAAAAACCTTGCGGGCGCCTCCGGGAGCTTGGGCCGATCCGGGCGCGGCCCCTAACAACGAGATATATTGTGCACCCCAACACTATGGTTTAAGATTCCGGTTAGGAAGGCTTGAGAGGCAGCCGATGTCGAAGTTCGAGCTCACGAAATCGATCGAGGCCAGAAAGCTGAACCCGCGCACGATGGTGCCGCTCAACGACTATCACACCATTCCTTACGGCGCCATCATCGAAAATCTGGTGGATCAGGATGAAGTGGAGCAGTTTTCCTATCTCGGCGAATACTACCAATACCCGCGTAAGGATCTCAAAGCAGCATCCCGTCCAATCGTCTCGGGAACCTAGGAGCCCTCTAAGGCATAGCGCTTCCGACCGCGCGAAAGCCGCTAAACTGCAAGAGTGCGAAGTTCGATAGCCGCCCCCGTGCTGGCGATCGGGATGGCCACGGCAGCATGGGCGCAAACCGAGGCAGCGCGTTTTCTCCGCTTTGATGAAGTGCGGGAAGTGGTTGAAGGATTTGCGAACGCCGGCATCATTACCAGCGGGCTGCCGGACCGGGCGCGGTGGGACCAGTGGATCAGGGAGCGCGACCGCGAAGCCCGCGAGCGTGTCAACCGCGGCGTCGAAGATTCGATCAGCAACCTGATTCTTTACGGCACATCGTTCACAAATTTGAGACGGCTGGACTCGCCGGAGGAAGCCATTGGCGCGGCGGGCGAGCTAAGCCAGCGCGGCACTGCCCGGGTACGTGCCCTGGCAATGGCCGTTGCGAATCCGGCCGCGAACGAAAGGCTGCGCTACGTGCGCGATTTTTTAAAGCGCCGCGACAAACTGGCGGCGGAGGCGATCGAGCGCGCCCTGGCCGCGAACCTGGTCCGCTTCGCAGCAGAACAGCGCGCCTACCAGGAGAAGCTGGCCGCGGCGGGGAAAGGCGGCAATACCGACCAACTGCTGGTCACGCGAAGCACGCTCTATCAGGACCGGGGGCTTTCGATCGACACTTCGCTTCTGCCCAACTACGCCATTGAAGACACGCTGCGCGCCATGATTCGAAGGCACGCGCTGGGCCCCGGCGCTATCCGGCGTATCGCCGTAATAGGACCGGGCCTCGATTTCGCCGACAAACGCGAAGGCTACGATTATTACTCGCTGCAGACCATTCAGCCATTCGCGCTGATGGAAGCTGTGCTGCGGCTTGATCTGGCGACCGCGGGAAATCCGGACCTGGTGGCATTCGACCTCAATCCGTTGGTAATCGCGCATATGAAGCGGTTGGGGGAACGCGGACGTGCGGGAAAGCCGTACGTGGTGCAATTACCGCGGGAGGCACAGGCCGGCTGGACCGAGGGCGCCTCCGCCTACTGGCGGCATTTCGGTGAGATTTTGGGGACGTCGGTCGCACCTATGCGTTTGCCGGCTGGGCTGAAAGGCATCGAGGCGCGGGCAATCTCCATCCAGCCGCTTTACCCGGCCCGCATTAAGGCAGCCGACCTCGACGTCGTGGCACAGACGCTGGACGTTCGACCGGGCGAGGGTTTCGATCTGGTCGTTGCGACCAACGTGCTGGTCTATTACGACTTATTCCAGCAGGCGCTGGCCATGGCGAGTATTGCGCACATGATGAACCCCGCGGGCGTTCTGATTGTGAATCAGACGCTGCCTGCTCAACACCCGAGCGTGCTGGCCTATCTCGGCCGGCGCAGCGTAACGTATAACGCGAGCGGGGCCTACGGCGATGACATCGTGGTCTATCGCCGCCGTTGAAAACGCTGAACCCTTTTCCCTTTTCTTCGCGCTAACGAAGGTATACACTACTGGAGATGACGGATCGGAACCTGGAAGAAGCCATCTTTCAGCTGCAAAAACTCAATACGGAAAACGGCGTGAAACAACTGGTGGAGGAAGCGGCGCAATTGTTCGCCAGCGGACGCCAAATGGAGGCAGGCGCATTAATGGAGAAAGCCGAAGCAATACTGGCGCGTTCGGGAAACGGGTCGGCGCACCAAGGACCGGTAGTTGTGGCATCGGAGAAGCCCAAGGCTTCCCAGGAGGCTGGAAAAGTCGACGAGCAGGCGGTGGTGAACGTGGCCGTAAAGCTCGCGGACGGCCTGGCGCACATCCTGACCGGCGCGTTTCGCGAGCTCGAGCTGCATATTCTTGGTGAAACCCGGAAGCTGAGCGCGTCATTCGATCAGCAACTGGAGCGGCTGCAGACGGCAGTGGACGGGCTCGGACAACTCAAGTCGAGTTTCGACCAGCTCGCCCTGTCGGTTGCCGAGCAGAAATCCGCGACGGCGGCGATTGGGCAGAAATTTGAGCAGGCCGCGGCCACGGTGACGGCGGTCGAAGCGACTGCCGCGCGCCAGGATACGGAATTGAGCGCTCTGCGCACCGAAGCTACGGCTTTGCGTGCCGAGGCCGGCGCCTTGCGGGCGGAAACGGTCGCGCTGCGTGGGGAGGCCAAGGAATCTTCGGCGGCGCTGGTGCAGCAAATGGACGGTCTTTCGACGCGGATGGGGTTGCAGCAGGAAGAGCTGGCCGGTCTGAAATCGACAACCTCGGAAATTTCTCGCAAGGTGGCAGGCTTTGTGGAACGGGTAGACCGCCAGGCGGAAGTCATTCGTGCGTTGAGCGACACCCAGGTGCGGCGAGCAGCCGCGCTCGAAGAATTGCTGGGAGTGCTGACGCGCCTCAAGACCCAGGAGCCGCTGGCAGCCGCGGCCGCAGCCGGCGGCAGTCTCTAAATCTTACTGAGCGGCCGATTGAAAGGCCGTGCTCATGCGGCAGTTGACGCTCATACTGGCGCTAGCCGCAAATCTTTATCCAGCCGGACATAAATACCGCATCGACGGCCGGATTGTTCCTGAATCGCAAGCCGCCGTTTCATTGTTCGGCGCCGTGACTCCATTCCGTGTTCAAACTTCGGCCGGCCCCAACGGCAGGTTTCGTTTTCGTGACTTGCCGGCGGGCGAGTACACACTAGCGGTCTTTGTTCCCGGACAGGGCGAACGGCGGCAGACGGTGGAGGTCGGGCCTGGAACCGCCGACAGCAAGGGCCGCGTGATCATTACCATTCAAATGGACTCGCAAGCTGTCTCGAGCGGCGCCATCAGCCGGACCCAAACCGTGTCGACGCACGAACTCTCCATTCCAGAGCGCGCGCGGCACGAATATGTGGAAGCGCAAAAAGAACTCGGGCGGCGGCAGGTCGACGCCGCGGTCAGGCATCTTGAAAAAGCGGTGGACATCGCGCCGCTCTATGCTACGGCCTGGAACAGCCTGGGGACGATCGCCTACCAGAGCCACCGGCTGGCCGAAGCAGAGGACCGTTTCCGCAAAGCGCTGGCAGCCGATCCGGGCGCTTTTGAGCCCACCGTTAATCTGGGCGGCACATTGCTTACCGAGGGAAAGCTGGACGACGCTCTGCAATACAATCTGGAGGCCGTGGCGAGCCGTCCTCACGACGCGCTTGCCAATTCCCAACTCGGACTGAATTATTACCTGCTGGGCAACCTGGACCTGGGCGAAAAATATCTCGAAATCGCCGAACAGATCGACCCGGGGCATTTTTCTTATCCGCAGTTAACGCTCGCGCAGATCGATCTGCGCCGGAACAAGCCGGAGGAGGCGTCGAAACAGTTGCGCGATTTCCTGAAACGCCATCCGGATGCTCCGGATGCCGCGCGGGTACGGGATATTCTGGAAAGCCTGAAAAAATAGAAGAAATTAGGGAAGGATCACAAATCCGGTTTCCACGCGATCGCCCAGAATCCGGGTCCACACCACGCGAGCCTTGCCCTTAAAGGAGCCTTGGGCGCGGAAGCGCACCACCTGGCCGGAAATCAGCTCAGCGCAGCCATGCTGGGCGCGGAACCCGCTGGCGCTGCGATCGAGGAGCATGCCCACCACTTCCCGGGGGTCGGTCTTGGGGCCGGGTTCGCGGAACGACAAGCGGATCTCGCCGTCAGCAGGCTGGCGCGGCTCGCGGCGGTTCTCCACGCCGGGAGCGGGTCCTGGAGCCGATGTATCCTCCAGCTTCTTCATAGGCCGTCCACCCGCATTATGTCAAGAGAATTGTCATCTGTCGAGTGGCGGCTAATATCGATCCGCCGAGCCCATGCCTTAACTTTAGATATACCGCCCGTTAGAACCCCAGTTAGTAGTAACAGATTGCTGGCACGCATCGTCTATATGCGTCTAAGTATGCGCAGTAACTTCGATTACCGAAGCAAAATATCTGATTACGTTGGTTATATACTTATTTGGCTATTGTTGTAACACCACTTATCAGTTATGCTTGAAGCGAGTTAGTCATCGATGACTGCTATCCTACTAGGCGCAGCGCTATTCTTAATCCTGCTGGGATTGGGGTTCGGTTTGCTTTTCGCACGATTGCTATCGCGCGACCGCATGCCACCGCCTGCAGATGATTGGGAAGAAATCTTTTCGCCGGCCAGGTACAAGACCATGGAACGGCTGCTGGAGGAGATCGATTATCAATGCGCCGTTTCCCAGTCTGCGAGCGATAAAGAGCAAGAAAAAGAACTGCGCAGCAAGCGCGTTCGGATTTTCCAAGCCTACGTTACGTGCCTCTCCCAGGATTTCACGCGAATCTGCAACGCCATCAAGAAACTGATGATGGACTCGCGGGTCGACCGTCCGGATCTCGCCGGATTGCTGATGAAGCAGCATTTCCTTTTCACCCTGACGGTTTTGTCCATCGAGTTCCGACTGGTTCTTTATAGCGCAGGCCTTGGAACGCCTGATGGGCACGATTTGATGCAAGCGCTCGACGGCATGTGCGGTCAACTCCGGACCCTGTCTCTAGTAGTGAGTTCGGCGTAGCGGCGCGCACAAATCGCACCGCATCTACGGCCGAAGCGCTTCGCCGGCGTATTTAAGGGTGGTCAGCGAGAGCCCAAATACGGCCCGGCCCCGCATAGTGAGCCACTGCATGCTCGAAGCCTCGCGCCAGCACACCGGTTGGGTCAGACCGTACCAGGCCACGTGGGCGTATTGCCGCGCCATCACGGACATTCTTCCTTCGTACGTCGATAAAAGCGCCATGGATGCCGCGCGGCCCTTTGGGCTCTGCCGCCAATAACGGATCAAGCCCTGGCGCAGCACATGCATTTCGGGCGTGTTCGCCCGGAACGTCGCGTACAAAGCTTCCGCGAGGGCGCGACGCGTCCGCAGCGGCCCTTCGCGCCTGCGAACATACAGACGCAGCGCCGCAGACAGGTCGCCCGCCGATTCGCGAATGGCATTTCGCAGCCGCATAGCGTCGGCAGTGCAGACGGTCATACCGGTCGCCGTCAGGGGATGGCAGCAGCCGCCGGCATCCCCTACCAGCACGAGGCGACCGCGCACCACGTCATCCGGAACAAACGAGTAGTTCGCGGAAACCAGAGCGCTCCTGGTTCTGACAGCATCACGCACTTCGGATTGAAACGGCTCGGGCAGGGCTTCGATGTAGCGTGAATCACGCTCGACTGCCGCGAGCCCATCCGGATTGTCAGGAATATCGAACATGACGCGCACGGTCTCGGGTGAAGTGGAATACGCGAATGCTGGCGCGGGACCGCCGAGGAACGCGTTTCCATATCCCGGCTGCGGCAAATGTGCGCCACGCAACACGTAGCCTTTCATGTAAGAGATACGCACCCGCCGGTGTCCGATGCCGGCCATCTGGCTGATCTTCGATGCGCCGCCATCGGCGGCCACGAGCATGCGGCAGTGAAGAGTTTCCTGCCGGTTCTCCATCGAAATCCGCACAGACGCCAAGTTGGGATCGGTGAGATCAACGCCCACAATGCGCGCACCGTTCCAGACCTTCACATATGGGAAGTTAGCGATCGAGCGAAGCAATGTAGTCCGGAGCGCGGCGTGCTCCATGGCGAAACCTTGATTCCTCAATCCGGGTGCATCGGCGTAACGCAGCCCGCAAGCTTCGCCGGCTGAGCCGGCATCGGGAAAAACGAAAAAGCCGACCACCGGCACGACGCCGGCCTGCTCCAGGGGTTCCAGCAGGCCCAACTCTGCAAGCGCACTCACGCCGGGAGGATGAATCAGCTCGCCGGCCAAACGCCTGGCCTCGTCGATTCCCGGTTCAACGACGATCACTGAGTAACCGAACTCCCCCAGCGCGGCGGCCACGGACGCGCCGGCCACACCGCCGCCGGCGATCACAACATCTGCACTAGCAGCCATGACGACCCTCTCGCTCAAATTTCGCCAACGCCCATGCCGGAAAATAAGTTTCGTACAGCCCGTAATCCAGCATCGCCGATCCGAAGAACACGCCATTTACTGACTGTCTCGGCCAGGAGCCGTCCGGCCGCTGGCGCGCCCGGAGCCACGCGATGCCGCGCTTCACCGGCTCTGCTCCGGCCCCCAGGATCTCGATGAGCGCGAGCAATGCCCAGCTCGTCATCGCAACCTGGCTCTGCGAGTGCTCGACGTAGCGGCCCTCGAGACAACTGGAATAGTGCTCGCCCCACCCGCCGTCGGTGCGCTGGCGCGCGATGAGCCAGGCCGCGGCCCGCTCGAGCGCCGGATCGTCAACCGGCACTCCAGCCGCGCGTAGCCCCTCGACTACGAAGAAAGCCGCGTAGGTAAAATTGATTCCCCAAAAACCGGGAAACGAGCCGTCTGCACGCTGGCAACTGCGCAGAAAACGTACGCCGCGGCGAATGGCACGACCGATTTCATTCCGGAACTCGTCGGGATAAGCGCTGCGGAACTGCGCCAGCGCGCGCACGCATGATCCCGTGCACTCGGTATAGGAACGCTCCGTCATACAATTTCCGAACATTTCCGACGGATTGATTTTTTCGAGAAATGCGAGACCGCGCCGCCGCTCATAGGTCCCGAAACCGCCATCGGAGTTTTGGCGGCTCAAGATGAATACAGCGGCAGCGGCAAGCCGGTTGTCACTGATGCGCTCGACGCCGGCCATTACCTCTTTGCGATCATGCATACCCAAAACCGCCGAAAGCGCTTCCGCGGTGCAGTCGCTCACCGGCCATTGGTGCCGGCCGTCGCTGAAACACCAGCCGCCCAGCGCCGGATCGCGATGCTCGGCGCGAAAGCCGGGAAGTTCATTGGTCATCTGGGCCTGCCGCAAAAAATCGTATGCACGCACGAGCGGCTCGCGGCATGACGCAGCGCGGGGCGAATCGAGTATCGCCTGCATGGCGAAAGCCGTGTCCCAGGTATTCGAGCGCGCGCCGGCAAAGCGGATCCCCTGCTCCGGTTCTTCCCACTTCCAGGTTTCGACGCCGGCGAGACCGGGAGCACGGTCGGCGTGCTGCGGATTTTCGGCCCAGATGGCCAGATCATTGAGCAGTCCGTTGACCGGCGAGAGGCCCTGATAACGGCTCGTCCGCTGCTCATAGAGAATGCGCGTGAAACAACGGTCGAGCGCCCGGCGCCGCAGCCAGCGCGGGCACACGCGCTCCCAAATGGTCAGGACATCGTAAATGCGCCGTAGCACGAAGCCGGGCCGCACGTAGACATCGGTTGCGGCCAGATCGTGGCGGTGCGCAGCAAAATCGATCGATTCATAAGGCGCGTCGTATAACTCGCGGCGCAATTCATGGACAATCGGGCCAAGATCAGCGCGCACACGCCGGCCGTAAAGATAAGCGATGCCGAGATAGATGTAACGCGTGTGGCAGTAGAAATGAATTGGATGAACGGGCATCCACGCGGGCAGCAAAAACGCTTCCGGCGGGCAGGGATTCACGCCGGCGTACTCATAACAGCCGATGAGCGCGAGCCAGAATTTGCCCCAGGTCGGAATCGCCAGCACGCCGCCCGGTTGAGAGCGCAGCCAGCGCCGCGCCGGCGCCGCTACCGGGTCGTCAGGCGCCACTCCCAGAAGACGCAGCGCCACATACACAAGCGTGGTGATGAACACATACGGCCCGCTCTCGCGGTGCAGGCCCCAGCCGCCGGTTGCTATCTGAGTTGTTCGGAAATAGCGGACGATGCCGTCACGCGTCTCGGTGCTCAGTTCGCGCCCGGTGATTCGCTGGACGATCACGTATTGCGCGGTGATCATCGGGCACCAGCTCACCTCGGCTTCCCAGGAGCCACCGGCGTGTTGCTGCGAGGCAAGATAATCGATCGCGCCGGTGCGCTGAGTTGCAGCGCCGGTCATCGCGCCCCCGCCTGCATGATGCGCGGTTTGCCAATATGCTCTTCCCACTTGCGGATCGTGAGCTGCTGAAACAGATTGACCGCGGGGTTCAATTCCGCCAGCGGCGCATCGAAATACGTTTCGTAACCCTGCTGCTCGCCCTCTACCGCGAAGCCGTCCTGCTCGAGCAGCGGCCGAATCAGCAGGCGATTGGCGGCGCGCAGCACCGGCGTCATCAGCCAGCGCGGAATGTGAAACGGCGTGACCGGAATTTTCAGAGCCGCAAAATAGAATAAGAAAAAAACGCGGCTGGTGCGTTCGTCGATGGGCAGCACAAAGCACCAGTGCTTGATCTTGCCGTCGGTATTCGACCACTGATACGGATACTCGTAACACAGCTCCATGAAATTGGTATTGATCCGCCGTCGGTCGACGAAGAGCCCGGAAATCGGGCCCGTACCGACTTTGGTGTGATAGCTGACGAACACGCGGTCGCCTTCGGCTTCGCAGCGGGCGAGTTTGGCGTCGCTGAACGGACGGTATTTGCGGTGCAGGTAGGCGTGCGTGAAATCGCTGACGTTATCGATAATCATCGAGTGGTGCGCGCGCCAGGTGAAATCGATCGGCACGCACGCCCAGCGGTTGGAGCCTTCGAGCTCCGGAATGTCAGGAATCCGGCGCTCGTCGGCCAGCGCGGGATTGCCGGGAAAGATCCAGATCAAGCCGTAGCGCACTTTCACCGGAAACGAGCCAATCTGAAATCGCGGCATTTCGCGGCCGAACAAATCGTGCGGAATCTCGACCACGCGGCCTTGCGAGTTGTAGCACCAGCCGTGATACGAGCAGGTCAGGTTGCAGCCGTGCACTTCGCCGAGCGAGAGCTTGAGCTGGCGGTGCGCGCAACGGTTTTCGAGCGCGCTCAAAGTGCCGTCCTCGCCGCGATAGAGCGCGATCGACCGGTTCCAGAATTTTACTTCGATCACCCGGCCCGGCTTCAGCGCGCGATCGTGCTCGACGGCATACCAATAATTCGGATCCATGCCGGCGGCGCGCGCTTTCTGGCGCCGGTTGCGTGCTTCGTCGAACGACGGCGGCGAAGATGAATAGCCGTTCCGTTCAGGCATGGGCCACCTTCGGCAAACTGTAGACCGGGCGGGACCGCTTGGCCCGATAGCGAATCAGGCAGGGCTGCCGCGGCCCGACGACGAACGTCGAGTAATTCGGCTCGTAACTCGGGTTTGCAAGTTCGAGATCGAAGCGGCGCAGAAGCACGCTCCAGATAACTTTGATCTGCTGGTACGCGAATGTCAGCCCGATGCAGCGATGCTTGCCGCCCCCGAAGCCGATCAGCGCGAACTTGTGCTGGCGGTCTTCCTCGCGGCCCGGCGCGAAGCGATCGGGATCGTAAAGTTCGGGATCGCGGAAAATTTCGGGAATCCGGTGCGATACGGCGGGTGAAACCATCGCCAAACCGCCGGCGGGCGCGAAGAACTCGCCGTATTCAAGATCGCGCAGGATAGTGCGCATCAGCATCACGAGCGGCGGCCGCATCCGTTCGGCTTCGCGAATGGCCCGATCGAGCACCACCATGCTACGGAGCATGCCGAGCGTCATTTCGCTCCCGGCGCCGGCGATCTCCTCCTGCTCATGGAGAACCGGCGGTAAATATTGTGGATGCGCGAGCAGCAGTATGCCTGTCCAGGCGGCGAGCACGGCGCTGGTGTGCTGGCCTGCGAAAATCAAAGTGAGGAGCAGGCCCGTGATTTCGTCTTCGCTGAGCGAACGGCCGTCGGAGTAGCAGGCGCGCATCAGCGCATCGAGAAAGTCCTCTTCTTCTACCCCGTGAGCCCGCCGGCCGGCGATCACACGTCCGATCAACTCCGCCATGCGCACACGAGCTTGGTCGCGGCGGCGGAAAGAGGGCAGCGGTAAATGCGGCCGGAAAAATGCCATCAGATTAATACCGCCTTCGAGTTCGTGATAGAGGCGAGCGAATTCGGTCGAAAGGTTACGCCGGAACTCTTGGCCCACCAGGCAGCGGCCGGCAATGAAAACCGTCAGCTCGTTGGTAGCGGTCAATAAGTCGATTTCACCTTCATCACCCCACCGATCGAAATATTGCTCCGCCTCTTCCGCCATAAAACGCGCGTAGGCCTGCAGGCGTTCGTCGCGCAGCGCAGGAAAGACGAAGCCGAGCTGCTCGTCCATGCGTTCCGGCGCGACGTCATAGGCCACGCCTTTGCCGAAAATCGGCACGGTGAACTGGTAAGCCTCTTTGGCGCTGAGCTGATCGTCCGGCGCACGGAAAAACGCGGCGTTGGCCTGTGGACCAGTGAACACCGTAACGCGCCTTCCAGCAAGCTGAAACGAGAAAATATCGCCGAACTGGCGGCGTCCGCGCTCGAGCAGGCCGATCGGATCGCGATGAAACGCGAGCGCATGCCCGGCCCACGGCAATCCTCCGCGCAGTTCGGGAGCCGGTTTCACGTCCGCGCTCCGATCTCGGCGGCACGCGACAAGGCGCGTTTCGGCGAGCGAATCGCACCACGCTCGACGAACCAGTCGTAAGCCTCGGCGACCGCCTGCCGGATAGTCGTGGGCTGATATCCAAGTTCTCGCCTGGCTTTCGAGCAATCTGCACGCCGCCGGCTCTGCAACAGGCGCACCGAGCCCGGCGTGAACCTTTGTGGAACGTTCGGAAAAAAGTTCGACAGCACAAAACTCGAAACGCCGGCCGCCACCGCCATCACCGGTGCAGGCAGGCACAGGCGTGGCCGCCTCCTCCCGGTCACCTCTTCGTAAATCGACATCAGCTCGTCGATCGTGAGAAACTCCGTGCTGAAAATGTACCGCTCGCCCCGCCGGCCCTTCTGCATCGCGAGCACATGCCCTTCGACGATATCGCGCGCCGCCACAAACTCGAATCCGCCCGGAACATAAGCGCGCAGCTTGCCGTTGGCGAAATCCACCAGCACGCGGCCCATGCGCGAGGGCTTGAAATCGAAAGGGCCAATGATGGCGCACGAGATCGCGATCACCACGTCCAGACCCTCCGCCACGGCTTTCAGGCACTCGTGCTCGGCCGCGGCTTTCGAGATCTCGTACGGCAGATGTTTCTCGAACGGGTTGAACGGCATTTCCTCGTTTGCGGGACGCTTCGGGTCGTGGCCCACAGCGCTGAACGATCCCGAAATCACCACGCGCTCGACGCCTGCCCCGCGCGCCGCCGTTAATACATGCCGCGTGCCGAGCACATTAGTCTCGAAAATCTCCTGCTTATCTGAAGAAGTGATCGAGACCTTGGCCGCACAATGATAGACGCCCCGGCAGCCGCGCGTCGCAGCGATCAAGGAAGGCAGGTCGCGCAAATCACCATAGGCAGGCTCGACATCCAGGCCTTCGAGCGCCGCGTTGTCGCTGGATTTCCGCAGGAGCACGCGCACGCCATGCCCATCGGCGAGCAGACGCCGCACGAGGTTCGCACCGAGATGGCCAGTGGCGCCGGTGACGAGCAACATAGGCACTCCTCCGCGCCCGGCGGGATTTGAGCGTCCCGCAACAGTTCCGGGCGATGCCAACCGGACATTCTATATCTCGCAGCACCCCTTGTCCATCGCACTTTCCGGCTCTTTTTAGCCGTTGCGCGCCACAAGTTTGTGGCATCATATTTCATCGGAGTGTGCCCTCTGCCCCAATGATCCAGTGCGTCGATGTCTGGAAACAGTTCACCGGACGCACCATTTTCACGGCTCTGGTTCAGATCAACCTCGAAGTCGCCCGCGGGGAAATGGTCTCGATCGTCGGACCCTCGGGCTCCGGAAAATCCACGCTCCTCAATCTGATCGGCGGGCTCCACCGCCCCAGCTCCGGCGAGCTCACGATCGACGGCCAGTCGATCGTCAAACTCTCGGACCGCGAGCTGACCCGCGTGCGCCGCGAAAAGATCGGGTTCATTTTCCAGTTTTTTAATTTGATGCCCAGCCTGAGCTGTCTGGAGAACGTGGCCTTGCCGCTGCACCTGCGCGGGTGGCCGCGGCCCAAAACCGAGGCACGATCCCGCGCGCTTCTCGACCTGGTCGGCCTCGGCGGCCGCGTGGATTTCCAGCCGGACCAGCTTTCGGGAGGTGAGCGCCAGCGTGTCGCCATCGCCCGCGCGCTGGCCTTTGATCCGCCCATTCTTCTGGCCGATGAGCCGACCGGAAATCTCGACTCGGCGACCGGCGCCGAGATTCTCAAACTGATCCAGGATCTCAACCGGACACTCCACTCGACCGTCCTGATGGTGACGCACGATTCCGGCGTAGCTGCAAGCTGCCCGCGCACCATCACTCTGAAAGACGCGCGCATCATCAAGGACGAGCGCCGCGAACCAGTTCTGCCTGTGGCCGCCGAGCGATGATCCTGCTTCGTCTCATCAGTTGGCCGGATGCGCGCAAACACGTACTGCGCTCGCTGCTCACAACGGCCGGCATCATGTTCGGGATTGCCGTATTCGTGGCGATGCACACCGCCAACCGCTCGGTCATGGCGGCCTTTAACCAGACCGTGGACCGCATTGCCGGCAAGACTCAGCTCCAGATCAGCGCCGGTGAGACCGGCTTCGGCGAAGATGTGCTCGAGCGCGTCCAGTCACTCGCCGAAGTTCGCATCGCCGCGCCTGTGATCGAGGCCGTCGTCAGCACCGGGCTCAAAGGCCAGGGGAATCTCAAAGTTCTGGCAGTCGACATGACCGGCGACGGCGGCCTGCGCGATTACCAGGTCGCAGGCGCCGACGACACCGTCGAAGACCCACTGGTGTTCCTTGCACAGCCGGATTCGCTTATCGTCAGCCGCGCTTTTGCCGATCGCAACGGCCTCAACATCGGCTCCGCGCTGCGCATGAGCACTATGGACGGCGACAAAGCATTCACGGTTCGCGGTCTCATGCGCCCCGGCGGCCTCGCTTCGGCCTTCGGCGGCAATCTCGCCGTCATGGACATCTATGCCGCGCAGAAAGTCTTCGGACGGGGGCGCAAGTTTGATCGCATCGATCTCGCTCTGCGCGACGGCGTTCCGATGGAACAGGCCCAAAGCGCCATTCTCAAAATACTCGGCCCGGGTTTCGAAGTCGAGCCGCCCAGCACTCGCGGGCAACAGTTTGAATCCATTCTCCGGGTTTACGCGCTGAGCATGAACATCTGCAGCGTTTTTGCGTTGCTCATCGGGATGTTCATCATCTATAACTCGCTGCTGATTGCGGTCACCGAGCGCCGCAAAGAGATCGGCATTCTGCGCGCTCTGGGCGCAACGCGCGAGCAGATTCAACTGCTCTTTCTGGGTGAAAGCGCGTTTGCGGGCCTCGTGGGATCCGCTTGCGGAATTATTCTGGGAATCCTGATCGCCAGCCGATTGAGTGTCTACATTGCAGGTGTCGTCGAGCAGATTTCTGGAATCGCCGAAACCGGCGGAGCAATCGTTATCGAGTGGAAGCTCGTATTATTCGCGTTGGCGGCAGGAATTCTGGCGAGCATGCTTTCGGCCGTTCTTCCGGCACGGCAGGCTGCGAGCGTCGATCCCGCTATCGCGCTCCAGAAGGGTCACAGTCCGGCGTCCGGGGAAGGCGAAAGCCGCGCGCGCCGGATCGCTGCCGCCGTGCTGGCTGCCGCATCCTTAGGCTGCCTGTTTTGGGGGAGCTCAGGAATCCTGTTTTACACCGGGTACCTGCTCATCATCGGCGTGGCGCTGTTGCTGACGCCGACTCTCGCCTTGTGGCTCGCCCGCCTGCTGCGTGGACTGCTCAGCCGGATCTGGCCCATCGAAGGAGCGCTGGCCGCCGATAGCGTCATCCAGTCCCCCCGCCGCACTTCCTCTACAGTCGCCGCGCTCATGCTGTCGCTCGCCATGGCGATCGGACTCGCCGGCATCGCCCGCAGTACCTACATGTCCATCGAAAAATGGCTGGACGCCATGATGAGTGCGCCGCTGTTCGTCTCGACTTCCGAGAGCGGCATCGCGCCCTCGTTTCATTTCCCCGCCGCCATGCTTCCCGAGCTCAAAGCCGTCGAAGGCATCGACGAGGTTGTGCCCGTTCGCAATATCCGGGTGAACTTTCACGGAACACCGGTGCTCGTCGTGGCCACGGATCTCGCGCCATTCGCCGCGCGTACGCGCGGACGAGAAGTGGTCGCGGGCGACTACGATGAAATGCATCGCCTGTCAGCCGCCGGCAAAGGCGTGGTGGTTTCCGAGAATTTTTCAGAACTGCAAAAACTCGGCTTGGGCGGCAACGTGGAACTCGCGACACCCGCGGGCGTTCTACGGCTTCCCATCGCCGGCATCGTCAAGGATTTCGCGCAGCAGCAGGGCAGTATCTTTCTTGACCGCTCTCTGTTCACGCGGTGGTGGAAAGACGATTCCGTGGACGTTTTCCGCGTCTATTTGAAGCCCGGCGCTTCCGTAGACAGCGTCCGCCGCCGGATTCAAGCGCAGTTCGGCCGCGAGCGCCGCATGCTGGTGCTCTCCACGCACGAAGCGAAAAACTATGTGCTGCGCCTCGCCGATCAATGGTTCGGCATCACGTACATGCAGATCGCCATCGCCGTGCTCGTTTCCGCGCTCGGTGTGCTCAACACCCTCACCGTTTCCATCACCGAGCGCAAGCGTGAACTCGCGGTGCTGCGCGCCATCGGCGGTCTCGCTGAGCAGGTGCGTGGAAGCGTCTGGCTGGAAGCCGCGACCGTGGGCCTGATCGGCCTGGTTCTCGGCCTGGCGCTCGGCGCAGTAAACCTGTTTTATCAGCTCGACCTCGTGCGCCGCGATCTGACCGGCATGCCGCTCGGCTATGAATTTCCTACGGTCATTGCTCTATGGCTGGTCCCGATCATCCTGGTAGCCACATTTCTCGCGGCGCTCAGCCCCGCAGAGTACGCCGTCCGCGCGCCGCTGGTAGAAGCCCTCGAATATGAATGAAATTTTTGATTGCAAATTTCCCAGACTAAATCGCGTGCGATTCCCTCTGTTCCTCTGCGTCTCTGCGGTCCTTTTGGTTGGCGCCCCTCTGCTCGCCCAGGACGCCCGCCAGATCGTCACCGAAACGCAAAAACGAGGCCGCGCCGACTCGCAAAAATATGAGGGCGCGCTCCAGGTGATCGAGACCAATAAAAAAATCTCCGATAAGCACTGGCAATATGAACGCGTCGGTTCTTATGGCGACAGTAAGTCCATCCTTCGCTTTACCGCACCGCCCGAGGTCAAGGGCGTCGCCCTGCTGGTGGTGAATCACCGCGAGCGTTCGGCCGACGAATGGATGTGGACGCCCGCCATCGCCCGGGAACGGCGCATCGCTTTACAAGACCGCTCCACGCGCTTCTTCGGAACGGACTTTAGTTTTGAAGATCTCGAGGAGCGCGATGTCGATCAGTTCGATTACAAGCTCCAGGCCGAGGAGGAAGTCACAGGGTCCAAATGCTGGCGCATCGAATCGCGGCCGCGGCAGGCGAAATCGTCGCAATACACCTCGTCGATCCTGTGGATCCGCCAGGATCATTACATTCCGGTGCAGATCGATAATTATTTGAAAGATCAGGTGGTGCGCCGGCTGAAATATTTTCAGTACGAAGATGTTCAGGGCATCTGGACCGCACGATCGCTCGAAATGACCGATCTCCGGCGCAACAGTCGGACCTTGCTCAAGCTCGACAAGCTCCAGTACAACGTGCCGATGCGAACCGAAGATTTCACCATTCAGGCGCTGCGCCGCGGGGAGTGATTCGGCGCTCTCCGGCTGCGGGCGCGTTGAAGTCGTCCAGAGTTCATGATGCAGGCCGACATCGCCATCATCGGCGCAGGTCCGGCGGGAGCGGCGACCGCGGTCCACCTCGGCCAGTTGGGCGTGCCGAATGTTCTGCTGCTCGACCGCCTCGATTTTCCGCGCGACAAAACCTGCGGCAGCGCGGTATCTCCCAAAGGACTCGGCGTTTTGAAAGCACTCGGCGTATGGGATGACGTCGAGCCGCGTTCATATTGGATTGGCGGCCTTCGTCTGGTGACGCCCAACGGCCGCGACGTGGTTGTCTCGGGCGGCGATCGCGCCGCGGCCATCGTTTGCTGCCGTCGCACGCTCGATCATCTGCTGTTGAAGCGCGCCGTCTCGCTCGGCATCCGCTTTGTGCCCCATTTCTATGCGCAGGAATTGATCGAGGCCGGCGGCCGCATGGTGGGCGTGCGCGCCCTCGACGGCCGCGAAGTTCGCGCGCGCTTCATCGTCGTCGCCGATGGTGCGCATTCCCGCTTCGCAGTCAATCAGAAACCCAGACAGATCATTCAGGCAATTATGGGCTGGTGGGAGCCCGTGCCGTTCCCGCCCTATCACGTCGAGATGATCTTCGACAAAATGCTGCGCCCATACTATGGCTGGCTCTTTCCCGAGACCGATACGCGCGTCAATATTGGGATTTGTTACGAAGACCGCGATCGGTCGAAGAACGCACGCAAGCTTTTCGCGGAATTTCTCGAGAAGCATTACCGCGCTCGCCTCGCCGGAGCCGTGCAAATCGGTGACTGGAAGGGCCACCAGATTTCCTACACGTACAAAATCGAGCGCCTCTGGTCCCCCGGCCGGATCGTCACCGGGGAAGCCGGCCGTATGACCCACCCGGCGACCGCCGAAGGCATTTACCAGGGGATGCGCGCAGGCATGCTGGCCGCCGAAGCTCTGCGCGAGATCATCCTGGAAGGGGCCGGGGAAGCGGATGGCTTCACCCGATACCAATCCCGCTGCCGCGAAGCTTTTGAGCGCTCTTTTAGCGCCGCCAAGTGGTGGCGTGCCGCTGTCTCGACGCCGGTTCTCGATTGGGCTGTGGCACTAGCGCAAACTCGCGCTGCGCGCTCCGCAATCGCAAAGTTCATGGCGGAAATGTGACGTTTTGGTGCCGGACGCCCTGATTGCCCTTCAAAGCCGGCGTCTGTCTCTCCGAGCCGCCCACAAGCCCGCCAACAGAACCGGGAGCGCGAGCATCGCGGTAGCGAGGACAATGGCAAGCACTAACCAGCCCGGATGTTTCGCGCATGCCTCGCGCAACCAGAGGCGCTGGGCGGCGTTCAGCTTGCGCGCGGCGAACGGCAACAACGCGTAGTCAACCAGAGCCAGCGTGAGGGCGCCGGCCAGAGCCGCCGCGACCAGCACTCTCAATTTTCGCTGTAGTGAAACACGATCGTCCATCGAGCTGGATCTTTTCCCATCACCAGCGGCCCGCCCATGACGGCGCCGGGCGCGGATCGGGCGTTCGCTCACGAAGATTCGCCGACCAGATCCGCTCGATTTCAGTGCCGTGGCACCGGCACACGGCCAGCTCTCCATCCCGGGTCGCCATCAGCAGCCGCCCGTTCTTATCCCAATCCGCCCACGCCGCCTCGGGAACCGGCGTCACGTCTTCAGGCGTCTGCTGCAGAAAATATTCCACTTGCACGCCTTCCATGCCGCCGCGGGAGAAATCGACACCGCAGTGAATCATCCCCAGCGTCAATCTTGGTTCTTCACAGGGGCGTTCGCGCTTCAGCACCGGGTTTGGCCGTCCCGGATGCTCGAGAATCAGCGGATCGCCGGCCGGGGCGAACTGCCAGCCGCGCTTGATTTCGTTCGAGACGTCCCGCTTTGCCCACTCGACGCTCATCGCGCCGATGGCAAACTTGCCGGGATAACGGCCATGGAATGGTTCTTTGCCGATACACGCGCGAACCTCCAGATCCCCATCGCCGGAAAACCGGCAGCCCCACGTCCAGGTTCCGCAAGTCTCCCAGGCAGCCAGCGCTTCGAGCCAAGGAACCTTGGAAACCGCAAAGTAAGTTCCCGGCCACCCCGGCGTCCCGCTACTCATTTTCAATGCGAAATATCCAAATAAACGGCCGTCCGCTGAAATGTCGCAGCGCCGCGGATAAAGCGTTCCGTGAAACCACGCGCCGGGAGTCAGCGCGAGCGTATCGAGGTTCCAATCCAGCAGATGCCACCAGTCGCTAGGCCCGCGCCGCAGCACGACGGCGGAGGCAGCCGTTGCAGCCGTAAGAACATAGAGCCTGCAGGCCGGGAGCATGACGGTTAGACGAAGCCCCGGGGAATTCGGGACGGGATGTTACTGCTAATTTCCGCGGGCCGGCGCCCCAATGATCAGCAAACCAGGTCTTCCCGCCCGATCTTGAACCCGTCCAGATTGCCGAGCACGGTGAGCGCGATCTGCTTCTGGTCGAAGAAGATCTGCGAGATGCGCTGCACATCCGCGGCCGTGACCTGTTCAATCGACTCCACGAGTTCGTCCAGCGAGAAGAAACGGTGGAAATACATTTCCTGGCGGGCGAGATTCGACATGCGGCTGGAGGTCGATTCGAGGCTCAGCATGAGCGAACCCTTCAGATGATCTTTGGCGCGGCGCAGCTCCTCTTCGCCGATCAGCTCCTGCTTTAATTGCTGGAACTCTTTGAGGATCAGCTCAATAACCTGCCGCGTGGTCTCAATCGAGGTGCCCGCGTAGACCGAGAGGCATCCGGTATCGCGATATGGATTCAGTTCCGAGAACACAGCATACGCCAGTCCAAGCCGCTCGCGGATGTGCTGAAACAGGCGCGAGCTCATGCCGCCGCCGAGCAGCGTATTGAGCACGTAGCACGTGAAGCGGTCTTCGTGCGGCAGCGGATAAGACGGAACTCCCAGACACACATGCACCTGCTCGAGCGCTTTTTTATGTCGCAGCGCGATACGGGCGTGGGTATTCGGCACTCGCTCGGCCGGGAGCGGTGGCCGTGTCTTCAAATCGGAAAAGTGCTGGCCGGCGAGGTCGGAGAGCATCTTGTGCGTCAGGTTGCCGGCGGCGGTGATAATCAGGTTCGCCGGCGTATAGGAATCCAGGTAATAGCTTTCCATCATCTGCCGGTCGAAGCGTTTCACCGTCTCTCGGGTACCCAAAATCGGTTTACCCAGCGGATGATCTTTCCAGAAGTTGGAGGAGAAGATCTCGTGAACCAGATAATCGGGGTTATCCTCATCCATCTTCAGCTCTTCCAGGATGACGCCCTTTTCTTTGGCCATGTCCTCTTCCCGGAAGAGCGGGTTGCGGATCAGGTCGGACAATACATCGAATGCCAGCGGCAGGTGCTGGTCGAGCACCTTGGTATTGAAGCACACCATCTCTTTCGACGTGAACGCGTCGAGATTGCCGCCGATCGAATCCACCGAGCGTGCGATGTCTTCCGCCGAGCGGCTGGTGGTTCCTTTGAATACCATGTGCTCGATGAAGTGAGACAGGCCGTTTTGCTCGGGGTTTTCGCGCCGCGAACCATTTCCGACCCAAATACCCACCGAGATAGAGCGCACGTGGGGCATGGATTCGGTGATGACACGGACACCGTTGGACAGCGTCGTGGTTTCGATTTCTCGGACTCCAGTTGTAGCTTTCTCCATGGCGGGAGTGAGGGCAGCCTTCTTCTTACTTTTTACCATTTTCGGGACTCTTTTGGGGTTAACCCAGCAGCGACAATCCAGCCGGGCACACCTCAGCCGGTGGTAAATTAAGAGCTTAGATTCGCTATCCGCCAATAAGCTATTAGAAACAAACGGTTTATTTTAGCCAATTCAATCGCGCAGGCAAGCCACGACTGATAGTGGTAATGCCTTCGCCGTACCCGCTCTCTGCGACGGAGTGCGCCGACACGTTACACTGGCTGAAAGCAATGGCCAATCGGATTAGCCGGGGAGCGCGCAACAACTATATCCTGATTGTCTTCGACAGTTGCCGCCTGGATTCGTTCCTGACCGCGCAACCGCGCGTAATGCGCAAGCTGGGGAAGGTCGAGGCGCGCTGGTCGTATGCCTCCTGGACCGCGCCGTCGCATTACAACCTGCTGATGGGCCTGATGCCGCACTCGAGTCCCCGGCAGGTTTATGCCTCGGAGTACTACAAGAAAGACTTTTTCCGCTTCAATGAACGGCTGGGGGCGGGCGGCATCGAGTTCAAAAGCTTCGTCCCGCGGCTCAATCTTCCGGTTTTGCTGCAAAAGCTCGGTTACCAGACCCATGCGATGGTCTCGCTCCCGGTACTCAACCCGACCACGGCGCTAAACTGCGGCTTTGACAGCTACAAGTTAATGGAAAAGCACAACGATATGCGCGCCATGGTCCGGGAAATGCGGTTTGGCGGAGACCAGCCGTCGTTTTACCTCCTGAACGTAGGCGAGACGCATTATCCCTACGCGCTGCCGGACGAGCCGCCCGATCAGTGGCCCCGAATCAGCGGAGTACACGGCGTCTTCCGGCACCTGGATGAAGCCATCGTCGGTGGAAAGCTGCGGCGGAGCCGCGCCAAGATGTTCGATAATCGCAAGTTGGCGAAGCTGCGGCAGCGGCAGATCGATGCCGTGAAGTATCTTGATGGCGTCGTGGAAGAGTTGTTCGATCTCGTGCCCAAAAATACCTACATCACCATCACATCCGATCACGGCGAACTGTTCGGTGAGGATGGCTATTTCGGGCACGGCCCGATCCAGCACAAGAAGGTCTTTGAGGTGCCGTTCGTCGAAGGAAAGATCCGGTGAAACGGCGGGATTGGTTACTGGCGCTGCTGGCAGCGGTGCTGCTGCTTTTGGCGGCGCGACATCCGTCGGGTGATGTCCAGTTCGCCTATATTGGCCCGGGGGCAGGATTCGCGTTTCTCGGATCGTTCCTCACGCTGATCACTTCGCTTGTGCTGAGCGCCGTTTCCTTTTTGATCTGGCCGTTTCGCATGTTGTGGGCTTTGGTAAGCCGGCGGCAGGGCTACCGCAAGGCCCGCATCAGGAAACTCATCTTCCTTGGACTCGACGGCCTCGATCCGGGCCTCACAGAACGCTACATGGCGGAGGGCAAGCTGCCCAATCTGAGCCGGCTGAAGGAGCAGGGATCCTACCGCCGGCTGCGAACCACATTTCCGGCCCTTTCCCCGGTAGCATGGTCGACCTTTGCCACCGGAGTGAATCCCGCCAAGCACAACATCTTCGATTTTCTGAATCGCGACCTGAAAACGTACGTGCCGGAGCTTTCGTCTTCGAAAGTCCGGCCGCCTCATCGCGTACTGCGCGTCGGCGGGCTGCGGATTCCCCTGTCACGCCCAACGGTCGAGATGCGCCGCAAGAGCGAGCCGTTTTGGAAAATCTTGGGCAAGCATGCGATCGGCTGCACGATCCTGCGCGTGCCCATCACGTTCCCGCCGGATGATTTCAACGGGCGTCTGCTCTCGGCCATGTGCACCCCGGATCTGCGCGGCACGCAGGGCAGCTTTTCGCATTTCTCGACTGCGGGCGATCGCAGCCGCGTGACCGGCGGCGGCCGCTATCCGCTGAAGCAGGATGGCCCGGCACTGGCCGGTGAACTCGAAGGCCCGGAGAACGTGCTGACCGAAGAACACAGCGTCATGCGGATTCCGTTTCGCATTTTGCGGCCGGAGGATCCGGCGAATGCGACGCTCGAAATCCTGGGCGAATCGTACCCGCTCCGGCACGGCGAGTATACGCCTTGGGTGCGGCTACGCTTTCACGGCGGAGTCGGTGTTACCGTCTGGGGGATTGCCCGTTTCCTGCTGACGCGAAGAGAGACGGAGTATTCGCTCTACGTAACGCCTATTCAGATTGACCCGGAAGACCCCGCACTCGCCATCAGCCACCCGTCATACTATGCGATTTATCTGGCGAAACTGCTCGGATCGTACGCCACGCTTGGAATGGCCGAGGACACCTGGGCTTTAAATGAGGGTGCGATTAACGATGAGGCCTTCCTGAAACAGGCCGAGATGATAAGGCAGGAACGCGAGAGCATGTTTTTCAGCGCGCTCGACCGCACCAGGCGCGGCGTGGTGGCCTGCGTTTTCGATACGACCGATCGCGTGCAGCACATGTTTTTCCGGCATCTCGACCGCGGGGACGGCAAGGTAATCGAAGACCTTTACCGCGATGTGGACCGGCTCCTGGGTGAAACATTGCGGCACGTGGACGAGCAGACCGCGCTATTCGTTTTGTCGGACCATGGCTTCTGCTCGTTCCGCCGCGGCGTAAACCTGAATGCGTGGCTCCATCAGAACGGATATCTCGCGCTGGCAAACGGAGCGCCCGAAAGCGGCGATTATTTCGAAGGAGTCGACTGGAGCCGGACCCGAGCGTACACCTTCGGCCTGGGCGGGCTTTATTTGAACCTGAAAGGCCGCGAGGCGAACGGTACGGTCGGCCCGTCGGAAGCGGGCGCGCTCAAGAAGGAACTGATTCGCAAACTCACGAATCTGCGCGATGAAGAAAAGGGCGAAACCGCGATTCGTAACGTCTACGCGGCGAGCGCCTTGTACAAGGGACCGTATCTGGGCGCCGCGCCGGACCTGATCGTCGGCTATGCGGCGGGCTATCGCACATCGTGGGAAGCGGCGGTGGGCAAGGTGACGGCAGGCGTGTTTGCGGATAACACCAAAGCCTGGAGCGGCGACCATTCGGTCGATCCGCTGCTGGTTCCGGGCGTGCTGTTTTCCAATCGCAAGGTCGATGCGAAAGATCCGGGCATCGAAGATCTGGCGCCGACCGCGCTGGAGCTGTTCGGCATTCAGCCGCCCGCTTGGATGGAAGGAACCTCTGTTTTCCGTTTTGCGTAAATCCTGCTCGACATTTTTGATTGCAATGGGGGCGCTGATCGGGGCCGGCTGCGGCATTTCGCATTCGGAGGCGACCAGGCGGAAGGTCATCGTGCTGGGCGTGGACGGCATGGACCCCAAGTTCGTCGACCGGCACTGGAGCGAATTGCCGAATCTCGCTAAACTCCGCCGTGCGGGCGATTTCAAGCGGCTTGCAACGGTGACGCCGCCGCAAAGCCCGGTCGCGTGGTCAACCTTCATCACTGGGATGGATCCGGCTGAGCACGGCATCTTCGATTTCGTGCACCGCGACCCTGCGACGCTCATGCCGTTCTCGTCCATGAGCAAGAACGAAGACCCGCGGCATACGCTTTCGATCGGGCCTTATTTGCTGCCGCTTTCAAAAGCGCAGGTCATTTCGCTGCGGAAGGGAAAAGCCTTCTGGCAGATTCTGGCCGAGCACAATATTCCGGTGACGATGATCAAGATGCCCACCAATTACCCGCCCATCGACGCCGGAAAAGCGATTGCGGGCATGGGCACGCCGGATCTGCGGGGAACGTTCGGCACCTTCGCGTTTTACACCGACGATCCCGAAGAACTTTCGCGCAATGTCTCGGGCGGGCGCATCGTGAAAGTGCCGTTATTCGAGAATCACACGGTGCTGCGCGTCGAAGGACCCGAAAATTCACTGCGCAAGGATCACGCCATGTCTGCCGTCGATTTAACGGTCGATATCGATCCCCAGGCGTCGGTCGCGCGGATTACGGTGGGCGATGAGACCGCGATTGTGAAGCAGGGTGAATGGAGCGACTGGCTGCGCGCAGAATTTCCGCTGATTCGCAGCCTCGCGAGCGCCACCGGTATGTTTCGGGTTTACGCCAAGCAGTTGCATCCGCGATTTCAGCTTTATGTGTCTCCGGTCAATATCGATCCCGGCGACCCGGAACTGCCCATCTCCGCCCCGTCCGGTTACAGCCGCGACATCGCGGCGGCCATTGGACCGTTTTACACGCAGGGCATCGCCGAAGACACCGCGGCGCTGCGCCAGGGCGCTTTCGATATTTCTGAATTTCTGTCGCAGAGCCGCCTTGTGTTTGCAGACGAACGCAAGCTTTTGCGGTACGCGCTCGCCCGATTCCATGATGGTTTGCTGTTCGTTTATTTTTCGAGCATCGATCAGAACTCGCACATGCTTTGGGGGAAGCACGAGCCCGAGCTGCTTGACACGTACCGCGCAGTGGATGCCGCGATCGGTGAGGCGCTGGCGCGCTCGGAGGGCGCCGATGTGGTCGTGATGTCCGACCATGGCTTCACCACGTTCGATCGCGCTTTCAACCTGAATACCTGGCTTGCGAAGAACGGCTACATGGCGCTCGAAGGTTCAGCCACCAGCGAAGAGGAAGCGCCGTTTGCGCGTGTCGATTGGTCGCGGACGCAGGCCTACGCCATCGGTTTGAACGCGCTCTATCTCAACCTTGCGGGCCGGGAGAAACAGGGGATCGTCACGCGCGATCAGGCGCCGGGCGTCCTGAAGAAATTAACGGCCGATCTGCTGGCGATTCGCGATCCTGATGGCGGGCGTCCGTCGATCGAGGCGGTTTCTGCGCCAGGCACCTTGGGCGAATTTGCTCCGGACCTGATCGTCGGTTATGCTTCCGGATACCGCGCCTCGTGGCAGACCGCGCTGGGCGGTGCGCCCGAAGATGTGTTCCAGGCAAATACCGACGCCTGGATCGGCGATCATTGCATCAATCCCGCCGACGTGCCGGGCGTGCTGTTCAGTAACCGGAAGATCCGGGCGGCCGATCCACGGCTCAAGGATGTCACGGTGTCGATTTTGTCGCGGTTTGGGATCGCGCCCGGCGCGGGAATGTCGGGGCAAAACGTATTTTAGGAGTTCAAGTTTTGTCTAAAACTTCTATGAAATTGAACAAGACCTTGTGCCAGCGGGCGGCTCGTGTTGCGGAGAAGGCAGGCTATAGCTCGGTCGAGGAGTTCGTCGAGCACGTTCTCGAAAAAGAACTGGCGCATTTCGAAGAATCGGACTCGAAAGAAGAGGTCATCAAGAAGCTCAAGGGGCTGGGCTACCTGGAGTGAACCGGATCGACCTCGGCATGCCTGCTCTGGTGATTCTGGTACCGATCAGTGTTCTGGCGGGGATCGGCATGCTTTTGGTGTTCCGCCATGTATCGGACCAGGCGGCGATACGGCGCGCCAAGCGCCAGGTCACGGCGCATCTGCTCGAGTTCCGGCTTTTTATGGACGAGCCGCGGCTGGTATTGCGGGCGCAGCGCGATCTGATCCTTGCCAATTTGCGGTTTTTGAAACTCATGCTGCGGCCGGTAGTGGTGCTGGCAGTGCCGATGGCGCTGCTACTTGCCGAGATGGACGCCTTTTTCGGCCATGCGCCTCTGGAAATCGGGAAGCCGGCGATTGTAACGGTTCAGCTCAAAGATTCCGGCGGTGGTCTTACGCTGAAGGCGCCCGACGGAATTGCGGTCGAAACGCCGGCGGTGCACGTTTTGAACGAGCGTCAGGTGAGCTGGCGCGTGCGTCCCACGCAGGCGGTATCCGGAGAGTTGGAGATCGGCGCTTCCGGCCGCGTTGTGACCAAGAGCATCTCCGCGGGCAAAGGGATGCATTATCTTTCGACGAAACGCGGCTCGCTTTGGAACCTTTTGCTGGATGCAGCGGAAAGGCCGGTCATGGATGCCGAGATCGCATGGATCGAGGTGGATTACCCGCCCGCCGTGGTCTGGCATTTGCACTGGCTGATCTGGTTCTTCCTGGTTTCCGGGATTACGGCGTTCGCGCTACGGCGGCGGTTCAGGGCGGCGTTTTAGCGGCCCGTGAAGGCGCACAACGTAGGGTAAACTAAATACCGTATGGACGCGGAAGTCCGCAAAGAGTTTGACGAAATCCGGGCCATCCTGCGCGGCGTCGCAGAACGGCAGGCTGCCGCCGAAGAGCGCATGGATCGCGCCGATGAGCGCATGGACCGCGCGGAAGAGCGCATGGCCGTTATGGATGCCCGCTTCGAAAAACGCATGCGGGGGTTCGAGAAGCTGGTGCAGATCGGGATGCGCGAGATGATCAGCCTGCGGCGCGCCCAGAGACAAACCGAACTCGAGTTGCGGGCGTTTATTGCGAGCTTGCGGCGCGGCGGCAATGGCCGCAACGGCGGACGCGTCAACTAACCATCAAAATCTGAAGCTTGATGCCCTAATCGCGGCGGGAATACTCCCGCACCTGTTCGTACGCATCGCTTGGACGGGAGGTCAGCCGCTTGCGCCGGTGCTCGTAAGATGCGCCAACGAACGCGCGGAACAACGGATGTGGCTCGAGCGGTTTGGATTTGAATTCCGGATGGAACTGGCAGCCCAGATACCAGGGGTGATCGGCAATTTCGCAGATCTCGACGTAGGTTTGATCCGGCGTCTGGCCGGTGATTTTGAGGCCCGCGGCGGTTAGCGTTTCTTCGTACTCGCGGTTGAACTCGTAGCGGTGGCGGTGGCGCTCGCTGATTTCCTTCGCGCCATAAGCCCTGAAAGCAAAACTGTCTTCGGCGAGCATGCAGGGCCACGCGCCCAGCCGCATAGTCCCGCCCAGCTCGTCAACGCCTTTCAATTCGCGCAGCTTGAAGATCACGCGGTGCGGCGTGGCGGGGTCAAACTCGGTGGAATCGGCGCGCTCCAGGCCGCAGACGTTGCGTGCGTACTCGATGACCATGGTTTGCATGCCGAGGCAAATGCCGAAGTACGGAACTTTCTGTTCGCGCGCGAACTGGATCGCGTGGATCATGCCCTCGATCCCGCGCTTGCCAAAACCCCCGGGCACAAGGATGCCGTCGTAGTCTTCGAGCGTCCGTGCAGCGTTGGCTGGCGTTACGCCTTCGGCCTCGATCCAGTGGATATTGACCTTTAGCCGGTGGGCCAGGCCGCCGTGCAGCAGGGCTTCCTTCAGGCTCTTGTACGAATCCTCGTACTCGACGTACTTGCCGACGAGCCCGATCGAAACTTCGTCGGCCGGGTTCTGCATACGATCGAGCATTTCGCTCCAGCGGCTGAGCTCGCGCGGGCCGGCTTCAAGGCCCAGGCGCCGGAGAATGATCTCGTCTACGCTTTCACCGGCGAATACGATCGGCACTTCGTAAACGGATTTCACATCGCGGGCGGTGATCACCGCCTCGGCGTCTACGTCGCAGAACAGCGCGATTTTCTCCTTGACGTCCTTGGGCAGAAACCGCTCGGAGCGGCACAGCAGCATATCGGGCTGGATACCGATGGCGCGCAGTTCCTTGACGCTGTGCTGGGTGGGCTTGGTTTTGAGCTCTTGCGCCGCAGCGATCCACGGCACCAGGGTCACATGCACGAAGATACTGTTTTCGCGTCCCAGTTCGTGGCGCATCTGGCGGATGGCTTCCAGGAACGGCAGCGATTCGATATCTCCGACCGTGCCGCCGATCTCGACAATGACCACGTCCACCTCGGCCGAGATGCGCTTAATCGCGGCCTTGATCTCATTGGTGACGTGCGGGATGACTTGCACCGTCTTGCCGAGATAATCGCCGCGGCGCTCGCGCTGGATAATCTGCTCGTAGATGCGGCCGGAGGTGACGTTATTGGCCTGGGTGAGCCGCGAATGCGTGAAGCGCTCGTAGTGGCCCAGATCCAGATCGGTCTCGGCGCCGTCGTCGGTCACGAACACTTCGCCGTGCTGGAACGGGCTCAGCGTGCCGGGATCGACGTTCAGATAAGGATCGAACTTTTGCAGGCTGACGCGCAGGCCGCGGCTTTCGAGCAGGCAGCCGATCGACGATGCTGCAATGCCCTTCCCCAGCGATGAAACCACGCCTCCGGTAACAAAAATGTACTTAGCCAATCGGATTCACCCCCGCCAGTGAGACCTCAAACATTTTGATGACCCGGTCCAGATCTTCGGGCGTATCCACACCCACGGATTCATATTCCGTTTCGACGACGCGAATTTTGTAGCCGTTCTCGAGGGCGCGGAGCTGCTCCAGCCGCTCGGCTTTTTCGAGCGGTCCGACGGGCAACTCGGGGTAGCGAAGGAGAAAATCGCGCCGGTAAACGTATAGGCCGATGTGCTTGTAATGCACCCGCGCTTCCTGGCCGCCGGGACGCACGAAGGGAATGGTCGAACGCGAAAAGTAGAGTGCGTTTTCAAACCTGTCGGTAACCACTTTTACTACGTTCGGATCGCCGATCTCGGAGGGATCCTCGATGCGCTTCTTGAGCGTCGCCATGGGGATATCCGGCTCATCCAGAAGCGGAACAATCGCGGCGTCGATGGCGGCAGGATCGATCAACGGCTCATCGCCCTGCACGTTCACGATCCACTCGGCGGTGTCGGCGGAGGCGATCTCGGCTACGCGGTCGGTTCCGGAAAGATGGTCGGCGCGCGTCATGCGCACGGGCGCGCCGAAGCTGCGGGCCTCGTCGAATATGCGCTGATCGTCGGTGGCGACGATCACGTTTGTTAAATACCGGGCGAGCGATACACGCTCGTAAACATGCTGCAACATCGACTTGGAGGCGATACGAGCGAGGGCTTTGCCGGGGAAACGGGAGGAAGCGTACCGCGCTGGGATAACGCCCAGAATTTTACGAGGCACAGAGGATCATACCACAAAAATCGTGTGATAGACTGAATCTCAGAGGCCGGGAAAATGAGTAAACGGCTCTATCAGTTACCTCTCATTTTGCGTGCTCCCCTGTTCCTGGCTTTCGGCCTTCTATTGGCCGGCCAAGGCGCCGACAAACCGGTCATACACGACGACGCACCCGCGAACATCATTCCCCGGGCAAAACCCGGCGAAAAAGCCACTCCCCTCGATCCGCGGAGCGACATCCGCGTCGAGAGCACGCTGGTACTGATTCCGGTGACGGTCACCGATCCGCTCAACCGCTTTGTGACGGGTCTCGAGCGCGAGAACTTTCGTATCTTTGAAGACAAGAGTGAGCAGAAAGTTACGCATTTCGCCAGCGAAGACGCGCCTCTGTCGGTCGGTCTGGTCTTCGATACCAGCGGCAGCATGGGAAGCAAGCTCGATAAATCCCGCCAGGCCGTGGCTCAGTTTTTTAAGACCGCCAATCCCGAAGACGAGTTTTTCCTCGTGCAGTTCAACGATCGCCCCGAGATGGCCGTCGATTTCACCACTCATCTGGAGGAAATCCAGAATCGCCTTACATTTACGCAATCCAAAGGGCGCACCGCCCTGCTCGACGCCGTCTATATGGCCTTGCACAAGATGAAGAAAGCGAGAAACCCACGCAAGGCGCTTCTGGTCATTTCCGATGGAGGCGATAACAGCAGCCGGTACACCGAAAGTGAAATCAAGAACCTGGTGCGCGAAGCCGACGTCCAAATATATGCGATCGGTATTTATGAGCCGATGGCTACCCGGGGACGAACGCCGGAAGAGCTGTCGGGGCCCAGTCTGCTGACCGAAATCGCGGAACAAACGGGGGGGCGGCAATTTTCGGTGGAGAATCTCAACGAGCTTCCGGATGTGGCAGCCAAAATCGGAATTGAGCTTCGCAACCAGTATATTCTTGGCTACACGCCGACCAACCACGACCGGAACGGCAAGTATCGCCGAGTCCAGGTAAAGTTAGTGCAGCCGCGCGGCCTGCCTCCTCTCCGGGCATTTTGGAGGCTTGGCTATTATGCCCCCACACGGTAAATTCAAAGCATTGAAGAAATTCATCGCAACCGGACTGTGTGTTTTGCTGGCGGCGCCGGCGGCAGTTCTATTCGCACAGAAACCGGAGGGGCCGGCGACGTTCACGGCCGACACGCGTTTAGTCGTGCTGCATGCCACGGTAGTGGATAAAAAGAATGGCCGTTTAATTACTACGCTGCCGCAATCCGCTTTCCAGGTTTACGAGAACGGCGTGCAGCAAAGGCTCAAGATCTTCAAGCGCGAGGATATTCCGGTTTCGCTCGGCCTGGTGATCGACAATAGCGGCAGCATGCGCGACAAGCGGGCCAAGGTGGCTGCGGCGGCCGAAGACCTGGTAAAGGACTCCAATCCGGATGACGAAGAGTTTGTCGTGAATTTCAACGACGACGCCTATCTGGATACTCCCGACTTTACGAGCAACATAAAGGTGCTCGAACAGGCGCTCACCAAGATCGACTCGCGCGGCGGAACAGCTATGCGCGATGCCATTCGCATGTCAATTGACCACATGAAGGCCAAGGCGAAAAAGGACAAGAAGGTCATTCTGGTGGTAACCGACGGTAACGATAATGCCAGCGCTATCGGCCTGGAAAACCTGGTGAGAGCCGCGCAGCAGAGCGAAGTAATCATTTATGCGATCGGCTTGCTCAGCGAGGAGGAGCGCCGCGAAGCGAAACGCGCCAAGCGCGCACTCGATGCGTTAACCGAAGCCACCGGCGGCCAGGCTTACTATCCCAAGGAGCTTGCCGACGTGGACCGCATTGCGCACCAGGTGGCCCATGACATTCGCAATCAATACACGCTGGCCTACACACCCACCAATCAGGCGCTGGACGGTTCGTTCCGGCAGATCCGGGTGACGGCGAGCGGTCCGGGTCATCCACAGGTTCGTACGCGCACCGGCTATTACGCCACACCTGAGTTGGCTAACGCAAAATCCGGCGGATCGTAAAGTGTTCGGAATCGCCTGGCGGCTCGCACGTGGGTACCGCCTGCGGCCGTGGAGAAGCCCTTACCTGCGCTGGCGAATCGAGACTTATTCGGGAATTCACGCAGACCGGATCGGCTTTGGCACATTCTGGAAGTTCGTGTGGCGCCGGAGAAAGGATCTGGCCCGGTATCTGGCGTGGGCCGAAGACCAGAGCACCGCGCACCCATTTCACAAAAGCCGGTGACGTCAGGCAACTAACATCGCGATCACCGATGCAGCCATAACCAGCGCGCAGATCCATCCGGCCCATCGCATCAGCGGAGAATTGACGTGCCGGCCCATGACCCTGGAGTCGCTGGTCAATAAAACGACCAAAACAATCAGCGGCGGGGCAAGCACTCCGTTGACTACCGCAGCCCAGAACAGCATCGAAACGGCGCTGATACCCGCGTAATCCAGCCCCATTCCCAAAATCATGGCAGCTCCCAGCACCGCATAGAATTTCTGCGCGAGCGGCGGCCGGAGATCCATCGAGGCCCTCCATGCCCCCGCCTCGGCTACGGCATAGGCACAAGAGCCGGCAAGGACCGGAACGGCCAGCATCCCGGTGCCGATCAAACCCAAGGTGAACAGCCAATAAGCCGCACCGCCTGCGAGCGGACGCAATGCTTCGGCAGCCTGGCGTGCCGTTTGAATGCTCTGTTTCCCATGAGCATGCAGCGTAGCCGCCGTGGTGAGGATGATCGAGTACATCACGAGGTTCGAGAAAAACATCCCGGTTACGACGTCTATTTTCGATTTGCGCAGTTCCTGACGGGTGGCGCCCTGCCGCGCGCCCACGCTCCGGCGGCCCATGGCGCGTTCTTCTTCCACTTCCTGCGACGACTGCCAGAAAAAAAGGTACGGCGAGATGGTCGTTCCGAGAACGCCCACCAGAACCGCGAGGTAAGACCTCGACCATTCGATATGCGGGATGACCGTAGCGTTCAGCACCTGGCGCCAATCGGGATGGGCCAGAACGGCAGCGGCCGCGTAGGAAAACAGAACCAGGGTCAGCCATTTGAACGTTCGGGCGATAAAACGATAGGAAGACCAGAATAGAAGCGCGACGATCAGCACGCTGTATACCGGCGTCCAGATCAAGCCATCGATGCCGGTCACCATTTCGCTGACGGCCGCCATACCGCCTAGATCCGCTCCGATATTCATCACGTTAGCGACCATTAGCAGCAGGCAAGCGCCCCATAAGATTGGACGCGAGTAGCGGCGGCGCACGACGCCGGCCAACCCACGGCCCGTAACCATTCCCAGGCGGGCACACATCAGTTGGATGGCAGCCATCAAAGGAAAAGAAAACAGCGCAGTCCACAGCGGCGCGTAGCCGAATGCGGCGCCGCAAACCGAATACGTGGATATGCCGGACGGGTCATCGTCGGCAGCGCCGGTAATAAGGCCTGGACCAAGGTCCTGGAAGAAGGTATGGACCTTTTGCGACGGCGTCTTCAGGGGAGAGGAGGGTTTCACAAGAGCGCGCTTCTAAGCGAGCAACTGACGGGCCAACGGCGCAAGACCTGAATTGAGGAACGCACGAGAGACAGAGCGGCAGTTATAATACGTAGAGTTGATTACTGTACTCAATCTCGTCTGGCTGGTGCTGGCGACCGTCGCGGTGGCGTCGGTTCTGTTTTCGGCGCGTAGAAGGAAAATGGGCGGCGCAGCCTGGGGCCAGCAGCTCATGTCTGTGCTGCTGGTGGCGGTGTCGCTATTCCCTTGCGTTTCCGCCAGCGACGACGTGTTCAGTTTCGCGTTCTTCAGTGCCAACCTGCAGACCAGAAGAGGTTTCGGGCAGTCCTCGCCAGAGGACGCGAGCACCAATTCAGTCATTTATTTGGCTCTGCAGAATCTCGAGCACCTTCAGATCAGCGCCTTTTACACGCTTTTTGTCGCCATCCGGTTTTTTGGCCTGCCGGCTTATTTTGCCCCGAAAGGGGTCGTCCGCCAGCTCCCATCCTTCGCCAGCAGGGCCCCTCCCACCGCGCTCTCAAGCTAAGTCAGTTCGTTAACCACAAAATTTAAGGAGAGAAGAGTATGCGACGCCCATGGCGGCGCGCGCTTGCCTGCTTTCCCGCCGGCGGCTGGTCCGCAATAACCTTACGGGCGCCGATGCGGAAGAAAGTTCGCGAGCGCTTCCGACGCAATTTTGTTGCGGGCCGGGAGGTGATTTCATGAAAAACCAGCTCCGCTTGCTGGCAGTGTTTGCAGCCGCAGCGCTGATCGCATCTTGCGCCGGCTGCTCGCGCGAAGACAAAGTGGATGCCAAATCCATCGATCCGGCAAGCGTAAAAGTGGAAGAGGTCGCGGACCCGAACACGTTCCAGGTCGATCATCCGGAGCGGTTTCGCCTGGTCAAGGTGGAATCGCGCCGCGGTGTCGATGAACTCAACGTAAATGGCGTGGTAGCGCCGGACATCAGCCGCACAGTTCCGGTAAACGCGCTTTCGATGGGCCGCGTGCTGGATATTCGCGGGAAGCTGGGCGATGACGTCAAGAAAGATCAGGTGCTGCTTACCCTGAACAGCCCGGATGTCGCCACAGCCTTCGCGAATTATCAAAAGGCTGTGGCCGATGAGGCGCTGGCGCGCAAGGCTCAGGAACGGGCGCAGATGCTGTATGAACACGGCGCCATTCCCCAGAAGGACTTCGAAGTGGCCCAGAGCACGGAAGACAAAGTCAAGGTGGATGTGGCGACCGCGGCTTCGCAGATTCGTATTCTTGGGGGCGACCCGAATCACCCCTCGCCGGTGATCGAGGTGCGCGCTCCCGTTGCAGGCACCATCGTCGAGCAGAACACGACCGCGGGCGCCGGCGTGAAATCGCTCGATAACTCCCCCAACCTGTTTACCATCGCCGATCTTTCCCATGTCTGGATACTCTGCGACGTGTATGAGAACAATCTCGCCAATGTACGGCTGGGCGAGCCGGCGCAAGTAAGGCTGAATGCATATCCGGACCGGTCGTTCCAGGCGAGAATCGTCAATATCTCGAAAGTGCTCGATCCGGCCACGCGCACGGCCAAGGTTCGCCTCGATCTGGCAAATCCGCATCAGATCTTCCGGCCGGGTATGTTCGCAGTGGCTACTTTCACCGCCCGTTCCGCGCATCAGCATGCCGTACTTCCGACGACGGCCATCCTGCGCTTGCATGACAAGGATTGGGTCTACACTCCGGCAGGAGGCAACCGCTTCCGCCGCGTTGCCGTCCAGGCAGGATTGACGCTCCCGGACAGGATGCAGGAAGTGGACGGTATAAATCCAGGAGATCAGGTGGTCGCTGACGCGCTCGAGTTCAACAGCACCGCAGAACAGTAGACATGCTGCGGTTTTTAGTTGATTTCGCGCTACGCAACAAGATTATCGTTCTGTTCCTCGGCAGCCTGCTGCTGGCGTGGGGCGTGTATTCGTTCAAGACTCTGCCGGTTGAGGCGTATCCCGATGTCGCGAACGTTTGGGCCCAGGTAATCACGCAATGGCCCGGCCATGCGGCCGAAGAGGTGGAGCAGCAGGTCACGATCCCGATCGAAACGCAGGTGAACGGCGTAGGGCAGCTCTCGAGCCTGCGGTCGGTTTCGCTGTTTGGCCTGTCGGTGGTCACCTTGATTTTCGAAGACGGCGCGGACACGCTGCTCAGCCGCCAGCAGGTCCTGGAAAAACTCTCGCAGGTCAGCCTGCCGGTCAATTTGAATCCGGTGCTGGGGCCGAACTACAGCCCGGTCGGCCAGATTTACTTCTACACGCTAAAGAGCACCAATCCGAACTACGATCTGATGGAGCTGAAATCCCTCCAGGACTGGTTTCTGGAGAAGCAATTAAAGTCGGTGCCCAACGTCGTGGACGTGGTAAGCTTCGGCGGCATCACGCGCGAATACCAGGTGCAGGTGGATCCGAACAAGCTGGTCTCCTACGGCCTGAGCATTGGTCAGGTAGAACAGGCGCTCGCGGCCAACAACGTCAACGCCGGCGGCAGCTTCATCGAACACGGCGAGCAGGCCTATAACATTCGCGCCATCGGCCTGATGCGCGACACCGGCGACATCGGCGCCACGGTACTCAAAACGCAAAACGGAACTCCGGTGCGTGTGCGCGATGTGGCTGAAGTCGTGCAAGGGCCGAAGATCCGGCTGGGCCGTGTGGGAAAGGCGATCTGCCGAGCGGACGGCAAAGTTATCGACAACGACGACGTCGTGCATGGCATCGTGCTGCTGCGCAAGGGAGCCGATGCCGACTCCACGATTGAAGCGCTGCACGCCAAAGTCAACGAGCTGAACAGCCGCTTGTTGCCGCCGGGCGTCAAGATCGTTCCGCACCTCGACCGCAGCGATCTGGTGCACTTGACCACCCGCACCGTGATGCACAACCTGCTCGAGGGCATCTTACTCGTTTCCGCCATTCTGTTTTTATTTTTGGGGAATGTGCGCAGCGCCCTGATCGTGGCGGTCACGATTCCGTTTTCGCTGCTGTTTGCTTCGATTTTACTGGACCTCAACAAGCTTCCCGCCAACCTGTTGTCGCTGGGGGCGCTCGATTTCGGCATGGTGGTGGATGGCTCGGTGGTGATGGTCGAAAACATCCTGCGCCACGTTGCGAAAACGGATCAGCCGAACCTCTCAATCGCGGACCGCATCCGCATCGCCGCGCACGAAGTGCAGCGTCCGGTATTTTATGCGCGCGCCATCATCATCACGGCTTACCTGCCGATCTTCACGCTGCAGCGCGTGGAAGGAAGATTATTCCGCCCGATGGCGTGGACCGTGGCGTTCGCTCTGCTGGGGTCTCTGATTTTTGCGATTCTGCTCGCGCCGGTGCTCACGAGCTATTTTTTCAAGCCGGGAACGCACGAGTGGAAAAATCCGCTGCTTGTGTTTCTCGTGCGCCGCTATCGGAAGGATTTGAGCCTGGCGCTGCGGCACCGGTGGATCACTGTTTCAGCCGCGCTCGCGCTGCTGGGTGGCAGTCTGTATCTCTGGGCCGGCGGATGGATCGGCTCCGAGTTTCTGCCTCACCTGGATGAAGGTGCGATCTGGGTGCGCGGGACCCTGGCGTCCAGCACCGGCCCGACCGCCGGCGAACGTGTGGCCAACCGAGCGCGCCGGATGCTCGCCCGTTTTCCGGAAGTCACCACCGTCGTTTCGCAAGTGGGCCGCCCGGACGACGGCACCGACCCCACCGGCTTTTTCAACACGGAATATTTCGTGGATCTCAAACCGCACAGCCAGTGGCGTAAACAGTTCCAGACCAAAGATGAGCTGATTGCCGCCATGGATGCCGAACTCGAGAAAATCCCCGGCGTGCTCTGGAATTTTTCGCAGCCGATTGCGGACAACATGGAGGAGGCCGTGAGCGGCGTCAAGGGTGAGCTTGCCATCAAACTCTACGGAACGGATCTCAAACAGCTCGAGCAAACCGGAGATCGGATTGTCAGCGTGATGAGCCAGATCCCCGGTGTCGCCGATCTCGGAATTTTCCGCGTGATCGGCCAGCCCAATCTCAACCTCAGGGTGGACCGGGCGAAAGCCGACCGTTACGGCATCAATGTAGCCGACGTACAGGACGCCATCGAGACCGCAGCCGGCGGCAAAGCAGTCAGCCAGATCCTCCAGGGAGAACAGCGCTACGATCTCGTGGTGCGCTATCAGGCGCCCTATCGCAGCACGCCCGAGGAAATCGCGAACATCCGCATTCTGGCCCCCACGGGCGAGCGCGTTTCGCTCGGGCAGTTGTGCGATATCTCGGTCGAAGACGGCGCTTCCATGATTTACCGCGAAAATAATTCGCGATACATCGCCATTAAGTACAGCGTGCGCGGCCGCGACCTGGGCAGCACAGTCGAGGGCGCGATTCGCGCGGTGAATGAGAAGGTCAAGCTGCCCCAAGGCTACAAGCTGGATTGGGCGGGCGAGTACGAAAGCCAGAAGCGCGCCAACGCGCGCCTCGCGGTGATCGTCCCCATGACCGTGCTGCTGATTTTCCTGATTCTTTACTCGGAATTCGATTCGTTCAAGTGGTCGCTGCTCATCCTGGCGACCATCGCGCTGGCGCCGATCGGCGGCCTTTTTGCGCTGTTTCTGACCGGCACGCATTTCAGCGTCTCTTCCGGGATCGGCTTCCTGGCGCTGTTTGGCGTTGCCGTCGAAACCGGCGTCATCATGATCGAATACATCAACCAGCTTCGCGCGCGCGGGCATGAAATTGCCGAAGCCGCACTGGAAGGCGCCGTGCTCCGTCTTCGCCCCATCATGATGACCATGCTGGTGGCGACGCTGGGCCTGCTGCCGGCAGCCATGTCGCACGGCATCGGCTCGGATTCCCAGCGGCCGTTCGCCATCGTGATTGTCGGCGGGCTGAGCGCCACGCTGCTGATGAGCGTCTTCGTGCTGCCGACGCTTTACGTCTGGATGGCGGGTCCCAATGACAAGCTGCCGGAGAGGGATCCGGAGTTCGACGAGCAGGAAGAAAATTAAAGGCGGCTAGTCCGCCATGCGGCTCAGCACGTCATCGGCGACCTCTACCACCGGCCGCATCTCGGCAACGTCGTGCACGCGAACCACGTGAGCGCCGCCTAAAATCGACGCCGTTACCGCAGCGGCCGTCGCAAACCGGGTCTGCTCTTCACTCTGCTGCGCCAAAAACGATTTGCGCGATGGGCCGACCAGCACCGGCAATTCCAAGCGCGCCAGATCGCCCAACTTCGCCAGGATTTCCGAGTTCTGCTCCTTCCGCTTGCCGAATCCGATGCCCGGGTCGATGACCATGCGCGCGCGCTCCACGCCCGCTCCTCGGGCGCGGTTCACGGTAGCTTCGAGCTCGCGTACGATCGTGCCCATGACGTCGCGCAAGGGCGGAAGCTTGGACCAGGTCTCGGGCCGCCCGCGCATGTGGTTGAGGATCAGGCCGGCATCGAATTGGACGGCTGTTTTGGCAAGCGTCGGATCGAATGTCAGGCCGCTTGGATCGTTGATGATCTCCGCGCCGTGCTCGATCGCCAGCGAGGCCACTTCGGATTTGTAAGTATCGACGGAGATCGGCACCGTGAGCTTTCCCCGCAGCCGCTTGAGCACTGGAATCAAGCGGCGGATCTCCTCGGCGGCAGAGATGCGGGCGGACCCAGGCTTGGTCGACTCGGCGCCGATGTCGATAATGTCCGCGCCCTGCTCTTCGAGCTCGATCGCGCGCGCGAAAGCCCGGTCCGGATCCAAGAATTTTCCGCCGTCGGAAAAGGAATCCGGGGTTACGTTGAGCACGCCCATGATCAGCGTGCGCTCGCCCAGCTTAAGCTCGCGCGCCTTCAGTTTCCACAGATACGGGCGGCGCGTCATGCGTGCTGGCTCAATCGCCGGCGCAGCTCTCGGGTGCTTTCGCGGTGGCACTCCAGGCAAAGCGTGCGCATGTTGGAAAGATCGCATTCGCCGCCGCCTTCCGCCACCGGGATGATGTGGTCCGCGTCCCAGAGGCTGCGGCGCCAGCCTTCTTGCAATTTCCATTCTTTCAGAAAGTGGCGGCGCGCCCGATAATCGAGCTTGCGGAATTCCTTCCGCAGCGCTTCGGTGTCGGCGCCGCAGAGAGCGCATAAGCCACGATCCCGTGCGAACACCTGCTCGCGCAAGTAGCCGGGGTCGGTACGCAGGCGCCATTCGTGAACGCACTCGGCGGAACAGAACGTGAAACGGCCCTTAGGAATTGCGCTATTACACCGGCGGCAGACGCGCTGCTTCTTTCGATCCACCCATCCGCCGCGGCTGGCGCGCGCCGTGCTCACAGTCGCATCTCGTAGCCCAGACCGCGCATGCCTTCGATGATGCGCGCGCGGATGGCGCCGGCCTCTTCGGAAGATAGCGTCCGCTCCGCCGACCCGACCGTGAGACGAAAAGAAACGCTCTTGGTGTTTTCCGCGAGCGGCGGCCCGGAATATTGCCGCACGAATTCGACCGATTCGAGCAGGTCACCCGCGAATCCCGCGACCTTCGCTTCAATCTCCGCCACCAGTTCCCGCTCTCCGGCGACCACCGAAAGATCGAACTGGCTGGATGGAAACCGCCGCAGCGGCGTGTAGCGCTTTTCCGCCGGCCGCAGCTTCTCAATTAGCGCCAGATCGAGATCCAGCAGCGATGCGCGGCCTTCCACAAATGACGGATGCAATTCAAACAGCCGCCCCACACGCTCGCCCTGCCAGATCACATCCGCCGCGCGGGCCGGATGTTCGAAGGCGCGGGGCCGCGCGGGGCACACACTCGCGCCCTTGAGAAAACAATCGGCCACGCGCTTCAATTCGAAAAGATCGGTTTGCGCTGCCTCTTTGTTGTACAAGGCAGCGGCCACGTGCGGAATTTCGAGCGGTAGAGTTTTTGGTTGCTTGTGGATCTCGCGTCCAATCTCGAAAAGCCGGAATTGATCGAAATATTTCCGGTTTTCCAAAATGTTCCGGTAGATGCCGGGAATGAGCGAAACGCGCATCAGGCTCTGATCGGCCGCGATCGGGTTAGCCACGCGCACGTGGTCCTCGATGGCAAATCCGAATTTCTGCGCCAGCTCTTCGGTGACGAACGAATAGTTGTAGACCTCGGTGAAACCCTGCGCCGTGAACATCTGACGCGCCGCGCGATGCAATGCGCGGGTTTCATCCTTAGGCGGAACCGTCGGGAAAACCGCCGGCGGCGCGGGCTCGATCGAATCATAGCCGATCATGCGCCCGACTTCTTCAACCAGATCGTCCTTTTCGGAAATATCCTTGGTCGCGCGCCACGAAGGCACCCTCACGGTAAAGACGCGCGGCGTAGACTCCCGCACGCCGAACTCGAGCCGCTCCAGAATATCGCGCACCTCGTCCGCTGAAACGCTGCGCCCCAGTTTGCGGATCGTCCAGTCGAGCGGCAGCTCGATTTCGGGCGGCTCGGCGAACTCCTTCTTCTGATCGGCCAACCCGCCCGCCAGGCGCGCTCCCGGCGAAATTTCCTTCATCAGCTCGACCGCACGCGCTAATGCCCGCACCGTGTTGACCGGATCCTGCGATTTTTCAAACCGCATCGAAGCGTCCGTGCGCAGCTTGAGATCGACCGAAGTGCGCCGGACGCTCGTCGCCTGAAAATTGGCGCTTTCGAACACGATGTTCTTCGTCTTCGAGGAAATCGCGCTCGTAAGCCCGCCGATCACGCCCGCAATCGCGATCGCGCCGGAGCCATCCGCTATCACCAGATTGCTGGGCTTCAGTTCGTAATGCTCCTCGTTGAGCGCCTGAATGCACTCGCCCGCGCGCGCCGAGCGGACGTAAATCCTATCGCCTGAAAGCAGATCGCGGTCGAACGCATGCATCGGCTGCGCCAGCTCCGCCATCAGGTAATTGGTCAGGTCCACAATGTTGTTGATGGGGTTCAACCCGATGGCGCTCAGCCGGTACTGCATCCACAATGGCGACGGCCCTACCGTGACATTCTCAAAAACCAGCGCGCTGTAACGCGGGCAAAGTTCCAGGTCTTCGATAGCAATTTTCACCCGCGCTTCGCCCGCGGGGATCAGGTTCGCCTTCACCGGGTCGCGCAGGTTGCCGTGCGTAATGGCGGCCACCTCGCGCGCCATCCCGAAATGTCCCCACAAATCCGGCCGGTGCGTGATGGATTTGTTATCGATCTCGATAACGTGGTCCGGCGAGCAGCCGGAGACCGGCGCGCCGGGCGCTCCGTCGAGCTCGATAATTCCCGCGGCGTCCCGATTGATCCCCAGCTCCGCGCCGCTCGCCAGCATGCCGTCGCTCTCGATGCCTTGAATCGTTTTCTTCCCGACCGGCACATACGCGCTGATCATGCCGGCCCGGCAATTGGGCGCGCCGCAGACCACCGTTTTGACGCCATACCGCCCGGTATCCACGCGCGCCTTCACGTTGTGCGAGCCCGGAATCGGCTCGACCGCTTCAATGCGCGCCGTGCAAGCCTCGGCCAGCAGCGCGCCCGCCGGCTCGATGCCCTCGCACTCCGCGGTCTTCATCGTGATCAGGCTCTCGAGCTTGGCGGGCGCAACGTCGAGGCCCTCCACGTAATCCCGTAACCAGTTGTAGGAAAATTTCAAATTCTCAGCGTCTCCCGGTTTCTACGGCTTGCATCAAAATTGTTGGAGAAATCTCAGGTCGCCGCTCTGCAGCAGCCGGATATCATCGATTCCATAACGCATCATCACCAGCCTTGTGAGGCCCAGCCCGAAAGCGAAGCCGTTCCAGGTATCTGGATTGAGGCCGCTGATGCGCAGCACATTCGGATTTACCAGGCCGCACGGCAGCAGCTCCACCCAGCCGCTCTGCTTGCACACCGGACAACCCGTGCCGCCGCAAATGAGACAGCGGATGTCCAGCTCGAAGCCCGGCTCGACGAATGGAAAAAACCCGGGCCGCAGCCGAACTGTGACTTCGCGATGAAAAATTTCCGTCAGTAGCGTCTTCATGAAGTAGATCAGGTGCGCCACCGAAACTTCGCGGTCGATCATCATGCCCTCGACCTGGTAAAACGTGTGCTCGTGCGATGCGTCGATATTTTCGTTGCGAAATGCCCGGCCCGGCGCGATCATCCGCAGCGGCGGCGAAAAACGCTCCATGCCGCGCACCTGCACGGGCGATGTGTGCGTGCGCAACACGTTGCCATCCGTCAGCCAGAATGTGTCTTGCGTGTCGCGCGCCGGATGGTCCGCCGGAATATTCAAAGCGTCGAAGTTGTGATATTCGGTTTCGACCTCCGGGCCGTCCAGCACCATGAAGCCGAGCGACGTAAACAGGTCTTCGATCTCCATCTGGAGCTGCGTAACCGGATGCAGACTCCCTGGACGCGGACCGGGCGCCGGAATCGTGAAGTCGATCCATTCCGAATCCAGGCGCGCGTCGAGCGCCGCCGTTTCGAACTCGTGCTGCCGCTTCTCCAGAGCCTCTTCGAGCGTCTGCTTGGCGGAATTCAGCAGCTTTCCGACGCGCGCGCGGTCTTCCGACGCAAGCTTGCCCATCTCCTTGCTGATCTGCGCGAGCGCGCCTTTGCGCCCCAGCGTTTCCACGCGCACCGGCTCGAGTTCTTCGGCCGAGCGTGCCGCGGCAATGCGCCGCTGCGCGTCCTTCTGAAGCGACGTGATCTGCTCATCGAGCATGAATCGAACATTTTAGCAGGATGATCCGGATGAGCAGCCGTCCCGCGCTTCCGGACCGAATGGTGCGCGGCAGTACACGCGCGATCCGTTATGCTGTCGGAAGATGCGCATGAGCGTTTGGCTGATCGCCGGCACGGCGTTCGCCGCCGTAGCCGGGTTCGCACAAGAGGCCGCGCTCCATCCCATTCCGCGTTTCCCGATGCCGCGCTCTTCGCTTCGAATCGAGCGCCCCGCCGAGCCGGCAAAACCTTTCACTGTGGCCGGCGAAACCGGCGGCATCTTCGGCGAGCAGGATGGCGAATTCGAAGTCTGGGTATTTCCGGTAAAGATATTGCGCGGGTTTCGCATCACCGCCGAGCTTGCCGATTATCCCGTGCCCATCCAAGTCAATCCGTTCGCGGCGTCGATCGAAGTCACCCCCGAGCGCACGACGATCACCTACTCGCACGCCGCATTCACCATCCGGCAGCACATGTTCGCGCCGCGCGGCGATCACAGCGAAGGACCGATCGTGCTGTTCGAAATCGCTTCCATCCGGCCTCTCGAGCTCACCTTCCGCTTCGAGCCGCAGATGCTGCGCATGTGGCCCGCCTCGAATTTCGGCCGCCCGAACGCGGAATGGGTCCGGCAGGGCGCCACGGGCTATTACATTTTGCACACCGATAATCCCGACTTTTCGGGCGCAGTCGCCATGCCCCGCGCCGTGCCCGGCGTTATGCCGCCTTATCAGGAGCGTCCGAAAAGTTATCCGTTGGAGTTCAAGCTTTTGTTCGATCCCCAGAAAGACGCCGGCCTGTTTTTTCCGCTCCTGATGACCGTCGGCGATCCGCATCGGCTCGCGGCGCTCAATACTCGCATCGCGAATTTGTATTCCGATACCCGGAACTATTGGGAGCATTTTTTCGACGAACGCTTGACCGCCGAAACGCCCGATTCCCGCTTCAATGACTCGCTCCGGTGGGCCGAGGTCGCCATCGATCAAGCGCGCGTGCGGTTTCATGACGAGACCGGTCTCGTCGCCGGCTACTACTCTTCCGGCGACTCCGCGCGCCCCGGCTTCGGCTGGTTCTTCGGCCGCGATACGCTCTGGACCCTTTACGCCGTTCACAGCTACGGCGATTTTGCGCTCAGCCGTAACGCGCTCGAATTCCTCGCCCGCCGCCAGCGTTCCGACGGGAAAATCATGCACGAGTTCTCGCAAACGGCCGAACTGGTCGATTGGAAAGCCCTGCCGTATTTCTACGCTTCCGCCGACTCCACGCCGCTCTACGTCATGGCCATGGATGATTATGTCCGCACAAGCGGCGATCTCGACTTCCTCAGTCACCATTGGGATTCCGTGAAGCTCGCCTGGGCGTTCACGCGCGCGCACGATTCCGATGGCGACGGCATCTACGAAAACACCGAGGGCACCGGATGGGTCGAGTCCTGGCCGCCCGGCATGCCGCATCAGGAAATTTATCTCGCCGCGCTCGATCAGCAATCCTGCGCCGCCATGGCTCACCTGGCGTCGCTGATGCACGATCCCGGGCTCGCGCAGCGCGCCGGCGAGCAGGCGGAACTCATTCGCCACCACCTCGCTTCGGAATACTTCGATCCCGCTCGCGAATCTTACGCGTTCAGCCGCAACGCCGCCGGCTCGACCGACAAGACAGCCACCATATTTCCCTCCGTCGCCTGGTGGACCGGTGAGCTTTCCTTGCCGAACGCCGCAAAAATGCTCGACCGCTGGGCGTCGGATGAGTTCTCAACCGATTGGGGCACACGCGATCTGAGCCGCCGCGAGCCGATCTACGATCCCATCAGCTATCACCAGGGCTCAGTCTGGCCGCTATTCACCGGCTGGGTGTCGCTCGCCGAGTATCGCGCCGGCCGGCCGCTCTCCGGCTACGCCCATCTGATGCAAAATGCCGGCCTGACTTACGCGCAGGATCCCGGCGCAGTCACCGAGTTGCTCTCCGGCGAGTTCTTCCAGCCGCTCGGGCGCAGCAGCTCGCACCAGACCTGGTCTTCGGCCATGGTGCTCACGCCCGCTCTGCGCGGATTGTTTGGCCTGGATTGGGACGCGCTCGATCATAGGTTACGCCTCGCGCCGCATCTGCCCGCGGATTGGGATCGCGCGGCGCTGCAAAATGTTCCGGTTGGCCGGTCGCGTGTGAATCTCGCGTTCACGCGTGACGGCGAGCACCTGCTCGTTCGAGCACAATCGGCCAAGCCTGAGATCCTGTGCCTGGTTCCACAAACCGCCGCTCGCCAGCCGTGCCGCGAGCCCGCGTCCACAGTTCACGAAATCCGACTTCCTTTGCCTCCGGTCGAGATCGGCATTCCGCACGCGCTGCCCCAACCGGGCTCCGCCACAGGTCAGCTGAAGGTGCTCGATCAGCAGCTCGCCGCAACCCGGCTGACCCTGACTTTGGAAGCGCCCGCCGGCTCGGTGTTCGAGCTTCCACTGCGAATCAACCGGCCGGGATTGCACCTGACCGGCGCGAACGTAGCGCAGGGGAAGCTCCGCGTCGACTTTCCGCCAGGCAGGGATTTCGTTCGGCAAGTCGTCACGTTAACCTGGTCATCCTCGGATCCTGACTGACAAAACTTTACGTATCGCCGGTAACCGCGACGCCGGTCCAATCGCCGATTCAAACTGAAAGCGAAAGTTCGCCAAATACCCTTGTGCTGAAGGCGAAATCCATCCCTTGGCTCTGGTTAACGTTTTGTACCGCGGTTTACGCGCAAAGCGGGCTGGTTCGCTCGGCCAATCAGACAATTCCCGGCGCAACCGTCACCGCTACGAGCGGTGACAAAAAGTTCGTTACCACCACGGGTCCTGATGGCCGCTATACGCTTCCACAGCTCGACGGCGGGACCTGGACCATCGAAGTTGAGATGTTCGGCTTCGAGCCGGCCAAAAAAGAGATCGACTTTTCCAAAACGAAAGTGGCCGATTTCACTTTGCAGTTGCGCCCATCTCAAATGGCCGGCCGCATGGCTCAGTTCGCAGGAATGCGGAACGGAGCGGCCGCAAATCAGCTCGATTCCCAGATCCAGAGCGAACTGAACGCCGGGCTGGCCCAGCAGGCCCCTCCGACCGCTACGCAAAACAGCAATGAAGCATTCCTGATTTCCGGAAGCCTGAGCCAGGGCCTCGCAAGCAACGCCCAAGCCGACTATAACCCAGGGCAGTTTGGATTCGGTGGACGCGGCGGCTTCGGTGAGCAAACGCCGAATGCTCCAGGGTTCGGCGGTAACGAGGGCGGCGGCGC
>DATEFW010000039.1:0-99901 GCA_035280425.1 Bryobacteraceae bacterium | reverse complement strand
CTTCATCGATTTGCGTGCGGCCGCCGGCGGTTAGGCGCACGCGCGCGCCGATGGCGCTTCGATTGGATTCGACGCCCTCTAGTTTCAGCATGACCCAGTTGCCGGCCGGTTTGCGTCGGGGCTTCAACAGCGACGGCGGCTCATTCTGATTATTGATCAGGATCTCGATGGCGCCGTCGTTATCGTAATCGCCGAAAGCCGCGCCGCGCGAGGCATGGCGTTCGAGAATTCCGGGGCCGGCCTGCTCCGAAATATCGGTGAACGTGCCGTTTCCATTATTGCGGTAGAGAATGGCGCGATCTTTATAGTGGATGTCGATCCCCAGACGATCGACCTCCGGAAACACGTGTCCGTTCACCAGGAACAGATCCTTCCAACCGTCGTTGTTGAAATCGAAAAAACCGCAGCCCCAACCGACAAAACGAGTGTTGTGTGCCAGGCCGGCGGAAAGCGTTTGGTCGTCGAATTCGGCATTGCCACGATTACGATAAAGCGTTTCCCTTTCGTCGGAGAAATTGCTGCGGAAAATATCGGGCAGGCCGTCGCCATCGTAATCGGCGGAAGCCGCGCCCATCCCTGACATGGCTTTGCCGTTCTCATCGAAAGCCGCCCCGCGCAGTAATGCTTCTTCGCGGAAGGTGCCATTGCCGCGGTTGATATAGAGCAGCGAAGGGGTCTGATCGCAGGCCACGAAGATGTCGGTGCGGCCGTCCTGGTTGAAATCGCCGGTCAGCACGCCCAGGCAATAGCTTTGGCCGGGCGCTGAGATTCCAGAGGCATCGGACACGTCAGTGAACGTTCCGTCGCCGTTGTTGCGATAGAGGATATTGCGATCGAAGGGAAGCCCGCGCGGTCCGCAATTGACCGCCAGGCCCCGGTACCAGCAGTAGGGATTTTCTCCAGGCTTGGGTGTCGTAGCGAAATCGAATTTCACGTAGTTGGCGACGAAGATGTCGAGCCGCCCGTCGCGATCGTAGTCGAGAAAAGCGCAGCCGGTGTTATAGCGTACGCGCTTCTGGGCCAGATGCGCCTTAGCCGTGACGTTCTCAAAGCGGCGGCCGCCGAGGTTGCGATAGAGCGCGAGTCCTCCCCAGGAAGTGACCAGCAGGTCGGTGAAGCCGTCGTTATCGAAATCGCCCGCGCAGACACCCTGGCTCCAGCCGTCGCTTGTGAGCCCGGTTTCCGCGGTGACATCAGTGAACCGGCCGTTACCCTCGTTGCGATAAAGCCGGTTGGTGGCACCGGGACCGGAGAGCAGGAAGATATCGAGCAAGCCGTCGTTGTTATAGTCGATGAACGCCGCGCCGCTGCCCGTGGTTTCGAGGATGTATTTTTTCGAAGTCGCGCCGCCGTTCGGGAAGGCTTGGGTCAGGCCGGCCTCGGACGCGATGTTGCGGAAGTCCGGCAGTTCGGGTGCATGCGCGGCGGCAGCCGCCAAAGCCACTAAGGCGGCGAGCTTGTTCACTGCTTGGGAGCCTTTTCGCCCAGCCGTTTTAAAAACTCGGTGAATTCGCCCTCCGGCGGGCGGCGAAGCTTATCGACCTCAGCTTTCTCACGCGAGGCATCGGCCGTGCGGCCGGCATTCCGATAGGCGAGCATGAGGTTGTAATGCGCAGACTCGTTGGCGGGCGCGAGATGAATTGCGCGCTCGAGCAGACGGATGGCCTCGTCGTAGTGTTTCGCAGAAGCGCGCAGCTTGGCGAGGGCGATCAGCGCCTCCGGAAAATCGGGACTCTGTGCGACGGCGCGCTCGATATGGGGCGCGGCTTCTCCGGGCTTGTTCTCGGCAAGCAAAATCTGGCCAATTTCGTACTCGGCGGCGGCATCCGAGGGGTTGAGCTTGAGCTCGGCTTCGAATTCCTTCCGAGCAGCGGAGAGCGCGGAGGGCGAGTGAGATTCGAGCAGCAAGGCGCGTCCGAGGCGAAAATGAAGATTGAGCGCGCCAGGATTTTTCTGGATGGCCTTGCGATATTCGGCAACGGCTTCGGCGTACTTGCCTTCAATCTCGAAGATTTCGGCTGAGACCTGGTTGACGCGATAGGACGACGGAGTCTTCTGGAACATCCGTAAGACCACGTCATTCCACGCTTTCATGTAAAGCTTTTGGGCTTCGTAGAGCACGTCGGCATCTGCAGGAAACTGTCTCTCGAGTTCTTCAATGACCGGCGTCGCGGCGTTGAAGCGGTTGGCGGCGAGATCGCACTGAACCAGCGCCAGACCGGCCAGGCGCCGCAGTTCAGAGTCTTTATTCGCGGTGAAGGCTTCGGTCAGGTCGTTGCGAACTGAATGGCAGCCGCCGGTGGCGGCGCGCACTAATGCCAAAAACGTTCGCGCGTGAGGGTCGTTCGGCTTCTGCTTCAACGCGCGCTCGAGCGTGATTTTCGCAGCCGCGTATTGGCCGCGATGGAACTCGTCGATGCCCTTGGCGACCGGATCTTGCGCGGAGGCCGCAAAGGCGATCCAGAAGAAGAGCAAACTGAAACTAAAAAACCGCTTAGTGACCGGCATCGTCGAGTACCAGATCTAGATTGTTAAAGCGGTGATGTGTCTGGCCATCGAACTGGCGGAAGCTGACGAGCGGCGGCGCGCCGGGTGCGATCGGGAACGGCGGTGCGATGCGCTCTGACGGGGGCGTTCCCAGCTCCACGACCTGGCCTGATTCAACCACCAGTGCGGTCAGACGCGCCACCTCGCTCGAAGCCACGAGCGCCAATAAGAGAAAGGAAATCACAGATATCTGACGATTTTACAACGCAGGCGCGCCTCCGCGCGGCGGGCTAGAATGGGAATTCTGCTCGTGGCGACTTCAGTTTTCAGCCGGCGTTCCTTTCTAGTGGGTACTTTGCTGCCATGGCATCTGGCCGCCGAGGCGCTTCCGATCTTTTCCGACGTCACCTCGCATTCCGGAATCAAGTTCCGCAACGATGCCAGTCTGACCAGCCAAAAGTATCTGCTGGAATCGATGACCGGCGGCGTGGCCATGCTGGATTATGACAGCGACGGCTGGCTCGACCTGTTCTTCGTGAACGGCGCGGCGCTTCACGATCCCATGCCCGCTGGTAAGCAGCCGGACAAGTCTGATCCGCGCTTCTGGAACCGGCTCTATCACAACAATCACGACGGCACATTCACGGACGTGACCGAATCCGCGGGAGTGCGCGGGCACTCCTACGGTATGGGCGTGGCGGTGGGCGACTACGATAACGATGGCCGCCCCGATATTTACGTCACCAATTTCGGCCGCAATATCCTATATCACAATAACGGCGACGGGACATTTACAGAGGTCACCGAAAAAGCCGGGGTAGGAGCTGGAGGCTGGTCGACCAGCGCCTGCTGGGTGGATTATGACCGCGACGGCCGCCTCGATCTGATCGTGGCGCGCTATCTCGATTGGGATTTCGACAAGAACATCTGGTGCGGCGCGCACAAGACGGGTTACCGCGCCTATTGCCACCCTGACCAGTTCAAGCCGATCTCACATCTGGTTTTTCATAACAACGGAGATGGCACGTTCACCGACGTCTCGAAGGCTTCGCGCCTTGGCCTCGCACCAGGGAAGGGACTCGGTATCGCCATCAATGACTACAATCAGGACGGGTGGCCGGATATCCTGATCGCCAACGATTCTTTTCCGCAGCAGCTGTTCGAGAACAAACGGGACGGTACGTTCAGCGAAATCGGTCTGAAAGCCGGCGTGGCCTATGATGAGGACGGCAACACATTCGCCGGGATGGGCGTCGATTTTGCCGATTACGACAACGATGGGCTGCCGGACGTCTTCATCGACGCTCTGGGCAATCAGAAATACGCGCTGTTTCACAACGTAAAAGGAAGCTTCGAATACGTGACGGCGCCGTCAGGGGTGGGCGGCATCACCATGCAGCACTCCGGATGGGGCGCAAAGTTTTTCGATTACGACAACGATGGCTGGAAGGATCTGTTTGTGGGCCAGGGCCACGTGATGGACAATATCGAACTCACGCAGCCGTCACTCCGCCATCTGGAGCCTTTCTTGATGATGCGCAACGTGCGTGGAAAGTTTGAAGACGTGACGCGCCGGTGCGGGGAAGCGATGCTGGCGCCTCGGCCGGCGCGCGGCGTTGCGTTTGGCGACCTGGATAACGACGGCTTTATCGACATCGCCGTCAACTGCAACAACCAGCCTGCGGTGATTCTGCGCAACCAGGGCGGAAACGGCAACCACTGGCTGCTGATCAACACGGTTGGCGCGGCGAGCAATCGTGACGGCATTGGCGCGCGCATTCGAATGGTGGGGGATTCGGGTCTCGAGCAGCATGCGATGGTGTCGACCGCTGCCAGCTATCTTTCGGCGAACGACAAGCGGGCGCACTTTGGACTGGGGACGGACAAACGCGCACGGATGGTCGAAATTAAATGGCCCAGCGGCGTTGTGCAGAAATTGGAAAACGTGCCTGCGGACCAGATCCTGACAGTGCGCGAACCAGCGCTCTGAACCAAATGCGCGCTTCGCGGTCGCCCGCGAGCAGCGCCGGTCCGGCCGGCGAGCCGAGAAAAATCAGCCTGCCGAGACGCAAGGCCATGGGTATTTCGCCGGCGGTACCGATGACGGCGCCTTCTTCAGCCGATACAGGGATGATTCGGCTGAAATCCCGCAGTTTTGCTTTTACCGGCCAGAGATAGTCGACGTAAGGAACCCTGGGCGCCTGCTTCGCTAAATCATGCGGCTCCCCGATGCCAATCTGAAAATGCCGCGCCAGCATTTCGCGCTGCGCATCGAAACCGCCGAAGCCTGCGGCAGATTCGAAGATCAGGCGCCCGCCTCCCCTGACAAACTCCGCCAGACTGCGTGCGAGAGAGTCGGTGAGCGCGCCAACGCCCGCCGCGATCAGGCCGCCGTGCGCGGCGTCAGGCTCCGGGCACACGCGGATGCCAAGTCTGCAAAACCCAGCGATCGATTCGGAAAGCGCACAGCCTGCGCCCAGGTCGAGAACACGCCACTGCGCCGGCCCGGCCCAAGGAAGTGCCGCCGTCAGGCACGTGCCCGCGAATTCGCGCCGTGAAATGCGCACGCTACAGCTTCCCCGCGACGAAGCGATCAATCGCCACGGCGGTGTCGAAAAACTGCTGGTCGGCGGCGTAGCGGTATCGCGCTTCCATCTCAGCGATCAACCAGCCGTCGTACCGGACTTTATCTATCGCTGCACGAATGGCCGGCCAGTTGTTATCGCCCAAAAAAAGATTTGTGTATACGCTCTGGTTTCCAGAGCGCCCGCGATGCTTCATGACATCTTTCAAATGAATGCGCGTGATGCGCGGCCCGTGTATCTCGATCCACTGCTCGGCGAAACCGGTTTCGTGGATATTGCCGACATCCAGGTGAATTCCCACCCAGCGGCTGTTCACTTCGTCGAGAAACTGGTGGAACTCGCGCGGTGTGATCAGAAACCGGTGTTCCGCGTTGCAGTTCTCGCAGCCGATTTTGACCCGTGCTTTCGAGGCCGAGGCTTCCAGTGCGTGCAGCGATTCAATGGTCCGCCCATAGACCTCGTTATAGGGGATTTCTTCAGTCACCAGGCCGGCCACCACCAGAATTGCGTCCGTGCCGGCCAGTTGTGCCGTCTCGATCTGCCTTTCAACATGCTTCAGGGCTCGCTCGCGGACGCGAGGATCGCGCGCTGAAATGTTCTCCTCCCAATCGAGCGAATTGGCGACGTCGGAAACACGAAGCCCGGCATCCTCCACCTTGCGGCGCAGGTCACGCACTTGGGCGTCGCTCGTATTCATCTGGAACCAGGGCTTCTCGCCCAGCCACAGCTCGACACCGTCGTAGCCCGACTTCTTGATCAGGGCGAGACCTTGCTCGAAGGTCCAGCCCTTCGGGATCATGTTGTCGCCGATCGACTTTTTCATGACGCTCCGCGCAGCTTACGCTCCCAGATACTTCAAACTGCCTTCGATCAGCTTCTCGGTGCCTTCGTATGCGTCGCCTTCGCCCTCCCATTCCATCGAAAAGTATCCGCGGTACCCGCTCTGCTTGGCGATGACGAACGTTTTCTCGACATCAACGCGGTAGACTTTGCCGTTATCCACTTCCGAGTCCTTCACGTGCGAGATGTTGTAGGCGTGGCGGAACATGGCGGCGACTGAATCGTAGTTGTATTTCTCATCGCCTTTCAGCATGGAGTTGCAGAAATCGGGCAGCGCGTGCAGCCAGGGGCTATTCACGGCTTCGATCACCTTGACGATGAAGAAGGCATCCTCGCTGCCAGGATCGTCGTTTTCCAGGTTGATGACGATATTTTTTTCGGTACCATATTGAGCCACTTCGCGCAAAGTTTCTGCGGCATGCTCAACATTCGGCTGAACGCCATGCACACCCGATATATGCACGCGGATCGAAGGAGAAGCCAGCGCAACTGCCGCATTCACCCATTTTTTCGCATTTTCAGTCGCAATTTTCCGCTTGGCCGCGTCCGGATCATAGGCACTGGCCCCGACATTCACCGGGATGTTGATTACGTGCATCCCGGCCTTTTCCACGGCTTCGCGCAACTGCCCCAGATACGCCGGCTCGAGCGAGCGAAAATGCGAATCCAGCGGCTCGATGCCGGGCACGCTGAATCGCTTGCGCACCATCGCGGGAAACTGCGCCAGGTCCATGCCCGGCATGGCACGGTTCCGATCGCGATTGTGAGGGCTTTCGATATAAGCGCGAAACGGATACGAGGCCACGCCGAGCCGCGCCCGGGGCTCGCCCGAAAAGTGCACGCTGGGAGTTCGAGCGCCGGAGAGTATTTCGCTTAAGGGCGCCACGGCAGCCGCCCGCAAAAAATTGCGCCGGTTCATTTCTGCATTGTACCCGCAGCTAACGCGGCGCGCCTCCGTGCGGTTAGTCGGCGATTTCCGGCTTTGGCGTTTGCGGCGTGCTCTTGGGCAGTTGCGGCTTGCGAATATACTCGCGCGGCACGTCGCCGGTCAGCGTCTTGAGCCACACCAGAATGGAGTGCGTGTCGTCGCGCGACAGTTCCTTTCCTAACTCGTAGTGCGCCATCAATGGGACTGCTTGTTCGAGACTGCTGACCTGTCCATTGTGGAAATAGGGCGCGGTCTTGTCGATATTGCGCAGCGACGGTACTTTGAACACCAGCCGGTCCGCCTCGCGATTCGTCACCTTGAAGCGGCCGGGATCGGTCGCGTCGGTCCATTCGCGGGCAAGCCCCAGTTTCTGATACTGTCCGCCGCCGAGATAAGCGCCGTTGTGGCATCCCGCACAACCGGTCGCGACAAATTTATCGAGACCGGTTTTTTCTTGAGCCGAGAGGGCCCGGTCATCTCCGCGTAGATAACGGTCCCAGCGCGACGGAGTCACCAACTTCCGCTCGAATGCTCCGATCGCCTTCGCCATGTTCTCGAAGGTCACTGGTTCCGGCTCTTCCGGAAAAGCTTGCTGGAACGCGCGGACATATCCGGGCATTGATTTCAGCACCGTGACGGCATGCTCCGCGGAGGGCAGCGCCATCTCGACCGGATTCAGCACCGGTCCTTTGGCCTGCTCTTCGACATCCACGGCCCTGCCATCCCAGAACTGAACGAAATGACCGGCCGCATTGTAGACCGTCGGTGCGTTGCGATCGCCGTGCAGCCCTTTGAAGCCGCTCGATACCGGTTTGCCGTCCACGCCGTATCTGTCGAGCGGATGGCAGGAGTTGCAGGAGACGTCCTGCGCTCGCGAAAGGCGAGTCTCGTAATACAACATGCGTCCCAGGTCGACCTTGGCTGAGGTGATCGGGTTGCCGTCGGCATCCATCACTTGCGGCAATGGAGCGAAAACTTTGATATCGGTCGCACCGGCGCCAAAACTACCGGCCAACGCGAAGAGCAAGAGCAGTTTCGGGTTCATGAGACTTCTCCGTTGGGGCAAACCGCGCACTCCACCAGCTCGGATCTCTGTTTGTGGTGAAAGTGCGTTCAACGGCCAGCATGCACGCCGCGTACCACCGCCAAGCCATTTCCAGTGAATGGCTTCCGATCCGGTTCGGTTCTCGGCGCCTGCTGCCTATGCCCCAGAGAGGGGGATAGCGCGCAACCGCGGGAATCAAATCCGGTGAAATGCCTTCAAAATTTCGCGCATCGAGTATTGCAGCGCGATCGGCCGGCCGTGCGGGCAACTCATCGGGCAGTCCGTGGCCGCAAGCGCGCGCAGCAGCCACTCCATCTTGTTTTGATCCAGCCGCGTGTTGATCTTGATCGCGGCGCGGCAGGCGATGGAAGCGGCAATGGCGCGGCGCACGTCATCGAGCGAAACGCGGCGCAGCTCGCCTTCGGCGATTTCCAGGACTTCGAACAGAACCTTTTCCAGATCGCCGGGGCCGATGGCGGCAGGTGCGGCTTTCACCGCGATCGTCCGGTTTCCGAACGGCTCGGTTTCGAATCCCATCGATTCCAGTTCATCCGCAATACGCGCGTATTCGATCTGCTGCTCCGCCGTCAACTGCATGATGAGCGGCATCAGCAGCCGCTGGACCTCGACCTGCCCCGCAGCGCGCTCCTTCAACACTTTTTCAAACAGGATACGCTCGTGCGCTACGTGCTGATCGATGATCCAGAGCCCGTCGCGGCCCGCCGCGATGATAAAGCTCTCGTGAATCTGGCCGAGCGGACGCAGATCGGAGAGCGCCGAAAGAGAGATGGCGGCTTCAAAGGCTTCCGGCGGAAACGTGCCGTGAGTATCGGGCACGCGGAGGCGAGCACTGTCCGGCGGTGGTGCGGCGAGGGAGATCGAGGCCGGTCCGAAATCGAAACGCGGCTCGGGCGCACGCGCCGGGCGGAGATGGAATTCCGGAGCCGTCGCATCAATCTCTGACGGCTCGTCCGCAACGGCCGACGGCCCGGGCGCAACAGTAGTTGGCGCTGACGGCATTTCCGCCGCCTCGTTCTCCATCATCTGCGAAAATTCCGAATAGGGCATTTGCGCGGCCGGCTGCGGCGCGGGAGAAACCGGAAATGCCGGCGCCGGCCGCGATTCGATCAGCCGTCCGCGAATCGTGTCGCGCACAAAATCGTGGACGAAGGATTGATGCCGGAAACGCACCTCGGTCTTCGAAGGATGGACATTCACGTCCACCTCGCCGTAGTCGCATTCGAGAAACAGCAGCGCGAACGGAAATGCCGCCGGCGGCATCAGGTTGTGATACGCCGAGGAAAGCGCGTGCAACAGCAGCCGGTCGCGAATCAGGCGCCCGTTCACAAAAATAAAGATCGAATTCCGGTTTGCCTTTTGCACCTGCGGGCGCGAGACGAATCCGGTCAATCGGAACACCTTGGTCGATGGCTCGTCGGGCTCGCTCCGGAACTCGGCGATCGCTTCAGACGGTGGGACCGATGGCGGCGGAATCAGTAACTGCCGCTCCCGCATTCCCAGATCGACCAGTTCTTCGAGCGCCCCGCTCCCAAACACCTGGAACACACGCTCGCGCATCGTGCCGACCGGCGTCACATGCAGCAATTCGGCCGTTCCGTTGGAAAGCAGGAATGTTTTGTCGGGATGAGCCAGGCTGTAGTGGGTCACTAGAGAAGCGATGTGCGCCAGTTCCGTCTGCTCGGTGCGCAGGAATTTCTTGCGCGCGGGAACATTGAAAAACAGATCGCGAACCGTGATGATTGTTCCCGGCGCGAGCGCTACCTCTTCGCAACGCAGCATTTTTCCGCCGGCAATTTCGACGCGAGCCCCCGTGGTTTCCTCCGCCGATCGCGTTTCCAGCAGCAGCCGCGAAACAGAGGCGATGGATGGCAGCGCCTCGCCGCGAAAGCCCAGCGTCGCGATTGAAAGCAGATCTTTGACGTCGCGCAGCTTGCTGGTTGCGTGGCGCTCAAAGGCCAGCATGGCGTCGTCGCGCAGCATGCCGCAGCCGTCGTCCGCAATTCGAATCAGGCGCCGTCCACCAGTCTCGATTTCAATGCGAAAGGAAGTCGACCCTGCATCGAGCGAGTTTTCGAGCAGCTCTTTGACCACCGAGGCGGGCCGCTCGACCACCTCGCCCGCCGCGATTTTGTTGGCGACCTGATCGGGAAGAACGCGAATGCGGCCCATAAAAGGTGTCAGGTGTTAGGCGCTAGGTTCTAGCTGCCGAATCGCTGGCTTGCTAGCACCTGGAACCTAACACCTAGCCCCTATTGTAGTTGTATCCCGCGCTCGTCCAGCAGTTCGCCGGTGCGGCGCAGTAGGTTCAGCATGGAAAGCTTGTAGCCGATCGAATTCTGCACCAGCGCCGACTCCGCATTCACCAGCGATTGCTGGGCCTGCAGCACGAAATAGATCTGGCTGGTGCCGAGCTCATATTTCTTCTGCTCGGCTTCGAGATATTTGCGCGCAAAATCCAGCGCCACCCGCGCCAGCTTGACACTCGCCTGGCTCGACTCCACCTGGCTGACCGCGTTCAGCACATCGAGCCTCACGGTTTCCTCGACGCCCCGCACCGCCAGTGAGTCCCGTTTCTTCGCGACCACGGCGTCTGCCAGATCGGCCGCAGCGGCGCGATTACGAATTGGCAGCCGCAACTGCAGTCCGAACTGGTAGATCGGAAAACCGAAGCCGAACATCTGACTCAGCGCATCGCCGAAGCCGCCTGGCGTGACATTGATGATCTGCGATCCACCGCCGAAAACATTTTGGCGTTCGTAAAACGTTCCACCGCGCCCCTGCGCTGTATAGTTGCCGAGCAGAGATAGATCCGGCAGAATACTGTTCTTGGCTGTCTTGATTTGCAGATCGTCCACGTCCAGCGCCTGGTTTGCCGCTTTTAGATCCGGCCGGGCGAGCAGCGCCTTTTGCACTTCGCCTTCTCCATCGATCGCACTCGCTTCGGCCGGCACGTCGGCCGTTTCCGTGAGTACGATCGGCATCTTGCTGAATGCCGGGTCCAGATCCGCGCCCATCTGTTTGCGCAGCGCATTTTCCTGCTGCTCGAGAAAATAGCGCGCCTGCGAAACGGAAATTTCCGCAGTCGCGTAATTTTGCTGCGGCTGATAAATGTCGAGCGGCGACATCGCGCCCAACTCCAGTTCGCGCTGTGCCCGCTTCAGCGCTTCGTTGGCCAGTTCCAGCGCCTTCTGCTGGACTTTCAGGTTGTCACGCGCCAGAACCACGTTCCAATAGGCCGTCTCGGCCCCGCTCACCAACTGGATGACCGTGTCTCTCAACTGGTATTCGCCGAGGCGCAGCCGGCTCCGCGCGGTCATGATCGGCAGGCGATTTACATACAGGCCGCGATTGCGGATGAGCGGCTGCGTGAAACCGAACTGCAGGCTGGAATTGAGCGCCGGGTTGAAGCTCTGAAAACCGCTGTTGGTCGAAGTCTTCAGCCCCGAAAAAGAGACGTTGTATTGTGTTCCGCTCGAGAGCAGTTGGTTGTAGGTAAACGTGGTCGGCTGTTGCAGCAGAACCACCGTGTTGGCGCCTTGTAAGGCATCGCTGGCCGGCGTTTTCGAGCGTGCGCTGGTAAACCGTCCGGTGGCGAACGGGTCGAAGGGCGCGAACGCGCGCGTGATGGCGTTCTGCGCGACGTCCAGGGTCAGCCGCGACACCGCAATGTCGGTGTTGTTCGCCATCACCAGCTCGAGGTAGGACTTGAGCGAGAGCTCCAGCTTTTTACCTTCCTTGTCATCGACGACGAAATCGGAAAGATGCGCGGGCGGCTTAAGCTCCACCCTGGTTATCGGCCGCCGGAAAGTTTCTCGAAAGTAGGATGGCTTGGGAAACGATGAGACCTGCGCGAAAACAGACGCTGCACAGCAGATTGCGCTCACTAAGAGCCGGGATAATTTTCGTTTCATTTCTCTAGGGGCATCATTCGTAGCGGATGGCTTCGATCGGGTCGAGCCGCGCCGCTTGTACTGCCGGATAACTGCCGAATAAAAGTCCGATAAAAACCGAAACACCGAATGCGATGGCAATGGAGGACGAGGTAACCACCGTTGACCACCCCGCCGCGGTCGCAATCAGCCGGGAGAGCGTGAATCCGAAGCCGATCCCGATCAGGCCGCCCACGATCGAGATCATCACCGCCTCGGTAAGAAACTGGCGAATGATGTCGCCCTGCCGCGCGCCAATAGCACGCCGGATGCCGATCTCCCGCGTGCGCTCCAGCACCGTTGCCAGCATGATGTTCATGATGCCGATGCCGCCCACCAGCAGGGAGATGCCCGCGATACAGATCATCACCACTTCGAAGATAAACTGCGTGCGCCGCCGCTCCTCGAGTAAGCCCGCCGGCACGATCACGGTAAAATCCCCGGCGTCTTTATGCGTCGCGGAGAGAATGGCGCGCACCACGTTGGAGGTTTCGACCGAGTCCGTGCCCGGCGTAACTTTCATGTAAATGCCGTCGATCTCGTCCTTGAGCCAGCTGGTATTGTCTTCGAAGCGGCGCATCACGGTATTGAGCGGAGCGATCACCAGGTTGTTGCGATTGAGCGCCTGCACGCCCTCCACGTCGCTGTCCGACGTGGCCTGCGGCGTGAGCACGCCGATCACCTGCAGCCAGACATCGTTGATCTTCACGTATTTCCCGATGGCATCGTCGTAGCCCAGCAGATTCACTTTGGCGATCTCGCCCAGCACACAAACCGGCTCCGAGCGCTCATTATCTTCGTCGCTAAAAAAACGCCCCGCCACCAGCTTCAGGCTATTAATCTCCAGGAAATTGGGAAGCACACCGATCAATTGCGGTGCTTCCTGGCTGGTCTTGGGCAGCACGCGCTGCGGCTTGAAGCGCTTGCGCGGGGTTATAGCCTCCAGGCCTTGTACGTTCTCCGAGATGGCCCTGAAGTCGCGGAACGTCAGCCCCGGCGAAATCGCGCGCACCTGTTGCAGTTCGTTGCGATCCACCGCCTCGTGCGCCTCGACGATGATGTTGTTGACCCCTAACTGGTCGATGAAGCTCATCATCTGCTTCTGCGCACCCGCGGTAATCGAAAGCATCGCCACCACCGCGCCCACCCCGAAGATCATGCCGAGCATCGTGAGCAGACTGCGCAGCTTGTGCGCCAGCAGGCTGGAGAACCCCATCACCAGTTCGTTGGCGTACCCGGAGAGAGGATTCAAAGCTACTGGCCCCCCTTCGATGCGCCGCCGCCCGGCATTCCCTGCATAGCTCCGGACTTCTTCTCGCCCTTTTTATCCCCGGGTTTCGCCGTCGGATCCGCCAGTGCGACCACCTCCCCGGGTTTTAATCCGTCCGCGATAACCATGATCGATTCGCTGCGCCTGGCAAGTTTCACAGGCCTCTGCTGGAACCTCCGCCCGCTCGCCACCCACACTACCGGTTGGCCGTCCTTTTCAAAAATCCCCTGGGCCGGAATATGGATGGCATTGGGAATCTTCTCCACCGTGATCTCAATGTTGGCCAGCAGCCCGGGACGGAGCAGCACTTGCAGTTGCGAATCTTCTTCGGGCGGCGGAGGCAGTTGGGCGCGGGCGCGCTCTTCTTCGGTCCCGAATTCGGGCGAAAGGGCGGCGCTGGTCATCGAAGCAAAATCCGTTCCACCAGGGCCGGCCGGTCCGGGCCGGGGAACAGGCAGGGAGGGCGCGCCCTTCGCCAGGGCGTCTGCCGGCTTTTTAGCGCCCGCTGCCGGAGCAGCTTTAACCGCTCCCGGCGGCCCCTGCGCCGCAATACGAACCGGCTGCCCTCCCGCCGCGGCTCCAGGCGGCCCGCCGCCTTGGGCCATCATCATCATGGGCTGTGCCGTGGTGGGCAGCGGAGCTTTTTTTGAATTGCGTGCCGCCGTCTCCATAATTCTCCGGATGTCTTCCGGCTTGGCCCCGAGATTCTTGAGCAATTGCTGCATGTCGATCGAGAACACTACGTCGAATTTCTTGCCTGGGTCACCCGAAAAAATGTTGGCGCTCGCCGTTCCGCTCATGCTTTTGATCTTTCCCCGAAAATGCTTGTCGGGCACCGCGTCCAGCTGAAAGGTAACGTCCTGGCCCTCGTGCAGGTTGGCGCGGTCGAGCTCGCCCACGCGCGCCACCACTTCAAACTCGGAAAGATCGAGCACGTCCGCCACCGGCATCCCTGGCTGCAATGTATCGCCCTCGCGGATATCGGGGACCTGCATGCCGGGAAAGAAAAATCCCTGCCCCCGGTTCTGCCGGATGGCCACCAGGCCTGTCATCGGAGAAAGCAGCTTGGTCTGTGCAATCCGCATCTTCTCGCGGTTGACGTCGATCATGCTCTTGTTGCGCTGCTCGCGCAACACCGCGATCTCGGCCTCCGCCTGCTCTCTTCTGGATTTGATGTCGCTCTCTAGCTGTTTCAGCCGGCGTTTGGCTTCTTCCAGGTTCAGCAGATTTTTCTTCGCGTCGATGGCGGCCAGCAGCTCGTTGCGCTGCACTTCCAGCTCCGCGCGGCGCACGCCGTACTGCGCCTTGAGCAGATCGACCTTGTCCTGGTTGGTGCCGATCTCGAGATCCGCCTGAGCTTTCTTGATCTCTTCGTCGATCTGGTCCACTTCGAGCTGCGTCTCCTCCAGTTGCGCACGGCGCTCGGAATCATCGAACTCGACGATCAGGTCTTTATCATGCGCCAGCGAGCCCATTGGCGCCAGGCGGGTCACCTGCACGGTGCCGAACAGATTGGGCGCCGTCAAAGTGGCCGAGCGAACCGCGCGCAGCTCCCCGCGTGCATAGGCCCGGATGATCACGTCACCCCGCAGCACCTTGGCGGTAGCTACCTGTTGCTGGCGCTCGGGCAACTGCTTGAATACCGCGTAGCCACCCCACGCCGCGCCCAGGACGAATAATAAAATGACCAGACGAAAAAGAATTTTCTTCATCAAACCGTGCGGCGTCCCCGTGTTGTTACACCTCTGCGGTGAATCATAATTTCTTCTTGGCGCGCCTTGCCGCTTCCTGGGGGCTTTCGAGGGTCACCAGCTCGCCTTCTTTGAGCCCCTTGAGCACCACCAGATCTTCATCGGTGCGCCGGCCTACTTCAATCGTGCGCGTCAGGAACTGCTGGCCCTTCTGCACGTAGACCGTAGGCTTGCCGTTCAGCAGAAAGCTCGCGCGCGTAGGAATCAGCAGCACATTCGGCTGTTTATCCACGATCACCTCTGCGGTCGCGCTCATGCCGGGCCTCAGCCGCGGGTCCAGGTTCTTTAGCGTCGCCCGCGCGGGAAACAGCTTTTCCGGCGGAAATGTCCGGAACACCAGTTGCGCGATGGGGCTGATCCAGTCCATCTCCGCCTTGAATTCCTTTTCCGGAATGGCATCCACCCGCACACGGACCGGCTGCCCGAGCTTCAACCGTCCGCGATCCACCTCTTCCAGCTTCAACTCCACCCGCATTTCGGAAAGGTCCGGAATCTCGGCGATCGCAGCCCCCGTCCACACGCGGTCGCCTTCTTTGAATGGCGGCGGCGACTGCCCGAAACTTCCTCCCGAGCGAAAATTCGGCAGAATGTTCACAATCCCGTCATTGGGCGCGCGAATCACCATCTTCGAGAGATAGCTTTTCGCCAGATCCGTGTCACGAACAGCCTTATCTTTTATTTCGCCAAGCCGGTCAATATCTGCGGATTGCGTGATCTTGCGCGATTGAATGGCAGTTTTCGTCTGGCCCAACGCGCCTTCCGATACCGTGACATCGATCCGGTCCTTGGCGCCTTCGATCTCGGACAAAATCTCGGCCTTGCTGGCTTCGAGCTTGGCCCGCTCGACGTTGTACTCCGACTGCATCAGGTTCATGCCATCCATCTCGTTCTCGATCCGGTGCTGGGCCTTGGTCTGCACGATCTGGCTGTCAGCGGTGCGCACGCTGGTGCTTTTTTCTATAAAGTTCTGCTCCTGCTGCACGCCGTCGAACTCGATCACTACGTCGCCCTTTTTAATCGGCTTGCCGGATTCCGCCAGCTTGACGATACGCGGATCGGGAACCTGCGGGGCCGTCAGCAGCACCGAGCGCGTGCTCCGGATCTCCCCTCGGGTTTTGACGCTCACAATAAAATCACCGCGGCGCACGCGCGCCACCGCAACTTCCACTTCCGTCGTTCCCGTGTAGTGATAAGCCGCGTAGATTCCGCCGGCGCAAACCGCCGCCACTCCACTCCAAATGGCGATCCTCTTCCTGAGTGACAGGCGCGGCCTTCCGAGTTTCTGCTTGGGTTTCAAATCCTTGGACATGCTCTAACCGTTAAGACGATGGCTTTCCCGCCGGGGGCCGCTCGGCGGCGATCACATCGCCCGCCGCGACTCCCGCACGTGCCACGGCTGCCACATGGTTTTCCAGACCAAGCGTGACTGCGCGGTGCTCCCATCCGGATGGCGTCCGGAGAAACACAAACGGCTCGTGCGCATCGCCAAAGACAGCGTTCAGCGGCACGATCGGCACCTGTTTTTCGGTTGCCAGCACAATCTCCGCGCTCGCCGAAAGATCCGGGATGACGCGCCCGTCGATCTCATCCAGCTTCAGCCGGACCGGAATCTCCCGCATGTAATCCGGCCGCCAGACGCCCGGCTTAGTCATGGCGCCCACACCCACGATGTGCGCTTGAAATCGCACGCCGGGATAAGCATCCAGCCGCGCTGTGGCCTTCAGGCCCAACTGCACCGTCTCCGCATCCACCTGGTTCAGATTGGCCATGATCACCATCGAACTCGGATCCACGATCTGCATGAAAGTCATGCCCGGCCACAACTGGTCGCCTTGCTGCACCTGGCCGAAATCGCCGCCGCGCCAGATCGTCTGCATCACCACGATACCGTCCATGGGCGCCCGCACGACCATGCGATCGACGTTCAACGTCGCGCGCTGCAACTCGATCTTCGCCTGCTCGCGATCGATCTCCGAGGCTCGAAGGTCCGCCTGTTGTGATGCGTCGAGCAGCTTCGCTTCTTGAACGAGCTGTTTATAGCGCGCCGCGTTCTCCTGAACCGCAAGCTTCAGGTCCTCAGCCTCGATCGCCGATCGCACTTCCGCCGTCTTCAAATCCAGCAGCGCTTTGTCCCAATCCGCCTTCGCGCTCCTGACCAGTTGGTCGTGGGCCTCCTTGGCGGTCGCCAGATCTGCCCTCATGTGCTTTATGTTGGCGTCGAGCTGCAGAACCGTGGCTTTGTAATCGTCCAGGCGGTTGAGCTGATATACCCGGTCGAACTCCGCCACTACCTCGCCTTTATGGACTTTGCTGCCGGGCTTGGCCACGTTGAGCAGCACCAGCGTGAAATCCGATCCGCCACCACCACCGCCGCCGCCACCGCCCCCTCCGCCACCGCCGCCCCCTCCGGTTCCGAGCAGGCTGCTCGCCGTCGATCCCAGCCCGCTTGTCTTAGAGGATGAAGTGGAGCCGGAACCGCTCGCCGTGGAGGTGGTCGACGTCGATTGGCCTGAGTTTGTCTGCGCCGCCGCCACCCGGTCTCCGAAACGGTTCGTCGATCCGCGAATCGCGCCCAGGCTGGATGCCGGCGCCCCCGGCGCACCCGATGTCACTGATTGCCCATTCAATGCCGTGTTCGTACTGGCGGAGGTGGAACTGGACTGGCCCGAAGCCGTAGCCGATGAGGAAGACGCCGTCGAACTGCTGCTGCTGGAGCTCGATGTTGTGCTAGACGAGCTGGTCGAAGATGTAGCGTTGCCGATCAGCGATTTTCCCGTGCTGCCATAGCTGCCCGAGGCGCCCCGGCTGCCCCGCAGGCGCGGCGCCATCAGCGCGGCAAACCTTTCGGCCGTAACGATACCGCTCACCCGAACCGTCTTTTCGAGATCGCCCGTCGCGATGGTGACCGTCCGCAGAGACGTGGCCTCGGATCGCGAGGCATCGTTCGATGCCCGCTGTTTCGCAATCAAAGCCAGCCCGGCCAGCGCCGCGATTACCCCTAGTGCGACGAGCAAAGTCCGCGAGATGGAAGCCTTACCGGCTTGATCTGGCATGTTTTAGGCTTGTCCGGGGCCTCTCTAGATTTTAAGCGCGATTGGACCCCGCTACTGGCTGTTAAGAGTGAAGACGATTCCCGGCGCCCAAACGTTAGCACCTGGGAAAAGAAATCTAGACTCGACTATCTTTGTCTAAATAAAGAGTTTGATGGCTTTCGCCGGCCGTGTCAACCCGGCCGGCTGTTTGCCGTCCGCACCCGTGTTATCGTAATCCTCAGTGGCATCACCCCTGAACTTTCATCTGGAGCATTACGAGGGTCCGCTCGACCTGCTTTTGGACCTGATCCGCAGCCAGAAAATCGATATCCGCGACATCCCCATCGCCAGGATCACCGCCCAGTACTTCGAGTACATGGAAAAGGCCAGGGAGCTGGACATCGATCTGGGCGCGGAGTTCGTCTACATGGCGGCCACCCTGATCTATATCAAGTCCAAGATGCTTCTGCCGCAGGACCCTGCGCTCACCGCCGACGGCGCGGTTGAAGATCCCCGGCAGGAACTGGTTGATCGCCTGCTCGAGCATGAGAAGTTCAAAAATGCCGCCGAAATGCTCCAGCAGAAACGGCTGATCGAGGAAAACGTCTGGTCGAACCCTCAGATTAAAGACTTTCTGGGCGAAGAGACCGACCCCGGCATCACCGCCACCCTGTTCGATCTGGTGAAAGCCTTCGGCGAGGTTCTGGAGCGCACCAAGAACCGTCCCATCTACGAAGTGGAAGGCGAAGATGTCAGCGTGGCGGATATGCTGCTTTATCTCAAGTCCGTGTTTCTTTCCGCCGGCGAGGACGAGCCGGTCTTCATACTCCGGATTTTCGAGCAGCAGCGCTCGCGCCGCGCCATGATCGCGCTGTTTCTGGCGGTGCTCGAAATGGTTCGCATGCAAGCCATCGAAGTCTGCCAGCCGGACCTGTTCGGCGAAATCGCGCTGCGGCGCCAGCAATCGTTCGACACGGTGTTTGCCTCCAGCGCCGTCACATCCATCGAGAAGGATTACAAATAAGCGGGCAATGGAAGACAAAGTCATGGAATCGATACCGGCAGAGGAGCTCCTGCAAGAGGAGGCCGAGGCCGCGCCTATATTGAGTGCGGCCGAGAACGAAATCAAGGCTCTGCTGGAGGCCGTGGTTTACGTTACCGACGAGCCGCTGTCCGCCTCGCAGATCGCCGACGCGCTGGGCGAGCCGCGCGATCGCATCCAAACCCTGCTCGAGCAGCTGGTCGCCGAATTTGAACGTCCCGAGCACGGCGTCTCCATCCGCCAGGTTGCCGGCGGCTACAAGATGGCCACCAAGCCCGAGCACCACGAGCGTGTGCGCGAGTTCGTCAAAACCATGCGCACGCCGCTCAAGCTCTCGCTTCCCGCGCTCGAAACCCTTGCCGTCATTGCCTACAAGCAACCCGTCACTGCGCCCGAAATTCTCGAGATTCGCGGCGTCCAGGGAGCAGGCGTGCTCAAGACTTTGCTCGATCGCAAGCTGATCGCGACCGCCGGCCGCAAAAACGTGATCGGCAAGCCGATCCTTTACAAAACTACCCGCGACTTTCTCGTGCAGTTCGGCCTGAAAGATCTCAGCGAGCTGCCGACGCTCAAAGAATTCGAAGAGATCCGGCGCATGGCTATGGCCGAGGAGCCGCCTGCCGCCGAGCCCGAATCGAACGAAAGCGCCGCGGCCCAATCCGCCGAGGAATAACGTGCCGGAAGAGCGGCTTCAGAAAATCCTCTCGCGCGCAGGCGTGGCATCCCGCCGCAAAGCCGAGCAATGGATTCTCGAGGGCCGCGTGGCGGTCAATGGCGCCGTCGTCACCGAACTTGGCACCAAAGCCGACCTCGACCGCGATCACATTCGCGTGGACGGAAAACTGATTCACAATCCTTCGCGCCTGATCTACATCGCGCTGCATAAGCCCGATAATTGCGTGACCACCGCTTCGGATCCCCAGGGCCGGCAGACCGTTATGGATTTGCTGCATGGCGTGAAAGGCAGAGTTTTTCCTGTTGGCAGGCTCGATTACCACAGTGAGGGCCTGCTGCTGCTCACCAATGACGGCGAGCTGGCCAACGACGTAACGTCCGCCGCCACCCACCTGCCGAAAACATATCTGGTGAAGCTGAACGGACCGCTCTCGCCCGAGCAGGAACAGGCGTTTCGCGACGGCATTCCGCTGGGCGGACGCCGTACGGCTCCCGCCGGATTGACTCTCGCGCACCGCGCCCAGAATCCCTGGTACGAAGTGCGTCTGTTCGAAGGAAGGAAAAACCAGATCCGGCTGATGTTCAAACATTCCGGCCGCCTGGTCGAGAAATTGAAACGGGTACAGATCGGGCCGCTCGAACTGGGCTCGCTCAAGCCGGCCGAATACCGCTTCCTGAGTGCTGACGAGATTGCACAACTGAAAAAGGCCGTCCGCCGGCGCCGGGAGCCACAACCGCCCGTCCAGCCGGGCAAAAAGCCGCGTAAGCGCGGCGCTCCATCCTATGCCGAATGCATCTGAATTGCTGCGCACGGCCCGCACGATCGCGGTAGTCGGGCTTTCGAGCAAGCGCTACCGCCCCAGCTTCGGCGTCGCGGAATACATGAAGAAGGCCGGTTACCGTATCATTCCCGTAAATCCGTTTGAAAAAGAAGTTCTCGGCGAAAAATCCTACCCGGATCTGGATTCGATTCCCGGGCCGATTGATATCGTCGATATTTTCCGCCGCTCGGAATTCGTCGCCGAGATTGTCGAAACCGCCATTCGCATTAAGGCCCGCGCCGTGTGGATGCAGGAAGGCGTGGTCGATGAGAAAGCTGCCGGCCGCGCCCGCGATGCCGGACTTATCGTAGTCATGGACCGCTGCATCCTCAAAGAGCACCGCCGCATGCTGGTCAGCTCAGCTTCTTGATCTCGAGCTGGTCGCCTTTGAGCGTGCCCGTGCGCGAAATCGTTCCTGCCGGTAATTCGAGTACGGAATGCGCCGTCAGGCATCCGGAAATTCGCCAGGGAACCATCTCGGAACGGACTTTCTTCACGCGGTGCTTGCGGTCAAGATAGACAACATCGATCGTGAACTTCATGAAGAAGCTGTGAACCGACTCGCACGGCACGATCCATAGCCCCTCGCCCGGCTTAAGTCCCGTGTGCTTCAGCAAGCCCGTGCGCCGTTTGGCGCTCGTATCGGCGATTTCGGCGGCGTCGGCCAGCACGACATCGCGCGTCAGATTGCGCACCTCGATTTTCAAACTTCTGGTATAACACGGCCGCGCTCGAACTCATCCCGCCGATCGAAGGCAGACCGTCGCTCTAAACCGGCTCGCGGGCATCGTTCGGCACAACCAGTACCCACTCCACTGGCTTGTCTGTGAGGTTTTCTAGGGCATATTCCGCCCGCTTGACCCACCCTGTGTAACCGGCTTTTTCCGCCCGCTCGATCGGTTTGTCGTGCGCGTAGATCACGCGGACGTGCTGGTCGGTAACACAAGTCATGACGTGCGCCGGAATTTCCATCACCATAGATTTCTCGCGCGGGCCAAGCCGCACCCGCAAAACGGTCACGCGATCGTTTTCGAAAACGTGCTGGAAATGTGCCGGGTCGAGAGCTGCCGGGCGTGTGTCAAAAATGTCTGGAGGGAAACCATCACGCTGTGCCCGCGCGGCCGGCGCGGCCAACAGCAGAGCAATCGAAAACAACCAGAGGCGATTCATACTTCACCTCCATGTGCGGGCCGGCGGGCCCGCGCGGCTAACGTTGCTTGTCTTTATCTACTGTGCCTTCTTTGGCGACGCGCACCCGCGCGTCCTCGAGCTTCTTGCTGACTGTCGCCATTTCTCCGGGGTCGATATCGGTCTGCGTGCCCGCTTCATAATCTTTGAGCGAATTTTGCCACTGCACAATCGCTTCCCGGATCTTGCCCTGCTTGAAGTAAACATCGCCCAGATGATCGTGGACCGTCGGGTCCTTCGCAATTTTCTGCAGCGCGCGTTCCAGGTACCCGGCCGCTTCTTCCAGGCGGTTCTGCCGGTAATAGACCCATCCTAGGCTGTCGAGATAGGCGCCGTTGGTCGGATCGAGCTGCACCGCCTTGCTCACCATCTTCTGCGCCTCGTCCAGCCGCACATTGCGGTCGGCTAGCATGTAGCCCAGGTAGTTCAAGGCGCCGGCATTGTCCGGATCGATGGCCAGCACTTTGCGGAATTCGGCTTCCGCCTCGTCGAATTTTTTCATCCGCTCGTACATGGCGCCGCGCATGAACAAAACTGCCTGCTTATCCTGGTTGTTGTCCGACAGCTTCTCGGCGCCATCCAGCGCCTTGGCCATTTCGTCGAAACGTTTGCCCCGTTCGGAAATCTGGGCGATGGCCAGTTGCGTTTCCCGGTCCTTTTCGCCATTCAGCAGGCCTTTCAGCTCCGCAATGGCGTCGTCGAACTTGCCCTGGTCGGCGAGCAGGGATGCGTGCGCCAGTTTCACCATGCGCTCTTTGGGGAACTTTTTCAGCGCCGCCTGCGCTTCCTCCTGCGCCTTGGCGAAATCCTTCGCGCCGCTGTAGGTATTGATCACCTCGACCGACGCTCGCGGTGCGGCATTGGGATCCACCTGCGCGATCTGCCGGAAAGCGTCGACCGCTTCGCTGGTCCGGTTGGCATTGCGGTAAATCATCCCGAGCCGCTCGAGCAGCATCGTGCGGCTGCTGCGCTCGGAGTCGCTATAACTCTTCTTCGCGGTATCGGCCAAAATGTTCTTCAGCGCGGCGATGGCATCGTCCGTTTTGCCCTCAGCCTCGAGCAGGCTCACTTCTTCGTACCGCACCTCCAGGCTGTCGTGGTCGAGATCTTTGGCTTTGGTGAACGCGGCCCGCGCCTTGGCAAAATCGCCCTTCTGCCGGTAAATTTCCGAGATGCGCAACTGCACCTGTGCATCGCGCGGATCCGACGCCGCAATTTCGTTGTAAAGCTTCAAGGCCTCGTCGAAGTGGTCTGTAAACAGCACATCCTGCGCCAGCGCGCGCTTGATGCGTCCATTCTCCGGGTCCATCTGCAGCGCCTGTTTCCACGCATCTGCGGCGTTCGCGTAATCGCGATTCTGTTCATAGAACGTCGCCAGCGCCGAAAGCGTCCGCGGATTTGGATTTTTCGAAGTCACCAGCCGCAGCATCTCGATGGCGTTCCGCGTATCCCCCACTTCGGAGTAGACCATCGCCAGCCCCGTCAGGGCTTCTTCGTTGCTCGCGTCTTGATCGAGCACCTTCTTGTAAGCTTTTTCGGCATCCACCGAATTATGGGCAACCCTTTCGAGTCTGCCCAGCATCAGCCAGCTCTCGATGTCCTTCGGATCTTTTTCCGTGACCTTCTGGAACTGCTCGATCGACCGCTTCAGCATTTCTTCGTTGATGCGATTCTGCTGCGGATCGCCGATCAGCCGCGCATAGACCCTCCCCAATAGCCGCCGCGCGTCGAGGTTATCCGGGTTTTGCTTGATCAGGTCTTCGGCTTCACTGACCGCGTCCTTGATCCGGCCGGCCTGGATGTACAAATCGGTTAATTCCTCCGCCAAAAACGACGCCGACGGGTCGAGCTTCATGGCTTGCCGGTAGTACTCGATGGCTTTGTTGGTATAGTCGCTCCGGTTCCCGAACGCTCCCGCGAGCTCCGAGTACAAGTGCCCCATGGCAAAGTCGTAGTAGGCAGCGGCCTTGTCGTTGGATTTTGACTCCGTTCCGGCCTGCGAAGGTGCTGCGGGTGCGGCCTGGCCCCAGGCCAAAGCCGAAGTCAATACCGCCGTGCAAAATGCAGCTGCGAGCGATCTAGGGGGATAATTCATTCAGGGCTGCTTTCTTTTTCCTGCCCGCGGGCATCCAGGCGGGATGAAGACTCCTCTACTTGATTGTATAACGTGAGAGCCACGTAAACTGAAGATGGTATGGACGAGCGGCCGGTTATCGCCATTTTGGGGCCTACCGGCTCGGGTAAAAGCGCACTAGCGCTCGCCGTCGCCGCCGCTTTTGGGGGGGAAATCGTCAACTGCGATTCCCTGCAAATCTACCGTTATTTCAACGTTGGAACCGCCAAGCTCTCTCCTGACGAGCGGTGCGGCATCCCCCACCATCTCATTGACATTGTCGATCCAGATCAACTATTTACCGCCGGTGAGTATGCCCGCCTGGCACGAACGGCGCTCGACGGCATCTCGGCGCGCGGCCGGCTGCCGGTTGTCGCCGGCGGGACCGGATTTTACCTGCGCGCGCTGTTTGCCGGCCTGTTTTCGGGCCCCCAGCGGGATCAGGCCTTGCGCGATCGCCTGAGCGCCCGCGAACGGCGGCGGCCCGGCGCGCTTCACCGGCTGCTTGGCCGCCTCGACCCCGATGCCGCACGCCGTATCCATCCCCACGACCTTCCTAAAATCACCCGCGCCCTGGAAGTGTGCCTGCTCACACGCCGTTCCGCTACCGAAATGTTCCGCGAGGGCCGCGATGCGCTCGCCGGCTACCGCGCGCTCAAGATCGGGCTTGCCGCGCCGCGCGAAGAGCTCTATGCCCGCCTGGACCATCGCACCGAACAGATGTTTGCCGCCGGTCTTATGGACGAAGTGCGCGGCATTCTCGCACGCGGTTTTGCACCATCCGCCAAGCCGTTCGAATCCCATGGCTATCGGCAGGCGCTCCAGGTTCTGAACGGCGAGCTGAATCTCGCGCAAGCCGTTTTTTACGCGCAGCGCAATACGCGGCGCTATGCCAAGCGCCAGATGACCTGGTTCCGGCAGGAACCGGATGTCGATTGGCTGGCGGGGTTCGGCGAAGATCCCGTCGTGCAGAAAACGGCGTTTGAGCGCGCGCACAAATTTCTTGAAAAATGTTTTGACCCGCCCGTGAAGTCGTCGTCCCACTAACGAACGCTGCGCGATTCCGGACGCGAAGCGCCTTACGGTTAAATGCCGGCCGAACGCAGAACCTTTTCGTCGCTCATCCGTATCTGACTAACAAGCACTCGCTCCCGGCTTCCGGGAATTTCTCGTAACGGTAATGCACGCGTGATACGTGTCGCCACGCGCGCACGGCCCTGCGAGCCCGGGCCGGGAGCAGCAAAAATGAGGAGGTTGGGTCCATGACGAAACGGTTTCTGGTACTGCTGGCGGCGCTTGTGAGTATGGCGGCTCTCGCCAGTGCGAAGTCTTATTTCATTACGCTGTATGAGCCCTCCGTGATCGGCGGAACCGAGCTCAAACCGGGCGAGTACAGGCTCGAATTGAACAGCGACAAGGTCGTCATCCGCAAAGGCAAACAGATGGGCGAGGCTCCCGTAAAAGTAGAGACGGCCGAAAGCAAGTATTCCTCGACCACCGTTCGCTATCGCAACGGCGACGGCAAATATCACATCTCCGAGATCCACCTGGGCGGCACCAACATGAAGCTCGTCGTCACCGCCGACTGAGCCGGCGCCCGGCACGGTCCGCTTGCTCTTGCCCCTGGGGAGCTGCTGTTACACTGAAAGTTCATGCAGCGGCTCCCGTTTTCTTTGACGAGCCTCCTGATCTTCGCAACCTCTCTTGCCAGGGCGGATGCCATCGTCGTTCTTCCGTTCTTCAACGATTCCAATGCCCAGAATGTCGACTGGATCGGCGAGAGTATCGCCGAGAGCATTCGGGAATCGCTGGCTTCGCAGCAGGTGCTGGTTCTATCGCGCGAGGATCGCCTCGAGGCCTATAAGCGGCTTTCCCTGCGCCCTAATGCCGTCCTGACCCACGCTTCGATCATCAAGATAGGGGAAGCGTTGGATGCCTCGCAGGTGATCTACGGCCATTTCGAGGTCCAGAGCAAAACAAACCCCGACGCAACTGCGCCCGCCGGACCAGCCGCCGGCGTTTCCCCGCATGATTCTCTGCGCCTTTCCGCCCGCATTCTGGATCTGAAGCACACCCGGCAAGGCGCGGAGCTGGAGGCGACAGGTGCGCTCGAGGATCTCGCTTCGCTCGAAACCCAGCTCGCCTGGCGCTGCCTGGAGCAGATCGCGCCCAAAGTGGCCGTGTCGGAGGCGCAATTCCGCCGCGACCGGCCGCCAGTTCGCCTGGATGCGGTCGAGAACTACATTCGCGGCCTGCTGGCCACCTCTCCCGAGCAGAAACATCGCCTGTTTACCCAGGCCGTGAGGCTGGATGCTGATTTCTCCGAGCCCTGTTTTGAGCTGGGCCGGATGGCATGGGAGAAGAAAGACTACGTGGTTGCGGCCGGCTGGCTGCAGAAAGTGAGACGGGCTGACTCCCATTATTTCGAGGCCAATTTTCTACTCGGTCTCTGCCGCTACTACACCGCGGATTTTTCGGGAGCGGCGAAGAGTCTGGAGCTGGTCTCGGCCGCCGTTCCGCTCAACGAGGTGTTCAACGATCTCGGCGCGGCCGAGTCCCGCCTGGGCTCCCCATCCGCCATCGACAATTTTCGCCGCGCGCTCGAGGGCGATAACTCCGATCCCGATTATTATTTCAACCTGGCCTACGCGCTGTGGAAGCGCGGCGATTTCTCAGGCGCCGCCGAGAACTTTCGCGCCGTGCTGGATCGCGCCCCGGAGGACGCGGAAGCCGTCAGCCTGCTGGGCCGCAGCCTGAAGCGCGAAGGCCCCCGCGCCGGCGATCCGAAAACCGAAGGCCGCGAGCGGCTCAAGCTCAACTTCGAAGAAACCGCCTATCGCCAGCTGAAAGCCGAGCTGGAGACCAAGCACTAGACCCTATTCAAAACCGCCGCGCCTGCCGATAAGAAACCGGGGGATTAGTCTACTCTCCCGGGGAGCTGCCGGCTTGAAAGTCCTGATCGCTGACGATAACTCCAGTTTTCGCGTGGTTCTCGAAAAAATGCTCACCAAGTGGGGTTACAACGTGATCTTGTGCGAGAACGGCTCGCGCGCCCTCGAAATTCTCCAGTCCGCCGACCCGCCACGGCTGGCCATCCTGGACTGGATGATGCCGGGCATGGATGGTGTTGAAGTCTGCCGCCGCGTGCGCGAGCTTAATCAGGAGCCTTACATCTACATCCTGCTGCTGACGGCCAAGGACACTTCCGAAGAATTGGTCGAGGGCATGGAGGCCGGGGCGGACGATTATCTAACCAAGCCCGTCGATAGCCATGAGCTCCGTGTCCGCGTGCGCGCCGGCCGGCGCATCATTGACCTGCAGGAAGAGTTGGTTCACGCGCGCGAAGCACTCCGCCGCCAGGCCACCCGCGACGCCCTTACAGGTCTGTGGAACCGGTCGGCTATGTTCGACATCCTGACGCGCGAGCTCAAGCGGTCGCGCCGCGAATCGACGACGCTGGCGCTGATCATGGCGGATCTGGATAACTTCAAACGCATCAACGACACCCTCGGTCACACGGCCGGCGATGCCGTGCTGAAGGAGGCGGCCCGGCGTATGGGCGCCTGTGTCCGCACCTATGATTCGCCCTGCCGCTACGGCGGTGAAGAGTTTCTCATCATCCTGCCCGGCTGTGATCTCGAAGGCGCCGTCCTGCGCGCCGAAGAGATTCGCTCGGCGCTGGCCGGAGCACCGTTTCAGATCCCCGAGGGCTCTCTCGCGGTCACCTGCAGCCTGGGCATCACGTCGACTTCGCACGCCGAAACCTTCGATGAATCCGTGCTCATCCGGCAGGCCGACGAAGCTCTCTATGGCGCCAAGCGCAACGGCCGTAACCGCACCGAAGTTTTTACGTCTACCGGTCTCGCGCTGGTCCGCTAAACCACGCCTCTCGTTCGCGAAGCCCATGTTAGCCTAGAGAACGTGCTCCCCCGCCAAATTCCCGCAAGCGAAGCGATTTAGCCGGATGCTGCGATTGCTGGCGTTCGCCTCTGCCGCGCTTTTCTTGGCTGGGTGTGGTTATGTGGGCGAGCCGCTCCCGCCTCAGCTCCATATTCCCCAACATGTCACCGATCTTGCGGCGGGCGAGCACGGCGGCCAGATCGAACTGACATTCACCTTACCCACCCACACCACCGACGGGATGGTGATCGATCGCCCGCTTACCTTCGAGATCGGAATCGGCGAGTCACCTGTTCCTTTTCGCCTGGATGCCTGGGAAGCCGGAGTTCGCCGCTTAAACGGCGCTCCCTCCGGCAAGCCCACCGTGCTCTACGCGGTCCCCGCGGCGGACTGGGTAGGCAAGCTCGTAGTCATCGCCGTAAAAATTTTGGGCGCCAACGGACGGGATAACGGCTGGTCCAACCTGGTTACACTCTCGGTTGTTCCTCCTCTCGCCGCACCCGCGGAACTCCAAGTGAATAGCGCGGCCGATGGAGTCCACCTGGCCTGGCGCTCGGACGCGCCTCGGTTTCGCATTTACCGTCGCGTGGACGATGAACCCAAAGCCGCGACGCTCGCCGAGACGGAACACGCCGAATACACCGACGCCACCGCGGAGTACGGCAAGGCCTATCACTATGCGGTCGAGGCCATCCGCACCGAACGCGATGTGCGCGCATCGAGTGAACCGTCGGCGGAAGTCACGACCACTCCTGTCGATACGTTCCCGCCCTCGGTGCCTTCGGCTCTGGCGGCATTGGCTTCGACCGGCTCGATCGAGCTCGTTTGGAACCGCGACACCGAGCCCGATCTGGCGGGTTATCGCGTCTATAGAGCCGTCGGCGATGGTCCGTTTGAGAAGCTTGCGGAAACGCAGCAGTCGCCCAGCTACAGCGATCGCAATATCCAGCCGGGGAGAAAGTACCGCTATGCGGTTTCGGCTTTCGACAATGCCGGAAATGAGAGCCGCAGGTCCGCTCCGGTGGACGTCACTGCGCCGTAAAAAATTCTCGGGGTCCCCGGAGAGTGCCTCTACCCACCGTGATTAATACGCCCAGCGCCAGAGGCTCGCGCCTACTGTATAGCCCGCGCCTACGGCGGCAAAGAGCACCAGGTGCCCCTTCTTCAGACGGCCGCTCTCGACGGCGTCGCGCGTGGCGAGTGGAATCGTGCCCGCCGTCGTGTTGCCGTAACGATCGATGTTGATGATCACCTGATCGCAGTCCAGCCCGAGCCGGTCGGCGGTGGCGGTGATGATCCGGCGATTCGCCTGGTGCGGGATCAGGAAGTCCAGGTCCTTGGGCGACAAACCGTTACGGTTGAGCAGGACGCTGCACACTTCGTACATCTTGCGCACCGCGTATTTGAAAACCTGTCCGCCGTCCTGGTGCACGTAATGCAGCCGTTCCGCGACGGTCTGGGCCGTTGCGGGCTGGCGGCTGCCGCCCGCAGGCATTTTGAGATAATCCCCGCCTGAGCCATCAATCTCGCCCAGAAAATCGATAAAGCCCAAACTCTGGTCTTCCTCCGCGGCCAGGGGCTCGAGCAGCATGGCGCCCGCGCCATCGCCGAAGAGCACGCAAGTGCCGCGATCGGTGTAGTCGATTATGCGGCTCATGGTGTCGGCGCCGATCACCAGCACTTTATCGTGAGTTCCTGCCGAAACCAGATGCGCTCCCGTGGTGAGGCCGTAGACAAAGCCCGAGCAGGCCGCCACCAGATCGAATCCCCAGGCGCGCGTGGCGCCGATCCGGTCCTGCACCAGGCAAGCCGTCGAAGGAAACATCATGTCGGGCGTGACCGTACACACCAGAATGGCATTCAGCTCAGAGGCGGCGATCTGCCGCGCTGCGAGCGTCTGGCGCGCGGCCTCCGCCGCCAGATCTGACGTCGCGACTCCCGCATCGGCTATGTGGCGCTCCGCGATGCCCGTCCGCTCGAGAATCCAGTCATTGCTGGTGTCGACCATCTTCTCGAGGTCGAAATTGGTGAGCACGCGCTCGGGCGCAAAACACCCCAGGGCACTGATCTTGACCTTACGCACGAATCCTCTCGGGTGAAACGAAGGTGTAAATGACCTTCATATGTTAAATTCTAAATAAATGCAAGCGCGCCCGGAAATCTTTCCGGAAACCCACGCCACCTCCGGCATCCAGAGCAGCCTGTTTTTCGAATCGCCCGAAGAAATTTTCGCCCGCGTTTTCCGCGAATTGAAGCCGCGGACAAAGCTCCTGGCTTTCCGGGTAGAATTTTGCGCCTTCGCCAACGCCGACAGTTTTGTCCGCATGGAGCAGGGAAGCATTCACGCGCGCATTACCGATCTGCTCGAAGGCGCGCCAGCCCCGGTTCTGGAAGCGCTGGCCTTCATTCTGCTGGGCAAACTATTCCGCCGGCCGGTGCCGCGCGTATACGGTCACCGGTACCGCCTGTATTTGAACCGGCGCGACATGCGGCGGCAGATGCATCTGGTCCGTCAGATTCGCGGCCGCAAATTTGTCTCCGGCCCCGCCGGCGCACACCGCAATATAGAAGAAATTTTCGAGGAGTTGAACGCTCGTTTTTTCGACGGCCTCATGGGGCGCCCGCTGCTCGGCTGGAGCCGGCGCGTCTCACGCTCCATGCTGGGGCATTTTGATCCTTCCCACAACGCCATCATCATCAGCCGCATTTTTGACAGCCCCAGAGTGCCGCGTTTAGCGCTCGAGTACGTCGTATTTCACGAAATGCTGCATTTGCGCTACCCGGTGGACCACAACGGAGCGCGCCGCAGAGTGCATACCCGCGAATTTCGCGAGGCGGAAAAGGCATTTCCGCGGCTCAAAGAAGCAAAAGAAGCCCTAAAAAAACTTTGAGGCTTCCAGCCGTTGCCGACCGAAAGCCTCGGAGAAGAGAAGAGGAAGAGTGGGGCAGGCGGAGCCGCCGCCTGCCCGGATATTTGCGTTACGCCGCGGAAGGTTGGGCGGCCAGCGCCAGCACGCGCGCTTGGGCGCACATGGCATCCAGCGCTTCCACCAGACTCCGCACATCCACAGTCGGAGCCGTCCAGCCAAGGCTGTGCAGCATGAGCCGCAACTGCAGCGACGTCATGTTCACACTGAAGGCCATACGCTGCTTCATCAGCGACACGGCGAGCGTCGAGCGGTCCGCTGGCGCGTACACCATCAGCATCTTGAGCGCGTTGGACACGCGGCTGAAATCACGGCCGAGGCAGCGGGCGTAACCGCGGAAAATCTCTACGCGGGTTGCGCGAAACTGCCGGGCCATCTTGCGGTTGAAGCCGCGCTGCGTGGCCAGGAACTGCGCGTCGGTTGGCTCCAGCAGCCGGTCCATCGGTTTATACCGAGCCGGAACAAAAATGTTTTCCAGGTCTCCTGAGAAATCCAGAGAGCCCTTGCCGGAAGCAAGTTGCCTAAAGAGAACGACAAATGCTATCCCGAGCAAAATAAAGAAGCTAGCGGCTGTAATGGCGACGTAGCTCATGAGAGTATCCTCTCCATCTCTTCGCCATCGAGAATAACCGAGTTTTGTTTTAAATGCAATCGAATTTTGTACTGCGAATTCATTAATTTGGCTACCCACAACCCGACCGAGGTGCTCGGGTTTCCGATAGACCCGCTCCCCGGCCCGGAGCCGGGGTACAACCCTCTGGTTCCAAAGGATTAATGCAACTGGAGCCCGGTTTAACGGCTGGCCGGGAGGATCCCCGTAGTAGGAAAAAATAGAATTCCGACTGCCAGGATCATTAGAATTTCGCCGAAGGCTGCCCGATTAATCCTCGCTTTCCCAGATTTAGTCCTCCAGTTAAAGTTATCCTAAGTGGACTGCCTGAGACGCCGAATGGCGTGCGGAAGCCGGATTTTTTACGCGAATGGAACAGAATCTAAGGTTTTGTTCCGCCAGTGAAAGCAGCTAGACGCTCTATCCGGTCGTAAATTAAGTTGTTGTACAATGAAAACACTTTTGGCGGTTCGGAGCACTACCTGACTGAGATGAAATTCGATCGCAGCGCCGCTGCCGATCTCTGGCGCAATACTCTGTCTCAGATACCCACGACTTTCGGACGCCTGATCTATCTGGCTTCGCTGCGGGATCAGAATACCGGAACGTACCAGCATCACGGCCTGGCCCAATTATTCGGCCCGGAAGAGGCCGATGAAACCTTGCGCCACAGCCACAGCCAAACCTTTTCCGAATGGCTGTGCTTCAATCTGGAGCAGCAAAAGGACGACGTCGAAGCTTACCTGGCGGAATTAAACGAAGACAAAAAGACCATCCTGGCCACGTGGATCCGGCTCTCGCCGTACCGCAACTTCGTGCCCGCAGCCGCCCGCGAGGTGGAGCGAAATCTGTTCACTACCGATTTGGAGACCGTGCTGGAGCTGCTCAGGTTCGATTACGCCGTCGCTTCCCCTGATCCAGACGCATAGCCACGCCTACCACCTGGCCGATCACATCAATATCTGCCGGAAAATTGAAAATCTCGGGGTAGCACATGGAAGACGGGTGCGGCTGCAAAACGAGCTGGTTCTCGTTCAGGGTGCACCAGCCGCAGGAAAATCCCTTGCGATGCTCGAAAAAATAGATCGGGCGCTCAAATTCATTTTGCCAGCCGGTATTCACCACTTTGCGATGCGAGTCGTCGATCAGGATCAGCGAGCCGGGTTGGATCAGCGGATACATGGTCCAGTCTTCTGAGCCGATGAACGCATACCGATAGCTTTTCATGTCTACCGTGTTGAGCAGCGTCAGCGGCAGTTTGCCCCAGCGCTGGATCATGCGGCTCAGGAACGTGGTGCGGCGCAGGTCGATTCCCGGATCCAGGGCGAGCGGCATTTGCGTGTCTCCATAGCCGTTCGCGCCGAACCCGATCAAGTGCGTGCGCTGCATCTGGATGGATGCGGCGTCCGCCGCCAGCGTCGCTACATTCACTCCGTACCAGTCGAGAACTTCATTAATGTCCAAGCGGTAAATGGTGCACAGCGAGTACAACCGGTATATGGTCGGTACGGTGCCCTGGTTTTCTATGTCCGATAGCCGGCTCAACGCGATGGCGAACTCGTCATTGTTATGCCGGGCCGCGATCTGATTGCTGGCCTGTTCCACGTCCCGGTAACGCAGATTCAAACGTTCGCGAACCCGTTTCAGCTTTTGTCCAGCATCTTCCATGCTATGATTCCGTCTCGGGGCAACGGATGTCGATGTAGGGCTATCGATCATCTATCCTTTTGGGGCAATTATAACGGCCATCCACCCCGACCGGCAAGCATCGGAAGCCGTTTTTGTTCTGATTTCAGAACACAACATCGGCGGCGGAGTCAAATTTGAAAATCGTGGTAGGCATCACCGGGGCAAGTGGCGCGATTTATGGCATTCGTCTGCTTGAAAAACTGCGGCTTCAAAGCGGAATTGAAGTGCATTTAATCCTCTCCCGTTCAGGCGAGAAGACTTTGTACCTGGAAACGGGAAAGAAAGCCGCGGAAATCAAAGCGCTGGCCCAATACAACTACCCGCTTGAAGACATCTCGGCGCGGCTTGCCAGCGGATCGTTCTCTACCAATGGCATGGTGATTGCCCCTTGCTCAATTCATACCATGTCCGCCATTGCAACCGGCATCAGCTCCAATCTGCTGATCCGCGCAGCCGACGTAACACTGAAAGAGCGGCGACCGCTGATCCTCATGGTACGCGAGAGCCCTCTGCACCTGGGCCATCTGCGCACCATGGCGGCGCTCGCGGAAATGGGCGCGATCCTTGCGCCGCCCGTGCCGGCTTTCTACCATCGGCCCGCCACGATTCTCGATCTGGTGGATCACAGCGTGGACCGCGTACTCGATCTGCTCGGCCTGCCCAGCCAGTCGGCGCGCCGCTGGGAAGGCGTGGTGGCTCAAGAATGAAACGCGGACGGTCCCGCGAATTAGTCGCGTTCCAGGGAGAGCGCGGCGCCTTCAGCGAAGAGGCGGCTCGCAAGCTGCTCGGCCGGGGAATCGACGTCCTCCCCTGCCAGCGATTCGAGGACGTGTTTCGCGCGCTGGCGCGCAGGAAGGCCGATGCGGCCATCATCCCCATCGAAAACACGCTGCATGGATCGGTGCACGAAAACTACGATCATCTGCTGCACTTTGACCTGCCGATCGTGGGGGAGACCAGCGTGCGCATCGTCCATAACCTGATCGCCCCTCGCGGAGTTTCGTTTTCGAAAATCCGGCGCGTTTTTTCCCATCCCGTGGCGCTCAATCAGTGTCTGAACTTTTTCGCCAAAAACCGGCAATTCGAAAAAGTGCCTTTCTACGACACCGCCGGCAGCGTCAAGATGATCATGACGGAACGCCTGACCGACGGCGCGGCCATCGCATCGGCGGTAGCGGCGGAGATTTACGGCGCCCGGATTTTGCGGCGTTCGATCGAGGACGACCGCCAGAACTTCACCCGTTTTTTCGCTTTGCGGCGGCCCGAGGACGCGCATCGCCTTCGCGGAAAACCAAAAAAGAATGCGCCATGGAAAACTTCTGTAGTGTTTTCCACGCGCAATATACCCGGTGCGCTGTTCCGCTCCTTGAGTGCTTTCGCCCTGCGCGATCTGAATCTCACAAAGATCGAATCCCGCCCGCTGCGCGGCAAGCCCTGGGAGTATCTTTTCTACCTGGATTTCATCGGGAAAGTGGACGAGCCGGCGTGCCGGAACGCCCTGGGCCATCTGCGCGAACTGGCGGACCTGCTGCGGGTTCTCGGGAGCTATCCGCGCGGGGATTAAACATCTGTTGTCCGCGCCACAGGCAGGACGGCGCATTGCACCCGTTTTCGCCCAGGTAACATCTATATAAGTATGCCTGTGGAAACTGAGGAAAAACCCGCACAAGCTCTCGTTCCGGATACGACCGAAGAGCTGCCGATCCTGACGGTCCGCGATACGGTGCTGTTCCCGCATGCTCTTCTTCCCATCAGGGTCGGGCGTCCGAGTTCGGTGGCGCTGGTGTCTTCGCTTGGAGAAAACCGCCTGCTCGGCGTATTGTCACAGCTCGATCCGCACGAGGAGGCGCCGGGCCCGGATGATCTCTACAAAGTCGGCACCGTCACCATGATTCACAAAATTGTGCGCATGAAGGAAGGAATGCTGCTGATCTGCGAAGGTGTTTCACGCATGCGCGCCTTGATGTACACCGCTACCGAGCCCTACCTGAAAGCGCGAATCGAACGGTTGCCGGAGCTCGAGCCGCAGGCGACGCCGGAACTGGAAGCGCTGCGCCTCAATGTGGTGAGCGCGTTTCAGCAGATCGTGGGGGTTTCTCCCAATCTGTCGGACGATCTGGCAAACGCCGCCGCCGAAATCAATGAATTTGGCCGACTGGCCGATCTGGTGGCCGGTTATCTTCCCGGCCTGAGCCATCCCGAACGGCAGGCAGTGCTTGAAGAAATGGATGTCCATGCGCGCCTGTCCTACGTTCACAAACATCTGGTGAGAGAGCTGGAGCTGCTCGAATTGCGCGGCAAGATCCAGTCCCAGGTGCAGGGGCAGCTTTCGCAAAGCCAGCGCGAGTTCTACTTGCGCGAGCAGTTGAAGGCCATCCAGAACGAACTGGGCGAGGGCGACGAAGGGCGCCGCGAGGTCGAGGACCTGCGCAAAAAGCTGGAGGCCGCCGGCATGAGCGAGCCGGTCAAGGCTGAGGCCATGAAAGAGCTGAACCGTCTGGCGCGTATCTCGCCGATGTCGCCCGAATATTCCGTAACCCGCACCTACGTGGAATGGATGGTGAGCCTGCCCTGGAACGTCTCATCCGCTGAGCAGGTAAAGGTGCAGCACGCCGCGGAAATTCTGGATACCGACCACTACGACCTCGAGAAAGTCAAAGAACGCATCCTTGATTTTCTGGCGGTGATGCAGCTCAAACCGCGGCTCAAAGGGCCGATCCTGTGCTTTGTCGGACCGCCCGGCGTGGGCAAAACTTCGCTTGGAAAATCCATCGCCCGCGCGGTCGGGCGAAAGTTCGCGCGCATCTCGATGGGCGGCATGCACGATGAAGCCGAAATCCGCGGGCATCGCCGCACGTATATCGGCGCGCTTCCCGGGCAGATCATTCAGGGATTGCGCCGCGCGGGCACGAACGATCCGGTCTTCATGCTGGACGAAGTCGACAAGCTGGGCCGCGATTTCCGCGGCGATCCGGCTTCGGCGCTGCTCGAGGTTCTAGATCCGGAGCAGAACTCTACCTTCCGCGATAACTATCTGGATGTGCCGTTCGATCTCTCGCGCGTGCTGTTTATCACCACAGCCAACGTGCTCGAAACCATCCCCGAGGCCCTGCGCGACCGTATGGAGATCATCGAGCTGCCGGGATACAGCGAGCAGGAAAAAGCCATCATCGCGTTCCGCTATCTGATTCCTCGCCAGATGGAAGAAAACGGGCTCGCGGACGAAAAGACCATTCAGTTCACCGACGAAGCGATTCACCACCTCATCCGGCGATATACCCGCGAGGCCGGCGTTCGCAATCTCGAGCGCGAAATCGGCAGCATCTGCCGCAAGCGCGCGCGGCGGATCGCCGAGGGCAAGGAAGACAGCGGGATGATCACGCCGGAACGCGTCGAGGAATTTCTGGGCGCGCCGCGCTTTCGCCCGGATGTGGAGGTGGCGGAGCGCACCCAGCGTCCCGGTGTCGCGGTCGGGCTGGCATGGACCCCGGTGGGCGGCGATGTCCTGTTCATCGAAGCCGGACGCATGCCGGGCGGCAGCAAAGGTTTGATCATGACCGGCCAGCTCGGTTCCGTCATGCAGGAATCGGTGCAAGCGGCACTCACCTGGGTGCGTGCCAATGCGCAGCGGTACGGGATCGATCCGGAAATGTTCAAATCGAGCGACATCCACGTACACGTGCCCGCCGGCGCAATTCCGAAGGATGGGCCATCGGCCGGCATCACCATGGCGACCGCTCTGGTCTCGATGTTGACCGACCGCCGCGTCCGGCCCAATCTCGCGATGACCGGCGAAATCACGCTCACCGGCCAGGTGCTGCCGATCGGCGGCGTCAAAGAAAAAGTTCTGGCCGCCAAACGCAGCGGCGTCCGCGAGGTGATTCTGCCGTTCGAAAACGAGGTCAATGTAAAGGAAGATCTCAAGAGCGAGCACATCGGCGACATGAAAATTGATTACGTGCGCACGGCCGATGATGTCATGAATTTAGCGCTGGAGTCGAAGAGCGAGCCGGCGGTTTAGGGATCGATCGAAAGAGAAACTGAAATATCTACTGATTGAAAATTTCTGCAAGCGGCACCGCGATTTCGGAGTGCCCAGATCGCAGGATGTCCTTCGCTTCGCGCATGCCTGCAATGGTGTAGTCGTAGGCGCGTTTGGTCCGCGGGTCGAGAACCCAGACGTGCGGTACGCCGAATCTCAGATAATCCTCGATCCGCTCCTGCATGCGAGTCATGGTGTCTTCTGGCGAAAGAATCTCGATGCAAATCAGAGGTGGCCGCGTGAAGATCTGCTCCTTGGGGCGCGGACCAGGAATCACGCAGATATCGGGAACACGGAACCGCGTTGCGGTAACTTGCAATCGCTGTTCGGGAAAAACATGGATGCCCCACGGCTTCTCCCGGTTGAAGAGGTAGGCGAATAACACGCCTTGTAATCTGCTGTGTTCCTGTTCTCCCCAGTTGCGCTCCAGCACCTCTCCGTCCACATAATCCCGGTCGGGATCGTAGCTGGTTGAGAGATATTCTTCGACGGAGACAAGCGTCCCGGCGGGCATGGTTTCAGGGTAACGCCGAACGTCAAACTCCGGCAATGCAGACCGGCCCGCCGCAGCCGTTATGATAGTTCTCTTATGCGGCTTACATTAGTTGTTCTTTTCTGCCTCGCACTTTGCGCCCAAGACGCCCGTTATGCTCCGCAGGGCGACCAGATTCCCGGCCCTGCCTCGCCCGCCGACTTTCCGGCGTGGCTGCATGACATCCGCCACTGGCGCGCGGAGCGTAAAATCCGCATCGGCTATAGCGGCGCGGAATACGAGCGCCCGGAGCTTCGCTGGGCGCAGCGCGATTTCATCCAGCCGCAGATGATGATCGAAGACCGGTATTTCTATGATCCGGTCGCACGCAAGTACACGGTCGACCGCTATCTCGACGATCTCGACAAGCGTTATGGCGGCATCGATAGCGTGCTGATCTGGCCGGTGTATCCCAACGTCGGCATCGACAACCGCAATCAGTACGACCTCACGCGCGACATGCCCGGCGGTATTGCCGGGTTGAAGCAGATGATCGCGGACTTTCACCGCCGCGGCGTGCGCGTGTTGTTTCCGGTAATGCCTTGGGAGCAGGGGACGCGCGATGAAGGTGTGCCGAACTGGGTCGCGACCGCGCGCCTGATGGCCGAGATCGGCGCCGACGGCGTCAACGGCGATACGTTTAACGGCATGCCGCGCGCCTTTCGCGAAGCGTCCGACGCAACCGGAAAGCCGCTGGTGTTCGAGCCGGAATCTTACAAGAGCGACGAGGAGCGGCTCGCGTGGAACAACCAGTCCTGGGGTTATTGGGAATATCCGTTCATCCCCATGGTCAGCAAACTGAAATGGCTCGAGCCGCGCCACATGGTCAACGTGTGCCGCCGCTGGGGGCGCGACAAAACCGACGATCTGCAATACGCGTTCTTCAACGGCGTCGGCTACGAAAGCTGGGAAAACATCTGGGGCATCTGGAACCAGATCACTCCGCGCGATGCCGAAGCCTTGCGGCGCGTGGCGAAGATTGAACGCGAGTTCGCGGAGTATCTCGTCAGCGCAAATTGGGAGCCGCACATACCCACACTCCGTTATGGCGCGTTTTCAAGCGAGTTTCCGCTCCAAGGCCGCACGTTGTGGACCGTCATCAATCGCAACGAGTACGATCTCGAAGGCCGCGTGCTCGAAGTGCCGTACGCAGCCGGCATGCATTTTTACGATCTTTGGAATGGCGTTCCGCTCGAGCCCGAAACCAATGGCGATCGCGCCATTCTGAGCTTTGCGATAGAGCCGCACGGATTCGCCGCAGTGCTCGCGCTCCCGGCTTCCGCGGGCGCGCCGGATGCCAAGCTCGAAAAATTTCTTGCGGAAATGCACCAGCTCGCGCGCACGCCGCTCGCGTCCTATTCTCACGAGTGGAAATTTCTGCCGCAGCAAATCGTCGAGATCGCTCCCACGGCTCGCGCTTCCACAGCGCCGGCCGGTATGGTCCGGATTCCCGCGGCGAAATTCGAATTTATCGTTTCGGGAATCGAGATCGAAGGGAGTAACGACGTCGGCGTCGACGTGCAGTATCCCTGGGAGGATTCGCCGCGCCGCCACCATCGCAAGACCCTCGAGGTCAAATCGTTTTACATCGACCAGTATCCGGTGACCAACGCGCAGTTCAAACAATTTTTGGACGGCGCGCATTATCGCCCCGCCGACGATCACAATTTCCTGAAGGATTGGGTAAACGGCTCGTATCCGGAAGGCTGGGGCGGCAAGCCGGTGACCTGGGTTTCGCTCGAAGATGCGCGCGCCTACGCGAAATGGGCGGGCAAACGCCTTCCGCATGAATGGGAGTGGCAGTACGCCGCCCAGGGGACCGACGGCCGCATCTACCCGTGGGGAAGCCAGCCGGAACTAAGCGCGATACCGATGGCCGACACGCGGCGCGTCATGCGCGGGCCTGACGACGTCAATGCTCATCCACGCGGCGCAAGCCCCTTCGGCGTCGAAGATCTGGTGGGAAATGTCTGGCAATGGACCGACGAGTATGTTGACGAGCACACGCGCGCCGGCATTCTCCGCGGCGGCAGCTATTATCAGCCGCAGGGCTCGCACTGGTATTTTCCGCAGGCCTATAGACTAAACGAGCACGGAAAATACCTGCTGATGTCGCCCGGCAAGGACCGATCCGCGGCCGTCGGCTTCCGCTGCGTGGTGGACGCCGGGTGATACACTCCGCTTATGTACACCAGACGGCAATTTTCAAAACTCGCGCTGGCCTCGATTCCGGCCACGGCCGCGTTTGCCCGTATTGATTCCAGAGTCCACGGCGTCCAGATCGGCGTGCAGTCCTACAGTTTTCGCGATCGCCCGCTCGATGACGCCATCAAAGCCATGGTCGAGATCGGTCTGGGCGAATGCGAGCTTTACGCCGGCCATGTCGAGCCGAAAATGAAACGCGATGAGCTGCGCAAATGGCGCACCACGGTCTCCATGGACCACTTTCACGATATCCGCAAGAAGTTCGATGACGCCGGTATTCAGCTCTACGCGTACAACTACAGTTTTCGCGACGATTATACGGATGAAGAGATCGCGCGCGGCTTCGAGATGGCGAAAGCGCTGGGTGTGGGAATCATCACCGCGTCATCCACGCTGTCGGTCGTTGACCGGGTGGACCGCGAGGCGCAGAAGGCCAAAATCAAAGTCGGTTTTCACGGCCATTCCGATACCAAGCACCCCAACGAATTCTCGTCGCCGGAGAGCTTCGAGAAGGCCATGGCCGGCCGCTCGCCTTACATCGACATTAACTTGGATATCGGGCATTTCTTCGCAGCCGGTTTTGACCCAGTCGATTTCCTCAACAAGCATCACGAGCGGATCGTGACGCTGCACATCAAAGACCGGAAAAAGAACCAGGGCGAGAACATGCCCTTCGGGGAGGGGGACACGCCCATCAAGCCTGTGCTCCACTTGCTGGAAACGAAGAAGTACCGGATTCCCGCCAATATCGAATATGAATACAAAGGCGGCGATACCGTAGTGGAAGTGAAAAAGTGTTTCGAGTACTGCAAGCAGGCGCTGGCCTAGCCAAAAGGCGTTAACCCAGCAGCCCGCCGTGCCCCAGACAGGCCACTTCCCAGCTCGTGACCCGGTATCGCGCCAATAGCGGCGGCAATAGGAGGTCCACCACATTCGGCTTGGCCGAGCGGAAGCAGCCCGGCGCGGAAATGATCGGAATCTCGTCTTTGTAAGCCAGGATCAGCAGATTGCCAGGCTCGACCGGCGCAAGAAAACGTTCGAGTTGCCCGCCAACGCGCATCAGCGCGCGGCCGATCACGTCCTCAGGTCCGGCCGGCGCGGTCGTCGATGCGACCAGGATCAGCGAAGGTTTGGACCGCACCAGATGCGTCAGGGCGCGGCTCACCGCAGCTTCCTCTTCAACGGAGGCGAGCACGAAATTCGCGCCGACTCCGAAACGCTCCAGCCGCTGCTTCATAATACTTTCGAAAAGCTGGCGGGCGCGATCGCCGTTTGACGGATCGGTGTATAGCACGCCGATCGAGGGCGTACGGACCGGACGCGCCTGGAGAATCGGGCCGCGCTCCTGCAAGATGGATGTGAGTGCGTCCAGCTGATCCTTGGCAACCGCGAACGGTGCGCTTTTTATGGTCGCGATGCGCTGGCCGGCAAGCGCGAAGCTGAAATTCATGGAGGTCGCGATCGCCACGCTCGATGTGCAGTTGATCTGGCGGAGCAGCTCGTCGTCCACCAGCACGCAGCAGTTCTCGGTCGCCTGGAGATTGGCCCGGCCTCCAGCGGCCAGGTGGATTTCGTAGCAGCCGCAACCCATTTCGCCGGCAACCGTGGACACCGCCTGATCTTCAGCGACCTCGCCGTCCTCGAGTCCTGTCACCCAGACCTTGTCCATGCCCTCGGATTCGAGAATACGGATATCGTCTTCGCTGATCAGGTGGCCTTTGGCCAGCAGCTTTTTCCCACCCGGACGAAAAACAGTGCAGCAGAGAATTCGGCCAGTGGATACCTTTACATCGACCGTTTCAGCTCTCATGGCGCCTAACTCCCCGCCCGCCGGCCGACTGCCTCCGCCGGGCATGTGTCGAATTATAGGGAACTAGTTTGTCTTCAGCGAAGAATTCTCAGGTTAAATCCGGCTCATTTTTTGGGGGTTTTGATCCGACTGTTTTGGGTGAGAGCTAAACACCTGGAGATATGGGCTTCTTCTGCACGATCGGTAGGACGACAGGGGGCGCCTCGCCCTCAAGGGGGGAATCATACGCCCATTTTGGGGGGTGATGGAGCCAGTGATCGGGTCGCAGAATGCGGACCATCGCGACTTCGTCGCAGCATTGGAACTTCGGGCAGCGCAAACAGTCTTTCCAGGCTTTGAGCGGCAGCTCGCCGCGCTCGACTTCTTCAAAACCCAGTTTGCGGAAGAAATCGGCGACATAGGTAAAGGCGAACACGGCGTCAAGCGCGTATTGCTGCGCTTCGTCCACCAACGCGTCCACAAGTTTCCGGCCGACGCCGTGGGTTTTCGCGCTTTCGGCCACGGCAACGGAGCGGATTTCGGCAACGGTGGGCGAGTAAAAGTGCAGCGCCCCGCATCCAACGAACCGGCCTTCCGACGATGCCACCGAAAAATCGCGAATGTGCTCGGATATTTCGAATTCGGTGCGCGGCAGCATAATGCCGCGCGCGGCGTAACCGTTGATTAATTCGACGACAGGCGCGATATCCTGCATGCGCGCTTTGCGGATTTCTAGTGCCATATTCGCCGTCTTTTTTTCGGCGACAAAATCCGGCGTCAGGCCGCTAATCATGGGACGTCACCTGCTCGCGCGCATGGACGATGCGGGTGCCCCCAGGTTCGCCCGCAAGAAGCCGCGCAATTACGCCTGCGGCGGCGCCAGGCGCGATGCGGATTTCTTCGACGCCATGATCGAGCGCGGCAGTTGCGGCGTTCAGCTTGGCCTGCATGCCGCCTTTGGCGACGCCCGCTGCGATCAGCGCGCGGCAGTCCTCCGCCGTCAGCGCCGGCCGGATTTCGCCATGCGCATCGAGGACGCCCGCTATGTCGGTCAGAAAAAGCAGCCGGTCCGCGCGCCACGCCGCTGCGCAAGCCGCGGCCATTTGGTCCGCGTTCACGTTGTACATGCAGCCTTTGCGATCGCCCGCGATGCACGCGACTACGGGAATGTAACCGCGGCCGATCAGCACATCGAGCAGTTCCGGATTGGCGCGCGTGATCCGGCCGACCTGGCCCAGTTGCCGGCTCATCGGCTCGGCTTCGACCAGATACGCGTCGACTCCCGTCAGCCCGACCGCCGCGAGACCCTCGGCGGCCAGCGCGGCCACCAGCTCCTGGTTGACGCTTCCGGCCAGGATCTTCAGCACAGCATCCATGGTTTCGGGCGTGGTCACGCGCAGGCCGTCGATAAACCGGCTTTCACCGCCGCGCTCCGCCAGATATCGCGTCAACTGTTTCCCGCCGCCGTGCACGACCGTAATCTGGACGCCGCGCTGGACGGCATCGCGAATTTCACCGGCGAGGCGCGCGCGCACGTCGGGAGAATCGAGCAGCGTGCCGCCGAGTTTGATGAGCGCTTTCACAGCAGGCCCTCGGTTTCGGGGAGTGAAAGCATCAGGTTCATGTTCTGGACGGCTTGTCCCGCGGCGCCTTTGGTGAGGTTGTCGATGGCGCTGACCACAACGGCGCGGCGGGTTGCGGCATCCACCGTAACGCCCAAATCGCAGAAATTGGTGCGCTCGATGGCACGCAGGTCAGGCGCGCGGCCGGGTTCATAGAGCCGGATGAACGGCTCGTCCTTGTAACGTCTGGCGTAAATCGAGAGAAGGTCTTCGGCGCTCCTGTTTCCGGCGGTGCGGAAGTAAATGGTTTCAAGAATTCCGCGATGGACCGGCAGCAGTTGCGCGGTGAAACTCAGGTCGCATTCTTCCAGCCCCGAGACCATCAGCACTTCGGGCACGTGCCGGTGATTCAGAAAAGAATAGACGGAAAAATTCTGCGTGACTTCCGAAAAACTGGTTTTAAGCGACGCCTTCCGGCCGGCGCCGCTGACGCCGGATTTCGCATCGCACACGATGCCCGCGGCGCGATCGACGGCGCCCGCTTCGACGAGCGGCCGGATCGCGAGATTCGCCGCGGTCGGGTAGCAGCCGGGATTGGCGACCAGGCGCGCTTGCGGGATGCGCTCGCGGCAGAATTCGGGCAGCCCGTAAACCGCTTCAGCGAGCAGCGCGGCCTCGGTATGCGGCTCGCGATACCAGCGGGCATAATTTTCGGGCGTGCGCAAGCGAAACGCCCCGCTCAGATCGACGACCCGCGCGCCGGCTGCCAGCATAGCGGGCGCAAGCTCCATCGAAACTTCGGCGGGCGTGGCGAGGAAAACAATTTCGATTTTTTCCGCGCGCACCGCATCGGCCGCCGCCGGAATTTGCCGCGGTCCGTGCGGCGACGTCAGCCCCGAGTCGCCGCCGCCATCGCCCGCCGTGCGATGCTCCATCAGGACGGGCTCGACACGCGGATGCTTCGCGAGAATGGACACGAGTTCCCTGCCGCTATAGCCACGAAAGCCGACGATGCCGACGAGATGGGCCATTGATTAAATATTCAGTTCAATGAATAAATATACCATACCGAATGGGTCGTCCTACGGTTTATTTCTTTTGAAACTGAATGTAATCAAAGGCCGAGACTGATACGAAGAGCGGCATCGACCTTTCTCATCGTGGATGAGCTCATTTGCCCGTAGATTTTTCCAAAGCGGGCTTCATCGACGGTGCGAATCTGGCCGCATAGTACGACGCTTTCTTTTTTCAGGCCAGCCTCACCGGCCGGCACCGGCACGTTCACCGGAAATGATCGCTTGATATTCTCGGCGCCGGTGATGACTGCGACGATGGTAGTGGGCGAGTACTTATTGCCAATGTCATTTTGAATGACTACGCACGGCCGTTTCTTGGCTTGCTCGTGCCCCAGCGTAGGGTCCAGATTGATTTCAACGACGGTCCCGCGTACACACCTGCCGGGCATCTAAATGTTCTCGGCGTCTACGTACTTGAAATCGTCCGAAACTTTTCGATGCAGGCCGGCGTTGGCCCGGTATCCTTCGGCCAGTTCCTCGGCAAGCTTCCGCCGTTCCAGCCGACGCAGGTAATCATAGACGGCGTTCCGAATCAGCACGCTGCGTTTGATGGACAACTCGGAGACGGCTTTTTGCGTCTTGTCGTACAGATCGCCCGGAAAGTCTACGATGACCTTTCTGGACGCGCGGGGCACGTTTTTTGTTTTGTGAGTCCTTGGCAGGGAACGTAATTTGGTCATTTCGACAATACCCAAATTATATTCTATGCAAGATATACACAAATGTATATGGCGGTCCCACTTCTACCGGCGCGCCGCAATTCAAGTGATGCAGCAATCCCGCCGCCTGACCGCCATCATCGAACGCGAGGAAGACGGATACGTGGCCCTCTGCCCGGAACTCGACATTGCCAGCCAGGGCTACACGCTGGAGGAAGCTCGGCCAATTTAGTCGAAGCACTGACTCTGTTTTTTGAAAACGCCGACGCTTCCGAGGTCGAGCAGCGGCTCCATTCGGACCTGTTTGTGACGCAGGTCGAGGTCCCGGTTGGGTAGGCTGCGGACGATCTCAGTCACAGGCTTTCAACGCTTAGTTTGGGAGATTTGAAATTGCAGGTCACGGAACTCGCTCTCAAGCCGAGCAATTCGCTCGAATATCTCGTGGCGATCAGTCGTGGAACTCGCCCAAATGTCTAATTGAGCGAGTTTCTCCTCGAACCAGTTGCCTGCTCCATGTGGGCGCTCATGTTTGATTCTGAGGTACGCTCTTCTGAATTCGACGAAGGAACCCGAATCGGCATAAGCAGCTGGCTCATAGACGGGAAACACCTTTTCATACCAATGTACTATTCCAATTTTGAAGAACTCAGAAAGTTCTGCGCCAGAAACCAATTCATGATTCACCACGAAAGCCAAATACTCAATCGTGTTGAAGAGCTTCCTGGGCTCCGATGGCGGATCCGTATCCAGCTCGCGAATGTCTCGCTGAATACTTTCCAACACTTGAAGCCGCATTGACCTGCTGTTATGACGTATTGCGATTACGGCACAAATTGCGCTTAGGGCGGCAGCAATTGTGGCGAATGCGGTAATCACATCTTCTGGTCCAACTAGAGTCAGATTTACTCTTCGCGCTTCTCCGGCTGGCGACGAGAGGGCGGCGACTCCTCTGCGACCGGGACAGTAGCGCTCGGAGGCTGCGGAACCGGAGTTCCGGCCGGCTGGTACGCCTGCTTTACAGCATCTTCACGCCGCCCCACATCTATTCGCTCACGACTGTCTGCACCCATGACGCCGTCCTTCCCCCTTAGCTACACCCGCTCGTCCCCCCGCAGTTCCCGCACTTATAGCAACTCCCGTTCCTCGTCATAATCGATCCGCACTCCGCGCACAGCGGTGCGTCAGTCGCCTGAGCGGGGAAGGGAAGTGCCTGCTGCGGGTCGGGTTCGGTCGGGCGCAGCGCCGGGGTTTCGCCCACTTCCACCGGCTGCGCGGCTTCTTCGCCGATGAACTTCAGCGCCAGCCAGCGGAAAATATAATCCGGAATCGACTTTGCATATGGAATCTGCTGGTTGCCCGTCCAGCCCGAGGGCTCGAAGCGCACGTGCGCGAATTTGTCCGACAAGAATTTCAGCGGCACGCCGTATTGCAGGCAGTAACTGATCGACGTCGCAAAGCTGTCCATCAGGCCCGAAATGGTTGAGCCTTCCTTCGCCATCGTCACGAAGATTTCGCCCGGCGATCCGTCGTCGTACATCCCCACCGTGATGTAGCCTTCGTGCCCGCCGATCGAAAACTTGTGCGTGATCGAGCGCCGCTCGTCCGGCAGCTTGCGCCGCACCGGCCGGAACACCACTTTCTCGACAATCTTCTCCACCGCTTCCGGCACAATCGCCGGCGCCGCCACGGCTTTCTTTTCGCCTTTGCCCGTGCCCGAGCTCAGCGGCTGCACGCGCTTCGAGTTGTCGCGATAAATCGCCACCGCCTTGAGGCCGAGCTTCCAGCTCTCGGTGTAGGCTTCCATGATTTCTTCGACCGTAGCCTCTTCCGGCATATTGATGGTCTTCGAAATCGCGCCCGAAATGAACGGCTGCACCGCCGCCATCATCCGCACGTGCCCCATGTAGTGGATGGAGCGCGTCCCGTTCTGCGGGCGGAAGCTGCAATCGAACACCGGTAAATGCTCCGGCTTGAGATTCGGCGCGCCTTCGATCGTGCCGGTCGAATCGATATGGGTCACGATCTGTTCCACCTGCTCCGGCGTGTAGCCCAGCTTGATCAGCGCCTGCGGCACGGTGTTGTTCACGATCTTGATCACGCCGCCGCCCACCAGGCGCTTGTATTTCACCAGCGCCAGGTCCGGCTCGATGCCCGTCGTGTCGCAGTCCATCATGAACCCGATGGTGCCCGTCGGCGCGATCACCGTGACCTGCCCGTTGCGATAGCCTGCCGTGCGCCCCAACTCGAGCGCCTGGTCCCAGCAATCCTTCGCGCCCTGGTAAAGGTCGGTCGGGATGTTCGAGCGTGTGATGTGGTTCACCGAGTCGCGATGCATCCGGATTACGTCCAGAAACGGCTGCTCGTTTTTCGCGTAACCCGGGAACGGTCCGATGGCCTGCGAGATCCGCGCGCTCGTCAGATACCCTTGCCCGCACATGATGGCCGTGATCGCACCCGCGTAATCGCGCCCCTGGTCGCTGTCGTAGGGGATGCCGAACGACATCAGCAGCGCCCCCAGATTCGCGAATCCGAGGCCCAGCGGCCGGTAGTTGTGCGAATTCTCTCCGATCCTTTCGGTCGGATAGCTCGCGTTATCCACGATGATCTCCTGCGCCATGATCATGGTGTCGCAGGCGTGCCGGAAGGCCTCCACGTCGAACTGCCCGCCCGCTGTGACGAACTTCATCAGATTGAGCGAAGACAAATTGCACGCCGAATCGTCCAGGAACATATATTCCGAGCACGGATTCGACGCATTGATGCGCGCCGTGTTCTTGCACGGATGCCATCGGTTCACCGTAGTGTCGAACTGCATGCCCGGGTCGCCGCACTGATGCGTGGCTTCGGCGATCTGCCGCATCAGGTCGCGCGCTTTATAGCGCTGCTTCGGCTGTCCCGAAACCACCGACTTCGTCCACCACTCGCCGTCGTTCACCACCGCCTGCATGAATTCATCGGTCGCCCGCACGGAGTTGTTGGCGTTCTGGAAAAAGATCGAGCTGTAGGCGTCGCCGTCGAGCGAGGAATCGTAGCCCGCATCCACCAGGGTGTGGGCCTTCTTCTCCTCTTTGGCCTTGCACCAGATGAAGCCTTCTATGTCCGGATGATCCGCGTTCAAGATCACCATCTTGGCCGCGCGCCGCGTCTTTCCGCCGGACTTGATCACGCCTGCGAACGCATCGAACCCCTTCATGAACGAAAGCGGCCCCGACGCGCGCCCGCCGCCCGATAAAATCCCGTTCTCTTCTCGTAGCGTCGAAAGGTTCGAGCCCGTTCCCGACCCCCACTTGAACAGCATGCCCTCAGTTTTCGCCAAGTCGAGAATCGATTCGAGCGAATCTTTCACCGAAACGATGAAGCACGCCGAGCACTGCGGCCGCGTCTGCCCCTCGAGTTTGGTGATGCGGTCGGCCGCGTGATCGTACACCCACCCGTATCCGCGCGCCTCTTTGACCCCCACGTTGAACCACACCGGCGAGTTAAAGCAGGCTTTCTGGTTGAGCATCAGGTGCGCCAGCTCGTTCCGGAAGTTTTCGCCGTCTTCGACCGTCAGGAAATAGCCGCCCTGCTGGCCCCAATCGGCGATGGTATCGACCACGCGGTGCACCAGCTCCCGCACGCTCGTCTCCCGCTCCGGCGTCCCGAGTTTCCCGTGGAAATACTTGCTGGCCACGATGTTGGTTGCGGTCTGCGACCAGTCGGCAGGCACTTCGACGTCGCGCTGCTCGAAAATGACCGCGCCCTTGTCGTTGCCGATCGAGGCCGTCCGCGTCTCCCAGGCGACTTCGTCGTAAGGCGTTTTCCCCGGATCGAGGCGTGCCGTGAAATAGCGCGGGAATTGCACTCCCGTGCGAGCCTGTTTGTCCGCTCCAGTCTTCAACATCTCCATTTTTACACCCAATCCGAGGGCCATTCTTTTCTCCTTGTGTGGGGGTGGGGCTTCTTGACGCAGTTGCAATAATGCCCCAACATATAGTGGCCCGTCAAGAACTAAATCTATATGCGGTGCTATCACTTACAGTTTACCGCACCTGGAGATGGCCGGTTCAAACGAGTTTAGTCCCGTGATTCCAATGACGTAACGAGCTGGTGGGGAGAGCTGGTTCACGCGAGTGAACCGCGGCGGGGTGGCGCTGGCCGGCGGGCGAATCTGGACAGCGAAAACCTTCGGGTGATCCGGCTGGCCGGCCGTCCCGAGGCGACGGGTGATCGCGCAGACGAGGAAGCGTCGTGGGCCTTAGCTTTACAGTAAAAAGTAATTTGTGATATTCTGACTGTCGAGCCTCCCGCATGCAACGCCCTACTCTCGCTATTTTGGCTTTCCTGATGGCCGGCTGCGGTATGCAGCCCGAGAATCCGCTTGTCGGCCCCGCCCGCTCCGGTGATGCCCATTCCATCCGAACATTGCTCGCGCAAGGCGCCGATCCCAACCAGACCTGGGGCGTCAACGGCTGGACCCCGCTCATGCACGCCGTTCATAAGAATCAGAAAGCTTCGGTTGAAGCCCTGCTGGCCGGCGGCGCCGATGTGAACGCCCGCGGCGGGAAGGGAATTACCGCCCTGATGATGGCCGCGGGCTACGGTTATGCGGACACCGTGCAGGTGCTGCTCAAGCACGGCGCCGATCCGTATGCGGAAACTTCCGACGGCGATAGCGCTCTGGCCGCTGCCGTGAGCGGCGTGCCGGATATCGACAAGTTCACCGTGGGCCACTGCCAGATCGAAACCGTGCGGGCGCTGCTGGCCAAAGCTCCCGACCTAAAACTCAAGGACAATTTCTACGGACGCGCCGCGCGGATGGCTGCGAGTGCCGCGGGTTGTGGCGACGTACTCGCCCTCATCGATCGTAAACGGCCATCAGCTGAGCACTCCAATCGCGGCCAAGTGTAAAATACACTTACGGTCTCTTTTGTCTCCGGAAAAGTCCAAAACTCCGAAATCCGAGCGCCTCAAAGCGCTGCTGCCTGACATCTGGAAGCTCGTCCGCCCGCGCCGCTGGCTGCTGGCCGCCGGATTCGTCCTGATGCTCATCAACCGCAGCGCCGGCCTGGTGCTTCCGTACTCGACCAAATACCTGGTCGACGACGTGATCGGCAAACGCCACGCCCAGCTCTTGCTGCCGCTGGTCCTGATCGTCGTTACCGCGACCGCCATCCAGGGAATCACTTCGTTTGCTCTGACCCAGCTTCTTTCGAAAGCTGCGCAGCGCCTCATTGCCGACTTGCGCCGCGAAGTCCAGGCCCACATCGGCCGCCTCCCTGTGGCTTATTACGACGCCAATAAGACCGGCACGCTGGTTTCGCGCATCATGAGCGACGTCGAGGGCGTTCGCAACCTGATCGGCACCGGCCTGGTGGAATTCGTCGGCGGCCTGCTCACCGCGGTCATCGCGCTGGGCGTTCTGCTGCACATCAGCGCGGTGCTGACGGTGCTGGCGCTGTCGTTCGTACTGGCTTTCGGGTTCGCTCTGCAAAAAGCATTTGGAACCATCCGCCCGATTTTCCGCCAGCGAGCCAAGATCAACGCTGAAGTCACCGGGCGCCTCACCGAGTCGCTCGGCGGAGTCCGGGTCATCAAGGGTTATCACGCGGAACACCGCGAGGAGCAGGTCTTTTCCGGCGGCGTCCTGCGCCTGCTCGAAAACGTGATGAAAACTCTGACGGCCACCTCGGTTATGAGCCTCTCGGCGACGGTCCTGATGGGCCTGGTGGGCGCGGTGGTCATGTACGTCGGCACGCGCCAGATTTTTTCGGGCGCGCTCACGCTCGGCGGCTTCGTCACCTTCACGGCTTTTCTGGCTTTTCTGATCGCGCCGGTTTTTCAGATCGTCGGCATCGGCACGCAGATTTCTGAAGCCCTCGCAGGACTAGAGCGCACGCGCGAGGTGATGCGCGAAAATCCTGAAGATCTCGATCCGCGGCGCTCGGTCGCGCTGGGCGAGATTCGTGGCGAAGTGGCTTTTGAAAATGTCAGCTTCGCATACGATCCCGGCAAGCTCGTTCTGACCGGCGTCTCGTTCCAGTCGCGTCCCGGAACCGTGACCGCACTGATCGGCCCGTCCGGCTCCGGCAAATCGACGATCATCGGCCTTATCTCCGCGTTTTATACGCCGACCGAAGGCGCGATTTTCGTCGATGGCGTCGATCTGTCGACCGTTCGGCTGGATTCCTATCGCACGCAGTTGGGCGTCGTTTTGCAGGACACCTTTTTGTTTGACGGCACCATTCGCGAAAACGTGGCCTTCTCGCGTCCCGAGGCTTCCGAGCAGGATATCCTCGACGCCTGCAAGATCGCGCGCGTCGACGAGTTCGCCGAGACCTTCGAGAAAGGCTACGAAACCATCGTCGGCGAGCGCGGTGTAAAACTCTCGGGCGGGCAGAAGCAGCGCGTTTCCATCGCCCGCGCGCTCCTCGCCGATCCGCGCATCCTGATTCTGGATGAAGCCACTTCCAGCCTCGATTCCGAATCCGAGGCTCTGATCCAGGAAGGTTTGTCTTATTTGATGCGAGGCCGCACCACATTCGTGATCGCGCACCGGCTCTCGACCATTCGCCGCGCCGACCAGATTCTTGTAGTCGAAGCCGGCCGCATCGTCGAGCGCGGCACCCACGAAACGCTTTATGCCGGCCGCGGCCGTTATTTCGAGCTCTACACGAAGCAGCACGGCGTTGAGGCCAACCTGTTCCTCGCGCCCGGCGAAGGCGACCAAGTGCCCGAACCTGCCGAGCCCGATGCGAAAAACGGCGCGCCTGCCGGAACAGCCCTTAGCGAGGCCGTTCGCCTGATCCGTGGTTAGCACGTTCTCAGTTCGGCTAAATTGAAAATAAATGGCGCAAATTCTCGACGGTAACCGCATCCGCGATCAGATCAAAGACGAATGCCGGCCTCGCGTGGAAAAACTCATCGCCCGCGGCCGCGCGCCGGGCCTCGCGGTGGTGCTGGTGGGCCACGATCCCGCATCGGAAATTTATGTGCGCAATAAGGTCAAGACTTCCAAGGAGCTCGGTATTCGCGGCGAAACCCTTACGCCACCCGAAACCATTTCGACCACAGAGCTGCTAGGCATCGTCCAAGAATTGAACCGCAACCCGGAGATCGACGGCATTCTGGTACAGATGCCGCTGCCGCCTCAGGTCGATGCGAAACGCGTGCTGCTCGCCGTTTCTCCGGAAAAAGATGTCGACGGTTTTCATCCCTGCAACGTCGGCAACCTGGTCACCGGCCGTCCCGGGCCTCGTTCCTGCACGCCCGCGGGCATCATCGAAATGCTGAAGCGCTACCAGATCCCAATCGCAGGCCGCCGCGCCGTGGTTGTGGGCCGCAGCGATATCGTGGGCAAGCCGCTGGCTATCATGCTGCTGCACGAAAACGCGACCGTCACGATCTGCCATTCGAAAACGCGCGATCTCGCTTCGGTGTGCCGCGAAGCCGATATCCTGGTTGCCGCTATCGGGCGCGCCGCCATGATCACCGGCGATTTCATCAAACCCGGCGCGACGGTCATCGATGTCGGCATGAACCGGCTCTCAACCCGCGCGGAAGTCGAACGTATCTTTCCGCTCGAAAGGGCTGGCGCCGTGCAAAAGCTAGCCGCCTTCGATTACAAGGGCACGCTGTTGATCGGCGACGTTCATCCATTCGACGTTGCCGAAAAGGCCGGCGCATACACGCCCGTTCCAGGCGGCGTTGGTCCTCTGACGATCGCCATGCTCATGGTCAACACCATCGAATCCGCCGAAAGACGCCTCGGCGTATGTTAAAAGTAGGGTTAACGGGCGGTCTTGCCTGCGGCAAAAGTTTTGTCGGCCAGGCGTTGCGGGATCTGGGATGTCACCTGATCGAGGCCGACAAGCTTGGCCATGACGCGCTCCGCCCGGGAGGGGCAGCTTATGCAGATGTCGTGCAGGAGTTCGGCCCGAGTATCCAGGCGGAAGACGGCTCGATCGATCGCAAGCGCCTGGCAGCCGAGGTATTCGGCAGGCCTGATCGTCTGGCAAAGCTCAACCGGCTCGTGCACCCGCACGTTTTTCGCATGGAGGAAAAATTGATCGAAGAGTTCGTGCGAACCGATCCCCACGGAATTACCGTGGTCGAGGCCGCAATTCTGATCGAGGCCGGCAGCTACAAAAATTACGATCGCCTGATCCTGGTCGAGTGCGATGAGAAGCAGCAGATCGAGCGCGCGCTCAAGCGCGATCATGCGGAGCGGGAGGAAGTGCTGGCCCGCCTGAGCCGCCAGATGCCTGTGGCTGAAAAACGAAAGTTCGCCGACTACGTCATTGATACTTCCGGCAGCAAGGAGGACACTTTGCGCCAAACCCGGGAAGTGTACGAGTCGTTACGGAGAATACCAGCATGAAACTGCGTCCTTTGATCTGGGCCGTCGTCTTGGCCGGCGCGTTTTATTACGTCACGTCCGTTGCGCACTGGAACGTAAGCCAGCTTCTTCACAAGACTGGCTCGAGCTGGTCCACCGCCACGGTCGCGCGCACCGCCGGATTCACCACCGATGAACTGAACAACATCGAGATCTACAAATCCGCGCGCCTGGCCACCGTCAACATTACCAGCGTCGTGTGGCGCGAAGGCTGGTTTTTCCAGATGTACCCCTCCAAGGGCACGGGGTCGGGATTCATCATCGGCTCCGATGGCCGCATCATCACCAACTTTCACGTGGTTTCCGGCGGCGAACAGCTTACCGTCACATTGGCCAATAAGAAAAAGTACAAAGCGCATGTGCTGGGCACGGACCGCCGCAACGATCTCGCGCTGGTTAAAATCGACGCGAGCGAAACCCTTCCCGTTTTGAAGATGGGCGATTCCGACAGCCTGCAAGTCGGGCAGAAAGTGCTGGCCATCGGCAATCCCTTCGGTCTCGAGGGCACGCTGACCACGGGCGTGATCAGCTCTCTGGGCCGCGCCATTCAGGATGAAAACGGCCGCGAGCTCGAAGGCATGATCCAGACCGACGCCGCCATCAACTTCGGCAATAGCGGCGGGCCGCTGTTAGACTCGCACGGGAACGTGATCGGCATCAACACCGCGATTTTCGGGTCGCAAGGCAGCATTGGCATCGGCTTCGCCATGCCCATCAATCGCGCCAAGGCCATGCTCGATGAGTACCAGACGCGCGGCAAAGTTGCGCGGCCTTATCTCGGTGTCATGACCGTGCTGGTGCAAGGCGATCTCGCTCAAGCGCTCGATCTTCCCGCCGAAGGCGGCCTGCTCGTGCAGCGCGTGGAAGGCGGGTCGGCCGCCGAAGAGGCCGGCATCCACGGTCCGCGCCAGGTCGTTGTGGTCGGCAACGTCGAGCTGGGCGTCGGCGGCGATCTGATCGTGGCCATCGACGGCAAGCCGGTCGAGCGGGATGACGACCTCCAGCGCGCGATGAATCACAAACGCGCCGGCGATAACATGCAGCTCACCGTCTATCGCAACGGCCGGACATCGAAGGTGAATGTGAAGCTCGGGGCCGCGACAGAGAACTTGTAGCGCCCGTACGGCAGTCCATTGCGCGACCTGCCTCCTGTTCTTACTCTAATGCGCTGATCCGCTCGCGGATGGCTGCGGCATCCTTCGCGTGTGGAACCATCGCGAGGTATTGCACAAAGTATTCCCGCGCCTCTTGCCTTTCACCCCTGCGGTCCAATAGCACCGCCAGAATGTACCGTGCCAGCGGCAATTCACCTTCGACATCCAGCCGCACCGCCTCCCGCGCACTCCGTTCGGCCGTTTCCATCTGCTTCAGAACGACCGCTGCCTGCGCGTGATACAAATACGCCTGCGGAAATTCAACGGCGTTCAGGCTGATCGCCGCTTCCGCCATATGGATCGCATCGTTCCAGTGCGATTCGTGAACCGCGAGCGCTGCCAGATGGACGAATGGCTTGATAAAGTTCGGGTCTGCTTTGCTGGCACGCCGATACGCAGCCGCTGCCTCGATAAGCTTGCCCTTTTTTTCGAGCACGCCGCCCAACTCATCCCAGGCGGCCGCATGTAGCGCGTAAATGGAAACCGCCTTTTCGAACTTTGATTGAGCCCTGGGCCAATCCTTTCGCAGAGCTGCAACTCTTCCCGCCAGGTAAGCTTTCTGCGCGTCTTTCGGCGCGCGGAGAATCGTGACGCTGATCGTGGACCCTTCGTGCTCACCCAACCGGTGAAGCTTTACCACAATGCCGTCGTGAGCCCAGATGCGTTCGCTCCGGAATCCAGGGAGCGATACCGTCACATAGCAGCCACCGTGAGTGCCAAGCCCGGAGATTCCGGTGTAACCCGGCACTGCCAACGAAAACGAACTCCCGGCCACTTTGACTTTGCAGAATGTCCTTACTTCCACCGACCAAGGCAGCTTGCCGCCATCTTCCAAAACGACGCGTCCGCTAATCCAGCGCTGACCGAGGCCCTCAGAGTAGCGTCCATCGGCATCGTAAGAATGCGGTGCGGTCGGCGGCGGCCCGACCGGCTGATTCGTCGGAGTCGGCTGGCAGAAAACTGGATGCTGAGTTGCGGCCATGAACGCCAAAACCATAAGTGTTCGAGCGGCCATCTTCACAACTCGCAGCTGATATCACGGTATCACGTCGCGCCGATCGCTTCCCAATGATGCGGCGCCTGCCGCGCATGCTATTTCTATTTATCCCCCCAGCGGCGCCGACACGTGCTCGTGCACGATCGTCCACTTGCCGCCGCGCTTCTCCCAGATGACGGTGTGCCGGATGTTTGTGTCCGTTGTCTTCCCATCTTTCTGATGCATCACCGCATGGACGGTAACGCTGGTCCAGGCGATATTGCCGCGCCGCGTGGTCTTCAAATCGTCGTTCGGAGTGAAAGTGGCGCTGGTCACATCGGCCATCACTTTCTTCACGCCTTCTTTGTATTCGTTCCAGCCGTTATATTTCAGCGGCGCGATGTCGAAAAAGACGGCGTCGGCGTCTTTGGCGTACATCGGCGCAGCGTTGTCCGGATTGAGCGTGCTCCACGCTTCCCAATAATGTTGGATGAGCCCTTTGAACTCGCCGGTATCGCCCGTTTTGCCGGTCTGTGCCAGACCTGCCAGGGACAACGCGATGACCAGTGTCAGCAAAGCCACAGCCCTCTGCATCATGTCTTCCTCCTCGTCACGATCAAGAATCGGTTTGCCTGAGCCAGAAGCTAAACCTGCGTCTCCGGAAAAAACAGATCGTCGTCGCTGATGTCCGGAATTCCCACCACCAGCACGCGCATCCGCCCTTTCGCCCCGTGGATCACGCCCGGCGGAATGTGCACCAGCGATCCCGTCCGAACCGCATGCTCGACGCCGTTCAACCGCACCGTCCCTTCGCCCGCCAGCACGTAATAGAGTTCGGTCGAGCGCTTGTGATAATGCTCGCGCGCGCCGTCGATATCCACCGCGTGCGCCCAGGCCGATACTTTTCCGGCATCCTGCCGGCTGAGCAGCAAGTCTCGCCAGCCGCAGGTCGAACGCTCCCGCGGCGCTTCTCCTTCATGCCGAACCAATAGCGCCAGTTCATCAGTCCCGGTCATGGCGAACGATTATACTGCGCGCGCAGTCCGGCTGCCCGGACCTTCTGCCGCCGGCCCGCTCAATACGATATCTTCTCTGAAGGAGGAAATTCGACGCTATGACAAGATTCCGGATGCTCGCGCTCGCTTTGGTAGTTGCCGTGGTGGCTGCGGTCTTCGCCTTCGCCGCGCCCAAAAAACCAAAATCGGTGATTCACGTCATTACCATCCAGTGGAAAGCCGACGCCACGCCTGAGCAGATCCAGAAGGCGATCTCGGCGGCCGAGAACATGAATTATCCCGGCCTCAAAAACGTGTGGACCAAGCCCATCAAGATGCAGCTTCCCGAGGGCTACAAAAACATCATCGTGATGGAATTTGAAAGCGAGGACGCGCTCAAGAAGTACGCCGACAGCCCCGCTCAGAAGGCATGGTACGAAGTCTACATGCCCATCCGCGAGGAAAGCCGCACTCACGACATCACAAATTGAGCGCGCGACATTCGTTCAAAGACGCCGTCTGAGTCAGAATACGCGAGTTGTTATTCGTTCGGCGACTCGTCGTTTACTCTTACGCATCCGCCTCGATTTTTGCGTGATCGAAAATCCGTAGAGTGTTTCATTTGCGGTAATCCCGAAGCAATGCTAGCCTGAGATGGCCGTTATGCCCAGCGAACTTTGGTGGGGCTTTTGGGATGATTACCCCAAAGTCACTCTTAATGGTCGCGAGTATGCGAAAATCGGCGAGCGCCTTTATACTCAGCACGCTGTCGAGCGCTTTCTGCCGAGCGGACGACGCACCATCAGCAACCTCCCTGTAGCTCACCGCGAGGGCGGTGGGTTTACGTACCACGAGAAGGCGCGCAGTATTGCACCGTATTACGTGGAGGACACAATTCAGCATGGCTCAAAGACGTGGACAATCGAAGAGGGAGAATTGCGAACTGTACACCGCTCGCCCGACCTGGAGATTGTAACGACTCGAGATGACAAGATCGTCATTACGATAGGGTATCGCCACTGAGGTTTTCCATTCGAGAAAGCAGACCCCGGGCGGAGCGCAAAACTCCGTCGCGAATCGCCAGACGGCGAAGGCGCAGGGATGATTGTGACATCTCGGCACCCCGCACGCTCCTTCCGCCCCCCTTCTCCCCCTTCGTGCCACAATTGAACCAATGATCGAACAGCTTCGCCCGGGTGTCTCTGCAAAAAACGCCCGCGTCGTTCTCTTTGATTTCGACGGCACCATCTCGCTCATCCGCGCCGGCTGGATGGACGTCATGGTCCCCATGATGGTCGAAATCCTGCTCGATCTCAAAACCGGAGAAACCGAAGAGCAACTGCGCTCGATCGTCGAAGATTTCGTCGGCCGTCTCACCGGCAAGCAGACCATGTACCAGATGATCGAGCTCGCCGAAAATGTAAAATCGCGCGGCGGCACGCCTCTCGATCCGCTCGAATACAAGAAGCGTTATCTCGACCTGCTGCACTCGAAGATCCGCCATCGCCTCGATGAGCTCTCCTCCGGCGCTGCAACACCTGAAAAATATCTGGTCCCCGGCGCGCGCACGCTGCTCGAAACGCTCCACGCGCGCGGCCTGAAAATGTATCTCGCCAGCGGCACCGACCAGATCTACATGCGCGAAGAAGCCCGCCTGCTCGATGTCGCCCGCTATTTCTCGGGCGGCGTCTTCGGCGCGCTCGACGACTACAAGAGTTTTTCCAAAAAAATCCTCATCCAGCGCCTCATCGCCGCCTCGGAATACCAGGGCGCTGAATTCCTCGGCTTCGGCGATGGCTACGTCGAGATCGAAAACATCAAGGAAGTCGGCGGAGTGGCCGTCGGCGTCGCCACCGCCGAGCCCGCGTGCGACCGCATCGATCCATGGAAGCGCAAGCGCCTCGCCGGCGTCGGCGCGGATTTCATCATCCCCAACTTCCTCTGCCATCGCGAGCTGGTTGCTACGCTGTTTCCCAATGGACAGTAAGCCGCCCGCGAGCAAATACGCCACCTTCGACCGCTCGCGCCTCACCATCAAGCCTCTCGCCGAGCGCCGCCACGATCTTTCGGTCGTCCACTGGTTGATTCTCGATGCCGCCACCACTCCGCCGTACGCGCACCCGCACTTGCCCGGAGTCGCCCGGCGCCTGATCGACGCGACGCATCGCGGCGCAGCCCGCATCCTCATGATGGGCGCGCATCTGCTCCGCGCCGGCGTCAACCGCCACATCATCGATCTGGTCGAGCGCGGCTTCATCGATCACATCGCCATGAACGGCGCAGGCGTCATTCACGATTATGAGCTTGCGCGCATCGGCGCCACCACCGAAAGCGTGGCGCGCTACATCCAGACCGGCGAATTCGGCTTATGGCGTGAAACCGGCGAGCTCAACGACTGGATCTCCGAAGCCGCCGCTCTCAACCTCGGCCTCGGTGAAAATGCCGGCCGCCGCATCGACGCGAGCGACTATCCCTACAAAGACCTGAGCGTCCTCGCCGCTGCCTACCGGCAATCCGTTCCCGTCACCGTGCACGCCGGCATCGGCTACGACATTCTGCATGAGCACCCCAACTGCGATGGCGCGTCGCTTGGCGCTGCCAGCTATCGCGATTTTCTGATCTTCGCCCGCACCGTCGAGCGCCTCGAAGGCGGCGTGCTCCTGAGCTTCGGTTCCGCCATCATGGCGCCCGAGGTTTATCTGAAAGCGCTCGCTATGGCCCGCAACGTCGCCGAGCGTGAGGGCAGGGAGATCCGGCATTTCGCCACGGCCGTCTTCGATCTCGTTCCCATCCGCGGCGACATCCACAAAGAGTTGCCCAAGACCGATCCCGGCTATTATTTCCGCCCGCAGAAAACGATCCTCGTGCGAACCGTGGCCGATGGCGGCGAAAGTTTTTACTTCTGCGGCGACCATCGCGCCACCTTTCCCGCTCTCCGCCGCGCCATTCTCGATCAGGCATGACCACCGCAGAAATCCTGGCCCAATTCCCGAAACTTTCGGCTCTCGTTGTCGGCGATATCTGCCTCGACCGCTGGTGCACGTACGATCCTGCCGCTTCCGAACCCTCCCGCGAAACCGGCATCCCACGCATCGGGGTGGTTCGAACCGAAGTCACTCCCGGCGCAGGCGGCACCGTCGCCAATAACCTGGCAGCTCTTGGCGCCGGAAAAATCGGCGTCCTCGGTGTCGTGGGCGACGACGGTTTCGGCCACGAGCTCGCCAGTGCTCTCAGCCGCCGCAGCATCTCTCGGGACATGCTGATCTGTGCACCCGGACTCCAGACCTTCACTTACACAAAGCTCATTAACTCCAAGATAAATAAGGAAGATCTCCCCAGGATCGATTTCATCTCGACTGGCCCGATACCTTCGCAAATCGAGCGTAAGATCCTGGATCGGTTAGCCTTGGCCGTCGACGAGTACGACGTCATCCTGGTTTCCGACCAGGCCGAAACCTTCGCCGGGGGCGTCATCACACCCGCGGTTCGCGACCTGCTCGCCGACCTTGTCACCGGCTACCCCGATAAGGTCTTCTGGGTTGACTCGCGCGCTCGTATCGAACTGTTTCGAAAGGTAGTTATCAAGCCAAATCGCGCCGAGGCGGAAGCGGCCTGTATTCGCCTCTTCGGCCACCAGGAAAACCTTCAAGTTCTACGTGAATATTGTGACTCCAGCCTTATGATGGTAACGGATGGACCGAACGGCGTTCTGGTCGTGGAGCCCGCTCAAAACACATTTTGCAGAACAAAGCCAATTTCCGAGCCGGTCGACATCTGCGGCGCGGGCGACAGCTTTTCCGCCGGGGCGGCGCTCGCCCTGGCCGTAACCCGTTCGCCGGTCGAGGCCGCCCGGTTCGGCAATCTAGTGGCTTCCGTGACCATCATGAAGAAAGGCACCGGGACCGCGTCGCCCGCTGAGGTTTTGGAGGCGGCTTCGAAGTGAACACGCTGGCGGTCGATATCGGCGGCACCAAGTTCGCCGTCGCGCTGTTTGAAAATGACCGCATGACGCACCGCGAATCGCGGCCCACCGATCGCAAAGGCGCGCGCGACTGGATGCTCGAACAGGTCGTCGGCATCGCGCGCGAATGGAAGCGCGAATTCTTGTTCGAGCGCTGCGGCATCGGCTTCGGCGGCCCGGTCGATTTCGCTGAACAGCGTGTGGCCTTCTCGACCCACATCGGCGGCTGGAACGATTTCCACCTCACCGCGCATCTTTCGCGCGAATTGGGCGTTCCAGCCGTCATGGATAACGACGCCAATGCCGGCGCACTGGGCGAAGCGACGTTCGGCGCGGGCCGCGGCCATTCGCCGCTGTTCTACATGACGCTCTCGACCGGCATCGGCGGCGGCATCTACGCCGATGGCAAAATCTGGCGCGGCGCTGACGGCTGGGCGGGCGAGATCGGGCATCTCTCGATCCGTCCCGATGGTCCCGAATGTCTCTGCAAAGCGCGCGGCTGTTTCGAGCGCCTCTGCTGCGGCCTGTGGCTCGAGCGCGATTACGGAAAGACCGCCAAGGAATTGTTGCGCGACCCGAATTTCGTCGCCCGCTACGTCATCGATCTCGCTCTCGGACTCAAGGCTTGTATCATGTTATTGAACCCGTCGCGCATCGTGATCGGCGGCGGCATCAGCAACGCGGGCGAGGCGCTGTTCGGGCCGCTGCGCGCGGAACTCGACCGCCAGATTACCGACTGGTCGGGCGCGCGCGTGGACGTCGTCGCCGCCGAGCTGGGCGATGACAGCGTCCTCTATGGCGCGCTGGCGCTCGCAAAAACATTATGAGTTTTCCCGCGCAGTATAAATCGGAATTGCTGAAAGCCATCGAGACCGTCGACCTCGCCAAGGTCAATCAGGCCATCCGGTGGTTCGAGGACGCGCGCGCCAACAATCGCCACATTTTTCTTTGCGGCAACGGCGGCAGCGCATCCACCGCCTCGCATTTCGCCTGCGACATGGTGAAAGGCGCGAGTTACAACTGCGAAACGCGTTTCCGCATCATGGCGCTCACCGATCAATTGCCGACCATCACCGCTTACGCCAACGACGTCAGCTACGATTGCGTTTTCGTCGAGCAGCTTCGCAACTTCGCACAGCCGGGCGATCTGGTGATGGCGCTGAGCGGCTCCGGCAACTCACCCAACGTGATCCGCGCGCTCGAGTACGCGAACTCCATCGGCTGCCGCACCATCGCGCTCACCGGCCGCGACGGCGGCAAGCTCGGCCCGCTGGCGCAATTGAACATCCAGGTCGCCGCCCCCCACATGGGCCGCATCGAAGACGCTCACATGATTGTGTGCCACATGATCGGGTACTACTTTATGGATGGGGCGAAGTAGAAAGTCATCCCGTGCACAAGCGCAGACATCCCGGCATCTTCGCGACTTTAATCCTCGCGGAGTTTGCGTTTCTGACGCTGAGCTGCGGCCCGCCATCGGATGACGCGATGGAGCGAGCCTTTCGCGAAAATGGGAAGGACCTCGAGCAACTACGAAAGCTCATCACCGAGGATAGTTCCGTCGGCATCTTAATAGGAGTGTCTGCTACGCGCACTGAGCCCGAAACGGAAGAAGCCGTGAGGCGAGGACTTGCAATAGCGAGGCTGGACCAATACCGTGGGCTTCTCCGGAAGCTGCATCTGAGGGATGTTGGAAGCAATGGGAAATATGTAGCCTTCCGAGCGTATCTGAGTGGTTTCGAAGATGTGGGTTATCTTTACACCGAAAACGTACCGCAGGGCGTTGTACAGAGGCCGCATAGTCTCGATGAACCCACATACTCGACCAGGATCCTGCGGGACCATTCGTATCTGTATCACTGGCAGAAGGTGGGAGAGTGGAGTAGCGATCTGCCCTCCATCGACAAACCCGGCCACCGCGCTCGGTAGCGCTTTGGCCCTATCATCAAAGCATCCATGGAAATCAAACGAGTCGGTTCACAAGCTTCCACCAAAGGCTCGCCGGATTGGTTTACCGGCAACGTGCGGGTTGATCCGCTGATCCAGACGCCCGAGCCGGCGCTGGTGTCGTGTGCGAGCGTCACGTTCGAGCCGGGAGCGCGCACGGCGTGGCACACGCATCCGCTCGGCCAGACCCTCATCGTCACGGCAGGCTGCGGCTGGGCACAGCGTGCAGGCGGACCGGTCGAGGAAATCCGGCCGGGTGACGTCGTGTGGTTCTCACCCGGCGAGAAGCACTGGCATGGCGCCACGCCGGCCACGGCCGTGACGCACATCGCCATCCAGGAAAAACTCAACGGCAAAGCTGTCGAGTGGATGGAACACGTAACCGGCGAGCAATACCGGCGGCCCTAGCGGCAATCAGTATAATGTGCAGCTATGCGAATCGCCGTTGGTCTTCGTCTGTCTCTCCTGCTACTGAGCCTCTCGGCATCGATCCTGTGGGCGCAGACTTCTTCGCTCATCGCGCTTAAGTGCGGCCGGTTCTTCGACGGCAAAACGCTCGCGCTCGAAGAGAACGTCGTCGTTTTGATCGACGGAGACAGAATTCAGGAAGTCGGCAAGTCCGTTTCGATTCCGGCGTCGGCGAAAATCGTCGATCTCAGTCACGACACGGTGATGCCCGGCCTGATCGATTGCCACACCCATATGTTCCTGCACGGGATCCCCTACGAGGAGTCGCTGCTCAAAAAATCCTTGCAGTACCGGGCCATCTGGGCGACCGTTTCCGCGCGCAAGGCGCTGCTTGCCGGATTCACCAGCATTCGCGACGTCGAGACCGAGGGCGCGGGCTACGGCGACGTAGCTCTGAGGGATGCGATCAACGACGGCATCGTGATCGGGCCGAGAATGCAATGCGCGACACGCGCACTGAGCATCACCGGAGGATATTCGCCGTACGGTTACTCGCCCGACGTGACGATTCCGAAGGGCGCGCAAATCGCCGACGGCGTGGACGGCGTGCGAAAGGCGGTTCGTGAGCAGCTTGCCAACGGCGCAGACCTGATCAAGATCTATATCGATCACCGCCGCCGCGGCACGCCCGACCCGGACATGCTGACCGCGTGGCCGACTTTCTCGTTCGACGAGGTCAAGGCGATCGTCGACGAGGCCGCAAAAGTCGGCGCCAAGGTCGCCGCGCACGTGTACAACAGCGGACCGGCGCAGACGGCGATCCAGGCCGGTGTGTTTTCGCTCGAGCACGGCATCTATCTCGACGACACGACCTTCAAAATGATGGCCGAAAAAGGCGTGTATTGGGTGCCGACTCTCATGGCTTACATGCAATTCATGGACGATCCGAAAGTGACGCCCGAGCATCGCCGCCTGATGACGGGAACAACCGACCATCATCGCGAAACATTCCAGCGCGCCTTGAAACTTCCGGTCAAAATCGCCTTCGGCACCGACCTGGATGGAAATCACGAGCGAGCCGGGCAGGAGTTTGTCTGGATGGTCCGCTATGGAATGGCTCCTCTGGTAGCGCTGCGGTCGGCCACGAGTGTCGCGGCGGATCTGATGGGCTGGCAGGCCAAGGTCGGCACGCTCGAGCGCGGAAAATTCGCCGACGTGGTGGCGGTCCCGGGAAATCCGGTCGAGGACATCACGGCCATGACCCGCGTGAGCTTCGTCATGAAGGGCGGCAGGATTTACAAGCAGGCCGAATAAGCTTGCACCGGCTCGTCCGAATAATCCAGCTAGTCCTTTAGATCACAGTGTGGTTTGAGACCCGCATCACAAAGGAAGCGCTGATGCTGTCCAAGATGCTGCATCTATACAAGCATGCATAGCGAGCCGGCTGTGCTGCTGCTGCCACCTTCGGAATCACATGAAGTTACTTGCCAACGGGACTGTTATCGCAATCCTTGCGCACAGCCTGATCGCGGTGTCGCTGGTGTGGGACAAAGTTCTGCTGCGAAAGCCGGCGACCAGAACGCTCTCCAACTACGTGTTCTGGCTCGGTGCGATGAGCGTGTTGGGACTCCTGCTGATTCCGTTCGGCTTCGAACTGCCGTCGGCCGGCATGGCGGCGCTGGGATTCGGCGCAGGGGTTGTGCACCTGGGCGCCATCTGGTTTTATTACCGCGCGTTGAAACTGGGGGAGGCGTCGCAAACGCTGGCCATCATGGGCGGCTTCTCGCCGCTGGCGACGGTTCTGATCGGCTTCTTTCTCCTCTCGAAACCGTTCGGAGACAGCAGCGTAATCGGATTCGCGCTGCTGGTGGGCGGCGGTTTTGTGATGTTCCTCTCGGAAAAGCTGGATCTGGGGCGCGTTCTGCCAAGCATTCTGCTCTCGTCCGTTCTTTTCGGATTGACCAATGTGATGCAGAAGCTGGTTTTCGACGCCACAGGATTTGTGACGGGCTACGTATTTTTCACGCTGGGAACGTTTGCCGGCGCGATGGGTTTGCTGGCGCGACCGATGTGGCGGCGCGAAATCATCCAGCACACCGAAGACGCGCCGCCCACCAGCAAGTTCTGGTATTTCGTCAATCGGTTCATTTCCGGAGTCGGCTCGTTTCTGATTTTCTTCGCGATCAGCAGAGCGAGCCCGGTAATTGTGGATGCCATATCCGGTGTTCGTTACGCGCTCATCTTCTTGAGCGTTTATCTCGTCACCCGCATGAAGCCGAAATGGCTTAAGGAGGACTTCCGGCGTCGCGCGCTCATCGGAAAATCCATTGCCACGGCGCTGGTAGTGGCCGGACTGGTGCTGGTGGCGGAGGGCGCGGATTAGACCGTCAGGCGCACTGGATCACGATCTTTCCGGCGCCATCCGCGTAACTCTCGAGCTGTTGAAACGCCGCGCCGATCTGGGCGAGCGGCCGCGCGTGGGTCACGATCGGAGCGAAACGCTGGATGTGCTCCGTGAGAATTTGCAAAGCCGCGCGGGATTCGTGATTCGACCGGCGCACGTTATAAAGGACGATCTCCTTGCGGCGCATGGTATGAAAATCGAGCGGCACCGCGACTTCCTGCGGAATGGCGGTCACCACTACGCGGCCGGCGTTGCGGGTAACACGGATCGACTCATTGATGCTGCCGTCGCGGCCGCCGCAGTCGATCGCCACATCGACGCCGCGACCGCCCGTGTCGTGGAGAATCTGGCGAACGGGGTCGACGGCGCGCGGGTCGATGAGGGCATCCGCGCCGGCGGCACGCGCCATAGCCAGACGATGTGCGACTGGATCCGCCGCCCAGACCCGGCCCGCGCCCGCGAGCTTCAGCGCAGCCACGGTGAGCAACCCGATCGGTCCCACGCCGAACACCGCCGCCGTTTCCGATGGCTTCAGCGCCACGAACTGCATGGAGTGCAGGACGACGGCGAGCGGCTCGATGAGCGTGGCGTGGTCCAGACTCAAACCCGATGGGATGGCAAGCAGATTGGCTGCAGGCAGATTCATGTACTCGCGGAAAAATCCGGGCTCGCCGGGATTGCTCATGAAGCGCAGGTTCGCGCAGACATTGTGATGCCCGGTTTGACAGAACTCGCAGTGATAGCAGTAGAGCGCCGGCTCGAATGCCGCGCGCGCTCCGGCGCTCCATCCCGTTACACCAGTGCCGGTCTTTACGACCACTCCGGCCGGTTCGTGTCCGAGCACCATGGGATAGACGCAAGGCGAGTCGCCGACCGCGCCATCGGAGTAAGAGTGCAGGTCGGAGCCGCAGATCCCTACCGCCGCGACGCGCACCTGCACTTCGCCCGGCGCGGGATCGGCGATCGTGGTTTCGGCAAGCCGGAACTCGCGGACTGCGGTCAGCTCAGCAACCCGCGCCTCGATGCTCATCGGCTGAGGAACCGGCGGACTTCCTCGGCGAGCGCGGGCACCACGGCCACGGCGTTACCGCCGCTGATGGTCGTCTCGCCCGAAAAATCGAAGAACACGCCGCCCGCTTCTTCGATGATGATCTTGGGCGCCGCGAGGTCCCACTCCTTGACCGAGGCCTCGATCCAGGCTTCGGCTTCGCCGCGCGCCACCAGCATCGCGTCCATACTGCCGCCGAGGCAGCGGACGCTCCACAAGGGCTTGATCCAGGTGAGCAGCTTGTCGGAGAACGAGTACTTGTAAAAGGAGGTCAGCCCCGTCAGGCAGACGGTCGCGTCGGAGATCTTCGTGACGCTTGAAATCCGGATGCGGTGATCGTTGCAATATGCGCCGGAGCCGCGAGAGGCGAAATACGTTTCGCCGCGCCCGGCGAAATGTGCGACTCCGGCCACGACTTCGCCCTTCTCTTCGAGCCCAATGAGCGTTGCCCAGACCGGCAGGCCGCGCACATAGTCGCGAGTGCCATCGATGGGATCGATGATCCACCGGCGCCCGCTTCGTGACGGTTTTGATGCGCCCTCTTCGCCGAGAATACCGTCGTCGGGGAACGCTTCTTCGAGAGCCAGGGCGATCACCTGCTCACATTCGCGATCGGCCGCCGTCACCGGCGACAGGTCGGGTTTGCTTTCATAAGGGATAGCGTGCTCCCGGTAGCGGAGCGCAATTTCACCGGCCCGTAGCGCCGCGGACCGGCTTACGTCCAACTCGCGTTCAAATGTCGTAACCGCTTCTCCGTTTTCTTACAGCTTCTCACGAGTTACCATACGGATGTGGAGACCTTTCGCCAGTTCGAGGCAGGTCCGGACCCGTTCGGGCGCACCTGGAAAGTGGAATTCAAGTGGCTGCAAACGGCGATCTCGCTGCGCCACAGCGACACGGTAGACGTCAAGTTTGTGCTGAGTGATGGCGAAGCGCGCGTGGAGAAGACCATCGCCATGCCGCACGTCGATCTGGTGGCTCTCAGCAACAAGACCGGACGGCCGATGAACGACGCCTGGTGCTCGCGGATTGCGGCGCTGCATTTGAAGCGCATGGTCGAGACCGGCGAAGACCTCGAAAAAGATCTGGTGACGTTGTCGGCCCAGGAGCTGGCGGAATACGACGCGCAATTGCACCGCCCGAAAAAAAGCGCTGCCTGACACGACGCGCGCGATTTTTACCATCGGCCATTCGACGCGCGCGATCGACGACTTCATCGCGCTGCTTAACGCGCACGGAGTGGAGCAACTGATCGATATCCGGACGGCGCCGCGCTCGCGCACGAACCCGCAGTTCAATCGAGATACGCTGCCGGGCTCGCTAAAAGGCGCCGGGATCGGTTATGCTCACATGCCGTCGCTCGGAGGCTTGCGGCATCCCAAGGCCGATTCGGTCAATACGGCGTGGCGCAACGAGGGCTTTCGCGGGTATGCGGACTACATGCAGACACCGGAGTTCGAAAAGGCGCTCGGCGAGCTGATGGAGGCGGCGGCGCAGAAACAAACCGCGATCATGTGCGCGGAGGCGGTGCCGTGGCGCTGCCACAGGTCGCTCGTGGCGGATGCGCTCACGGCGCGCGGCATGGCGGTCGAGCACATCATGAGCGCGGAGCGGCGCCAGCCGCACAAGCTGACACCGTTCGTGCGCATCGAAGGCACGCGGGTCTGGTATCCGGGCCTGTCGGCCTGAGCACGCGGCACCCGTTCCGTCGTACAATCCAGTTTTTCGTGGAGGCGCTCGATGATTGTGCCGCTGACGCCGGTTCGCTTCCTTTACCGCGCCGTCGATCTGTTCGGGAAAAAGACCGGGATTGTTTCGGGCGCGAAACGGTTCACGTACGCCGAGTTCGGCGAGAGGTGCGAACGGCTGGCCACAGGTCTTGTTGCGCACGGCATCAAACCGGGCGACCGCGTTGCGTATCTCAGCTTCAACAATCACCAGCTGCTGGAGGGTTATTACGGCGTCGTGATGGCGCGCGCGGTGGTGATGCCGCTCAACGTGCGGCTGACGCCGGCGGAGCTGATCGGAATTCTCAACCACTCGGGTGCGCGCGTGCTGATTTTCGAGAACGACTTTGCGCCGCTGGTGGAGCAGCTGCGCAGCGCGTGTCCGGGGATCGAACGCTACGTGGCGGCGGAGGAGAAAGTTCCGGTAGCCGATTTGACTTATGAGCAACTGCTCGCTGACGGGCGTCCGGGACGCGTGGATTATGTGGGAGTGGATGAGAACGCGATCGGTGAGCTTTTCTATACCAGCGGGTCGACCGGAACGCCCAAGGGCGTCACGCTATCCCACCGCACGCTTTACCTGCATGGTCTGGAGGTGGCCACGACGTATAATCCGCAAGAACTGGACCTGGTGGAGCTGCACACCATCCCGCTGTTTCATGCGAACGGCTGGGGCCGGCCGCAGACCGCGACCATGCTGGGGCTGAAACAGGTGATGGTACGGCGCTTCGAGCCGACCGGTGTTTTTCGGCTGATCCAGGACGAGCGCGCGACGTCCATGGCGCTGGTCCCGACGATGGCCAACGCGCTGCTGAACGCCCCGGATCTCGGAAAATTCGATTGCTCCAGCATGCGGCGCGTTTTCATCGGCGGCGCGGCGCCTTCCGTTGAGCTGATCGAGCGCATGGAACGCGCGTTCCATTGCACGGTGATGGGCGGCTACGGGCTGACGGAAACGGCGCCGGTGGCGACCTCGGCGCACGACAAATCGACCGTGGCTTATAAAGATGATGCGGACCGGATTCACCACCGCTCGATGGCGGGCTGGCCGATTCCGGGCTGCGAAGTGCGGGTGGTCGATAGCGAGATGCACGACGTGCCGCGCGATATGGAGTCGATCGGTGAAGTGGTGATCCGCGGCGACAACGTCATGGACGGTTATTACAAAGACCCGGAGGGAACGAAAGCCGTCATGACCGGCGCATGGCTGCATACCGGCGATATGGCGGTGTGGGACGAGGAGAACTATATCCACATCGTGGACCGTAAGAAGGACATCATCATCAGCGGCGGCGAAAACATCTCGTCAATCGAGGTGGAGAAGGCGATCTTTGCGCATCCGGCGGTATTCGAATGCGCGGTGGTGTCGGCGCCGGATGCCAGATGGGGCGAAATTCCGGTGGCGTTCGTGGTGCTGAAACCAGGAGAAAAAATCACGCAACAGGAACTCTGCGGGTTTCTGGAAAAACGGATTGCGAAGTTCAAAATGCCGCGCTCGGTGGAATTCGTGGAGGGTGCGCTGCCCAAGACCGGGACGGGGAAGATTGTGAAGCGCGAATTGCGGGAAAAATTCTGGGCGGGAAAAGAGAGGCGGGTGCAAGGTTGAAGAGTGCCGCGTGGATGTTGGTGGCGGCCGCAACTGCGCTCGGCGCGCCGCCGCCTGGTCCTCCGTCGCTCGAAACGGTCCTCCGGACGACCAAGGCGATTGATAACCACGCGCATCCGAAGAAGTACGTGCCGGAGGGCGGTACGCCCGATGACGAATTCGACGCGCTGCCGTGCGACACGCTCGAGCAGGCGCCCGGTCCGATGCGCACGCGGCTGGATAATCCGGAATGGGTCGGGGTCTGGCATGCGCTGTATGGATACGGGTTTCACGATATGACGCCGGAGCATGTGAAGGAGATGGTGGCATTGAAAGAGCGGGCGATGCGCGAGCACGCGGAAGGATATCCGGCGTGGATGCTCGACCAGATGGGGATAGAGACGATGTTCGCGAATCGCGTGGCGATGGGCGCGGGTCTGGCGCCGCCGCGGTTCCGGTGGGTGCCATTCGCGGACGCGCTGATGCTGCCCTTGAACAACGAATCCGCCAAGCGGCTCAACTCCGATTTCGACTGGTTCTACTCCCATGAAGAAAAGCTGCTCAAGAGCTATCTGACCCAGGCGCATCTGCACGCGCCGCCCGCGGCCCTGGGCGAGTATCTCAAGCAGGTGGTGACGCCAACGTTGGAGCGGCAAAAGCGCGAGGGCGCCGTGGCGCTCAAGTTCGAGGCGGCGTATCTGCGGCCGCTGAATTTCGGCCGGGTATCGGAAGCGGAAGCGGAACGGATTTACGCGCGATACATTCGGGGCGGGGAAGCGCCGGAGCGGGAATATCGCGCATTGCAGGATTTTCTGTTTCACGCAATCGCGCAGGAAGCCGGGCGGCTTGGGCTGGCGGTTCATTTTCACACCGGGCCGGGGTGCGGCGATTATTTTGTGGAGCGCGGCGCGAATCCCTCGCTGCTCGAAGGCGTGTTTAACGATCCGTCGCTGCGCAAGACGAATTTCGTGATCGTGCACGGCGGATGGGGAACGTATCCCAAGCAGGTTGCGGCGCTGCTCCAGAAACCGAACGTGTATGCGGATTTCTCGTTTGCGGTTCAGGCGCTCTACCCGGCGGCGCTGGCGGGAATGCTGCGCGAGTGGCTGGAGCTTTATCCCGAAAAGGTTCTGTTCGGAACCGATGCTTCGCCGGGGCCTCCGCAGATGAGCTGGGAAGAAGGCGGATGGATTGCGGCGGGCAGCGCACGAAAGGCTTTGGAGATTGCGCTCGACGGCATGATACGCGACGGCGAAATTTCTCCGGAGCGCGCGAATGAAATTGCGGTGATGGTATTACGAGGGAACGCGATCAAACTTTACGGACTCAAACCATGAAACGAATCTTTCTTCTACTCGCCTGCGCCGGCTGGGCGCTGGCCGCCGGACCGAAGCTCGGACCAAAGATCAAGCTGTTCAACGGGAAAAATCTTGACGGCTTTTACACCTATCTACAGAATCACGGGAAGAACAACGATCCCGATCACGTGTTTCGCGTGGAAAAAGGCGTGGTGCACGTCTCGGGCGGGGAGTTCGGCTACTTCATCACGGAGAAGGAGTACCACAATTACTACTTGCACGTGGTCTTCCGGTGGGGCGAGCAGACGCATGCGCCGCGCGAGGGTAAGGCGCGCGACAGCGGGGTATTGTTTCACGTCAACGGGGAGGACCACGTCTGGCCGCACTCGATCGAGTTCCAGATGATCGAAGGCGGCACCGGCGACATCATCCTGGTGGGCAACACGACGCTCACCGTCAAGGGTGAGACTAAGGACAAGGGCCGCTTCGACCGTTTCGGAAAAGGGCCGTGGAAAGATGTGGCCGGATACCGCGATCCGCAGGGCGAAGTGGAGAAACCGCACGGGCAATGGAACTGCCTGGAGCTCTGGGCGATCGGCGACACGGTGAAGTATTACGTGAACCATAAACTGGTGAACGAAGGGACGGGTTCGTCGCTGACGAAAGGGCGGATCCTGTTTCAATCGGAAGGTGCGGAAGTCTATTTCAAGACGATGGAGCTGCGGCAGGTGCTGGACGCGAGGGCCCATTAAATATACGATAAAATGACTTTATGATTACACAGTCCATATCGGAGGCGCGAAGGAAGCTAGCGGAGTTAATCGAGCTGGCCCGGAGCGGGGAAGAAGTCGTGATCATCAAGGATTCCAAGCCCGTTGCAGCGCTGACGCCCATCGACGACTCCGATCTGGAGCTGGTTCGTCTGACAGCTGCTCAAGCACGCCGATTGAAACAGTGGGCTAGATCTGAGCCGGGTATGACCTTCCGATCGACGGATGACGCGGTCCGCTACATGAAGAAGAGGCTTCGCAAGAACAGTTGAACATCGTTCTCAAGGAGCGGTTTCTCCGCTCCTGCGAAGAACTGGCGCCGGAGGATCAAGAGAAAATGTTCCACGCGATTGTGGGGCTGAGGCCTACTTCTCTGCTCCCATCAGCACTCTGGACTGGGGCTGCGGAAAATCCGGTCGGGCATCTGGGAGCTTCGAATCGGACTAAGCCTTCGCGCATTGTTGGAACTGCGGCAGGACGAAGTGACGTTTCTTTTCCTTGGTACGCACGACGAAGTTCACCGCTTTCTGCGCGGCCTTTAGACAACGCTCTTCTCCGCGTGCGATAATCGCTCGCAATAATGTCCCAGTCCAGGTGTTTTGGGTTGACCCGTATTGTCATTGCCGCCACGCTTTTATTGGCTGTTTCCTGTTCGCGCAAGCATCCTGACGCGCCGGCGCTCTCTCCGGAGGAGTCGCTCAAAGCCATTCACATTCAGGGCGATTTCCATGTCGAGTTGTTCGCGAGCGAACCGCTGGTCTACGATCCCGTCGAAATGGCGTTCGATGAGAACGGAAAAATCTACGTTGCTGAGATGCTGGATTATCCCGACGATCCGCCGACGGGGCAGCCGGCGCGGTCACGCATCGTTCTGCTCGAAGACACCGACGGCGACGGCAAACCGGACAAGCGCACGGTATTTGCCGATCATGTGCTCGAAGTCAGCGGCCTCATGCCGTGGAAGGGCGGCCTGATCGTCACCAGCGCGCCGGACATCGTTTATATGAAGGACACGGACGGCGATGGAAAAGCCGATGTGCGGCAAGTGCTTTACACGGGATTTCCTAAAGTAAATCCGGAAGCCCGGGTGACTAATCCGCGTTTGGGAATCGACAACTGGATTTACGTCGCTAATGACGGATCGGACGGGCGCATCACGTCGCCCGAACATCCGGACCGGCCGCCGGTGGTGGTGCGCGGGACGGATTTTCGTTTTCAACCGGAGCGCGGGCTGGCGGAGCCGGCGTCGGGGCCGACGCAATTCGGGATGAGCTTCGACGATTGGGGCGACCGGTTCATTACGCAGAACACGATCCACGTGCGGAACGTGGTGGTGCCGATGCAGTATCTGATCCGCGCGCCGCTGCTAGAAGTGAGCCAGGTCTCGCAGGATATTTCGGATCACGGGCAGCCTTCGGCGCCGATGTTTCCGCTCACCAAACCGCAGCAGTGGAGAAAAGAGCGCTCGCGGATCCGCGAGCAGCGTTATCACGAGAACCAGTTGGAGCGCGTGCGCGGCCTGGATCCCTCCACCGAGATTGTGGCGGGCTATTTTACGGCCGCTGCGGGCGGCACGGTCTATACGGGCGATGTTTTTCCGAAGCCGTACTGGGGGAACATTTTCACCGGCGACGTCAGTGGAAACCTCGTGCATCGCGACGTGCTGACGCCCGATGGCGTAACGTTTGTGGCGCATCGCGGGGAAAACAACGTCGAGTTTCTGGCGTCGACGGATGTGTGGTTCCGGCCGTGCAATTTCGCCAACGCGCCGGATGGGAATCTCTATATTACCGATATTTATCGCGAGTTCATCGAAACGCCGGAATCGATTCCCGAAGAGATCAAGAAAGCGATGAACTTCTGGAGCGGCGTGGATAAGGGACGGATTTATCGCATTGTGTCCAATCATCCGCTGCGAAAGCGGGATTTGAAGCCGAATCTCGGTAAAGCGAGCACGGCGGAGCTGGTTGAGGAGCTGAGCAATACCAACGGCTGGAACCGCCAGACGGCGCAACGGCTGCTGGTCGAGCGTCAGGACCGGGCGGCTGTTCCGCTGCTGAAGCAAGTGGCGCAAAAGAGCGACTTGCCGCAGGCGCGGCTGCACGCTTTATGGACGCTCGAAGGGCTTTCGGCGCTCGATCCGCAAATGGTGATCGGCGCGTTACGCGATCCCGATGCCCACGTGCGGGAGAATGCGCTGCGCATGGCGGAGGAATTTGCGACGTCGCCCGCGGTGGTGGGTACTGCGCTGGCGCTCAAGAACGATCCGGCGGCGCGCGTCGAATTTCAGCTTTGTTTCACGCTGGGGCAGTTCAAAGATCCGCGCGCGCTTGCGGCGCTGACGGACCTGGCGCGCGACCGGGCTGGAGAATCGTGGTTCCGCACGGCGATTCTCAGCTCGCTTAACGATGACGCCTCGGATTTCTTTCATCTGTATCTTTCGCGCAACAAGTTTCAGTTGAACCCGGTTTTTCTGAACGGGCTGGCAGCGCTAATCGGCGCCAAGCACGATCCGAACGAGATCCGGCGGTTCCTGGCAGTCGAAGAGGCGCTCGTGCCGCAGCACCCCAACGAAGGCGCGGCGGGCTTATTCGGTCTGGCGAAAGGTTTGCAACTCTCCGGCGTACACGATCTGCTTGTTCCCGGTGCCGAGCCGAAGCTGGCGCATTTTCTGGATCACTCTTCGGAGACTGTGCAGAAAGCGGCGTGGGAGATCGCAGGACATTTGCGGCTGGAGGGGCTTGTGCAGCGGGCTTCACATGACGCGGCAACGGCTTCGCTGGGAGCCGACCGGCGGGCTGCGGCGGTGCGGGCGCTGCGTTCGGGCCAGTTTGCGGCGGTGAGTCCAGTCTTGCGCCAGATTCTTTCCGCCAATCCGCCGGCGCCCGCGGAACTGCAGACGGCTGCGGTCGAGTGCATGGCGGCTTTCAATGACCCGCAGGTGGCGCCGGCATTGCTCGCGGACTGGAAAAGCTACAGCCCGGAGGCGCGCAAAGAGGTGATTGCCGCGATGCTCAATCAGCGACAGCGCGTGCCGGTGCTGCTCAAAGCGATTGAAGACCATGAGATCGAACTGGCGGCGGTCGACATTGCGGCGCGTTCACGGCTGATGGATGATTCGGACCGCGCAATCGCCGAGCGGGCGCGGCACGTGTTTCAAGATCAGTCATCCGATCGCGCGAAGGTCGTCGAGAACTACCGGGATGTTTTGAAGATGACGGGTGACGAGCAGCGCGGCAAGAAAGCCTTCGAAACCAATTGCGCGCGCTGCCACCTGCCGCGCAAACAGGGCGGCCGCGTAGGTCCGGATCTTTCCGGCGTCAACAACAAGACCAAGGAAGAGCTGCTGACGTCGATTTTGAATCCGAGCTATGCCATCGAGCCGCACTACGTGCATTACGTCGTCACCACGAAAGACGGGCAGATTCACGATGGCGTAATCGCCAATGAAACACCCGGCGCGATCACACTGCGCGGCGGCACCGAGAACGGCGACGAGACGATCCTGCGGAGCAACATTGCAGAAATTCGCGCGTCGAATGTATCGCTGATGCCTGAAGGCCTGGAACAGTCCATGAGCCGGCAGGATATCGCGGATGTGATCGCGTATCTGCGCGCCGGTTTATAACTAGCGAGCGGCGCTCTCGGCGGCGAAGGCCGGCACGTCCACCCAGCCGTGTTTGGCCGAGCTTTCGAGAACCTTCTCGACCAGCACCATGCCGCGGAGGCCGTCGACGAACTGGGCGTACTCCGCGGGAGCAGAACGGTCCGCCACGGTGCGGTAGAAACGGCGGAACACCTGCTTGAACGTATCGTCGTAGCCTTCACTGTGGCCGCCGGGCAGATCGGCGTAGGAGCGCGCCTTCTCATTCATGAGAGACGGGTCTTTGACGATCACCTGGTTGGGAGTGTTGCGCTGGCCGAGCCAGAGTTCGTCGGGCTTCTCCTGATCCCAGGCCGCGGAGCCCTTGGTGCCGTAGACTTCGATGGCCAGGCGGTTCTTGCGGCCGGCCGAGATCTGGCTGATGGTGAAAGCGCCGCGCGCGCGATCGCCCAGGCGGAGAAGGATTGCGCCGAAATCTTCAGTATCGATGGGAACGGTTTCGTAATCCTCGGGCTTCAGCGTTTTTCCAGCGAAGGTCTCGATGGAGCCTTTGGGACGCTTGCGCGTTTTGTGGAAAGTTTGCAGGTCGGCGCAAAGCGAGGTGATGCGCAGGCCGGTGACGTGCTCGATCATGTCGCACCAGTGCGTGCCGATATCGCCGAAGGTGCGGGAACGGCCGTTGGCTTTGGAGTCGATGCGCCAGTTCCAGTCGGTATCGTAGAGCAGCCAGTCCTGCGAATACGTGCCTTGCACGCACCAGATCTCGCCCAGCTCGCCCGATTCGCGCAGGCGGCGGAGATGCTGCACCATCGGGTAATACCGCAGGTTGTGAAACGTGCAATTGGCAAGATTTTTCGCGCGCGCGAGCTTGACCATCTCTTCGGCTTCGGCCGATGACGTGGCGAGCGGCTTCTCACACAGCACATGCTTCCCGGCTTCGAGCGCGGCCTTGGCCATGGGGAAGTGCAAGGCGTTGGGCGTGCATACGTGGACGGCCTCGATTTCCGGATCTTTGAGCAGCGTGCGGTAATCGCCCGTGCTGCGCTCGACGCCGACTTCGGCGGCGAACTTCTTGGCCTTTTCATCGCTCGATGCAGCGATGGCGGCCACCTCGACGTTTCCCACCCGGCGGATTCCTTCGGTGTGCACGCGGCCCATGAATCCGGTTCCTAGGACTGCAGTTTTGATTTTGCGCATATCGTTTTCCGAATCGACTAATTTATCTCAAATGGACGGAGGATTGGTAGCGCGCGGCGAATGGGTATGCGGCTGGTGTGCGGGGCAGCACGAAGCCCGATTTCATTGCGCGTGAGGACGGGCGGCGCTACACTGATCGCTCGGAGCACAGGCCGTCCGTGAGTACTCGACTCCGCCGCACAAATCGAGGGCGGCCGAGTTATCCGAAAGACCAAGACCGGGAGAACTGAAGATGTCGAAACATCGCATGGGCCGCAGAAAGTTCGTCAACCTGGCAGCGGCGGTATCCGCCAGTCCATTACTTGCCGCGCCGGTGAAGGCCGCATCCAAAGAGAATCGGATCACCGAGGAAAATAGAAGACCCGGAACGCGCGAATGGCAGCTAAGGTTTCACAGCTTCGACGATCCGATCACGCTGGCATCCTATCCGCTGAACCGGCGCGTTCGGCAATCGGCGCTCGAAGGTTACCTCTCGAAGACCGGCGCTGCGCCGGGTGAATCCATCGAACTGATGGTGAGCATGAAAAAGGCGGGAAGCTTTCTGCTCGACATCTATCGCATGGGTTATTATGGCGGCGCCGGCGCCCGGCACATGGTTCGGCTCGGGCCGTTCAAAGCCGGTCCGCAGCCGGTTCCGATGATGACCATCGAGCGGCTGCGCGAGTGCGCGTGGGAGAAATCGGCGTCGATTTCCATTCCGAAAGAGTGGCCGAGCGGCGTCTATCTGGGCAAGTTGACGCGCGACGAGCCTTACGGCACGCAGAATTACGTGATCTTCGTGGTGAAGGAGCGGCGTGCGTCGGACGTGCTGTGCCAGTTGAGCGATCTCACCTGGCAGGCCTACAACAAGTGGCCGGGCAAGGATTCGCTTTATGACGATGGAACGCCGGAGGTGTGGTACACCGGGCCGCACGTGCGCGTGAGCTTTGACCGGCCGTACGCGAAATACTGCCAGTGCGTGGATTCGCCGCTGTCATCGGGAAGCGGCGGCTACATCCTATGGGAATATCCGATGACTTACTGGCTCGAGCAGCAGGGTTACGACGTGACTTACTGCTCAAATGTGGATTTGCATCTCGAGCCGCAGTTGCTGCACGCGAGTAAAGTCTTTCTCTCGGTGGGGCATGACGAGTACTGGTCCAAGAAAATGTACGACGAGGTCACCAAGGCGCGGAACGCGGGGTTGAGCCTGGCGTTTTTGTCCGGCAACACGATGTGGCATGAGATCGAATTCTACGAGAGTTCGGTAACAGGAGCGCCGGCGCGCGCGTACGCCCGCAAGGTCAACATGGCCGATACGGAAAAGCTGATGGGCGTCAAGGCCAGAACCATCGGTTACGGCGACTGGGTGGTGACCAAGCCGGAACACTGGGTTTACGAAGGCACGGGGTTGAAGACGGGAGAGAAGATTCCGGCGATCATCGGCTGGGAATATGACGGCGAGCCCGCGGACATTCCTGGTCTGGAAGTTTTGGCATCGAGCCTGCTTCACCCGCGCACCGATCAGTGGGTAACCACCGATCACTACCATCACGGCGTGATCTATCCTTGCGAAAAAGGCAATTGGGTTTTTACCGCGGGCACGATCTGGTGGCCATCCGGACTTTCGAGCCCGCCCGGTTACACGCAAGCGCGCGTCGACGATGTGGGCGGAACATTCGGCCCGCAGCCGGCGGCGCAACGGATTACGGCCAACGTACTCAACCGGATGATCAAAGATTCGCCGCGGCGCGCGTGATGCGCCGGTCGCGTGGATCAGTAGCGTGAGAGCAGATAGCCGATCCCAACCATCATGACTTTCTCCCAAGCTTCGCGGACACCGGCGTTGTAATCGGGATCGCACTTTTTGACGGCGGCGAGCAGGCTGTCGAGCCAGAGGTCATACATTTCAGCGCCGATGTTCAGGCTGCGGCTGCTGTGGCGTTCCGCAAGATCGCCCAGGTGCCTCTCAAGCGTCCGTTCGCCGTCCCGGGCGGCCAGAAACATGGAATAAAGCGACGCACGGAGGGCGCGTTTCTGGCGGACGAAATCGGTCGCGGCGAACTTTTCTTTCACCTTGGGCGATGAGGCAAGAAAAATATCGTAAAAATTGTCCAGGAACGCCGGGCAGCCGTGGCATCGCGCGAGGCTGGCGTCGAATGTCTGAAGAGTGCGCTCGTCTAGGGACATGTTTTTCGATTGTACGACGGGCCGAAGGCGAATGGCCGCGGCGAATGCGTGCTTCAAAGCTTCGCCACGGTTTCGACCAGTGCGTCGCCATTCCGGAAAATTTCAGGCTTGATCTCCGCGCCGATGCCCGGAGCTTCCGGCGGCGTCACGTGGCCCTCTTTCGGCGCGGGGACGTTATTCACGAAGTAGGGATACTGGTGCGCATACTTCCAGTAATTGCTCTCCATAATGAGGAAATCGGGAAGCGCCGTGGCCAGGTGAGCGGAGCAGATGTAGAGCAGGGGGCCGCCGCAGGTGTGCGGCGAGGTCGGGATGAGATAGGTCTCGGCCATGTCGGAGATGCGCTTCGCTTCCGAAGGCCCGCCGCACCATGTGAGATCGTACATGATGACGCCGCACGCTTTTTGCTCGAAGAACTCGCGGTATTCATAGCGAGTGGCGAGCGTTTCGCTGATACAGACCGGCACGGTCGTTGCGGCTGCGAGGCGCGCATAGGTTTTGGCATTGCCGCTGATCATGGCGTCTTCGAGATACATGATGTTATAGGGCTCGAGGGCTTTGGCAATGCGAAGTGCGCTGGGGAAGTCGAAGTTTCCCCAGCAATCGACACAGATATCCATCTGGTTGGCGACGCCATCGCGAATATCCCGAATCCAGCGGAGCCCTTGTTCGAGCGCCTGGTTCGAGAGGTAATGATCGGGCGCTTCGAAGGGATAGATCTTCATGCCGGTGACGCCGCGGTCGAGCAGAAAGCGAACAATTTTCATGGTGTCGCGGCCCATCTTCATATCGTTGATGGCCCAGTAATCGGTGGTGGTGTTGTAGACGCGCACGCGCGGCCGCGTCTTACCGCCGAGCAGGCGGTAAAGCGGAAGCCCGGAAGCCTGGCCGAGAATATCGAGCTGCGCCATATTGACGGCGCTGAGCATGCGCATATCGGCGCCCCCGGTGGTCCGCATGATGCCTTCGAAGTGAAGAGCGCGCCAAATGCCGTCGATATCGCGCGGATCGCGGCCGAGAATCAGGTGCGCGTGCTCTCTGAGCGCGCCGACCTCGCCCTGCGCAAACGGGTACGTCTCGCCGGTTCCGACGATGCCTTTATCGGTGTGCAGCCGGACCCACCAGAACTCCGCGCCGTCCTCCGAACTGCCGGAACCGCCGCCGATGTGAAGATCTTTGCGGAAGGTCACGGCGTCGATTTGCGTGACCTTCATCGGTTCGGTGTTGTCGATGGCGGTACGCGTGGCGGCGGGGAGACGGATGGCTCCGAGCGCTGCCAGAGCACCTGCCTTTTTCAAAAAGGCTCTTCTGCCCAGATGGATGGGTTCCATCGCGATTTGGTGTACGATCTTCGACAGTATACTCTGGCGAGTAGGGTGAAAGGACACGCGCACATGAAGCGGATTTTCGTGGTTATGGGTATTTTGGCGGCCGCGGCGTCGACCGGATTATCGCAACGCCGGGAAGTTCCCGGATACGATGCTTCGCAGCGGCCGCCGGCGAATTCGGAGCGGGAGAAGAAGATTCTGGATGTGCTCGACGACATTGTGAAAAGCCACCAGACGTATTTGAATGTTCCGGTGGCGGACGGAAAGGCACTGCGGCTGCTCACTGAGGCCGTGAACGCGAAAAATGTGGCGGAGATCGGGACTTCAACCGGCTATTCCGGGCTGTGGTTTTGCCTGGCGCTCGAGCGGACGGGCGGACATCTGACGACATTCGAGCTCGATCATGGGCGGGCGACCATGGCGCGCGAGCATTTCCGCGAGGCGGGTGTGGAGAACCTGGTGACGCTTGTGGAAGGCAACGCTCACGAAAACATCACCAAGCAGAAGGGGCCATTCGACGTGGCTTTCATCGATGCGGACAAAGAAGGCTATGTCGATTATTTGAACAAAGTGCTGCCGCTGGTGCGCGCGGGCGGGCTGATCTTAGCGCACAATGTCGACATGGCGCCGGAGTACGTGAAGGCGGTGACAACCAATCCGGCGCTCGAAACGATTTTCTACATGGAAGGCAACGGGTTGGGGATTTCGCTGAAGAAACGGTAACCAGCGCTGCGATTCGGGAGCAGAATCTTATTTCGCTTCGGGCGGCGAGGCCACAAACTTGTAACCGACGCCGCGGACGGTCAGCAGGTGCCTTGGGTGTGTCGGATCGTCTTCGATGAATCGCCTGAGGCGCACGATAAAGTTGTCGATCGCCCGCGTGTCGGTATCTTCGTGAAGTCCCCAGACTTCTTCAAGCATCGTTTTTCGGGAAACCGGCTTGCCTTCGTGCTGGATCAAGTAGCGCAGCAGGTTGGCCTGCATCAGGGTCAGCGGAAACTTCCGGTCGCGCACGCGCAGTTCCTGAAGATCGAAATGCACGGACTTGTCACCGAACGTAAAGGTATCCTTCGGCTCACTCGCGGCCGGCTGGGGTGCGTGGTTGGCGGTGTGATTGATCGCTGCTTCGAGCCATTGGCGGCGGCGGAGCAGGCCGCGAATGCGGGCGATTAGAATGGCCAGCTCGAACGGCTTGGTGAGATAGTCGTCGGCTCCCGCGGCGAAACCCTTCAGCACATCGTCGGGATGGCCCCGGGCTGTGAGCATCAAAGTGGGGGTGAAATTGCCGGAGCGGCGCATTTCGGCCATCACGGTGAAGCCGTCTTGGCCGGGCAACATGACGTCAAGAATGATGACATCGAAGGGCGTGGAATGTTCCAGCGATTCAAGCGCCGCCTCTCCGGTATCCGCTACCTCGACCTGATATCCTTCGGCTTCCAGGTTAAAGCGGAGGCCATCGGCCAGGTGACGCTCGTCTTCCACGATCAGAACGCGGCTCATTTGGCAATTGGAAGTTGTAGCACGAACGTGCTGCCGCGCCCGGGGCCCTCGCTCTCGGCCCAGGCCCGGCCGCCGTGCCGTTTGGCCACGGAACGCACGATGTACAGGCCCAGGCCGATTCCCTTCACGCGGGTGGCGAGCTGCCCGGGCACGCGATAGAAGCGCTTGAAAATGTGCTTCAGCTCGGATTTCGGAATGCCGACGCCACGGTCTCTCACGCGCACTGCGACAAAATCGCCATTCACGGCCGCTGTCTCAACCGTAACTTTGACGTCGCCGGCCGAATACTTCACTGCGTTATCGATCAGGTTGGATACCGCCGCCCGCACTTCATCGGTATCGCCCATGATCGTCACCTGGGGACCTGGGCTGTACGCCAATGACTCCTGCGGCAGGTGGTGCAGGGTGCGGGCCCGTGCCAGGCATTCGCTGATCACGCCGCCGAGCTCGATGGGCGAAAGGTTGGGTTTGTGGCTGGCGGCGCCGATGCGGCCGGTTCGCAGGATTTGTTCGATGCTGGAGAGCAGCCGGTCGCTCTCGTCGAGCATGACGTTATAGAACTCCTTGCGCTTGCCGTCATCCACGGTACGCGTCTGGAGCGTTTCGAGATACAGCCGGATGGAAGCGACTGGAGTCTTCAGCTCATGCGTGACGGCGTTGATGAAAGCGTCGTGCTGCTCATTTCGCCGGATTTCTCGAACCAGAAAGATGGTGTTCAACACCACGCCGCTGATAATGGTCGCGAGCAGCAGCACGCCGAGGGCGAGCAGAATCCCGCTGCGCCAGTTGAGCAGCACCCAGCCGACATAGAGCAGGATGGCGATCGAAATGAGGCCGGCGCCCAGCGCGATGAAGAACGCGATGGACTTCCGCCGTCCGGCAACTACCATGACTTCCAGCTTATGCCGGATGCGAGGCCGCTTGCATCCCGCGGATGATCTGCCCTAGGTGTTTACGCGGCTTCGCGCTCGGCGATGCGCGTGGTAGGCTTCGCGACGTGAATTGATCTGGCGATGCCCAACAGCTTCAGCAGCTTGATCTGGATCCAGGAGATATCGAACTCATACCATGTGAGCCCGTGGCGTGCCGAAGTGGGATGCGCGTGGTGGTTATTGTGCCAGCCCTCGCCGAAGGTAAGCAGCGCAACCCACCAGTTGTTCCGCGAATCGTCGCGCGTGGCAAACCGGCGGCGGCCCCACATGTGTGTGGCGGAGTTCACGAGCCACGTGGCGTGAAGGCCCACAACCACGCGCAGGCAAATGCCCCAGAGCACCAGCGGAAACCCGCCGAAAGTGAACAGGATAGCGGCCAGGCCGATCACGGGAAGCCAGTGATAGCTGTTCAGCCAGACATAGAAGCGGTGCTTGGCCAGATCCGGTGCGTACTTCGACATTAATGCCGTGTTGTTGTGCTTGGTTTCACCCAAAAGCAGCCAGCCCGCATGTGCCCACCAGGCGCCATCGCGCGGCGAGTGCGGGTCGCCGGGCTGGTCCGAGTTCTGATGGTGGATCCGGTGCGTGGCCACCCAGAAGATCGGACCGCCTTCAAGGGTCAAGGTGCCACAGAGGGCGAAGAAGTATTCGAGAGCCAGGGGAACCTTGTATGACCGGTGCGTGTGCAGCCGGTGGTAGCCCATGCTGATTCCGAGGCCGGTAGCCAGCCAGTAGAGGAAAACGGCCGTGGCAAGACGCTGCCAGTCGAACAGGAACAGCGCGGCAATGGCCCCGAGATGGAAAAACGCCATCACAAGGGCAACGGTCCAGTTCAATTTTTCGGGTTTGGACATATCAACGGGATTGTCGGTCAATGGGATCTCACAAGGCGTGCATCAATCAAAGTAGCAAGCTTCGGCCAGAACTTTTGTAATAGTTCTGTAATTTCAAGGGGATACGTGATATTACCGCCGGGGAGATAGGTTATCTCCGGCTACTGTCCGTCACTGCGGCGGGCGAACTCGCTACACTAAGTCGGCAATCCGTAACGAACGGAGGTCTTCGAGGAGCAAATCGGGCGCGAGAGCCGCCAGTTCCTCGCGTGTCGAAATGCCGGTGTGGACGGCCACGACGCGGGCCCGGTTTTCGTGAGCGGCGATAATATCGCTGGGAGCGTCGCCAATGAGGGTGACACGGGCGTTCGCCTCGATCCAGCCGCGATCGTGCGCGTGCCGGATGGCCATTTCCAGGAGTGCGGAGCGATTGTGGGCCATCTCGGCGAAGATGCCGAACCGGAAGTAATGCCGCAGGGCGGCACGCTCCATTTTCTTCCACCCGATGCGCGTCAGATTGCCGGTTACGAGGCCGGTTGGAACGGCTTTGCGTTTCAGGGAGTACAAGATGCGGCGCACCCCGGGGCAGGTTTTCCTCTGGAGATCGGGGCAGCGGCGGACATAGATGGTCTGAGCGCGCCGGATGATTTCGGGCATACGCCGGCGGATGAGCGGCTCGCGAGCCCCGGCATCGAGCAACATGCGGGTTAAGATGTCCGGATCGAGCATGCCGTGGACCGGAATGTGGTCGGTAGTGGTTTGAAGCCCGGTGACCAGGCGGACGGCATCGACCAGCGCCTGGCGGTGATGCGGGCCGGCGCGGCGGATCAGCGTGCCATCAATATCGAAAAGGACTAGCGCGCGCGAGGGCATGGGGTTGGCGCGGTGGAAAAATCGGCTACAAAGATCATTTTAGAAACGAACGATCATACAATAAAAATCAGTGAACGATTCCAAATTCACCATCGGCCTGATCCAGATGGCCTGTGGCGTGGACCCAAACGAGAACCTGGCGAAAGCCGCGTGGCGCATCCGGGAGGCGGCGGGGAGGGGAGCGCAGATCGTGTGTCTCCAGGAGCTGTTCCGGTCACAGTATTTTTGCCGGGAAGAGAACGCCCGGCTGTTCGATCTGGCGGAGCCGATTCCGGGGCCCTCGAGCGATACGCTGGCGCAGCTTGCGCGCGAGCTGCAAGTGGTGATCGTAGCATCGCTTTTCGAGCGGCGGGCGGCCGGCGTTTATCACAATACGGCGGCGGTGATCGATGCTTCGGGCGAACTGCTGGGGCTTTACCGCAAAATGCACATCCCGGATGACCCGCTCTACTTCGAAAAATTTTATTTCACGCCGGGCGATCTGGGTTTTCGCAGTTTTACCACACGCTACGGGCGGGTGGCGGTGCTGGTGTGCTGGGACCAGTGGTACCCGGAAGCGGCAAGGCTCGCCGCGCTCAGCGGCGCGGAAGTTCTGTTTTATCCGACCGCTATCGGCTGGCACCCCGCGGAGAAAGCCGAGTACGGGGCAGGGCAGCACGACGCCTGGCGCACCATCCAGCGCTCCCATGCCATCGCCAACGGCATCTACGTGGCTGCGGTCAACCGAGTCGGTTTCGAAGGTCCGCAGGATCATGGTCTCGAATTCTGGGGCGCGTCTTTCGTGGCCGACCCGTTCGGCAAACTGATCGCCGAGGCATCGCACGACCGGGAGGAAACCCTGATCGTCGAATGTGACCGCCACCGCATCGACGATGTCCGCCGCAACTGGCCGTTTCTGCGCGACCGGCGCATCGACGCGTACGCGGGCATTCTCAACCGGCTGAACGATTGATGCGACCGACGCCCCGTGAGTTGGGCTTCCGCATGCCTGCGGAATGGGAGCCACACGCGGCCACCTGGATTGCGTGGCCGCATAATCGTGACGACTGGCCGGGGCGCTTTGCGCCGGTTCCGTGGGTCTACGGCGAAATCGTAAGCAAGCTCGCACGGGTAGAGCGCGTGCGGGTCATCGTCGAGGATCGCGACGAGGAGCAAGGCGCGCGGAGAATCTTGAAGAAGACCGGTACGGATCTCGATGCCGTCGAGTTCTTCGCCTGGCCGACGGATCGCGTCTGGACCCGGGACTTCGGACCGATTTTCGTGCGCAATGCGCAAGGGCAGGTGGCCGTGACCAACTGGCGGTTTAACGGCTGGGCCAAGTACGACAACTGGAAACGCGACAACGCCGTTACCGCAAAGCTCGCCCGCCGGCTGCGGATGCGGGAATGGCAGCCCGGTCTGGTGCTCGAGGGCGGCAGCATCGATGTGAACGGCCGCGGCCTGATGCTGACCACCGAAGAATGCCTGCTCAGCCCGGTGCAGGCGCGCAATCCAGGGTTGGGCCGCGCGCAGATTGAGAAGGCGTTACGGGACTACCTGGGAGTGCAACGGGTGATCTGGCTCCGAAACGGGATTGCGGGCGACGATACGCACGGCCACATTGACGATCTGGCGCGCTTCGTCAGCCGGGACACCGTGGTGATCGTTTCGGAACCGGACAAGTCGGATCCGAATTACGAACTGCTGCGGGAGAATCTCCGGCTGCTGGGTAGAGAGCCGCTCCGGGTGGTGAAACTGCCGATGCCGCGGCCGGTGATTTTCAACGGGCAGAGGCTTCCGGCGAGCTATGCCAATTTTTACATCGCCAACAAGCTGGTGCTGGCGCCGACGTTCAACGATCCCGCGGACCGCGTGGCGCTCACGACGCTGGCACGACTGTTCCCCGATCGCGAAGTGGTGGGGATTCACTCGACGGAGCTGGTGTGGGGGCTGGGCACGTTGCACTGCATGACGCAGCAGCAGCCGGCGGGCGGGGTTCGCTTAGTGTGAAGGTGGTCGGAACTGGTATGTTAAGCTGAGAATCGTCCCACCTATCAGGGCCGGTAGCTCAGGCGGTAGAGCATTTGCCTTTTAAGCAAAGGGTCGCGGGTTCGAGTCCCGCCCGGCTCACCAATCAAACAACTTGGAGTTAATGGATTTTTCAGAAGTGACTTGAGGACTTTTGTGGGGACGCCATCTGAGGATACGGACCTCGGATCAGTCTGCCGGCGTTGCAGCGGCTGCTCGGACACGACCACCTGGCCACGACAGAGATTTACCTGAACCTTTCACCCGAGCACGTGATCAAGGAATTCATGGATAAGTGGTAGAGAAAAGGGGTGAAAAGAATCGTCCGCCCTGGAAAGCATGCTCGGGGAGGACCAATGAGATGCTTGAATTTGCGTTAGCGCATGAACTACGGACCCAAAGTCTTTTGTTCTTCAGCGCCTATGGCAACCCTTCGACAAAGCTTTCTGCCCGGCCCCTCCGAACAAATAAACGAGAGATCATGTGCCGGATGACCGTCCGCCATATGTCAGTGGCGGCGGGCCGAAGGGGACTAAGATGGCGGCGCCAGGCGGCCGGAGAAGAGGAGAGGCCATGTCGGCTGAACTCCGCCCGTTACATTGTCCGGTGTGCCGCCACGGGCTTCGTTCCTACGGCAGCCTTAGGCGCCACATGGATGAACAACGGCCGCCGCATCGCAGGGACGGAGAATCTACCGCTACTAACATCGCCGTCCTTTTCTCGGCGCCAAGGCCGCTGTTAGTCTGTTCAAGCTTATTGAGCGCCGATCCGCGCTGCCATATCGCTTTGGTACTTCGCATCCTGATGAGCGAAATAATGTTCGGCACCCGCAGTGCCACGCCCGGTTGACGGATAGAAGATTGACGGCTTCACTTCCGTCCTACCCGGTGGTATGGCGAATAGGCTGCCGGGCGGCTCGCCGAGTATCACTTGCATCGTCGTCCTGACCTGCTTCAGTGTGCCGCCAACCGCCGTGCCTTCCACCGTAAGGCAGTTGAGCGCCGGCACTACCCATACACCCGCAGGATTTTCCTCCGTAGGTGCAAGGTGAACGGCCGTCACACCGGCGATTTGCTTGACGTCGCCCGGAACGAGGGTGCCGGCCGACGAGCAATCCGGCAGGAGATCCTTCTCCTCGTACGGTATGCCTTTCCCGTACGTCATCATATTGGAGTTATTACCCGCCAGCGCGACCACCAGGCCCTGAGAGGGTAACTCCAAGACCGTGTAATTGTTCATCAACGGGTTCGTATCGTTCAAGATCACCGTGACTGAGTCTCCATTCGAGCGCCGCGCCGTCATCGCCTGAACCCCGGTCCCATTACTGTTGTCGATCCTGTACCAGACCTGATAAGACTTGAGCGGATTGAGCTCCGCCCGGACCTTCGGTATGAGATATTTGTTCACCAGAAGGGCCGAGACGACTCCGATCACCATAAGCCCTGCGTATAGGGCGAAGTACTTCACCGCCGCTTTTGCTTTCGCAAGATTCATGTTTTTCCCCTCTCTTCGTCTTTCCCGTTTAGTTGTAGACGCTGTCGCTCGCGCAGTAGCCCGAGCAGTCCGGAGTTGCGCACGACTGCTCCCAGAATATGCAGTCGGTGATGTCGCGCCGGCTCACATCGGTCATGACCGCTCTACTATTCAATGCGCTAGCGTAGCACCCGCTGAGCGGTTCGTTCGCGAGGTCCCAGCTGCCAGCATCGCTGAACTTTGTGAAGTCGTGTATGCCAGGTTGATAACACGCATGGCCGGAGCCGTCCGTTGCCGGCACCCACATCCGGCAGAATCGTCTGACAAGCGTGGCAACTTCTGGAATGAGATTACCGAACCGACACGATCGTATTACCCTCAAAAGCGTAGAAAAAGATATCGTCATTAAGATCCGGAAAGTGTTTGGCGTAGGCTTGGATTCGGAGGAACGAGTCATGTATCTTTTGGTCGAGCTGCGAAAGCTCATGGAGATAAAAGGGCGACTTTCACAAGTACCCAGCCTTGAAGTTCTACTGCGACTGGGTAGCCCATCCGTCTATGGACCGAGGCCCGGCAGCCCGAATCTTGGAGTGCTTTGACAGGTACGAGCAATTGCTCCATAGCGGGGCGTTTGATGCAGAGCGGCAGGTTGCGGATGCGGCCAAGGAAGTGTTGGCCGAACTTCGATAGACGCTGGAACTCGCCAACCTTCAACGGGAGTTGGTTCAGTACTTGGGGTCGCACGTTCTCGAAGAGAGCCCATTTGAGACCTGGGGCTCGTGGGTCGCGTTTCTAACCTTTGTATGCCGCGGTGATCCAGGACTGCCCTCTAAAGTGCCTTGGCCAGGGCCTCGCTTTTGTCGACGAAGTGGTTGCCCGAGTGATTGAGGAGGAAAACGAGGCTGGTGAGAATGGGCTCGACCTCGCCCCAGAACTGAAAATTGAATGGCGTTGGGTGTCGAAGCGAACAGGAGTACCGTGGACGTACACGTTAATGCTGTCGTCCGCGTGGAATCGGCTACGCGGCGGAGACGTTTGATAAAAATTTGAGACCCTGTACGTGTTTTTGTACGATAAAACCGGCAAACCAGCAAATCGGGCCAATTCTGCAAATTGTAGAATCAATAAGTTGCGCGCCTTCAACAGCGTGCTCTATTCCGAGTCCCGCCCGGCTCACCAATCAAACAACTTGGAGTTAATGGATTTTTCAGAAGTGTGGCATCTGAGGATACGGACCTCGGGGCAACCGCGGTGCTTCGACTGCATCCCGTTTCGCTGCCATTCGGATGTGCGAATACCGCTCAAGCCCTTCAAGTAGAGGGAAGGATATTACTGCATCACCGCTCCGAATTCGTTACGGAAATGTTGGACCGGAAAGAAGTCAAGCGGCGGATTGCCAAACCGGCAGGATATTTTTTGGCCGCCGTACCCGGCAACGGTTTGGTCGCTACACCAAAGCATTTATCGCGGTAGAATTCGTAGTGGCAGTTGATGTCCCTGATAAATTTTACTACGGTATTCCGCAACTCCCGTGGGGAAGAGATTGCGGGGACCATCCTCCATGGAGACCGCGGGGGGGGGGGGTGGAGTCTATCGACACTTCCAATCGAGAGGTTCAAAACCGAGCAGGAAGCCATCGAGTACTTTCACCGGCATTGCGACCCTGAGACTGGAATCCCCGACAGATCGCGCAATGACGATTACCGCCAGGCCGTAAAATCGAAACCTGATCGATCGGCGGGGTAGCCGGTCATCCGGAAAACCGTCACAAATTCCCTTATTAGATACCTGAAAAAAGAGTGCTAGAACCCAGATGCGGGGCGGTAATCCTTCTGAACGTCTCAGTAATCTCATTCGACTTTTAAGCAAAGGCTCGGCGGGATTGATACCCGCCCGGCTCAGTTCAGAAGCTTATAGACCATCGGTCCCAGTGGTCCAACCGGAGCGCCGGGATTTTTAATGTTTCATTTGGCCGCTGGCCGCCTTTTCAACCATACGGCGGTGGCGGAATCGCAGCAGGTAGTTGTCATCGAACATGTCGTCGCGGCGCTCGATTAGCTCGAAGCCGGCATTCTGGAACTCATCGGTGAAGGTACCCTCTCCGGCGCGAACCATCTTCAGGATAAAGTCCTGGGAAACTCCCTCGATGCGTTTGAAATCGATCAGCACCAGGCAACCTTCGGGACGAAGGGCCTTTTTGATTTCGCGCAGCATGTCTTGCGGGAATTCGAAATGATGGTAAGAATCGATGATGCTCACCAGATCCAACGAATTTGGCTCCAGCTTAGGGGAGTGCGGATCTCCCAGGACGGCTTTGAGGTTCGGAATATCACGGGCTGACGTTTCAATGTGGTCGATCATGTTCTTCGAAATGTCGACGGCGTAGACGGTACCGCCTGGAAGAACCCGTTGCGCCATCAAGCGGGCAAACAGGCCGCTCCCGGCGCCGATATCGGCGACGTTCATTCCCGGCTTGAGGTGCATCGCGTCCAGGATTTCGTACCGCCTGTCATAGATCGCTCGTCCTTCATGTTCAAACCGTCCGACCCATTGCGATGCGTCGGCGTCGAACGCCTTGTTGAGCTCCTTAGCCTTGGGTGTGATGGTCTGCTGGCCGGCCGAGGGCGCCACTACGGCAGCAGCAGCGGCCAGTCCGAAGAGGAATTGTCTTCGTCCGCAGACATTCGGGCGATCCATAGGGCTGAGGTGATTCGTCATCTGTTTCGATCAGCTTAACCCGGCATGGAAGAAACTTCAATGGAGTCTTACGGCCGGCGACACGGAAAACCGGATTTGTTTTGCGCTGCGCCGTGCAGCAATCAGGCAGGTGAGGGGCCCGCGTGCTCGGGAGGTGGCAAACCGGGCCGGCTATCCGAACGTCGAGCCCGCAGTCATGACTTTTTCCTGCGGTTCGTCAAGCGCCTGGCGGACGGCGCGGGCGATATCCCGCATGGTGAAGGGCTTTCTCAGCAGCGGCAAACCGCGCTCCTGAATCGAACGGACGGCCTCGCAGGTCTCCGAAGCGCACATATAGAGCACGCGCATGGAGCGGTGAATATCATTGAGCATGAGCGAAAGCTGATATCCGCGGCCGCGCACTTCGGCTGCCAGCAGCGCGACTTCACCCGCGTGCCGGTCCAGCAACCCGCGCGCTTCTGTGCCGTTGCGGGCTTCGAGTACCGTATAGCCTTGCCGTTGCAGCATAAACATTGCTAATTTCCGGCTCTCCGGTTCGGTGTCGACCAGCAGTATGGTTTCCGAACCGCGGGGGATAGAGTTCGGCTCGAGTGACATGTTCTTGGCTCCGTGGCTAAAGGGTTGTAATAGGATACCGCAAAACTCGACTCCCGGCTGTGCTGTTTTGAACTGAATTTCTGCCGGCGAGCAATGTGCGTGTAATCTCGCAAGTCGCAACTACTTCGAACCACAGCCCTTAAATTTGAGTGACGCCGTTGGCGCCGCTCAGCTAAAAATTGGCGCTCGCGGCTGCCGAGGTGCCCGCCGAATTCTTCACTTTGGCGGAAACCGAGGCGACATCGTTCACGCTGCCTTGCGACGCCGTAATGGGAACCACGATCATCACCTCGCTGCCGTATTGCGCGGAAGTCGCGCTCTGATACCACTGGGCGCCAACGCTGCTGAGGCTCACGGTAAGGTCCGTGGTCTGCAGGTTCGCACCTGCCGAGGGTGTGAAGTGAAAGTCGATTTCTGAAAGATCGCGCGGCGTCGAAAACGCGATCACACTGATCTGGAACCCGGTGCTGTTCTTGGTCAGGGTGACGCTCTGAATGACAGGAGCGGAGCGGGCGATCGTAATCGAATGATTCAGGCTCTGCGAGGGGAGATCCACGCCGGCGGCCTGAAGCGTGAAGCCGAGACTGATGGTGCCGGCGATCGTGCCGGTCTGCAAGCCGATCTGCGCAGCCTTGCCGGCGGTGAACAGCGCTTGTTTCGTGTTGGCCGGAATATCGAAATCAACTGTCTGCCCGCCGGTGGAAAGCTGGATCCCCGGATCGTCGGCAGGCGCGGTGGCATTCGGCTGGAAGGTGACAGTCAGGGTGCCGTGAATATCGATGGGATACCCGGCATCGAGCGTTACACCGAAATTGATCTGTTGCGCGCCATTGGCGGTATCCGGCACACCGCTGAGCGTCATGTTGGGTGCGGCCGGGATGGCTATTGCAATCGTGAAGATCTTAGTTGTGGACAACTGGTTGTTGTCCGTAGCCTGAATTGTTACCGTGAAATTTCCTCCGGCTGACGGTGTGCCGGAGAGCAGACCACTCGACGCGTCGAGGATCAAGCCCGCCGGCAGCGTGCCGCTGGCTATCGTCCAGGTATAAGGCACCTGTCCGCCCGTAGCCGCGAGATTCGCCGAGAACGCTTTACCCACCTGCCCATTCATTTGCGCCGCCGTAGTGATGACCAGTGCGTTCCCGATACCCAGGGTCAACTGACGGACGGCGGTGGCCTGCAGGCTGTCCTTTACCTGCACAGTAAACGTGAAGGTCCCGTTGGACGAAGGCCGCCCGGTAATGGCGCCGTCAGCGCCGAGTGAAAGGCCCGGAGCCAACGAGCCAGCCGTAATCGACCAGGTGTAAGGCGGCTTGCCACCCACGACCCCTATGGTCAACGAGTACGGCGAGCCGATGGCGCCGCCCGGCAGAACCGGACCGCTGGTGATGGCGAGGGTCGCCGCAATGTTCAGCGTGAATTGCTTGGAAGCATTGGCCGAAGCGTTATCGGTCACCTGCACCGTGAAGGTGAACCCGCCTCCCGTGGTCGGGTTTCCTGTGATCGCTCCGGTCGAACTGTTTAAGCTCAGGCCGGTTGGCAATGATCCGGTGTTCACCACCCAGCGATACGGCGGAGTGCCGCCTACGGCATTCAAAGTTTGTGAATACGCCGTGCCGACGGCGCCGTCGGGCAATTGCGGCGGCGTGGCAATTACGAGGCCGGATGCGACGACCAGCGTGAACTGCTGGGTCGCACTCAGGGACGCGGCGTCCGTTACACGAATGGAGAACGTGAATGTGCCTGCGCTTACCGCCGTCCCCGAAATGACGCCGCTGAACGTGAATAAAGTCAGACCGTTGGGAAGCGAGCCGGCGCTAATGAACCAACGATACGGCGGTGTTCCTCCAACCGCACCGAGGGTAATCGAGTACAACACGCCCACCGATCCGCTGGGCAACGTCACGGGTGTCGTAATCGCGAGGCTCGAGGCAACATTGAGCGTAAACTGCTTGGTCGCAGTAGCCGAAGCGCTATCGGTCACCTGAACGGTAAATGTGAACGGGCCGGAGGATCTGGGCGAGCCGCCCATTACGCCCGCGGAATCTAGAGCTAGACCCGTTGGCAGAGCTCCCTGCACTACGGACCAGTTGTATGGCGGGTGGCCGCCTGCGGCATTCAGAGTGAGCGCATACGTCGCACCCACCGCCCCGTTCGGCAGCGAAGGAGCTGTGGTGATGGTCACGCCGGCGGCGATGGTTATGGTGAACGATTGCGTGGTGCTCACCGTCGAGCTGTCGGTGACACGCGCGGTGAAATTGAAGGTGCCGGAACTCGAGGGCGTGCCGGCGATGACGCCGCTCCCCGCATCCAGACTCAAGCCCGCCGGAAGACCGCCCGCGCTGACCGACCAGTTATATGGCGGATGTCCTCCGGCCGCGCTCAGCGGTTGCGAATAGCCGACGCCCACCGATCCGCTCGCCAGCACAGGCGCGGTGGTGATGGTCAGACCCGTGACGACGGTCAGGGTGAATGCTTTCGCGGCGCTGACCGACGCGCTATCGGTGACCTGCACCGTAAAGTTGAATGTGCCGGCGCTCGTCGGTGTACCGCTCAGGCCGCCGGCCGTCGGGTCGAGCACGATTCCAGTAGGCATAGTGCCGGATGTGACCGCCCAATGATACGGCGGCGTGCCGCCGACGGCCGTGAGCGCCTTCGAATACGCGAGGCCGACGGCGCCGCCGGGAAGGACCGGCTCGGTGCTGATAGTCAGCGCCGAAACGATCGCCAGGGTGAATGGCTTCGAGTTGCGAACCGAATTGACGTCGGTAACCTGCACGGTGAAGTTGAAATTGCCCACCGTAGTCGGCGTGCCGGTGATCGCGCCGGTGGATGGGTTCAACGCCAAACCGCCCGGCAGCGAACCGGAGATAATCGACCAGCTATACGGAGATGTACCGCCGATTGCGGCGAGCGTCACAGAATATGCCGTGCCAACACCGCCGGCGGGCAGCGAGGGCTGCGTGGTGATCGCGAGGCTTGCGGCGATCACCAGGGTGAATGACTTGGACGCCGCGAGCGACGCGTTGTCGGTCACCTGCACCGTAAAGTTGAAGGTTCCGCCCGAAGTGGGCGTGCCGGCGATCGCGCCGGTTGCGGCATTGAGCGAAATTCCGGCCGGCAGTGCCCCCGCGCTGATCGTCCAGTTGTAAGGCTGGGTGCCGCCGCTGGCCGCCAGCGTTTGAGAATAGGCGGAGCCGACCACGCCCGATGGCAGGGTCGGCTGAGTTGTGATGGCAAGGCCGGTGGTGATCGTGAGGCTGAACTGCCGGCTCACGCTGACCGAGGCGCTGTCGGTGACCTGAGCGGTGAAGTTGAACGTGCCGCCCGAACTCGCAGTGCCGTTGATCGCGCCGGTGGATGGATTAAGCGTCAGGCCGTTGGGCAATGCACCTACCGTTACGGACCAGCTATAAGGCGTAACGCCGCCCGAGGCGTTCAGCGTTGTCGAATAGCCGGCGCCCACCGAACCGCCCGGTAACGTCGGAGCTGTGCTGATGGCGAGCACGGGCGCGATGGTCAAGCTGAACGGCGTGCTGGACGTGACAGAAGCGCTGTCGGTGACCTTCACGGTGAAGTTGAAGGCGCCGGAAGCGGTAGGCGTGCCGGTGAGAGCACCGGTCGACGGGTTCAGTGTCACGCCTCCGGGCGGCGAACCCGCTGTGATGGTCCATGTGTAAGGAGACGTGCCACCCACGGCGGTGAGCGTCTGCGAGTATCCTACATTCACTTCTCCGGAAGGGAGCGTTGGTGCGTTAGAGATCACGAGGCCGGAGGCGACGGTGATTGTGAACTGCTTGGTGGCGGTGACGTTTTTGGCATCGGCCACCTGCACCGTGAAATTGACCGCATTGGCGGCCGCAGTCGGTGTGCCGTTGATGGTGCCGGTAGTGCCGTCCAGGTTTAAACCCGCGGGCAGCGAACCCGATGTAATTGACCATGTATAACCCGGCGTTCCTCCCGAGGCCGTGAGCGTGACGCCGCTGCCGCTATTGTATGGCGCGCCGACCGTGCCGTTGGGCAGTGTAGGCGCCGTGGTGATCGTCGGCCCCGCGGCGATGGTCAGTGTAAAATCCTTGGTCGTCGAGCCGCCGGCGCTGTCGGTGACCTGTACGGTAAAGTTCACAGGGCCCGCTACGGTTGGCGTTCCGCTGATCATCCCGCTGGTGCTTAACGTCAGGCCCGCTGGGGGCGACGTGCTGTTGATCGTTTGCCAATTGTTCGATCCCGATCCACCGGATGCATTCAATTGCTGGGAATACGCTGCGCCCACCTCGCCCTGGGGGAGCGGCGATGTTGTCGTGATGGCGAGAGCTGGATTGATGGTGACGGTGTAAGCCTGCGTCGCGGATCCGCCAGCGCTGTCGGTGACTTTGATCGCGAAGTTGTAGGTGCCACTGGCGGCGGAGCCGCTCAACGTAGCCGTCGTCGGGGATGTCGTGCTGAGAGATGTACCCGCCGGAAGGGTTCCAGATGTGGACCATGTGTACGGCGGCGTTCCACTGCTCGCCGTGAAGATTTGGCTGTAGTGGCCTGCGTCGGCATTGGGCAGAGACGCAGGGCTGACGCTTGGCCCCGGGTTCACCGTCAGTGTCATCGCCGAACTCGTCGCGGTGACGTTAGCTGAGTCTGTAACCTGCACGATAATGTTGCTGACAGTCGTCGCTGTAGCGGATAACGTTCCCGAAATCGCGCCGGACGACACGACCGAAAGGCCCGCGGGCAACGGGGCCGAACCACTGGCCAAAGCCCACGTATATGGCGATGTACCACCGCTCGCACTCAGCGGAGATGAATAGGGCGCCGTGGCTTCGCCTGTGAGCAGAGAATTAGTGTCGATCGTTAACGGCGGTGCAGAGATTACGAGCGTGAGGCCTGAGCTCTGAACGGTGTTCAACCCGTCGTTCACCTGCACGGTAACGGTGTAGGTTCCGGCCAAGGGTATTGACGCAGTCAGGGCGCTGCCCGATACCGAGAGCCACGCCGCCGCAGGAACGACTGAGAATAGCGACCATGTGTACGAACCTGTTCCACCCGACGCTGTCAGTGGTGCGTTGTACGGAACACCCTGCACGCCGCCAGGCAGGGGGCTCGTGGTGGTTATCTGCAACTGAGGGTAAATCGTCGCGATAGTGACATCTGTCGGACCGGCGGTATTGAGGGCACTGTCGGTCGCCGTAACGCCAGTGAAAGTGGTGGACACTGCGGATGTGGGAGTGCCTGTTAGTGTACAGTCTGAATTTATCGACAGCCCGTTCTGTGGCGATGTGGCAGCGAGACAGGTGTAATTCGGGGTGCCTCCGGAAACTAATTGCACAGGACCGTACGCCACGCCGACCTCTCCGGCAGGCGGCGACGCATTGATCGTTATCTGCGCATTGAGCGCACCCGCGCAGCACAGCGTCAGCGCGACAATCCCGCTCCATCGAAGTGGCAATCGATTCATGGGAGCCCCCGGAGTTGGTTAGTGCGGTGGTTGCAGCACCGGAGAGCCGGGAACGAGCACGGTGCCTCCGGTGGATACGGGGCTCGAGACGGGCGAGCTGCCCGATTTACCGCTGCCCTTGGCCGCGAACAGTCCGCCGGCTGCCGCGCCGCCGACCAGCGCGATAATCAGAAATTTCTTTCCGCCTCCGCCTTTCGCGGCGCCGGCGGGTTGCGCGTTGATCTGGTAGATCACCGCGTTCGCCGTTTCGCCGTGAAACGAAGCGGTCACGCGAATCTGGAATCTTCCCGCAGTGGAGTTGGGATGCAGCCCGCGTCCAACCGCCTGGCCCTTGGCGTCGGTCTGAATCGTCAACACGCGGTTGGTTGCGAAGTAGCCGCTCGCGCCGGTCTCCGGCAACTGAAACGTGACGGTGGCGCCGGCTACCGGTTTCTCGTCTTCCATCACCTGGACCACCGGCTCTTTGGCGCGGTGCTGCTCGATGTTATTGATGGCGCCCTGTCCTTCGAGGACCGTGAGTTTGATTCCGGGTGACTGCGCGAGGACTGCTGGGATTGCAACGAGCGTGCAGATAACCACTGCCGCGCCGAACAGAAGGCGCAGCTTCCGGGGGAAGTGTACCATGGGGCCTCCGACTAAAAGCAATACAAGAGCTTATTACATTAATACAAACGGCCGAAAGGGCCAAAGTGTACGAATTCGTACTGTACTATAAAAGGCGCTCCCCTGGCCTTCGGATCAGAGGTAGTCTAAGCTAAATGCAAATGGCAGGCGCTGCTCACCGGATGGAAGGGGATTCTTCGAAGTCTGTTGAGCCGCTGCGCCTTATCGAGTGCTTGTATTCAGTCTTGCGCGACATGCGCGCGATGGTGCTCGAGCGCTTCAATCGCATGGCTCACGGTGGTCCGGAAGTTTTCGGCGTTTTGTTCGGCGTGCATGACGGCGACTTGGTCCGCATCATGCACTTTGAACCTTTGCCGGGTGAGGTGGTGCCCTCTATGCCGCTGGCCGACGCGGACCGGCTGGCGTTTGAAGCTGTACTGATCGCGGCGCATGCCGCGGAGCTGAAACTCGAACCGGTCGGCTGGTTCCGGGCGTATCCGCGCAGTGAGCTGGCTTTATCGGAGCGCGACCGCGAGATTTTCGATGCGCAGTCTCCCGAACCCTGGCAGGTGGCGATGATTCTGCGCCCAGGCAACACCGCGCCGACACGCGGAAGGATATATTTCCGCGAACCGGATGGATCGCTTCGCGCGGAAGCAGGTTTTCAGGAGCTCACGCAGGAAGCCGAAGAAACGATTTTCCCGGCAACGGAGCAGGCGGAGCCGGAATCACCAGCGGCGGCGCCGGACCCCGTGCCGGAAGACGAAATTCTCCCGCCTCGGGATGTACCACAATTCAACACGCCTGCTGCGCCTTCGAAAAGCGTCCGGTCCCTCACGGCGATCGCATTGGTTGTGTTGCTGGCGGCCATCGGCGGGCTTGCGCTTTACCGGCTTTCACAGCCTGCACGCCTGGCGCTGGGCGTGGCGGATTCCGCGGGCCAGCTTCGCATCACCTGGGACCGGGATTCGCGCGCCGTGCGCGACGGAACGGGAGCGCACCTGGAGATTACGGATGGAATTGGAAAGATCTGGGTCGAGCTCGACCGGGAGCAATTACGCAGCGGCAATTTTACCTACGCGCGGCAATCCAGCAGCGTGATGGTGCGGTTGCAAGTGGAACGCGCGGGCCATCAGCCGATAGAAGAGATCGCGCGTTTTTTGGGGGCGCCGCCGGAGGGTGCAGTGCGGCGGGAGATGGGAAGTGCTTCGAGATCCGCCGGTGAGCCGGCCGGCAAAACGGCTGAGCTGGTGGTTTCGGTTCCGGTCGAGCCGCCGCCTGCCGCGAAGCCGGCCGTGACGCCGCCGGCCGGCCAGCAACCGCCGCCCAAGCAGGAGGCGAAAGCCGCTTCGCAGGAGCCTGCTCCGCCGACGAAGACTGAAGCGCCGAAGATCGAAGCCCGCTATCTGGCGCACGCAAATGCAACTCCGGGGGCGAGCACGCCCCAGCTTCCCGACAAACCGGTTTCGGTTCAGGCTGCCGCGCCGGCAAGCCCGCATCCTGGAAATGGCCGCACCACGGCGCCGGTTGAACCCACGATCGCGCAGAACCCGGCGCCTCACGTCACCTCGCCGGTACAAGTTCCGCCGCAGAGTCCCATTGCGAATCCCGCTCCGCCGCCATCCGCGCTGCAAAACGCCGTGCGCCCTCCGGCAGCGCCTCGCGTTCCGGCGTCCGGCCGGCTGATCTGGATTGGCCGGCTTAAAAAGAATGAGCTGCTGACGATTTCGGGCAAAACCTGCTCGGCCGGCACGCTGATCGGGGAACTGCCGGGAAAAATGGTGAAATTGAGCGTCTCGCCGGGCGATCTATCGAGCAACGGAATCGTTCTTTATACTTCCAATTTGCAATACGCCAACAATGTCGTTGAGCCGCCCAGCGAGAAAAACGGCTGGAACCAGACCACCTATACCTTGAACACCCGCTATGCGAACGACGTGGTGATCGAAGAGGCGCCGAGCGAGCAGAATGCATGGAGCCGCGTTGTGCTGCGCTCCAAGAATCCGAAATTATCGGTGATCGTGATTGATTGGGCGCTCGTGAATTAGGGCCGAATTCAGTCGAAGTCAGGAAGTCGCGCAGTGCTCTTCGAATAGCCGGTCCAGCTCGCTGCGCAAATCCGAGGCCCGAACCGGTGAGCGTGCCGTCAATCGCAAGATATTCGAAAGCTGATCTTCGAGAGCTTGAAGGAACCGTTCGCCGGCGTGTTCACCGAGCTCGCGGATGCGCCGCTCGAAATCGGCGTGGAGTTGGGAAAGCAGTTCGGCTTCGTCCCGGTCCGCGATCCGGTCCCAATCCTCGCGCAGACGGAAATACAGTCCGCCGGTCGGCTTGTCCAGAATAAATACGCCCACATTGCGCTCGGGCCGGCCGGGAAGTGCCAGACGCAGGAACAGGACCTGGGCATTGCTTTCAGGCGCCATGCGTGCGCCCGCAATTGTATCACCGGCCATCAGCGCGTCACCAGGGAATGACGGCGCATTCGGCGGTGTAGGTGCGGAGCGTGGCCCTGCACGTGTAGCACGCGCTGCCCAGGTTATAGCCTTTTTCGCCGACGTAGGAATGGCCGGCCGGCACCACCGGCCCGGAACAAAACGGGCATCGATCGAACGTATCGTTTTGCTCGATGGTGGTAAAGCGCCGTAGGCCGCAGTCCACACAGCGATAAGTCAAGACGAGGGATTGCCCGTCGTGTTCGGCCGTCAATCCCAGGTAGCGCCGGCCGAAGCAGCGGGGACATTTCCACCCATGCAGCGGACGGTTCAGAACCGCACGCAATTTGCCCGAAACCTGTTCAAAAGTGAAAGGCTTTTGGAGAAATGGCGTCGTTTGCAACATGGGACCGGCGTCCTGTAGCAGTTCCGGATAGCCGGATATCAACAGAGTTTTCACCGGATGTTCCCCAGCCATCAATGAATTGACCAGGTCGATTCCGGTGATTCCCGGCATACGGATGTCCGTCATCAGAAGGCCGATTTCGCTGCTTCGCTCGCGCCAGATTTTCATGGCTTCGGCGCCGCCGCCAGCCTCGATCACGCTGTAATCGTCGGCGGCGAGCATCTGGCGAATGGAGGTGCGCACCAACGTGTCATCTTCGACTAAAAGGATGGTCCGGTTTTGCGCGGTTGTGCACATAAGAATAGGTTGGCCTCGTCCGCAATTAGATAAAGGGTCATCGAGGGAGTGCGGGCGCAGCCGCGAAATTCTCCGGTGTTTTCCGGCAGAATTGAAGCAATTTCCCGGCAGAAAAGGATTGTCCAAAAAAAAAAACGGC